>CAWGCU010000017.1:0-260302 GCA_963821175.1 uncultured Alphaproteobacteria bacterium
ATGGCCTTGGCGATGAAGCGCGCCGTGATCGGCGTGCCGTCGTAATGCAGGATCGGAATGAGCCGCACCGGATCGATGCTGAGCTCGTTGACGATCAGCGAGCGCAACTGGCTGTCGCGGTTCTGCTCGACGACATAGATGAAGTCGTGCTCGGCGATAAAGCTCGGCACGCTGGAATGGAACGGGAAGGCGCGAAGCCGCAGCCGGTCGAGCTGGTGGCCGCGCGCTTCCAGCACGCCGATCGCCTCGTCCATGGCCGGCGAGGTCGAGCCGAAATAGATCACGCCGTATTTCGTCGGCTTGCCGGCATTGGCCTGCAGCGGCCGCGGCACCAAATCCTTGGCGGTCTCGAACTTGCGCAGCAGCCGCTGCATGTTGTCCTGGTAGGCCGGGCCTTCCTCGGTGTAGCGCGCGTAGCGGTCGCGCGACGTGCCGCGGGTGAAGTACGATCCCTTGGTCCGTGGGTGCCCGGATAGGTGCGGTAACGGAATGCCGTCACCGTCGACGTCGAGATAGCGGCCGAAATCGCGGCCGTCGTCGAGCATGGCGGCAGTCATGATCTTGCCGCGGTCGTATTGCTTGGCGTCGTCCCACTTCAGCGGGCGGGACAGCCGGTGATTCATGCCGATGTCGAGGTCGAGCATGAGGAAGATCGTGGTTTGCAGCCGGTCGGCGAGATCGAACGCCTGCGCCGCCATTTCGAAGGCTTCGGCCGGATCCTCGGGGAACAGCAGCACGTGCTTGGTGTCGCCGTGGGAGGCGTAGGCCGCGCTGATGATGTCGCATTGCTGGGTGCGCGTCGGCATGCCGGTCGAGGGACCGGCGCGCTGCACGTCCATGATCACGGCGGGGATTTCGGCGAAATAGGACAGCCCGATGAACTCCTGCATCAGCGAGATGCCGGGGCCGGAGGTTGCGGTGAAGGCACGCGCCCCGTTCCAGGCGGCGCCGATGACGATGCCGATCGACGCCAGCTCGTCCTCGCCCTGGACGATGGCGTATTTCGCCTTCTTGGTCTCAGGATCGTGGCGCAGCCGCTTGCAATGGCTG
This sequence comes from uncultured Alphaproteobacteria bacterium, assembly GCA_963821175.1. Lineage (GTDB taxonomy): Bacteria > Pseudomonadota > Alphaproteobacteria > Rhizobiales > Xanthobacteraceae > BOG-931. The sequence goes on from CAWGCU010000017.1 coordinate 1,051, forward strand.
GTGAAGGCGTCGGCCAATGACGACGACGGCGTGATCGGATACCAGGCGCAGACCGTGGCCCCGCCATAGACCGCGCCGAGCGCGGCGGCCGAATTACCCTCTATAAAGATACGGTCGCCGACCTTGTCGGCCTTCTGCACGCGAAGCCCGATCGGGCATTTCAAATTCGTCAGCGCGTAGTCGCGGCCGAGATGCAGCGCGTGCACGTTCGAGGACAGGAGTTTTTCCTTGCCCTTATACTGCTCGGCGATCAGCCCCTCGATGACCTTCGGATCGATGTCGAGCAGCGCCGAGAGCGCGCCGAGATAGATGATGTTCTTGAACAGCTGCCGCTGGCGCGGATCGGTATAGGTCGAGTTGGTGATGGCGGTGAGCGGCACGCCGATGACGGTGATGTCGTCGCGGAATTTCGACTTCGGCATCGGCTTGGTCGAATTGTAGAGCAAATAACCGCCGGGCTCGATGGACGCCACATCCTTGTCCCAGGTCTGCGGGTTCATCGCCACCATCATGTCGGTGCCGCCGCGGGCGCCGAGATGGCCGGCTTCGGAGACCCGCACCTCGTACCAGGTCGGCAGGCCCTGGATATTGGAGGGAAAAATGTTGCGCGGCGACACCGGCACACCCATGCGCAGGATGGCGCGGCCAAACAGCTCGTTGGCGCTGGCCGAACCCGAGCCGTTGACGTTGGCGAAGCGGATGACGAAGTCGTTTACGCTGCTGATTGGGTTCGCTGCTGGCATGCTTGTTCCGCGTGAGTTCATGTCGATGAGATATTTCTGCATGTCCCAGGCGCCGGTGGGACAGCGCTCGGCACACAGGCCGCAGTGCAGGCAGACGTCCTCGTCCTTCACCATGACGCGGCCGGTCTTGAGGTTATTGGCGACATAAAGGTCTTGGGTGTGGTTCTTGGCCGGCGCCTGCAGCCGCGTGCGCAGATCGGCTTCTTCGCCGTTGCGCGGTGAAGGTGATGCAGTCCATCGGGCAGATGTCGACGCAGGCGTCGCACTCGATGCAAAGCTGGCCGGTGAAGACGGTCTGGATGTCGCAATTGAGACAGCGTTCGGATTCCTTGAGCGCCAGCTCGAGGTCGTAGCCGAGCTCGACCTCGGCCTTGATGTCGCGCAGCGCCACCACCTTATCGCGATGCGGCACGCGAAAGCGCTTATCGAGCGTGATCTCGTTATCGTAAGACCATTCGTGGATGCCCATCTTCTGGCTCGACACCGCGATCTGCGGCGGCGGGCGGACATTGACGTCCTCGCCGCGGCAGAAGCGGTCGATCGAGATCGCGGCCTCGTGGCCGTGCGCCACCGCCCAGATGATGTTCTTGGGCCCGAATGCGGCGTCGCCGCCGAAGAACACTTTTGGATTGGTCGAGGCCATGGTCGTGGGATCGACCTTCGGCATGCCCCACTTGTCGAACTCGATGCCGCAATCGCGCTCGATCCAGGGGAAGGAATTCTCCTGCCCGACGGCGACCAACACGTCGTCGCAGGGAAAGTGTTCATCCGGCTCGCCGGTCGGCACCAGATCGCGGCGGCCCTTGGCGTCGCGCACCGCCTTGACCTTCTCGAACACGACGCCGGTGAGCTCGCCGTTGTCGTGGGTGAATTCCTTCGGCACCAGGAAATTGAAGATCGGGATATCCTCGTGCATGGCGTCCTCCTTTTCCCAGGGGGACGCCTTCATCTCCTCGAAGCCGGAGCGAACGATCACCTTGACGTCTTCGCCGCCGAGCCGGCGCGAAGAGCGGCAGCAATCCATCGCGGTATTGCCGCCGCCAAGCACGATGACGCGCTTGCCGATCGCAGTGATGTGGCCGAACGAGACGCTGGACAACCAGTCGATGCCGATATGGATGTTCTTGACCGCTTCCTTGCGGCCGGGAATGTCGAGGTCGCGGCCGCGCGGCGCGCCGCAACCGACGAAGACGGCGTCAAAATCTTCCGCCAGCAGCGTCTTCAGGCTGTCGATGCGCTTTGAACCGATAAACTCGATGCCGATATCGAGGATGTAATTGCATTCCTCGTCGATGACGCTTTCCGGCAAACGGAATTTCGGAATCTGCGTGCGCATCATGCCGCCGGATTTCGGATCCTGGTCGAACACGACGCACTGGTAGCCCATGGGGGCCAAGTCCCGCGCCACGGCGAGCGAGGCCGGGCCGCCGCCCACGAGCGCGATGCGCTTGCCGTTCTTGATCTTGGGTGACTTGGGCAGGCGGTCTTTGATGTCGTCCTTGAAGTCGGCGGCGACGCGCTTGAGCCGGCAGATCGCCACCGGCTCTTTTTCAACGCGGCCGCGCCGGCAGGCTGGTTCGCACGGCCGGTCGCAAGTGCGGCCCAAAATCCCCGGGAACACATTGGAGTCCCAGTTGATCATGTAAGCGTCGCTGTAGCGGCCCGCAGCGATCAAACGGATGTATTCGGGCACCGGCGTGTGCGCCGGGCAGGCCCATTGGCAATCCACGACTTTGTGGAAGTAATCCGGGACCGAAATGTCGGTTGGTTTCATCTATTCCTCTTGCCCGCAGCACCCGCTCTTACAGGCGGTAAGCACGCTGCTGCGGCTACCTCTTCGACCGCCCCCGTAGTCGATTCCGGCGCGGGATACTAGTCGAGGGGGGTACGGATTACTACCGCTTCTGCTTGTTATAACAAGGTTTTGTGCCTTCCGATCCCTAACAAGCGCGCGACTGGATGGCGCTCCCCCAACGGTACTTGGATGACGCCGCGAAAGCTGTCCTTCCCACAATATAACTCATTGAGAATACTTATAAAATTGTGTCGCGCCTCGACTTGCGCCTTGCCACCTGTCGTGGTTTGAGGGGCTATGCGCGAACCGTTCGAAAATGTGCCGCCTGACGATCCCATAGAGGCGACGCGCCGCAGCATGCGGACGGTGCTGCCGCGCCGTTTCTACGAAACGGCGGCCACCGCGGCGGTGGCGGACGGCTATGCCGTGCGCCTCGATGACAAGCCGGTGCACACGCCGGCGCGCCGGGTGCTGGCAGCGCCGACGCTCGCGCTTGCCGAGGCCATCGCCGCGGAATGGCAGGAGCAAAAGGACGTCATCGATCCGGCAAAGATGCCGCTGACGCGCCTGGCCAACGCGATCATCGACGGCGTTGCCGACGCGCCGCTGCCGGTCGCCGAGGAGATCGCCAAGTATCTGGCGTCCGATCTTTTGTTTTATCGCGCCGCCTCGCCGCTGGGGCTGGTCGAGAGCCAGGCCCACCATTGGGATCCGATTCTCGGTCTGGGCGCGCCACGCGCTCGGCGCCGATTTCAAGTTGGGCGAGGGGATCGTCTATGTCGTGCAGCCCGATGCCGCGCTTGCCGCCGCGCGCGACGCTATCCCGCTGGAGCCGTGGCGGCTCGGTGCCGCGCATGTCGTCACGACGCTCACCGGTTCGGCGCTGATCGCGCTTGCCATGGCGCGCGGCGCGCTCTCGGCCGACGCCGCCTGGCAGGCGGCGCATGTCGATGAGGATTGGAACACGGCGCAGTGGGGTCGCAGACGAGATGGCGATGGCGCGCCGAGACTTCCGTCTCGCTGAATTTCAAGCGGCGGCGGCGGTGCTGGCCTGCTGTCCTTAGGCCTGGGCTGCTGACCCATTTCGAGACAATTTTAGCGAATGCCGCGCGCCAATTTTAGAAAATTTGCATCATCCTCTTCCGATCGTGCTCCGAGCAAATTCCGGGCTTCGGAGGCATCGATTGGAGACCACTGTGGTGGATTTCTGGGCCAATTGGATCGAGGCCGTTCGCTTCAGCTGCGAGGCACAAGGCGTGATCTCAACGCGGCTTATGCTGTTTACTTGCGGCGCGCCGAATGCGGCGGTCGAAGCCGAGCGCATGATCTCTGAAAAAATCGTTACCTTCTCGGCCGCCCGTGACGCCGCCGAGCGGGCGTTGGCCGAAGGGCTCGGCATCTATGCCGCCGCGGAGCGGGCCTACCAGCCGCTGCGGCGCTGCGTAAGCGCCAATTCCAGCCGACTTGGCCCTGGAGCTGCACTGAAACCCGCCGGATAGGCTCGGCGAGGCCGGCCGCAAGCCCGTTTGATGCAGAAAAGTCACACCCAGCCAGAATTGTTGTGGCGTTGTGTGTCTTTGCTTGCTTGCCCGAATTTCGCCTTTAGTAATCGATCCTAGGTGGGAAATCCCGTTGCGACGGACGCTACCGATGGGTGCGACGATCGATCATCAGGACGCGGGCGCCGGATCAGCCGACGAGCTGAAGGGGCTCGATATCCTATTGGTCGAAGACTCCCGCGACGTCGGCCACGCGGTGAAGATGCTCCTTGAGCTTTGCGGGGCGCGCGTGGACGGACCGGCGACGAACACGGCTGAAGCTGAGAGCCTGTTCGCCGCGCACCGGCCCGACGTTGCTTTGGTCGATTTCCATCTGCGTGGCGGCGAAGAGTCTTCCGGCTTGATTACGCGGCTGCGCCAGGAGGGTGTGCCCGTTATCGTGCTGTCCGGATCGTTCGGATTTGGCCCGGTGCCGTCGGTCGAGGGCGCGACCTTCCTGGAAAAGCCGGTCGCTGAAGCCGATCTGCTCGCCCATTTGAGCCCGTTCATCGCCAAAAAAGCGGCCCAGTAAGCGGCTGCCGCAGGGGCGGTAAGGATCAACCGCCGGTCACGCTCATGTGGCGCGCCAGTGCCGGCCGCCGGTGGCGGCGATCGATGACGAAGTCGTGGCCCTTGGGCTTGCGCGAAATCGCCTCATCCATGGCGGCAAACAACAGATCGTCGCTTTCGGAGGCGCGCAAGGGTTTTCGCAGATCGGCGGCGTCCTCCTGGCCGAGGCACATATAAAGGGTGCCGGTGCAGGTGACGCGCACGCGATTGCACGATTCGCAGAAATTGTGCGTCATCGGCGTGATGAAGCCTAAGAGCCCGCCGGTCTCGGTGACACGGACATAGCGCGCCGGCCCGCCGGTGCGATAGTCGATGTCGTTAAGCGAAAAGCGCTCCGAAAGGCGAGCGCGCGCGATCGAGAGCGGCAGATATTGCTCGAGCCGGCCTTCGCCGATCTCGCCGAGCGGCATCACCTCGATCAGCGTCAAATCCATGCCGCGGCCGTGCGCCCATTCGATCAACTGCGGGAATTCGTCGTCGTTGACGCCTTTGAGCGCGACCGCGTTGATCTTGATTTTCAAGCCCGCGGCCAGCGCCGCGTCGATGCCGGCCAGCACCTGGTCCAAAGAACCCCAGCGCGTGATGGCGCGGAATTTCTCCGCATCGAGCGTGTCGAGCGAGACGTTGAGGCGCCGCACGCCGGCCGCCTTGATCTCTTGCGCATATTTGGCGAGTTGCGAGCCGTTGGTGGTCAGCGTCAGTTCGTCGAGATCGCCCGTCTGCAGGTGCCGCGACAGCGAGTTGACGAGGGTCATGATGCCGCGCCGGACCAGCGGCTCGCCGCCGGTGAGGCGAAGCTTGCGCACGCCGCGCGCGACGAAGGCGGAGCACAGCCGGTCGAGCTCTTCCAGCGTCAAAACGTCGGCCTTGGGCAGGAAGGCCATGTTCTCCGACATGCAATAGACGCAGCGGAAATCGCAGCGGTCGGTGACCGAGACGCGCAGATACGAGATGTCGCGGCCGAACGGATCGACCAGGGACGGCCGCCCGACGGCAGCGTCAAGATTTCGCGTTTGCGCACCGTTCATAATCATGCTGTTCGCTTCCACGCGGCCCATCGGCACGCGTTGCGGCGGCACTTCTCCCATCAGCAATGCCGGTATTACACCAGCTTAGATAGTCAATAATTGTGCCGGATAAAGCCCTGAGGGTCCAGGATATCTTGCCCCGAAGCGGCTGCCGCAACGGGTGCTGTCGCTAGCGCTGCGCCGGCGGCGGTGGGAAGGGCGAGCCACCGGGCGGTGGTGGCGGCGGCGCGCTGGCCCTCGCGGCGGTCCGATGCGGCTTCGGCTTCGGTTTAGGCGCCAGCCTGTGCGGCGGCGGGGCCGGCTGGAGCACCACGGCGACCGGATTGGGTTGAATATCCGGCGGCGGGCTTTCGAACATGGAGTGTTCCGCTATCCGGACGGTGACCTGGACCGTCTGCGGCAGGTAGCCGTTCTTGGCGAACGATACCGATTGGTTTTCCGGCGGCACGGTGAGCGAGCAGGGCGTCAGGCAGGTCTGGCCTTGCGCCGTGCGCACATCGGCGCCCGGCGGATCTGATTCGAACTGCAGGGCAGTCGGCGGCGGTGGTGACGATTTAAACGACATCCAGTCGGGCAGGGAACTTGAGCACCCTGCCAGTGCGGGAGCCAAAGCGACAGACGCTCGCTGTGACGATAAGGCGTACGCGCAACATGAATCCACCCGTCCTCATGCGAACCTAGGCCGGTCGGCCGTTTTGGTAAAGACCGATTGCCGCAGGGAAAAATCGCGTTGCCGAAGCGCCTGGCCTCAAGGCGACGCGGTTCCAACATTTGGTGCTTGCCGCGGCTGGCCGATAAAACAAGGAATTAGAGATATTTAAGCGCGCGACGCCAAGCCGCCGACGTGGTGTCGTGACGCCGGCGAAGGTCGATTTCATTAAGGTTAATCAGCGCCGCCTTGCGGCCGCTCCGCCACGACACCCGCGATCGCCGCCGGCAATTCGTCATACGAACTGATGATGCGGTCCGGCTGCAACGTTGCGATCGGCACTTCGCTGTAGCCGAAGTCGACGGCGATCACGGGCACTCGGGCGGCGCGGGCGGTACGCACGTCGGTGCCGGAATCGCCGATCATGATCGCATCTGCCGGATCGCCGCCGGCGCGCAGGATGGTTTTGAGCAAAATTTCCGGATGGGGTTTCATCACGCCGAACGTGTCCTGGCCGCAGATCGCGGCGAAGTGCGGCGTCAGTTTCAGCTTCGTCAGCAAGAGCCGCGACAGCCATTCGAGCTTGTTGGTGCACACCGCGAGACGGTGGCCATCAGCAGATAACCGATCGAGCGTCGCCTCGAGCTGCGGGAACGGCCGCGAGCGGTCGGCGATATGCGCGGCATAGTGCTCGATATAGGCGGCGAACAGCCGATCCATCTCCGCCTTGCCGGCTGGGCGTCCGTCTTCGATGAGGGCGCGCTCGAGCATGCCGCGTGAGCCGCCGCCGATCAGCCGGCGGGCCGCATCGAACGGCATGGCGGCGAGGCCTTCGCGCGCCAGGATCAGGTTGAGCGTGTCGATGAGGTCCGGCGCGGTATCGATCAGCGTGCCGTCGAGATCGAAGACGATGGTGAGCATGGCGCTTCGCCTAACCGGCCATCGGCCGCCGCGCAAGGCTTGAGGATGCAAGGCTTGAAGATCAAGGCCCTAGGATCGGCGGGCGGAACGCGGCTAGATACCGGCACGCTGGATGGCATTTTGCCGGGGCCGGGAGGCTTAACCCCTCATGGATGTCGAGGCTCAAAAGCGTGCCGCCGCCGCCCGCGCCGTCGAATTCGTACGGCCGGGCATGCGGCTAGGGCTCGGCACCGGCTCGACCGCGAAGCACTTCGTCGACTTGCTCGGCAGAGCGCGTGCGCGGCGGCCTCGACGTGGTCGCGGTCCCCACTTCGGAAGCAACCCGTGCCCAGGCCGAGCGGCTCGGCATCCCACTGACCACCCTGGACGAGACGCCCGAACTCGATTTGACCATCGACGGCGCCGACGAGATCGCCCCGGATTTGACGCTGATCAAGGGCGGCGGCGGCGCGCTGTTGCGCGAGAAGATCGTCGCCGCGGCGTCGGCCAAAATGCTGGTGATCGCCGATCAATCGAAATGGGTCTCAATGCTCGGCCGTTTCCCGCTACCGGTCGAAATCGCGCCCTTTGGCGCGGCGGCGACCCGGCGCGCGGTCGAGGCCGCGACTGCGGCGGCGGGCTGCCCGGGCGCGGCGCCTATCCGCAAGGCGGCAAACGGCCATGCTTTCGTCACGGATGGCGGGCACTGGCTGCTTGACGCCCAATTGCAGCGCATCGGCGACCCCCAAACCCTGGCGGCGCGGCTTTCTGCGGTCCCGGGGGTCATGGAACATGGCTTATTCATCGGTCTGGCGCGGACTGCTATTGTCGCCGGTCCAGACGGGGTGCGCCTCATCGAGCGGCCCTAATCTTTAAAGCACGGAGGGAGTGCGCCTATGATTGCCCGTCTTTCACTGCGTCACGTCATGTTGCGGAAAGTAGCTATGGCGGCACTGATTGCGCTGGCCGCGATCGGTCTGGCCGGGACAGCGAAGTCCCAGGGGGTGGCCCAGCCGCCGCAAGTTTCGCCGGCTCAGTTTGCGCTCGCCAAGCAGATCGTCGAGATCAAGGGCGTGAAAGCCATGTTCGCCCCGCTGGTCCACGGCGTGGTCAAGAAGACCTCGGATTCGGTCATTCAGACCAACCCGATGTGGGCCAAGGACATCGGCGACATCTCAGCCCAAATCGACAAGGACTTTCAGCCCCGCGGGCAGGAGATCGTGGACGCGACCGCGCGCTTTTATGCGAGCCATTTCACCGAGGCGGAACTCAAGCAGATTCTCGCCTTCTACCAATCGTCGGTCGGTCAGAAAATGCTGGCTGACGAGCCGAAAGCAATCGACGAAAGCATGTCCTATGCGGGCAGCTGGGGCGACAATCTTTCCATTGAAGTCATGAGCAAGTTACGCGCCGAAATGAAGAAGCGCGGACACGATATGTAGCATGTCGGATTTCGACGTCGATCTGTTCGTCATCGGCGGCGGTTCGGGCGGCGTGCGCGCCGCGCGCATTGCCGCGCAGCACGGCGCCCGCGTCATGCTGGCGGAGGAATATCGCCTCGGCGGCACCTGCGTGATCCGCGGCTGCGTGCCGAAAAAACTTCTGGTCTATGCCGCGCGCTTTCACGGCGAATTCGAGGATGCCGCCGGCTTCGGCTGGACCGTGCCGCATGCCACGTTCGACTGGCCGACGCTGATCGCCAACAAGGACAAGGAGATCGCGCGGCTGGAGGCGGCCTACGGCTCGCTCCTGGCGAAGTCCGGCGTCAAAGTCGTCAAGAACCGCGCCACGCTGCTCGATGCCCACACCGTGCAGGTGGCGAACGGCGATCGCGTCAAGGCCGCGCATGTTTTGATCTCAACCGGCGGAACGCCAAGCTACGGCGACAAAATCCCCGGCATCGAGCACGCCATCTCGTCCAACGAGGCGTTCCATCTGCCGGAATTGCCGCGCCGCGTGGTGATCCAGGGCGGCGGCTATATCGCGGTCGAATTCGCCGGCATTTTTGCCGGCCTCGGCGCGCACGTGACGCTGGTCTATCGCGGCGAAAACATTTTGCGCGGGTTTGACGACGACGTGCGCCAACACCTGCGCAAGGACATGGAGAAGCACGGCATCAGGGTGGTCACCGGCTGCACCATCGCGGCGATCGAGCAGTCCGGCACGCATTATTCGGTGCAGCTTTCGGGCGGCAATCACATTCCCGCCGACAAAGTGATGTTCGCCACCGGCCGCGTGCCGAACGTCGCCAAGCTCGGACTGAAAGAAGCCGGCGTCGAGATCGCGAAGAACGGCGGCATCGCCGTCGACGAATATTCGCGCACCACGGCGCCGAACGTTTATGCCGTCGGCGATGTCACCAACCGGATCAATCTGACGCCGGTCGCGATCCGCGAAGGCCATGCCTTCGCCGACACCGTGTTCGGCGGCAAGTCCACCATCGTCGATCACGCCAATGTGCCGACCGCGGTGTTCTCCGAGCCCGAGGTCGGCGCCGTCGGCCTCACCGAGGCCGAGGCGCGGGCAAAACTCGCGCAAACCGACGTCTACAAATCCATGTTCCGGCCGCTCAAGGCGACGCTGTCCGGCCGCGACACCACGGTGCTGCTGAAACTGATCGTCGACGGTGAGACCGACCGGGTGGTCGGCTGTCACATCGTCGGCGAGGGCGCCGCCGAGATGGTGCAGCTCGCCGCCGTCGCCATAAAAATGCGGGCGACCAAGGCCGATTTCGACGCCACCATGGCGCTGCATCCGACCATCGCCGAGGAGCTGGTGACGATGCGGACGCGAAGCGCGACCTACGCCCGGCAAGCCGCGGAATAGGCTGATTTTTCAAGCGAAATCGGCGGGGTGTCGCTGGCCCACGGCGCCGTGTATAACACCGCAAATTTGTTGACTGTCACCGGGTCTGCTGACTGTCAGGGTGGCGGGACATGGAGATAGTGCGATGTCTACGCGTTCGAACATGGCGAAGTGGAGCCCGGACTCCTGGCGCTCAAAACCGCGATTGCAGATGCCGGATTATCCGGACCAAAAGGCGCTTGGCGACGTCGAAGCTCAGCTTGCGACTTACCCGCCGCTGGTTTTTGCCGGCGAGGCGCGCAATCTGAAAAAGGCGCTGGCGCAGGTGGCGTCGGGCGACATGTTTCTGCTGCAAGGCGGCGATTGCGCGGAGAGCTTTGCCGAGCATGGCGCCAACAACATTCGCGATTTCTTCCGGCTGTTCTTGCAGATGGCGGTGGTGTTGACCTACGCCGCGGCCGAGCCGGTGGTGAAGGTCGGCCGCATCGCCGGCCAATTCGCCAAGCCGCGCACCTCGCCCACGGAAAAGCGTGGCGGCGTCGAGCTGCCGGTCTATCGCGGCGACATCATCAACGGCACCGAGTTTTCGCCCGAGTCGCGCACGCCTGATCCGCGCCGGCAATTGGAAGCCTATCGGCAATCGGCGGCGACGCTCAATCTGCTGCGCGCCTTCGCCACAGGCGGCTACGCCAATCTGTCGAATGCCCATCAATGGATGCTGAGCTTCGTCAAGGACTCACCGCAATCGAAGCGCTACCAGGAACTCGCCGGCCATCTCACCGAGGCGCTCAATTTCATGCGCGCCTGCGGCATCGATCCCGAAGTGCACCCGGAAATGCGCACGACGGATTTCTTCACCAGCCACGAGGCGCTGTTGCTCGGCTACGAGCAGGCGTTCACCCGCGTCGATTCGACGACCGGCGATTGGTACTGCACGTCGGGCCACATGGTGTGGATCGGCGACCGCACCCGCCAGACCGATCACGCCCATGTCGAATATTGCCGCGGCATCAAAAATCCGCTCGGCCTGAAGACCGGGCCGTCGCAGAAGCCGGACGAGCTGCTGCGCATCATGGACATCCTCGACCCGGACAACGAGCCCGGCCGGCTGACCTTGATCTGCCGCGTCGGCGCCGACAAATCCGCCGATCTGTTGCCGCCCTTGGTGCGTGCGGTCAAACGCGAGGGCCGCAACGTGGTTTGGTCGTGCGATCCGATGCACGGCAACACGATCACCTCGGTCACCGGCTACAAGACCCGGCCGTTCGACCAGATCCTCAAAGAAACGCGGACGTTTTTTCAAGTTCATGCCGCCGAAGGCACCATTGCCGGCGGCGTGCATCTGGAAATGACCGGACAGAACGTCACCGAATGCACCGGCGGCGCGCGTGCCATCAGCGACGAGGATTTGAACGACCGCTATCACACGGTCTGCGATCCGCGGCTGAACGCCGAGCAGTCGCTCGATCTCGCCTTCCTGCTCGCCGACCTGCTCAAATCCGAGCGTCAAGGCAAGCCGAAACCGCTGCCAGCGGTGGCGGGGATGTAACGGCGCAACGAGGGTTGCCGCGACCAACAGTCCAGCGCTAGACCATCGCCATGAACGACCGCCCCGCCGATCGTCTTGCCATTGCCGTCGCGCAGCTCAACCCGATCGTGGGCGACGTCACCGGCAATCTTGAGCGCGCCCGCGCCGCGCGGGCGATAGCCGCCAAAGACAACGCCGACGTCATCGCGTTTTCCGAACTGTTCATCGCCGGCTACCCGCCGGAGGATCTGGTGCTCAAGCCGGCGTTCCAGGCGGCTTGCCGCGCCGCCGTCGAGACGTTGGCGCGCGAAACCGGTGATGGCGGTCCCGCGGTGCTTATCGGCACGCCCTGGGTCGAGGACGGCAAGCTCTACAACGCCTATGCGCTTCTCGGCGGCGGCCGGATCGAGACCGTCCGTTTCAAGGTCAACCTGCCGAATTACGGCGTGTTCGACGAGAAGCGCGTGTTCGCGCCGGGGCCGGTGCCCGGCCCCGTAAACTTCCGCGGCGTGCGGCTCGGCCTGCCGGTCTGCGAGGACACCTGGACCGACTGGGGCGACTACGAGAACGTGGTCGAGACCTTGGCCGAAAGCGGCGGCGAAATCCTCATCGTGCCGAACGGCTCGCCGTATTGGCACAACAAGAGTGACGTCCGCCTCAACGTCGCGGTCGCCCGCGTCACCGAGTCCGGCCTGCCGCTCGTCTACATCAATCAGGTCGGCGGCCAGGATGAGCTGGTGTTCGACGGCGCTTCTTTCGCGCTCAACGCCGACCGCTCGATCGCATTTCATTTGCCGGCGTTCCGCGAGACCGTGGTGACGACGCAATGGTCGCGGACCAACGGAACGTGGCGCTGCACGCAAGGGCCGCTTGCCCCGGGCGAAGATGCCGAGCAGGCCGATTACACCGCCTGCGTGCTCGGACTGCGCGACTATGTCGACAAGAACCGCTTCAAGGGCGTCGTGCTCGGCCTCTCCGGCGGCATCAATTCGGCACTGTGCGCGGCGATGGCGACGGATGCGCTCGGCCCCGACCGGGTGCGCTGCGTGATGCTGCCGTACCGTTATACGTCCAAGGACTCGCTTGACGACGCCGCGACCATCGCCAAAACGCTCGGCGTGAATTACGCGATCGTGCCGATCGAGAGCGCGGTGGCGGGGCTCGAAGCGGCGCTCGCCGGCGTCTTTGCCGGCGCGCCGCGCGACGTCACCGAGGAGAATTTGCAGGCGCGCGCCCGCGGCACCATCCTGATGGCGATCTCCAACAAATTCGGCGCCATGGTGGTGACCACCGGCAACAAGTCGGAAATGTCGGTCGGCTACGCCACGCTCTACGGCGACATGAACGGCGGCTTCAATCCGATCAAGGACCTCTACAAGACCGAGGTTTTTCGCCTGGCGCGGCTGCGCAATCGCTGGAAGCCGGACGGTGCGCTCGGGCCGAGCGGGGCGGTCATCCCGGACAACGTCATCACGCGAGCGCCGAGCGCGGAATTGCGCGAAAACCAGACCGACCAGGATACGCTGCCGCCCTACGACATCCTCGATCAGATTCTCGAGCGTCTCGTCGAGCGCGAGGAACCGACCGCAACCATCGTCGCTGCCGGCTTCGACCGCGACACCGTGGTGAAGGTGGAGCGCATGCTCTATCTCGCCGAATACAAGCGCCGCCAGGCGGCGCCGGGCGTAAAGGTGACGTTGAAGAATTTCGGCCGCGACCGCCGCTATCCGATCGTCAACCGGTTCCACGACTCAGGCCAGTCACTGCCGGAACCCGACCGCACGCTGGTGAAAGGCGCTGCCATGGCGAAAGCGGGCGCGGCGGATTTTTGATCCCTACCGCGACACGAACGGCGGGCCGACGGTCCGCACGGTTTTCTTGGCAGGATCGGTGTCGGAGACGTTCGCCGGTTGCGCGGATGTCGGTGTCGGCGCAGGTGTTGTTGCAGGTGTTGTTGTGCCGGCGACAGGCTGAGCGGCGGCCGGAGCCGGCGCGCCTTTGACCGGCTTGGGCTGCGGCGCTTGCGACAGGGTCTTCGCGGTCTGGTCGGTGACGACGATGTCGCCGCCTTGCAGCGTCGTAGAATCATCGGCGTCCTTGAGCGCGTCGCCCCAGCTCTGTCCCGGCTTGCGGCACGAGCAGGCCGCCGTGAACTCCTTGCGATAGTGGAACGCGTTCGGCAGCGCCGTATAAAGCTGACCGCTCACCGACACTGCCTGCTCCATGCCCTCGCCGGGATTGCGATAGCTGTAGAGCGCGACTTCGGCCGCGGGGCACAGGCGCTGGCACGAGCGCTCGTCGTCGGAGAAGCGGCTCGACATCGTCGAGTACGAGATCGGGAAATAGTAGCCGTCGCAGGTGCGCACGCAGACCGTCTGAAAGGTGCCGGCCGGCAAGCCGTCGCCGGCGGGATTGAGAATGGTGCCGCCGCCCCCACCACCCCCTCCGCCACCGAACAGCCTGTCGAAGAAGCCCGTGGGGCCGGCCTCGTTGGCAGCGGCGGTGTATTGCGCGCCGCAATTGTTCTGCGCCAACTGTCCGATCAGCGCGCGGCGCTGGCTGTCCTGGCTGCCGGTGCCGCTCTTGAGCTGCTCGAGATCGGTGGTGGCGCGATCGAGATTGCCGCGCATCTGCTGGACCTGCGAGTTGATCGGCCCGCATTGCGGCACAAGGCTAGAGAACAGCGACAGGAACCCTTGGCCCTCGCAGCCCTGCTTGTGCGCTTGCGCCAGCGTGCGATCGAGGTCGGCCTGCTGCTTGGCGACGGCGTCTTCGGCGCGCTTGACCTGGTCGGCGCGGGTCGGGTCGGTCGAACCCGAGTTGATGGCGGCGAGCTGGCTTTCGAGCCGCACGCAGGCCGGGTTCGACGCCGGTTGGTTCGGCGCGCCCTGGGCGGCCGCGGAAGCGGCAAGCGCCACCATACCGAGCGTGGTGGGGCCAAAACTGTACAGCAATCTACTGCGCAGCAATCTAGTGAACATGGACCCCGTCACTCGCCCCCGAGTGGGGCGGATCAAGCCCCGTAATGGTGACTAAAGTGTGATTCCCTCCCCACCCGGGGCGCGCTTGTGCGCGCCCCGGGTGGGGAGGGGAAAGAGAGTCATTCCGCATCCGGCTGGTTCTCGGGCCGCGCCCGGTCGAAGGCCGGCAGCGCCAGGCAGGCGGCATCGACGGCGACGATCTTGGGAAACTTGTCCAGCGGCACCTTCAGCCGCCGCGCATTGTTGACCTGCGGCACCAGGCAGATGTCGGCGATCGTCACCTGTTTGCCGTACGCGTAAGGCCCGGGCTCGAGCAGCGCTTCGAGCGCTTCGAAGCCTGACAGTACCCAATGATGGTACCAGGCATCGATCGCGCTCTGCTCCTGGTGCAACTCGTTCTTCAGGTAGCGCAGCGGGCTGGTATTGTTGAGCGGATGGATGTCGCAGGCGATCAGGTCGGCGAGCGCGCGCACCTTGGCGCGGGTAATCGGATCCTTGGGCAACAGCGGCGGCTCGGGCTGCGTCTCGTCGAGATATTCGATGATGGCAAGCGATTGGATCAGCGTATCGCCGCCCGGCGTGACCAGTGCCGGCACGCGCATCTGCGGATTGACGGCGCGGAATTCCGGCCGCTTGTTGTGGCCGCCGTCCTTGATCAGGTGAACCGACGCCGTCTCGTAGGCGATGCCCTTGAGATTGAGCGCGATGCGCACGCGATACGCCGCTGACGAGCGGAAGTAGGAATAGAGTTTCACAAGTCCTCCAAATCGTCGTGGTCGAAATCGTCGGTCTCGTTCGCCAACTCGGCAACCAGTTCTGCGGAACGCTCGGTGAGCTGCTTGAGCGCGCGATCGAACGCTTCGCGATCGGCAGGCGTCAGGATTTCCGTAAGCCTTTTGGTAAAGTCGAGCGCGTGCGGCGCCACTTCTTCATACATCGTGCGTCCCGCCGCCGTGAGCGAGAGAAAGGATTCGCGCATGTCGGCGCGGTTGGCGCGCCGCACCAAAAGCTTGCGTTGTTCCATGAGCGCGACCGCACGCGAGACCTTGGTCTTGTGCATATGGGTGTGGGCGCCGATCGCCTTGCCGGTCATGACGCCGTACTGGCCGAGCGTCACCAGCACCCGCCATTCCGGAACGCCGATGCCGTAGCGCCGCGCATAGACCCGCGACAGCGCCAGCGAGACGAGGCTCGTCACGACGTTGAGCTGGTAGGGCAGGAATTTTTCGAGCTTTAGCGGCGCCTGCTCGCTGGCAATCGTAGCCTCGGGCGCCGCATCGTCGGCGACATCGCCTGCGCTCGCCCGCCTGCCGGATGCGGCGTTTCCGTACGAGGCTTTGCTGCTCCGTGCCATGGCGGAAACATGGCCGAACTTATGGTCCCACGCAACGACCTTGGGCGGGCTCCCACCGGTCACCGATGAATACAGGCACTCGTGCGGTGTTGGTGTCGGTGATAGGGTTGAACACGCAGGTGCCCGATCGTGAGCGCCGCATTGGGGGGATGATCAATGGCCGATATGACAGCACCGCGTCCGTATGTTCCGGCATTCAGCGGTATCTATGCCGCATTCGATCCGATCGCGCTGCCGCTTTTGCGGCTGACCATGGGATTGATACTGTTTCCGCACGGCTGCCAAAAACTGTTCGGCTGGTTCGGCGGCCTGGGCTTCGAAAAGTTCACCGAGATTTTCGACAAAGTTGGCTGGCACCCGGCGGCATTCTGGGTGGCATTGGTGGCGCTAACGGAATCCTTGGGCGGCCTCATGCTGGCGTTCGGATTCCTGACGCGCTTTGCCGCCGCCGCGATCCTGATCTTCATGATGAATGCGGTGTGGTCCACGTCCGCCAAAGGATTTTTCTGGTCTCAGGGCGGGATGGAATATCCGATATTGATCGGTGTCGTCGCGCTGGTGTTTTTGATTAAGGGCGCCGGACGCTTCTCGATCGACCACGCGCTCGGCAAGGAACTTTAAGAAGACGCGCGAATGGCGAGTGGCGAATAGGGAATGGTGGCGAGCTCTCAATTCGCCATTCGCTACTTCGCTATTCGCTGACTTTTAGCGCGTGCAGACGATAGCGACGAAGTTGTCGCACGTTCCGCCGCTGCATGAGCCCGGGCCGCTGGCCGGAATGGCACCGGTGATGTCGTCGCGGTCGACTTTGCTGAACGACAGCGCCTGCGCATAGTCGCGCGACTTGCAGTACGAATTTGCAACCGTCGTGCCGCATTCCGCGCCGGAGGCGAGGCAGCGGTCGACGCCGTAGCCGTCGGCATTGTTGGCAATGATGAAGATGCGCTTTTCCGCCTTCGCGGTAGCCGCGCCGAAGAGCACGGCGGTTAGCGCTGCGGCGATCACGAAACGCATAAAATCCCCCCAAACGGGCCAAAACGCCCGCGAATTCGGGTCCCAGCACGGACAATGCGACGGCCGGGTTAAGCTTGCGTTAACTGAGCGCGGTCGCGCCGCCGACCGGGGGCGCCTTGACGCAAAACCCGTCCTCGACCATTGTGCCGGCCATGAACGGCCTCATCTGCGGCATCTGCCCGGAGATTATGAGCTAGCGACAACGCTGGCTGCGGCCGTCTTTTCTCATCATCGAGACCGACAGACGCCCGGCCAGCAGGCTGCAGGCGTATAATGCGATTCGATGCGATGGACCTGAAACTCTACGATACGCTCACGCGCGAAAAGCGCGTTTTCAAGCCGCTCGATCCGGCCAATGTGCGCGTGTATGTGTGCGGGCCGACGGTCTACGACTTCGCCCATATCGGCAATGCGCGGCCGGTGATCGTGTTCGACGTGCTGTTCCGCCTGTTGCGGCACATTTACGGCGAGACGCACGTCACCTATGTGCGCAACATCACCGACGTTGACGACAAGATCAACGCGCGCGCGGCGGAGGAATATCCGGACCTGCAGCTGAACGAAGCGATCCGCAAGGTCACCGAGAAAACCGACCGGCAATTCCATGAGGATGTCGCCGCGCTCGGCTGCCTGCCGCCGACCGTAGAGCCGCGCGCCACAGACCACATTGCGGAAATGCGCACGCTGATCGATCGGTTGGTCGCGTCCGGCAACGCCTACGTCGCCGAAGACAACGTGCTGTTCAGCGTGCCGTCGATGCCGGATTACGGCAAGTTGTCGAAGCGGCCGCTCGACGAGATGATTGCCGGCGCCCGCATCGAAGTCGCGCCCTACAAACGCGACGCCATGGATTTCGTGCTGTGGAAGCCGTCGAAACCCGGCGAGCCGTCCTGGCCGTCGCCGGCCGGCATCAAGACGCCGGGCCGGCCGGGCTGGCACATCGAATGCTCGGCGATGTCATGGAAGCATCTCGGCGAAACGTTCGACATCCACGGCGGCGGCATCGATCTCGTCTTCCCGCACCACGAAAACGAAATCGCCCAATCGCGCTGCGCCTTCCATACGCCGGTGATGGCGAATTACTGGATGCACAACGGCTTCTTGCAGGTCGAAGGCGAGAAGATGTCGAAGTCGCTCGGGAATTTTGTGACAATTCATGAGCTGTTGAATGGTTGGCAGGATTTTAGGTGGCCAGGTGATGTAATTCGATTGGCGATGCTAATGACGCACTACCGCCAGCCTTTGGATTTCACACTTCATGCTCTGGAGCAGGCTGCGGTTGCTCTGAATATGTTTTCCGCATTTGCATATCCGGGGTCTAACGCAAAGCCCTCCCGCGAATTTCTTGAAGCTATGTATGACGACCTAAATACGCCGCGAGCGATTGCGGAACTGCACAGGCTTCTGAAGGCTTCCCGAGATGGAGCCTTCGAGTTGGCGGGGAGAATGAGCCGTCCAGGAGCGATGCTGGAAGAATTGGACTTTAATGCCGCCGAGCAACTTGCTGCGTGCTTGAATTTCTTGGGTATAGATATCGCGAACTACGACAAAGATTGGATGAGAAAGCAGGCTTTTTCCGAGATTTCACCCGAGCTTAAATCCAGGATTGATGGTTTGGTGGCTGCCCGCAACTCCGCTCGTTTGGCGAAAAACTTTGCTGAATCCGACCGCATTCGCGACGAACTCGCGAAGATGGGTGTTGTCCTGAAGGACGGCAAAGACGGCACCACCTGGGAGATCGCCCGATGATCGCCCATCCCGAACCAAAACTTGCCATGCGCCCGATGCTGCCGGACGACGTGCCGTTGCTGGCCGAGATCTTCCGCGCCAGCATCGAGGAGCTGACGGCGGAGGATTACAGCGAGGCGCAGCAGGAGGCCTGGGCGGAGACTGCCGATGATCTGGACGCGTTCGGCGCGAAACTTGCCGCTGAGCTGACGCTGGTTGCGACGTTTGCGGGCTCTCCGGTCGGTTTTGCTTCGCTCGCCGACAATACGCGTATCGACATGCTCTATGTGCATCCGGCGGCGGCCGGGCAGGGCGCCGGCTCCATGCTCTGCGATGCGCTGGAGAAACTGGCCGCCGCCCGCGGCGCCCAGGAAGTCGCCGTCGAGGCGAGCGACACGGCGAGCGGCTTTTTCGAAAAGCGCGGTTATATCGCCAAGAGCCGCAACACCGTATTGCGCGCCGGCGAGTGGCTCGCCAACACCACGATGACCAAACCGCTCGCAGCGAAGGGAAACGCGCCATGAAACGTCCCGACACGCCGTTCCCGCGCCACTGGCTTTACTATCTGATCTTGAAATACGCGGTGATCGCGGCTGCGGTCGCCATCTCATTTTTTACCGTCTATCGGCTCTATCGCGGTTAGCAGCATGGCACCCAAAGGCTCGGCACCCCAAAACTCGTCATTTTTCGGCATGCGCACCCACCACGTCGTGATTGCGCTCATCGCCATCGTGATCGCGGTGGCATTGGCGTCCAACTATTATCTGTGGTGAGGACGCATCATGCCGCGTGAACGCCTTTATCTGTTCGACACCACGCTGCGCGACGGCGCGCAGAGCAACGGCGTCGATTTCACGCTGGCCGACAAGCTCGTCATCGCCCGCATGCTCGACGATCTCGGCGTCGATTACGTCGAGGCCGGCTATCCCGGCGCCAATCCGACCGACACCAATTTCTTCGCCGAGAAGCGGCCGCTGCGCGCCTGTCTCACCGCTTTCGGCATGACGCGGCGGCCCGGCCGTTCGGTATCGAACGATCCCGGCCTGGTCGCGCTGCTCGATGCGCAGGCCGACGCCATCTGCTTCGTGGCAAAATCCTGGGACTATCACGTGCGTGTCGCGCTGGAGACGACCGAGGACGAGATGCTGGCCTCGATCCGCGACAGCGTGCGCGCCGCCAAAGCCAACGGCCGCGAGGTGCTGCTCGACTGCGAGCATTTCTTCGACGGCTATAAGGCCAATCCCGCTTATGCACTGGCCAGCGCCAAGGCGGCCTACGACGAAGGCGCGCGCTGGGTCGTGCTGTGCGACACCAACGGCGGCACGCTGCCGCACGAGGTGGAAAAGATCGTCGGCGAAGTTTGCAAAGCGATCCCGGGCGACCATGTCGGCATCCATGCCCATAATGACACCGAGCAGGCGGTGGCGAATTCGTTCGCCGCGGTGCGCGCCGGCGCGCGCCAGATCCAGGGCACGCTCAACGGGCTCGGCGAGCGTTGCGGCAACGCCAATCTGGTCTCGATCATTCCGACGCTGAAACTGAAACCGGAGTTCTCGCAACACTTCGACATCGGTGTGCCGAACGAAAAACTCCAAACCCTCGCCCATGTCTCGCATACGCTTGACGAGATGCTCAACCGCGCGCCCGACCGCCACGCGCCTTATGTCGGCGAGAGCGCATTCGCCACCAAGGCCGGCATTCATGCCTCCGCGATCATGAAGGAGCCGGCGACCTACGAGCACGTCGCGCCGGAAACGGTCGGCAACCGGCGCAAGCTATTGGTCTCCGATCAGTCCGGCCGCTCCAACGTGCTCGCCGAGCTCGAGCGCATCGGGCTAGCGGTCGACAAGGACGATCCGCGCGTCATCCGCCTGCTCGACGAGGTCAAGGACCGCGAGGCGATCGGCTACGCCTATGAGGCCGCCGACGCGTCGTTCGAGCTTTTGGCCCGCCGCATGCTCGGCAAGGTGCCGCATTACTTCGAGGTGGAGAAATTCGACGTCAATATCGAGCACCGCGTCAACGCCAAAGGCGAGCGGGTGACCGTGAGCCAAGCCGTGGTCAAGATCAAAGTCGGCGACGACACTTTGATATCGGTGTCCGAAGGCATCGGCCCGGTCAATGCGCTCGATCTGGCGCTGCGCAAGGACCTCGGCAAATACCAGAGTTTCATCACCGGCCTCGAGCTCACTGATTACCGCGTGCGTATCCTCAATGCCGGCACCGAAGCCGTTACCCGTGTTCTGATCGAGAGCGCCGACGAAAGCGGCGAGCACTGGACCACGATCGGCGTGTCGCCCAACATCATCGATGCCTCATTTCAGGCACTGATGGATTCCATCATCTACAAGCTGGTGAAATCGGGCGCGCCGGCGTGAGTTTAAAACCCTCCCCCGCTTGCGGGGGAGGGGAAAATAGAGGAGCCGCCATGATCGACCACATCTCTATCGCCGTGCGCGACATCAAGGCTTCGGCGCGGTTCTATGAAGCCTTGCTGGCGCCGCTCGGCATGACGCCGGTGCGCGCGTCGCCGAAAACCGTCGGCTTCGGCAAGACCTATCCGGAATTCTGGATCAACGAGCGCGCCCAGCAAAAGCCGCTGCCCGAGGACGCCGGCGCCCACATCGCGCTGCGCGCGCCCGATACCAAGGCGGTCGATGCGTTTCACGCCGCGGCTCTTGCCGCCGGCGCGCACTCGGACGGCGCGCCCGGCATGCGGCATGAATATTCGCCGCACTACTACGCCGCCTTCGTCCGCGATTGGGACGGCAACCGCATCGAGGCAGTGACGTTTTTGAAGGACGCGAAGTAGCGCCGCTCACATCCGCTCGGCCGGGACCGCCATCGTCTTTTCAGCTTCGGTCACGTCGCGGGCGGCGTCGCGCAGTTTCGGCAGAATGTCTTCGACCCTGTCGGCGACCAGACAATCCACCCGCGGCATCGCCGGAAGAAATTCCTGCGCCCGCATATGATCGATCAGCGTCAGCAGCGGATCCCAATAGCCTTTGATGTTGGCGAGCAGGATCGGCTTCTTGTGGCGGCCGAGCTGCGCCCAGGTGAGCTGCTCGACCAGCTCTTCCAGCGTGCCGATACCGCCCGGCAGGGCGACGAAGCCGTCGGCGCGCTCGAACATCTTGCGTTTGCGCTCGTGCATGTCGCGGGTGACGATCAGCTCTTGGGCGAGCCGCCGCGGGTGTTCGCGGTTGGTCAAAAATTCGGGGATGATGCCGGTCACGTCGCCGCCGTTTTTAAGCACGGCTTCGGCGACCGCGCCCATCAGGCCGGTTGAGCCGCCGCCATAGACCAGCCGGATTTCGTTTTCGGCGAGGATTTTACCGAAGCTGCGCGCGGTATCGACAAAGGCCGGATCGGTCCCCGGACTCGATCCGCAATAGACGCACAGCGCATTGATTTTGCTCATGGAGTCACTTCTCACTAAAAGGACTATGTGGCGTCAATTCGTCCGCGCCGCAAGCGCTTGGGAGCCGCTTCCAGTGCAGAGCGCGGCAAAACACTCTATATGACGGAAAACACGTGTGGAG
Organism: uncultured Alphaproteobacteria bacterium; assembly: GCA_963821175.1. GTDB lineage: Bacteria > Pseudomonadota > Alphaproteobacteria > Rhizobiales > Xanthobacteraceae > BOG-931. The sequence goes on from CAWGCU010000017.1 coordinate 23,226, forward strand.
GCGGCCCGCGCGGCCGGTCCAGGCCCGGGCTTCGATGAGAGACTTCCAACAACCAATGCCGGCGTCCAGGCGCGAGGTGACCGCGGACGGCGGCGCCATGCTTCGCACGCTCGCCCACTTGTGGCCCTATATCTGGCCGGCGAACCGGCGCGACCTGAAGAACCGGGTGATCTTGGCAACGGTGCTGCTGTTCGTCGCCAAGCTCGCCACCGTCGCGGTGCCGTTCACCTTCAAATGGGCGACCGATGCGCTGGCCGGCCACGGCACCGCGCCGCTCGGGCCCGACAACGTCATCGCCTGGGCGCTGGCGACGCCGGTGATGATGACGTTGGCCTATGGCGGCATGCGCATCCTGATGGCGGCGCTGACGCAATTGCGCGACGGCATTTTCGCCAAAGTGGCGATGAACGCGGTGCGCCGCCTGGCCATGCTCACCTTCGACCATATGCACATGCTGTCGTTGCGCTTTCATCTCGAGCGCAAGACCGGCGGGCTCACCCGCGTTCTCGAACGCGGCCGCAACGCCATCGAGACAATCGTGCGCATGGTGCTCTTGCAGCTGGCGCCGACCATCGTCGAGCTGGTCCTGATCGTCGCCGTGCTGCTGTTCCACTTCGATTGGCGCTACGTCGTCGTCATCACGATCACGGTCGCGCTCTATATGTGGTTCACCTATCTCGCCACCGAATGGCGCATCAACATCCGCCGCGAGATGAATTCGAGCGACACCGACGCCAACGCCAAGGCGATCGATTCGCTGCTCAACTACGAGACGGTGAAATATTTCTCCGCCGAGACGCGCGAGGGCCAGCGCTACGACCGCTCGATGGCGCGCTACGAGGAGGCGAGCGTCAAGGCTTACGTCTCGCTCGCCGTGCTCAATGCCGGACAGGCGGCGGTGTTCACCCTCGGCCTCGCCGCCACCATGGTGCTGTGCGCCTACGGCATCCAGCGCGGCACCAACACCGTCGGCGATTTCGTCATGATCAACGCCATGATGATCCAGCTCTACCAGCCGCTCAATTTCATGGGCATGGTCTATCGCGAGATCAAGCAGGCGGTGATCGACATCGAGATCATGTTCTCGATGCTCTCGCGCAAGCCCGAGATCGAGGACAGACCGGGCGCCAAGCCGCTGCAAGTGCACGCCGGCACCATCCGCTTCGACAACGTCTCGTTCGCCTATGAGCCGGCACGGCCGATCCTCAAAGGCGTGAGCTTCGATGTGGCTGCCGGGCCATACGGTCGCCATCGTCGGGCCGTCGGGCGCCGGCAAGTCGACGATTTCGCGGCTCCTCTTCCGCTTCTACGAAGTCACCTCCGGCCGCATCCTGATCGACGGCCAGGACATCCGCGACGTGACGCAGATTTCGCTGCGCGCCGCGATCGGCATGGTGCCGCAGGACACCGTGCTGTTCAACGACACCATCCGCTACAACATCCGCTACGGCCGCTGGGATGCCAGCGACACCGAGGTCGAAGAGGCGGCGCGCCAGGCGCAGATCGACGATTTCATTCGGCGCTCGCCCAAGGGTTACGAGACCGAGGTGGGCGAGCGCGGCCTGAAACTGTCCGGCGGCGAGAAGCAACGCGTCGCCATCGCCCGCACCATCCTCAAAGGCCCGCCGATCCTGTTGCTCGACGAAGCGACCTCGGCGCTCGACAGCCACACCGAGAGGGACATCCAGGACGAGCTCGACCGCGTCGCCCGCGGCCGCACCACGCTGGTCATCGCGCATCGGCTGTCGACCATCGTCGGCGCCGACATGATTTTGGTGCTCGACGACGGCGTCATCGTCGAACGCGGCACGCACCAGGAGCTGCTCGCCCACGGCGGCCTCTATGCCAGCATGTGGAACCGGCAGCGCGAGGCGGCAAAGGCCCGCGAGCTGTTGGCCGAGGTCGGCGACGATGGCACGGCGCCCAATCGCAATCCGCCGGAAATGTCGGACGACGCGGAGTCGCAAGTCGAGCTCATACCGGCCGCGGACGCGGCGGAGTAGCGATGTCCGTCATCAAATCCATCCGCTCGCAACTGGCGCCGATCCATCCGCAGGGCTATCCGTTCATCGGCGGCTTCGCGCTGGTGAGCCTCTTTCTGTTCTGGTTCTGGCCGCCGCTCGGCTGGCTCGGCACGGTGGCGACGCTGTGGTGCGCGTATTTCTTCCGCGATCCGCCGCGGGTGACGCCGGTGCGCGACGGCATCGTCGTGGCGCCGGCCGACGGCCGGCTGAGCCAGATCGCCAACGCGGTACCGCCGAAGGAGCTGGGTCTTGGTGAACGGGCGCTGCCGCGCATTTCCGTTTTCATGAGCGTGTTCGATTGTCACGTGAACCGCAGCCCGGTGGCCGGGCGCATCGAACGCATCGTCTATCGCGCCGGCAAATTCCTCAGCGCCGATCTCGACAAAGCGAGCGAGGACAACGAGCGCAACGCCTTCGTCATCGCCACGGCCGCCGGCCAACGCATCGCCGTGATCCAGATCGCGGGCCTGGTGGCGCGGCGCATCGTGCCGTTCGCTCGCGAGGGCGAGGCGGTCGCCGCAGGGGCGCGCATCGGCATGATCCGCTTCGGCTCGCGGGTGGACGTCTATCTGCCCGAGGGCACGCGCGCGCTGGTCGCCGAGGGGCAGACGGCGATTGCCGGCGAGACGGTGCTCGCCGACCTGCGGGCCGCCGAAGCGGGCCGGACATTTCGCAAGGCTTGATAAGCAAGGCCTGATAAAGGGTTAACCGAATTGTCGCGGCGCGTGGCCGGGCCTGCCCGGAGCGGCTATAATGCGCCATGTCCATGCCTCCGCCCCGTTATGACGGCCCACGCCTGCGCTTGCCGAAGCGGCGCTTCCGCCGCATTCCGGTGCGCACGCTCGTGCCGAACGTCATCACGCTGTTGGCGCTCTGCGCCGGCCTGACCGCGATCCGCATGGCGTTCGAGAACCGTTATGTGCTGGCGCTCGCCGCCATCGTGTTCGCCGCGTTTCTCGACGGCATCGACGGCCGCCTGGCGCGGTTTCTCAAAGGCACCTCGCGCTTCGGCGCCGAGCTCGACAGCCTCGCCGACTTCGTCAATTTCGGCGTCGCGCCGGCGCTGATCCTTTATTTCTGGGGCCTGCACGCCCTGAAATCGGCGGGCTGGATCGCCGCGATGGTGTTCGCCATCTGCGCCGCGCTCCGCCTCGCGCGCTTCAACGTGATGGTCGACGATCCGGACAAGCCGGCCTGGGCCAGCAATTTCTTCGTCGGCGTGCCGGCGCCGGCCGGCGCTATCACGGTGCTGTTGCCGATCTATGTGGCCTTGCTCGGCCTGCCGCGTTCCGACGTGCTGAATTGGCTGACGCTGGTCTACACGCTTGCCATCGCGTCGCTGATGGTATCGCGGCTGCCGGTGTTTTCCGGCAAGCGCGTCGGCACCCGCGTGCCGCCGGAAATGGTCGGGCCGGCCGTGGTCGTGGTGGTGCTGTTCATCGCGCTGCTGATCGCTTATCCGTGGATCATCCTCACCGCGGGGACGCTGGCTTATCTCGGAGCCTGCCGTTCGGATATTTGTCCTATCGCGGCTACGAGCAGCGCACGCGCGAGAGCAGGGCAGAGGCGGCGCCCGACTCACCGCAGGCCGCCGCCGCGCCGGTCAGCATCGTGCCGGCCGCCGACAACGAAGATCGTCCGTCGCGCCTCAATTGAGCCGTATCGTCGAGCTCGCTCTAAGAGGCTTCCGCGAGAGACAAAGCATGCGTGTTGCGCGCCGCACCTTCCTGGCCTCGACCATGGCGTCGGTGGCGGCTCCGGCCGTCATGCGCCTCGCCTTCGCCGACGCGCCGCAATTTTCGCTCAAGCTGCATCATGCGTTCTCCTCGGTGTCGAGTGCGCACGACAAGTTTTTGGCGCCGTGGGCGCGCCAGGTCGAGGCGCAGTCGGGCGGCCGCATCCGCATCGATCTGTTTCCCTCGATGCAGCTCGGCGGCGCGCCGGCCGATCTGTTCGATCAGGCGCGCGACGGCGTCGTCGATCTCGCTTGGGCGCAGCCGAGCAATACGCCGGGGCGGTTCCCGAAGATCGAGGCGTTCGAGCTGCCGTTCGTGCCGTCGCGCCGGGCGCTGGTGAGCTCGAAGGCGGTCCAGGATTACGCCAATGCCAACTTGGCGGACGAATTCCGCGAGGTGCATCCGATCTGTTTCTCTTGCTCCGACCGCGGCGTGCTGCACACCAACCGGCCGGTCCACACCATCGAGGAGATCCGCGACCTGCGGCTGCACGTGCAGACCAAGTTCGCCGTCGAAGCGGTGCATTGGCTCGGCGCGATCGCCGTGCCGATGCCGAACGCGCAGCTGCCGCTGGCGATCGCCCAGCACGTGGTCGACGGCTGCGTCGATCCGTGGGACATGGTGCCGACGTTCAAGCTCAATGATCTGCTCAAGACCCACACCGAATTCGCCGATTTGTCGCTGAGTACGACAACGTTCGTGCTGGCGATGAACAAGGCGACCTACGACAAGCTGCCGCGCGATCTCAAGACCGTCATCGACAACAATTCCGGTCAACCCGCGGCGAGCATCGCCGGCGCCATGTGGGACGTGCAGGCCGCGGCCGTGGTCGACATGGTCGGCAGCCGCGGCGATCCGATCACCACGCTGTTGCCCGAAGCCGTCGCGCGTTGGCGCAAAGCGACCGAGCCTGTGGTCGAGGCTTGGCTGAAAGACATGAAGGAGCACAAGGTCGACGGCGGCAAGCTCCTCGCCAATGCCCGCGCGTTGTTGGCGAAATACGTCAATGAGCCCGAACCGCAACCATCGCAGCCGGCGCGGGAGCCGCAGCCCGCGGAAGCCAAAGCCGAGCCGACCACGCCGCCGAAAGTCGAGGCGACCTCTTCGACGCCAGCAACTTCGACGCCGACGCCGCCAAAGCCCGCGGTCAAGCCGACGGTGTCCGCTACCACGCCGGCAACCCAGCCGACGCCCGCCCCGACGGCAGCCGCGCCAGCGTCGGCTCCAGCGGTCAAGCCGGCAGCGGCGGTCGCACAGCCGGCGCCAGCGACAGCTTCGATAACGCCGGCCCCGAGTTCCTGCTCCGGCCGCGCCGCCCGCTGCGGCTCCGGCACCGACTCCACCTCTCGCGCCGGTCGCAAGTCCGCCGCCTGCGGCAGTACCAACGCCGCCTGTCGCGGCCGCACCTGTGCCGGTGCATCCGCCGCCGCCGAAGACTCTCGATATTCCGCTGTCGGATTCGTCATTGCGAGCGGAGCGAAGCAATCCAGCTCAGAGCCCTGGATTGCTTCGTCGCTTCGCTCCTCGCAATGACGTCAAGGCGCCGCGACTATTGCGGCAGCGGATGGCCCGGCATCAGGTCGTAGGGATGTTTCCAGCCGGGCAGCGCTTTGATGCGATCGAGCCAGGCGGCGATGTTCTTGTGCGTGGCCGGAATGTCGAAGCCGAACTCTTCGGGCGGATAATAGAGGTAGGCGACCAGCGACAGGTCGGCGATGGTCGGCTCCGCGCCGAGAATGTACGGCCGGTCGGCGAGCCGCTTGTCGAGAATGCCGAGCGTGTTGTCGATGCGGCCCTTGAGGAATTCCATCACCGCCGGATGGCCGGCGGTTTGGCGAAATTGCGCAGGAAACGATACGGCCCGAGAAAGCCGTTGACCTTCTGGTTGTCGAAGATGATCCAGCGCAGCGCTTCGAGCCGCTCGTCCTCGCCGCGCGGCTGGAATTTTTCGGAATGCTCGGCGAGATAGGTCAGGATCACGCCGGACTGGCTGAGCTTTTTGGCGCCGTGCACGAGCACCGGCACTTCGCCCATTTCGTTGACGTTGGCGCGCTATTCCGGCGTGCGCTGCACGCCTTTGCCGAAGAAGTCGACGAACACCGGCTGCCAGTCGGCGCCGATCAGATTGAGCATCAGCGCGGCGCGATAGGCGTTGCCGGATTGCGCGAAGCAGTAGAGCTGATATTCGGCCATGTCACTCCCTGCGATGTTTGTTCCGCGACGATTTAATGCGACAGCGACAGCGTGCCGCCTTTGTCGTCCTGGCCTTCGAAATGGCCGCCAGCGAAGGACAGCTGCGCCAGCGGCTGGCCCTTGTGGTCGCGAACGATCAGTGCGTCGTGCTCAAAGGTCCACTTGCGGCTGGTGAAGAAATTGCCGGGACAGCCGCCCTCGGGCGCGATGGTGCCTTGGGCGGCGCCGGGCGCGCTCGCCGAACGTCATGAAGCAGGCACCGCCCGCGGCCGCGGTGAGCCGCCAGCGTCCGGCGAGATCAATCGGCGGCGCGTCGGCGCGCGGCGGCGCCGGCGGCGGCGCAGCCGCGACCGGCGGCGGTTCGGGTTTCGGCGCGCTGGCGCAGCCGGCAAGCGCAGCGAGCACGAGCAAAGCGGCGGCCGCTTTCGCGCCGTGCCTGCCCCAAATCGTCATGCGTTCAAAGTCGGACATCACCTCATCGTCGGAATAACGAACTCGGCGCCTTCCTTGGTGCCGGACGGCCAGCGCGCGGTCACCGTCTTGGTCTTGGTGTAGAAGCGGATCGAATCCGGGCCGTGCTGATTGAGGTCGCCGAAGCCGGAACGCTTCCAGCCGCCGAAGGTGTAGTAGGCCAGCGGCACCGGAATCGCGAAGTTGACGCCGACCATGCCGACCTGGACGCGGTTGGTGAAGTCGCGCGCGGTGTCGCCGTCGCGGGTGAAGATGGCGACGCCGTTGCCGTATTCGTGCTCCGACGGCAGCCGCACCGCTTCCTCGTAATCCTTGGCGCGCACCACCGAGAGCACCGGGCCGAAAATCTCCTCCTTGTAGATCGTCATGTCCGGCTTGACGTCGTCGAACAGGCAGCCGCCGATGAAGTTGCCGTTCTCGTAGCCCTGGAGCTTGAAGTTGCGGCCGTCGACCACGAGCTTGGCGCCTTCCTTGACGCCGTGATCGACGTAGTCCTTCACCTTGTCGAGCAGCGCTGGTCACCATCGGGCCGTAGTCGGCCTGGGGATCGGTCGAGGGGCCGATCTTGAGGCTCTCGACGCGCGGGATCAGTTTCTCCACCAGAGTGTCGGCGGTCTTCTTGCCGACCGGCACCGCGACCGACACCGCCATGCAGCGCTCGCCGGCCGAGCCGTAGCCGGCGCCGATCAGCGCATCGACCGCCTGGTCCATGTCGGCGTCCGGCATCACGATCATGTGGTTCTTGGCGCCGCCGAAGCACTGCACGCGTTTGCCGTGGGCGCAGCCGGTCGCGTAGATGTATTCGGCGATCGCCGACGAGCCGACGAAGCCGATCGCCTTTACGCGCGGATCGGTGAGCAGCGTGTCGACCGCCTCCTTGTCGCCGTTGACGACATTGAGCACGCCCGGCGGCAGTCCGGCCTTGAGGAACAGTTCGGCGATGCGCATCGGCACCGACGGATCGCGCTCCGACGGCTTGAGGATGAAGGCATTGCCGCAGGCGATCGCGGGCGCGCATTTCCACAGCGGGATCATGGCCGGGAAATTGAACGGCGTGATGCCGGCGACGACGCCGAGCGGCTGGCGCATCGAGTAGAGGTCGATGCCGGGACCGGCGCCCTCGCTGTATTCGCCCTTCATCAGATGCGGGATGCCGCAGGCGAATTCGACCACTTCGAGGCCGCGCTGGATGTCGCCCTTGGCGTCGGCAAAGGTCTTGCCGTGCTCGGAGGAGAGCAGCCGCGCCAGATCGTCGTATTCGCCCTGGATCAGCTCCAGGAACTTGAACATGACGCGGGCGCGGCGCTGCGGATTGGTCGCGGCCCAGGCCGGCAACGCCGCCTCGGCATTGGCGATGGCCTGTTCGACCTCGGATTTGCTGGCGAGCGCGACCTTGGCCTGCACCTCGCCGGTGTTGGGATTGAACACGTCGCCGTGCCGCCCCGAGGCGCCCTTGACCTCCTTGCCGCCGATGAAGTGGCCGATCTCGCGCATGGATGGTCTCCCTGGAAACGAACGGCGCTCGGCCGGATGGATTTGGACCTATTGTGCTGGTTTTTTCCGCGACGGTCACGGGGTTGCAGCTTACTTTACATTCACGAGGAACTTAAGCTATCGCAGGCCGCGCTCTGCCGCCCGAGATCAGGACACCCTTGCCGCCGTCCTGTTGGCGATGACCGATGAGGGCGGCGGAATAGCCCCGCTTGACGATGCCGGCGCGTGCCGCCATTCGCGAGGGCTTGAACAGGCCGCCGGGCGATTGTGCCTGAGCCGAAATCGAGCGCGTGGCAACGCTTCCTGGCGAATGTGCCATGCGCTGGCTCTACTTAGGCGTCGAAGGTGCCGCGGCTGGATCTAGCCGCAGTGCCGCCGCCGGGCGACGAGCCCGTCTCAGCGATCCGCCAACGGCGCACAAAGTCCCACCGGTAACCGTCCCTTAAGCGCGGCGACGGTAGTTTAGGGCCGGCCCGTTAGGGCTGCCTGGTCGCTGGTTGGAGCGGGTTTCATGGACATTGCCACTGGCCTCGGCTTGGTCGCCGGGGCAACCGTCGTCGCGACCCTGATGTTGATGGGCGGCGACCTGAGCATGTTCGTGAGCGATCACGCCGTCATCATCATTTTCGGCGGTTCGTTCTCCGCGACCCTGATCCGCTTCCCGCTGACCGCGATCTTCCACGGCCTGCCGCTTGGCGCCAAATTTGCCTTCACCATGCGGCGCACCACCCAGCGCGAGCTGGTCGACGAGATCGCCGCGCTGGCCGAGATCGCGCGCAAGCAAGGCCCGATCGGCCTGGAAAAGGTCGAGATCGAGGACCCGTTCCTGGCCAAGGGCATCCGCTTCGTCGCCGACGGCTATGACGCCGACTTCATCCGCGACAATCTGGAGCGCGACCGCGACAACTTCCTCACCCATCTCGACGAGGGCCAGAAGATCTACCGCGCGGTCGGCGATTGCGCGCCGGCCTTCGGCATGATCGGCACGCTGGTCGGCATGGTGCAGATGTTCGCCAACATGACCGATCCGTCGAAGCTCGGCCCGTTCATGGCGACGGCGCTGTTGGCGACGCTCTACGGCGCGGTGGTGGCCAACCTGATGTGCCTGCCGATCGCCGACAAGCTGCATCTCAAGCTGGTCGACGAGGAGATCAACCGCACGCTGATCATCGACGGCGTGCTGATGATCCGCGATTCCAAGAGCCCCACCTTGGTGCGCGAAATGCTGCTGGCTTATCTGCCGGAAAAACATCGGCACGAAGAGCCGGAGCCGGTGCCGGCCTGACCGGGCGGCGGAGCACATAGATCATGGCGCGGCGCAAGGAAGCTCATGGCGGCGGCCACGGCTGGTTCGTCACCTTCGCCGACCTCATGGGTCTCTTGGTGAGCTTCTTCGTCATGCTGGTGGCGTTCTCCAACCAGGACCAGCAGAAGCTGCAAATCGTCGCCGGCTCGATGCGCGACGCCTTCGGCGTGCAGAACAATGTGCGCTATTCGGGCATCATCGAGGTCGACGGCCTGCCGACCCGGCCGAAGCTCAAGAACGCAGCCCACATCCAGCCCGAGGACGCCTCCGCCACGCCGACGCCCGACGAGCACGACCACAATCGGCAAATCGGCGCGCACTTCAAGAACGACCAGGCGTTCGCGCTTGCCGCGGCATCGCTGCGCCAGGCGCTGCAGGACATGCCGGAACTGGCCGAAGCCTCCAAGCACATCATGGTCGAGGAGACCAAGGAGGGGCTCAATATCGAGATCGTCGACCAGGACGGCCGCTCGATGTTCCCGGAAGGCTCCAAGGAGCCCTACGAGCGCACCCGCGGCATCATCCAAAAACTCGCCGGCCCGCTCAAGGCGACGCCGTACCGGGTGTCCATCACCGGCCATACCTCGGCGAGCCACACGCCGCCGCAGCCCGATCACGGGCCGTGGAACCTGTCGGTCGACCGTGCCAATGTGGTGCGCCAGATTCTCGAAGAGCAGGGCTTTCCGACAGCCAATTTCTACGAGATTGGCGGCAAAGCCGACACCGATCCGCTGTTCCCCGACGACCCCTTCATGGCCGCCAATCGCCGCGTCACCATCACCTTGATGCGCGAGGCGCCGCCGGTTCCGCCGGATTTGAAGCCTTAGACTGCGTCCGCCCGCGGGCCGGCTTGGCAGCGCGGCGGACATATTGCCGGTGCGCCCGCGATGTTATAAAGGCGCGCCTCCGCCAGGCAGTCCGGCGGCAAGAGCGGCGCTTCATAGCGACACCCATGAGCAGTCACACAACCGATCCGGCTGCAGCGCTGGCGCCACCGGTCGGCGGCCACCCCGTGACCGTCGCCTCGAGCGGCTTCTTGACACTGACGCTCGGCAGCATCGGGGTCGTCTTCGGCGACATCGGCACCAGCCCGCTTTACGCCTTTCGCGAAGCGGTGGTGGCGGCAAGCCCGGCCGGCGTCATCAGCCGGGATGCCGTGCTCGGCGTGCTGTCGCTCATTCTGTGGGCGCTGATGGTCGTCGTGACCTGCAAATATGTCCTGATCCTGCTGCGCGCCGACAACAACGGCGAGGGCGGCACGCTGTCGCTCACCGCGCTGGCGAGCCGGGCGTTCGGGCGCCGCACGGCGCTGATCTACATCCTCGGCGTCATCGGCGCCTCGATGTTTCTCGGCGATTCGGTGATTACGCCGGCCATTTCCGTGCTGTCGGCGGTCGAGGGATTGAAGCTCGCGACGCCGGCGTTCGAGCATTATGTCGTCGGCCTCACCGTCGCCATTCTGGTCGTGCTGTTCGCCGTGCAAAGCCGCGGCACTGCGAAGGTCGCCACCTTCTTCGGGCCGATCATGCTGGTCTGGTTCATCACGATCGCGATTGTCGGTCTGGTGAACATCAGCGACGATCCGCATATCCTGCTGGCGATCAATCCGTACTATGGCGTGCGCTTCCTGGCCGATCACGGCCACATCGGGCTGGTCACGCTCGGCCTGGTCTTTCTGGCGGTGACCGGCGGTGAAGCGCTCTATGCCGATCTCGGTCATTTCGGCCGCAAACCGATTCAGACGGCTTGGTTGTTTCTGGTTTTTCCGGCGCTGTTGCTGAATTATTTCGGCCAGGGCGCTTTGGTGCTGGCCGACGAATCGGCGATCGAAAACCCATTCTACCGGTTGGTGCCCGAGAGCTTGCTGATGCCGATGATCGTGCTGGCGACGGCGGCGACCGTGATCGCGAGCCAGGCGGTGATCACCGGCGCCTATTCGCTGGTCGCGCAGGCGATCCAGCTCGGGCTATTGCCGCGTCTCGCGATCCGCCACACCTCCGCCGAACATCACGGCCAGATCTACATCCCGCGCGTCACCGTTGCGCTGCTTGCCGGCGTCCTGCTGCTGGTCGGCCTGTTCCGCACCTCGAGCGCGCTCGCCTCCGCCTACGGCATTGCCGTGACCACGACCATGGTGGTCGACGGCATCCTCGGCCTCCTCGTGGTCTGGAAATTGTGGAATTGGAAACTGTGGCAGGCCGCCGCTGCTGGTGGCGCCGCTGGTGTTCGTCGACGTCGTGTTTTTCTCCGCCAACCTGCTCAAGATTTTCGATGGCGCCTGGGCGCCGATCGCGTTCGGTTCGTCCATGGTGTTGATCATTCTGACCTGGCGGCGCGGCACCGGAATATTGGCGCAGAAGACGCGGCGCACCGAGGTGCCGCTGGAAACGCTGGTGCGAAGCCTGCAGCGAAAGCCGCCGCATGTGGTGCCGGGCACCGCCGTGTTTCTGACCAGCGATCCGGATTTCGCGCCGACGTCGCTCCTGCATAACCTCAAGCACAACAAGGTGCTGCACGAGCACAACGTCATCCTCACCATCGTCACTGCCGACACGCCGCGGGTATCCGACGAGGAGCGGGTGCGGATAACGGAGGTGTCACCGCTGTTCAGTAAGGTCTCACTCAAATTCGGCTATATGGAATCGCCCAACGTGCCGAAAGCACTGGCGATCGCCCGCAAGCTCGGCTGGCATTTCGACATCATGTCGACGTCGTTTTTCCTGTCCCGCCGCTCGCTGAAACCCGCCGCCCATTCCGGCATGCCGCGCTGGCAGGACCGTCTTTTCATCATGTTGGCGAAGTCGGCGAGCGATGCGACGGACTTCTTCCAGATTCCGACCGGCCGGGTTGTCGAAGTCGGCACGCAAGTGACCGTGTGACAATAATTTAATCAAGCGCCTGTCCATGCATTAACGCATGGCACCGCCCGCGCCGTATAGGAATCTTATAAATGAATCAGGTCATGACTCGACCGTGCTTTGGTGCTAAAGCCGCGCCGCGCGTGCAAAACTGCATGCAACCGCCGGAATAGGCGTCGGGTTTGCTTATATAATCTGCCATGAGCGAAAGCATTGCTGCTCCCTCCGGGAGCGAGGCGACAATCGATGGCGTGGCGCCGGCGCATTCCAGCCTCTGGGCGCTGGCGCTCGGCAGCATCGGGGTCGTCTATGGCGACATCGGCACCAGCCCGCTCTATGCGCTGCGTGAAGCCGTCATCGCCGCGTCCGGCGCGCATCACGAAGAACTGACGCGCGGCACCGTGCTCGGCGTCGTCTCGCTGATCCTGTGGGCGCTCTTCATCATCGTCACCTTGAAGTACGTGGTCATTCTGCTGCGCGCCGATAATAACGGCGAGGGCGGTACGCTCACGCTGATGGCGCTGGCGTCGCGCGCGGTCGGGCGCTTCAGCAAAGCCGGCGGCGTGGTGGCGCTGCTCGGCATCATCAGCGCGGCGTTGTTTTACGGCGATGCCGTCATCACGCCGGCGCTGTCGGTGCTGTCCGCCGTCGAGGGTCTCGATGTCGCCACGCCGGCATTCCATGCCTATGTCGTACCGCTGACGATCGTGATCCTGGTCGTGCTGTTTGCGTTTCAGTCGAGCGGCACCGCGAAGGTGGCGGCGCTGTTCGGTCCGGTCATGGCGATCTGGTTCGTGGCGATCGCCATCCCCGGCCTGATCTGGATCGCCGCCGACCCTGGCATTCTGCTGGCATTCAATCCGTTCTACGGCGTGTTCTTCCTGATGCATCACGGCATGGTCGGCTTGTTCACGCTCGGCGCGGTGTTTCTCGCCGTCACCGGCGCCGAGGCGCTCTATGCCGATCTCGGGCATTTCGGCCGCAGTCCAATTCAGCTGGCTTGGATCGCGCTCGTGCTGCCGTCGCTCGCGCTCAATTATCTGGGGCAGGGCGCGCTGGTCTATGCCCACCCGGAGGCGATCGAGAACCCGTTCTTCCTGATGTATCCCGATTGGGCGCTGATCCCGATGGTGGTGCTCGCTACCGCCGCCACCGTGATCGCCAGCCAAGCGGTCATCACCGGCGCCTATTCGCTCACCAGCCAAGCGATCCAGCTCGGGCTGTTGCCGCGGTTTGAGATACGCCACACCTCGGCGCGGCAGGCCGGCCAGATCTACATGCCGCGCGTCAACGGCTTGCTGCTGACCGGCGTGCTGCTCTTGGTGGCGCTGTTCCGCTCCTCGAGCGCGTTGGCTTCGGCCTATGGCATCGCGGTGACCGGCACCATGGTCGTCACCTGCATGATGGCGTTCATCGTCATCTGGCGGTTGTGGCGCTGGTCGTTCCTCGCCGCGGCGGCCCTGATCGTGCCGTTCCTCTTGATCGACCTGACGTTTCTATCGGCCAACATGCTCAAAGTGGTGCAAGGCGGTTGGGTGCCGCTGGCGCTCGGCGGCGTAGTGATGCTGGTGATGTATACGTGGCGCCGCGGCAGCAGAATTCTCTACGAGAAAACCCGGCGGCTCGAGACGCCGCTGGAAGACCTGGTGCGCATGCTGGAGCGCAAGCCGCCGCAGCGCGTGCCAGGCACGGCCGTATTCCTCACCAGCGATCCGAAAAGCGCGCCGACCGCGCTGATGCACAGCCTCAAGCACTACAAGGTGCTGCACGAGAAGAACGTCATCATCAGCGTCGAGACCACGCACACGCCGCGGGTGGAGAGCGCAAAGCGCGTCGAGATCGAGCGGGTCGGCTCGACCTTCATGCGGATCAGGCTGCGGTTCGGTTACATGGAAGTGCCGAACATTCCTCGCGCGCTGGCGATCGCGCGCAAGCTCGGCTGGCAATTCGACATCATGTCGACGTCGTTCTTTTTGTCACGCCGGGCGCTTAAGCCGGCGCCGCATTCGGGCATGCCGCGCTGGCAGGACAAGCTGTTCATCTGGCTGGCGCGCTCCGCCAACGACGCCACCGACTATTTCCAGATCCCGACCGACCGGGTGGTCGAGGTCGGAACCCAGGTGACCGTCTAGAGCATTTACTCATAAATCGAGGTTGGTTGGCGGTTGCCGGGAGCGATCATGCCCAACCCGGACGGTGCGGCAGACCTCAAGCTCTTTCGAGCTCATTGCCCGCGCCGGCGGCAATCCCGGCAGCGCCGGCTTACAACCCCGCAATGTTCCGAACCACCTGCGTTTCGTCGCCGACCAACAAATGAGCCAGTGGTCGGCAAACGAAACGGAGGATGCATGAAAAGAACAATCGTCGTCACTGCGGCACTCCTGGCAAGTGCGCTGAGCGCGCACGCCGCTCCCGTCAAGAAGCACCTGCGGGTCGTGAATGGGCGCGCATGCCACAAGATCGTGGTCACGAAGGACAATGCTGTGAGTTACGCCTTGGGAATTGCCAGCGGCAAGATTCCCTTGCCGCAGATGGACGAACTCCGAAGATGTTACCCCCGTATCCGCCAATACCGCGAGTGGGACTACCACTATGTTTGGCTTGACCTGCCGGACGCCGGGCGCAAGGCAGCCGTCCAATTCGCGCGATCCTGCCTCAAGCAAAAGTACAGCCTGCGCAATTTTCTGCTCCTCGCCGCCACCATTGCGCTTGGCGATCGCGTCCGCATGCCCGACAGCGGTCACGGATGCGTTTCGCTGGTTGCGAGAGCGCTGCAGGAGGCCGGCATCCGGTTCGATCGAAAACCGACCGACATGACGCCGGCAGACCTGGCCAAGCGATTTGGCGTCACCCCGTGACAGTTCGAGCGCCGCCGGCTCATCAGCCTCCGCCTTAATCCCCCTTTGATTTTCTGCGCTGATGACGCAAGCTGTCCGCTGATAAGAACGCGACCAAATGCGACGAGGAGATCGATGATGTCCGATCAACCGCCCAGCGTGCGCGATCTGACGCCGGAAGACGTGGCGCGCGGCCTGAGCGAAGGCCGCATGGTGCTGGTCGACGTGCGCGAGCCGAACGAGACGGCGCTGGAGCGCTATCCCGGCGCCGTCCTGGTGCCGCTGTCGGCATTCGATCCCGCCGTCATCCCGGCGCCGGAAGGATGCGAGGTGGTGTTTGCCTGTCGCTCCGGCCGCCGCTCGGTGACCGCTTCGCTTGCGGCGCAGGAGGAGGGCTATCCCTATGGCGCGCATCTTGCGGGTGGGATTTTGGCGTGGAAAGCCGCCGGGCTGCCGACCGAAACGGAATGACTGCGCGCCGGTTTTTTCTCGCCCTGGTCGTTGCGATCGCTGCCGCCGTTATCCCCGCAAGCGCCGCCGAGCGAGTCGTCAATTTCTATAACTGGTCGGACTATATAGCGCCGACGGTGTTCGATGCGTTCACCAAAGAAACCGGCATCGCGGTTCGCTACGACACCTTCGACGGCAACGATACGCTCGAAGCAAAACTGTTCGCCGGCCAATCCGGCTACGACGTCGTAGTGCCGACCGCATATTTTCTGGCGCGCCAGATCGAAGCCGGCCTTTATCGAAAGCTCGACAAGTCCAAGCTGCCCAATCTCGTCCATGCCTGGCCGGAGATCGCCGATCGCCTGGCGGTCTACGATCCCGGTAATCAATACGCCGTCAATTACATGTGGGGCACGACCGGCATTGGCTACAACATCAAGGCGGCGCGCGACATTCTCGGGCCGGATGCCGTGATCGACAGCTGGGATTACGTGTTCGATCCGGAAAAAATCAAAAAATTCAAGGATTGCGGCATTCACCTGCTGGATTCATCCGACGACGTCATGTCGGCCGGGCTCAACTATCTGCATCTCGATCCGAATTCGAGCGATCCTGGCGATCTCGAAAAGGTCACGGACCTCCTGATCAAGATCAGGCCCTACGTGCGCAAATTCCATTCACTGGAATATCTCAATGCGCTGGCGACCGGCGAGATTTGCTTTGCCTTAGGCTTTTCCGGCGACGTCAAGCAGGCGCAGCGGCGCGCGGCGGAGGCCAAGGCCGGCATCGCGCTCGGTTACGCTATCCCGAAGGAAGGCGCACAATTGTGGCTGGACAATCTCGCCATTCCCAACGACGCCCCGCACGTCGCCGAGGCCCATGCGCTGATCGATTATCTGCTCAGGCCCGAAGTCGCGGCCAAAAACACCAATTACGTGTTCTACGCCAACGGCGACCGGCCCAGCGATTTTATCGACGGCGCGATCCGCGACGACCGCACCATCTATCCGGACGCGGCGACGATGGGGCGCCTTTACACGATCATGGCTCACGATCAGAAGACGGAGCGGCTGGTCAATCGGCTTTGGACGCGGGTCAAGACGGGCCGGTGAGGCGGCGCCATGAGCACGGTCTCTTACGCATTCGACGCAAATTTCGATGTCGACGTGCCGCTCTTGATCGTCGGCGCCGGCGCGGCCGGATTGTGCGCGGCGCTGGCGGCGAAAGAAGCCGGCATCGCGCCATTGGTGATCGAGCGCGACGCGGTGCCGGCCGGCTCGACGGCGCTGTCGGCGGGCCTCGTTCCTGCCGCGGCAACGCGGTTCCAGCGCGCCAAAGGCATCGTGGACAGCCCGCAACAATTTGCGGCCGATATTGCCCGCAAAGCGAAAGGTGAGGCGGATATTGCCGTCGTCGACGCCGTGGCGCATGGCGCGGGCGTGCTGGTGGAATGGCTCGCGGACCGCTACGGCTTGCCGTTCGACGTGGTCGACAATTTCAACTATCCGGGCCATTCGGCCATGCGCATGCACGGCTTGCCGAGCCGCACCGGGTTGGAGCTGATCAATCGGCTGCGCGATGCCGCGGAAGCCAGCGATATCGCCATCATTCCTGAACGCATTGCCGACGGACTATTGGCGGAGCCCGATGGCCGCATCCGCGGGGTGGAGATTTTGCGCGGTGACGGCAAATGCGAACGCATCGGCTGTGAGGTTCTCATCCTTGCCTGCAACGGCTTTGGCGGCAATCAGGACCTCGTCCGCCGCTTCATTCCCGAGATGGCCGACGCGCTCTATTTCGGCCATCCGGGAAACCGCGGCGACGCCGTCATGTGGGGCGAAGCACTCGGCGCCCAGCTGTCTCATCTCGGCGCCTATCAAGGCCACGGTTCGGTGGCGACACCGCACAATATCCTGATCACCTGGGCCGCGATCATGCAGGGCGGCATTCAGATCAATGGCGACGGTTTGCGGTTCTGCGATGAATCGCAAGGCTACTCCGAGCAAGCCGCGGAAGTTCTTCGCCAGCCCGGCGCAATCGCCTGGAGCGTATTCGATGCGCGCATTGCAGCGGTGGCGCGGCAGTTCGAGGATTTCCGCGACGCCGAACGCGCCGGCGCCGTACTGACCGGCAGCACCGTTGCAGATCTCGCCGCCGCCATGCGCGTGCCGGCCACGACGTTCGCCTCGGAGTGGACGGATGTTGAAAGTCTAAAGGCCAAGAGCGGGCAAGATCGCTACGGCCGTCAATTCGCGCCGGGGCAGCTTTGCGTGGCTCCCTTCCATGCGGTCAAGGTCACCGGCGCATTGTTCCACACCCAAGGCGGTCTTGCGATCGACGGCGTCGGCGGTGTCAGGCGCAACGACGGGACGATATTTCCAAATCTATTTGCAGCCGGCGGCGCCGCGGCTGGCGTATCGGGTTCGAGCGCGGCCGGTTATCTGTCCGGCAATGGTCTTTTGACCGCAACCGTCCTCGGCCGTTTGGCAGGGCAGGCGGCGATGCTGCGGCGCAGAGTTCTAGATCGAGCGATTGACGCCGCCGTCGACGACGATGGTCTGGCCGGTGAGATAGCCGGCTTGCGGCGAGCAAAGATAGGCGCAGAGATCGCCGATTTCGTTCGGCTGCCCCATGCGGCGCACCGGAATGGCTTGCGAAAGGCGCTTGAACAACTCGTCGGGCGTTGTGCCCGAGTTCTTGGCGCGTGCCGAGAGTATCTCGGTGAGGCGATCGGTCATGATGGGGCCGGGCGCGATGTTGTTTACGGTGATGCCGTATGGCGCGAGATCCGACGCAATGGTTTTGGCCATGACCGTGACGCCGGCGCGAATCGAATCCGACACGACCAGATCGGTCAGCGGCTCCTTCACGCCGTAGCCGGTCAAATTGACGATGCGGCCGCGCCCTGAAGCCTTTAGCGCCGGCAGTGCCTCACGGATGAGACGAACGGAGCTCATCAGGTTGAGCTGGTAGGCAATATCCCAGTCGCCATCGCCGGCCTTTTCGAACGGCGCAGTCGGCGGTCCGCCGGCATTGGTGACCAGGCAATCGAGACCGCCCAAGGCGGCAATGGCCTCGGCGACGACGCGTTTCACCTCGCCGGGCCGCGAAACGTCGGCGGCGGAAAAACCCGTGGCGCCAATCTCCGCCGCCGCTTGCTTGAGCTCTTCGACGTTGCGCGAACAGAGGAAGACTCGGGCGCCTTCGCCGGCCAGGGCTTTGGCGCAAGCTTTGCCGAGTCCCTTGCTGGCGCCGGCAATAAACGCCTTGCAGTCCTTCAAACCGAGATCCATCGGGAAGCCCTTTCGGCGGCCGAGGCAGCCACGCCAATCATTCTTGCTGTTTTCTTGAACGCCAAGCTAGGACATGATCGAACGATAGCCAATGTACCTTTGGCGCCACCGTCAACGGGGGAGGCGATGCCGATCAAGTCGAAATATCTGTTCGTCGTCAGCATGGACATCGATCCCGATAAGGAAGCGCTGTTCAACGAGGTCTACGACAGCGAGCACGTGCCCAATCTTTTGCAGGTGCCCGGCTTCCACGCCGCAGCCCGCATGGTAGGCGAGCCGTTCGTCCTTAATATCGGCGGCGAAGAGAAGCGGATCGCGCAGGATGGTCCGCGCTATACGGTGCTCTACGAGATCGACGGACCTCATGTGCTCATCAGCCGCGAAATGGCCCAAGCCTCCGAAGCCGGGCGTTGGCCCGGCGAGGTGCGCCCCTACACCCGCAACCGGCGGCACGCGCTCTACAAGTTGCGCTAGAGCGCAATCGCTTCAATCGATAGCGCGGGCGATGGCGCGCGCAGGCGCCCCGTCGGAGCCGGCGATGTTGAGGCCGAGGAACATGATCTCGGCGCGACGGCCGGCGAGCGGTGCAAGACCGGTGACGTGCTCGGCGATCAGCACGCCCTGGCTGAGCAGCGTGTAGTGGACCGGAAAGGCGAAATCCTCCGGCCGCCGGCCGGGCGGTAGATCGGGCGTGGCGGTATCGACGCCGACGAGCTTGGCGCCCTGTTTGACCAGCCAGGCCGCGGCTTCCCCGGTGAGCGACGCGTGGCGCATGTAGCGGTCGGTGTTGATGTGCTTGGCGCGGCCGGTATCCAACAGCACGATGTCGCCCGGCCGCAGGCGCGGCGTGGCGCGTTCGAGATCGGCGACGTCGATCACGCCGTCATCGCCCGCGTCGAAGCGCCAGACCACGCCCTGGCCGTAAAGCCGGTCGAGCGGCACCTCGTCCATGGCCGGGCCGTCGGCGATGAAATGACGCGGCGCGTCGAGATGGGTGCCGTGATGCACCACCATGTGAACTTCGGTGACATTGGCGCGATGCTCCGGAATTTTCCAGAGCCGGCGGATTTGCGGCTGCGGAAACGCCGGGATCCGCGACAGCTCCTCGGTCAGCCGATGCGACAGATCGATCCAGGGACCGGCGGCGCCGGATATTTTTGGCGCCGGCACATCGAGCCAGCCTTTCCAGCCGGGGATTTTGTCGTTGACGGTTTCGCACATGGCAAACACTCACTTTGGCTGCGGGGCAATATGGTCGAGCGCGTCGAGCAGATAGGGCCGAAAACCCGGATAGTTCTCGATCATCGGGAAGTGGCCCATGCCCTTCATGAGCCTGTAACGCGAGCCCGGGATCGCCGCGGCGACGGCCTCGGTCATCGCCGGCGTGCATGAGTAATCGTATTCGCCGGTCAAGAGTGCGACTTTGCAGCGCGCCGTATCGATCTGTTTGATATCCTCGCGCGCATCCCAATCGACGCTGTAGAAATACACGTCACCCTGATAAACGCCCGGCCCGGATTGGGCGTAATACCACCAGTTCTCGCGTCGGTTCACTTCCGGACTGTACGGCGAGTTGAGGCCATAGGTGTAGCTCGCGCACAATTCGCCGCCGTGGATGGCGGGGTGGTGCAGGAAATCGTTGTAGCGGCCCGGCGCATAGGCCGAGCTTTCCAGGCCGACGATGCCGGCAAGCTCGTCCTGATAGCGGGCCGCGAGCTTGAGCACGATGGCGCCGCCCATCGAGCAGCCGAGCACCGTCGGCCGCTCGAGCCCAAGCGCGAGCCAGACCGCGCGGATGATGGCGACATAGGATTCCGTCGTCAGACGAAATTTCTTCAACCACCAGCGATCCGGCGGCGTCGAGCGGCCGTGATACGGCATGTCGAAGGCTATGACGCGAAACCGCGCGGTGATCGCGTCGTCATTCATCATGTGACGGAATTGCCGGCTGTCGTTACCCGCGGTGTGCAGGCAAAGCAGCGGCAGGCCGCGGCCGGCCTCTTCGATGAAAATCCGGTGCCGTTCGCCGGCGATGTCGATCGTGATGTAGCGGCCGGTGATCGGCTCGAATTCAGGCATCGGGCATCCCCGTTTCCCGCATGATGTTCATCAGGCGATGCAGGGCGCGCGCGTTCTGCATGGCGGCGAGGCTGTCGCCCTCGAGGCGGAATTCCGGCACGCGCATGAGCATGGCAAAAAAGTCGTGATAGAGCGGCGGCGGATCGGGGCTTAAGAACTTCTTCCAGACCTCGACCGGCGCCGCGAAGCCGAATGCGGCGCGCACATCGAGCCGCGGCGACGCGACGATGTCGGCGATCTTTCCCTTGTCTATTTTCAGGGCGTAGCGGCTGTCGCCGAATGTCAAAGTCAAGGTCGTATTGAACCACTCGCCGATGACATCGAGCTCAGGATCGCCGTTCACGCGTTCACGGTATCGGGCAAGCCAAGACGCACCTGGATAGTCGCTCATGATGCTAAAGCTCACACGATAGCGGCGTTAATCGGCGGGCGCGGTCGCCAGATAAGCATGCTCCAGCCGGCGCGGCAGGTCGGCCTCGCCGGTTTTGGCTTCCAGCACGATCGAGCCGCGCGCCAGCGCATAGACGCGATCGGCGAGCGCCAGCGCTTTCTCGATCAATTGCTCGACCAGCAACACTGCGGTGCCGGCCTCGCGCAGCCGCCGCACCACCACCAGCACGCGATCCACCAGGACCGGGGAGAGGCCGGCGGAAGGCTCGTCCAGCATGAGCAGTCGCGGCCGTCGCACCAGACCCTGCGCCACCGCAAGGATCTGCTGCTGGCCGCCGGACAGCGCAGCGGCACGTTCGTGGCGCTTGGCGGCGATTTCGGGAAACAGCCCGAGCGCCTCCTCGACGCGCGCCGAGCGCTCGCCGCGGGGCAGGTCGTAGGCCGCAAGCAGCAAATTATCGAGCACCGCAAGCTGGGTGAACACGCGGTGTCCCTCGACCACATGGGCGAGGCCTGATTTCACGATATCGCGCGGGCTGGCGCCCGCGAGATCGCGACCGGCGAAATGCACGCTTCCCGACCAGGGCAGAAGTCCCGACACCGCGCGCAACAAAGTGGTTTTGCCGGCGCCGTTCGGGCCGAGCAGCGCCACCACTTCGCCGGCGCCGATCGTCAGGTTGACGCCGTGCAGCACGCCGATCTTGCCGTAGCCGCTCGAAAGGCCGGAGATGTCCAGAAGCGCATCAGCCGCCGAGATAGGCATTGACCACCTCCCGGTGCGAGCGGATTTCGGCCGGCGTCCCGGCCGCCAGGTTCTTGCCGAGATTGAGCACAGTCACGTGATGGCAGATGTCGAAGATCAGATCGGCGTGATGCTCCACCAGCAGCACGCCGGTTCCGGCGCGCGCGATCGCCACCACCAGCGCGCCGAGCCGCCCGATCTCCTCGGCCGAGAGCCCGGCCGCCGGCTCGTCGAGCAACAGGAATGCCGGACGCAGCATCAACGCGCGGGCGATTTCGGTGAAGCGCAATTCGCTGTGCTGCAACCGGTCGGCGCGCACCGAGGCGAGGCGCTCAAGGCCAACCGCCGCCAAGGCCAGCATCGCGGTATCGCGCAGCATAGCTTCGTCGCGGCGATGGCGCGGCAGCGAGAGCAGCGATTCGACGAACGTGCACTCGCCGTCGATGGTGCCGCCGATCATGACGTTCTGCAGCACCGACGCGGAGCCGACGATGCGCGGGGTCTGGAACGTTCGCGCAATCCGCATATGCGCGCGGCGATGCCGCTCCAGCACCGGCAGCGCGGCACCGTTCAGCCGAACCGCGCCGGACTGCTGGGCGTAATAACCGGAGATGACATTGAGCGTCGTGGTCTTGCCGCTGCCGTTGGGGCCGATCAGGCCGTGGATTTGACCCGAGCGGATTTCGAGGTCGAGGCCGTCGATCGCATGCACGCCGCCGAAGGCCAGCGCCACCTGTTCCAGCGTCAAGGCGCCGGCGTCGGCGCGGCGCGGCGAGCAAACGCCCGAGCAGTTCGGGCCGCGGGACGATGGCGCGGCCGCTCTCGAGCGGGCGGCGGTTCTTGAAATCCAACAGTTCGGCAATGCCGCCCGGCATGGCCAGCACGATGACGAGGAGGAGCACCGCATAGAGAAACGTCGACCACGCCACCAGGGGAGCGGCGAATTCCGGCAGCACCGTCAAGAGAATGGTGCCGAGCAGGGGGCCGAGAATGGAGCTGCGCCCGCCGATCAGGATGGCGATGAAGAACAGCACCGACAGGTCGAGCGTGAACGCATCCGGCGTGATGTAGGATTGCAACGAGGCAAACAGGCCGCCGGCAACGGCGGCGACGGCGCCGCTGAACAAGAACACCAGCGCCAGCAAAGCGGGTTTGGCGATGCCGCAGGCTTCGGCGGCGACTTCGGCGTCGCGGATCGCGGTCAGCGCGCGGCCGAAGCGGCTCGCCGCGATATTCGCCGTCATCCAGGTGCAGATCGCCGCCAGCCCGAAGCAGAAATAATAAAAGCCCCACTGGGAATCGAACGGTTTTGGAAAAATCGGTCCGGCAACGCCGACGCCGCCGCCGGTCACGCTCTGCCATGCCAAGGCCACCTGGGTGACGATGGTCGCGAAGCCAAGCGTGGTGATGGCGAAATAGAAAGGTGCGCAGCCGCAGCGCCGGGCAGCCCAACGATCAAGCCGAACATGGCGCCGACCACGGCCGCGATCGCCAGCGCCAGATAGGGCGACAGTTCCGGCGTGACGGTGCCGGCCGCAAGCACGCTCGTGGTGTAGGCGCCGAGCGTCAGCAGCGCCACCCAGCCGATGGCGATCTGGCCGGCGAAGCCGACCACCAGGTTGAGGCCGGAAACCAGCACCCAATAGACGCAGGCGCGGGTCGCGATCACGCCCCAATAGCCGCCGCCGAACAGCGGGAACGCGATGCCGAGGACGAGCAGCGCCAGAAACGGCAGCGCCACGCCGAGCGTGCTCGTCGCCCCGAGCGCGTCGGCACGGCTCGGGCGCACCTGTGCCATCGGCGTATCCATCAAACGCGGCGTTGCACGGCGGCGCCGGCGAGGCCTTCGGGGCGCGCCAACAGCACGATGATGAAGACCGTGAAGACCGCGACCGAGGCGAAGATGCCGCCGACCAGAAAATTCGCGGTTTGCTGAAACAGCCCGAGCAGGAGGCCGGCGACCACGGCGCCGCGGTTGTTGCCCATGCCGCCCAGCGCCACCGGGACAAAACCATAGAAGGTCAGCATCGGCCCATTGCCGAAAAAGGCCAACAGCATCTCGCCGCCGGCAAAGCCGGCGAGCGCGCCGATGGCGCCGGCGAGCGCATAGCTCACCATGCGCAAACGGCGTTCCGGCAGCCCGAGCGCGCGCGCCGCATAAGTGTCCTCGGCGATGGCCAGAAAGGCGCGGCCGATGAGCGTGTGGCGATAGAGCAGTTCGAGGCCGACGATTACGGCGGCGCAGGCCAGCATCGGCAGCCAGAACTGCTGATCGAAGCCGCCACGGGCGATGTCGAAGAGGCGCGGAAACGGCCGCGCCTCGGTGCCCCACTCGATCGCGGTGAACTGCTGAACCATCAGCGCCAGCGCCAGTGTCGAGAGCACGTAGAGATGCTGGTCGAGGCTTTTGAGCACCGGCCGCACGGCGACGATCTCGGTGACGATGCCGAGGATTACGCCGCCGGCCAGTGCCAGGAGGAAGCCGACCGCCACCGGCATGCCTAAGCGGGCGATGAACAGCGAGCCCAGCACGCCGCCTAGCATCCCGAGCGTGCCAGCGGTGAAGCTGAACACGCGCGAGGCAGAGAACATCACGTTATAGGTGATGCCGATCAGTGCGTAGATGCAGCCGATCGCCAGTCCAGTCGAGACGATCGATGCGACCATCGTCTCAAGCGCTGTAGCCGGGAGCCAGGTTGAACGCGCCGTCTTTCAGCGAATTGGCCTCGACCATCACCACTTCGTCGTCAGGGTAACCGTTGTGCTGATCGGGGGTAAAGGAGATGTCGCCGTAGACGCCCGGGAAACCTTTCAGCTTGTTGAGGTAGCCGACGACGGCCTCCGGCTCGGTGCCCACGTTCTTCATCGCCTCGCCGATCATGTGCGGCGAGTCGTAGCCGACCGCGATCCACCACAGCAGCGTGTCGGCCATGTCGATCTTGGCGCTCTTCAAGCGGTCGAGGAAGGCGCTGGTGCGATCCGAAAGCTTGCCGCCAGGCGCGTAGCAAACCGGCCGGAAATTGTTCGGATACACCTTGGCCCAGTATTCGGGCTTTTCCAGCAAATCCTTGGTCTGGCCGGAGCCGAGCGTGGTCTGGCCGACGATCGGCACGTCCCAGCCCATCTGGCCGCGGGTGTTGATGATGCGCGACAGGAAGCCGGCATTGACGCTCCACGGCATGATCGCTTCGGCGCCCGCCGATTGCATGCGCAACAGCTCGGGCTTGAGGTCCGGATTGGCGGCGTCGACGTTGCCCTGATAGACGACCTCGGCGCCTTTGGCCTTGAGCATCGGCGCATAGGCGTTGACCGAAGCGGTGCCATAGCCGGTGGTATCGCTGATCACCGCGACCTTTTTGCGCTTGAGCACGTCCACCACATAGTGGTTGGCGGCGCCGCCGATCTGCTGATTGGTGGGCGCGTTACGGAAGCACATCGGATATTTCTGCACGTCGATCAGGCTGTCGACCCAGCAGGGATGGATCTGTGGCGTGTTGGTGCGCGCGAGCAGCGGCACGACCGCAAGCGACTCGCCGGAATTGACCGGGCCGAAGACGACGCTCACCTTCTGTCCACGCGTGAGCTCGGCCGCGCCGTTCACCGCCTTGGTCGGATCGCTTTGGGTATCGCGGGTGATCAATTCGAGCTGCCGCCCGTCGATGCCGCCGGCGGCGTTGATCTCCTGCACCGCCAACTGAATGCCGCGATTGATGCCGACGCCGGTGGACGATGACGGACCGGTGAGCGCCGGCAGATAGCCGACCGGGATCGGATCTTTGGCGGCGATTGCGGGTTTGGCTAAGCTAGATGCAGCAATGACGGCGCCGGCGGACTTCAGCGCTTGACGACGAGTTAGCGACATTTTGATTTCCTCCCTGAACTTGGTTTCCCGTAACTTGAACTTGTCGTGTTCTGTCGGGCTTTTGCCGGCTACTATAGCCCTGGCTTAATGGTCCGCAAAGCGCCGTGTCGGCGTGGGATTTCTCCCAACATCTTTCTTCGGTAGGTGTTTTTCCGGCATGGGCGGCCTGAGCGGTTGCGTGCGATTTTTGAAAGGAGCCAGGGCGATGGAACTGGGGCTTGCAGGCAAGACGGCGCTGGTCACCGGCGGCAGCAAGGGAATAGGGCTCGAGACGGCACGCGCGCTGGCGCGCGAGGGCGTGAAAGTTTTGATCTGCGCGCGCCGGGAAACGGCGCTGGCGGACGCGGCGCGCGACATCATGGCGACCACGCAGGCGAAGATCGAGACGCATTCGCTCGACGTGACCAAAGTCGAGCAGATCGAAAAAATTCCGCACATCGTCGGCGAAAAACTCGGCCGCATCGACATTCTCGTCAACAATGCCGGCACCGGCACCTACAAGCCGTTTCTCGACGTGACCGACGCGGAGCTGGTCGACGGCATGGCGATCAATTTCTTCGCCCAATTCCGCATCTGCCAGCGCATCGTGCCGCTGATGATCGCGCAAGGCGGCGGCCGCATCGTCAATGTCAGCGGCCAGACCGGGATCATGACGCTCAATCCGCCGTTTCTGTCCTCCTGCACGGGGCCGGCGAAATCGGCCGAGATCCGTTTCTCAAAAGTGCTCGCCAACGAGCTGGCGCCGCACAACATCCGCGTCAACTGCGTGATCCCGGGCTTCATCAATACGCCGGAGCGTTTCGCCAAATGGGAACGCGAAATGGCCAAGCGCAAGCTCAGCCCCGAAGACGCCGCCCGCGAGCGCGCGCAGTGGTCGAGCAATCAAGGCATGCGCGATACGCGCTGGGGCACGCCCGAGGAGATCGCCAATCTCATCGTCTTCGCCGTCTCGGACGCGGCGAGTTATATCAACGGCGCGGAGCTCGTTGCTGATAATGCAATGGATAAATCGTAGGCGCTTACCCGACGGCTTCGTCGGCCTTCCCCGCACCGCCAAGACCGATGTAGCATCGCCGCAACGTTGCGCGCGGGCAGCCGCATGGCCGCGACAAGCATCGGGAGGATGCCATGACAACGGCAAGCGATAGCGTCGAGTTGACGCGCGTCGGCCCTGGCACCGTCATGGGCCAATTGATGCGGGAATATTGGATTCCCGCGCTGATGTCCTCCGAGGTCGCCCGCGGCGGTGCGCCGCTTCGCCTGATGCTGCTCGGCGAGAAGCTGATCGCGTTTCGCGACGGCGAAGGCCGGGTCGGCGTGATGGACCATCGCTGCCCGCACCGCTGCGCGTCGCTGTTTTTCGGCCGCAACGAGGCGGACGGGCTGCGTTGCATCTATCACGGCTGGAAATTCGACGTCGCCGGCCAATGCATCGACATGCCGAACGTGACGCCGCAGCAGGACTTCAAGCACAAGGTCGGCGCCAAGGCGTACCGCACGGTCGAACGCGCCGGCGTCGTGTGGGTCTATATGGGATCGCGCGCCGAAGCGCCGCCGCTGCCGGGTTTCGAGGTGCTCGGCGTTCCGGACGACGAGGTCGGGGTGCTCTTCGTCCAGCGCCACTGCAACTATCTGCAGGCGCTGGAGGGCGACATCGACACCTCGCATTTCGGCTTCCTGCACGCCGGCCACGTCGACGCCGACGACCTCGCCGACGACGATCCGATCCTCCACACCGTCGCGATCCGTACGCCGGACTATCACATCGCCGACACTGCCTGGGGCACGACCTATGCGGGCTACCGCGCCGCCGGCCCCGGCCGCACCTCCTGGCGCTTCGGCAACTTCCTGTTTCCGTTCTGGGCGCAGGTGCCGAACGGCGAGTTCGCGCGGCACCTGCAAGTGCGCGGCTGGGTGCCGCTCGACGACGAGCACACCATGTACTGCGTGCTGTGGTGGAAGCGCGGCGCGTCGGCGATGACGCAGGAGGCGCCGGCATTCAAGGACGGCACGCCGGTCGGCGGCATGGGGCGGCGCAACGATTTTCAGCCCAACACCACCGACTGGCTCGGCCGCTTCAGGCTCGCGGCGAATGCGAGCAACGACTGGGGCATGGACCGCGCCGCGCAACGCGACAATACGATCTACAGCGGCATCGAGAGCGTCCATTTGCAGGACCAGGCGGTGACCGAGAGCATGGGCGCGATCCTCGATCACAGCTTCGAGCACCTCGCCTCGTCGGACCTGATGATCACGCGGACGCGCCGCCGCCTGCTGCTGGCGGCCCGCGCGCTACGCGACAAGGGCGTGCCGCCGCCGGGCGCCGACAATGTCGAAGTGTTCCGCGACGCGCGCGGCGGTTATTTCGTCAGCGACGAGGCGAGCGGCTGGCAGGACGCCTATGCGGCGCAACTGGCGATCGCCTCGCGGCCGCGCGCGACCGCTTCGCAATCAGGCGGCGGCCGATAGCCCGGCCTTCGCGTCCTCAAGGATCATATCCGCACCCTTCTCGCCGATCATGATCGTCGCCGCGTTGGTATTGCCGGAAACGACCGCCGGCATGATCGAGGCGTCGATCACGCGCAGCCCCGTAAAACCGCGCACGCGCAGCCGTTCGTCGACCACGGCCTTGGGGTCCTGGCCCATGCGGCAGGTGCCCACGGGATGATAGGTGGTGGAGCCGCGGCGGCGGATGAAATCGAGCAATTCGTCGTCGTTGTCGCATTGCGCGCCCGGCTCGATCTCCTCGGCGATATAGCGCGCCATGGCGGGCGCCTGAAAAATGCGCCGCATCGCCGCCACGCCGGCCACGACGGTGTCGCGGTCTTTCTGCGTCGCCAGATAGTTCGGGTGGATGGCCGGCGCCTCGTGCGGATCGGCGGATTTGATCTTCACGTAGCCGCGGCTCTCCGGCCGCAGCAGCACGCAATTGCCGGTCACGCCCGGGAACGGATCCAGTTGACCACCGATGGTCTGGGCCGAGAACAGCGAAATCGAGCATTGCGAGTCGGGCGTTGCCGAAGTGGGAAGCGCGCGAATGAAACATGCGGAAGAGACCGCCGGGATGGCGAGATAACCGCGGCGCGTGAGGACGTAGTGCAAGCCGTGCGTGAGCTTGCCGCTTACACTGCGCACCGCGTCGTTGAGCGTAATCGGTTCCTTGCAGCGCAAGATGATGCGGCCTGAAATATGGTCGTTGAGATCGTCGCCGACGCCCGGAGCATCGGCGATCACGGCGATGCCGTGCGATTTCAGGAGCGACGCCGGGCCTAGCCCCGAAAGCTGCAGTAGTTGCGGCGAATTGAACGCTCCCGAAGCGACGATCACCTCGGCATTGGCCCGCGCACTGCATTTGTCGTTGCCGACAAGATATTCGACACCCGTGGCGCGCCGGCCATCGAAGACAATGCGCGTGGCGAGCGCCTTGGAAACCACCTTGAGATTGGCGCGCCGCCGCGCCGCCTTGAGATAGCCGTGGGCGGCCGAGGAGCGCACGCCGTTGCTCATCGTGGTCTGGTAATAGCCCGCGCCTTCCTGCGCCGCGCCGTTGAAATCGTCGTTGCGCGGATAGCCGCATTGCACCGCCGCTTCCACATAGGCCACGGCGAGCGGATGCCGGTCGCGCAGGTCGGAAACTCCGAGTGGCCCGCCAGCACCGTGGAATTCGTCGGCGCCGCGTTCGTTGTTTTCCGCCTTGCGGAAATAGGGCAGCACGTCGGCAAAGCTCCAGCCGGCATTGCCGAGCTGCCGCCAATAATCGAAGTCCTCCGCCTGGCCGCGGATATAGATCAGGCCGTTGATCGAGCTCGATCCGCCGAGAACTTTTCCGCGCGGCGCGATGACATTGCGGTCGTGGCACTCGGGCTGCGGAATGGTCTCGTAGCACCAATTGTAGCGGCGATCGCTGAACAGCCTGCCGAAGCCGAGCGGAATATGCAGCCACGGATGCAGGTTGCCGGGGCCCGCTTCCAACAGCAGCACGCGATGCCGGCCCGACGCGGTGAGCCGATCGGCCAGAACGCAGCCGGCGCTGCCGGCCCCCACGATGATGAAGTCGAAGGCTTCTGAATTAGGCACGCGCTTTCCTCCGTTGCTGCGGCCTCTGGGGACCGCTTCTTGCAAGAAGGAAACGATATCACGGCTCAAAATAGCGGTGTGCGACGTATTTCACCGGCGGCTGCGACCTGCGCCAAAAGCGAAGAGCCCCGGACCAGGTCCGGGGCTCCCATACGCGTGACGCCTGCGCTGGCTTATTCGCCGTAGCGAAAGTCCCACTCGCGGCGCAACTGGGTCCGAATCTGTGCATCGGGATCGGCGCCCACGACTTGGCCGCGAACGATCACTTTGTACTGATCGGCCGGATACTGATCGGCCGGCTTCTGCGCAAGGGCGGGGCCCGCAAGCAGCGCAACGCCGAGGGCAGTCAAGACGAGCTTCGCACTCAGTGATTTCATCGTCGTATCCTCCGTGTTTCGCACCGTGCCTGGCAGGGAAACTTCTCGTTGCTTCGGCAGTGCAAGAGATACGGAAATTGGCCGAGAGGTCTTCACAATTTGGTTTTGGCAATCGGCCAATTGATCTAAATATCACCGACGAATTTAGCCGATACGGTGCGGTATAGACGCGATATACTGACAGACTTGAGCGCGACGAGGCTTGGTATCAGGGAGAGAACAATGAGGGCAGGGATCATCGCCGCTGCAATGCTTGCGGTCGCCATCGGCGGCGCGGCACGGGCGGCCGATAACGTGAAGATCGGCGTCATCTATCCGTTGACCGGCAACGCGGCGAGCGCCGGCCAGTCGGCCAAGGACGCGGTCAACCTCGCTGCCGAGATCGTCAACACCGCGCATCCCGAGCTGAAAAACCTGCCGCTCGGCTCAACCGCCGGCCTGCCCAATCTCGGCGGCGCCAAGATCGAGCTCGACGAGGCCGATCACCAGGGCAATCCGCAGGTCGGCCAGCAGCAGACCGTGCGGCTGATCACCCAAGACCACGTCGCCGCCATGCTCGGCTCGTATCATTCCTCGGTGTCGCTCGTTGCGACCGCGGTCGCCGAGCGGCAGGGCGTGCCCTATCTGGTCGCGGACTCGGTGGCGGCCAACATCACCGGCCGCGGCTTCAAATGGACGTTTCGCACCACGCCGTTCGCGCCGGATTTCGCCAAGGCCTATGCGGATTTCCTCAACGAGGTGAAGAAATCCGGCAAGAAGATCGACTCGATCGCCGTCGTCAACGAGAACACCGATTACGGCACCTCGGTTTCCGCGAGCGTCCTCGACGCCGCCAAGGCCGCCAATATCAAAGTGGCGGCGCAGATCGCCTACAACGCCAACAGCTCGGATGTCACGGCGCAAGTGCTGCAGCTCAAAAGCCTGCAGCCCGACGTGGTGATCTTCATCAGCTATACCCAGGACATCATCCTGTATTTCAAGACCATGAAGAATCTCGACTACCTGCCGCCGATGATCCTCGGCGACGATGCCGGCTTCTCCGATCCGAGCTTTATTCCCAACGTCGGCGATCTTGCCCAGGGCGCGCTCAACCGCAGCGCCTTCGATATCGGCAAGCCGGGCTCGAACAGCTACATCGTCGACCAGATGTTCAAGGCCAAATACGGCCGCGATCTCGACGACACCAGCGCGCGCTGGATGCAAGGCTTTCTGGTGCTGGCCGACGCCATCAACCGCGCCGGCTCGACCGAGCCCGACAAGATCCAGGCGGCGCTCAAGGCGACCGATCTGAAACCCGACCAGCTCATGATCGGCTACAACGGCGTGAAGTTCGACGACACCGGCCAGAATATTTTGGCTTCCACCTTCCTGATCCAGCTCAAGGGCAAGGAATATGTCTCGGTCTGGCCGGCGGATCGCGCCACCAGCAAGCTGGATTGGCCGATGAAGGGGTGGCGGTAGAACACCTGGACTATGATCCAACTCAATTGAATTGGATCATAGTCTGGAATTACGCCGCGTCAGCGACTGGCAATGACCGGACCAGGATTGAAGCGGTAATTCACACCGATCGTTGTTTCCCACAGGTGCATGCCGACGTTGAGGGCGCTGCCGTCGGATGCGCTCACCGAGGTGTCGCCGAAGCTGATATAGTCGGTTTCGGCCTTGGCAGACCAGTTGCGCGTGAGCGCGTATTCGACACCATAGCCGAGCACCCAGCCGCCCCGGTTCACGCTCGCGGTCAATCCATTCGATGCGGCCCCGCCGGGGTTGGCGCAGAAGAGGTGACCGCCGGGGTTATTGCAGGTCGCCGCGAATTGCTCGTCGGTCCAGGCGCCGCCACCTTTGACGTAGAACAGCGCACGCTCCCAAGTGTAACCGAGCCGGCCGGTAGCGGTCGCCAGCCAGTCCGCCCGAGCGTTGCAGGTCATCTGAAACATCGGTCCCGAGATCGGCGCCGCCGTTACCGGAGCCAGATCCACCAACGGGCCGCACGCCGTGCCGCCGGAGGCGCTGGTCTTTTCAAGGCCGGCCGCGACACCGTAAACAAACCGGCCGGTCTGGTAATCATAGCCGGCAACGCCGCCAAAATTGTAGCCGCCGATGTGCGGACTGACTTCGCCGGCGGTGTAGCCCCAATCGGCAGCGCCCAAGGTGGCGCCGCCGAAGCCGCCGACATAAAATCCGGTCCAATTGACCGCTTGCGCAACCGGCGCCTTGTAGACCGGCGCTTTGACCGCCATGCCCCCGCGGGCGACGGCCGCATCGGGCGTGAACTGATACCTAATGCCGCCGGTCCCGCTCAGACCTTCCAGATTCGGTCCCTCGCGATAATCGACGCGGGCGAAGCCGAGCCAGCCGGTGCCGGCGAGCACCGCCGATATGCCCAGCGAATATTGGCCGTAGGTGCCAAACGTCGTTGTCGAAGACGTATTCGTGAGAATGGTGGCCGTCCCGGTCACCGCTGTACAATTCGGGCACGTCACGCTCGTCGACGTAATATTCGGACCGAATTCATGCCAGACGCTGACGGCGCCGAACGGCTGCCAAATCACCTGACCGGCGTCGATTGACGTACCGACACGAACACCGACGCGGCCGATCTCGCTTTGGATGTCGTTTAACCGCAGCGTCTCACTGAGATTGTCACCAAATATTGACCCTGGGCTGCCCGGCGGACTGCCCGTGCCGGTGAAGTTAAAAGGATCGACCCTGGTGCGGGATATGATGATTCCGGCCGAAGGCTCGATGAACCACTTGGAATTGGGCACCTGCCACTGGTATGCCGCTGAACTGGTGAACGCGAGACTGTGCGCGTCGATGCTCTGGCCGAACAGAAAAGCTCCCGGAGCACTCATGTTTGTTTGATAATAGTCGGCGCGCAGCAATGCGTCGATTGAAAATCCGCCATAAGTCGCGGCCGCGTAGCCGCCGAAAAACGGGATCTCGGTGGTGCTGGTGAATGGCCCGCCGCCAACGGTCAGGCCCGTCGCGGGATCGACGAACGAAACCGCGCCCTGGACCAGTGAACCTCTTGCTTCCAGAATCCCGGCCGTGGTTCCAAGGTGGATGTTCCAGCCGTTGATGTTGAGCCTGGCAAGATCGCTGCCGAACTGCACGCCGCCAAATGACTCATTCACACGTTGCGAGCACGCGACGGCTCCGGCGGCACCTGCCGGAAAACTTGCCGTTGCGGCGGAGCTGGTACTGCTCTTCATGTCGACTTGGCCGCCGACGCCTCTGACCCAGATGCCGCCGCCTTGCTGATCGGCCGCGGGATTGGGTGGGCTGCCGACAAAGACCGTGCTCTGGAGCAGAAAAGCCGTGTTCGATGTCGTAATCGTCGCCCCGATCATGGCCGATACGGAGGCCGGGCCAGACCCGAGCGCCGCCAGATTGGGAACGAGGGAGGTGGGTGTGGTCGCACAATTCTGCGCCTGGGCCGCGGACGCGGCGAACATCGACACGGCAAGCGCTAGTCCCGCTACGGCACCTTTGCGACGCGAGCGGATGACCGTCGGTATCCCACGCGATCTTATGAGGTCGTCTTGACTGCAAATGCCCGCGAACATGTGCATATGCCCCTGCCGACGAGTCCCCAGGCTCACCATATTTGACCTCGCGGCATTGAATAGCCTTGGCTATGACCTCTTCTGTTGATTGCGCATTATTTTGGCCAACGTGTCTTCCAGGTTACACGCAAGGCGGGAATTCCGCTTCAACGCCGATTGGGCGTTTCAGACAAGCTTATGGCCTGGTATCGCAAATCGACGACACCGGCTTGCACTGAGCGATACGCGTATTGCCCGCGGTCGCGGGGCAAGCGTCTTGCGGCTTGCCGTCACCGCCAGCGGCGGTGCAGCCAGAGCCATTGCTCGGGATATTCCCGCACCCAGCCTTCGATCAATGTGGTCACCGCCTGCATGGTGCCGGCAATATTGATGCGGCCGTCGGCGTCGCGCACAGGCTTCACCTCCTCGCTGATGTCGCCCCAAAAGCTGTTGCCGTCGGGATTGCGCACCACGCGCTGGCCGTAGATCGGCGCCCCGGTTTGCCGGGCCAGCACCGCGATCAGCGGATTGGCGAGGCAGGGGCGGCCGAAGAACGTAACCTGGACGCCGCGGGTATAATGCTGGTCGGCCAGCATCCCGACGGTGACGCCGGATTGCAGCAATCTGGCGAGCCGTACCGGTGCGTCCAATGTGGTCGGGATCATCTCGCCTATCAGCGGCGCGCGCAACTTGACGATCAGATTGCTGATCGCCGGGATTCCCGGCCGCCGGAACAGGACGGCGGACTTGATGCCGAGCTTGGTCGCGCCGACAGCCGGGATTTCCCAGTTGGCGAGATGGGCGCCGAAGCCGATCACCGCCTGGCCGCTACTCACAATCCGCTCGAAGCGCGCGGCCGTTTCCGCCGTGTAAGTGACGACGTCGCGCGTCGGCGGCCCGAAGCCGGCGATGGAAAAATCGTCGAGATGGGCGAACTCGATGGCGATACGGCCGAGATTGTCCCATACCCCGCCGAGGATTTTTTCGATCTCGGCGGCGGATTTTTCCGGGTAGGCGGCGCGCAAATTCTCGCGGCCGAGCCGGTGTTCCTTGAGCAGCGGCCCGATTTTGCGCATGAAGGCGCCGGCGAAATTCGCCGAGCGCCGGCGATCCATCCAGTGGACCGCGCGCAATAGCCCAACGGTGAGCGCGCCGAGGGCTGGATCGAGCACGGGCTTCAAGCGGATGCGTCCTAGAAGTTGACGATGATCTTGCCGAACACCTGCCGACTTTCGAGGCGGGCAAGGCCCTGTTCGAAATCGGCGAGCGCCACTTCAGTGTCGATCACCGGCAGCAACCCGGACGCCATCTTGGCGAGGCTGTCGCGGATATTGCGCAGCGAGCAGCCGAACGAGCCGGTGATGCGGTATTGCTGCAGATAGAGCTGGAACAGGTTCATGGTGATCGACTGGCCCGAGGTCGACCCGCAGGTGACGAGCCGGCCGCCGCGCTTGAGGCACAACAGCGAGCCGTTGAACGTATCCGGCCCGACATGCTCGAAGGCGACATCGACGCCTTTTTTCCCGGTGAGTTTGCGCACCAAGGTTTCGAAGCGCTGGGTACGGTAATTGATGACGTGATCGGCGCCGAGCGCCTTGGCCTTTTCAGCCTTGGCGTCGTCGCCCACGGTGGTGATCACGGTGCAGCCGATGGCCTTGGCCATTTTGATGGCGGTGGTGCCGATGCCCGAACCGCCGGCTTGCACCAAAATGGTCTCGCCCGGTTCGAGCTTGGCGTTATCGAACAGCATGTGCTGCACGGTGCCGAACGCCACCGGCGCGCAGGCGGCATCGCGGAAGCTGACATTTTGCGGGATCGGCACCACCAGCCGCGCCGGCATGTTGATCAGATCGCGGGCAAAACCGTCGACATGAAAGCCCATGATGCCGGCGACGTTCTCGCACAGATTATCGCGGCCTTCGCGGCAAGCCTTGCAGTGGCCGCAGGTCAGCGCGCCGTAGGCGACGACGCGGTCGCCCACCTTGCTCGTGGTGACATCGCTGCCGACCGCAACAATCTCGCCCGCAGCTTCGACGCCGACGATCAGCGGCAGCTTGCGTTTGGCAAACGCCATGCCGCGCCAGCCCCAGACGTCGATGTGGTTGAGGCCGATCGCCTTGATGCGGAGTTGCACTTCGCCGGCGGCCGGTTCGGGCGGCGCCGCCACATCAAGCAACTCGATCTTGCGGTCGCTGATCAGCGTGAGCGCGCGCATGGTTTTGCCCGGCGCCGTTGCCGTGCGGTCGCTCACGATTGTGTCCGTAGCGCCAGTCACGCCGGCTCCCGCGTCATGACCAGACAAACATTCTGGCCGCCGAAGCCGAACGAGTTGGAGATGGCGCGCCGCACTTTTGCGTCGCGCGCCTTGTTCGGAACCACGTCGAGCGCGATGTCCGGATCGGGCATGTTGTAATTGATGGTCGGCGGGATGCGCTGGTGCTCCAGCGTCAGCAGGCTGAACGCCGCCTCGACCGCGCCGGCCGCGGTCAGTGCGTGGCCGATCATCGACTTGTTCGACGAGATCGGGATGTTGCGGATGTGCTCGCCGAACACGGTGGAGACGCCGAGATATTCCATCTTGTCGTTCTCGGGCGTCGAGGTACCGTGGGCGTTGATGTAGTCGACGTCCTCGGGACCGATGCCGGCATCGGCCAGGGCGTTCCTCATGCAGGCGATGATCGGCTTGCCGTCGGGGCTCGATCGGGTGCGGTGGAACGAATCCGATTTTTCGCCGCAGCCTTCGAGGATACCGAGGATGCGCGCGCCGCGCGCCTGCGCGTAATCGAGGTCTTCCAGCACCAGGGCGGCGGCACCTTCGGCGAGCACAAAGCCGTCGCGGTTCTTGGAGAACGGTTTCGACGCCTGTCCGGGCGGATCGTTCTTGGTCGACAGCGCCGAGAGCAGCGAAAAGCGCACCAGCGATTCCGGCGTCAACGAACCGTCGGCTCCGACCGCGAGCGCGACCTCACATTCGCCGCGGCGCAGCGCCTCGACGCCGAGCTGGATGGCGCTGCCGCCGGAGGCGCAAGCGGTGTTGAGCGAGATCGGCGATCCTTCGGTGCCGAAATGCGCGGCGAGGCGCTCGCCGAGGATGCCGTATTTCATGGACTCGTAAATTTGCGAAAATTGCGGCTCGCGGGCCACTTCCGTCAGCTCCGCATAGCCGGCGTCGTCCTTCAGCCCCGCGGCATTGGCGATGGCGATGCGGTAATGCCATTCGATTTCGAGCGGCGGCGCGGCGAAGAACAGCGGACCGGGAAAGCGCGCCTTGCTGCCGATGCCGGCTTGGGCGATGGCTTCTTCGCCGGCGATGATGGCGATGCGCTCCGACAGTTCCGCGGGCGACATATAGTCTTTGTAGACGTGGTCGACGGCGCCGGCGATGGTGGTGCGTAAGCCTTCGGTCGGGAAACGGGTGATGGCGCGAATGCCGGACTGCCCGGCGGTCAGTTTCGCCCAATTGTCCTCTTTGCCGACGCCGAGCGCGCTAACGACGCCGATGCCGGTGACGGCGACGATGGGACGGCCGGTTTTGTCGCGCTTTGCCATGATATTTCCCTTCAACCGACCCGCTCGACCAAGGCCAAACCTTCGCCGCGCCAATTGCCGACGCTGGTGACGATCACCTGCGACAGGCCGGACGGACTATCGCCGGTATCGCCGCTGCCGGCCGGCGCGAACAGCTTGCCGTGCTCGAGCGCGGCGCAGGCGATCCCCAGATTGGCCAAAAACTGGGTCTCGACCCCATGCCCGATATACGTACCGGTATTGCGGACGGGAAGGCCAAATTCCTGGAGCGCACCGCGTTCCGCCGCGGTCGCGGGCTCGATCCCGCTGGCGCCGGAAATGACGCCGGCGTGAGCACGATCGACCTTGCCGGCGATGGTCTCCCATTGCCGGCGCAGCACGGCTTCAGTCTCGCCGGCCTGCCGCAAATTGCGGTCGGAATGAATTTCGGAAAGCCGCGCCCGCGGTTTGGCGCCGCGGGCTTGGGCGTGTTCGGGGCTTTCCAGCACCAAAAACGCCCCCATGGTCGCAAAGGCGATGCCGCCGTTGGGGCCGCGATCCCAAACCGGGGCGAATTTTCCCTGCAGCAGCACGTGGCCGAGCTCGAAGGCGAGCAGCACGTCCCAGCGCGCGCCGTTATAGGCACCGCCGACCAAGGTCAGCTCGCTCTGGCCGGAGGCGACGCGCGCCTGCGCGACGCGGACGCTGTCCACCCCGGCAGCCTCTTCCCCCATGAAGGTGCGCGAGGAACCGACGACACCGTGCACCAGCGAGATATTGCCGGCGAGGAGATTAGGCAGTTGCGCCAGAAACAGCGTCGGGCGCAGATCGCTCATCAGCCGTTCGTTGAGAAAAACGTCCGGACGATTGGCCTTGCGCACGCCGGCAAGGATCGCATTGTCGGCTGAGACGTCGCGCTCGCCGCCGCCGGCGGCGACGATCATGTCGGTGCGGTCGAGCAGATCCGGCTTGCCGGCAATGCCGGCGTCACTGAGGGCGAGGCCGGCCGCATAGGTGCCGGCGCGCTGCCACAGCTCCATCTGGCGCTGATCGGACTTTTTCGGAATCTGCTTGTCAAAACTCATCGCCGGCAGCGGATGCACGATATAGGGCGCGAAGGTCTTGTCGTCATAGGGCGGCGGATCGCCGCGCTCGAGGCGCTGCCAATTCGCCTCCATGCCCTCGCCGAGACACGTGAGTAGGCCGACGCCGGTGATCCACACCTCGCGGCGTGCGCTCACTTCACCGGCTCCTTGAACGGATACTGCAGGCGCTCGGCCCAATCACGGATCGCCTGGCGGAATTGCGGGTTCGGGTAGGGCAGCATGCGGTAGGTGATCTGGGCGTCGCACACGCCCTTGCCCTGGCGGCGGCCTTTGACTTCGGCGACGGCGAAACCGGAGCCCTCGTGGATCACTTTGCCTTCGAATTCGAGCTCATCGCCGGGAAACACCGCGCTGCGCATCTTGGCTTCCTTGACGCCGGCGAGGATCGGCATGACGTCGAAATTCGCCAGCGCGCTGGCGAGCCATCCGGTCGTCTGCGCCATGCATTCGATCAAGAGTACGCCCGGCATCAGCGGATAGCCCGGGAAGTGGCCTTCGAATACCGGGCTCTCATTCGCCTTCGGAATAGTGCAGGCCGTGCGGATAACGCGTTCGTCGACATTGACGTCGACGATGCGGTCGAGCATCTGAAAATATTCAAGGCGCATGGTGGCGCCTCAGGCGCCCTTGGCGGCGATCAGTTCGTCGATGCGGTCGCTCAGGTTCTTCAGCACGAAGTACTGATCGGTCGTCGCCTTGCCGTCGTTGACTTCCTGCGTCCACTGTTCGAGCGGCAGCTTGATGCCGAACGCCTTGTCGATGGCAAACGCGATGTCGAGGAAATCGAGACTGTCGATCTCGAGATCGTTGATGGCGTGACTTTCGGGCTTGATATTCTCACGCGGAATGTCGCAAGTTTCCGCAATGATTTCAGCCACTTTATCAAACGTGGTGGACATCAGACCTGCTCTTTTCGGTCACGGCAAGGATGGACGCCGGCCCGGTCCGGCGCATGCAAGCCCGGCCGTGCCGGACCCCTTTAGGACGCGAACGCCCCGTATAGCGAAGGATGGGATCAAGTTCAACGGCGGCGGGCGGGGCAAAACACGCGCTGGAGCCGGCCTATAAGCTGCTGTGCCGGCTATCGGATTGCGGCCGGCGCCAGAACCATCCTTGCCTTGTTCCCGGCCGCGATTGGCGCCAACATCGTCCCGTGAGCGCCCGGCCGGATTGCATGGAACGCGGGCGGCA
This sequence comes from uncultured Alphaproteobacteria bacterium, assembly GCA_963821175.1. Taxonomy (GTDB): domain Bacteria; phylum Pseudomonadota; class Alphaproteobacteria; order Rhizobiales; family Xanthobacteraceae; genus BOG-931. Next base: position 62,770 of record CAWGCU010000017.1, read on the forward strand.
AGGGAGGGAACTCATGCTGTACGCGCTCCGGCTCGCCGGATGGGCCGCGCTTGCGGTGGCGCTTGCGCCGCCGTCAGCCGGGGTCGCGCAAGCGCTCATGCAGCGCGACGTGTCGCTCAAAATGGCGCTGACCATCGCCGAGGCCGCGGTCGCCGAATGCGACAAGACCGGCAACAGCGTCTCGGTGGCGGTGGTCGACCGCGCCGGCCGGCTGCGCGTCTTTCTCCAGGGCGACAAGGCAGCGCCGCACAATATCGAATTGGCGCAGCGCAAGGCCTATACGGCGCGCACGTTTGGCCGGACCTCGGCCGATTGGGCTTCGCGCACCGAGCCGGGCTCGGAGCTCGCCGGCCAGCGCCAGCTCGAACATGTCATTGCGCTGCGCGGTGGCGTGCCGATCAAGGTCGGCGACGAGACCATCGGCGCCGTCGGCGTCAGCGGCTCGACCTCCGCAGGCGACGAGGCCTGCGCCATGGCCGGCGTCGCGCAGGTGACCGACCAATTGAAGTAGTTTGATTATTTCTTCGTGATCGGCACTTCGATCGGCGCGCAATTCTGCCGGCCTTGCAGCGCGCAATCCTGGGCCTTTTGCATGGCGGCGATGGTATCGGCGATCCACACGCCGGCGGTGATGAGCACCGACACGACCACCACTGCGATGACGTTCATCAGCATGCGGTGCCGGTAATCGATGTTGACGTCTTCTTCCTCGAAAGCGGCGAGATCGTCGACCGGTTCGTCGCCGTCCGGCGCAATCGGTGCGTGGCGCGGCGTCGGCATGCCAAGGCGCCGGCGCAATTGGAAGCTCAGGATCTGCCCGGAGCCATCGTTCGGATTTGGCTGGTCTTGCACCACGTCATAACCGCCATTCTGATCGAATCCAGGATAGCGCGTTGCCGGGTGATTTCTAAGCACAGATTATGCGCACGGGACGATGCAGCTTGAGTTCCATGCATTCCAAGGCGCCGCGAACTGGCCTAGAATCGATGGGCAGGGCGCGACATGCACGACGGAGTAATTTTATGACAAGTATCGCTAAGACAAATTTCTGGCTTGCCGCCGGCTTCGCGCTCGCGCTTTCGCAACTCGCGGCGACCGCCGCCCAGGCCACCGACTATAATGTCGGCCCGATCCAGATCACCGCGCCCTGGGCGCGGGCGACGCCGAAGGGTGCGAGCTCGGGCGCGGCCTATATGACGATCACCAACACCGGCAAGACGCCCGACAAGGTCAGCTGCGTGGCGAGCGACGCCAGCGCCGAGTGCCAAATTCACACCATGACCATGGACAACGGCGTGATGCAGATGCGGCCGGTCGAAGGCGGCCTGGAGATCAAGCCGGGCGAGACGGTCACGCTCAAGCCGGGCGGCTTTCACATGATGCTGGTCAACCTCAAGCATCCGCTGGAGCAGGGCAACACGATGAAGGCGACGCTCAAGTTCGACAGCGCCGGCTCGGTGGATGTCGACTACCCGATCGCGGCCATCGGCGCCGCCGCGCCGGGCGTTCCCGCCGGCGGCGGCACCATGCAGATGCAAGGCGGAGGCGGCATGCAGATGAACAAGCCGTGACGGGGCGCTATTTGCCTTCCTTGAACGGCGCCTTCGTGCCTTGCGGCAGCGGTGCCTTGAAGGTGTTGAGCGTCATCGACACCATGGCGTAATAGCCGAGGATGCCGACCAATTCGACGACGCCGGCGTCGCCGAGAATTTTCTTCACCTTGTTGTAGGCCCCGTTGCCGACGCGCTTCTTCGCGTAAAGCTCTTTGACGAAATCATAGATCGCCATCTCGTCCTTCGGCGCCTTTTTCGGCGCGCGGCCGGCCTGGATGGCGGCGATGGTTTCGGGCTTGACGCCGGCCTTCTCGGCCATCGGCGCGTGCATCACCCATTCGTATTGCGCCTTCCAATGATGGGCGGTGCACATAATGGCGAATTCCGACAGCCGCGGCGACACGCTGGTCTTGAAACGCAGATGCCCGCCGAGCTTTTGCGCGAGCTCGCCAAAGGTCGGCGAATGCAGATAGATCGCGAATGGCCCCGACATCTTGAACTGACCGCGCGGCCCCGACGCGATGGATTGCGCCAACGTGCGCTGATCGGCAGTCAGCGTTTTCTCGTCGAGTTTGGGCAGGCGGGGCGATTGCATGTCGGCCATGGATGTTTCCTCTTGTGAAAACGGACGGGCGTCGCCGTCCTTGGTGATTGTTCTATCGTGACGGCTGAGCCGGCGATGGGCGGGAGTCCATAATGAACGAGGCGGGGGCGGTGCGCTACCGGCGCTTCTTCGCTTTGGTCTTGGCCGGAATTTTCTTCGCCGGCTTGGGCGTGGCGCGTCTGGCCGCCGCTGCACGCCGCGCCGGCATCAATCCGGCCTTCTCGACCTGACGCACCCAATAATCCCAGGCGCGTCCCATGGACGGCGGCCGTAATTGGTGCGCCGAGGTGAGTTTTGCTTCGCCCGGCGACAGCGAATCCACGTGACCGTGGGCGATGGCCTGGCTGAGCAGCTTAGCGTTGTCGCAGCCGAACACGGTGCGGAACGTCAGCTCGCGCAAGGTCAAGCCGGCAACGGTGGCGCCGTGCCGGCGCATCAGCACCATCCAATGCGGGCCGAGCGCACGCGCCAGCGACGCGCCTTCCTCCGGCTTGATCACCAGCATGTTGGTGTCGCCGAACTCGTCGCGCTGATCCCAGAACGGCACTTGGCCGATGACGGCGCCGAGATGAAACACCGGCACCATCTCACGCCCGGAAATGGCGTAAGGCAGCACGGCGTGGGCATGGTGATGCACCACCGCGTTGACCTCAGGGCGTGCCTTGTAGATTTCGCCGTGGATCACCCGTTCGCTGTAGAGGCGGAATTCGGTCGGCCGGATCGGCTCGGAATCGAGATTGAGCTCGACGATGTCGGATACTTCCGCCAGTTCGGGCGCGCGGTGGCGCGGAATGAAATAGCGTTTTGGGTCGCCCGGATGACGCACGCTGACATGGCCGAAGGCGTCGAGCACTTTCTCGTTGGCCATGATGCGGGTGGCGACGATCAGCTCGTGCAGCAGTTCGGCAATTTGATCCGGCATGGTTGGCTCCGTTTCGATGTTTTTCCCGCAAGCTTTTCGGCGCTTGTTTTGGCATCATGGCGCCGGTCGCGCTAGGAGTGTCCCATGGCCATTGCTGTGAAAGCTCTGTTTTTCGACGTCTTCGGCACGCTGGTCGATTGGCGCACCTCGATCGCACGCGAGGCCGAGGCGATGCTCAAACCGCTTGGTTTTACGCTCGATTGGCTAGCCTTCGCCGACGCCTGGCGCGGCGAATACCAGGGCGCCATGGACGAGGTACGCTCCGGCCGCATACCGTTCTGCAAGCTCGACATACTGCACCGGCGCAATCTCGAGCTGATCCTGCCGCGTTTTCATGTCGGCACGCTCTCCGAAGAGCAGCGCCGCGCGCTCAATCTGGCGTGGCACCGGCTCGATGCCTGGCCCGACGTGCCGCCCGGGATGGCGCGGCTCAAACGCAAATACATGCTGGCGCCGGTGTCGAACGGCAACATTTCGCTGATGGTCGCCTTGGCGCGGCGCAACGATTTGCCGTGGGACGCCATTCTGGGTTCGGAGATCGCCGGCGACTACAAACCGAAGCCGCGAGTCTATCTCGCCGCCGCCGAAGCGCTCGATCTGCCGCCGCACGAATGCATGATGGTCGCCGCCCACACCAAGGACCTCATGGCGGCAGCGGCGCTCGGGCTACGCACCGGCCACATCGCGCGCCCCAACGAGCACGGCCCCGGCCGCGGCGAAACGGCGCCGGGCGAGAAGGTCGATTTCGCCGCGAAGAGTCTTGAGGATTTGGCGGGGCAGTTAGGCACGTAACTTTCCCCTCCCCTTGTGGGGAGGGGCAGGGGTGGGGGTCGGGAGGTTTTGGAAAAGCGTCGACGCTCTCACGTCACCTCCCGACCCCCCACCCAACCCTCCCCCACAAGGGGGGAGGGCTAAGAGGGCAGCGCCGGATAATCCGTATAACCCTTCGCCGCGCCGCCGTAGAACGTCTTGCGATCCGGCGGATTGAACGGGCCGCCGCGGCGGAAGCGTTGGTCGAGATCGGGATTGGCGAGATAGAGCGCGGCGAATGACACCAGGTCGGCGGTGCCGTCGCGCAGCACCGCGTTGGCGCGTTCGAGATCGTAGCCCTTGTTGGCGATGAGCGGCCCGCGCCAGATTTTCCGGAAGAAACCGATGTCCGGCATTTCGCCCGCGGCCACCGGATCGTCCGGCCCCGGCTCGACGATGTGCAGATAGGCGATGCCGAGTCGGTCGAGTTCGCGCGCAGCGGTCGAAAACGTTGCCGCCGGGTTGCTGTCGGCGATGTCGTTGTACGGATTGGTCGGCGACAGCCGCACGCCGACGCGCTCGCCGCCCCATTCGCCGATCAGCGCTTGTGTCACCTCGATCAGGAAGCGCGCACGGTTCGACGCGCTGCCGCCATAACGATCAGTGCGCTTGTTGGTGCTGTCGCGCAAAAACTGATCGATCAGGTAGCCGTTGGCGCCATGCAGTTCGACGCCATCGAAGCCGGCCTCGCGAGCGTGAGCCGCGCCGCGGCGGAAATCTTCGACGATGCCGGGGATTTCGTCGGTCTCCAGCGCGCGCGGCGTGACGAAAGCTTCCATGCCGTTCGTCGTCCACGCCTGGCCCGCCGGCGTAATCGCGGAAGGTGCGACCGGGAGCGCGCCGTCCGGCTGCATCGTCGGATGGGAGATGCGCCCGACATGCCACAGCTGGAGGAAAATGCGCCCGCCGGCCTCATGCACTGCATCGGTAATGAGCTTCCAGCCGGCGACTTGCTCGACGCTGTGGATGCCCGGCGTGCCCGGGTAGGCGACGCCTTGCGGCGAGACTTGCGTGGCTTCGCTGACGATCAATCCGGCGCCGGCGCGCTGCGCATAATAGGTGGCGTTGAGTTCCGTCGGCACGTTGCCGGGCCCGGCGCGGTTGCGCGTCATCGGCGCCATCACCACGCGGTTCGGCAGGTCCTGCGGCCCGAGGCGGAAGGGCGAGAAAATGTCCACGCTCGTCATTTCATCAGCCCCACACTTGGCGCGCCGTCTCCAGAATGCGTTCGAATTTGCGCCACTGGTCCTCCTCTGGGATCGAGACACTATCGAGGCCGCCAAATCCGCATTGCGGGCTCAGCGCCAGTTGTTCGGCCGGCAGATATTGCGTCGCCTCGTCGATCCGCCGCCGCAACAGATCGAGGCTCTCCAGATCGGCGCGCTTGGTGGTGACGAGGCCGAGCACCACGATCTTCTGCTTGGGCACGTAGCGCAGCGGCGCAAAACTTCCGGAGCGCTCGTCGTCGTATTCAAGCAGCAGCCGGTCGTGCTGCAATTGGGCGAACAGCCGCTCGGCGATGCCGTCATAGTGACCCTCGCGATGCCATTGCGGCATGACTTTCCCGGTCGCCGGATCGATCGTCCGCGGGTTGCCTTTGCACAGATGAATGCCGAAGGTGACGCCGTCGAAACCGGCAATGACGGCGTTATCGGCCGCAATCGAACGTTCCAAATTTTCATCCGGATCCTCGCCCCGCGCGCGCATGCGGTCGAGCGAAACCTTGTCGACATAGGCGGTATAGCCCGGCGCATCGATCTGAATGTAACGGCAGCCGGCATCAACTAATTCGGCAATGATCTGCCGCGAGATTTTGACGACGTCGGCAAGAAAAGCGTCCATGTCCGGGTAAATGACTTTGGACTGTTGCCAGTCGAAGCGCTGCGAAATCCGGTCGGGACTTAAAACCGTCACCTTGACGGGGCTGGCCGTGATCTTGCTGGAGAACTGATATTCCGATAGCGGCACATTGCGAACGAGTTTGAGCCGCTCGACGACGCGGCGCCGGGTCCTGATCGCCGGGCCGGGCGCGCTGAAATTCTGTTCGGCGCGCACCAACGGCTGCAGGCTCACGCCTTCCATCGACTTGTCTTCGGCCGGGACCTCGAAGCCGGCGACCGACTCGCTAAAGCTTTCCTGGAAATTGCGTCGCCGCAGCTCGCCGTCTGTAAGAATCGGAAATCCAATCGCCTCTTGCTTGGCGATCACGTGACGGACCGCGGCGTCCTTGGCGCGGTCGAATGCGTCCTCGCTTGCACTGCCGCGCTTAAAATCGTCAAAGGCGCGGCGCAGTTCAGCGGGCGAGCATAAGCGGCCGACTTGATCGACGCGAAGATTCCGCAAATCCGTCATCGTTGCCGTCGTCGACATCGCGATGCCCCCTCATTTGCCGGTCTGCAAATTCAGCTTGCGCACGATGGCGGTGTAGCGTTCGGCATCGCGCTGCCGGAATGCGATATAATTCGCGGTGCCGTTCTCTTCCGTCACCATGCCGAGTTGTTCCATGCGCGCGGCCATGGCCGGCTCACGCATGACCTTGGCGATCTCAGCCTGCAGGCGCGCCACGATCTTCGGCGAGGTCCCCGCCGGCACGAACATTCCCATCACGGTGGCAACGTCGAAACCTTTGATGCCCAATTCGTCGCAGGTCGGGATCGCCGGCGCCGAAGCCGAGCGCCGCAACACGCTGATGCAATAGCCGCGCAATTGGCCGCCTGCGATCAGCGCCTGAACGTTGGGAATGCCGGACCAGCCGACCTGGATTTCGCCGGTCAAGAGGCCGTTGACCATGGCGGTGCCGGCGCGATACGGCACGTGCAGAACATCGATGCCGACGAGATCGGCAAAGATCGCCATGGTCATATGATGGATCGATCCGATGCCCGCCGAGCCATAGGTGATCTTGCCGGGCTCCTGCTTGGCTAGCGCAATGAATTCCGACAGCGTCGCGGCTTGCACCTTCGGGTTGGCCGCCAGGATGGTCGGCAAGCCGACGAGCCCGGTGATCGGCGTGAAATCCTTCATGGGGTCGTAGCCGACGTCCGGATTGAGCAGTGGATTGATCGCCATAATGCCGGTGTCGCCCAAATACAGGGTGTAGCCGTCGGGCGCTGCTTTTGCCGCGGCAATCGCGGACAATGCCCCGCCGGCGCCGGTGACATTTTCGACGACAAAGCTCTTGCCGAAATCGTTGCTCATCCGATCCGCCAGCAACCGCCCCAAAACGTCGGGATTGCCACCCGGCAACGACGATACGATCAACCGCACCGAATGCGCGGGATAGGAATTGTCTTGCGCGTGCGCGGCGGAGAAGAGGCAAAGCGTCGCCGCCATCGCCGCAATGACGAAACGTACATGCATGGTCCTGGCCTTTATTGACCGCGGTCGCAGCGTTACGCCCAATCGACCGGTCTAGTCAAAATGCAGGCCGCTTTTCTTGACCACGGGCTGCCAGCGCGCCGCCTCGGTCTTGATGAAGTCGGCGAATTCCGCGGGCGTGCTGGATGATAGATACAGTCCCACCGCGTCGGCGCGCGCCTTGATGGCGGCATCGTTGAGGATTTTTGCGGTCTCGCTCTGCAGCTTGTCGATGACGGCGGCCGGCGTGCCGCGCGGCGCCACAAGCCCGAGCCAGACCGTGAGGTTGCCGAGATGCAAGCCGGCCGCCTCGTCGAGCGTCGGCAGGTCGGGCAGCGCCGGGAACGCGCGGCTGTCGAGCTTGGCGAGCGCGCGCAAGTCGCCGGACTGAATGAGCGGCAGCTCCGCCGAAGGCCCGTCGAACACGAAGTCGACGCTCTTGGTCAAAATGCCGTGCGCCACTTCCGAGCTGCCGTTATAGGGCACGAGCAGGGTGTCGACCCCGGCCGCGTCGTTGAACAGATAACCTTGCAGCTTTGTCGAGATGGTGCCGGCCCCGTAATTGAGCTTGCCGGGCGCGGCCTTAGCCTTGGCGATCAAATCCTTGACCGATTTATAATCGCTCTGCGCATTGACCACGAGAAGGCCGATGGTCTTCGCCACCAGCGAGATCGGCGTAAAATCGGCGATCGGATCGTAGGGCAGGGTTTTGTAGAGATACTGGTTCATCACCAGCGTCGAATCGATCGCCATGAGCAGCGTGTAGCCATCGCCCGTCGCCTTGGCGGCAGCCTCCGCCCCGATCACCGTATTGGCCCCAGGCCGGTTCTCGACCACCACCGGCTGCTGGAAATCGACGCTCATCTTATCGCCGATGAGCCGCGCCAGCACGTCGGATGGCCCGCCGGCGGGGAACGGGACGATGATGTGGATGGGGCGGGTGGGGTAGGGGGATTGCGCCGGGGCGGGGGTAGGAGAGAGCGCTGACGGCAATATCAGCGCCGAGAGGAATATCAATGTGGTGAACCGAATGCAGCGCATGGCGTCTCTCTCCAAGTGCAGATTATATGCCCCTAATTCCAGCAACGCACCGAGAAGACCGTTACCTGGGGTTGAAAAACAGAACACTACGTGACAACAGTGCGGGGAACAATTTGCGCCGATTTGCGCATTTACCAGGTGAATAACTCAGAATTATGCGGCCATTGCGCGACCCTTCGCGGATTATTCGGCGCTCAGCTCGCCGGTTGTACGGCACCAGCCACACCGATTGGCCGCCACTCAAAGACGGCTGGAACGACTACAAATTTTCTCGGATCGAGCAATTCGTCATTGATACCGGATATCACCTGTTGTCCAGCAGCTCAAATATCCTCGATGCCGGGTGCGGAATTGGCGTCTATGAATGGATGCCGTCGCGCGCGGTCAATTTGGATTTGTGCTTCACGCAGATTCATGGGCGGCCAAATGCCGTTGTGGCCGATCTTGAGCACGTGCCATTTCGCGACGGCACCTTCGATCTTGTATTCTGTGTTGGGTCTGTTCTCAATTACGTATCTGCACTTGAAGCTCTGAATGAGTTATCGCGCGTCATCGCGGCGTCGGGACGGCTCTATTTACACTTTGAAACGTCGTCTAGTTTCGAGCACATCTTTAAGCGTTCATGGAACGCCCCAGCGTTCCTAAACAGGACTATGAATGCATCTCGCTCGGACTACATCTGGATTTACTCTCCCAATTACATTTTCCAAATTCTCAACGCCCTTGGATTTAAGATCGTAAAGACGGCCCATTTCCATATTTTGTCAACGCTTCTTGGCAAACTAGGCATGCCTCAAAAGACAACGTACAGGTTGGCGCACCTAGATCGCGTAGTCCCTTGGCTGAGCTTCTTCGCAGACGATGTAATTATTCTAGCTGAAAAAACTTGAGAAGCGGATTGGGATGCGCGGTGCCAGCAGAGACGTAAAGACCAAGCATGTTGCTATAAACACGATAGCAGCCAGCCGCGCTTCTGATGCAAATGCCAGAGCTATCGTCAAAATGTGAGGATCAACCAAATAAGGAAGATCGAAGTTTTTCATGCCACTGACGCTTACCTAAACTCTTGGCTTGAATTGCACAGGAAATCTCATCATACAATTTACGTAGTGCGGTATCATACTTTGAGAACCCCTCCGCGCTCATCGTTCTCCGACACCAATCCGAGTAGTGGCTGAAAGCTCGGGTTGATCGCAGTCGTTGGATCGCGCCGCCGCGCGCAACGGGGCAGTTTTTAGATGTTCACCGTGACCGCATTGCGGCTATGATGCGCGCAAAGCTGGAAGCGGGAGGACACAATGGCGAACCATACGGTCACGCGCCGCGCGGCGCTTGGCACGGCTGCGGTTGGAGCGTTGGGAGCGACGCAGGCGATGGCACAGGCGGACACGCGCAAGACATTCGTGCTCATTCACGGCGCCTGGCATGGCGGCTGGTGCTGGCGGCGCGTTGCCGACATTTTGGAAAAGCGCAGCCACAAGGTCTATGCCCCATCGCTCACCGGCAACGGCGACCGGTCGCATCTTCTGAGCAAGGACGTCATCCTCGACACCCACATCGCCGACATCGTCAATCTGGCGAAATGGGAAGACCTCAACGGTATCTGCCTCGTCGCCCATTCCTATGGCGGCTGGCCGGCCTCGGGCGCGCTCGAACAGATCCACGACCGCGTCGCGGCGATCGTCTGGCTCGATGCGTTCAAGCCGGAGAACGGGCAGCGGGGCACCGACTACGCGTCGGAGTTCAGCCGCAAGGCGCTGGAAGAGGCGGTGGCGAAGGGCGAGCCCGGCCGCAAGGGGCCGCCCGCGAAGACGTTCTCGCTCAGCGAAAAGGATTATGCCTGGATCGAACTCGAAGCTGACGCTGCAGCCGAACGGGGTCGCGACCCAGCCGATCGTGCTCACCGGCAAGCGCGAGACGATCGCCAAGAAGACCTACATTCGCGCACCGAAATATCCGCAAGCCGCGTTCGACAAGGCGCTGGCGGAATGCAAGGCCGACCCGACGTGGCAGACCTTCGTCAATGACGACACCGGCCACGACGTCATGATCGATCAGCCGCAGTGGCTGGCGGATGTGTTGCTGAAGGTGTCGTAGCCGTTGCCGCGGCTCAAGCTCGGCCTCTTTGACGATCCGCGCCTGCGGCGCACGCAATCTAGGAGCGTGCGGCTACAGGTAACCCCCGGAGACCGGTAGAATGGGCAACTCCATATGTTGTGCCGCTGAATATCGAACCAGAATGTTGGCTTCCACCGGCAAACGACGGGGTTAATAGCTGCATGCAAAGCCGACGACGCAGCGCAAGTCGCATACTCCTTGTTGCGTTCACGCTCTGGGGGCTGGCGATGATCGGCCCCGATCTCTATCGCTGGGATCACCCGCTGGGATCTTTCGGCTTTTATGCCAACAATGACGGCCTCATCGCCGACGTGCAGGGGCCGTTTCCGAATGAAGCGGCCTCGCCCGCATTTGCCGCGGGCCTGCGGCGCGGCGATCGACTGGACCTCGCGCAAATGCGCTGCATTCCGATCAACACGCTCACGTGCTCAAGCACGATGGCGGCCCTCGGGGGAATGCGTCTCGTCAGCGATCGGCAGCGCGCAGAATTGGCGCTTGTCGCGACCACCGAGAAACCGGCGCGGCAAGTCGAGATCGTCGCCAAGCAGCGTCCGTATGATCGGTGGGTTTTGGCAGTTCTGCTGCTCGATCAACTCGCAGCGATGCTCGTTATTCTAGCTGCCGCTTGGCTGGTCTGGACACGGCCTGGAATCATGACGTGGGGCTTTTTCCTGTATGTCATTTGGTTCAACCCCGGCCAATCCTCCGAATATTATGCGCTGTTACTGCAGTACTCCCCCGCGGCCCTGCTGGCGCAGAATATCGCCGGCGCCATAGCGCAGGGCGCCGGCTCTGCCGGCTTTATCTGGTTCGCGGTCAGGGCGCCGACGGATGAGACGACGTCGCGCTGGCGGCCGCTCGAGCGAGCTTTGCCCGTGATCGCGGTCTTGCTCGCGGCGTTGCTGGCGCTGAGCTATGCGAATCTTTTCGGCTATCGGACCGAAATAGTGACAAGGGTCGGCGTATTGAGCGGGCTCGGCGTCGCCGCATGCGCGTTCGTAATCCTGCTGGCGCGGCAAAGGGAGTTGCTGCCGCAGGACTATCAGCGCCTGCGCTGGGTGATTTGGGGCTGCCTGCTCGGGCTGCCGGCGCTGGTCATCGCCGATGCCGGCACCGAAACGACACTGCTCGATCCGCTGTGGAACGGTCATCCGCCACCTGAACAGTTGTGGGGCCTGATCTATCTCGTCAACGGCGTGCTTTGCCTGTTTGTAAGCGAGGCCGTGCGTCGGCCCTACGTCGTCACTGTAAGCATCCCGCTCCGTCGCGTGACCATTCTCGGCCTAGTGCTCAGTTTGCCGATACTTTTCCTTCATCGGGAAATCGATCACATTCGCGAGGGCATCAGCGAGAACGTCACCTTGCCGGCTTGGGTTTGGATCGCATTCGCGACTGCTGCGCTCTTCCTGACTTCGAAGATCCACGATACAGCCGTCCATCATGTGGATCGGTTCTTCAACCGCTCTGTTGCCAGGGCAGGGGGTCGTCTTGGCGACGCCATCTTGAGTGCGGGAAATTATGCGGAGATAGAATCCAATCTGGTCCAAGGGGTGCGCCACGCTCTCGGCCTCGCATCCGCGAGTGTCTTTCGCGAACACGACCGGACATTCCGCCGTACCGCCGCGGATGAGGGTTGGGATGGCGCGACGACGCAAGCGCTCGACCCAAGTGATGCGATGCTCGAACGTGCACACACCCACCGCCCATTCAACGTCAACGCTCAAGCTGCTGCCCGAAATCGCCTACCCGGCGGGTTGATGCGCCCGATCTTCGCGGTTCCCATTGGCGACCGCCTCCGCTGTTTGGCTCTGGCGCTCTATGGACCGCACGCAACCGGTAACGACCTTAATCATGATGAGCGTACCATGCTTGCTGAACTCGCCGATAAGGCGGCGAGTGCCTTCATGAAGCTTAACGACGACGAGCTTCGGCAACGCATCGCGACGCTCGAAAGCGAGCTCGAAGCATTCGCCACGGAGCTCGGCGCCGGCGGGATGTCTGCCCGGCCGCTCGCGAACGATGCCAAGCCGAGCTGAGGCGCGCGCGAAAACTTTTTACTTCAGGCCGGAGAGGCTCGCGTTCCAGGATAGTGTCGCGATGACAGCGGGATTGCAGCCGTTTGATCCCGTGGCCGCCAGTCCGGTTCCCGTTATCAGGAAACAGCTTTGTTTCGACAGAGTCGTTGCGAAATAGCGCAGATCGAACGTTACGGCTTTGTAGGCGTAGGAAAATCCCAGATTCCAATAGGTGTAGTCCGGAAGCTTGTACGCCGGCGAAGTCGGCGTCGCCGTGGTGGTGCCAAAACCTTGGCGGCCGAGTTCGCCGGAGAACGATAGGCCGGAATCGAGCGCGTATCTGGCTTGGATCGCGTTGTAATTTTCCCATGCGCCGGTGCGGCTGTAATCGGGCGCAAAATACGCATTCAGTCCGACCGTGAGCTTAGACGTCAGGGCATATGTCGGCGCCACGTAGTATTCCGGATAAGAAATATCGATCGTGCTTCCCGGGTAACTGTAATAGGCGACACCGGCTTCGACTGTGAGCTTTCCGAGTGTCGGACGGATGCCGGCATAATTCGTCATTTGAAGCTGGGAGAGTTTCGGCATCTCCACCGACGCCGTATTCACGCCGGCGAAGAGAATGTTGTACGTCGCTTCGATATTGGTCGAAGCGCTCGGCTTGTGATCGGACAGGGTATAGCCGCGGTAATTGTAGTCGCTGGTGATCGCCGCGCCGAAATTGACGTCGAATGTGGACGTGGCATCCTTCGGCGGTGCCGGTCTTGTCGTTGTGGACGGCGCGGGCGGCGTCGCGCTGTCCGTTTGCTGGGCCTTGGCCGCGGGTGGCTGAAAACCGACGGCCGCGATTGCAAGCGCACCCACTGTTGCTAAACGGGCGCGTCTCGGCACGGAGCCAAATGTCAGCAAGCGCCAGTTTGCCCGCTTTCTGGAGCAACTCCCACGCTGCCTGGTGGGGCCGATCACTCCGTTACCGTGGATTCGGCTTCAAGAAACTACGCGACCGGACATCACGAATTGCCATTTTTCTAACTCTCTGATGTTGGCGCGCTTTTCCGTGTCTGCACATATTTACCCCCATTTTACCTAGACTTGTCTTGACACCCCGCGACATCAGGCAGACTCTCATGGACATTCGCACCACCTTCGAGGTGCAGACATATTGCAGACACGAGGGGCACCATGTCGGCGAACGGCGAACCAAAGATCAGCGAAAAGGTCGTTGGGGCTCTTCCAGCTCCGCCAAGCGGCAACAAGCTGCACTACTTTAGCGGTGCGACACTGCAGGGCAAGAAGGCCCCGAGCGGCTTCGCCATCCGCGTGACCAGCGCCGGCACCAAATCATTCGTATGGTTTCATCGGGTCGCCGGCAAGCCATACCTTGAGACGCTCGGCCGCTGGGATGAAAACGCCAAGGGCGGGGATCTGACAGTCCTGGCCGCGATCATAGCCGCGGAGAAGCGCGCCAAGGCCGTCCGCCAGAGCGACGTCGACCCAAGGCCCGAGCGCACGAAGCGCCTCGAGGACGGCGACAAGCCGGCTGGCGAGACTATCGGCGATCTGCTCGACAAGTTTGTGGCGCGCTACGTCGACTTGGATGCCGCGCTGCGCAGTGGCCACATTATCAGGCGCACCTTCGAGCGGCTGGTGAAGCCGGCCATCGGTAGGGTCGGCGTTTACGAACTGCGTCGCTCGCACGTCGTCAAAATGCTCGACACGATCGCTGACGAGCAAGGGCCGGTCATGGCGGATCGGACGCTTGCCTATGTCCGCAAGGCCTTCAACTGGCGGGCCATCAACGATGACGACTTTCATCCCCCGATCGCGAAGGGCATGGCTAGAACCAACTCAAAGGAACGCGCCCGCACCCGTATCCTGACCGACGACGAAATCCGCGCCCTGTGGGCTGCGCTTGATGTGGTATCCGCGCCAGCCCGCTATCCCAGTTTCATCCGAACGCTTTTGTTGACCGCCACCCGACGAAACGAGGCGGCCGAAATGCGCTGGGACGAGATCGATGGCGATACGTGGACGATCCCCGCGGCACGGTACAAGACCAAAACCGACCACGCCGTCCCGCTGACTGATGCGGCCAAAGCCCTGATTGGCAAGCGGCCGAAGGATTATGCCGAACGTCCATTTGTATTTTCCGTGACCGGCAGAAAGCCGTTCAACGTCCACGCCGCGGCGAAGGCCGCACTCAATATAAAGATTGCCGAGCTCCGCGCGAAGGCCGAGCGCGGCGCCATGCCCGCGTGGACCTTGCATGATCTACGCCGCACGGCGCGCAGCCTCATGAGCCGGGCCGGTGTGCCGAGCGACCACGCCGAGCGAGCATTAGGGCATGCCATCGGCGGTGTCCGCGCGACTTACGATCGCCACCGGTATGAGGAAGAGAAGAAAAAAGCCTTTGAAGCACTAGCGACGCTGGTCGCGCAAATTCTCAATCCGGCACCCAACGTGACGCAGATTGCTGGCAAGCGCAGGGCAGGGTCCTGACGTGGAAAAGCAAGAGCGCCGAACTGTAAATGAAATCGTGGACGAGATTATAAAAGGGGAATTGATTGAACCATCGCTCCGGCAAGAGGCTCTGACGTCAATTGCCAACGTAAAAATGCTGGCCGACCGCGGCGGACCACTTTGGGGAAACAAAAAAGAAAATCTGGAATGTGCCACTGCGTTACGCAAGCAAATTGAAAAACTGCAAAAGACCCTTGAGAAAATGCCCGGTCACATGCTGTTGCTGTTTTTTGCACCGGATGAAGATGCTGAGGCCGTTGTGATGGCGACTAATGCCGAGAAAAATACATTCGCATTTGTCGAATCGTTAAGGGAACTCCACTCGCGCTGTAAGCAATTAGAGGCCGCCAAGCCGGGCATCGATGGCAACATAGATCACTTGCAGCGTCAGGTCGCCGTGGCCGCCAAGGTACTCATGCAGCAAAGCGACAAACGAATAGGTAGCAGCTCGCCCAAAAGCCCATTCCGCGTGCTTGCGGGACTGCTCTATGAGGCTGTCACCGGAGTGGCCGGCAAGGACATGGAGCGCGCCTGCGACTACGTCGCCCGCGTGCCGGTCAGGACGAGATAATCTAAAAAAATCTCATTTTGCGTCCCAGCATTCAAGCTGCGAATTTAGCAACGTGCCCCAAACGTCAACAGATGGGGGTTCGCGATGCAGTCCAAGTCAAATTTGCTCGACGAATACATGGCGCCCGCCGAACTCGCGGCCGAGCTAAACGTTTGCACAAAGACGCTCGATCGTTGGCGCGTTGAGGGTAGCGGACCGCCGATTACAAAAATCGGCCGCAAACCCTACTACTCAAAAACCGGCGTCGTTATTTGGCTTCGCGAGCGCGAGCAGCGAAAAAGCTTGGGACGCGCACCGGCCGTCGATCGTCAAATTTCGACCGCATAACGAGAAACGCCGGCCCTGGCAGGCCGGCGCTCGCATTTTTGGATTGGCAACAAGGATTGGCAAAGATGTCTCTAGCGCACCCAAATTTTTCCGACAACCCCCCGACCGGCATCAAGCTCAGCCCCAAGCTGGCACGCCGCGTTGTTCGCGCCGAGCTCACCGGATCTGAAACCGCGTGTGCGAGGGCATCCGCACGTATGGCAACTCTCCGGTTTTAGAAATGTGCCGACAGCTGGTCGCCGCAGGTATCGACCCCGATCGGCCCCTGCATGCATATCGCGGCGGTGTGCTGTGCTTGCGCGTCCGCACCATCGGGGAAGCGGCAAACCTTGAGATCAACAGCAAGGGCACCGGCTTCGTGCGATGCCGCCACGCAGTGCGCAGAGGGTCTCCCGTCGCACAAAAACTGGTGGCGGCAGAATGACCACTGGAACCACAACACCCCGCAAGCAGCCGGCATTGGCTGAGCCGGTCACCGTCGCCGAGTGGTGGAAGAACCGGCGCGGCGAGTCGATCCGGCTGGTGCTTAACGAATTTGAAGGGCGCAACATTTTCGATCTGCGCACTTGGTACACCGCCGATGGTAAACTGAAACCGGGAAAGGGTTTTGCAGCCGAAGTGCGGCACTTGCCCCGCCTCGCGGCCGAGATCGCCAGGGCCGAGGCCAAGGCGCGCGAGCTGGGATTGATCGCCGACGGTGCCGGCAATGAGTGAGCGCCAGCGCTTGCCGAACCGCCGCGCGAGCATCACCTTTGGCGTCGAAGCCCAAGGGTTGAAATTCACCGCCACGGCATCACGCCGCGCGGACGGATCGCTCGCCGAAATCTTTTTGCAAAACCATAAAGCCGGCTCCGATGCGGGAATTAACGCACAAGACGCCGCCGTGGTTTGCTCGCTCGCCTTGCAGCATGGCGTGCCGCTCGAAACGATTAGGCGCGCGCTGATGCGCGACGCGCAGGGCCGACCTTCTGGCCCGCTTGGCGCTGCGCTCGATCTAATCGCGGGGCAACCATGATCGACCAGCTCGATATGTTCGGTGGAACAGCTGCTGCGTCAGATCCGCTGCTCGGTATTTCGGTGCGGCTGCCGGATTCTTGCCGCAAGTGCAGCGATTCCGTCGCAGTGATCGGCCCGGGCAAGGGAATGCATCGAGCATCGCTTGGCTGCAATACATGTGGTCATTTCCGCGGCTGGGTGTCGCGCGCGTCGTACGATTTCATCGCAACAATCGCCAGCAAGTTCGGAGCACCGAGCAGCCCAATCATAATCCGCCGCGGCCAGCATGGATCGGTGCCATGAGCTTCTCTCATTGCCCCAAGTGCGGCGCCAACATTCGCGGCGCCGTGGCGTGCAAGCGTTGCGGCCGTATGCCGACCCCGGCATGGCCGTTTCGTACATCCCCGCCACGGCCGATGCGGCTTATCAACCGGTTTCGATCACGACCCCAACAAGCAGCCTTCAGGAAATAGCCGATGGCCGACCCAAATCGCAGTTGGGCGTTGCGGCTTGCCGAAGCCGGAATGGCCATCTTTCCGTGCGGCCCAGACAAGAGGCCGCTGGATCACCTGAGATGGCGCGCGGTGTCCACTACCGACGCCAATCAACTGGCACAATGGTGGCACCAATCGCCAAACGCGCTGCCGGCCATCGATCTGGCAAAAAGCGATCTTGTTGTGCTCGACGGCGATCGCCACGGCGGCCCTGATGGACGCGCAGCATTGCGCGAGTTGCTACAGCAGAAGGGTTGCGACACCCGGGGCGCACCAATCGTTTTAACGCCTGGTGACGGTGTGCATGTGTATTTCAAACAGAACGGCCACGCGCTTGGCAATTCATCCGGCGATCTGCCCGACGGCATCGATGTTCGCGGTCAGGGCGGTTACGTGATTGCCTATGCTGTCCTGCCCGATGATCGGCAATATAAAGCAGTTCCCAACTCGCCTGATCTGATCGCAGCCTTTCGAGCCGGCACTATCCCGCACGTGCCGCAAGCCATCGTCGACCTGATCAAGGCACCAAAGCGGAAAACGATAACGGAACAGCCGCACAGCAAGCCAGCCAATACCGCCGCCAGTTTCGGAGATACCCGCGAGCAGGCATGGGCAGGAGCTGCCCTAGATGGATGTGCGGCAGAGCTTGCCGCCATGGGTAAAGACAGCGGCCGAAACATCAAGCTGAATGCACTGGCATTCCGTCTGGGCCGCATGATCGCTCGAGGATGGCTCGACCGCACCCAAGTCGAGACCGTCTTGACCGATGCCATGCACACCAACGGCTATGTTGGTGAAGAGGGCAATCCGGCTGTTAGGGCAACCCTACGATCAGGAATTGATGCCGGCACCGCAGATCCGCACCCAGACCTGACCGACCGTGAAGATCATGGCGGCGGCGAGACCGGTAATAAGACAGGCGGCGGCGGCAATAGTACCTCTCAGAGCACCGCCGCGGCTGACAAGCCCACACCGCTGCCCTTCATCAATCTCGCCGCGTTGCAAAACAAGCGCCCGCAGGAGCGCGAATGGGTCGCAAAAAATAGAATACCGCTCAAAAACGTCACGCTGCTAAGCGGCGAGGGCGGCACCGGAAAAAGTATTCTAGCGTTGCACTGCGGAGTGGCCACTGCATTGGAGCGCGATTGGCTCGGCACCCTGCCGAACCCCGGGCCGGTGCTCATCGTGTGCTGCGAGGATGATGTGGACGAACTGCACCGCCGCCTAGATCACATTGTAGAGCACTACGGCACCAGTCTCGTAGAGCTAAGCAAAAAAATGCATGTGGTGTCGCTCGCCGGAATGGACGCCGTAATGGCCGTCCCCGAGAAAAGCGGCCTAATCATACCGACCAAGCTATTCAGGCAAGTGCACGAGGCGGCATGTGATATTCGGCCGAGGCTCATTGTCATCGACAATTCGGCGGACGTTTATGCCGGCAATGAGAACGATCGCGCACAGGTGCGACAGTTCATTACGCTTCTACGCGGCACCGCGATCGCGTCGAGCTCGGGGCCGGTCCTGACCAGCCATCCGAGCCTTGCCGGCATCAGCAGCGGCAGCGGCTTGTCCGGCAGCACCGCTTGGAATGCCAGTGTCCGTTCACGGCTGTATTTCAAGCGCGCCACCACCGATAAGGACGAGGAGCCAGATCCAGAGTTGCGCGTGCTTGAGGTGATGAAATCGAACTATGGCCCAGTCGGCGAAACCATAACGCTGCGATGGAAGGATGGCCTATTTCTGCCAGCCAACAGCCTTGGCGGCTTAGATAAGCTGGCGGCCGAGCAGCGCGCCAATGAAGCGTTCCTCACTCTGCTCGCACAATTTGACGGCCAAGGCCGCAACGTCAGCGACAAGCCAACGGCGCCAACATATGCGCCCGCGATGTTCAGCAAAGAGCCGGGCGCCAAAGGTATTCGTAAAGCCGACCTCGCTGACGCTATGCGCCGCCTGTTTGCTGCCAATCGAATTCACGTAGGCCACTACGGCAGACCGTCGCGCCCATACTCAAAACTGGTCGTGGGGGCACGTCCATGAGCCGTTTTGGGCAGCGTGCAACATGCGTGCAGCTACCCGTGCAACATGCGTGCAGCTACGTGCAACATGCGTGGCGGCCACCCCCTATATACCCCAGGCTAGCCTGCACGCCTGCACGCCTGCACGGCGTGGCGGCAGGCAGCCAGGCAGGCAGGCAGCCCCAACCCCGTGGTAAGCGCATCTCAAGGTGGCTCATTCGCGCAGCAAGCGGATTAGCATCTAAAGAGCTCACGCGGCCGCAGATTGCCCCAAGATCAGGTCATCCCGCGTGCGCCGAATCCACCCAGCGCGTTTGCGCGTCAGCCCGTACCCAGACAGCCCGCACACGATCGCTCACCGGTGACTCGCCTACGAGCTTGGCGGGGCATTCCATCACGATATCTGCAGACACAGTGCAGACACGATATGGCTGCCGCGGCAGTAATGCCGTATTCATTGGGGTCATGTGCGATGGACCACATGATGGATAGTCACAAGATGCTGCAGCCAAGCCGAATGGACAGCCCATCAATGAACGCCGCAGCCTCGATGATCGCGCGCCCCTTGAACAGCCAACGGCGTGGCCAAAGTCGATGCGCAGCAGACCTGGCGCGGGTCAACTCGGCCACGGGCCGGGTCGGGGCCGAAGAAATCTCAAATCGAGGGGTGGGGGGAGGGAAAAACCGACGCTCGCCTGGATCGTACCCAATCCGCCAATTTCGCGGCCCGACCCCGGGAAACCTGAAAGAGCAACTTCTGGAAGTGCAACTTCTGAAAGATCATGTCCATGACTGACGTAATCACGACAGCAGCCAAGCCAACATCAGCCAGGCCCGGGGTGGGCCGGCCAAAAAATCGCGGCAGGTACAAGCGCGGTGTGCCGAACACGTTGTCCGAACCGCTGCCGACGGTGGACGGAACGGAGTGGGGCGCGTGCATGGCGGCCCTTAAAACGGACCGGCATCGGGCTTTCGTGCTGGCGCTGTACCAGATCAAGTCCGGCTATGGCGCGCATGTGAAGGCTGCGAAGATGGCGGGGTGGGGCACCTCGACGACGTCGGCCAAGTCTTGGTCGGTTATTGCGACGCGGCTGTCCCATGACCCAAAAATTTTGGCGGCCATTCACGAGGAGGATCAGAAACGCATCCGGGCCAGCGCACCCCGTGCGATCCGGGCGCTGGAGCACCTGATCGAGGACCCGACGCACAGGGACCATGCGCGGGGCATTTCTATGGTGTTGGACCGCGTTCACGGCGTCGAGCAGCGGCACGTTGTCGACGTTCACCACCATGTCGACCATGACGCCGAAGCGGTCGCCCAACTGCGCATGCTCAAGGGGCTTGGCGTCGCGCAGGACAAGCTGATCGAGACGTTCGGTTTTACCGGGTTGCCACGCTACGAGCGGCTGCTTGCACTCGAGGATGCCAAGAAGGCGCCGCGGGTCATTGAGGGTACGGCCGTCGAGATCAAGAAGGACCAGACAGAATGAGCGACGAACTGGAGCAGGGGCCGGACCCGAACGATGTGCGCCGGCACATGAAAAGGATGCTGACGGAGAAGGAGTACCGGCAGCAATATCGCCGCATTGACTTTTACCGGCCCAATCCAAAGCAATTGGAGTTTCACAATCTGATTGCTGATGAGCGCATGCTGCGCGGCGGCAATCAAAACGGCAAAACGCATGGCGGCGGGGCGCAGCTGACGTTCGATGTGTTGGGGTCATATCCCGATTGGTATGAAGGCCGGAGATTCCTTGAGCCGCCGTCGATCGAGCGGGCGGTGGATTTTCTTGCCTGGGTGGCGTCCACCACGTCGACCACGACCCGCGACGGCGCACAGACAAAATTGCTCGGCGACATTCGCCAGCAGGACGGGCTCGGCACCGGGCTTATTCCACTGGACAACATCGTTGGCCGACCGACGATGGCTCGCGGGATTTCGGATTTCGTCGATAGCGTCGCGTTGCGTCGTGAGAGCGGTGCGCGCGGGGTGATCCGGTTCAAGACCTTTGAGATGGACCGCAGGGCATTTCAGGGCGAGTCGGTTGACGAGATTTGGCTCGACGAGGATCCCGGCGACGATGTGGTGTATGGCGAGTGTTTGGCTCGCATCACGGCCACCCGCGGGCAGATCATGTTCACGGCGACGCCGACGCTTGGCGTCACGCCGGTGCGCAAGCGATTCAAGGAGCGATTGCCGGGCACTGCCGAAGTCCTGATGACCATTGACGACGCGACGCACATTCCGTTGGAGCTTCGCGCCGCGATCGTTGCGCGATACAAGGCCAGTGAGCGGGCGACGCGGGCTTATGGCGCCGATATGCAGGGCGAGGGCGCGGTTTTTGAAATTCCCGAGGAGGCGATCAGGTACACTAACGATCCCGCGACTTTTCCGCTCTACTGGCCGTGGCTATGGGCTGTCGATTTCTCTCATGGCGGCATGTCGGCATCGGCGCATGCATTTGCTGCGGTGCTTGGTTGCTGGGACCGGGACAACGACACGATCTATATCGCGCATGCCATCCGCATACGGCAAGCGTTGCCGCTCAACCATGTGGCGGCCATCAAGACAAATCCGGCTTGGGATGCACCGGTCGCGTGGCCGCATGACGGTGGCCAGCATGGCTTTGAAAGCGGTGAGACGTTTGCCGCAACCTATAAGCGGCTCGGGCTGAACATGCGCCCGACGCACGCGACATTTGAGGACGGCGGCTATAATTTTGAGTCTGGCATTACCGAAATGGAGCAGCGGTTCGCCACCGGCCGGCTGAAGATTGCTGCACACCTCTCGGAAGTGCTCGACGAATACCGCGGGTATCATCGCGTCAACGGGCTGGTCCACAAGGTCGACGATGATTTGCTCTCGGCAATTCGTGTGCTGTGCATGGATATTCGATATGCGAAAACTGCGGATCATTTTGCCCGGGCGGTACGGCGCGATAACCCGCGCGCCCGCTTTGCCATCGGCTCACCACTGCACCCCGATGGCGAGGGGAATATTTTCGGATGATACGGCCGCCGGTGCCGGAGAATTTGCTGTCCTTCATTGTCCTTCATTGTCGGGCGATGACCACTAAGACGCGATTGCCGATTGTTTGATTCATTTTTTGGCTGGCTGGCGGTGGATAAGCTGAAAAATAATTTGGTTGGTTGATGCGAAATGTTTTGTGGAGGATGCGAATTGGTTTATCGTCTGTCAGATGGCGGACATGACATGGTGACCAACAAATCATCGACCAAACGCGGCCGGCGCTTATCGGTCCGGCTTTCGGAATCTCTAATCGTCGAATTGGAGGCCACGGCGGAGCGTGAGCACCGCCCGGTTTCCGACTGTGTGCGGGACTTGCTGATCGATGCCGTTGCGGCCCGCATGGTTCAAAACGAACAATCAACCGCAGGAGCATGATGTGGGCGGCAAGACCAGCGAAACCCCATTGAGCAAGACCCGCACCGCCCGGGCGGCGGCGGAAGCCAGGATTGCGGCGCTTGTGGCCACGCGCGAGGCGGAGCTTGCCGGCGGCGGCGACGTTGCGAAAATCGACTCGGCCGATCAGGCCATTGCGGCGAGAAGCGGCGCACTGTAACGATCCTCGATCAGCGGCTTGTGGCCCTTGCCCGTGGTGAGCGGCAACAAGCCCGTAAGGATCGCGAAGCCGATCGTGCGGCCGCTTTGAAGGCCATCGTGCCTTTGTTGGATAAGCGGGTCGCATGGGCAACCGAACTGCAGGAGGCGATCAGGCGTGTTGTGTCGCTGCACGACCTGATCAACGACAAAACCCAAATCCGGAAAGCGTTTCCGTTCGCCACGCCGGACTACTTTTCCTTCGGCCTGGACCGGCTGGGCGTCGAAATTCTTCGGTCGCTGCGCGACAACGGGGGCTATGACTTGTTGCCCGGCGCTGTGCGTCAGGCGATCGCCTAGGGCGGCAGCGGATTCACCCAGGCGCCTGCCGATGGCCCGCGCCCGCCCGATGACTTGCCGGGCAAAGTGGCAGCGAACGCCGAACTCATCGTGAAGAGCTTGAGCACGATCAATATTCACCCGCCAGAGCCGGCCGATGAGACCGGCACCTCCGTGAGGGCAGCATGACCGAATCCGTATCTGTCACACCGGCACCCGCTCCCGCTGCAGCACCGACACCAGCTGCGGCCGACTTGTTGCAACCGCCGCCGGCTATGACGGTGGACCAGGCGCTCGCGAGAAAAGCCGAGTTGTTTGGTACGGCCGGTTTCGCTCAACGCGTGGCCGCCGGTGACCCGGAAGCCAAGAAGCAGTGGAAAGAGGTTACGGCTGCACTGTCACCAAAGGTCGACCAATCCACACAGGAGGGCCGCGATTACGCGCAACGCATGGCCGGCTTGTCGGTCCTCAAAAACAAGGCGGACTTGTCCGACGCTGCATGGGATTGGGCAGCGGGCCGCGGTCCCGTTTCTCCGGCGGAAAAGGAAAAGGCGATTTTCGCCAAGCAGCGTTTGTTCAAAGACAAGGCGTGGGTAACAAAATATTTGGACGGCGATCGCGAAGCCAATTCGCTGTTGACCCAGATACACCTAGTGTTGGACGCAAAAATTGGAACTCACTCTGAAATCGAGGCCTTCAAGGCGGCCGCCGCCAAACGACTGGCTGGTACCAAATAACCAGCGCGCACACCAAACCCAAGGAGCACGTGACATGGTGACAAAATCCCCGAAGGAGCTTGATGAAATGCGATGGCTTATTTCAATTGGCCAGCTGCCCGCCGACGCCATCGAGCTGCATTACGAGCAGGAATTTCAGCAGACGTTCGGCCAGGATTATAAGGTCGACGCTGACGGAAATGCCATCGAGCAAGGTCGGGGCAGCAAAGCGCAGCCCTGCCGCACCTCGATCGATGCGTACATCAAGAACCAGACCGAACGCCGCGGCAGCCTTGGCCCCGAAAAAGGATTCGAGGAGAACCTGGCGCGCATGGAAGCCGACTTGGCGGCCTACAACGCCAGCAAGCCGCAGCCGGTCAAGCGCCGTCCAGCCCGGCCCAATGCGGCGTAGATGTTGAACAACAATGGCGCTAAATAAATGAGATACCTTCTCCTCGCACTCGCACTGCTATTCGCCGAGCCGGCCTATGCCGCGTCGATCTTTTCGCCATGTACTCAGACTAGCCCGACTTCGGCAGAATGCGACCCGGTCAACACGGCCAACCCGATGCCGGATCAGAAGACATCGGATTATCCCGTTGGCGCGACGGCAATCACCGGGAATGCCACTGGCACGACTGGCGCAGTTGTTGGCACGCTAACTGCCGTTGCGGCCAAGACGACTTTCATCTGCGGACTATCCATATCGGCGCTTGGTGGCACGGCGACAATCGGTCCAGTTACGGTCGCCGGCCTGATCACAGCGAGCGCGGTCTATTACATGGCATCGACTGCATCGGGCAATTTCCTCACGCAGACATTCCGGCCCTGCATTCCTGCGTCTGCCGCGAACACGAATATCACGATCACGACCACCGCTGACGCCACAGCATCGAATGTTTCGGTCGTCTCTTGGGGTTATAATAAATGATCGCGAAGCAACACATGCGCCACCTTTTCCTACGCGCCTATTTGCTCGCGGCCACGGTTTGCATTTGGATGGCACCGCTGGGCAAATGATCCGCGCCGGGCTCATCCTCGCATTGCCCATCGGCGCATCTGGTCGCTCGAGATCGTTCGCTGAACCGCACCCGGCTTACGTCGTGGCTTTTTTGTCGTCAGTCATCAGACACAATGGCAATGCGTAGTCCCAGCGCTCCAATGATCGATGGTGTTATAGGCCTGCGACCATTAAGAATGTTATTGAGCATAGGCCTATCAAGGTCAGCTTTTTTTGCCCATGCCACTTGGCTGCCAGCTTGCTTTATCTGAAATCGGAGCAGCGATAGCACATCCTCGGGTTCAAAGACGCGAATGCGTCTTAGCGGGGGTGGTTGGTGTCTTTCCACGCGCGATCCTTTATTCTGTATCGGGAACCAGTCGGAGATGTGGTGCCGGATTGCTGGTATGAATTGCCTCGCCGAGTTTTCGTAGCTGTTGCAAAAGATCAGCCGCGTCCAAATCTAAAGACGCGAGTTCTTCCTGTGTTTTCGCCGCGTCCATTTTGCGACCCAATTCTACCGCCCTTTTTTGCAATAACTTCAAGGCAGATTCGATGCTGTCCAGGGCGACATTGAGTTGATCAACTTCTAATTGTCGCATTGTAATCGCCTCATTCGACCAGTCGGCGCGACATCTGGCGTGGTACATAGGTGCCTACATTGTCACAGTGTGGGCAGCGCACGCCGGCGACAGTTCGATATCGGAGCGGGTCGGGCCTCTCGTCTGGTGAGGGTGCTTCCGCTAGCGGGACGGGACCGTTGCAAGCCAAACAGTCGACCACGAAGTACCACTTTCCTGGTTCTGTGAACTTCGGCATAGCCGGCACCGCATTGTTGTGATTACGACAAAACGTCCCTTGCGCCAACTCACGCGGCAGCGCATCATTATTGCGCAGCGACCGGGTGATTTCAGCACCCGATCGCCACTTGCCACCGACAGCCAACAGGGACGGCCGTCCATGGCCGATCCCATTAATATCACGAGTCTGCGCGGCGTCTGATATCGGCAATGGTGGTCGGATGCGGGATCGCGCGCTCATAAAAGTAGCGCAGGGCCGGCCGAATGCTAGCCCTTTTCATCTCACGCGGGATGTGAATACAATCAATCGTTGTTGAGACCTCTTTGGCCCCGAGTACCCCAAGGCTCGGGGCCTCTTTTTTATGTACGGCTGCGACGCTCGCCCTGCGCCGGTCGGCGCGACCGCTTTTGGGGGCACTGCTGCCGCGCTCCCGGTGCGGTGGCGAGGCAGTTCATGACCCAGAGCGACACTTCGCGACCGACTTTGCCGCAGTGCGAAGGTCTCATTCGATCACCTCGTCTGCGGCCGCAAGCAGGGTTTGCGGCGCGGCGAGTCCGTGCGCCAGTTACCACCTGACGACGGCTTCAGGGGCCATCGTTGCGGGAATCGTGTCGTCAGTTAGTTTGCCGAGGACGCCGCACGGAGCCGTGGTGTCAATGTGTTGCTCCCTAAAGCCTGCGACGCAGCCTCCGGACGATTGCGCCCAGCGTCCGACTGCAAGTTGGAACTGGAGACGGTGACGGTGGCGTCTGCTCCCCCGGGATACCGCTGCGAACGTTCCTGGGTCGTGGAGCGGTACACGTAAAGGATGTGTTGCTAAAGGAAAACGACCGAGGAACCGTCGTTATTGAACCCGGCGACGCTGTCCACCGCGGTAGCCTTGATGGTAACGCTCCGCAGGGAGGACAGGTCGTGACGTATATGCGACCTTTCTTGGCGTCAGTAAAGGCTTGTCCGTAAATATCGGGACACGTCCGATAGCAAGGGTGCCGAACTTGTGTTTGCCCCTCAAACCAGATCGAACCGCAAAATCGACAACGAGGATTTGCGTAGGGCCGTTTTTAGCCTGATTCACGAACCGCCAGCCAATCGCGAATATCAATCGAACGTCCTGGACTATGGCGCTCCTGCGCCGATCCTGAAGGAAAATGGCACGCACGTCGGGACGGCGCTCGTCGCCAAAACGATCACGGCAGCCGGCTACAAGTGGCGCAAGGCCGAACGATCGTTCTGACGTCGAACGACCGGACCTACAGGGAGAAGCTCGCTGCTCATTCGGCAAGTTCTTTCAAGCCACACAGCCAGATGAAGCTGTTGCTTTTCAGATTGACGAATACGGCCCTTTTGCAGTCAAAGCCAAACCTGGACGCGCACTGGCTGCGCCGGGTGGTTCAACCGACTGTTCCGTCAATGGCAAAAATCGCGTGATTCGCTTGATCATGACGGCAGCGCTGGAGCTATCTGGCAACCAAGCCACGCATTTCTACAGCACGAAGAAAAACACCATCGAGATGATTCGTATGATGGATGTCTTGATCGAGTGATACAGTGACCGCCGAAAGCTTTAGCTGTCGTGGGACGCCGCGTCATGGCACATTTCAAAGCAACTTTTTGCTCGTATCGACGTTCACAATTCGGCGGTTCCGCCATAACGGCGCGGCGCAGCTGCATCGAGATCGCAGCCACTACCGGCAGGCGCCGATTCTTGAACGTAATCGAGTGCGGTCTTCAGTGGCGTGTGCGCTGCGATCATCGCACGACAGCGATTACAAGTCGATGGATGTCGCAAAGGCGGCAATCGATCGATACATTCGGAGATCGGAATGCCAATTTCGAGCGGCACCCCAAAAGAGCAGGCAAGAAAATCTGGGGTAGCGAGCGGGAACCCCCTGCATTTTCTGACGCCAATAACTGCAAGGACCCCCGTTATCGATAGCTGCGTTCGGCCGGTGACGGTGAATGGATCCGAATGTGCCTCGTGCTAACGGGTCAAAAAGGTTTGCCGCTTGCCGCAGTGCAAAGTGACGCGATTGGCCCAAAGCGGCGCTCGCTGCGCCGCAACCGAATGTCCGGTGTTGGGGGTATAGCGACCGTCACTCATCCGGCGGCGTGTTCGGCGGGAAGTAGCCGACATCGAACATCGCCCGGAGCTGCGGTCCTACCGCTAGGGGTGCCCGTGGCCAGCGGTCTCGACAGGTGTCAGCCCGCCATCAATGCAACGATAAATGCCACAAATATTAGTGCGAACAACAGCAGGCCAATGCGGCGCTGAATTACCCGTAATCGATTTCGTCCGCAGTTCGGACAGATCCACAAGTCCTTGTTGACGGGAAAGCCACAACCCGGACATGGCTTGCGTCTGCTGGCCACTTTAGAAAGCCTCAAACTGTCGACTAGCGGTGGTGAGCTTTCAACGCGCGCCGCATGGGAGATATCTTTCATGGCAATCTCCGAAAGATTCCGCCCTCCTAATTTGGTACAACCTCGAAGGCTTCGGCACTATGCCTTACGTCACACACCCACAAGCTTAGCTGGAAGCCTTCTGCACTTTGGCGATCTCTTCGCCAATCGTGCGCCAGCAGGCCAAGTTCACATCTTCGGCCTCGGCCTTGACGATATCGATGCTCTTGGAATAGCCGTGCCAGAATTGATCACTTCTACCGGGGGCGATAATGCCTGTGCCGTCCCATATCCGTCCGTCCAAACTGGCCACTGCTGCGCCGGAACCGGATGATGACGCCGATCGTGCCGTTGCGTTGCTCAGGTCGCAGCTGATTCAAATGGATGCCAGGTTCCGAGATGCCATGGCGCGGGCGGCTAGTGGCGATACTTTGCCGACTGCAGCAATTCGGGACCGCGTTTGAGCGTTATTACTTCGGGGATGACGATCGGGGGCGGCGGGAAGCGGTGGGGCATGTGGTAGCCTAGCAGTAACCGTTGCATTACCGAGAAGCCAAATGCCAGGCGAAACTAGAAATCTCCGGCCAATCTGTACCCTCTACTGCAAACAGTATGAGAGCGACGCAAAGCTCTTTATCGAAGTAGACCCATTAGGGGGAAGGCACCTCGTCGTCCAATACGAAAAGGGAGGTTATGATGGCCGCAAAGAATTTGCGGCTAGTATCCCAGACGATTGGACCGAAGAACGCGTCATGGAGTTGATCTTCTGGCCGATGAATCCGGATGCTCCTTATCCTGCATGGGAAGTGCCCGCACGGGCTGACGGCAGTCTTTTTCTTTCCGATGACTGGCGAAAGAAAGCTTAGGCCGCAATGACGTTGCAGACACAGTGCAGACACGTTCAAAATCAGCAGTTGGCGCTATTGGCCTAACTGATTGATTTCATTGGTAAGACAGCAAAAGTAGAGCGAAAATTAACGCGACCGGACATCACGTAAATTGAATTGCGTGCTTGAGATCGAAAGTGGCTGGCGCTCCGACATTGAATGCCCCCGTTCGCGAATCGAGGCGTCTCACGACTCTTCATATTCTATATTATTCAGCCGATCGGCGCAGCGAACACAATTGGCCCTGTGTGTAGTTCATAGCAGCGAAGTCCGTGTCTCAATCGTACCTAATCCCCGCCTCCTTCAGCACCTTCTCCCACCGCGCCGCTTCGTTGCGGATGAATGCGGCAAACTCCTCCGGCGTGCTGGTGGCGGCAAAATTGCCGGTTTGATTGAATTTCTCCCGCACGTCGGGCAACGACAAGATATGCACCACTTCGCGGTTGAGCTTGTCGATGATCGGGGCCGGCGTGGCCTTGGGCGCCACCAGACCGAGCCAAATCGAAATATCATCGAAGTTTTGCAAGCTCGCCGCTGCGGCGAGCGTCGGCACATCGGGGTAGGGGTCCTTGCGGCCATCGAGCTTGGCCAGCGCGCGCACCTTGCCGCTTTCGATCAGCGGGCCCGCCACCACGGTCGCGGCGTAGACCATGTCGACCGAGCCCGTGAGCAGGCCCTGCACCGTCTCGGCCGTGCCCTTGAACGGCACATAGACCACGTCGATGCCGGCCGCCTTGTTGAACAACAGGCCGGCGAGCTGCACGGTGATGGTGCCGGCGCCGTAATTGAGCTTGCCGGGCTCGGCTTTGCCGCGCGCGATCAGCTCCGCCACGCTCTTGGGGCCGGTCTCCGCCGGCACGCATAAGAGCGACATCGACTTCACCGTGGTGGTGATCGGCGCGAAATCGTGGAGCGGATCGTAGGGCAGCGTCTTGTAGAGATACTGGTTCATCACCAGCGTTGAATCGATCGCCATCAACAGCGTGTAGCCGTCGGGCGCGGCCTTGGCCACGGTCTCGGCACCGATGATGGTGTTGGCGCCGGGCCGGTTGTCGACGACGACCGGCTGGCCCCAGTCCTCGTTCATCTTCTGCGCGATGATGCGGGCGGCGATGTCGCTCGGCCCGCCGGCGGGGAAGGGGATGACGATGTGGATCGGCCGCGTCGGATAGACATCGTCCGCCTGCGCCGCGGTGGGCGCAAATGGCGCGAGCGCGCACAGCCAAGCGAATGCATGGAGGCAATACGACCGATGCGTCATGGCGTGCTCCCGGTGGCTACGGCGCCATGCTAGGCTAGAATTCGAAGTCGGAACACTTTTGGCAAACGCTTAAGGTCAGCGGCATGACGGCGCGCATCGGATTGATCATCCCGTCCTCGAACCGCATGGTGGAAGAGGAGATGGCGCGCCACGTGCCGCCCGGCGTCACGGCGCATGTGGCGCGGCTGCGCATGACCGGCGCGCATCGCGTCGGCCTCGACGCGTTGCTGCCGCAGGTCAAGGAGACAGCGGCTACGCTCACCGACGCCCGCTGCGACGTCGTTGCGTTTCATTGCACCGCGAATTCGACGTCGGAGGGTGTGGCCGGCGAAGCAAAGCTTCTCGGCGCGCTACGCGACGCCGGCGCAACGCATGTGACGACGACGGCGAGCGCCATTCGCCATGCCTTCGACGTGCTCGGCGCCCGCCGCATCGTGCTGCTGACGCCCTACAGTGCGCACGTCACCGAGGAGGAAGCCGGATTTTTGCGCGAGGCCGGCCATGAGGTGGTGCACGCCCGCGGCTTTGCCATGAAAGGCAGCGACGAATATTGCGCGACGCCGCCGCAATTCTGGCGCGACCGCGCGTTCGAGGCGGCGCGGCCCGATGCCGACGCCTATTTCCTCAGTTGCGCTAATATTTCGGTGTTCCCGGTCATCGAGGAGATCGAGCAAAAGCTCGGCCGCCCGGTGGTGACCAGCAATCAGGCGGTGATCTGGGAAGCGCTGTCGCTGCTTGGCATCGCCGATCGGCGCAATTGCCGCGGCCGTTTGTTCGACAGCCTGGTGCCGAAAATTCCACCGCCGCCCGCGTACCCGCATGAGCAGACCATGACATCGCAGCAAAACACCGACCGCATCCAGACCACCCATATCGGCAGCCTGCCGCGTCCGCACGCGCTGCTCGATGTGATGAAGGCGAAATATGCCGGCAAGCCCTACGATCAGGCGGCCTACGCGGCGATGCTGGCCGAGGCGGTCGAGGACACCGTGCGCAAGCAGGCCGAGTGCGGCATCGATATCGTCACCGACGGAGAATTCTCAAAACCCGGCTTCTTCACCTACATCCAGGAGCGGCTGGAAGGCTTTGAGCGCCGCCCCGACCAGAAGATGAAGCTGTTCCAACAAGAGGTCGCCGCGTTTCCGGAATATTATGCCGAGTATTTCAAGCAGGCGATGATGGGCGGCGCCATCGTCGGCCTGGCGCCGGTGGTGTGCGTCGCGCCGGTGAAATATCGCGGCGAGAAGCTGGTGCAGACCGACATCGATAACGTCAAAAAGGCGGCGGCCGCCGCCGGCGTGCCCGACCATCACGTTTTCCTGCCGGCCACGGCGCCGTCGGGTGTCGGCATCAACGAATATTACAAATCCGACGAGGAGTATTTCCACGCGCTCGCCGCCGAGCTCGGCAAGGAATATCGCGCCATTGTCGACGCCGGCATTCTGGTGCAGATCGACGATCCGTTCCTGCCGGATATTTTCTTCGAGCCCGATCTCGACCGCGCGCAGATGCGCCGCCGCGCCGAAATCTATGTCGAGGCGACCAACACCGCGCTCAAAGGCATCCCACCGGAGATGGTGCGCTTCCACACCTGCTACGGCATCAACGAAGGCCCGCGGCTTTACGAGGCGGCGCTCGCCGATATCATCGACTACGTGCTCAAGATCAACGCCGGCTCGTACAGTTTCGAGGCCGCCAATCCGCGCCACGAGCACGAGTACCATCTGTTCGAGCGCGTAAAGCTCGGCGACGGCAAGGTGATCTGTCCGGGCATGATCACCCACGCCAGCAACATCGTCGAGCATCCGGAATTGATCGCCGAGCGCATCGTGCGGTTCGCCAAGCTGGTCGGCCGTGAGAACGTCATCGCCGCGGCGGATTGCGGCTTCTCTTCGCAAGCCTTGTATCGCACCGAGGTACATCCCACCGTGGTCTGGGAAAAATTCAAGGCGCTGCGCCAGGGCGCGGACCTTGCGACCAAGATGCTTTGGAAATGATGCGGTGCGTTTTCTCGTAATTGTCCTTGCGTTACTGACGGCCGCCGCCCCGGCGCGCGCCGCTGACGACGTCGCGAGCTTCTACCGCGGCAAGCAGATCCGCTTCATCGTCGGGTCGGCGCCGGGCGGCACCTATGATCTGCTCGCCCGCATCGTGGCACGCCACATCGGCGCGCATATCCCCGGCTCTCCAAGCATCATCGTGCAGAACCAGCCGACCGCCGGCGGGCTGCTCATGGTCAATCAGCTCTCCACGCTCGGGCCGAACGACGGCACCGCCATCGGGGTGCCGCTCAACGGCATCCCGGCGGCGCCGCTGTTGCAGCCGGCGGCGGCGCATTTCGATGCGGCAAAACTGATCTGGCTCGGCTCGACCCACAGCGAGCCCTACGTCGCCTATGTCTGGCACACCGCGCCGGTGCAAAACCTTGCTGACGTGATGAGCAAACAGCTTGTGGTCGGCGCCACCACGCCGGGCACGACCATGAACGATTTCCCGCAGCTCACGAACGCGATCCTCGGCACCAAATTCAAGATCGTGCCAGGCTACGCCTCGACGCCGCAAATGAACGAGGCGCTGGAGCGCGGCGAGGTCGAGGGCGTCGCCGGCTTCGGCTGGTTCGCGCTCAATGCCCAGGTGCCGCAATGGCTGACGCAAAAGCAGATCACGGTGATCACCCAGTTCGGCGCCACGCGGCACCGGCTGTTGCCCGACGTGCCGCTGATGCTCGACCTCGCCAAGTCGGACGCCGACCGCCAGGCGCTGCTGCTGCTGTTCGGCCGCACCGAATACGGCCGGCCCTATTTCCTGCCGCCCGATGTGCCCGTGGAGCGGGTGCAAGCGCTGCGCCGCGCTTTCGATGCCACCATGAAGGACGAAGGTTTTATCGCGGACGTCGCCAAGATCGGCTTCGAGGTCGATCCGCTGACCGGCGAGCAGGTCCAGGCAGCGGTCGCGGCGCTTGCCCATACGCCGCCCGAGGTGGTGGCGCGGGTGCGCGCGGCGCTGAACCAGCCGTAAAGTTTTTCCCTCCCCCTCGTGGGGAGGGTTAGGGTGGGGAAGTGGGAGGTGGCGTGAGAGCCTCGACGCTTTTATAAATCCTCTCGACCCCCACCCCTACCCCTCCCCACAAGGGGGAGGGGAAGAAGAAAAAGGTTACGCCCGTGCACGCCCCGCAAGCTTCCCTGCAATCGCGCCGCGCCATGTACTCCGACAACAAGCTGCAGATCGGCCTGTTCGGCGCCAACTGCTCGTCCGGCCGCGCCGTGACCATGGTGCCGGAGCGCTGGTCGGGCAGCTGGCCGGACTGCAAGCGCCTGGCGCAGATGGCGGACGAGGCCGGCATCGACTTCATGCTGCCGATCGGCCGCTGGAAAGGCTATGGCGGCGACACCGACTATCAGGGCACCACGCTCGAAACCATCACCTGGGCCACCGGCCTGCTCGGCTGCACCAAGCACATCACCGTGTTCGGCACCGTGCATGCCCTGATCTTCAATCCGGTGGTGGCGGCCAAGGAGATGGTCACTGCCGATCACATCGGCGAGGGCCGCTTCGGGCTCAACATCGTGGTCGGCTGGAACGAAGGCGAGTTCGACATGTTCGGCGTCGACGCCGGCCAGCACGGCGACCGCTACGATTACGCCCAGGAATGGATCGACGTCATCAAGATGATCTGGTCAGACAAGGAGAATTTCGACTTCAAGGGCAAACATCTCGACATGAAGGGCGTGCGCGGCAAGCCGAAACCTTACGGCGGCGTGCGGCCGCTGATCATGAATGCCGGCGCCTCGCCGACCGGGCAGGCGTTCGCGATCCGGAACTGCGACGCTTTTTTCCTCCAGGCCTCGCGCACGTCGTTGGCAGAGACTCAGCAGAAAGTGCGCACCGCCCAGGACGCGGCGCGCGCGCAAGACCGCGAGATCGGCTGCTACACGGTCGGCGTCGTCACCTGCCGGCCGACCAAGAAGGAAGCCGAGGAGTATTTCCACCACTGCATCGTCGAGCACGCCGACTGGTCGGCGGTCGACGGCATTTTGGGCTTGAAGAACATCTCGCCGCAGACGGTGCCGATGCAGGAATATCTGACCAAGCGCAGCCAGTACGCCCAGGGCATGGGCGGCCTGCCGATCGTCGGCGATCCCGATTATGTCGCCGGGGCGCTTGCCGATCTCAGCAAAGCCGGCCTCACCGGCATCGGCATTTCGCTGGTGAACTACCTCAATGAGCTGCCGTATTTCTGCGACGAAGTGATCGGGCGGCTGGAGCGGATGGGTATCCGCGAGAAGCCGGCCGCGAGAGCCTGACGGCCGTCATGGCGGTGCCAAGGGGCTCGGCGTAGAATTTGGTAGAACATTAGTGCCGGTTGCGCGTTGTCTTGCGATTATCAGGAGGACCAAATGGCTAAAAAATCCAAAGCGACTGAAACCAACATTACCCGTGAACGCCTCGCCGAATTGCTGAACGAAGACCTGTCCCGCGAATATCAGGCCATCATCGCCTACGTGGTCTATTCCCAGGTGCTCAAGGGCGCCGAGTACATGGACATCGCCGATCAGCTCGAGATCCACGCCAAGCAGGAGCTCGATCATGCCCTGATGATTTCGCGGCAGATCGACTATCTCGGCGCGATGCCCACCGTCACGGCGAAGCCGGTCAAGACCTCGGACAAAGCCAAGGACATGCTGCGGTTCGATCTCGAAAACGAAAACGAGACCATTCGCAATTACCGCGATCGCATCCGGCAATGCGAGGCGCTCGGTGAATTCGCCATGGCCGAGCAGATCCGCAAAATCCTGATGCAGGAGCAGGATCACCAGATCGATCTGGCGACCGCGCTCGGCATCGAGGTGCCGAACGTGAATAAGTAACTTTTCCCTAACCCCTCCCCACAAGGGGGAGGGGAACTGCTACGCTGCCAGCACCGCAACGACACCGGCCAGCATGATCGCGGAGAGAACCGTGAACGCGGTGACGTTGGCGTCCCAGCGCCAGCTTTGCGGGCCGACTGGCGGTTTGAACGGCACGTAGCCGTTGTCGTCGTAGAGCGCGCCGCCGAACAGCGTGCGGCTGAAGACGCTGATGAAGAAGCTGCCGTAGATTGCGGCGCTGAGCGCGGCCGCGAGATAAAGGCGCTCCAGCGGGCGCGGTCCGTCGATCCAGACCAGATAAAGCGCGACCAGCCCGATCCCGGCATAGGACAGGATTTGCCAGACCACATGGAAGCGCGCATGCGGCGTCCATTTCGGATTGGTGGCGTGAGTTTTATTGAAGTCGGCTTTGATCGTGACCAAAGCGTAGCCCAGGATGGTGAGCGTCAGCAGTATCTTTGCCGCGATAAGCATAGCGTCGCCCCCTCTATTTACACGCTGAATGGCTATTTCATATTGCGCGAAAAGTTCACCTCTTGCTCGCGATCGCCGTGCCCCGTTTCTTGTTGTAGCGGTGGATGTCGACGCGCTCCCACACGCCGTTGACGTGATAGGGATCGCTGCGGATGAAGGCATCCACTGCGGCGCGGTCGGCCGCGTCGATGACAAAAATGCTGCCGACCGGCGTCTCGCCGTCGTCGGCCAGGAGCGTTCCGGCGGTCACGACGTCGACGCCGTGATCGCCGGATTTGTCGAGATGGATGCGGTGGTCGCGATAATGCTTGGCCCGCGTCGGCAGAATGTTCTTTTTGTCGAGCGCGTGGACCACGAACAGCACTGCGCGCACCTTTTTATTCAGGCAGCCATGGACCCAGCTACGTCCCGCATGAAGTCGACGAAGGTCTTGGCGATCTCCGCCTCATAGGGGGCCCACTCCTCGAACGAAATCAGCGGCACGTCCTTATCCTCGATCGGCAATTGATGCAGCTTGCTGCCGGGGATCAGCTTTTGCGCGGCGCGGCCGCTCGCCGAATTATGCGTGTTGTCGTTGCCGGGAATGACGATGGTCGGCGCCTTGATCGAGCGCAGCTGATCGTCGGTCACGCCCATGATGGTGAAATTGGCGCCGGCCAGGAACAGCTTGTGCCAATGCTCCATCACCGCGATGTAACGCTTCGGGTCCATCGCCATCAGCACGTCGCGGTTCTTTGGATTGGCGGCGATGCGCTCGCGATATTGCTCGGTATCGCAGACCGCGGCCATGCCGCCCTGCTGCGCGGCGCGGATATATTGGCCGTAATATTGTTCCGGCAGACGGCCCGCGGCGAAGGCGCCGCCGGTGACGCGGAACAGCAGCAAGCCGCGCACCGCCTGCGGATGGCGCAGCGCGAACAGGATCGAGGTGCGTGAGCCGGACGACGAGCCGCCGATGAACACCGGCAGCGCGCCCTTGCGCGACAGCAGCTCGTACAGATCGTCGGTCCAGATCTCTTCTTCGGCCTCGTTGCCATCGATCCGGATGTCGGAGGCGCCGGTATTGCGCCGGTCGTGCAGCAAAACGCGAAAGCCGCCGGCCGCGATCTTCTTCGCCAGCGGCACGAATTCATCGTGCGCGCGCCGGCCGCCCGTGATCAGCACCACCCAAGGGCCACGGTCGCCTACGATCTCGTAAACGATATTCACGCCGCGAATGTTCTCTACCGGCATCCTCGCCTCCACTTATTGAAGAGGCCATTCTAGCCGTCTCGCGGTGGGGACGCGACCGTGAATCCGCTGGCTCCTTGGAGCGCAATGCGGCCGTCGGCGACGGCCTGTGCCCAGCGCGCGGTGGCCGGCAAGCCGCCGAACGAGAAGAAATGGGCGCTCACTCTCGAGGGGGCGGCTTCCGCCAGCGCGCGGATGAGATCGTCGGGAACGGTCAGCGCGAACACCTGCCGCAACATCCCGGAGCGCCGCGCCAGCGCCTGCGCCGAGGCGCGCACGCCGCAGCGGCCGGCGTAGCGCAGCAGCGCCGACAGGCTGGTCGGACCGACGAGCCCGATGCGCAGCGGCTGCTCGAAGCCGAAAGCGCGCAGTCGCGCCACATAATCGAGGATCGCTCGCGCATCGAAGCAGAACTGGGTGACGATCTCGACCGCGAGCCCGGTCGCTTCGGCCGCCGCGATCTTTTCCGCAAGCGCCTTGAACAGCGCGTCGTTGCCGATCTTCGGATGACCTTCGGGATAGCCGGCGATGCCGAGCGCGCGGATGCCGCGGCGGCGGAACAGGCCGGAATCGATGGCGTCGGCAGCGCTTCGGAATGGGCCGTGATCGGAGCGGTCGCCGGCGATGACCAGAACACGGCGCACCTCGGCCTCGCCGTTCAATCGCGCGAGACAATCATCGAGCGCGTCGGCGCTGGCGAAATTGCGCACCGCGACGTGAGGCACCGGTTCGAGCCCGGCCGCGCGCAGCCGGATCGCCGCGCCGATGGATTCTTCCGCCGGCCGGTGCGGCACGGCGCTGATATAGACACAGGTGCCGCGCGGCAGCACGGATAACGCCGCGATGTCAGCGTCCGACGGCCGCGTCGCCTCGATGGAGAAATTTTGCATGAAGCCCGCGATGCGTGCCACCGCGGGGCTGAGATTTGCGGCCGGTATCGGTGCGAGGGCGGCCATGCCCGTAGCTCACGCGCGCCGGCGCGAGATCACATAGGATTCGTCGTAGAACCAAAGCCCGCCGCGCTCGCGCAAAACCTCGCGGGTGGCGTCGATGTAGCGGCCGTCGGCGACCACTTCGCCGAGGCGGTCGTCTTCCACTTGCGCCACGTAGATCGCCGCGTTCCACGCCGCGAACAGCGTCGAGGTGCCGATCGATTCGGATATCTCCGACGGCAGCGTGTGCATCTCGTAGCGGAACAGCGAGCGGTTATCCGCATAGGCGTTGAAGTTGAGATCGCGGCCGGCGGCACCGAGCTCGTGCTTGACCGCTTTGAGGAGCTGATGGCGGTCATGGACGAACGGATTGTCGCCCGGCCAGACTTTCTGGATGATTTCCATGCCGGGATCGTGGCCGTGCGAGTGGATGCCGATCAGCCGGCCGCCGGGCCCGAGTGCCTTGGCCAGCGGCCCGATGACGCGCTTGGCCTTGAAGTCGAGCGAAGCTCTCGCACGATACGGCTGCGAGGCGATGACGAGGTCGTAATTGGCGATGGTGCCACCGGGTTTCGGAATGATCGGGTCGAGCAGGAAGCGGTGGTCCTCGCGATAGATCACCAGCACGATCGGCCGCTCGTAGACCGGATTGCCGGTGCGGGCGCTGACGCCGGCTTTCCAGTTCTGCGCCAGGAACGGTTCCAGATCGATGATTTGTTGCTCGAAGCGGTGCGCCGAATTGCCCTGCAGCGGCAGCTCGTGCCACACCAGGCTCGACGCCGCATTGAGTGATTTCACCGCGAGCCACGGCGCGTCGGCGTAAGCGAGATTGGTCAGCACCAGCACCGACGCCGGATGCTCGAAGAAACGATCCGACATTTTCTGCAACGTCAGCCGCACGTCCTCAAGGCTGATCTCCTTGCCGACCGTGTAGAACGGCATGTGCGGGAAGCGGTCGTGCATGGCGCGCATCACCCGCACCAGCACCGAGCCGTCGCCGACGCCGGCGTCGAACACGCGCACGGCAGGCGGCCGCGGATGGATGTGCACGAGTTCTTCGGAGACCCGGTGCGCCACCTCCCACTTCTCGCTGCAGGTGTTGACGAACAGCAGATATTTTTGCCGGTTGTCGAAGAAGCGGAAATTACGTTGCGGGTCGTCGGGATGCAGCGGCGTCGCGGGCACGGTCGCCGCCGCCGCCGGACGCGGCGCGTGAGCGCGCTCGATGATCGCCGGGCGCGCTGCCGCGCCGTGATCTTGAGCAGGGTTCGATTGCATGAATCCGTGAATCCGATCCAGCGTGTCGGTGGTGATGCGGCCGCCATTGCGCAGCCGCGCCGCGAGCTTGCCGTCGTTGACCGCGCGGCGGCCGAAGGTGGATTCGGCCAAGCCGGTGCGGCGGCAATAATCGGAGATTTCCGTAAGCAACTGTTGTGCGTTCATGGCACGCGTCCCTGACGTTTCCCGTCGAGCGCCGCGCCGGTGTTTTTGGCCGTGTTGTTATGCGCGGCTGGCGGCCTCAAGCGAACCAAGAGGCGAGGGGAGGGTCAACCACAAATTGGCCCACCCTTGTAGTGGGCAAGATAGTGGGTAATTGCCCACATTCAAGTGGGCAAGCTTGCTTTTGAATTGTGTAAAGCCACAATCGAAAATTGTAGGGTTGGCTCATCTTGAGGAGACTTTTACATGGCCCGCCGACCGCCATCTGCTCCACAGCAAGCCGATCTTACGCCCATGCGAATGCAGCTGGGCATCCGACGATTGGAAAATGGCCCTTTCACTCCCTAGATCGCAACGCAAACCGGGTAAGCGTCGCTAACCAAACGAACTGAGCCGCCGATGCCTTCACTAAAAGAACTTGAACAATATGCCTTCAACAAGGACGTCGTCGTTCTCATACCGCTTCTTGCATCGATAGCCGGCATCACCTTTGACGTAGGCTATTTTTATGGAGTCGGCATAAGCTACTTTACGGTCTTTGCGTTGAGTGAGCATTTGGTTTTCGCATTGGAAGCGCTGCCCCTCGCATTGGTCTTTGTGCTGTTAGTAGTTGTAATGTTGGGTACGATGGACGCGACGAGAATTAAGGGGTACGTTGATCGACTAAATGAGCAGGCATTTCCATCAGGGCAACTCAAAGAAAAGCCGGGGCCCATTAAACTTGATAAAATTACGTTTCGAAATATTGTTCATTGGGTTCTGATGTTCGCAAGTACGGCCCTCTTTTTTTATACTCGGCAGTGGGCCATCGCTGTTTTGGCATCGTTTGCTCTTGTCGCATTCGTTGTTGGTGACCTGTGCATGTGGGTGCTAATGAGCCGCCGAGTATTTTTCAGTTACGTTAGCGTCGGAGTGTTAGCAACTAGCTTTGTCGCGGGTTGGCAGTGGGCGGATTCAGCGCTCAATTCAAAGGATGAGCCGAACACTGTTCTGCTAAATGAAAAAGCATCACCGAGTGGAGAAATAAAGGGGCGCGTTCTTCGAAGTGGAGATCGCGGCGTACTGGTGTACTCTCCGGACTCCTCAGAACTTCGGCTTATTCAGTGGGACGAGATTAGACAAATCGTCAAAAGTCGAAACTAGCAAGCGTAGCCCGGATGGAGCGCAGCGAAATCCGGGGCGGCATCGACGCCTCGTGGCAATCCCGGATTACGCTGCGCTCCATCCGGGCTAGGTATTTGAAAGATCGTGCAAAAATCGCATCCTTGCGAATCTTTGCAGTGGTGATCGATTTTCGGTTGCGGTCGCATCGTGTGTCGACGCCGTTGCGATCAAATGTTTCACGGCAACAAAGCCGCTGCTTCAACGACTTACAATGTATCACACCGGCCGCTTCAGCGACCGCATTTGACAACCGTCACCGTATCGTTTTGAAGGCAAAAATCCTGCTCACCAAGGGACGCCTACCGGAGGCAAGCCGTGAGGTGGAGCGGGTGCGGTTCCCGCGGGCGGATTTGCAGTCCGCTCCCGGGCGGCTTCGGGCATCATGTCCGCCGGTACTACGGCCGGTGCGTGGGGTGCTTCCACTGGGCTGGGACAGGAAAGCGCGGGTAACGCCCGTGCGGACCGCGTCCCAGGAAACCTGGCCTGGAGCCGAGCCAAGGGGTCAAAGCCTTGGCAAGCGCCGCGGTGGAGCGCCGAAAGGCGAGCGCGCTGCGATCAGCGCGCTGCCGTGCTCCGCAGAGCACGGCCATGGTAGGTGCGCCATTTCGGCGCTCCGCCTCCCTTTATTTTTTTGGAGGCGAAAAATTCGTGGCTTTGGTCTGCAAAACTCGGGCGCGGCTGCGCCGCGGGAATGAGAGTGCTTGCTTCACCTCTCCCCGCGCGCGGGGAGAGCGTAGGCTCCTTCGGGCGCCGTTCTTGACGTAAAGAACGCCGATCCGAAGGATCGGCTATGTGAGCGTAGCGAACGAGGGTGAGGGGGCCTCTCCGCGATTCTGAGCGCCTCGATTCTGCGCCCAGCGGAGAGGCCCCCTCACCCCACCCTCTCCCCGCACGCGGGAAGAGGGAGTCGCGAGCGTCTATTTTGGTTGGACAATCCAGGCTACCGTTCGACCAATGAATAGGAAACGCCATGCCCCGCTTTGCCGCCAATCTCGGCCATCTGTTCACCGAGCGCCCGCTGATCGAGCGCTTCGGCGCCGCTGCCGCCGCGGGTTTTGCCGCGGTCGAGCTGCAATTTCCTTATGACATCGCGCCGTCCGCGGTGGCGGCGGAGCTGAAGCGGCACAACTTGACCCAGCTCGGCGTCAACACGCCGCAATGCCCGGAATTCGGTTTCGCCGCGCTGCCGGGACGCGAGCGCGATTGGAACGCAGCCTTCAAGCGCGCGCTCGATTATGTGGTGGCGATCGGCGGTAGCGCCATTCATTGCATGACCGGCACCGTGCCGCCGGAGCAACGGCCGGCGGCGGAGACCGTTTTCATCAAGAATCTCGAGCGCGCCGCGGCGGAGGCGGCCAAGGCCAACATCACGCTGCTCATCGAGCCGATCAATCAGCGCGACCGGCCGGGTTATTTCCTCAGCCGCGTCGAGCACGCCGCCGATGTTATCGCCAAAGTCGGCGCGCCGAATGTACGCATCCAGTTCGATTTCTATCACGTGCAGATCATCTGCGGCGATCTGCTCAAGCGCTTCGAGAAATTTTTTCCGATCATCGGCCACCTGCAGATCGCCGCGGTGCCGACGCGCGGCGAGCCGGACGAGGGCGAGATCAATTATCCCGCCGTGTTCGAAGCCATCGACCGTTCCGGCTATGCGGGCTGGATCGGCTGCGAATACAAGCCGCGCACCAGCACCGAGGCGGGGCTCGGCTGGGCAAAAAAATATGGCGTCGTGCCGAAAGGGAGTTGAATATGCGTCTGGAAGGCAAAACCGCTTTGGTGACCGGCGCCGGATCCGGCATCGGCAAATGCATCGCGGAAACTTATGCGCGGGAGGGCGCGCGCGTGGCGCTCGCCGACATCAACGTCGATGCGGCAAAGGCAGCGGCGCGCGCCATCGGCAACAACGCCATCGCCATGCGCTGCGACGTGACCAAAAAGGCCGATTTCGCCGCGGCCGTGGCCGAGACGCTGTCCGCGTTCGGCGGCCTCGACATCCTGGTCAACAATGCCGGCACGACCCACATCAACAAGCCGATGATGGAAATCGGCGAGGAAGAATTCGACCGGACATTTGCAGTGAACGTCAAAGGCGTGTTTCTCGGCTGCCAGGCGGTGGTGCCGGTGTTTCGCAAAGCCGGCGGCGGCGTCATCATCAATATCGGCTCGACCGCGGCGATCCGGCCGCGGCCCGGCACGTCGGCCTATGCGGGCACCAAGGGCGCCGTGCACACCATCACCAAGGGGCTCGCCGGCGAATTGGCCGAAGACAAAATCCGCGTCTGCGCCATCGCGCCCGTTGCGACTGAAACACCGCTGTTGCCGAGTTTTTTGGGCCCAAAGCCGGGCCAGCGCGAGAAATTCGTCGCCAGCGTGCCGCTCGGCCGCCTGGCGCTGGTGCAGGATATCGCCAATACGGCGCTGTTTCTGGCGTCGAAGGATGCGGAATTTTTGACCGGCAATATTGTTGAAGTCGATGGCGGGCGGTGTGTGTAGATGTTTTCCGTCACCCTGAGGTGCTCGCGCGTAGCACGAGCCTCGAAGGGCGACGGCCGAGGCGCCTCGGCCGGCATCCTTCGAGGCTCGCTTCGCTCGCACCTCAGGATGACGGGATACTAACTTTGCATCCCCCACCTCCGCACCGTCGCGTTTTCGATGGCGCGGAAGATCACGCTTTCGACGAAGAGACCGATGAGGATGACGGTGAGGAGGCCCGCAAACACGTTCGCGGTTTCCAATTGATTGCGGTTCTCGAAGATGAACCAGCCGAGGCCGCCGGAGCGCGAGCTGGCGCCGAACACCAGCTCGGCGGCGATCAAGGTGCGCCAGGCAAAAG
This sequence comes from uncultured Alphaproteobacteria bacterium, assembly GCA_963821175.1. Classification (GTDB taxonomy): domain Bacteria; phylum Pseudomonadota; class Alphaproteobacteria; order Rhizobiales; family Xanthobacteraceae; genus BOG-931. The sequence continues at coordinate 106,026 of CAWGCU010000017.1, forward strand.
CCCAGCCGATTTTCAGTCCGGTGAGGATCGACGGAAACGCGGCGGGCACGAGGAGGCGCATGACATAGGACAGGCCGGTCAGCCCGCAATTCTGTCCGGCCATGCGCAAGGTCGGACTGACGGAGAGAAAGCCGGAATGGGTGTTGAGCGCCACCGCCCACAGCACCGAATGCACGATGACGAACACGATGCTGAAGGCGCCGAGCCCGAACCACAGCAGGGCCAACGGCAACAGCGCGATCGCCGGCAGCGGATTGAACATGGCGGTGAGCGTCGAGAGGAAATCGGTGCCGACGCGGGTCGAGACCGCAAGCGTGGTAAACACGCCGGCGGCGACAAGCCCGATGGCGTAGCCCATGCCGAGGACGCGCAGCGATGTCAGCGTGCGGTCGATCAGCACGCCGTGCACCGCGGAATCCCAGAACGCGGCGAGCGTGTCGCTGAGCGATGGAAAGAGCAGGGGATTGTCGAGGATGCGGGCGTAAATTTCCCAGGCCGCGGCGAGCACGAAAATCACCACCAGCCGCCGCACCAGCGTCGTGTTGGTAAGCCGCTCAATGAACGTCAGCGGGCGGGCGACGTCGCCGATAGTCCCGGTCGTTTCCGGCGCGAACTGCCGCTCCGGACGCAGCGGCGGCAACGGGCGAACCGTGCGGTCATCCATGATGCGCCTCGTTGGCCAGCGCGGTTTCGATTTGATCGGAGAACAGCAGTCCATGAATGCGCCGGCTGAGCAGCTCGAACGGTTGCGTGCCGAGATCGGCAAAACCGAGATGCCCGGCATTGAGCTCGGCCTTCACCTGGCCCGGATGCGGCGACATCACCAGGATGCGGTTGCCGATCAACAGCGCCTCGTCGATCGAGTGGGTGACGAAGATGACGGTAAACCCGACATCATCCCACAGCGCCACCAGCTCCTCCTGCATCTTGCGCCGGGTCAGCGCGTCGAGCGCCGCGAACGGCTCGTCCATCAGCAGCACCGCGGGCTCCATGGCGAGCGCACGCGCGATGGCGACGCGCTGCTTCATGCCGCCCGACAGCATGTGCGGATAGACGTCCTCGAAGGCGCCGAGATTGACCTTGGCGATGACCTTGCGGGCTTGCTCGCGCGCGGCGGCACGCGACATGCGGCGGTTGACCAGAAGCGGAAACATGACGTTGCCGAGCACGGTCTTCCACGGCAACAGCTGGTCGAATTCCTGGAACACCATCATGCGGTCGGAACCCGGCCGCTCGATCGGTTTGCCGGCGAGATGGAACGAGCCCGACACCGGCGGCAAAAAGCCGGCAATCGATTTCAGCAGCGAGGATTTGCCGCAGCCCGATGGGCCGAGCAGCACGTAGCGGTCGCCCTGATGGACCTCGAACGAAACCTTCCAGGTCGCGGTGACCAGATGATTTTGCGTCTTGTATTGCAGCGTGACGTCGTCGGCGACGAGCAGCGGGCCATTTGTCATGCCGTTTCCCGCCGAATCGGTCATTATTTGCCCTTTAGGCATCCGCCCTGGCCACGCCGCAGCTTCCGGCGAGCCTAGCCGCTGGTGTATGATCTGCTCAAGGGAACGGACGGATTTTTGATGTGGGGTAGAAAGCGCAAATCCGATGTGCCGGCGGCTGCCGCCGCACCGCCTTCGCCGCTGACGCAGGCGATGCATCAGGCGCGCGTCGAGGCGGCCGAGCGCACCAGCGTGGTGGTCGATCTGCGCGACGCCGAGGTCGCGCGCCTCGAGCTTTTGAACGAGGCGCTCGATCCGCTGTTTGCCGAACTTCCGCCCGAGTTCGAGCTGTTCGACCGCGGGGTGAGCCGGGGCGACACACCGCGGCTGTGGATCGACTCGGTCGCCCATGTCGCCATGGGCCGCGACAAGCGGGCCTATCGCTTCCTGCACGACACCCGCGTCGGCCGCCGTGTGCTTGCCGAGTCGCATGAGATCCCGGACATCGTCCAGGCGGTGACCTCTTACGTCGCGCGCCGCCTGGTGGAACGCCAGCGTGCGCTCGATGAAGACCCGGAATTCATCACGCGCGTCACCCGTGGCGAAGCCGGCCGCGCGCTGCGCCGCCGGCGCTGGCGCACTTTTGGTACGCTGGTGATCGGTTTTGTGCTGGGGATCGTGACGTTGATCGCGGTTGCTTTGATTTTCGCGTCTAAATCTTAGGCGAGCGTCTGCCGCTCGACCTCGCGCATGGTTCCGTCCGCATCACGTTCGTGCGCGATCATTTCGCAGCTCCATTTTATCAACGTGCCGTCGATGCGGAATAAATTGTAGCCGGCGGCGTTCTCATCGCCGTGCTTGCCGCGCGCCGACGCCGACGGCACGCCGACCGCGGGAATTTTCTTCTGCGGCCCGTCGAGCCAGACCACCGCGCGGCGGTGATCGTGACCGTGCAGCAAAAGCTCGGCGCCTTGATCGGCCAGTACGCCGCGCAAATCCGCGGCATCGACCAGGCGGCGCAGGTAACGTTGAGACAGCGGCGGATGATGGATGAGCACGATGCGGAATGACCCACGTGTCTGATCGAGGATTTCCAGCAGTCGCGCCAGCTGCCGTTTGCCGAGCCGGCCGGTCGCCAGCAACGGCGCCGTCGGCAACGCCGTCGACAACCCGATCAGCGCGACATTGCCGCGCCGGCGCACGAACGGAAAGCGGTCGAGGCCGTCGTCGCCGCGCATATAGTCCGCCCAGTATTTTGCCGGCGCCTGCTGGACGCTGCGGACATAGATGTCGTGATTGCCGGGAACCAAGGTGACGTCGCGGGGGAGCCCCAGCGTTTGCAGCCAGCCGCGGGCGCGATTGTATTCGTCCGCGTGCGACAGATTGACCAGGTCGCCGGTCACGGCGATGTGGTCCGGCGCGGACGCTTTTAGATCGTGGATCGTAGCGGCGAGAACGTCGGGGCGATGGATTTTCTTGCGGCCGCGATGCCAATTGATATAGCCCAGCCCGCGCTTGCCGATGAGCTCGGACGGCGCCGGCCGCGACGCAAGGTGCCAATCGGACAAATGGGCAAGGGTGAACATGGCCGTATCATGCGGCGTGAAATCTTGAGAAAGCGTGCAGCCGTGCCGTCACGAGCTGCCGATCAGGATGCCGGCAGCGAACACCAGCACGCCGCCGACCACGACCTGGAAGGCGGCTTGCAGGAACGGCGTATCCATATAGCGCATGCGGATCCAGGAGATCACCGCCAGTTCGATGGCGACGACCACGAAGGCGAGCGAGGTGGCGACAAAGAAATTGGGAATGAGATAGGGCAGCGCATGACCAAGGCCGCCGATTGCCGTCATCGAGCCGGTCACGACGCCGCGCACCACCGGCGCGCCGCGGCCGGTGAGCGAGCCGTCGTCGGACAAGGCCTCGGCGAAGGCCATGGAAATGCCGGCGCCGATCGCGGCCGCGAGCCCGACCAGGAACGTCGACCAGGTATTGTGGGTGGCAAAGGCCGCGGCGAACAGCGGCGCCAGGGTGGAGACGGAGCCGTCCATCAGTCCGGCCAAGCCCGGCTGGATGTATTGCAGCATGAACAGGCGCTTGGCGGTCTGGTCCTCGGTGGCGCGCGTATTTGGCGAAATCCTGTTGCCGAGTTCCTGCGCCAGCTCTTCGTGCTTGTCCTCTTCGGCGGCGAGTTTGGTCAACAGGGCGCGTACGGCGCCGTCTTTTGCCGTTTCGGCGGCGCGCCGATAGAACCGCGCGGTTTCGAGCTCCATCTCCTCGGCGAATTTGCGCGTGGTATCGATCGCCAGTGGGCGGTTGAGCCAGATCGGCCGGCGCTCGACAAAACCTTTGACGTTCTGGCGGCGGATCAGCGGCAAAAAATCGCCGAATTTCTTGCGGTAGAGATCGAGCAGCATGTCGTGATGACCGATCTCCTCTTGCGCCATCTTGTCGTACATTGCCGCCGTGTCGGGATAGGATTGGCGCAGCGCGTCGGCGAAGGAGCGGTAGATGCGGTTGTCTTCGTCTTCGTTCGAGATGGCGAGCGCCAGCACTTCCTGCTCGCTCAGTTCGGCAAAGCGTTTCACGGGCTACACCTCATGCTTTCGGTCCGCTTGGCGGCCGCAGCCGTAATTATTCATATTAGAATGCTTCTAATCTTCTGCCCAGCGCGGATTTGGTCATGAATTTCGACGCCCTTCGCCGCCGCTTCGAGCCCGTCACCCGGCGGGTGCTGCATTTCTACTGGCGCTTTTCGCGCGGACTGACGCTCGGCGTGCGCGCCGTCGTCATCGATGGCAGCGGCAGGGTATTTCTGATCGTGCACAGCTATGTCCCCGGCTGGCATTTGCCGGGCGGCGGCGTCGAGATCGGGGAAACCGCTGCCGTGGCGCTGGCGCGGGAATTACGCGAGGAGGGCAATATCGAACTGGTCGATCAGCCGGCGCTGTTCGCCGTCTATTTCAATCGCCGGATCTCACGGCGCGATCACGTCGCGCTCTATGTCGTGCGCTCGTTCCGCCAGGACGCGCCGCCGCAACCGAACTACGAGATCGTGGCGCACGGCTTCTTCGCACCAGACGCGTTGCCGGCGGAAACGACGCGCGCGACGCGAGACCGCATCGCTGAGGTGTTGCGGGGGCGCAAGCCGGCGGAGCTTTGGTAGCCGTTTAAGCGAATCGCCCGCGATCGTGCGGCAGCGTGAAATCGATGAGCGGGCCGATCGGTACGATGCCGGTCGGATTGACCTTAAGCTGGCTGCCGTAATAGTGCCGCTTGATCTGCTCGAGACTAACGGTCTCGGCTATTCCCGGCACCTGATAGAGATCGCGCAGATAGTTCGATAGGTTCGGATAATCGGCGATGCGGCGCAGATTGCATTTGAAATGGCTGTAATAGACCGCGTCGAATCGCACGAGCGTGGTGAACAGCCGCCAGTCGGCTTCGGTGATCGCTTTGCCGGCGAGAAAGCGCTGGCGCGATAGTCGCTCTTCCAGTTGATCGAAGGTGGCGAAAATGCCGCGCGCCGCCTCTTCGTAAGCGTCCTGACTGGTGGCGAAGCCGGCGCGATAGACGCCGTTGTTGACGGTCGGATAGACGAGGTCGTTGATGCGGTCGATCTCGCCGCGCAGTTCGGCCGGGTAATAGTCGGTGTGCACGTTGGTGAACGCCTCGAACGCCGAATTGAGCATGCGGATGATTTCGGACAATTCATTGTTGACGATGGTGCGCTGCTTCTTGTCCCACAGCATCGGCACCGACACGCGGCCGGTATAGTGAGGATCGGCGAGGAGATAGACTTCGGCCAGCGTCTTTTTGCCGTTGGCGTTGTCGATAGTGCCGCCGCGTCCGGCGCCGAATTCCCAGCCGGTCTTGCCGTAGAGCGGCTCAGCAAGCGAAACCGAGATGACATTGTCGAGCTGCTTGAGACTGCGGAAGATCAGCGTGCGGTGCGCCCACGGGCAGGCCAGCGAGATATAGAGATGATAGCGGCCGGCTTCGGCGGGAAATCCGCCTTTGCCGCTCGGACCCGGACTGCCGTCAGGCGTAACGAAATTATGGTAGGCGGTATTCGGCCGGACAAAGCGGCCGTTGGTGGTGCGCGAAACATCCTCTTGCCAGACGCCGTCGACGAGCAGGCCCATGATGATCTCCGCTGCTGCAATACCCAATCTAATCATTCCACCGGCCCGCGATAGGGCAGCGCATTGCCATGGCGGTCGCGCTCCCGCTGGACCTCGGACAACCGAGATGCTAGGCGCGGCGCGATGAACGATTTGGCGCTCACCATCCTGCCCGAGACCACCGACGACGCGCCGGCGATCGACCGCCTGAACGAGCGCACGTTCGGTCCGGGCCGCTACGCCAAAACCGCCTACCGCCTGCGCGAGCAGGTGGCGCATCGGCTCGACGTGTCGTTCACCGCGCGCACCGGCACGCTGTTGGTCGGTTCGGTGCGGCTGTCGGCCATTCGCATCGGCGACACCAAGGCGCTGCTGCTCGGCCCGCTGACGGTCGAGCCGGCGTTCCGCGAGCGCGGCGTCGGCCAGGCCCTGATCGAGCGCGCGCTCAAGGAAGCGGCGGCGAAGGGTCACAAGCTCGTCATCCTGGTCGGCGACGAGCCGTATTACGGCAAATCCGGCTTCAAGCGCGTGCCGCCGGGCCGCGCCGTCATGCCCGGCCCCGTCGATCCGGCGCGGCTTCTGGTCGCCGAGCTCGTCGATGGCGCCTTTGAGGGCGTGTCAGGCGTCGTGCGGCCGGAGTGGGAAGCTTCGTAGCCTGGATTGAGCGCAGCGAAATCCAGGAATCAGCATTCCGGGTTTCGCGGAGCCTGTCATCGGGCCGGCCACTTCGGGCCGGACCCGTTGGCTCACCCCGGGCTACGATCAGTAGCGCAGCAGGGCTTGCCGCTCACCCAACCAAGCCTGCTCATCCGCAATAGCCAACGCGTCCAAGTCTCCCGGCGTCGCGCGCGCATCGTCCACCCATTCGCGCAGCAACGGGCCGCCGTTGATGACGTCGATGGCGAGCTTGCCGTGCTCGTACTCGTAGGCAAAATCGCGCCATAGCGGATAGTCCGAATACAAACGGCGGATCGCCTTGAACGCCAGCGCCTGGATGCGCCACGGCTTGAAGGCGTGGTGATCGTAACTAGGACCTTCAGTGTGGATCTGCACGCCGTTGCAAAGTTTGCCGACGTGCTTGTGGAACGTCGGTTCGAACCAGCAATCGCGCAGGCGGCAACCGCACAGCCACTGCGGCGCCAGCGCATGCATTTCTTTTATGACACTGCGCGCATCGATATCGGGAGCGCCGAAAACTTCGAGCGGCCGCGTGGTGCCGCGCCCTTCCGAGAGCGTGGTGCCCTCGACCATCACGGTGCCCGCATACGCGCGTGCCATCCACAGGTTCGGCGCGTTGGGACTGGGATTGATCCAGGTACGCGCGCCGAGCGGCCAGCCGAATCCCGGTGCGTCGTCGGGCTTCCAACCGTCCATCGCGATAACACGATAGTCGACGTCGAGCTTGAGCGTTTTGACAAACCATGAACCCAATTCGCCGAGCGTAAGCCCATGGCGCATCGGCAGTGGCCCGGCGCCGACAAAGCTTTGCCAGCCGGTGCGCAGCGTCAAGCCTTCGACCGGCCGGCCGACGGGATTGGGCCGGTCCAGCACCCACACCACTTTGCGGTGCCGCGCCGCCGCTTCGAGCATATAGCGCAGCGTCGTGATGAACGTATAAATGCGGCAGCCCAAATCCTGCAGGTCGACGAGGATGACGTCGCAAGTCTCCATCATCGTGTCGGTCGGCTTGCGCACTTCGCCATACAAGCTGAACACCGGAATGCCATGCACCGGATCGTTGAAGTTTTGCGACTCGACCATGTTGTCTTGCTTGTCGCCGCGCAGGCCGTGTTGCGGACCGAAGGCGGCCGCGAGCTTGATGTCGCCGCACGCGGCCAGCGCATCGAGCGAATGCGTCAGGTCTGCCGTGACCGAAGCGGGATGCGCCAGCAAGGCGACGCGCCTGCCGTGAAGCGGTGCCCGCAAAGCAGGTTCGGCAATAAGACGGTCGAGGCCGAATTTCATGGGCGTTATGGTTTAGGAAAATTCGAGCGTAAAGCAATCGGAATGATGGAAATCCGCCTTGCCGGGCGGGTGCGCCAACGCCCAATATGATTTTCGGCCGTCTGTTTCTTCGAGCACCGCTGAGAGGCCGAGATGGAGGGGAGACGACAACCCATCGAACTCCAGTGCGGCTTGCAAGGTGTAAGTTTCAGCACCTGATTGCACTTCGATTCGGGGCACGCCGATCTCGGTCGCGACGCGCATTCCACCGCGGTAGCTGTCGAATCGATATGCCGCCCATTGTGTCGAGGGTGAAATGTTGAATTCGTAATACGCGGGGCCGGCCGAACCACGGACGAACGCTTCGAAGCAGGTGTGCCGCCAAAGCTCATCGGTACGCGCAGCCGCCACGACCGGCGGAAAACGCAGATCGCTTATCCTGCCGCTCACCACATAGGACAGGATCAAACTGCCCGGGCGTGGACGCGCGACGTCCGCTTCGATGCGTGTCGCCGCGGCGCAAAGCGAGTCCGGATGAAGCCGCAAGGTGTGGCGCATGCCGGCATTGTACAGATTATCGGCCTTCGCGCGCCCAGGTGCCGGCGAGGCTGCCGATCAGCAGCAACAGCCCGAGCAGGCCGGCAAAGACCGGCAGCACGCCGATGCCGCGGACCACGCTGGCGTCGCGCATCTTCAGGCCGATCCAGTCGTCGCCGCTATAGGTGCCGCCGGACCGCACCGCGACGATGCGCGGCACGTCGAGGCCGTTGCCGTCGTCGAGCCGGCGCGCCGCGCCGCCGGTCGCATTGGCGATCGGAGCCAGAACTTCCGGCGTAGAAGTGACTTCTGCGAATTCGCGCGGATTGGCCGGGCCGATATTGGTGAGCGCATTGAGCTTGCCGTCGGTTGCGCGCCACAGCCCGAGCTCGTCGACGACGATGCTCTTTTCCCACACGCCGGGTTCGGTCGGCTCGAGCTTGAGCACCCGCGAGGCACCAGAAGGCGAGGTCAGCGTCACGTCGGCGACGCTTTCGGCCATGGTCTGCCGCTGCACCACGAGATTGCGGCCGCTCATTTTGAGCCGCAGCGCCTCTTCTTCAAGATCGGGCTCCTTCATCAGCCAGTGCGACAACCGGCGCAGCAGATCGAGATGCGGGCCGCCGCCTTCGAAACCGCGCGCCCACAGCCAGATGTGATCGGAGAGCAGAAGCGCCACGCGGCCTTCGCCTTCGCGCGACAGCACCAAGAGCGGTTTGGAGTCCGGGCCTTGCATCACCGTCGTGCCGGTGGCGTTTCTTGTATTGACGACGCGGAACCATTCGCTCCAGTGCGGCGGATTTGAGTCGGCGCCGTCTAGGCCGCGCGTTACCGGATGACGCCGGCCAAGCTCGGTGAGACTCGGCCGGAACGCCTGGTCGGTGACATTGCCATCGGGCTCTGCCGGCAGGATGGCATCGAGCGGCGTGCGCCACAGGCTGGTCTGGCTGGCGTAATCGGGCCCGGCCGCGACCAGCACCGCGCCGCCGTCGCGGACATAGCGGGTGATGTTGTCGAAATAGATGATCGGCAGCACGCCTTGCCGCGCATAGCGGTCGAAGATGATGAGCTGAAACTCGCCGATCTTCTGCTGGAACAGTTCGCGGGTCGGAAACGCGATCAGCGACAATTCGTTGATCGGCGTGCCGTCCTGCTTTTCCGGCGGCCGCAGAATGGTGAAATGCACGAGATCGACGGAAGCGTCGGACTTGAGCAGGTTGCGCCATGTCCGCTCGCCGGCATGCGGCTCGCCGGAGACCAAGAGCACGCGCAGCTTGTCGCGCACACCGTCGATGGTGACCACGGCGCGGTTATTGACCGTCGTCAGTTCGCCCGGCAGCGGCGCGGCCTCGATCTCGACGATGTTCTGGCCGCCGTGCGGGATCGCAATATCGACATTTTGCGGAATGCCGACCGGAACGGTGCGGGTTTCGACGACGTCGCCGTCGCGGCGCACGGTCACCGCGGCGCTGGTTTCCTTGGTGCCCTGGTCTTCGACCTTATAGGTGATGGTCTGCGATTGGCCGACGATGCCGAAGCGTGGCGCGGCGATCAAGGCGACGCGGCGATCGATCTCGTTCTTGGTGCCGGTGATGAGCGCATGAATCGGCGCGGCGAAGCCGAGCGCGCCGGCATCTTGCGGCACATCGTGGACTCGGCCGTCGGTGATCATGATGACGCCGGCGACGCGGTCGGTCGGCACGTCGGCGAGCGTCGTGCCGAGCGCGGTGAACAACCGGGTACCGTCAGTCTCGCCGTCGGACTGGCCGGCTTCGACGACGCGCACGTCGAGGCCCGGAATATGACTAAGCCGTTCGACGACCGCGGCGCGCGCTGCTGCGGTCTGCTGCGTCCGGTCGCCAAAACTTTGGCTCGGGCTCTTGTCGACCACGACCACGGCGACCGAAGAGAGCGGATCGCGGTCTTCGCGGGTGAGCGACGGATTGGCCAGCGCCAGCACGACCAGCCCAAGCGCCAGCGCGCGGATCGTGGCGCCGCGGCTGCGCGATACGAACAGCAGCAGCGCCAGGATAACGGCCGCGGCAACGGCCGCCCACAATACGGGTTCGGCGACGAGCGGGGCGAACGCAATACCGAGATTCAAGATCTCACTCCTATTGCCCCAACCGCTCGAGCAGCGCCGGCACGTGCACCTGATCGGCTTTGTAATTGCCGGTCAGCGTGTACATGACGACGTTGACGCCGGCGCGGAACGCAAGCTCGCGCTGGCGCGGCTCGCCTTCCACCATCGGCAGCATGGATTGACCGTCGGACCGCGTCGCCCAGGCGCCGGCGAGATCGTTCGAGGTGATGATAATGGAGGACACGCCGTCGCCGCCGCGCGCCGGCCGTCCGGAGCGGTCTTCGTCCACGTTCGGCAGCGCCTCGACCCACAGCTGGCCGGAATTGAAGCGGCCGGGAAAATCGCGCAGCAGATAGAACGTCTTGGTCAACACGTGATCGCGCGGCACCGGCTCAAGCTCGGGCAGGTCGAGCGAGGACAGGATTTTGCGCAGCTCCAGCATTCCGGGGCTGCGCGTCTCGCCGCCCGGACCCGGCGGCGCGACCACGAAGTCGCGAGTGTCGAACAGCACGGTGCCGCCGTCCTTCATGTAGGTGTCGATGCGCTTAAGCGCCGCTTCCGACGGCCGCGCCGCGCCGGGCGCGATCGGCCAATAGATCAGCGGATAAAACGCCAGCTCGTCGTGCGCGATGTCGAGGCCAATCGGATCGCCGGGCTCGAGCGCGGTACGCTGCGCGAGGAAAAGCGTCAGTCCGGCGAGGCCGGCTTTGCTGATCGCATCGACCTCCGCATTGCCGGTGACCACATAGGCGAGCTTGGTTTCCAGCGCCGACGCCGGCACATTGCCGACCCGGATATCTTCGGCGCGCGCCTGGCTCAGCGTCAGCGCGAGAACCGCGAACAGAATCGCGATGCCGGTTGTAGCGCGTGAGAAACGCGGCAAGAAACGTGGCAAGAGCCGTTGAATGCCGCCACCGAGGAACAGCACCACCACGGTATCAAGCAGGAACAGCAAAAGCGCGGCGAGCAGGATCGGCCCGCGCAAATCCTGCGGCTCGCTGATGCGATAGATTTCATGGCGCGCATTGGCGAGCGGCGTGAAATCGAGCGGTGCCAGGCGATCGGCGGGAGCCAGCGTGTTGACGGCGATGAGGCCTTCGGCTGTGCCGTAAAAGCCCGGCGGATGATCCGCCGTGGCGCTTGCGGAATAATCCGACGGTACCGGCCGCGCGGTCGGCGGCGGCGCGATGAAATTGCCGAAACCGTCGAGCACGCGGCTCGGCGGCACCAATTCGCGCACGCTTTTGGTCTCCGCTTTGGCGGCGTCGGTGACGCTAGTCGTGCCGGCGAGCGCCACGATGCGCCGGAGCATTTCGACGAAAGCACCGGACAGCGGCAGGTCGGACCAGCGCGTGTCGCCGGTGACGTGGAACAGCACGATCAAGCCCTTGCCGCGGCGCGCGGCGGTGACCAGCGGCGTGCCATCGGCCAGCGTCGCCCAAGTATTGTCGCTCAAAGTAGCGTCGGGCTCCGCCAAGACCTGGCGCGTGACGGTGACGTCGCCCGGCACCGTCATGCCGTTGAACGGGCTGTCACGGGAAAAGGCCGCCAGCGGCTGCGGCTTGTCCCAGCTCAAGCTGCCGCCGAGGATGCGGCCGCCACGTCGCAACTTCACCGGCACGAGATCGTCGTCGGACGCGGCAAGCCGGGGGCCGGCGAAGCGCACCAGCACGCCACCGTCCTCGACCCAGCGCGCCAGGCGATCGTGGGCATCGCCGGTGACGTTGCCGACGTCGGCGAGGATTAGCATCGGCAGGTTCTGATCGAGGAAATGCGCCACCGCGTCCGCCGGCGCTTCGCCTTGCGAAAGCCGCACGTCGGCAAAGGGATTGAGCGCGCGCACGATGTAATAGCTCGACGACAACAGCGGCTCCGCCAGTTCAACGCTGGCGCCGGAGGCGATGCCGACGGTGCGGCGGCGCCAGCGCTTATCGAGCAATTGCACGGCGCCGGCGGAACGCTCGCCGGAAATCTCGATCCGGGAGATGTCGTTGCGGATTTCGACCGGCAGCGCGAATTGCGCGTCGGTCTCGCGATCCGCGCCCTTGAACGTAAAGGCCGCTTCGCCGAGCGGCAGGCCCTTCAAATCGAGCGCGCGCGCCGTGCCGGTGTCTGCCGCGTCCGTCGAGGCGCGCAATACCTTCACGCTGAGCCCGCCTGCGGCATTGTCGGCCGCGGCTAGCGCGTGCGCGCCGGCAATGCCGCCGTCGATGATGGTGATCGGGCGATTGTCGAGGGTTTGCGCTAGCGCCTTGATGAAGTCGGTGCCGCGGCCGAGATCGGTGCCGTCGGACAGCCACACCAGATCGACGTCATGCACGGCGGCGAGGAACTGGGCAATCGCCGGCAGCGCTTCCGAACGATCGACCGTATGCGGCTTCGGCTTCATCTGGTGCAGGCGGACGCGCGCCGAGCCCGCGGGCTCGAGCGAAATGTCGCGCGTGCCCTCAGACAGCGGGATGAGCGCCACGGCGCGGCGCTCATCCTCGGCGCGGGCGATGATGTCGTTGGCGGTGCGCACGCGGGCGTCCCACGTCGCGGCAGCGGCCCAGCCATCGTCGATCATGATCCCGATCGGGCCGCGCGAGGTCGACGCCGCCAGCGGTGGATGCCACAGCGGGCCGGCAGCGGCGATGATGACCAAAGCGGCGAGCGCAAGCCGCATCAGCGTGAGCCACCACGGCGTGCGGGCGGGCGTTTCCTCCTTGGGGGCGATTTCGAGCAAAAGCCGCGTCGGCGGAAAATCGATGCGGCGCGGCCGCGGCGGGATCAAGCGCAGCAGCCACCACAGCACCGGCAGCGTCAACAAGCCGATCAGCACGAGCGGCTGGGCAAAGCCGATGGGCAATCCACCGATCATGCCGTCACCGTTGATTGGCCCGTTGCTTGGTTCGTTACTTGGGCCGCCGGCCGCGGCCGATATCGGCCGCTGCGGCACCGATGCGGGCGTGCAGCGCCAGCAGCAGTTCGCTGGCCGGCCGGTCGGTGCGGTGGATGGTAAAGCTCCAGCCGAGACGATCGGTCTCGGCGCGGATTTCGGCGCGGTGGCGCGCCACGCGCGCGGTGTAGTCGGCGCGCCAGGTTTCGGCGCGGCCGGCGGTGATGCGGCCGCCGCCTTCCGGCTCGACGAATTCGACGCGGCCCCAGTACGGAAAAGTCTCCTCGGCGGGATCGACGATTTGAACCACGTGCCCGCGGGCGCCGCTGCCGGAGAGCTGTGTGATGGTACGCCGCACCTCGCCGATCTCGCTCCACAGGTCGGAGAGCAGCACGACTTCGGCGAGCGGGGAGGGCGCAAAGCTCGGCGGCAGGCTTGCGCGCTCGGCGCGATCGTGCGCGATCGCCTGCGCCATCTGGTCGACGACATTGCGGCTGCCGGTCGGCCGCGTCAGGCCGGGAACGCCGACACGCTCGCCGGCCTCGACCAAAACCTCGGCGAGCGCCAGCGCGATGACCAGCGCGCGGAAAAGCTTCGAAGTCGCGAACCAGCGGCGAGGCAAAATTCATCGACGGCGAGCGGTCGGGCCAAATCCACACCGTGTGCGCGGCTTCCCATTCCAGCTCGCGCACATAGAGATGATCGTCGCGCGCCGAGCGCCGCCAATCGACCCGTGACGCCGGCTCGCCGGATATGAAGCGGCGGTATTGCCAGAAATTCTCGCCGGGTCCGGCGCGGCGGCGGCCGTGCAGGCCGTGATTGACGGTGGCCGCAACGCGCCGCGCTTCCAGAATGAGCCGCGGCATGCTGGCGGCCAATGTCCGGCCGGCGCCGACCGCTCGTCCAACTGCCGCGCTGTCCTGATAGATGCGCTTGGGCTCGGCCGCCATCCGCTATCCGATCCGCGACTTCAGGCGGCCGACGACGGCTTCGATGCTCTCGCCCTCGGCGCGCGCGGTGAAGGTCAGCGCCATGCGGTGCTTGAGCACGGGTTCAGCAAGATCCAGCACGTCGTCGATCGAAGGCGCGAGGCGGCCGTCGAGCAGCGCCCGCGCGCGCACCGCGAGCATCAGCGCCTGGCTGGCGCGCGGGCTCGGTCCCCAGGCGATCAGCTTGGCACCTTCGCCGCCTTCGGGTCCCGGCCGTGCCGAGCGCACCAGCGCGAGAATGGCTTCGACCACGGATTCGCCGACCGGCAGCCGCCGCACCAGGCGTTGCGCCGCCATCAGTTCTTCCGCCGTCATCGCCGTCTTCGCGCGGGTTTCGTCCGAGCCGGTCGTTTCGAACAGGATTTTCCGTTCCGCTTCGCGATCCGGATAGCCGACATCGATCTCCATCAGGAAGCGGTCGAGTTGCGCTTCGGGCAACGGATAGGTGCCTTCCTGCTCCAGCGGATTTTGCGTCGCCAGCACGTGGAACGGTTTTGGCAGATCGTGCCGCGTGCCGGCGATGGTGACGTGCTGTTCCTGCATCGCCTGCAGCAGCGCCGACTGGGTGCGCGGGCTGGCGCGGTTGATCTCGTCGGCCATCAGAAGCTGCGCGAAGACCGGACCGGGCAGGAAGCGGAAGCTGCGCTTGCCGGTCTGGCTTTCCTCGAGCACTTCGGTGCCGAGAATGTCCGACGGCATCAGGTCCGGCGTGAACTGGATGCGCCGTGCATCGAGGCCGAGCACGATCCCCAAGGTTTCGACCAGCTTGGTCTTGGCGAGGCCGGGCACGCCAAGGAGCAGCGCGTGGCCGCCGGACAGGATGGTGACCAGCGCCTGCTCGATCACCTTGTCCTGGCCGAAGATCACCGTGCCGATCGCGGCCTTGGCGGCGGTCACATGCGCCGCGGTCGATTCGGCAGTCCGCACGATCATGTCTTCGAGCTTTTCGAGACCATCTCCGCCAGCAACGGGCATGACTAACTCCTTGTCTTTGGGCCGTATTCTTGTACCGGAGGAAATCCGCGCCTTATGCACGAATCCAGGGCAGCCAACATTGCACTGCTATTGGGCACACATCATGCAATATACACGCCAGCCCGCGCCAACGCAGAGCTTGCGCCGATTCTTCATCCACAGGGATCACAACTTGGAAAGCGGCGGCCGGATGCAGCTTGGCGATCGCAATACCTCGAATAATCTCGCCCACGGACTCATGTCCGGATCGATAGGTTCCAGGCAAACCATGGCGAAGGAAGGGCAATCCGGCCTCGAGGCGATCACAGGCGCGCTAGCGCGCGCCGGCGGCAAAGGGCCGCCGCCGGTCGAGCGCTGGAACCCGCCGTTCTGCGGCGATCTCGACATGCGCATCGCCGCCGACGGCACCTGGTTCTACCTGAAGACGCCGATCGGCCGGCCGGCGTTGGTAAAATTGTTCGCTTCCGTGCTCAAGCGCGAAGGCGACAGGTACTTTCTGGTGACGCCGGTGGAGAAGTGCGGCATCACCGTCGACGATGCGCCGTTCCTCGCCGTCGAGCTCAATGTCGAGGATGGCGCCGACGGCCGCGTGCTGCACTTTCGCACCAATGTCGACGATTGGGTCGTCGTGCGGACCGCAGCATGCGCTGCGCTTCGAGCCGGAAGCCGGCACCGGCGGGCTCAAGCCCTATCTCCATGTGCGCCGCGACCTGTGGGCGAAGGTGACGCGCACGCTGTTCTTCGATCTCGTCGAGCTCGGCGAGGAGCGCGAAGTCGACGGCAAGGCGATGTTCGGCGTCGCGTCGATGGGCACATTCTTTGCCATGGCGCCGGCCGACAGGTGAGGGAATTTGCGTGAACGATCAAGCTGCACCGTCGGCAGCGTCTGGCAACGGCGGAGTTCTTCGAGCGCGCGCGCGCGCGGCTCACTCTCGACGTGCCGCCAGCGCTGACCGATCCGGCGGCGCACGGCGTGCGCCGCGGCGATCTCGATCTCGATCCGGTGCTGTGGGAACGCGCCGGCGTGAGCGCCACCAAGCCGGCCGCGGTGCTGGTCCCGATCGTCGACCGCGACGAGCCGACCGTGCTGCTGACCTTGCGCACCGCGGAGCTCACCAGCCATGCCGGGCAGGTCGCCTTTCCCGGCGGCAAGATCGATCCGAGCGATGAAAGCCCGGTCGCTGCGGCGTTGCGCGAAGCCCAAGAGGAGATCGGGCTCGACGCCGGTGCTGATCGAGCCGATCGGCTATCTCGATCTCTATCTGACTTTTTCAGGGTTTCGCATTCTGCCGACGGTCGCGCGCGTCAAGCCTGACTTCACGCTCACGCTCAATCCGTGGGAGGTCACGGAGACATTCGAGGTGCCGCTCGACTTCCTGATGACGCCCGGCAATCACCAGCGCAAGACGCCGCGACTGGAAAGGCATTCCGCGCGATTATTACGCCATGCCGTTCGGCGAGCGCTACATCTGGGGCGTCACCGCGGGTATCCTGCGCAATCTCTACGACCGGATTTACGGCGCATGATCAGGCCAATCTTCACCGAGATCGGGCTGTTCCTCACGCCGTTCGTGATCTACGCCGGCTTTCCTGATGGCGACGCGCGCCGGCGTGCTGGACCCGGCGTCCTGGACGCTGCGCCGCGTCGCCGGCCTCGTCATCGCGTCGCTTCTCCTCATGATCGGCAGCTTCGTGCTTGCTGGCGCAGTTCTCCGGCGCGCCGCCGGGCTCGACCTATGTGCCGGCCCATGTCGAGGACGGCAAGTTCGTGCCGGGAACGACGCGATGACGGACGGCGCGCATCTCGACAACGCCGCCTGGCTCAAGGACGCTGAGATCGCCCGCCTGCTGGCGCTGCTCGATGGCGACGGCGAGGAGGCCCGTGTGGTCGGCGGCGCGGTGCGCAACGCGCTGATGGGATTGCCGGTCGGCGAGATCGACGTGGCGACCACGGCGGTGCCGCAGGAGGTCATGCGCCGCGTCGAAGCGGCGGGCTTCAAGGCGGTACCGACCGGCATCGAGCACGGCACCGTGACGGTCGTCATCGACGGCCGGCCGTTCGAGGTGACGACGTTGCGCGAGGACGTCGAGACCTTCGGCCGCAAGGCCAAGGTGGCGTTCGGCCGCGACTGGAAAGCGGATGCGCAGCGCCGCGACTTCACCATCAACGCGCTGTCGGTGTCGGCTGACGGCAAGATCTACGATTATGTCGGCGGCCTTGCCGACATCGCCGCGCACCGCGTGCGCTTCATCGGCGATCCGGGGCAGCGCATTGCCGAAGATTATCTGCGCATCCTGCGGTTCTTCCGCTTCCACGCCTGGTACGGCAAAGGCGCGCCAGATGCGGCCGGATTGCACGCCTGCATCGCCGCGCGCGCGGGCCTCGACACGCTGTCGCGCGAGCGGGTGCGGATGGAACTGCTGAAGCTGTTGCTGGCGCCGCACGCGGCGCCGACGCTTGCGGTGATGGCGGAAGCCGGCCTGCTCGGCACCGTGCTCGGCGGCGTGCCGCTGCTCGCGAGCTTCGAGAACACGGCGAAGGTCGAAGCGGCGATCGGCGTCGCACCCGACGCGACGCGGCGGCTGGGCGCACTCGGCGTGTATGTTATGGAAGACGCGGAGCGGCTGTCGCAGCGGCTGCGGCTGTCCAATGCCGAATTCGAGCGGTTGATGGCACTGGAATACTGGTGGCGCGTGCGGCCCGCGGCCGGCGCGCACGCCGCGCGTGCTTGCTTTATCAGCTTGGGCCGGCATCGTTCATCGATCGCGTGCTGGTCGCCTGGTCGCGTTCGGACGCCGGCGCGGCCGATCTCGGCTGGCACGAACTCGCGACCTTGCCGCAACGCTGGACCGCGCCGCGCTTTCCGCTCAAGGCCGCAGATTTCTTCGAACCGCGGCGTGCCCAAAGGCCCGGAGATGGGCGCAGCGCTACGCGCCGCCGAGCAGGCTTGGATCGACGCGGATTTTCCCGAAGATCGCGCGGCCATCGATGCGATCGCCGATCGCGCGGCGCGGCAAACGCCGGCATCCGCCTAGCAGTTTCAAGATTCGCGGGCGCGCAGCGCGCGCAGCCGCCGCCGGCTGCCCGCGGCGACCCCCTGCAAGCCTGGCCGGACGCGGGCCATCATGCGGCGCGGGCGCATGCGCTCGACCTGCATTTCGTTGCCGCGCCAGACAAACTCGCTGCCGCCGAGCGCCTTGAAGAAAAGCACCGGCAAAAGACAATCGCGCATCAACCCGTAAAGCGGATAGAAGAATGGCAGATGCCATTCGGCCGCCGCGGCGAGCAACATTTCGCCGCCATACCAGATCGCGCCGAGCGTGCCTGCGCTCAGCGCCGGCGATAATCCGGCCGCGCTCGCCACGACTGCCGCCGCGATCATCGGTAGTACGCCGCCGGCAAGAGCTTCCGGCAGGAAGTAAGGCAGGAAGCTCGCGCGGCGCAGCCGCGCCCAGCGCACCTGACGATTCCAGACTTCGGCGGCGCCGCGCCAGCCCAGCGGCTGCGCAAACGGGCGATCGACCAGCCGGACCTTGAGGCCAGCGCCGCGCACGATCTTGGTGGCTGCGGCGTCTTCGGCGACTTCCTTGCCGAGCGCCGCGATGCCGCCTACGCATTCGAGATCAGCGCGGCGCCACAGCATGGTTTTGCCTTGCGCGAAACCGCAGCCGAAGCTGTCGATGACATATTGCCAGCGCGCCTGATAGGTGTTGAGAAACGCGCATTCGAGCTCGGCCCAGATGCCCTGCGGGCAGCAGCCGACGGGCGGCGAAGCGACCAGCCCGGTATCCGCGCGCCAGCTGGCGAACAATTGCCGTAGGTAGTCGCGCGGCATCAGCACGTTGCTGTCGGCGAGTACGATCCAGTCATGGCTCGCCGCGCACCAGCCCTTGACCACATTGTTGAGTTTTGGATTGCCGCTCACCCGGTCGGCGCCGATCAAGAGCCTCGCATTCGCGCTTCCGTGTTCGGCGATCAAGGTCTCGACGAGCGGCACGACGGGATCGTCTGCGGCAGCGACGCAGAACAGAATTTCGTAGCGCGGATAGTCGAGGCCGAATGTCGAACGCAGCGTTTCAGCGGCGTAATTGTCCAGACCGCAGAGCGGGCGCACCAGGCTGACCGGGGGCCATGTTTGCTGGGATGGCGTCTCGCCGAGCGAATTCCGCCGCAAGCGGAAAATCGCGATCACGATGCTCGCGATATGGACGACGGTGGCGATGATGCAGAAGGTCGCAAGGGCGAGAATAGGCGCTGTCATTGCGCCGATTATTAGCGCAATGCCGTGACAGCGCCGTGAATCGCAAGTTCCAGATGCGAGGACAGCTTGCGTTAACTTTTGCTGTCATCTGTTGTCATCGTCCTGCAATGCAAAAAACCTAAAGAATGTGGAAGATTAAACAGACGCGAGACGATGATTCGTGACGGTTGAGCACGGCGCAACTGGTTTCCGTACGCTCTTTATCTCCGACGTTCATCTCGGCGCGCGCGGTTGCCAGGCCGACCGCCTCCTCGATTTCCTCCGCTATCACGACGCCGACACGATTTATCTGGTCGGCGATATCATCGATGGCTGGCAGCTGAAATCCGGCTGGTATTGGCCGCAGCATCATAACGACGTGGTACAGAAGCTGTTGCGCAAGGCGCGCAAGGGCGCGCGCGTCGTCTACGTGCCCGGCAACCACGACGAATTTTTACGCGACTATTACGGCACGCATTTCGGCGGCATCGAAGTAACCGAGACCGCGATCCACGAAGCCGCCGACGGCCGCCGCTATCTCGTCGTGCATGGCGATGTGTTCGACATGGTGGTCAAGCACGCGCGCTGGTTGGCGCTGCTTGGCGACACGGCCTACGACTTCGCCATCCTGGTCAACCGCTATTTCAACGCCGTGCGCCGCCGCCTCGGCTTCCGCTACTGGTCGCTGTCGCAATGGGCCAAGCACAAGGTCAAGAACGCGGTGAACTATATCGGCGCCTTCGAGCAGACGCTGTCCGCCGAAGCGCATCGCCACAAGGTCGACGGCGTGATCTGCGGCCATATCCATCATGCCGTGATGCACGACGATTTCGGCATCCGCTACATGAACTGCGGCGATTGGGTGGAAAGCTGCACCGCGCTGGTCGAGCACGAGGACGGCCGGTTCGAGATCATCAATTGGTCCGATCACGAAGGCGCGGCGCGGCCGCTGCCGGATTCGGGAATCGTGCCGTTCGATGACGACGCCGAAATTGCGGCGTAATGCGCGCGACTAACGCCCGGCGATCCAGGCGGCGGTTGCGACCAGACCCACGCCTTTGCCGTGGAACGTGGCGACCAGCGACGCGGAAGTCTCTTGAGCGGCAAGCCCGGGTGCGGTCATACTCGCTCCCTGCATGGAGCTCTCCGTACGGATCGAGCGCTGGCCTTTGGCCGGCGCCTTCACCATCAGCCGCGGCACCAAGACCGAAGCGGTCGTGGTGGTGGCCGAATTGAGCGATGGGACCCACCGCGGCCGCGGTGAATCCGTCCCCTACGCACGCTATGGCGAAACTCCGGACGGCGTCGTGGCGGCGATCGAAGTTTTGCGTCCGGCGCTAAGGCGCGGGCTCACCCGCGCCGACCTGCAAAGCGCGATGCCCGCAGGCGCTGCCCGTAATGCACTCGATTGTGCGTACTGGGACGTTAACGCCAAGACCGTCGCGCGCCCGGTGCATGAATTGGCCGGCCTTGCGGCGCCGCAGCCACGGATTACGGCCTATACGATCTCGCTCGCCGCGCCTGCGGTCATGGCCGAAGCGGCGGAGCGGGCGGCTGGCCGGCCCTTGCTCAAGGTCAAGCTCGGCTCAGGCGACGACGATGGTATGCGGATAACAGCGGTGCGCCGCGCCGCGCCGCGGGCGGAACTCATCGTCGATGCCAACGAGGGTTGGACCGCCGACAATCTCGCGCAAAACCTTGCCGCCTGTGCCGATGCCGGCGTCACCTTGATCGAGCAGCCACTCCCTGAAGGCAAAGACGCGGCGCTTGAGCGCATCAAACGGGCGATTCCGATCTGCGCCGACGAGAGCGTGCATGATCGCGCCGCGCTCGACGCGCTCATCGGCAAATACGACGCCGTCAACATCAAGCTAGACAAGACCGGTGGCCTGACCGAGGCCCTGGCGCTCGCCGTGGCAGCCGAACAGCGCGGTTTTGCCATCATGGTCGGCTGCATGGTGGCAACCTCGCTGGCCATGGCGCCGGCCATGCTGGTCGCGCAACGGGCGCGTGTCGTCGATCTCGATGGCCCGCTGCTGCTCGCCAAGGATCGCGCCGACGGTCTGCGCTACGACGGCAGCCTCGCTTATCCGGCGGGTGCGGCGCTTTGGGGCTAAAGGCGCCGGGCCGGTTGGTGTAAGTTCGATCAGGCGGCGGCGCTTAAAACTGCTTAGAAACGTCTTGGAGGATTGTCATGGCGACGAGGCGCAGCGTTCTTTCAGCTATTGCAAGCGCTGCGATCGGATTGCCGACGATTGGGCGTGTCGTCGCGCAGCAAAAATATCCCGACCGGCCGATCAAGATGATCGTGCCGTTTCCGCCGGGCGGTCCGATCGACACCATGGCGCGGATGACGGCGCAGGAACTGACCAGCCGCGTCGGCCAGGTGGTGGTCGAAAATCGTCCCGGTGGCGGCTCGACCATCGGCACCAAGGACGTCGCCGCCGCAACCCCCGACGGCTACACGCTGATGTTCGGCTCGTCGGGCTCGCTCGCCGTGGCGCCGGCGCTTTATTCGAGCCTCGGGCTCGATCCGCTAAAAGCCTTCGTCCCGATCGCGACGGTGGCGCTGTTGCCGCACATCTTTGTCGTCAACAACGACGTGCCGGCAAAATCGATCGGCGAATTCGTCGCTTATGCCAAGGCCAATCCCGGCAAGATCAATTATGGCGCAGGCCTCGGCACGCCGCCGCATCTGCTCTCGACCTTGTTCAAGACCGAGGCCAAGATCGACGTGGTCTACGTGCCCTATACCGGCTCCGCGCAATCGGTGAACGATCTGCTCGGCGGCCAGACCCAGTTCACCATCGACGGCCTGGTGACGCTCTATCCGTTGATCGCGGCCGGCAAGCTGCGGGCGCTGGCCATCGCGCGCGGGGAGCGCTGGCCCACGCTACCCGACGTGCCGACGCTTGTTGAAAGCGGCTACCCTGATTTTGTCATCGATGCCTGGACTGGCCTGGTGGCGCCGGCCGGCACGCCGCGGCCGATCATCGATCAGCTCAACGCGGCGGTGAACGACGGCCTGAAGTCGCAAACGGCGCAGGACAATCTGGCCAAATTCTCCGCCATCGCCAAGACCGGCACGCCGGAGGATTTCAAGAGCTTCCTGGCCGATCAGATACAGAAATGGGGCTCGATCGTGAAACTCGCCGGTGCCAAGATCGATTAGCAGATCGATTGAGCCGCAGGCGCCGCCGCCGAGCCTGTGGGTATCTCAAGGGCGTTCCAAGACCTTCGGATTGCGCCGTTTGCGGTTGTGCTGTTGAGTCGGCCTTGTTTGGTAGAACCATGCCCAACGACCCATTGGCATTGATTTTGACCGGGCTGCCGGACGAGGCAGACTACGATGCCGTCCATGCCGCGCTGATGGCGACGGATCGCGGCCGCCGCTTCCTGACCGAATTCGCCAATCGTAACCGCCACGCCGACACGACCGCGATCGTGAATGCCATCGCGCGCATCGAAGCGACGCTGCGCGGCGACGGTCCGCCGCGCGCTGACGCGGCCGGCGATCTCATGGAGATCGCTGCGGCCATCGATCGCATCGGAGCCGCGCTCGCCGCCGGCACGCCGCCGGCGCCCGACATTTCCGCCGCGATCGAGCGGCTTTTGGACATCGCCTTCATGCTGCACGAGCGCCCGGTCGAAGCGACGCTGTGCGATGGGCTCGATGCCGCCGTTCGCGAAATTGCCGAAGCTACCATGCGCTCGGAATCGACTGTGTCGGGCAGCCGCGAAGCGGCCGAGCTGGTGCGCGCGCTTGCGGGCCGCGTGCGTGAGATGATGGCGCTCTCGAACGCCAGTCGTGGTGGGTCTCAGCCTGCTGGAGAAAATGTCGATGCCGCTTCCGGCGCCGGATTTTTCGAGTTGGCAACAAACGACAGCGAGACTTTCGCGCAAGCCGTCGCGGAACTCGCGGCGTCGTTGCCGACGTTCGCAGATGCGCCAAGTCAGCCTGTCGAAGCGGCTCCGGCTCCGGAGCCGGAAAGCGGGGAGGGCGTGCCAGCGCCGGCAGCCGAGATTGTACCGAGCGATAATGTTTTGTTGCCCGCCGACGAGACGCAGCAGACAGCGACGGAAACCGGGACGCCGGACAGCGACACCGCGCCGCCACAACTGGCATCGACCGACATGTCGCTGAGCGAAGCGGTCTTGAACCAGGCATTTTCCGACGATTATTTTTCGAACGTCAATCTTCCCGATGGAGCGCCGGTGAGCGAAGAGGCCGCAAGCGCGCAAATAATGAGCGAGGAGCCGCCGAGCGAAGCCGTGGCGCCGGTGCAGAATATTTCGACCGAGCCCGTGCCAGGCCCGCAAGAAGATCCCGCCGATCTGTTCGAGCCGCCGGGAGTTCCACTTGAGTCAGCCGCGACCTCGGTCGAAGCGGCAGCGCCGGTCACCGCGGATGCTCCGGTGCCGGCTGAGCCGCCCGCTGAACCGCCGCGCGCCGTACCGCCGCCACCGACGCGGGCAATTCCGCGGCCGCCGGGCAGCGATCCGCTCGCCGCGGTGCGCGACTTGAGCGAGGAAGAGCGGATCGCGCTGTTCAGCTAGCTTCCGCGCGCACTCATAAAATCGCGCCGTGTCGGCGTTGTTAACTTATTATTAACCAAATCACGTCCTCAATATGATGATTCGGTGAACGGCACGGAAGTTGCTTTTCTTGAACGAGGTGAGGCGGATCAACAACGACGCTGCGTGTGCTTGCTCTCTCGAGGTCTGCGGGAACCTATTCGTTAGTGGTCCGCTCAAAATGATCTTTTGGAGGCCACGATGCACACACTTACCGGTCGGTTTCTGGCTGCAGTAGCGTTGTGCGTGCTTGTGTTGGTTCCGAAAAACCTGGCCGCGCGCGACGACGGCCGCTTCGCCAATTCGCCGCTGAAAGCCTGGTTCGACAAGCTCGCCAGCGGCAAGGGGCTGTGCTGCTCGTTCGCCGACGGCGTCAGCGTCGAGGACGTCGATTGGGACACCCAGGGCGCAAGCTATCGGGTGCGCATCAACGGCCAATGGGTCGTCGTGCCCGATGCGGCGGTGGTGACCGAGCCCAACAAGTTCGGGCCGGCCGTGGTGTGGCCGTATCAGGACAATAGTGGAGCGACGCAAATCCGTTGCTTCATACCGGGCTCGGGCGCGTAGGCTTGCTCAAACAACAAGCAGGGGCCCGATTCTGATTTGCACAGAATCGGCTCCGGCTTCGATTTTGCCTGAAAGTCGCCGCAGCGGTCGCTCACGCCACCAGCCGCGAGAACAGTTCCGGGTCGACATTGCCGCCGGATAGAACAGCGACGGCGACCTTGTTGCGCACGTCGATCTTGCCGGTCATCAGGGCTGCAAGCGCCACCGCGCCGCCCGGTTCGACCACGAGCTTCAATTCGGCGAAGGCAAACGCAACGGCGGCGGCAACTTCCTGGTCGCTCGCCACGACGCCGGCGTCGACCAACGCGCGGTTGATCGCGAAGGTCAGCTTGCCCGGCGTGCGCGCCATCAGCGCGTCGCAGATGGTGCCGGTCAAAGCGGCATTCTGCTCGCGTTGGCCGCTGCGGAACGAGCGCGCATGGTCGTCAAAATCCTGCGGCTCGGCGGTGTAGACCGCAGCCTTCGGCACGCGCGCCTTGACCGCGAGCGCAATGCCAGCCGTAAGCCCGCCGCCGGAGGCGGTGACCACGACGATATCGGGAACGAGGCCGAGCGCGCCCAAATCTTCGACGATCTCGCGGCCGGCGGTGCCCTGGCCGGCGATGATCAAGGCGTCGTCGTAAGGCGGCACCAGAACGGCGCCGCGGCGCGCCGCAATATCAGCGGCAATGGCTTCACGATCGTCGCGCGCGCGATCGTAGAGCACGACCTCGGCGCCGAGCGCCTTGGTGCGCTCGCGTTTCGCCCGCGGCGCGTCGTGCGGCATGACGATCACGCAGGACATGCCGAGAAGCTGCGCCGCCGCGGCGACGCCCTGGGCGTGATTGCCGGAGGAGAATGCCACGACACCGCCCGCGCGCTGCTCCGGCGGGATGGCGGCGAGCTTGTTATAGGCGCCGCGGAACTTGAACGAGCCGGTGCGCTGCAGGGTCTCGGCTTTGAGAAAAACCCGTCCGCCGGTCATGGCGTCGAGCGCGACCGAGGTCAAAAGCGGGGTGTGCAAGGCGACGCCGGCAAGCCGGCGGGCCGCGTCATCGACGTCGGCTGCGGTTGGCAATGATACCGGAGCGTCCATGAGCCCACGGTAACGCCGCGATTGCGTCGCGAGCAAGGGCGTTGGCGCACTTCCGTCGGCGCGAGGTGAACTGCGCGCTATGATGCGCAGGCTGCCCCGTTACTGATCGAACCGCCCGGCTGAGTGCGCCAGCATGGTGTAGACCTTGCCGGTGTCCGACGTCAGGTAGTTGCGCACCATGGCGGGTCCGCGGTCGCCGCGCGAGGCGTCATCGAGCAGCCGTTCGAACTCGTGGATATAGTGCTCCACGGTCTGCCGGAACTCCGGATCGGTGCGATATTTGTTGCGGATTTCGTCGAACGCCTTCTGGCCCTGCAGCGTGTAGAGGCGGCGCGAGAAGATGCCGCGTTCGCCGCGCCGGTAGCGCTCCCACACTTCCGCGGCTGCTTCGTGGTCGATCATGCGCGCGATGTCGACCGAGAGCGTATCGAGCGAGTCTACCGCATCGCGCGGGGCGCGCTCTTCGCTCCGCGTCGGCTCGCGCGACGGCGGCGGGCTGCCCACCGGCGGTTCGTCGTCGCGGGACGCGCGCGTGAGCAGGTCGGAAAGCCAGCCACCGTTGTTGCGGCCATTGTTGTCCGGCGCCGGGCTCTGTGGGCGCGGCGCGGGCCGTTCAGCCCGCTCCGGCCGGCGCGCCGGTGCGCCGGTGATGTCGCGCAAGCCCGCCTGCGGCGGCTGTCGCTGCGGCGGCGGGCTGATGTCCGGCCGGATCGGCCGCACTTCGGCGCGGCCGCCGCCGGAGGCATAGGCCGCCTCGGCCTCACGCCGCACCGGTTCGGCGGCGTCGAGCGCTCGGCCGTGGCGGGCGACGATGCGATTGAGCTCGGCCAAGGCTTCGATCTGATCGACGATGACGCGGCGCATTTGCGACGTGCTCTCGGCGGTCTCCTGCGGCAATTCGAGGACGCCGCGGCGCAATTCGGTGCGCGTGGTCTCGAGCTCCTGCTGCATTTCCGCGGCCATCTGCTTCATGCCCTGCATGATGGTGGTGAAGCGCTCGGCGGACTGGTTGAACATGGCCTGCGCTTCCGTAGACGTCTCTTCGTAAATCGCGTTGAAGGTCTCGCTGGTGCGCTTGCGCTCTTCTTCGGCCTGGCTGCGCACCAGGTCGTATTGCTGCTCGATCGTGCGCACGCTGTCGTTGCTGGTCTCGGCGATGAGGCTCGCGATCTCGCGGGTGCGCGTCGTCGCGGCGTCGAGCAATTCGTCGAGCAGGCCGGAGAAACGCGCCAGCCGCTGCTCGAAGTCGTCGGACCGCGCGTCCAGCGTCGTGACCAGCGTCTCGATGGTGGCTTGGCGGCTGCCGACCGTCTCCTCCGAGCGGCGGTTGCTCATGTCCAGAAGCTGGACCGCTTCGGCAAGCGAGCGCCCCTGGGTGGCGAACTGCGTCGACAGCTCGCTGAGATCGCGCAGCACCTTGGCCGTGACGGTGTTGAAGGTGCCGAGATGCTGTTCGACCTTGGAGGTCGTCGCGCCGCTCTTGTTGCTGAGCTCGTTCATGGCGGAGACGAATTCGGACACTCGCGACGCCATGGTGTGCTCGATCGAGTTCATGTTCTCGTGGGCGCCGCTCAAGACTTCCTGCAGCAGGATATTGGCTTCGCGCAGGCGCTCGAACAGCGCGGTGGAATCGGAGCGCAACATGCCGTGGGTTTCCAGCATGTCGGCCACGGTCGCCGCCGCGGTCTGCTTCAATTCTTCGACCGCGGCGCGGGTGGCGCTGTGCAGATCGGCGAGCGTGCGCGCGATCGAGGTCTTGGCGCCTTCGGTGACGCCTTCGGCGCCCTCCTGCAGCTGGCCGAGCGTGCGCGTCATCGCCGAGGTGGCGTTCTGGCTCGCTTCGTTGATGAGGCGGGCGATCTCCTCGCTGTTGTCCATCATCGTCTGCGTGAAGACGAAGCTCTTGGCTTCGATCGACTTCACCGCATGGTCGGTGACGCGGCTGACTTCGCCGGCGAATTCCTGGCCCTTGCCGGTCAGCGCCGTAATGAGCCCGTTCGACTTCTCGTCGAGCAGGTGGGTCATTTCGCCGAGCCGCTGGGCGGCCGCGGTGTTGAACTCATCGGCCTTGCCGATGATGTCGCGCGAAACCACGGTGCTGGTTCCGACCAGGAGGCGCTCGGCTTCGCTGGCGCTGCGGCCGATCAACTCGGTCGTGGTGGTGGCGGTCTGGGCGATGAGATCGGTCGCGGCCGCGGTCGTCTTGCTGATTGTCTCGCTGGCGGTCGCGGCAGTCCTGCCGATGGCTTCGTCGGCGGCCGCAGTGGTGTTGCCGATTGTCTCGCTGGCGGTCGCCGCGGTCCTGCCGATGGCTTCGTCGGCTGCCGTGGTGCTCTTGGCGATCGCGGTACTGGCCGCCGCGGCGCTCCTGCTGAGCGCGTCGCCGGCCGCCGCAGCGCTCCTGCTGAGCGCATCGCTGGCCGCCGCGGCCTTCTTGCCGAGTTCGTCACTGGCCGCAGTCGTGCTGCCGGTGATAGCCGCAGTCACTGCCGCGGCCTTTTTGGTGAGTTCGTCGCCGGCCGCAGTCGTGCTGCCGGTGATGGCCGCAGTCGCTGCCGTGGCCTTTCTGGTGAGTTCGTCGCCGGCCGCAGTCGTGCTGCCGGTGATGGCCGCGCTGACCGCAGCGGCCTTCCGGGTCAGCTCGTCACTGGCCGCAGTCGTGCTGCTGCTGATGACCGCACTGACCGCCGCGGTGCTCTTGGTGATGGCGTCGCTCGCCGTTGCCGTGCTCTTGCCGAGTGTTTCGTTGGCGGCCGCAGCGCTCTTGCCGATCGTGTCGCTCAGCGTGACGGCGCTGCGGTTCAAGCTTTCCACCGCAGTGAGGCTTGCCGCCGTGCTCTTGCCGAGCGCGTCGGTGGTATTGGTGGAAAGCTGGACCAGGGCCCGCTCGGCGTTGCCGGTGTTGACCTTGATCGCTTCGGACAGCTCCTTGACGCGGGTGCTGAGCAGATCGCCGGCGGCGCGGCTGCGCACTTCCAGCTGCTGCGTGACCGCCTCGGCGCGGCCGATGAGCAGATGCTCGAGCTGGCCGATGCGGCCGTCGAGCGTATTGGCGACCTCGACGGCGCGGGAACCGAGCGTCTTGTCGATATTGGCGATGCGGGTGCCGACGGCGTCGGACAGGTTAGCCGCGCGCGTATCGATCAGCGTGGTGACGTCGGTGATGCGCCGGTCGAGCGCGGTGACCACCTCCTTGCCGCCCTCGGCAAGGGTCTTGGCGATGTCCATGACGCGGCCGGACAGCGCGTCGGTCAGCGTCTGGGTGCGGCCGTCGAGCGCTTCCTGGAAGCGCGACCAGCCGCTGGTCGAGCGCGGTGGTGACCTCGTTGGCTTTGGTCGGTGACGCGATCGTCGAAGCTCTCGACGTAACCGCGCATCAACTCGGAGACGTCCTGGGTGCGCGCGCCGAGCCGTTCGACGAGCTCGGAGCCGTAGGTCTTCACGGTGCGGTCGAACTCGGCGAGGTGCCGGGTGATGAGGTTGCCCAGCGTGGCGGAGTCGCGCGAGATCTTCTCGCCGAGCTCGGCGCCGGAATGGCCGAACACCTCCTCGAACGCGGCAAGCCGCGTCGACAGCATGTCCTTCATGGCGTCGCCGCGCGTGGCGACGGTGTCGACGAATTGCTCGACGCTTTCGCGCAGCGTGTCGTTCACGGTGGCGCTGCGCGAGGTCAGCGTCTCGGTGATGCGCTCGCCGGTCTCCTCGAGTTTTTTGGCGACATCGCCGCCGCGCAGGCTGAGGTCGAGGATGAGCGACTCGCCGGACGCCTTGAGCGTCGAGTTGACCTCGTCGGCGCGCGTCGCGATGGTCTCGGCCAACTGGCTCGACGTATCGATGATGGCGTCGCTCAGCTCTTGCGCACGTCCGGCAACGAGATCGGCGACCTCCTGCGAGCGGCCCATCATCAGGTCGACGATCGCCAGCGATTTCTCGGAGAAGCCTTCTGTGACCCGATCGAGCCGTGCCGTCATCATGTCTTCGAGGCCGGACACGATCTCGGCGAAATCCTCGCCGACGTGGTCGGTCTTGAAGTTCAAGTTCGAGGTGAGCTGGTCGCTCGCCATGGAAATCGCGCGCGACGTCTCTTCGCTCGCCGAGGTAATCGCGCGCGATGACTCTTCGCTGGCGTTTTCCAGCCGCACCAGGAGATCGTTGCCGCGCACGCTGAGCTGCTCGATCATGCTGTCGCCGACCTGACCCAACGCCAAGGTGATGTGCTCGCCCCTCTCGGCGAGCGAATGGGTGATGCGCTGCGCGGCCTCGTTGACCTGTTGGCCGACCAGATCGCTGATGGTGGACAGATCCTGGGTCAGGTCGATGTGGACGTTGTTGATGGCCGAGCGCACCTGCTCGGCCTGCCCGACCAGCGTGTCGCGCTGGTTGGCGAGCTCCTGGAGCAAGCCGCGGATGCGGACTTCGTTGTCGCTATAGGTGCGCTCGAGCGCTGCGACCTCGTTCTGCACCAGGGTTTCGAGCTCGCCGGCGCGCGCCAGCGCCCGCTCGACGCCGTCGCCCATGGCCGCGACCTCGCGGCGGATCGCCTGGCCGACGGTGACGATGGAATCCCGCGCCACGCTCTCGGGCTCGGCGAGCCGCATGGCGACCTGCGCCATCGATTGCGTGATCAGGCGCAATTCCTGGGAGCGCCAGGCCATATGCGCGATGCCGAAGAAGAAGATGATGGGCAACAGCGCCGCGGCGCCAAGGCCGATCATGGCGGCGGCCGGCGAATGGCCGGGGCCGAGCGCCGCGTTGAAGTCGGCGAGATACGCCCACGACAAGCGCGAGACAGCCGACAACCCAGGCGGCGGAGAACAAGGCGGCGACGAAATAAGAGGTCCGGGCCGGACGGTCTTGCAGCGCGCGCAGGATGCGGCCGATCGACTGCTGGTCGTCGTTGGCGGCGCGAAACGGCTGCGGCTCGGCGGCGCGATGGTCGCGGGTGTCGATGTCGTCGAGATCGATGGCCTCGTCGAAGGCGGGCATTGCCGGCTCGGTATGCGGGATGGCGTCGGCCGAACCCGCCAGCGGAATCTGGTTCTCGTCCGGCGGTGCGCGCTTGCCGCTCCTCGTCGTCCCTGACGTTGAGGGCTTCCTGGATCGCGGAGAGGGCTGCTTCCGTCGGATCCATCAACTTTTTCGGGTAATTGGCCATCGGTCGTCGCCTCGCGTGTTACGCTGGACTAGGACGGCCCAAAAACCCGGGCCGCGCCACGAGCGCGTGATCTTTTCGATCCTCATCGGGCACTCCTGGGGCTCCCCAGCCCTCAAGTCATAGTGCCATTGCCTATCCTATCGGTCTGGCGGATCGAATAAAACGGGGAGCGGTAACGTCCCTTTAATCATCGTTAACGCTTTGCTCACCATGCCCGCAGTTTGCGGTCCGCGCCGACCGGACTTGGCATTCTGGTGCCAACATTGGGGCAGGCTTGCGGCCAATAGCGGGGCAATTCACCCAAATCCGAGCCTTTGGTTGAGGCCGCGGAGCCACGGCCCGGCGCATGCGGCGCGATGCCGGCCGGGTAAGACATTGCTTACCAGCGGCATGAAACGAGCGCCCGGATTCACCCGGTTTTCGTGGTTTCGCGTGCAGAATCGCGCGCAATGAGAAAAGATCAGGCCGACGGGGAGGCCGTTATGACCGCCATGACCGCACCAAGCGTATTGAGCGCGGCCGGTTCGGACCGGCAGCGCGCCGTCATCGACGACGACCACCTCAGCCGCATGACGCTGGGCGACCGCCGGCTCGAACGGGAAGTCCTCGAAATCTTCGTCCGCCAGACCGTGATCATGCTCGAGCGCATCGCCGGCGCCGAGCCGGCGCTGGCCGCGGCCGCCGCCCACACGCTGACCGGCTCGGCGCGCGGGATCGGAGCCTGGCGGGTGGCGCGCGCCGCGGAGCAATTGGAACGCGTTGCCAACGGCAAATCCGGCGCAGCGGCGCTGGACGAGGCGGTCGAGGAGCTTAAAAGCGCGACTATGGAGGCGAGCGCTGCGATCGCCGCCCGTTTGGGCGATGTCTTGCGCGGCCATTGACCTCGACCAAGGCTTGATTTGGACGAAGTCTGACGCCACTCATTCGTCCGCACTGGCGCCGGTCGGCGCAAACCAATAGATAGGGGCGGCCCGACGGCCATTCTTTATCTGTGCCGTTGCCAACTTCAACGTCCTCGCCTTCGGTTCGTCATTCCGCCATGGTCAAAATCACTTTCATCGATACCGCCGGCACGGCGCGCACCGTCGAAGGCGAGGTCGGCTCGACCGTCATGGAGACGGCGATCAAGAACGGTGTTCCCGGCATCGAGGCGGAATGCGGCGGCGCCTGCGCCTGCTCGACCTGCCACGTCTATGTCGACGACGCTTGGCGGGAGAAGGTCGGCGAGCCGTCGCCCATGGAAGAGGACATGCTCGATTTCGCCTATGAGGTGCAGCCGAGCTCGCGGCTGTCGTGCCAGATCAAGGTGAGCGAGGAACTCGACGGACTGGTCGTGCAAGACTCCGGAGCGGCAGGCATAGTTGGCACAAATCCGCGTCTGGCTAGAACGAAATCCGGCAAAGCTCCGCAACAACGACATTTCCATCCTCTTTCCCTGCCGCAGCCGGCACGCTAGACACTCCCCGCATCAGCAAACACAGCCATTAGACACGAGCACGCATACGACATGAGCGAACCTATCAAAACCGACGTTGTCATTATCGGCGCGGGGCCGGTCGGCCTCTTCGCCGTCTTCGAGCTTGGCCTGCTCGACATGAAATGCCACCTCATCGACATTCTCGACAAGATCGGCGGCCAGTGCGCGGAGCTTTATCCGGAGAAGCCGATCTACGACATTCCCGGCGTTCCCTATACCAGCGCGCAAGGTCTGGTCGACGCGCTCTTGTTGCAGATCAAGAACTTCAACGCGCAATTCCACCTGAGCGAGATGGTCGAGAAGGTCGAGAAGATCGGCGACCCGCTGTTCCGCGTGACGACCGACCAGGGCAAGGTGTTCGAGAGCAAGGTCGTCGTCATCGCCGCCGGCGGCGGCTCGTTCCAGCCGAAGCGCCCGCCGATCCCCGGCATCGAGCCCTATGAAGGCAACACCGTGCACTACGCGGTGCGCAAGATGGAGAACTTTCGCGACAAGCGCGTGCTCATCGTCGGCGGTGGCGACAGCGCGCTCGACTGGACGCTCAATCTCCAGTCAGTGGCCAGCAAGCTGACACTCTGTCATCGGCGTAACGAGTTCCGCGCCGCGCCAGCTTCCGTCAACAAGATGATGACGCTGGTTGAGGAGGGCAATGTCGATCTGGTGGTCGGCCAGGTCACTTCGCTTGTCGGCAACGACGGCAAGATCGAAAAAGCCATCGTCAAGAAGACCGACGGCACCATGGTCGACGTCGATTGCGACGTCATGCTGCCGTTCTTCGGCCTGACCATGAAGCTCGGCCCGGTCTCCAATTGGGGCTTTGAGCTGAAGAACAACGAATACATCCCGGTCGATACCGAGAGCTTCGAAACCAGCATGCCGGGCATTTTCGCCATCGGCGACATCAACTGGTATCCGGGCAAGCTCAAGCTGATCCTGTCCGGATTCCATGAAGGCGCGCTGATGGCGCAGAAGGCGTTCCATTACACCAATCCGGGCAAGCGGCTGGTGTTTCAGTACACCACGTCGTCGTCGAGCTTGCAGAAAAAGCTCGGCGTCGTGCCGGCGCCGCGCTGATCAGCGCATTTACGGCGTCCGCGACGGTGCCGGTGCATTCAGCGCCGGTGAGTTCGGCGCGGGCGGTGTTGCGGGCGCCGGCGTTGTCGGCGGCGGCAACGGCTCGCTACGCACAGCGGCCGGCGTCGGCAAGCCCAGCACGCCGCGGGCGGCGGGCAGCGCCGCGTCCGCCATCGCCGCATAGCCCTCGGCGGTCGGATGCACGGCGCCGCCATAGACCGCGCTGAGCACGCCCCAGATCGCGTCGTGGATGTCGCTCGGCTTCAACATCGCCGGCATGCCTTCGGGATAGGTCATGGCGGTGAAATAGCTGTCGTTGGCGGTCCTGATCCAGCGTGCCCGCGACGCATAGGGCCGGTAGTCGCTGGCCGCCCGCCCGCAGGCCATCGGCTCGTCCGCCGCCTTGGCGAGATCGCCTTCAAAACTGTTGCCGGTCGGCGAAAAGCAGGCGCGGTCGAAGTCCGGATCGCTCGACGCGTGTACGCACATGCCGTGCTGGGCGAAAGCCGCCTGATGCGCGTCGGTGAAGGTCATGCGGTCGGTCAGCGGATCGCGGCAATTCTTGTCGCCGTCGCAGGTCGCCAGCATTTTGATCTTCGGCAAGAACTTGGTGTCGACGAAAGTGGCCGCGGCGCGCAGCCGCTCGACATCGGCGCCGAAGGCCGGATGCACGTCGAGGCCGTCGCGTCCGCCCGGGCAAGGCTGGTTCACCGCTTGCATCGCCGGATTGCCATAAGAAACGAACACGACGCGCGCGAGATTGCCGCCGACCAGCGGTTTGAGCGCGGTGCGCAATTGCGCGAATGCGTCGGGCAAGTCGCCATCGAGCAGCTTTTGCGAATCTTGCGCGCTGACGATGGAGCCGCCCTGGCGCAGCAATACCCGCTCTGTGGTGCCGTCGACGATGACATTGGCGACGACGCCGGCAAAATTTACGTCGTTGGCGCCCACCGTGAGCAAGACCATGTCGAGCGAGCGCAGCGGATTTTGCTTGCGCGCCGCGGCCAACAGATCCTTGAGCACGCCGAATTGCGCCGGCGAGGTCCCCGAGCAATTGTCGACGCCGAGCACCCAGGGACAATCGTCGGCCATCTGATTGCCGAACATGCCGGCCGCAATGCTCGCCCCGGTGCAGGCCAACGGCAGGAACGTCACGGCAAGGTGCGGCTGCTCGACGGCAAGCGCCAGCGCGGTGCGCAGCTGATAGCTGTAGAGCGAGCGATGACAGCCCGGGCTCATCCAGCGCGCGCCGTGACGTGCCCAATCCTTCGCCGCGACCGGAGTCGAAGGCCCGCTTTCGCAGGAGCGATCGTCGCCATAGCCGGCGCGGCCCGGCCGGAAATACTGGCCGCCGGAATTGCCATGCAGGAAGCGCTTGAAGCAAAAAGTGCCATCGAGCTCCACGGCCTTGTCGGGGTTGCCTTCGCCCGCGGCAATGGAATCGCCAAGCCCCGCGATGAGTACGTCGCGCACGGCGATCTCGGTGACCACGCGCTGCGCGGTGCCGTCGCCGAGCGGGATATCGACGGTGGCGACCGTGATGCGCCCGTACGGCACGCGCAGGATGATCTCGCCTTCGCACGGCGCCTCGTTCTGGCGCAACTGTCCCTGGCCGGAATCGAAGGTCCAGGAACAGACCGCGCCCGGCGGCGCATCGCCGGACAGGACGACGCCGATGCGGTGATCGCGCGGCGCGACGTAATTCTCTTTTTCGCCGTCGCGATCGCAGGTCTGCATCAGGTCGCCGAACTTGTCGACGCAGAGATTACCGACGACGTCCTTGGCCCAGCCCAGCCCCGCGGTGTCGCGCTCCAGCCGCTGCTCGGCGGCGAGCACGCCGTCGCCGCGGCTCGCCGCGACCTGGCGCAGGAAATCGGCCTCGCGGCGGAACAGGCGGAAGCGGTTCTTGACCTCCCAGGCGATGTGAAAGTCGCCCGTGCCGGAAAGCTGGGCGAACGCCACGTCGTCGGGCGCAAGCGAAATCAGAAGGGCCAGGAGGATGAGAAGACGCATGGTCTTTGGGCGGCGGCGCACTGTAGTCTTGTAGCACCCGCCTTGCGGCAGAAATGTGAGGGCCGCCAGAGCGCCTTCTGCGCATTAATCTGCGGCCACGTCGATCAAAACCCCGTCGCAATCGGCCAAATGGTGCTGGCCGAGCGGGCAGGAGCGGCGAAACAATTCGAGCAGTTTCTTGCCTTCGGCGCCGGTGCCGACCGGGGCGGGCGCCAGCAGCGGGTTGTTGGCGGCGATGCGCTCGACGTCTTCCTTGAGCTTATCGACGCTTTCGACCTTGAAGCCGATATGGTCCATGCCGGCGGTGATGATGCCGGTGCCGTCGTAGTCGGTGATGTCCCAGGGCATGATGACCAGCGTCATGTGCCCGTCGGTCAGGTAATGGTTGCGGCCGCCGGCGCCCTTGTTGCTCGGGGCCAGCTCGAACACGTCGCGATAAAATTCGGCCATCGCGTCCGGCCGCATGGTGCGCAGCGCCACGTGATCGATGTGGCGGGCGTTGACCTCGCCGTTGCCCTCCTGGTCGCGATAGACCGACGTGCGGTTGGTCATGGATTTTTGCGAAATGTCGAACATGTTGCCGTCGGGATCGTGGGTGGAGACGCCGGCGAACGGGCGGTTGGAGGGCCGTTGCAGCCATTTCACGGTCGGGTATTTCTTGCGCATGCGTTCGAACGCGGCTTCGGCGTCCTCGACCTCGATGCCGAAATGATCGAGGCCGGCCGAACGCCCGGCGCGCCGCGGATTGATGTTGAGCCCGACATAGCCGTCGCCGACGGTCTGGGCGCGGCTGGTCTGCGTCTTGTCCGAGGTGCGCATGCCGAACACGGCCTGATAGAACAGCGCCGACTTCGCATAGTTCTCGCTGACGATGGCAACGTGGTTGATCTTGGAAAACATTCCTGCCTCCGGCGCCGTGGCGCGCGACCGACACGAAACCTGGCGGCGCCGGCACGCGTTTATGTCAAACAGTCCCGGTCAGATTGAACCTTCGGGCCCTTTGCCGCAAGGCATCAGCGTGTAAACATATTCGCCATGCCCGATTCATCGCTCACCACCACATGCTGCATCGCCGGCGGCGGACCGGCCGGGATGATGCTCGGCTTCCTGCTGGCGCGCGCCGGCGTCGATGTCGTGGTGCTGGAAAAATATCCGGACTTTTTCCGCGACTTCCGCGGCGACACCGTGCATCCCTCGACCTTGGAATTGATGTACGAGCTCGGCCTGCTCGAACAGTTCCTCAAAGTGCCGCATCAAAAAATCGAAAGGCTCAGCGCGCAGATCGGGGCCGAGCGCGTGCCGATGGCCGATTTCACCCATCTGCCGACGCACTGCAAATTCGTCGCGCTGATGCCGCAATGGGACTTTCTCAATTTCCTGGCCGCGCAGGGCAAACGCTACAAAAGCTTCCATCTGCGCATGAATACCGAAGCCACCGATCTGATCGTCGACGGCGGGCATGTCGTCGGGCTGCGCGCCAAGGCGCCGGACGGTACGCTTTCGATCCGCGCCGCGCTTGTGGTCGGCTGCGACGGCCGGCATTCGACCGTGCGCGATAAGGCCGGCTTCGTCAGCGACGATTACGGCGCGCCGATGGACGTGTTGTGGTTTCGCATTTCGCGTAAAGGCACCGACGACAGCGAAACCTTCGGCCACATCGAAGCGGGTAAGATGATGGTCATGCTCGACCGCGGCGATTACTGGCAGTGCGCCTTCGTCATTCCGAAAGGCGGCATCGAGCAGGTGAAGGCGAGGGGGCTCGAAGCCTTTCGCCACGACGTGGCTTGGATGTCGCCGTTTCTTGCCGATCGCGTCGGCGAGCTGAAAAGCTTCGACGACATCAAGCTCCTGACCGTGACGGTCGATCGTCTGCGCAAATGGTGGCGGCCAGGATTGATCTGCATCGGCGATTCCGCACACGCGATGTCGCCGATCGGCGGCGTCGGCGTGAACGTCGCCGTTCAGGACGCCGTCGCCGCCGCCAACCGGCTCGCCGGACCGCTCAAACGCGGGCAGGTCAGCGATGCCGATCTCCAGGCCATCCAGGAACGGCGCATGCTGGCGGTGCGCTTCACCCAATGGCTGCAGCTGACGGCGCAGAAACAGGTCGTCAGCCGCATGCTCAAAGCGGACCAGCGGCCGAAGCCGTCGCCCATTTTCAAGCTTCTCAGCATTTTCCCGGTGCTGCAGCGCATACCGGCGCGCCTGCTCGGCCTCGGCATCCGCCCCGAGCACATTCACACGCCCGAGGCGGCGCCGAGCTCGTAGGTTAGCGGCGCTGCTGCAGCTCGGTCGCAGCGCGGGCGAGGATTTCGACCAAACGCGATTCATCGTCGGCGTCGCCTTCCAGGCGCTTGCCGACCGTCTCGCGCAAATGATCGAACGCGGCCTCGACGAGGGGAGGGAACGTGTGGCGATTGCCGCGTTCACCACGCTCGCTGCGGCGCCAGCGGTTGATGCGCTCACCGAGCGCGTTCAGCCGGTCGAGCACAACGTCGACCACGTCGCGGTTGGCCTCGAGATAGACGCGGCCTTCCGGCGTGATGGCGTAAAGCTTCTTGGCGCCTTCGGTCGAAGCAGTGACGTAGCCGGCTTCCTCCAGATAGGTCAGCGTCGGATAGACGATGCCCGGGCTCGGCGAGTACCAGTCCGAGGTCTTCTCCTCGACCAGCTTGATGATCTCGTAGCCGTGGCGCGGCTCCTGCGCGATCAGCGCGAGCGCGATCAGCCGCAGGTCGCCCTGCGCCAGCATCCGCCCGGCGCGCATATCGTCCGGGTTGCCGCCGCCGTGACGGCCGCCGAAACCGAAGCCGCCATGACGGCCTCGGCGATAATGCCGGCCGGCGGCCCAGCGGCCTTCGTGGGGTTCGCAATGTCTATTCATAGTCAGTCCTCCGTGGTTGAAAGATATATCTTTAGATAGATCACCCGGAGATATAATGCAAGATATATCTTTAGATGCGTCTCGCTTTCGAGGAAGTCATTAAATATCAATATGTTAAATCGCTCTTGGGGCGGCAACGCCGGTAGTGGGTCAATTTGAATAAGGCAGCCCTTGGAACACATACCCCTTAGATCAGGGAGCCTTTGGGGGCTTTTCGGCGCGGATGCGCAGGTTTGCCACTATGACCCAGACCACGAAACACACGGCCGCGCCCAGCCAAAGCCTGGTGGCATCGCCACCAAACGCAGTAATGGTTATAGCGCCGGCTAGACAGAGACCGCAGGCAATATTGGCGGTCCAAGTCATGACGGTTAGGAACCACCAATACATATAAATTTCGAGCCCTAGAGGCCGCCTCAGTTGGCGGCTTCCCAAGCCTCGATCATATCCACCACGTCCCGTCATTTCACAGAGCCGCGCGGTGACGCCTGCCACCGTGGCGGGCGTGACCCGTAAGGGCGCCAGGTCCAAATGTGCCCATTTCGCGATAGACTGCAGCGATGTTCGCGACCTTCTTCCACGAGCTGAAAGCCGCCGGCCTGCCGGTGACGCTGCGCGAATATCTGACGCTGATCGAGGCGATGGAGAAGGATTTGGCCGACCGGCGGGTCGAGTTGTTCTATTATCTGTCGCGCGCCGCTTTGGTGAAGGACGAGCGGAATCTCGACAAGTTCGACCGCGTGTTCGGCCATGTCTTCAAAGGCCTCGATCTGGTCGAAGACGCGCTGACCGCGGAAATTCCCATCGAATGGCTCAAGAAGCTGACGGAAAAATATCTCACCGAAGAAGAAAAGAAGCAGATCGAGGCGCTGGGTGGCCTGGAAAAGCTTCTCGAGACGCTACGCCAGCGTCTCGCCGAACAGAAAGGCCGCCATCAGGGCGGCAAGAAATGGATCGGCACGGCAGGCACGTCGCCGTTCGGCGCCTACGGCTACAATCCCGAAGGCGTGCGCATCGGCCAGGACACCAACCGCAATTTCCGCGCCGTAAAAGTGTGGGACAAGCGCGAGTTCCGCGATCTCGATGGCGACGTCGAGCTCGGCACCCGCAACATCAAGATCGCACTGCGGCGGCTGCGCAAATTCGCCCGCACCGGCGCGCCGGAAGAGCTCGATCTCGACGGCACCATCAAGGGCACCGCGCACAAGGGATATCTCGACATTCTGATGCGGCCGGAGCGGCACAATACCATCAAGGTGCTATTGTTCTTCGACATCGGCGGCTCGATGGATTGGCACGTCAAGGCGACCGAAGAATTGTTCTCGGCGGCGCGCACCGAGTTCAAGCACATGGTGCATCTGTACTTCCACAATTGCCTGTACGAGCGGGTGTGGAAGCAGAACGCGCGGCGCTGGACCGAGACGACGCCGACCTGGGACGTGCTGCACACCTATCCGCACGACTACAAGGTGATCTTCGTCGGCGACGCGGCGATGTCGCCTTACGAGATCGTCGCGCCCGGCGGCTCCGTCGAGCACTTCAACGAGGAAGCCGGCCAAGTCTGGATGCAGCGCCTGCTCGCCACCTATCCGTCCTGCGTCTGGCTCAACCCGGTCGCCGAGCGCGAATGGGAAACCACGGCCTCGATCCGCCTGATGCGGCAGCTTCTCGGCGGGCGGATGTATCCGCTGACGATCGAGGGGCTGGATGGGGCGATGCGGGAGTTGGGGCGGTAGACAATCTGCCTTCGTGCCGGCTCCTAGATTGCAGGCTCGGCCGGTGCGGGCCGAAAGCATCTTCCAAATCTCGGCGCATGCCCTATATTGCCGCCATCGCTAACAACCGAAAGGAGGTGATCCAGTGTCTCATTGTCTAATCGCCGTGGTCGCCGGCATTCATGAACTGGATCTTCGCCTCAGCCGAGGGTCCCGCCAGGTGGCTTAAATCCGTCACCGGCTCATGCGCGTGAGGCAGATCATCGCCTCGCGCAACCGGGCCACGGCCTGACAATGGAAGGGCTGCCCGCGAGGGCGGCCCTTCTTCTTTTCGTCGCCCCAAGGCGGCCGCCCACGACCTTGACTTCTGTGTATTAATTCCTAATTGAGCGTGCTCGGCGCGATCATGACGCGTCGTGGGGGAGCTTACGAAAGTGGTGCCGCATTTCGGCCGCCGCTTTCGCGGCCGGTCTTTAATCGCCGGCCAGGTGGAGCGCCGGGAGGCGCAGCGCCCGTTCAGCGGGCTTCGCAACCCCGTTGGATCGGACGCCGCGCTTCGCGAGCGGGCGTCGCAACCCCGTTCGTCAGGCGCGCGATCCCGGAGCCTCGCAAGCTCCGGCAGGGGGTCTCGCAAGCCCCCGGCGCCTCCCGGCGCTCCATTCTCTTTCAGAACGGAAACGGGAACGGGCGGCCCCGCGCCCGCTCATCAGCAGGGGCGGCGAAGCGTTGGCTACATTCACTCCTCATTGTCGCGTGCTTATTTGTGTAAACAAGGACCAGCTTGGCGAAATGCAGGAGCCGCCCATGCCCGCCGAACGTTTCGACTTCCGCAACAAACAAGGCAACCAACTCGCCGCGCTGCTCGACCGGCCGGATGGCCCGATCCGCGCGGTGGCGCTGTTTGCGCATTGCTTCACCTGCGGCAAGAGCAATCGGGCGGCGCGGCATATTGCGGAGGGGTTGAAGCTGTACGGCATCGCGGTGCTGCGCTTCGATTTTACCGGGCTTGGCGCCAGCGAGGGCGAGTTCGCCAACACGACGTTTTCCTCGAATGTCGACGATCTGGTCGCCGCCGCCGATCATTTGCGGCAGACCCTCATGGCGCCCGCGATCCTGATCGGCCACAGCCTCGGCGGCGCCGCGGTGCTTGCCGCCGCGCATCGCATCGCCGAGGCGCGCGCCGTGGTGACGATCGCGGCGCCGTCCGATCCGGCGCATGTCGTTGGGCTGTTCGGCGAACGCGTTGCCGAGCTCGACAATAAGGACGAGGTCGAGGTGACGCTGGCGGGTCGGCCGTTTCGCATCCGCCGAACCTTGCTCGATGATATCGCGCAGCAGAATCTAAAACCCCTCATCGCCGAGCTGCACAAGGCGTTGCTGGTGTTTCATTCGCCGACCGACGACACGGTCGGCATCGACAATGCCAGCGAGATCTTTCTCGCGGCAAAACATCCGAAAAGTTTTATCTCGCTCGCCGGCGCCGATCATCTCATCAGCCGCGCCAGCGACGCCACCTATGTGGCCCGCGTCATCGCGGCCTGGGCCGATCGCTATCTCGACATGGCGGTCGATGCCGAGCCCGCGGCAGACACGCCGCCCGGCACCGTTGCGGTGCGCGAGACGCGGCGCGGGCAATTTCAGCAAGAGGTCATCCTCGGCAGTCATCGGCTGTTGGCCGACGAGCCGGTCAAGGACGGCGGCCTCGACACCGGGCCGGGCCCCTACGATCTTCTGCTCGCGGCGCTCGGCGCCTGCACCTCGATGACGGTGCGGCTCTATGCCGATCACAAGCAGATTCCGCTCAAGCGCACGCAGGTCCGCCTGCACCACGAAAAAATCTACGCCAAAGATTGCGCCGAGTGCGAAACCAAAGAAGGCAAGATCGACCACATCGAGCGCGCGATCACCTTTGAAGGCGATCTGACGGCGGAACAGCGCGCGCGGTTGATGGAAATCGCCGACAAATGTCCGGTGCACCGGACGCTGAAATCGGAAGTCGATATCAAGACGACGGAGGTGCCGGCCGGAACGTAGCCCGGATGGAGCGAAGCGTAATCCGGGAACGGCGTTGCAACCGGCACAATCGTCCCCGGATTGCGCTTCGCTCCATCCGGGCTACGGAAGCCGCGCTCGCACCGCCGCGATGACTTCGGGAATCGCCGCGTCGTTGCCCGGCGCCATGATGTGCACGCCGGCGATGCCGGGAATGGTTGAATATTCCTCGATCAATTCGGCGCAGATAGCGATGCCTTCGCGCGCCGGATCGGCGGCCTTTTCCATCCGCGCGATCAGCGCGTCGGCGATGATGGTGCCGAACAGGTGGCTTTTCATCCATTGCGCCGATTTCGCCGAGCGCAGCGGATTGACGCCGATGAGGATGGCCAGCTGTTTGGTGACGCCGGCCTGTTCGAGTGCGCCGACATAGCGGCGCACGATCGCGGCATCCATGCAGAACTGGGTCTGCGCAAATTGTGCGCCGGATTTGATCTTGCCGAGGAGTGCATTCGGCTGCCAGCCCGCCGGCGGATCGATCGGCATGTCGGCTGCGCCGATGAAGAACGCGGCGTGGCCGGAGACCTTGCGCCCGGTCGGCAGCGTACCTTCGTCGCGCAGGCGGCGCGCGGTCTCGATCAGCGTGGTCGAATTGACGTCGAACACCGGCTTGGTATCGGGCTGGTCGCCGGCTTTCGGATCGTCGCCGGTGAGGAGGAGGAGGTTGCGCACTCCGAGCGCAGCGGCGCCCATCATCTCACTTTGCAGTGCGATGCGGTTCTTGTCGCGGCAGGTGATTTGCAGGATCGGCTCGATCTCCATGCCGATGAGGATGGAGGCCGCCGCAAGCGCCGCCATATGGGCGCGGGCGCCGGCGCCGTCGGTGACGTTCACCGCGTCGGCGAGGCCCTTGAGCGGTGCCGCCTTGCTGCGCAGGTCCTGGGCATCGGCCGACACCGGCGGGGCGATTTCCGCGGTCATGACGAACCGGCCCGCCCGCAGCCGCTCTTCGAACGTGCTCAGGCCGGGGCTTGCTTGGTCGTTCATCGTCATGTCTCGGTGGGGAGCGTTCAGGAGTGAGAGCGCATATATGCTTTGCCGGTGTACTGCAATTGCGCCGTTCCTGGACAGGAATCGCCTGTCCCGCTAGAGAGTTGCGGCATATGAGCGGCGTCAACGATATCAGGTCGAGCTTTCTCGACTTTTTTGCGCGCGAAGGGCACGAAATCGTGCCGTCGTCGCCGCTGGTGCCGCGCAACGATCCGACATTGATGTTCACCAATGCCGGCATGGTGCAGTTCAAGAACGTTTTCACCGGCCTTGAGAAGCGCCCCTATGTGCGCGCGGTTTCGTCGCAGAAATGCGTGCGCGCCGGCGGTAAGCACAACGACCTCGACAACGTCGGCTATACCGCGCGGCATCACACCTTCTTCGAGATGCTCGGCAACTTCTCGTTCGGCGACTACTTCAAGGAGCGCGCCATCGAGCTGGCTTGGCGGCTGGTGACCAAGGAATACGGCGTGCCGGCCGATAAGCTGATGGTCACGGTCTATATCAATGACGACGAGGCCTTCCATCTCTGGAAAAAGATCGCAGGCCTGCCCGAGAAGAAGATCGTCCGCATCGCCGGCGCCGACAATTTCTGGGCCATGGGCGAAACCGGTCCTTGCGGGCCGTGCTCGGAAATCTTCTACGATCACGGCGAGCACATTTGGGGCGGCCCGCCGGGTACACCGGAGGCCGACGGCGACCGTTTCGTCGAGATCTGGAATCTGGTCTTCATGCAGTACGAGCAGCTCACCGCCGATAAGCGGGTCGACCTGCCGCGGCCGTCGATCGACACCGGCATGGGGCTCGAGCGCATCGCCGCGGTGCTGCAAGGCACCCACGACAATTACAAGATCGATCTGTTCGGCGCGCTGATCGAGGCTGTTGCCGATCTCACCGGCGTCGACCCCGATGGCGAGCAGAAGGCCTCGCACCGCGTCATCGCCGACCATTTGCGCGCGTCGGCGTTCCTGATCGCCGATGGCGTGCTGCCGTCGAACGAGGGCCGCGGCTACGTGCTCCGCCGGATCATGCGCCGGGGCATGCGCCACGCGGAACTCCTGGGCGCCAGAGAGCCGCTAATGTGGAAGCTGGTT
Source organism: uncultured Alphaproteobacteria bacterium (assembly GCA_963821175.1). GTDB lineage: Bacteria > Pseudomonadota > Alphaproteobacteria > Rhizobiales > Xanthobacteraceae > BOG-931. Next base: position 149,904 of record CAWGCU010000017.1, read on the forward strand.
CCGGTGCTGGTGCGCGAAATGGGCATGGCCTATCCGGAACTGCACCGTGCCGACGCTCTGGTCACCGAGACGCTGAAGCTAGAGGAGAGGCGCTTCCGCCACACTCTGGAGCGTGGACTCGCAATGCTCAACGACGCTGTGTCGCAGATCGAGGCAATGCGAGATTTTGAGCCCTCGATCTCTTACCCAGGGCAAGAACCTCGATGGCCGGTCCTACCTGGAGACATCGCTTTTGCTCTCTACGACACCTTTGGCTTTCCACTTGATCTGACGCAGGACGCACTTAGGGCGCGTAAAATTGGCGTTGACGTTGACGGCTTCAACTACGCCATGGAGCGCCAGCGCGAGAAAGCGCGCGCCTCTTGGGTCGGATCTGGCGACACGAAAACCGAAGGGTATTGGTTCCCTTTGCGCGAGAAATACGGTGCCACGGAATTTCTTGGGTACGACACAGAGGTTAGTGAGGGTGTTGTCCAAACGATCATACGTGGTGGTCCGGAGGTAAGCGAATTACGGGTCGGCGAAAGTGGCGAGGTGATACTTAATCAATCACCATTTTACGCCGCGTCCGGCGGGCAGGTCGGTGACACTGGGTGGATGAGGCGAGTTTCGGACGGGGCCTTTGTGGCACGCGTTCTCACCACGCATAAGCAAGCCGGCGATCTCTTTGTGCATAACGTCTCGGTTGAGAACCACGGGCTAAAAGTGGGTGACGCGTTACGTCTTGAAGTAGACCACGGGAGACGCGCAGACATTCGCCGTAATCACTCGGCGACCCACTTGTTGCATGAGGCGTTGCGCCAAGTGCTCGGCGATCACGTGGCGCAGAGGGGTTCGTTGGTTGACGAAGACCGTTTGCGTTTCGACTTTTCACATAACAAGCCGCTTACCCAGCGTGAGCTTGAGCGCGTCGAAGACTATGCGAACGATGTAGTGCTGGAAAACTCCGAGGTGAAAACAACACTAATGGCTGTCGACGACGCGATCGAATCTGGTGCTCGCGCCCTCTTCGGGGAAAAATACGGCGAAGAGGTACGTGTTGTTGCGATGGGCGAAGGCGTGGGTAATGCCATGGGGTGGTCGGTCGAACTGTGTGGCGGGACGCACGTTAAGCGTACGGGCGACATAGGGATTATTTCGGTGATTTCCGAAGGCGCCGTGGCGTCAGGCGTCCGTCGAATCGAAGCACTTACCGGCCGCGCTGCGCGCCAGCACGCCAATCATGTGGCGGGCCTCGCTAAAGCGGCCTCCGCAGAGTTGAAAGTGTCACTTGAAGAGATGCCTCAGCGGCTTGTTCATGTTCTGGATGAGCGACGCAAGTTCGAACGCGAGCTCACGGACGCCAAGAAGAAGCTCGCCATGGGCGGCGGCGCCAGCGACGGCGCCGATGGCGTTCGCACCGTGGGCGACGTGAAGCTGATGGCGCGCGCAGTAGAAGGCATCGATCTGAAGGATTTGCGCAGCCTTGCCGACGAGGGCAAGAAAAAGGTCGGCTCCGGCGTTGTCGCCATCGTCGGCGTCACCGGCGACGGCAAGGCTGGCATAGTGGTCGGCGTCACCGACGATCTGGTCAAGCGCTTCAATGCCGTCGATCTGGTGCGCAAAGGCGCGGAAGTCCTCGGCGGCAAGGGCGGCGGCGGCCGGCCCGACATGGCCCAGGCCGGCGGTCCCGATGCTTCGAAGGCGGATGCCGCACTGGCGGCGATCGAAGCGGCACTCGGCGGATGATTGCCGCATTTGCGTGAGAGAGGATGCGGCGATGGCCGAAATCCATTTCACCAGTCACTTGCGTAACCTCGTGCCCGATGGTCCGATGTCGGCCTCCGGCGTGACGGTTGGCGAAGCGCTGGACAATCTCGTCGCCGGCCAGCCGCATGTGCGCAGTTATGTCCTCGACGACCAGGGCCGGCTGCGCAAGCACGTTTGCATTTTTGCCGACGGCGAGCGGCTCGCGCACGATAGTGCGCTGTCGCGCCGGATCGGGCCCGATACCAAGCTTTATGTCATGCAGGCGCTTTCGGGCGGCTGAGCGCAGCGCACAGGAGTGCTCATGAGCGATCGGTTGCTGGTGGCGACGCGGAAAGGTTTGTTCAAGCTCGAGCGCAAGCACGCCGGCTGGACGGCAGATCTGATCGGCTTTGTCGGAAATCCGGTGACGAATGCGCTGCGCCAGGACGACGGCGTCATCTTCGCCGCACTCAAGCTCGGGCACTTCGGGCCGAAGCTTCATCGCTCCGACGACGACGGCCGCACCTGGCGCGAAATCGCGGCGCCGGCATTTGCCGCCGACACCCCGGGCGCGCCGTCGCTGTTCCAGGTCTGGACGCTCGAAGGCGGCGGGCGCCATCACCCTGATCGCTTATGGATCGGCGCTATTCCCGCCGGCCTATTCCGCTCCGACGATCGCGGCGAGAGCTGGCAGCTCATGAGCGAGCTGTGGAACGTGCCGGAACGCGCGCGCTGGTTCGGCGGCGGCTATGACGATGCCGGCATCCACAGCATATCGCCGGATCCGCGCGAGCCGGGGCGCACCTGCATCGCCATCTCCTGCGGCGGCGTGTGGGAGACCCGCGATGACGGCGCCACCTGGAAAGTGCTCGGCAAAGGACTGTTCGCGCCCTATGTGCCGCCGGAACAGGCCGAGGACAGCGCCATCCAGGACCCGCATCGCGTCACCCGTTGCGCCGCGGCGCCGGACGTCATGTGGATGCAGCACCATGCCGGCATTTATCGCTCGGCGGACGCCGGCGCGCACTGGACGCGGCTGTCGTTGCCCTGCGACGATTTCGGCTTTGCGGTCGCGGCCCATCCGCGCGATGCGCAAACTGCGTGGTTCGTGCCCGCGATCAAGGACGAGATCCGCATGCCGCGTGACGGCGCACTATGCGTGAGCCGGACCAACGATGCCGGCAAGACGTGGCAGATCATGCGCGAAGGACTGCCGCAGCGCGATGCCTACGACCTCATCTACCGGCACGGTTTTGACGTCGACGACACCGGCTCGCGGCTGGCCATGGGCTCGACGACCGGCGCGTTGTGGACCAGCGATGACGGCGGCGAGCGCTGGGAGCTGGTGAATGCCCATCTGCCGCCGATCTACGCCGTAAGCTTCATCTAGCTCATAGCTCGACGATCATGCCGTCTGCGGCGGTTTCGTATGGCACCTCTGCACGGCGCGCCAACATGTCGTTGCTCATATGGGTGAGCACCAAGCGTTTCGGCCGGATCTGGCCGAGGTGCTTCTCCAAGAGCGACAGCGCCATGTGGGTCTGGATCGGCTTATCCCGCGTATAGGCTTCGCAGATGAAGAGGTCGGCTTCGCGTCCGACCTCGATCAGCACATCGGTCCATTCCGTATCGCCGGAAAAAGCGATCACCTTGCCTTCGATTTCGAAGCGGAAGCCGAGGCAAGGCCCGGCGCGATCGTCATGCACGACATGGAAAGCCGTCACGCCCACGGGACCGATCTCGCGCCGCTTGCCGATTTCCAGCTCGACGAAGTGCAGCGGAAAGTTCAGCTCCATCGTTCCGGTGCCAGGGAAGCCGCCTTCCATGATTTCGGGAAAGCGCGTCTTCAGTCCGGGCGGCCCGACGACGGTCAGCGGCCGCGTGCGCTTGGTCACGTAATTGGCCTCGAGCAGCAAGAACGGCAGGCCGGCGACGTGATCGGCGTGAAAATGCGAGATGAAAATCACATCGATGGCATTGCGGTCGATCGCGAGCTTGCTCATGGCGACGAGCGAGGTCGCGCCGCAATCAATCAGCGCGTTGATCTCGTTGCCGACGAGATGGAAGCAAGTGTTGAATCGTCCGCCGGAGCCGAAGGCATCACCGCAGCCGACGAATTGCAGGTGCATGAAATGTCCCCCAAAAGCGCGAGACAATATTTGTCCCGGGAGCCTATCCGCGGCCACGACAGTTTCGCGTCAAGACGGGCAGAAATCCGTGATGAGCATCACAAAGCGGGCCCCTGATGGTGCAATCGGAATGCGCTCCCAACCCCCTGTCTCAGCATTGATTTTTTACCTTTACTGCTTTTATTCAACGGCTTGTGGTCAGGCCTCGGAAGCCGCTAGCATGGTCGCTAGCATAGTGCAGGCCGGTGCGCCATGATCGCAACATAAACTGGCGCATCCTGTATTGGCGGCGGCCGAAGTTTAAGGGGACGTTCGGGTGTACTTTGGATCAATTCGTTCAGGCGTGTTGGCGGCGCTGGCGATGGCCGCCATGCTTGGCGGCTGCGGCGATGTTGGTTGGGATACCGGGACCTTGTTCCGGAAGCCGGTCGACGTGGCCGGCCGCAGCAGCGGCTACACCTATTCCGACCTACAAGAATCAAGACAGGCTCGGCCGGTCACCGACAGCGATCTGGTCGATGCCAGTGGCAGCTGCCCGGTCGCGGCGGCTCCTGGCAGTGGCGCGCCCGGGCCTGGCGAGGGTGTCGGTCTCGGCATGACCGAATGCGAGGTGGTCGCCCGCGCCGGCCCGCCGAACAGCGTCCAGCTCGGCAGGAATCCCAACGGTGAGCGCACCGCGGTCTTGAGCTATCAAGGCGGACCGCGGCCCGGCATCTATCACTTCGAGCGCGGCCGGCTCGCGCAAATGGATCGCGTCGAGGTGGCGCCGCCGCCACAAGCGAAGAAAAAGCCCGCGAAAACCAAGAAACCGACCACCGGCAATAGCGCGACTTGAGCTCGTCTGTGCGTTGCGCGTGTTACCCGCTCGCTGAGTTCGGAATTGGGACGCGAGATAAAGCGCGCCATTCGTTCGCCAGACGAAGGATCAGGCACCGTGACCGGCGCTTTGCCATTGCGGGCCATGCAGCCGGATCACTTTCCAAGGATTGACGATCCTTATATACGGAACGGGAAAAAGCAGAAGAAACACGATCGGAGACAAACATGGACGCGAAAACCGATGACAAGAGCGCGGGCAAGTGCCCGGTAGTGGGCGGACACGCGAACCGAGACTGGTGGCCGAATACGCTGAACCTTCAGGTTCTCCACCATCACTCCCCTTTGTCCGATCCGATGGGCAAGGCGTTCGACTACGCCAAGGAATTCAAGAGCCTCGACCTGAATGCCGTGGTCAAGGACCTTCATGCCTTGATGACGAACTCGCAGGCGTGGTGGCCGGCGGACTTCGGCCACTATGGCGGACTATTCATCCGCATGGCGTGGCACAGCGCCGGCACGTACCGCATCACCGACGGCCGCGGTGGCGCCGGAGCCGGCCAGCAGCGTTTCGCGCCCCTGAACAGTTGGCCGGACAACGCCAACCTCGACAAGGCGCGCCGGCTGCTGTGGCCGATCAAGCAGAAGTACGGCCGGAAACTTTCATGGGCCGACCTGATGGTTCTCGCGGGCAACGTCGCCCTCAATTCCATGGGCTTCAAGACGTTCGGTTTCGGCGGCGGCCGCGCCGACGTCTGGGAGCCCGAAGAGCTCTTCTGGGGTCCCGAAGGGACATGGCTGGGCGATGAACGCTACAGCGGCGAACGCCAGCTGGCGGAACCGCTCGGCGCGGTGCAGATGGGCCTCATCTACGTCAATCCGGAAGGGCCGAACGGCAAGCCAGACCCGGTCGCGGCGGCCAAGGACATCCGCGAAACATTCTTCCGCATGGCAATGAACGACGAGGAGACCGTCGCGTTGATCGCCGGCGGCCACACCTTCGGCAAAACCCACGGCGCCGGCGATCCGTCACTGATCGGCCCGGAGCCGGAAGGCTCGGCACTCGAGGATCAGGGCCTCGGCTGGAAGAGCAAGCATGGCACCGGCATCGGGGCCGACACCATCACCGGCGGTCCGGAAGTCACCTGGTCCCAGACACCGACGAAGTGGAGCAATCACTTCTTCGATAACTTGTTCAACAACGAATGGGAGCTGACCAAGAGCCCGGCCGGTGCGCAGCAGTGGAAGGCGAAAGGTGGCGCCGCCACGATCCCGGACGCCCACGACAAGTCGAAGAAGCACGTGCCGACCATGCTGACCACGGACCTCTCGCTGCGGCTCGACCCGGCCTACGAGAAGATCTCGCGACGCTTCTTTGAGCATCCGGACCAGTTCGCGGACGCGTTTGCCCGGGCGTGGTTCAAGCTCACGCACCGCGACATGGGCCCGATCCAGCGCTATCTCGGTCCGCTCGTGCCGAAAGAGACGTTGATCTGGCAGGACCCGATCCCGGCGGTGAATCATCCGCTGATCGGGGAAGCGGACATTGCGGCTCTCAAAGCCAAGATCCTCGCGTCCGGCCTGTCGGTGTCGCAACTGGTCTCGACCGCTTGGGCGTCGGCATCGACGTTCCGCGGCTCCGACAAGCGTGGCGGAGCGAACGGTGCGCGCATTCGCCTCGCGCCGCAGAAGGACTGGGAGATCAACCAGCCGGCTCAGCTCAAGACGGTGTTTGCGAAGCTGGAAGCGATCCAGAAAGAGTTCGGCAAGAAGGTCTCGCTTGCCGACCTGATCGTTCTCGGCGGCTGCGCGGCAGTCGAAAAGGCGGCAAAGGACGCCGGCGTCGACGTCAAGGTTCCGTTCAAGCCTGGGCGCATGGACGCGTCGCAGGAAGAGACCGACACGCACTCCTTCGCTCCGCTCGAGCCGCGTGCCGACGGATTTCGCAACTACCTCAGTGGCAAACAATTCATGTTGCCTGAGGAAGCGCTGGTGGACCGGGCACAATTGCTGACCCTGACGGCACCCGAGATGACGGTTCTCGTCGGCGGGCTGCGTGTTCTCGGTGCGAACGTCGGGCAGTCCAAGCACGGCGTCTTCACCAAGCGGCCCGAGACGCTGACGAACGACTTCTTCGTCAACTTGCTCGACATGAGCACGCAGTGGCAGCCCGCTGGCTCCGATGGCGTGTACGAAGGGCGCGACCGGAAAACGAACGCGGTCAAGTGGACCGGCAGCCGTGTCGACCTGATCTTCGGTTCGCACTCCCAGCTGCGAGCGCTTGCGGAAGTCTATGCATGTGACGACGCGAAAGCGGCGTTTGTGAAAGACTTTGTGGCGGCGTGGGACAAGGTGATGAATCTCGATCGCTTCGACCTCGCCTGATCGCAGCGGAATGGTTTGAACAAAAACACCCCAGCCTCTGGCGAGGCCGGGGTTGCCGTTTGGAACGTGCGAAGAAGAGCGGCTCAGTAGCAGACGTTGACCCAGCGCACCACCGGCCCGTTCGGTGTGTTGAACACCCGTTGCGCCATGCAGGTGCTGTCGTAGGCCGCGCCGGCGAGAATCCCGAGGCCGATCGCGGTACCGACACCGAAGCCGCCGCCGTGCCAGCCACCACCGTGCCACCCGCCGCCACCGCCACCGCCCGCGAATGCAGAGGTCGGGGCCAAGGTCGCCGCGCTCAGCGCGGCCGCGGTCGAAAGAGCGAAAATCGTCTTGCGCAACATGGGGCGTCTCCTCTGGTTTGTGCGCGCTCATCACGCAGCTATCCGTGGGTAACGACGCCCCCCTTTTCGGTTCATGCGGCAGAATAGGAAAATCGCGCAGGAAGCGCCTTAAGAATTGAATTCATTGAGGAATTATCGTCCTGGATTCGACATGGACGTGATCTTTGTCACACCTCGCGGCGCGCTTTTCCCGCGCTTGCTGGGACGGTGATCGAAGGCTATAAGCCGGCGCGGCTTCCGCAGCGCTTTCGTAAGCCTCAACTCTTCCGCAACACGACAAAGGACGATCCGATGGCGATCGAGCGTACGTTTTCGATCATCAAGCCCGACGCGACGGCGCGCAATGTCACCGGCGCCATCAATGCGATGATCGAAAAGGCCGGTTTGCGCATCGTGGCGCAAAAGCGCCTGCGCATGAGCCGCGAGCAGGCCGAAACTTTCTATGCGGTCCATCGCCAGCGGCCGTTTTTTGGCGAACTCGTCGATTTCATGATTTCAGGCCCAGTCGTCGTGCAGGTGCTCGAAGGCGAGAATGCCGTGGCGGCCTATCGCGATCTGATGGGCGCCACCGATCCGGCCAAGGCCGCGCCCGGCACCATCCGCAAGGAGCTTGCCAAGTCGATCGGCGAGAACTCGGTGCATGGCTCCGACGCCGCCGACACCGCCGCGAAGGAAATCGCGCAGTTCTTTTCCGGCAACGAAATCGCCGGCTGAAGCCGGTGCGCTCGCCGCGTCGCCGGTGCGCTTGAGGAGCGGCGGTGGGATCGATCCTGCAATATCTGCATCCGTCGCTGTGGGGCGACCTGCTCCACGCGAGCGGCAACGACATGGGCCGCGCGGCGTTCTGGGCCGCGGTGCTGCAGATCGTTTTCATCAATATCCTGCTGTCGGGCGACAACGCCGTCGTCATTGCGATGGCGTGCCGGGATCTGCCGCAGCGCCAGCGCTTCTGGGGCCTGGTGATCGGCGCCGGTGCCGCGGTGCTGCTGCGTCTGGTTTTCACCGGCGTCGTCGGGCAGCTCATGCTGCTGCCGTATCTCAAACTGATCGGCGGGTTGGCGCTGGTCTATGTCGCCGCCAAGCTGCTCGTTCCCGAGCGCGCCGACAGGAATAAAGTCGAAGCCGTCGCGCAATTGTGGCGCGCGGTACGCATCGTCGTCGTGGCCGACATCGTCATGAGCCTCGACAATGTCATCGCCGTCGCCGCCATTGCGCAGGGTAGTTTGGTGTTGCTTGCGATCGGTTTGGTCGCTTCCATTCCGATCATCATCGCGGGCGCAGCTCTGATCATGGTGATGCTCGACCGCTTTCCGATCTTCATCTGGGCTGGCGCGGCGTTGCTTGGTTGGGTCGCCGGCGACGTCATGGCGACTGATCCGGTGGTATTCGGTCATCTGTCGGCGGCGCTTGGCGAGACATTCGCACGCCAGGTCGAATTTGCGGCGGCCGGTGCCGGCGCGTTGCTTGTGATCGGCGTCGGTGGGCTGTGGCGACAGTTGTCTCTATCCAGGGCGCACGCCGTATCGGCTGTCGAAGAAGCGGGCAGCAATTAGGCTTTGCAATTCGCCGGGTCGTTTGCGACATCGTGCATACTTCGTTGTCGTGACTGTGTAATCAAACCAATCGCGTGCAAGATCATCGTCACGATGTTCAAAATATCGGTAGCTCCAGCGCCGCTGACTGACGTTTTGCAGCCATGCTGGCGCCGTATTTATCCGCCCAATTTTACCGGCAATCGGATTTTGGCCATCCGGCCGGTGCTGTCGTGGGCGACATGATCGTTTCTGACTTCCGCTGTTTCGGACTTCCCCCAAAATCTTGCTTGTGGCGTGGATCGCAGCATCTGCATTGCGGTGCAGCGGCTGTGGGCTTGCGTCTTCGCTGGCATCGGGAATGACGGAGGAGGCAGACGATGCAGAAGGGCACCGTCAAATGGTTCAATCCAACCAAGGGCTACGGGTTCATCAAACCGGCAAGCGGCGACAAGGACGTCTTCGTCCATATCTCGGCCGTCGAGCGCGCCGGCTTGCGCTCGCTCAATGACGGTCAGAGCGTCGAGTACGAACTCGTGACCAACCGCGGCAGAACATCGGCGGAAAATCTCAAAGTCGCGTGATCGTTGTCCGGATATTCCGGTCCCACTCGCAGCCCCCGGCGTTGCACCCGGGGGTTTTTATTTTTCAGGTAACGAAAAGATTCTGTTTAAAGCGTGCGCCATTATCCGCGCGTTGCCGCAGTTGCGGCCGCAAGCGTGACGCGGCCTTCGGCAACGAGGCGCAGCGCCTGTGGATAAATCCGGTGCTCGACCTCCAGCACCCGTGCGGTAAGCGTCTCTTCGGTGTCGTCTTGTCGCACCGGCACCGAATCCTGCAGCACGATCGGCCCTGAATCCATTTCCGGCACGACGAAGTGAACGGTGGCGCCGTGCCGCTGCACGCCGGCCTCGAGCGCGCGGCGGTGGGTGTGCAGGCCCTTGAACTGCGGCAACAGTGCCGGATGAATGTTCAGCATGCGGCCGCTCCAGCGCGTGACGAGCCACGGCGTCAGCAGCCGCATGAAGCCGGCGAGGCAGACAAGATCGATATCGTGCGCGTGCAGAGTGTCGTCGAGTGCGCGTTCGAACGCCTCGCGATCTTTGCCGAACGGCCTATGATCGACGACTGCGGTGGCGATGCCCGCTTGTTGCGCACGGGCGAGCCCCGCGGCATTGGGGTCATTCGACAAGACGAGCACGATTTGCGCCGGATAATCCGGCGCCTTGGCCGCCTCGATCAATGCCGTCATGTTCGAGCCGCGGCCGGAGATCAGTACGGCAACGCGCTTCCTGGTCATGCGCCTGGCCAAGCGAGATCGAGGTGTCCGCGGAAGCCGACACGGGCGCTGTCTTTCGCCGCGACGACTTCGCCGAGCGCAACGACGGTTTCACCCTGCGCCGCGAAGCGCTCGCTCGCCGCCTTGGCCGCGCTTCGATCGAGCACCGCCACCATGCCGATGCCGCAGTTGAAGGTGCGCAGCATTTCGGCCTCGGTGATTTTGCCGCTCGCTGCGAGCCATTTGAACACCGGCAGAACCGGCACGCGATCGAGGTCCACGGCAACCGCAAAGCCTTCGGGCAATACCCGCGGAATATTGTCGACGAAACCGCCGCCGGTGATGTGGGCGAGCGCCTTGACCGCTTTGGTTTCGCGGATCGCCGCAAGGCACGAACGCACGTAGAGCCGGGTCGGGGTGAGCAAGGCTTCGCCGAGCGTTCGCGATGGGTCGAACGGGGCCGGTTTCTCCCAAGCCAATCCGGCCGTGGCGGCAATGCGGCGTACCAGGGAAAATCCGTTTGAGTGGACGCCTGTCGAGGCAAGGCCGATCACCACGTCGCCGGCCGCGATATCGGCGCGCGGCAACAAGTCCGCCCGCCCCACGGCGCCGACGGCGAAGCCGGCAAGGTCGTAGTCGCCGGGCGCATAAAGCCCTGGCATTTCCGCGGTCTCGCCGCCGATGAGAGCGCAGCCGGCCTCGCGGCAGGCCGCCGCGATGCCCGTCACCACCTGCGCACCGACCGCCGGATCGAGCTTGCCGCAGGCGAAATAGTCGAGGAAGAACAACGGCTCGGCGCCCTGCACCACGAGGTCGTTGACCGACATGGCGACCAGATCGATGCCGATCGTATCGTGGCGGGACGTCTCGATGGCGATTTTGACTTTGGTGCCGACGCCGTCGTTGGCGGCGACCAGGATCGGATCGACAAACCCCGCGGCCTTGAGATCGAACAGGCCGCCAAAGCCGCCAATCTCGGCATCGGCCCCGGCGCGCGCGGTCGCGCGCACCAAGGGCTTGATCAATTCCACCATGCGGTTGCCGGCGTCGATATCGACACCGGCCGCCGCGTAGCGCGCCTCATCCACGAATGCCACCAAATCGGACAGATGCTTGATTGCCGCCCTTGCGGGGCGGGACCGCTTGGCGCCTCCTACGTCGGAATCGCCGGGTGTGCAAGCGCGCGGGCGCCGGTATATTGGGTAGTTGCAGACAGCACGGAGAAAAGCTGCCTGAGCCGGGGCCGCGTTTGAGTATCCCAAATCTCATTACCTTGGGTCGTATCCTGCTGGTGCCGATCGTGGTCTGGGCGATCACCTCGGGCGGGATGCGTATCGCGTTTTTCCTGTTTCTGGCGGCCGGCATCAGCGACGGTGTCGACGGCTTCCTCGCCAAGCGCTTCCACATGGCGAGCGAGCTCGGCGCCTATCTCGATCCCTTGGCCGACAAGGCGCTGATCGTATCGATCTACATTTCGCTCGGCATCGCCGGCGCGCTGCCGATCTTCCTCGTCATCCTCGTCGTCTCGCGCGACATCATGATCATCAGCGCCTTCATGCTGTCCTGGCTGATCGGCAAGCCGATGCCGGTGCGGCCGTTGGCGGTCTCGAAGGCCAACACCTTGGCGCAGATCCTGCTCGCCATTCTGGTGTTGGCCGAGCGGGGTTTCGGTTTCGATGCCGACCTTGTGTCGAAGGCGATGATGGCGCTGGTCGCTATCTTGACCTTGCTCTCGATCGCCTTCTATCTCGCCGAATGGGTGCGCCATATGAATTCGTTCGGCGCCGGGCACTGATCGGCACTGCTTGAAGGGCGCCATGCAGATCGAGCGGCACATCGTGTTCTGGATCGTGGCGCTTGCCGTCTTCGTCGGGCTGTTGTGGCTGTTGAGCCCGATGCTGTCGCCGTTGGTGCCCGGCAGCCGGTCGGTTTAACGCATGACGTCAAGTACGATGTCTCCCATCCCACGGCAGCTTGCGCTGGCGCTCGAGCACACGGAAAGCTATGCGCGGGAGGATTTTCTCTCCGGACCCGGCAACGAGGTCGCGCTGACGCTGATCGACTCCTGGCCGGATTGGCCGGCGAAGACAATCGCGCTTGTCGGGCCCGAGGGTTCGGGCAAAACCCATTTGGCCACGATCTGGGCGGCTGCGGCGGGTGCACGTGTCGTCTCCGCCCACGCGCTTGACGAGGCCGGGCTTCGCTCCGCGCTCGCCACCGGCGCGCTGGTGATCGAGGACGCGGCGGCGACTTCGGACGAGCACGCCCTGTTTCATCTCATCAATATGGCGCGCGGGGAGAACGCCTATTTGCTGTTCACGGCGCGCACGGCGCCGGCCACTTGGCCTATCGCCACTCCCGACGTGATCTCACGACTGCGGGCAATGCCGGTCGTGAACCTTGAGGCGCCGGACGATGCCATGCTGCGCGCTGTCATCGTCAAACTCGGCGCCGATCGCCAGCTCGCGTTCGATGAAAGCGTGGTGAGCTATCTCTCGACCCATATCGAGCGCTCGTTCGCGGCGGCGCGGTCGGCGGTGATCGCGCTCGACAACGAGGCACTGCGGCGCGGCCGGCCGCCGACGCGGGCACTGGCCGCGGAAATGTTCCGCGACACGGCTTAAAGCCTGCGATCTTTCAGACGACCGTCCAATCTTGCGTCTGCAATCCCGGCACGCGCGCGAATTCATTTTTGTTCGCCGTGACCAAGATCGCGCCGCGCCGCCGCGCTTGCGCGGCGATCAACACGTCGTAAGGACCGATCGGTGTCCCGGCTCGTGCCAATGCGGCGCGGATTTCTCCGCTCTCACGCGCATCTTCGGCGTCGAAGTTCAGAACCTTGATCGGTCCAGCAAGGAAATCCATAATTCTCGCTGTGTTATGCGGGCGGCGTTCGCCCTTGGCGACGCCGTACCAGAGCTCGAACAGGACAATCGAAGAAATGGTGACCGGGACATCGCCAACGAGTGCCCGGTTAAGGCGCGCCCTAAGCGCTGATAGCGGCTGATTGAGCGCGACAATGACGACGTTGGTGTCGAGGCAAATCATTCGTCATCGAAATATTTTCGATCGTCGACCGGCATTGGCGGCTGTTCGGGACGTCCCTCGGGCAAGAAGTCGCCGCCATATTTGTCGATCTTGTCCCACCACGCCGCGAAGTCGAAGCCTTCTGTCATAGGCTCCAGGAGCACGCCCCGCCCGAACCGGCGGACGCGCACCTCCTTGCCGGGAAGGCGGAATTCCTTCGGCAACCGGACCGCTTGGCTGCGGCCATGCTTGAAGATTTTGGCGGTGCCGGTTTCGGCCATTTGCGAGCCTTAATGATAGATACCAATGGTATATATCACCCGTAAACAGCTGCCGCAATGTTTGCCCAGGCTCGTCCGCGGTCCGTTGGCCAGGGGAGGCTTGACGCCGCACTTCGCCAGCGCCTTATCTCAGGGGGCGACCCCACGTCATCGAATTGTAACGAACCATGGCGAACATAGCCCTCGAGGAGCATCAAACCGCCATGGCCGACCGTGGCCAAGCCACTGTCGTCGCTTTAAAATCCGGCTCCTCGCGGCGGCCGGAGGAAGGGCAGCGGGCGTCCGATCTGGCGTCGAGCCCGGATCGCTTCATCAACCGCGAGCTGTCCTGGCTGAACTTCAACCGCCGGGTGCTGGAGGAATCCGCCAATCGCGGCCACCCGCTGCTGGAACGGTTAAAATTCCTCTCGATCTCCGCCGCCAACCTCGACGAATTCTTCATGGTGCGCGTTGCCGGTCTCGGCGCCGCGCTGCGCGCCGGCATCGTCGAGAAGAGCCCCGAGGGTTTGACCCCCGCCGAGCAGCTCGCCCGTATTGGCGAAGCCGTGTTGGTGCTGGTCCAGGATCAGCAGGCGCAGTGGCGCGAGTTGCGCGCGGCACTAGGCCAAGCGGGCATCGTGCTGGTCGATGGCAGCCGATGTCACCAAGGCCGAGAAGGCCTGGCTCGAAGACTACTTTCTCGCCCACGTCTTTCCGCTGTTGACGCCGCTTGCGGTGGATCCTGCGCATCCGTTCCCGTTCATTCCCAATCTCGGATTTTCCATCGCCTTGCAGCTTGCCCGCGCCAAGGACGGCAAGGCGATGAACGCGCTGATCCGCATGCCCAACCGCATCGAGCGTTTCGCGCGGCTGCCGCAAGCCGGCGAGGGCGGGCAGGTGCGGCTGATCTCGCTCGAAGCCGTCACCAGCCTTTTCATCGGCAAGCTGTTCCCCGGCTATGCGGTGAAAGGCGTGGGCGCATTCCGCGTCATCCGCGATTCCGAGGTGGAAATCCTCGAAGAGGCCGAAGACCTGGTGCGGCTGTTCGAGACCGCGCTCAAGCGCCGCCGCCGCGGCATCGTCATCCGCCTCGACATCGAGGCGATGATGCCGCCGGAATTGCAGCGCTTCGTGCAGCGCGCGCTCGGCACCACCGACGCGAGCGTGTTCAAGGTCGACGGCGTGCTGGCGCTCGACGAGATGGCGCAGCTTGCCAAGCTCGACCGGCCGGACCTGGAATTCGTTCCCTATGCGCCGCGCTATCCGGAGCGGGTGCGCGATCACGGCGGCGATTGCTTTGCCGCGATCCGGCAGAAGGACTTCGTCATCCACCATCCCTACGAGTCGTTCGACGTGGTGGTGAATTTCCTGCAGCAGGCGGGGCGCGATCCGGACGTCGTCGCCATCAAGCAGACGCTCTACCGCACCTCGGCCAATTCCCCGATCATCAGGGAGCTCGCCGAAGCCGCCGAAGCCGGCAAGTCGGTTACCGCGGTGGTCGAGCTCAAGGCGCGTTTCGATGAGGAGGCCAATATCCGCTGGGCGCGCGATCTCGAACGCGCCGGCGTGCAGGTCGTCTATGGTTTCATCGAGCTGAAAACCCACGCCAAGCTTTCGCTCGTCATCCGCCGCGAGGGCACCGAGCTTGCCTCTTACGTCCATGTCGGCACCGGCAACTATCATCCGGTGACGGCGCGCCTGTATACCGACCTGTCGTTCTTCACCTCCAACCCGGTCATCGCGCATGACGTGGCGCAAATCTTCAACTTCGTCACCGGCTATGCCGAGCCCGCCGATCTCAAGCGCATGGCGGTGTCGCCGCTGACGCTGCGCAAATGCATCCACAGCCACATCGAGGAAGAGATCACTAATGCCAAGGCGGGGCGGCCTTCCGGCATCTGGATGAAAATGAATTCGCTGGTCGATCCCGACATCATCGATGCGCTCTACAGGGCATCCGGCGCCGGGGTGCCGATCGAGCTCGTGGTGCGCGGCATTTGCTGCCTGCGGCCGGGCGTGCCGGGGCTGTCCGACAACATCCGGGTCAAATCCATCGTCGGCCGTTTCCTCGAGCACGGCCGCATCTATTGCTTTGGTTCGGGTCACGCACTGCCCCATGCCAAGGCCGACGTGTACATTTCGTCTGCCGACATGATGCCGCGCAATCTCGACCGCCGCGTCGAGGCGCTGTGCCCGATCCTCAATCCCACTGTGCACGAGCAGGTGCTCGATCAGATCATGGTGGCTAATCTCAAGGATAACGAGCAGAGCTGGCAATTGCTCTCCGACGGCACGTCGCGCCGCATCAAGCCCGCACCCGGTGAGGAAGGCTTCAACATTCACACCTATTTCATGACCAATCCCAGCCTGTCGGGACGCGGCAAATCGCAGAAAGAATCGATCCCCCGATTGCGGCATCGGCCAGAGCGGGTGTGAATGGCGCGCGAATCATGCTTACGGTAGGCGTGGCATTCAAAGCCGCTCCGGGACTTCAGCAATTCGCGCAATCGGCCACCACAAACGGCCATGAGCAGTTTCAAAATCGCCAACGGCTAACCGACGCTAATTTTTACGAATGAAGCGCGCCAAACTCGACGCCCAAGGACGTCTCGATCACGGTCCGCCGGTCGCTGTCATCGACATCGGCTCGAATTCCGTGCGGCTTGTGGTTTACGAAGGGCTCACCCGTAGTCCGACGGAAATATTCAACGAGAAGGCGCTGTGCGGCCTGGGCCGCGAGGTGCAATCCACCGGGCTGCTTGCCGCGGACGCGGTCGAGCACGCGCTGTCGACGCTCAAGCGCTACCGCGCGCTGTGCGAGCGGATGGGAGTGAAGGAAACGCTCGCCATCGCGACGGCGGCGTGCCGCGATGCCAAGAACGGCCGCGCCTTCATCCGCTCCGCCGAGCGCACGTTGAAGACCGAGATCAATATTCTCTCCGGCGCGCGCGAGGCCGAGCTCACCGCGCTTGGCGTCATCTCCGGCGTGCATCGTGCCGACGGTGTCGTCGGCGATCTCGGCGGCGGCTCGCTGGAACTGGTCGATGTTCGCGGCACGCGCGCGCGGCATGGGCTCACGCGCCCACTCGGCGGTTTGGCGCTCGCCGACATATCGTCGAAGTCGCTGAAAAAGGCGGAAAAATTCGTCAAGAAAACGCTCGGCGGCCTGGCGATGCTCAAGGCCTGCGAGAACCGCACCTTCTATGCCGTCGGCGGCACCTGGCGCTCGCTGGCGCGGCTGCACATGTGGCAGACCGGCTATCCGCTGCACGTGATGCACGGCTACGCCATTGCCGCCGACGAAGCGCTCGAGTTCGCCAGACTGGTGCATCGGGTCGACGTCGAAACGCTGTCGAATATCGAAGTGGTGAACAATGCGCGGCGGCCGCTGTTGCCTTACGCGGCGCTCGTGCTCGAATACATCTTGCGCGTCGGCAAGCCGCGGCAGGTGGTGTTCTCCGCGCTCGGCGTGCGCGAGGGGCTGCTCTATTCGATGCTCAAGCGCAGAGAGCAGGAGAAAGACGCGCTGATCGAGGCGGCGCGCCATCTCAACCAGTTGCGCTCGCGCTCGCCGCGCCACGGCGAGGAGCTGATCGCATGGACCGATCGCTTCATGATGTCCTCCGGGCTCGATGAAACCGCCGAGGAACGCCGGCTGCGCCATGCGGCGTGTCTGCTCGGCGACATCGGCTGGCGCGCGCATCCCGATTATCGCGGCGAGCAATCGCTCAATATCATCGCTCATGGCGGTTTCAGCGGCATCGATCATCCCGGCCGCGCCTATCTGGCGCTCGCGGTGTTCTTCCGCCACGTCGGCTTGGTGATGGACGACGAACTGTCGCCGCGGCTGCGCGAACTGGTCTCCACCCGCATGCTCGATCGCGCCCGCGTGCTCGGCGCGGCGCTCCGCCTCGCCTATGTGGTGTCCGCGGCGATGCCCGGCGTGCTGCCGAAGACGAAGCTTGCCGTCGAGCGGCACCGGCTCGCTCTGCACCTGCCGAACTCCTACGCGACGCTGGCCGGCGAACGCGTCTTGAACCGGCTGCGCTCGCTGGCGCGCCTGATCGGCCGTGAACCGGTGATGCTGATGGGTTAATATCCCCCTTGGCGCCGCGAGCGCCGACAGGGAGAACACCATGCCGACACCGGGTCTCATCGTCGCCCCACTGACGCCGTTCACCGCCGATCTGACCGTCGACGAGGCCGCGCTGCGGCGGCAGATCGACTACGTGGTCGACGACTGCCGCGCCACCATGGTGGTCGCCGCCGGCGTCGAGACCCAGGAATACACCTATCTCGGCTTCGAGCAGCGCAAGGCGCTGATCCACCGCACCATCGAATTCGTCGACGGCCGCGTGCCGGTCATGGTCGGCATCTCGCACCCGTCGTTCAAGACCGCGATCGAACTGGCCCACGACGCCGAACGGCACGGCGCGGCAGCGGTTCAGCTCTTGGCGCCGTTGCGGCCGTTTGCCGGCCCGCCGACGCAGGCCGACCTCATCGCCTATTTCGAGGCCATAGGCCGCGAGAGCCGGCTGCCGATCACGCTCTATCTCAATCCCGGCCCCGGCGCCGACGTCTCCGTCGCCGACACGATTGCGCTGGCGAAATTGCCGAACGTGCAGCTGATCAAGGAAAGCTCGCGCGATCTCGCCCGCGTGTCGCGCCTGATCGTGGAGATCGATCGCGCCGGCCATGCCCGCTATTTCACCACCATGCAGATGCTGCTCGCCACGCTGCAACTCGGCGGCTCGGGCGCGACCATGCCGCCGCCCGGCTGCGAAATCGCCCGCCACGTCATCGATGCCTTCGTCGCCAAGGACTACGAGCGGGCGGCGGAGATCCAGCTGCAGTTCGCGCTGTTCCCGTCGAAATGGATGCACCGCGGGCTCGCGCCGGCGATGAAGGCGGCGCTGAACCTGATCGGCATTCCGGCCGGCGAGCCTTATCCGCCTTATTCGGCGCTGACGCGCGAGGAGATGGCGGCGCTCGCGGCCACATTGCGGACGACCGTGCTTGCGCCGCGGTTCAAGGTCACCGCCGCCGCTTAAGGCTTCCGTCCGGTCAGCCCGATCACCGCAGACATGCCGCCGTGAGCGGCGCCTTCGTGCATTTCCAGTTCCTCTTCGACGAATTTGAGGTCGCGAAAATCGCCGAAAGCCTGTTCCAGCATGGCGCGCGTGTAGAGGCGATCGATTTCATTCGGCCCGCCGGTACCGTATTCGAGCTGCTTCGGTGTGTAGCCCTGCAGAATCAAGCAGCCCGCCGGGTTTGAGCGCCTTGCGCATGCCGGCCCATTTGCGCGGGCGTTCTGCCGGCGTACTGAATTGGGTGAAGATTTCGACCACGACGTCGAACGCATCGGGCGGATAGTCCCAGGCGTGGACGTCGGTATGCACCAGTTTGATGGCGACACCGCGCTCCTTCGCCAAGGCCGCGGCCTTCGCTTGCGCTGCTTCCGAGAAATCGATCGAGACGACGTCGAGGCCCTGTTCGGCGAGCCAGACGCCGTTGCGTGCTTCGCCGTCGGCCACGGCTAGCGCTTTACCCGACTTCGGCAGTAACGGCTTGCAGGCGGCCAGAAAATAATTTGGTGCCTTGCCGAACAAATAATCGGGCGTGCTGTAGCGGCCCTGCCAACGCGCGTGTTCGCTCACGGATTGTCCTTCAGCTGCCGCGCTCGACGGTCGCAACGCGACCTTTCTCGATGGCGAGCGCAAGCTGGCCGTGCTTGAGCGCCAGCGCCTTCTCGCCGAACAGTTCGCGCCGCCAGCCCTTCAGCGCCGGAACATCCGCCGCGTCGTCGGACGCGATGCGCTCGAGATCGTCGACCGTGGCGATCACCTTGGCGGCGACGTGGTGACGCTCCGAGATCATGCGCAGCAGCACCTTGAGCAGTTCGACCACCGCCGACGCGTTGGCCGCGGGTTGCGTGCGCACGTGATGCGGCAAGGTCTTTGGATCGCGCGCCAAGCCCGCGCTCGACCGCGGCGACGATCGCCTCGCCCCAGCGCGAGCGCTCGAACCCCTTGGGCAGGGACCGCAGGTGCTTGAGCTTCTCGATGGTGGTCGGCGCCTGCACGGCGATGTCGCCGATCGCGTCGTCCTTGAGCACGCGCGAGCGCGGCACGTCGCGGGATTGCGCCTCGCGCTCGCGCCAGGCCGCGACCTCGATCAGGACCGCGAGCTCCTTGGGCTTGCGCACGCGGGTCTTGAGCCGCTGCCACGCGCTCTGCGGGTCCATGCGGTAGGTCTCGGGCGAGGTCAGCACCTGCATCTCGTCCTCGACCCAGTCGGCGCGGCCGCGGCGGCCGAGATCTTCGACCAGCGCGTGATAGACGTCGCGCAGATGGGTGACGTCGGAAATGGCGTAGGTGAGTTGCGCCTCGGACAGCGGCCGGCGCGTCCAGTCGGTGAAGCGGTTCGATTTGTCGAGCGTGTCGCCGGTGATGCGCTGCACCAGCTGGTCGTAGGAAATGGAATCGCCATAGCCGAGCACCATGGCGGCGACCTGGGTGTCGAAGATCGGATGCGGAATAAGTTTTGCGCCGTGCCAGACGATTTCGATGTCCTGCCGCGCGGCATGGAACACCTTCATGATCTTTTCGTCGGCCATCAGCGCGTAGAACGGCGCGAGATCGATGCCGGGCGCGAGCGCGTCGACGACGACGGCCTCGTCGGGCGAGGCCATCTGCGCCACGCACAGCAGCGGGTAGTAGGTGGTCTCGCGCAGGAACTCGGTGTCGATGGTGACGAAGGGATGGGCAGCCATCCGCTCGCACGCGGCGGCCAGTTCCGACGTCGTGGTGATCGGGTGCATGGAATGGGAGACTGCGGCGGCACTCGACATCGGCATTGCGGTAGTCTCGTTCAGATATGAGGCACGTGGCAAGGCCGGTCTGGCGCTAAGACAAGGCTTGTTGCGGCGCGGCTGTTACCCGCGGACCTTCGGCATGTTGATGAATTCCCACGGGCTCGGAAAGGCGCCGACCGGAACTTCGATCAGCGTCGGTCCGTCGCGGTGCGCGAAGGCGTGCCGCAGCGCCTGACGCAACTCGTCCGGGCCGCTGGCGCGCACCGCCTCGGCGCCAAAACTCTTGCCGAAGGCGACGAAATCCGGATTGGCGAGATCGCTGGCGATCAGGCGGTTGCCGAAGCGCTCCTGCTGGATGCGCCGGACGTTGCCGAAGGCGCCGTCATTGAACACGATGGTGACGAGCGGGATGCGATGGCGGATCGCGGTCGCCATCTCGGTCGCGGTGAACATGAAGCCGCCGTCGCCGGAGATCGCGACGACCGGCACATCGGGCCGCGCGTGCTGCGCGCCGAGCGCGGTGGCAAAGCCCCAGCCGAGCGGGTCCTGATAGCCGGGCGAGAGGAAAGTGCGCGGCTTATAGACCGGAAAGGCGAGCCGCGCGGCAAAGCCCATCTGCGTGACCTCGTCGACGAAGATTCCGTCCTCGGGCAGTTCGGCGCGGATCGCTTCGAGGAACGCGATCTGCGGCGCGATTTTTTCCAGGCGCTTGCGCCACGCGCCTTGCCGTTCCTGCATCTCGGCGCGGCGCGACGGCCGCTTGGCATTGTGCGCCGGCAATTCCGCCAGCAGGCTTTGCAGGATCGGTGCGGCATCGCCGGTGAGCGCCACCGCCGGCTTGTGCAGGCGGCCGTGTTCCTCAGGATCGGCATCGACGCGGATGATCTTGAGCTCGCGATCGATGCCCCATTGCCGGAACTGAATGAGCAGGCGGGTGCCGACGGCGAGCACCACGTCGGCCTCGCCCCACAGATCGCGGCCGAGCGGCAGCGTGACGCTGAGCGGATCGCGGGCGTCGAGCACGCCGCGGCCGCGGCGAAAGCCGAGCACCGGCGCCTGCAGCATGGCGGACAGCGCAGTGACTTCTTCGGAAGCGCCTTGCGCGCCGCCGCCGCAGATGATCAGCGGCCGCTTCGCCGCGCCGAGGAGTTTTGCCGCCTTGCGGATCGCGCCATGGTCGATCTTGGTTGCCGGAACCGGCAGCGGCGCTTGCAAGGTCACCGGCCCGGATTTGCCCCACACGTCGATGGCGCATTCGAGCACCGCCGGCCCTGGCCGGCCGGCTGCTCATCGCCCGCATCGCCAGCGCCGTTGCCCGCGACGCCTGCTCCGGCTTGCGGATCAGCGCAGAGTGATCGACCAGCCGTTTGATGATGCCGGCCTGGTCGCGGATCTCGTGCAGCTGGCCGAGACCGCGGCCGATATCGGCGTCGGGGATTTGCCCGATCAGGCCGAGCACCGGCGCATTCATGCCATAGGCGGTGAGCAGCGCCGCCCCGGCATTGAGCAGCCCGGGTCCCGGCACCACGGCGAAGGCCGCCGGCTTGCCGGTCGCCAGCGCGGCGCCGAGCGCCATATAGGCGGCGCCCTGCTCGTGGCGGGTGTGCACCGTGCGCAGCCGGTCCTGCGCCCCGAACAATGCCTCGAACAGGAAATCGTTCTGCACGCCCGGCAGGGCATAGATGGTGTCGAGGCCGTGGCCGATCAGCGTCGCGATCACCGCTTCGGCCGCCGTCATGGTTGCGGCCGCTTGGCCGGCCGGCCCTTTTACGTTGCTTCGGCATTCCTGCTCCTGGTTCGGCGGCGAGTGTGCAGATCGGCGCGGTTCTGTCGAGGCGCTTGGTGCTTGACAAATCGGCGCGTAGCGGGTGGTTGTGCGCCACCTTTTCACCCATTGGAATGAGCATGCATCGCTACCGCACCCATACCTGCGGCGCGCTCCGCGAGAGCGACATCGGCATCGAGGCCCGGCTGTCGGGCTGGTGCCATCGCATTCGCGACCATGGCGGCGTGCTGTTCATCGACCTGCGCGACCATTACGGCCTCACCCAGGTGGTGGCCGATCCCGACAGCCCGGCCTTCAAGGTGGCCGAAACGCTGCACTCGGAATGGGTGGTGCGGATCGACGGCAAGGTGCGGCGGCGGCCGGACGGCACCGAGAATCCCGACCTGCCGACCGGTGCGGTCGAGGTCTATATCCGCGAGATCGAGGTGTTGGGGCCGGCCGGCGAATTGCCGATGCCGGTGTTCGGCGAGCAGGAATATCCCAGAGGAAACAAGGCTCAAATACCGTTTCCTCGACCTGCGTCGCGAGCACTTGCACCAAAACATCATGAAGCGTGGTGCCGTCATCGATTCGATCCGGCGCCGCATGAAGGAGCAAGGCTTCTTCGAGTTCCAGACGCCGATCCTGACCGCGTCGTCGCCCGAAGGCGCGCGCGATTATCTGGTGCCGTCGCGCATCCATCCGGGAAAATTCTACGCGCTGCCGCAGGCGCCGCAGCAGTTCAAGCAGCTGATCATGGTGTCCGGCTTCGACCGCTATTTCCAGATCGCGCCGTGCTTCCGCGACGAGGACGCCCGCGCCGACCGCTCGCCCGGCGAGTTCTACCAGCTCGATCTCGAAATGAGCTTCGTCACCCAGCAGGACGTGTTCGACGCGGTCGAGCCGGTGATCCGCGGCGTGTTCGAGGAGTTTTCCGGCGGCAAGCCGGTGACCAAGAAATTCCCGCTCATTCCTTACGCCGAGGCGATGAGCAAATACGGCACCGACAAGCCGGATTTGCGCAACCCGATCGTCATGCAGGACGTGTCGGAGATTTTCCGCGGCTCTGGCTTCAAGATTTTCGCCCGCATTCTGGAAAACGCCAAAGGCGCCGTGTGGGCCATTCCGGCGCCGACCGGCGGCTCGCGCGCGTTCTGCGACCGCATGAATTCGTGGGCGCAGGGCGAGGGGCAGCCGGGACTCGGCTATATCTTTTTCGCGCTCGACAATGGCGCCGTGGTTGGCCGCGGCCCGGTCGCCAATAATCTCGGCGCGGAAAAGACCGAAGCGTTGCGCGCGCAGCTCGGTCTGAAGGACGGCGACGCGGTGTTCTTCGTCGCCGGCGAGCCTGCGACCTTCGTCAAATTTGCAGGGCCCGCGCGCACCAAGGTCGGCGAGGATCTCGGCCTCGTGCAGAAGGACCGTTTCGAGTTGTGCTGGATCGTCGATTTCCCGATGTACGAATGGAGCGAGGAGGAGAAGAAGATCGACTTCTCGCACAATCCGTTCTCGATGCCGAACGCACCGGTCGATGAATTCTTGGCGCTCGATCCGGCGGATCGCGAAAAGATTCTTTCGCTCAAGGCGATCCAATACGACATCGTCTGCAACGGCATCGAGTTGTCCTCGGGCGCCATCCGCAACCATCGCCCCGACGTGATGAAGAAAGCCTTCGCCATCGCCGGTTACGACGAGAGCGTGCTGGAGCAGAAATTCGGCGGCATGTTGCGCGCGCTGTCGCTGGGCGCGCCGCCGCACGGCGGCATCGCGCCCGGCATCGACCGCATCGTGATGTTGCTGTGCGGGGAAGAGAATCTGCGCGAGGTCGTGCTGTTCCCGATGAACCAGCGCGCCGAGGATTTGCTGATGGGCGCGCCGTCGGAAGTTACGGCGAAGCAACTGCGCGAGTTGCATATCCGCGTCGTCACGCCGGAGCGACCATAAGCGTCGCTGGGCTCATCACCTTCAAAACTAAGAAGCTACAAAATCGAATAGGCCTTCTGGACCGCCAACAGCGGTGGGTTCATGCTGCCAAATCACAATCAAGCACGGTCCCAGTGCCCTTTGGATTCGAAGGCCGATTGAACCATAAGAGGGTTGTTGGACAAAAACTTCAAAACAACCCCATGAAAAGTATAAAAATCTGCCCTTGAGTTCGGTCCGCTAGGGTGAGGTGACACTCGAAGATCACTGCGCATGTGGGTTTATGAACCGCCAATTGGAGCCACGCTTTACACTGCAATCCAGTTAAAAATAAATCAACCCGCAGGCCGTATCTTGCGGAAAAATGGCCGCTCTTTGGAGCGAAGGTCATGTCGCTGGAGCACGTGGATTTTGGTGACGTCGTATTTGTGGAGCGTCAAAAAGACGTTCGCATCATCGTCAGTATCGCGGCACAATTTTCTTCGTCGGAACGGCGTGACGCACGCGGCGAGCGACGCGTCTTCACGTGTCGCGCGGTCTATCTTTCTCCGGATGCGGTCGCTCTTGCTTCAACTGTCAGCGTAAAAGTGGGCGAGCGCATCATCACTCACATAGATGGCATCGGAGAGATCGAGGGTGTCGTAGCGCATGTGCTTGGGGGCGGATTCGTAATGAGCGTTGCGGCAAACGCCTTCGAGCGCTGTCAGCTTGCATCCAAAATTGTGTGGTTAGAGAAACATAAGAACCATGATGTGCTCGATCGACGCTCCGACAAACGCATGATGGCCTCAAATCCGCGTTCGCGGGTGATTTTGCCTGACGGAGGCAGCGAGTCCTGTCTTGTTCTCAATATTTCAGATTCGGGAGCCGCGATATCGTCCGACACCGTTCCGTATGTCGGGGCGTTTCTTTTGATCGGGACGGCCGTAAGTTGTGTGGTGCGCCATTTTGAAGGCGGGTTTGCGTCCAACGTCCGATTTGTCAAGCGTGAAGCCGAAACAGTGTCCAGGCGAAAAGGCATAAATTCGTTGTCCAGTTCCTTAGCTATTAAGGCCACGGGAATTCCATTTGGCCATAAATTGCGGATCGCCTGAACAATGCCTTCTGTCCTCGGCCGGCGCCGCCTCGGCGGGGTGTTAGATGTTGTTTGAGCCGGCGGTGGCTGCAGTTGTGAACGTTCGGGCCACTCTCGAAGGACGTCGACGCGCCACACTTCGATCCCCATATCAAAGAATATTTCCTTCCCATCGGGCAAATGCAACTCAATCCAGTATGGAGAGGCACTAACGGTTCTGCTCTGCACCTTCAAGCCATCTATCGCTCTCGTACCAAAACAATTGCCCTCTCTCGGTAGCAATGTTGAGCCGCTTCTACATGGGCGATCACGCCGCCGAGCGGCATCCAATCCAATTCATCATCGACCACTTTCGTCACCACAGGACTGAGGGCATCGCACGGCGTTTGTGCAGATTCTTAGCGCTCCGATCGCTACATCGCAATCGCCGCGCGTGCCAGATTGTAGCCCAACGGGTTTGGGCTATCGTCCTTGATAGCAGATCAACGATGTGGTTCCGACTCATGAATGTCACCGTAGGCGCCAAATAGGATAGGTTCTCATTACGCTCGACATGTTGCGACGGACGCGATGACCCGGCCTCAGCATCACCGACATTTGGTCCTGAGCCATTCCGGACTAGGTCGTGATGTCCGTGCAATAATGAACTTTGAAGCCCGGTAATGCGCAACTGAGCGCTTGTCGGATGTCTTTATTCTATCCTTTAATAATGGATAGACCTACTGTCGTGAGGGCAAGCTGGTCCTAAACGGTCAGGCGAGACCGGCGCTGCCGATTTCTCGGCAACTTGCAAGAACGCTCGCACAAGCGCGCCCTCGAGTTTGCCTTCCATTTCTTGAAGGATTTTGAACGCTGGCGCTGGTTCCCATGGCCTGCTTGTACGACCGGCGCTCGATTAGCGCCGCATAGATATCGCAAATCGTCACGAGGCGTACCAGATCATTGATTTGCGAGCCGGCAAGACCGTCCGGATAACCGCTCCCGTCGAGCAACTCGTGATGCCGCAGCACGACTTCGAGTGTCTCGGGCTCGAAATCGTTTTGTCCGCGCAGGAGTTCATAGCCAATTCTGGCGTGTGTGCGCATGACGGTAATTTCTTCGCTCGTTAAGGCTTCGGACTTGTTCAAGATGATCAATGGGATTTTCGCCTTGCCGAGATCGTGCAGGAGGGCCGCTTTTGTAACGTTTTTCTGATCGTTCCCCGCGAATTGCAGGCTGGCGGCGAACTCAGCAGCGAGGCCGGTGACCAGAAGACAGTGCTGGTAGGTGGCCTCGTCATACGTCCAAACAACGTCGAGCCATTGCCGGATGCCGCCTTCGGCTATTGCGGCCATGGTGGACGCCGTCGCGTCGTCGACACTCTTCCTACTGACATGTTCGCCGCGCGCGGCTGCATTAAAGATTGTTCCGAACTGCAGCCGCGCTCGCTCGATGTTCTGCGCTGGCGCCAAGCTGGTGGCCGGCTCGACCCACGGGATTGTCGAGCGAATAATTGGCGCAAGCGCGGCGGCAATATCGGAAACTGATACATCAGTAGGGAACAGGAAGCTCGCGCCAACGGCGACCGCTTGAACACGTTCCAGGTGGCTGTTGTCCCGTAAGATAGAGATAATAGGCACTGCTAATGCGCGAGGTTGCGATAAGAGGCGACGCAGCCGCTCAATGTCGGCGGGATGGCGAAAGCCGACGTCGGTGATCACTGCGGATACGGGCGCCGCAGAGGCCTGCTGTTCGTGAAGCCCGATCATTCGACATGCGTAACGATCGCCGAGCCGATGAGCCAATTCCCGGCTTCGGTCGGGACGATCCGAAATCAAAAGGATCGCGCGGTCGCTGGACATAGATGCTGCACCACGACTTTCCGAAAGCCGTCAGGTCGAGTATTGGACCAAACCCCCATATTGGCCGAAACTTACCAATATTTGGTAAAGTTTTAATTGTAGCCGCGACCAGATTCGCGCCATCCGCGCATGACCTGCACGGCATTGAAAACTGTGGTGGCGATGACGGTTCCCCCACAAACGCTCGCCATACAATAAGCAGAACGATATCGCCCCTCGATGTGAAGGTCAGCGCTCACGGCCCATCTCGGCCGCGCCGATTCTCGGCGTCGGTGTCCGTAACCGGGGAAAAGCTGCCGCGCCCGCGAGTGTCCGGCACGGCAGTTGATGACCGAGCTTGTGTAGAAACGCACTTCGCCATTTGATTCTCGCGGTATGATTCCTGCGCGATTTGCGGAGGATTCGATGAAGCGCTTCGTTGAGGGCACGGATCGCGGACAGAGCACACTGTTCCCGGAATGCCTGGAAGACTGGATCGGCGAGGACAATCCGGTTCGGGTGATCGATGTTTTTGTCGAGGAACTCGATCTGGGCGAGCTGGGATTTTACGGGGTTACTCCCGAGGCGACTGGCCGGCCTTCGTATCATCCGTCTGTGCTGCTGAAGCTCTATATTTACGGCTATCTCAACCGGGTTCAGTCGAGCCGGCGGCTGGAGCGTGAGGCTGGGCACAACGTCGAGGTGATGTGGCTTTCGGGCCGACTTGTGCCCGATCACAAGACGATTGCCGACTTCCGCAAGGACAATGGGAGTGCCATCCGCCAGGTGTGCGTGCGCTTTGTTGCGCTGTGCCGCACGATGGGCCTGCTGACGCAAGCCAGCGTCGCGATCGACGGCAGCAAGTTCAAGGCGGTGAACAACCGCGACAGGAACTTCACGCGGGCCAAGATGGAGCGGCGGATGGCGCAGATCGAGGAGAGCGTGGCGCGCTATCTGCAGCAGCTCGACACTGCCGACCGGCAGGAGCCGTCCGAGGCGCTCAAGACCAAGACGAGCGGCCTGAAAGAGAAGATCGAGAAGCTGAGGGAGCAGATGCGGCGGCTTACAGCTCTCAAGGCGGACATGCTTGCCACACCGGATCAGCAGATCTCGCTGACGGACCCTGATGCCCGCTCGATGGCGACAAGTGGCCGCGGCTCCGGCGTGGTGGGCTACAACGTTCAGATTGCCGCCGAGACCGAACATCATCTGATTGTGACGCATGAAGTAACCAATGATGGGTCCGACCGCTCGCAGCTCTCCCCCGTGGCCAAGGAGGCGAAGGCGACGCTGGGCGTGGAGAAGCTCGATGCCGTCGCCGACCGCGGCTACTTCAACGGCGAGGAGATCCTGGCGTGCGAGGAAGCTGGCATCGCGGTCACGCTGCCCAAGCCTATGACCTCGAACTCAAAGGCAGAAGGCCGCTTCGGCAAGCAGGACTTCCGCTACGTCGCCGAGGAGGATGTTTATGTTTGTCCTGCCGGCGAACGGCTCGCCTACTTCTACACCAGCGAGGAAAAAGGCTTGGTCGTGCACCGCTACGCGACCAAGGCCTGCCGGCACTGTGCCATCAAGCACAGTTGCACTAAGGGAAACGAACGACGGATCAAGCGATGGGAACATGAGCACATTCTCGAGGTGGTACAGCGCCGGCTCGATGAGCATCCGGAGAAGATGCGCCAGCGACGTGAGACGGTCGAGCATCCCTTCGGCACGATCAAAGCCCGGATGGGCGCAACCCACTTCCTGATGAAGACGCTGCCAAAGGTCGCCACCGAGATGGCGCTGCACGTTCTTGCCTACAATCTCACCCGGGTCATGAACATCATGGGCATTCAGCCGCTCCTGGCGGCAATGCGGGCATAGTCGAACCCAGATAATAATCGTGGATTACCACCGCGCCCAGAACACTACGCTCCAGACTTAAGAGCGTTTTGACACGGCCAAGGACCGAGCCTGTGTAAAAACGCACTGCCCCATTTGATTCCCGCAGTATGATTTCTGGGCAATTTGCGGGGGATCGGATGAAGCGCTTTGTCGAGGGGACGGATCGCGGGCAGAGCACGCTGTTTCCGGAATGCCTGGAAGATTGGATCGGCGAGGACAATCCGGTTCGGGTGATCGACGTCTTTGTCGAGGAACTCGATCTGGGCGAGTTGGGATTTGACGGGGTTGCTCCCGAGGCGACCGGCCGGCCTTCGTATCATCCGGCGGTGCTGCTGAAGCTCTATATTTACGGCTATCTCAACCGGGTTCAGTCGAGCCGACGGCTGGAGCGTGAGGCTGGGCACAACGTCGAGGTGATGTGGCTGACTGGCCGACTTGCACCCGATCACAAGACGATTGCCGACTTCCGCAAGGACAATGGCAGCGCCATCCGCCAGGTGTGTACGCGCTTTGTCACGCTGTGCCGCACGATGGGGCTGCTGACGCAAGCCAGCGTGGCGATCGACGGCAGCAAGTTCAAGGCGGTGAACAACCGCGACAGGAACTTCACGCGGGCCAAGATGGAGCGGCGGATGGCGCAGATCGAGGAGAGCGTGGCGCGCTATCTGCAGCAGCTCGACACCGCCGACCGGCAGGAGCCGTCCGAGGCGCTCAAGACCAGGACCAGCGGCCTCAAAGACAAGATCGAGAAGCTGAAGCAGGAGATGCGGCGGCTCACGGCTCTCAAGGCGGACATGCTTGCCACGCCGAACCAGCAGATCTCGCTGACCGACCCCGATGCCCGCTCGATGGCGACCAGCGGCCGCGGCTCCGGCGTGGTGGGCTACAACGTCCAGATTGCCGCCGAGACCGAACATCATCTGATCGTGACGCACGAGGTGACCAACGAGGGGTCCGACCGCTCGCAGCTCTCCACTGTGGCCAAGGAGGCGAAGGCGACGCTGGGCGTGGAGAAGCTCGATGCCGTTGCCGACCGCGGCTACTTCAACGGCGAGGAGATCCTGGCCTGCGAGGAAGCCGGTATTACGGTCACGCTGCCAAAGCCTATGACCTCGAACGCAAAGGCAGAAGGACGCTTCGGCAAGCAGGACTTCCGCTACGTGGCAGAGGAGGATGTTTACATTTGTCCTGCCGGCGAACGGCTCGCCTACTCCTATACGAGCGAGGACAAAGGCTTGGTCGTGCATCGCTACGCGACCAAGGCCTGCCGGCACTGTGCCATCAAGCACAACTGCACCAAGGGCAACGAGCGACGGATCAAGCGATGGGAGCATGAGCACATTATCGAGGTGGTTCAGCGCCGGCTCGATGAGCACCCGGAGAAGATGCGCCAGCGACGGGAGACGGTCGAGCATCCCTTCGGCACGATCAAGGCCCGGATGGGAGCAACCCACTTCTTGATGAAGACGCTGCCAAAAGTCGCCACCGAGATGGCGCTGCACGTACTGGCCTACAATCTCACCCGGGTCATGAACATCATCGGTGTCCAACCGCTCATGGCGGCGATGCGGGCATAGAAAATGAACGCGCCTCACCAACTTCGACGACCTTTTGACGCCTCTCTCCGGACGTTTCTACACAACCAAGACCCATAGCGCTGCCGCGGCCGCTATGGCGTATGCCCAATAGCTACGCAATGTAACCGCTCCGAAACCGCCCCATTCACGCGGCCATTGTAGCGCATTCGCAGCACGCGCAATGGCTGCTGGCATGACTTATCGCCATAGATAGAGTGGTGATAACTCGGGGATGAACGCGGTGATTAGAAGCGTAGTTGATTTTTTGACGTTGGTTTTTATCGTAACCGCTGGTTTGCAACTCGGACTGCAAGGGTTCTTCGGCTGGGATGCAGCGAGAAATCTCTTCGGCGAGTATGAAAAATTTGCCTTCATGCTGGTCGGACTAAGCGCCGTCTGGCAGATTTTCCGGCAAAGGCTTTCATGATCCGCGGCGCGACGACTGCGGTTAACCTCGATTGTGGATAACTCAGCGCGCCTTTGACGTGGAGCTCGACCCGGCCCATCCTTTCCGAACGAACCGGCAGAACAATTTCAGGGGCGCGTGATGTCTGTGGTTACCGACAAAATTGGCAAGTCACTCGGATATGGACGAGGTCGACAAGTGTCGGTTGAACGCGATGGCACTGACTTCGTCGTAGCGTTCCAGCCTGAGGGCCACGTTATTTTCCGACATCATGACCTAAAAGCATTGAGACAGGTCTGTAGTAAGCTTCGGTGGGAAGTCGTGGAAGAAAAGTCGTTTCCGCAAAATCTAGCGGATATTCACACGTACCTGACCGGATCAGAGTGAGGCGGCGCTGTAGCGGATTTACTCAGCGGATGGAGCCGTCATTAATGATCCGCGCCGCGCTCAGCGGCCAAACTTGAAATCGAGCGCCGTTCCGAAGATGACTATTAAATCCTCTTAGCAGCAACGACTACAAACCAGACAGCCAATGCAAAGCCGATGGTGCCTCCAATCGTTTGCCCATCGACGGGCCCATCAGTACTGGCGAAAATGGACGCTGCTATCAAATCACCTGCAAACATCCCTAAGGTGGCACCTAGTCCGCCTGCGAGTATGACTATGATCGCAACTACCGCCACCTTGAAACGCGCATCGTTCTTCTTGGCGGTCAATCTTGGCATGGCAGACGACGGGTGCTCTCACCTAGCTCATTATAGCAGCTCCGCCGTGACGGTCTCGGTCCGAGCAACAACAAGTGGGTCTGTGGATAACGCTGCTGTCACGCACGGAACGTCCCGCGAACCGGCTGACTGAGCTAATAACAAATTGTTTTGGCGGTCAGCAAAACAGTAGGGAAACCGCAACGAGTCACATGAACGCAAGAAGAACCGTATGGTTCGCAACTTGCGAACTGTGCCACAATTGACGAGCTGTGGATAATCGCGCCGCGCTCATGCCGCGGAGTGCCTAACAGAGCCGCTAGCTTCGCCGTCTAGCGGCACCGAGAATGTCGCTTTTGGGGGAAAAGCGGACACGACTGCCGCAAGGGAGCGCGGCAGCCGCTCTAGATCAAATCTATCGAAACGGGCGGCTTAAGCGAATATCCGACTTGTATCTTCTGCCGCAGCAATGTGGCGGTTGCAGGAAATGAAACCCGCAATATTAATTACGCCGATGACCTGTGGTCCGCTTCGAAAAATTATACATGCGTACTCACGTCATCCGATGAAATTGAACTCCGATTTTATTTTGGTGGCTCCAGACAACTCGACACGAGTAGCGTGGATGCCCGTGCCGCGACAGCCATAGGCTGAATATGCCAGATATGTGATCAGCTTCTTCAAGCGCCAGTTTCGCTCCGCTGTCGGATAGGTCGATCAGTGTGCAGTTTCGTAACGGCAGTCCGTCGCCAGCGCTGATCCAAGCTATCCGACCAACTTTGGTGCGATTGTCCTGACGCATACGGAAGGTCATATTGAGCCCCGTCAATGATCAAGCAAAGCTATCCGTGTGAATATTGCGAAAACGCCAATCGACTTTCTGCATTTCGAGCTAAATTTTGGCCTACTTTCGGGGTTTGAGATGGCGTGAACAGTTAGCGGCGTATCGGCTATCGGATTTCTAACTGGTGAGCCTGCTCATTGTAGGCGGGGTAGTTCGTGACCGGGAACGGGCAAAATGATAGTGGCGGGGTTTTTGCCCCGCCACTATCACCGCAGGCCTGCTCCAGAAGCGACTTAGCCGAACAACTTAAGCACCGACTGGTTCGCCTGATTGGCGATGGACAGCGCCGAGATTTCCAGCTGCTGCTGCGTCTGCAGGGTCAGCAGGTTGGCACTTTCCTGGTTCTGATCGGCCAGCACGAGGTTG
The DNA here is from genome assembly GCA_963821175.1 of uncultured Alphaproteobacteria bacterium. GTDB lineage: Bacteria > Pseudomonadota > Alphaproteobacteria > Rhizobiales > Xanthobacteraceae > BOG-931. The sequence goes on from CAWGCU010000017.1 coordinate 182,585, forward strand.
CTGGCGCCCGTCTGGAGCGTGTTGATCATGTTCTGCTCGAACGTCTGACGGGTTTGGATCGTCGAGGCGTTCGTGCCGAACGTCTCGGTCTGCGCACGTACAGCCGTGATCGCAGCATTGATCGATGTTTCCGACGCCGTGATATTGGCGTTATCGAGAAACCCAGTGCCGGAGGCGGCCGACAGGCCGAGACCCTTGGAGTTGAACTTCACGCCAGTGATGGTCAGCGAACTGGTACCATTCTCGTTGAACAGCACATTCAGGTTATCGCCGTTGAGCAGGTTGACGCCGTTATACGAGGAGTCGCCTGCGAGCTGGTCGATCTGCGTCAGGATGTCGTTGTAGTTGCCCTGCAGCGTGGTGCGGGTGGCCGAAACCGGTGCGACGGCGTTGTTGACGGTGGCGCTGGTGGTGACGCCGAGCGCCGCAGACTCGGCATTGGCCGAGACGGTGAACGCCGTGGTGTTGGTGTTGCCGGTCAGCACCAGGTGGCCGCTGCCGTCGTCGCTCGCGGTCACCGCGCCGTTGGCGCCGAGACCGGAGGTGCCATTGATCGCGGCTTCGATCGAAGTCAGCGCTTCGCTCGCCGTGATCGCGACCGTGTAGCTGGTGGCACCGACGTTGATCAGCAGGTTGCCAGCAGCCTCAGTGGGGGTGGTCAGCGCGATCGTACCGGTCGTCGCCGCCGCTGCGGTCGGCGTGGTCTGCTGCGCTTGCTGCACAGTCGATAGCGCCTGTTCGAGCAGGCTGGTCAAGCTGGTGAGGCCGTTATTGGCCGCATCGAGCGTTTGCTGGCCCTGGCCGATCTGATCAAGCAAGGAGCTCAGATCGTTGGCACGGTTGTTCAGCGATTGCGAGGTGAAATAGGAGGTCGGATTGTCGAAGGCCGTATTGACCTTCTTGCCAGTCGCCAAGTGCTCCTGGGTCGTGGTCAAGTTGGCGGCTGTATTCTGCAGCGAAAGCAGGTTCTGCCGAATGCCGGCGCTCAAAGTGATGTTTGACATGGTACTTATACCTTCTGGCTACGCGCGTGCTCACAATTGCTACGCGTTACGTACAGTTGGTCGATCAACAGGATCGGCTGTGCGCTGATAGTATTCTATTATCCCTAACGAGACGTAAATCGGCGTTATCTCGCACTGAAACGCAGTTAGACCGGCTGTGACCAACTAAATATTGTCGACGGCCACGAAAGATGTATTGAAACGCTCCCAAAAACGCCGGGCAGCGACAACTCTTACTATCGATTGATCTCACGTCGAGGAAGGAATCGAACGCCAATAGACTTTGCAGATCGCCATGCCACCGAGCATTGCCGGTGTAGGCGCCCATCGTGCGAGAGCAATAAAATGAATTCGTCCGGAAGTACGTCGACGGCGTCGGTTTCAAGGCGCGCGCCGGTGCCGGAAAGGTCGAGCATCACGCATGATCCCAAGGCAGCGCCGTCGGCGCTCACAATTCTTGCGCCCTGCCGCACAGATCGACGAATGCTCTTTCGATATTCCGGTCGCATCGGTCGTCTCGATCAAAATTCAACAGTTCTATATCCGAGCGCTGCGCAATGCGCATCGACGCGCTTGTCCTTGGAGCCGCTTTCGATGGCGTCTTCCAACTCGACGATAAGTGAGTGCTCAGGATTCATGGTGCCCTTCCTGGGCAACAAGCCCCGATTGGGCCTAATACTCTCTGCGGACGCAATTTCTCTGAAAAGAGCGGCTACCGCGACGTGCAATAATGCCCGCTACAACAAAAGAAAGGGTTAAATTCGGTTTGTTAAGCTAACGTGAAGAAGCGATAACCGGTTGGTTGGAGACGCACCAGAATGCTGCTCATGCGCTGTCGAACGTGCAGGACTGGCTTCGTTGAACGACGGCCGCGCAGCTTAATACGAAGTCGTGGAAAATCGGACTCGACAGAAAATCTCGGACGGCTGTCAGGTAAATCCTGACTTAGTCGTTTCAATAATAATTCAACGTCATACTCAAATGGCGCCTGATTCCCGAAATGCCAACTGACGGCGAGTTCAAGTCATAATATTGGTCCTTGTTTCTTGATCGTTCTGGCTTCGAAATCTCTTGCCACGTCGGAAAACCGAAAAACCGCGCGGCTGCGCACTCTGAAAGCCGGTGTGATCGCATTCGACAAGGGATCAAATTGAGCAAAATAACTTATTACAGGTACAGCACCTTATTTTGTTGCCTATACGAGACGATAACTTTAGTCGAGCATGCATCGTCATCATTTGAATGATTTGCTGATCGAATTGAGTGTGTGAATTGTCGCTGTCGGCATCGGTAGTCCTTTCGCATCGAGGATTACGTCGTTGTGACACGGCGAAGTTTGATCTGAAATTTGGCCAGTCTGATTGTTGAATGACCTCTGCTGACAGCCGCTCGTCTAGAGTGCATAACGATAGTTGCGACGCTGTTCGGGTCGGTGTGGGATGCTCCTTTCTCTGCGACTGGAGCAGGGGTTGATCTAAAATTTATTGCAAACAAAACCAAGACGACTATCAAAGCGCCCACAGAAAAGATTCCCAGCGACATCTTCGCAAGTCGCCTGCGCTTATGGCCAGCGCCTGACTTGTGGACATGCGCTGGCCTTGCGTCCTGCGCGGATTGGGTAGGTAATGGACTTTGGCTCATGGGCCCCCCTTAGGCGTAAGTTTTTAAAGGCAGAATCGCCCTCTGATGATTTGGTGCCGAACCACTGAGAAATGAATTTGACACCTACGACACCACGACCGCTCCACACCAATTCGCAATCGCGCTGAACACTGTCTTTGAACAGCACCAGGGTGAAAGTGCGGGGGAAAACAGCTAGTGGAGCAGTGAAGCTAAGGCGCGCGCCGCCATTTGAAATGTCGTGAACTATACAGCCGATGAATTGCTCGTGTCCTTCAAATATTACCTGCGCGTCGCGGCGCATCCAACGTCGCGTGCTTTTCCGACTATTCCGCGATCGAGCAAGCATGACCAAGAAATCGCTGCTGAGGCATCAAACGACAGCCGTCGTCGCGGATTATATTCTGCAAACGTTATAGAAGTTTGATCACGACAGGTTTTTCCTGACAAGCCCGGGATCATAACAAAACAAATGCCGTTATGGGTTCGTGCGTCCTTCCTGCATACCTTCGGAAACCCAAGTGTCCTTTGGTGTCCATCCATGCACGGTGCTGCAAAAGGGGCATTGGGAAAATGTAACTCTATCTGGCAGTTTATCGATCTCTGCCAGATCGATATCGACGTGGGTGGGGACCAATCTGTTCGTTCTTGGGCATTTGAACATTAACCGCGTCACTGGACCCTCCAGCCGTCACTGGCAAATAAAGGCAGGCCTTCCGATTCGGGGCAAGCCGGCTACGGCGAATGGCTGCTCTACGTGCGCGCACCTACTCGTGCGGTCTTTCCTTTGCTTGAGCCAACGGCTACAAGCAATCGCCAATATAACGGGAGGTTTATTAGATGGCCAAAAAGTCAAAGCGCCGCGCGTGGACAAAAGACGAAATCCGCACGTTGAAGGCGCATGCGAAAAAGAAAAGGCGGGCAGCCACCATCGCCCGGACCTTGAAGCGAACCGAAGGCGCGACGCGGCAAAAAGCATTCAGTATCGGATTATCACTCGACACACGAGCCTGAGACCTTGCGCAAGGTTGCCGTACAAAGCCACGACTAAATGTCGATTAAAGTCCCGCAGTTTGCGGGACTTTTTTCTGTGAGTTCGAACTGGAGTCCCCCCCTAAGGAATTTGCAGTGCTCGACGTGAAGCGCCTTCAAGTCTGGGACGTGCGCGAGAACGAAAAAGCTCCCTGGCGGGAGGCCGAGGTTATCAAGATAAGACGTGACGAGGTCGTATTTCAATTCCTTGATATGCCCAACGCTCCGTATGTCGCAAGGTCTTGAAGGATATCCCTAGGCCGCTAAATTCGGCCAATCTAGACGATCGAGCTTCAAAGAGAGGAAACCAACATGACAGAGACTTTTGTTCACGGCCTCCTGGTCGTCGTCGCGAACAAGGGGCGCGAGCGCCAGTTCTGGGTGGCTGCAACTCCCCGCGATAAAGCGGCTGCGATAGTGCAGAGGCACCTGGAGGGTGGCTGGAAAGCCACTCTTACCGATCAGCAAATCACAGTCCGGGAGTCACATAAATTGAAGCTTCGCCTGAACGGCGTGTGCCGATGGGAGCCCGATCAGCGAAGCATCGACAAGATGACAATCTGAGGGGCCGGGCGATGTTCGACTTCGGCTACTTCCCGCCGAACGCGCCGCCACAGAATGAATGAGCGCGGCGCGACAAGAAGCCCCGCCGATGGGAACAGCGGGGCACGTATGCGAGGAAATCAGGCTCAGGCAGCACGACCAATCGATGTTCCCTGAAACTCGACCCCGACTTGAGTGTTCGTGCGCCAAGCGACCCGGCAAACGCGCAAAGTTCGGGCCTTTTCAACAGCCAGCTCGAACCGATCCGGAAGTGCCGCCGTGGTTGGAAATTCAAGGCGGGCGCCGAGCGTGGCGATATCCCGGACAAGACAATCGTAGGTGTACGATGGTGCCATCATGACTTTGGCGACCATTCGCACGGGAATACGAAGAACTCGTCTTCGCTCCTGCATCGCGTAAATATGCGTTCGATATATTTCCAAATCCAAAATGGTTGACAGCAAAAAAAGTTAATGGCGGGGCTGGTTGAGGTTTGGTCACATGGTCCACGATACCTAATGGCTTCCTGACGGATGTCCAAGGGATGCCGATAAATGTCGGTTTTTAGGCGTAGAGCGGGCATCTCGATCTTATTGAGAAAGGCCCGCTTGTGTCTAACGGCAGACCCACGCGCCCCGCTGGTTTAATTTGTCGGCGTTGCTGAGCGGCATGACCGAATAAGTTAGTAGGTGGATTTCTGCCATCGTCTTGACCGAGTTTTTACAGGTCTGAGGTACTTTTTTGTGCATCGTGAGAAAATTGTCGATGACCAGCACCGAGTACATGATTGCCGAACGAGAGCTTTCCCGCGCGCGCAATATGCTGCGCGATCTTGTCGAAATTTACCGCAGCGGGCACTGGCGCCACTATTATAAGAATGACAAATTCGCCGACGAGGTCAGGCGAGCAAAACAAGCGGTGGACTATTGGGTGGAAGCCTGTAATAGGCACGTCCGCACTTAGCACGGCGAGCGGCTCCCAGCCGCGCATTCATCGATATTCTGATACGAAGAAGTATCTATTGAGTGCGCGCATTATACTTAGGAGTCGCTAGTAAAACGTCCCGGAAATTTTAGCTGAAAGCTGTCTGAAGCAGGCGCCGGCTCTGAAGCGTCGCCAGATCGCGCGAATTGAGGCGCGCGAATCCCCTGCCGATCCGGAAGGGCCGATGCTCTCGTCGCGAACACTGACTCGATCTTGGCCCTGAGCATTTGCGGGGTAAACGGCTTGACGATGTAACCGTTCACGCCGGCCTTTTTCGCCGCTATTACGTTCTCCGACCGAGATTCTCCAGTCACCATGATGAAAGGAGTATGTTTGAGACTAGCATCGCCTCGGACTGCTCGGAGCAAGTCCAAGCCAGTGACCGGCTCCATGTGCCAGTCCGAAAAAATCAATTCGTATCGTCGGGCGCTCATCTTGGTGAGAGCTTCGACACCGCTATTGGCTCATCGACATCGACGAAGCCCAATTGTCGCAATTGACCACGGATGACATTAATCATCGTTCCGTAGTCGTCGACCACAAGGATTGGCATAGATCGATCGATTGCCATCGATGCTACCGGTGCGAAATAAGCACACGAATGCGAATGTCTCACTGCACTCGACAGGGCGCCGAAAGACTATCTCCGCTAACGGCAAGGCTACAACAATAGGCTGAACATTCAGTAAAACCATGGCAGGCCGCCCCAGCGCCGTGTGCAGCGTTCAGTTATTCACTGAACGCAGCGGAGAATCCGCTATAATGGCGCTATGGACAGGGTGATCCATCCCCCCGCTCATAGGGACGAGAAACGCTCGTGGATAGACGCCAGCCACCGCCGCGACGGCGAATGTTAAAGTCCGGGAAAATTCTTCTCGGGAAGCATCCTGTCCCTTGCACGGTTCGGAATATCTCCGATAGAGGCGCGTGCCTGAAAGTTCAGACGACGATCGGCATTCCCGCGGTGTTCGATTTTGTACTCGCCGGCGAGCCGGCCAGAACTTGCAAGACCATCTGGCGTGACGACACCCAGATCGGCGTCATGTTCATTAACTCGGAATAGTGCCCACGCAACCGCCTCCCGGACGCCCGGCAGCACGATTAGCCGTAGTGGCGCTAAGGTTATGCGCTGTCGCCGGTATGGCGATGCCGAACCGACTAAGCCAGCGGCCTACCCAACCGGGATTAAGTCCGCTCATGGCGGCGAAAATCGCAGCTCATTCGAGCACAATGTTGCCTTTGCCGTATCGCTAGAGGTTGACGGTAATCCGTCCGTACAAAACTCATTGCAAACAAATTCATTTCCGGTACGCCAAGCCTCGATACCGAGTACGGTGAAGGCAAGCGGTTCGCCGCAATAAGCACACCGCAAGTTTTGACCGGACATTGGTCCCTCCAAGAAGTGGATAGCCGGCCTCGAAAGCAACTTACGATCGCTGTTGGCATTCCCCATTGGCAAGTTCAAAGAATAGGCAATCCACAAGCCATCTTGGACTCGACGTTGGCCAGTGTCTCACCTTCATCGTACACACGTGGAACGGCGAGACTTACCCAGCTTGTTCGTTCGGTCTAGGTAAAGGTACCGATGAAATCAATAAGGGCCCGACGAATTGGCTTTTTGTTTGATCGCAAGAAAGCCGCGCACAAGAGCGGCGCCCTCACGGGTGCCGAGGAATGAAACAATTGTGTTCTCCGATAGCTCGCCCTCATTCGGCGCAGGCGTTTTCTTTCCGACGGTTGGTGCGCCCTCAAAAAAATAGAATGGCGAGACGCCTAGCGCGTCGCTGAGTTGTTGCAAGCGAGACGCCCCGACACGATTCGCGCCCCTTTCGTATTTCTGAATTTGCTGGAACGTGACGCCGAGCACGTCGGCAACGTCCGTTTGGCTCATTTGCAAAAAAAGTTCGACGGGCGCGTATCTTTTGCCCGACGTGGGTATCCACCGCAGTAGTCGATCTGGTACCGGTCGTCTTCGCCATGTCAGCGCCTCTCGTTCAAACGAGACCCTAGGGTTGCACAACCTGATTAGCTCGTCAAAACGGCATGTTAACGTGGCGCCGTCAGGAGCGGCGCGAGCTCGCATTTTGCGGGTAACGGTTTGGAAGGGGTTGTAATATACAATCGCCAGATGCGCTTTGGGTCTATTCGTTCTCGCGTTCGCCTGCATATTTTGCGGCTTGGACGAAATCGTGTTCGACCTCCACTATACAAAAGAATTTTGGACGCACGGTAATAGCCTCGGTACGGAATATCAGGCGATTCTCAAACGGTGGGCCCATGAACACCATCTTTAGTCCGGCCACCCGCCCAAGTTCACTGCGGTCGGCATTCGATAGCTTCGATCGCTAGTATCTTGGTGAGACACCGCGGATTCTGCGCGGGGTGCAGAGGTCGATTGATGTCCCGCGCGGTAACACCGTCCGCGTACTGCACGTCCCGCCGACTTTAGGACGGACCGCATAGGAGGCAGCAATGTCCGCCACGTACTACGTAGCCCTGCCGTTTGTGAGGACCGAGGAGGGCGTGGCGCCCGGCGAGGCGCAAGTGATGCCCAATTGAAGGGGCTGCGATCCGGCGAGCCAAGTCGATGTCGCGGGATCCGGCCAACGGCGACACGCTCGCGTTCAAGCGGAACGGCGACCCGAACCTAGCAAATTCCCCGACGCCACAATATTAAAGTCATTCGGCGAGGTACCGCCGAACTTGGACGAACTATGACGGCTCGTTCGCCACCGGCAGTTTATGGTGGGATGCCTTCAGGCTCTCAAACGGCTTGGCGCAGAGCCTCGCCTTTCGCGGTGCCAAGCAGGCAATCGATCTTGCTGATGAGACGGTCCAGCTCCACCGGCTTGGTGTCGTAGTCGTCGCAGCCTGCCTCGATGGCCTTTTCGCGATCCCCGCTCATGGCGTGCGCCGTGAGCCCGATCACCGGCACCCTGCGGGTGGCGTCATCGGCCTTGAGGCGGCGGGTCGCCTCCCAGCCGTCGATGACCGGCAGGCTCATGTCCATCAGAACGATGTCTGGCCGTTCGCTGCGTGCAAGGTCGATGCCCTGTTGCCCGTCCATCGCGAACACGATCTGAAAGCCGCGACGGATGAGACGCCGCGAGAGCATGTCGCGATTCATTTCATTGTCTTCGACAAGTAGAACCTTGGTCATTTGTTGGCCCCTTTGTTCCACCGCTTCGCACGAATCGACACTGATGATGCGTTGAATGGTGTGTGCGCGACATCTCCAACAGGGTCAACGCAGGCTTCAACACAGAATTGTAGTCTTTAATGAAGATCACGCATGTGCCGCACATCACATCGGGCAGACGGTTCCACGCGCTCGTGGACAGTCCAAGAGGGCGGGAAGCTGCGATTAGACGTTGCGCTACAACTGTCGGCGGGTGGTTCCAAAAGAGGCCCGGCCTTGAAAGACCGAGCCTCCCTCTCAGCCCCCCAGGTGCTCAGACAATTACCTAAAGAGTGGGTACGATCATGAGACGGGGAAGCTTGCGAGAAGATTAACCGGTAAGGAACAATTGCTCGTTCACCGATATTCGACGCCATCCATGGACAGGACCAATTTCAACGACACGGAAACTCCTTGTGTGTCGCCGCTGCTGCTGGCTGCTTCAGTAAGACGGTCGGCCACGTACTCCCAAGTTGACTTATAGCGGCACCGCTCCGGCAAATGCCCAAGCAGCTCGTGCACGTCGGCGAGTGTTCGCACTGTCATAACCTCAGGAATGGTAATGGTCCGCGGTAATCGCTGCGACCATCCCCCCACAATCCAACCTGTCGTAGACCGACAGCAATGAATATCGCTGCTTTGCCAGCCATGGAGTAGGGAAGCCAATCGCTGTGCACGTTGCCACTAAGTTTGGGATGATCGTGCTGCGACGCGTCCGAGGAGGTGACTGGTGCCGGGCGGGCACCGACGCCTCCCCGTCCGCCGTCGCCGGCCGATACGAGCCGGCATTTGATTATTAGGCGGACGGATTACGGAACGGTTAGCGTAGGCCACTGCTAAGGAAGCGGCTGCCCTAGAAAGCATTCGAGCGCGTAGCCCATCAGGCCTAAGCCACCGGGCGATGAAATCCCGCCCAATGTCTCCACGGCTGCGCGACGTTCAGGATAGCCGCTTGCCATGTAAGCGATGGCCGTCCCCAGCAGCAAGCTGATCGTGCTTAATCCGGTAATCATCACTGACCAAAAAATCGAAACTCAAGACAGAATCTGTTTGCTTGCTTGCATTCATTTGAGGACCTGTCAAAATCTTAACGCAATTAAGCTTACGGCGGCTGTGGATAACCACGAACGTCCCGCCTAGTCGATATCGGAGACCAACCGGAGATGAGGGGCGGGATTGCGCGTGTGAACTGCCAGACTTATTTCTACTAGGTCATTCAAAAGTTCGGCCGCTTCTACATTCAAAGTTGCAATCTCTTCCAGAGTTGTTGCCAAGGTCGATTTGCGTCGCAATTCATCTGCCCTTGTTCGCACGGCCTCCATAGCAAATTCGGCACGGCCGAGAGCCGCGGTGATATTGTCAAATTCTGACTGCCGCATAGCCGGCCTCGTTGCTGTGATCTAGGCCAATTCCCGGCTGGCCGAATCCCGACGCGGCGCTCATCCGCCAAACCACCAACTGAGCAGCGAATACCGCGCAGCATCGCATCATTAAGGGCCCCGACGCGCCGCTACCAACGACGCGGCGCCACTTGCCACAGCGCACAGGGTCGCTGCGCGTCATGATCTATTACCAGATATCATTAGTCTGCGCGGCTCCTGCCAGAGCGTTTGTGGCTATTCACAAACCAATGGGGGCTAAGCCACGCCAGGCCCCGTGCGCTACCCCAGGCTATCAGGGCCTCTTTTTTCCGGCTGCGGCTCGCTCCGCGTCAATCACCACATCAAGTGGACAAGAAGATAAACGGCCATGATGAAGGTGGCGGACAGTATCCCGAATAGCATGGGGCGACGCGGCCTATCGGTGAACGGGCTGTATGCGATAAGCACGCAAACAACGAGCACACCGGCTCCTATGAGGACGAAATCGTACAAATCGTCCGGGATCATGCGGCGCATTATAACGATGCGGGCAGGATAGACCGATAGATTGGATGGGGGGCCCGGCGAATGTCCGCATTGCTGTCGCGGCAGCTTCACAATTGGAATGCTAGATCGCTTTGCGCGTGGCATTGCCAGCGACGCGCACCTCAACGTCCCGACTTAGCCGCCGGCCGCCCGTCGGGGCCCTTCTTTTGGGCGGCCGGCCGAATGCTCGCCCCGCGCTTCCCCGGCAAAGCTGACCTGTGTTAGCCTTGAGCCGAGCCCTGGCGCCGAGGGGACTTCCTCAGCCCCCTGTGACACCCCCCAATGTGCTGAACGGCGGCGGGGCTCACCTTCAATAATTAAACGCGATTGCGTATCACGCCGAGCCGGCCGGCGCTTGTCCCTGCTATGCGCGCCAAATTTGGGGCGACCGATCAACATTGTAACAAACTGCTACCCATAGCTCGCCATAATCCGCGGCAGACTAATGCGCTGAGCGTCAACAGTCGTAGTGATTTCAATGGCGAATGAGCCTGCGACTTTATCCATGTCGTCGCCACCTCAAAGGGGAACATGACTATCTATTGGGCCGCTGCGACAGAGCAGGCCGATGCAGTTGCTATTGTGCAGCAGCGTCTTCCGCCAGGATGGACTGCAGTTCTAACAGACCGGCGGCTGACGCCCGATGAAATCGCGTCTTTAACACTACGTCCAGGCGCTGTTCGTCAGTTAAAGTTCCGAGGCGTGTTCGGCGGGAAGTAGCCGACGTCGAACATCGCCCGCAGTAGTGCGGCTTCGGACAAGCGAGGGCCGGCCCGGTACTTAATGAATTGACACCGCTCGCTGTGAGCGGCCTCGATATCAATCATCGCTTCAGCGCGCGCGCCGCATCCCACCATTCCTACAAGAGCGCTCGCAACAACGCCGACGCAACCTCCAGCGAACGCTCCTACGACCGCGCCGAGCGCGCCTCCGGCAAAGATTGCGCCCGAGATAGGCGGCACATTTTGGCCATTTGCGCGTTGGCAGGAATTCCGCCAGGACGTATCAAAGGAGACTATTATGTTCACAATCATCACTGCAAACGCGATACTGGTCTGGTTCGTGTGGGGATTCTTTATGGCCCTTGGCTGGGTTCTTGGTACTTGGATCATGGAATGGTTGCTCGGGATGGTGTGGCGCGGGCGGCCTCCAGCAAGGCGAGAGCTTTGGAAAACGCACGGCCGGATCTTGTGGTGACGAGATCCGACGCTGATTGATCGCATTTCGCTGCCATCGAAGATTTGAACAAGCGCGAGGCCCATATCCTCGCGCCAAGCTGTGTGACGTGAGGCACAGTGCCGCGCGCCCACATGTGGAATGCTCAAGGCGGACGCAACGACAATGACGTTGTAAGATTGCTATGCCTCTCCGCGCCCCACCTTCACGTTCCGTCGAAGAACTCCACGGCTGTATCATCGTGTGGGATCAGGCCGGCTAGGCGCTTGCTTACGTCTATTACGAGGATGATCCCGTTCGACGAGGGGTCGCGAAGCTCCTCACGCGTGAAAAGGCGCGTCAGGTTGCTGCGAATATCGCCAAGCTGCCGGCCGATGCCACGCCCGAAGCCGCGCTGGCAATCTTTGAGCGCGTGGCCGAGGTCCAGGGGCTGCTCGACGATCATCTTGCCCGCGGCAAGGACTCGGCCGCGGACGTGGTTGCGAAGGCGCAGACCGTGCTGTCGGAAACCGCGCTGCTGCGGGCCATGTTCGATGTCGGCTACTTCCCGCCGAACACGCCGCCGGCGGACGACTAAGCGCCGCTCTTAGACTACAAAATCGCGAAGCTTCCATGCTCCTATGTCCGAAGGCCGTCAGCAGGAACGCTCACGGCGCAGGAGCCACCGCCGATACCCTGTCGGCTCAAACAGGCTTCACTTTTAGGCTCAGATTAATTTGTGCCGCTTACTCCACCTATTCGGGGAGATTACAATGCGCACATTTCTGCTTGGCTTGGCGATCATCGTCGTATCGTTGGCAAATTTTGCCCCTGCCGTTGCTCAAAAGATCCACCACGATCGCCGCGGGCAAGCCTCCTATTCCGCCTGTGTGTCATTGGGGGTATGGCAACGACAATAGCGGAGATGCTTGCGCGATCGCGGTCTCATGCAACGCCGAAGGTGGTCGGTGCATAAGATCACGCTCGCCAGTTGAAGTAGGCCAAGCGGCGGGAGCCGGGGCCCCTGCGCCGCAATCGACGTCGACGCAGTCACCCGCTGAATTCGCAAGAACGTGCGCTGCCCTACGGCGGCACCGCGGTGCCAGTCGAGCGTCCGCAGGTCGATATCGCCAGTAGCGCGGCAGGCAGCGCGCCCGAAGGAACCAATAGCCGGCGGTGGTGGCGGCGCCGATGGTCGGCGAGAACAGCATGGGCATCCGCCTGGCATGGCGGTCGTTCCAGGCGGCGATCAGGTGGTCGGTATCCTCGAGGATCTGGCGATCGGTCGCGCGGCGCCCCGCGGCCTCCTTTTCGGCCTCCTGCCGGCGGGCATCCCCCATTTTGCGCTTGTTGAATCCCATACAGGGAGGGTAGCCTGTCAGTGGTAGTCCAGTAAGCGTTGCGTGCCATGTCATTTGCGAGTGTCACACCGGGCTTGGTGCCCCATGTCGGCGTCGTCGCGTACATAGTGCTCGACGATTTTGGCAAAGCGGGCAGGGTTTATCGCGAGGCCGCCGAGGCCGACGCCCGCCTCGAATCCATCATCGATGATCTGTTGACGGGCCAATTCGACAATCCGCTGCGCGTCGTCGCAATCAATACATCCGAAGGATGGTCGCGGGACGTGTCAGAGGATGTTGCGCGAGAAGTAGCGAGGCGCCTGGCAGGGCGCCGTCTGGCTGCCAGCTCGCGCAAGTTCGTCGAAACATACGTCGACCAGGACGAACTGTTGCGCTGCGAAAGCGGTATGGCATGAACGCGGGCGGCCGAAGGGGAATCTGGCCAGACTTCCGCCAATGGGTCGCCGCTGAACAATATCGAGACGAGGCAGAGAGAGCTCGCCAAACCGCCAAGCAAGCCGTGAGTGCGCGTGATCGCGCGTTTTGGCTAGCTCTAGCCGCCAACCGGGAGAAGCTTGCTGCAGAGGCGGAAGCGCCCAAGATCAAGCCCTGGGCAACATAAGTCGCACGGCCATGGCGCGCCGGTTTCCGCCACTGCAGCTGGCCACCGCCATCATTATCGGGATCATGGCGGCCATCATCATCCTGATTTTTTATCACGGCGTTTGGCTGTGAACCTCGGGCCAACCCCTCCATTCTTGTCGGATAAGCCATGCGGCTAAGAACTACCGACTCAGAGGGTTTTGCCGACTTATTGCAGCGGGGAGAAACAAAAACATGCGGGAGCTGTTTCTCGGGGTGATCCCGTTGGCAATCGGGATCTATTTCCTTTTCCACCATGAGCAGTTCATGGCGATGGTGGGCTGGCTGGCGAGGCTTGTTCGATGAATCGTAGCGCGCCCCTGAAGGGTATTCCGAGCCCAAACGATTGAGGCGAAAACTTGTGGCGGATTACTTCGCAAGAAAGGATTTCTAAATTAGCGATCAGGTTGTTTGTGTTAGGGCGAGCTCCAGGTATCTTTAGATGGCCAGCGCAAAAGACCACCGACTTCGCCGTATCTCACCGCACGGCGATGCCAGGGGGACCAGCGCGAAGCGGCAGGGGGGCCCGACCCGCCCGAGACAAAGGTCGGGGTCTCTTTTCTCAATCGAGCCGCGACGATTGAGCGCGAGGGTCAATGTCCGCTATGGCCCCAATGGCGATCCTTTACGGTCTGGCAGCACTTATGCTGGAAGATATCCCGGCTTGGAGTTTTCACTTTTGGCCGGCCATGACGCCAAACGGATTGTAATGAACGATGCGGAAGGCTTACGACGCCGGGCCGAAAACCTGCGTGCGCTAGCCAAAAAGGCTCGCGAGGATCGCTATATTCAGCTTGCTAATTACATTAGCGACAAAGCGGACCAACTTTTCGAAGAAGCGAGGGTTCGCGAATTTGATGATTCGACGCTGGTCGACAAAATTGCAATTTGACGGTTTTGCTCCGCGGCCGCCGAACACGGCCAGCCGGGACGATTGAGCGGGGCGGCTTTGCCCTGCGTTCGCAACCTTTCGTAGGCCGGGATGTTGGGGTCCAAGGTGTGCACGGGTGCCCCATGTTGGACGCGGACCATTACGAGATCGGGCGACGCGCTTGCTCGCGCTGGCGCTGAAAGCACGCGACGACGGACACCCTCAATATGCCGACGAACTGACGCAATTAGCTACCGAGGCGTTCGATCAAGCGACCGATATGGGGACGGCGCCTTATTCCACATCCGAAAACACCGTCGCCGCAGCCCGTACAGCAACAACAACCGCAGCCGCAGCCGAAGCCCAAGAAGAAATAGGTACAGTTAGCTTAAGTTTGCGGGCATAACCGCGACGTAATTACACAGAAAGTTGTAGTACGATTCCGTACTCGCCTCTCGACATGAAATCCGTAGGAGGGCAGCGTTAGAGCGGGATCAGATCGGGACGTGTCGGGGCACTGTGAGGGTGCCATGTCGCGAACGGACGAGTTCTGGCAATACGCCAAAGAGGCGATCATATCCGCTTCCTGCGCAGAAACCGAAGATGAGAAGCGCGGCCTGCTTGATCTTGCGGGGACATGGACACAAGCGGCGTTACTGTGCGCCATTTACTAGCCGGCGCCGATAAGACGACCAGCGCCGCATAAGGGCGCCAGGTTGTCGGCCTAGGATTTCAAAATCCTGTAGGGCGATGTTCGATGTCGGCTGCTTCCCGCCGAACACGCCGCTGCCCCGATCGATCTGGAACTTCCGCTCGATATATTTGATCAACTCGTTACAGCCTTCGCGTCAGGTACCGCACAAAGCTGCCGCGCCGACTGTTCGCTATCGAGGCAGTTACGGGCCAAAAGCTATTCCTCATGCACCGCTGCAAAATTCAGTCATGCGATCACCCCGTCGATGCGCGCCGGACATTCCGAGGCCGCCAAATTCGGCCAGCCGGGATGATTGAGGTGTAGCTCGCCTATTTTGATCTTAGCTCGCGCTCGCGGGCGTTAGCGGCCTTCTCCCAAGTCTTAGCCATCAACTCCATGGCCTTCTTGTCGTCCTCCCGAGTCAGCTTCTTAGCCAATTCTCGGCATTCCTCAGCGTGCTTTCTGAACTCGGCCACCGTGCGCATGAACGCAGCTTATTCGCTGGACACCAGGAATCAAAGGTAATTGCGTCGCGATTATGAGCTGTGTCCTGTCAGAGCGCGAGGCTACTGCCCGCCGAACATACCGCCGGATTAATCTAACATCGCGGTCTTGCCGTCGCCAAAAAATGCCGCGTCCGGCGTCCAGCCGTGGACTATTTTGCAATAAGGACACTGCGTAAGCGTTGTCCGATTTGGCGACGAATCCTTTTTCTCCTCCGCAATCTCAATGCCGGTCGAGAACGGCCGGTGCTTATTGGGGCACATCACGTTCAGTATTGGCATGGCGAGAATTTGGCCTGCTTTCCTTAATGTGAGTATACTCGCGATGAAAGCACAGCGGATCGCGGGCTTATTTGACGTTTGATCGCCGATCCACGCCCGATCTACGGTCGATCCCCGACCGTCTTTCTCCGACTAGCTTTTTTTCCTCTTCGGTACGTGTATCAACCCCGCTGCGCCGATCTTTGCCTGAACGGCGCCCTTTCAATCGTCTGTATTCAGCCATTGTTCGTCTCCAAAATTGCGAGGCATAATGGCTAAACTCGATGAACGGGGAGTAAATGGGGGCGATGTTCGATGTCGGCTAGCCGGGACGACTGAGTATCGGACAAGTACAGGCCGGGCAGCACGCTCGCGGGAACCAATGGCATTGATTGGAACCGTTATCTCTCGCTAGGCTGCAACGGCGGGACCGAATTATTCAGCCCCGATGAGCCCTCATGATCGACAGCGTCAAGCCGGCTTCCGCGGAGCCCATGCCCTGCAAGATATGGTGGCGCTCCGGCTTCGCTCTACGGCGTTGTCGACTTCAATAGAAATTGTGAAACACCGAACGGCGTTAAGCTCCCCCTCTGCGGCACGCCAATTTATTACCGCCGTTGCGGTAGCTGCGGCTTTCTGTTCACCGACGCGTTCGACGACTGGAGTGTTGAGCAATTCAAGGCGCACATCTATAACGCCGCGTATTACTCCGTCGATCCCGAATACCTAGCTGAGCGGCCAAACTCGAATGCCGAAGCGGTTACCCGTCTATGGGGTGCCCTCAAGGCAGAAACACGCGTGCTCGACTACGGCGGCGGCAACGACGTGTTCTGCACCGCACTTCGCGCCAACGGCTTCCCAGTGGCAGTGACATACGATCCGATGGTACCGGAATATTCGCGCCGCCCTGAAAGCAAGTTCGACTTGGTGACATGTTTCGAGACACTCGAACACTTGCCCGACCCGCAAGCCGGTATCGCGCAGATCATTGAATGTGTCGCGGACCCGGGACTTATCCTTTTCACGACCCTCCTGCTGCCTGCGGACTTCGATACGCAACGCCTCAACTGGTGGTACATTGGACCGCGAAACGGTCACGTATCAATCTTCAGCAAACAAGCGCTTACCGCATCTTGGGCACGGTACGGCTACAAGCTGGCATCGTTCAACGATCTTACCCATGTCGCATTTCGCACCCTGCCCCCCTTCCTCGCCCATCTGCAAAAATGAGAGAGCGGACAAATCTGCGCTACGGGCGATGTTCGATATCGGCTACTTCCCGCCAAACACGCCGCCGGGCTAGAGGGGGACCGCCCAATGATGGCCGTTGTGGTTGACAACAAAATCTGTGGACGCAGTTTTTCGGACGATGACTTGCTCGCGAATCAACTTCACCTTCCAGCAGCTCAATGGGGCAGGGAGCAATGGAGCGGGTGCGCGCTACAAGCAAACAAGCGACTGACCTAATTGACCAAGTCGTAGCCCAGATGAACTCGGCGGAGGCAGATCACGGGCGGCTCTTGGACGAGAAAATAATCGCAAGAAGCAAGTGACGGAGAAAAAGCACGTACTGGAGATAGTTGGTCAGCTCTTGTACGCGCTTGAGAAGCTCGAGCCGCTAATCGGTAAAACCGAAGATGAGTTGGGTCTGCCGCGATCAAGTGAAAGCGATCGGTGGGACGACCGCCTCGGTCGCATTCGTGATCGAGTGGTTGCTATCCGTTGAGCGCACGGCTGCAGGGTTGACGAAAGGGTGATTCCGATCGATTGGCGCGCTAGGTATTGCGAAATAGGTGGCCCAACTGTCACTGAATACTTGGATCATGGAATGGTTGCTCGGGATGGTGTGGCCGGACGTGCCGTTTTCAAAGTTCGCGCTAACCGCCAAGGACAGGTTCCCAAGACGGGGTCACCCGGGCAATCCCGGTGTTGAGTTGGGCCGCGCACTCAGTTAATTACCAGTTGTAAACCTAATATTTACTCGGTGCGGCGAAGCTATAGGTGGGGGCCGACCGTGATCAGATCGCCGCAAAATGGGTACCTTTCGCTCGGTGCTCTTCATCGTTTGCAAGGTGCTCTTAACCGGGATGGTCTGCCGCTGACCTCTTGTTCACTGTCGGCCAGACCTCCGCAATCCACGCCGATGAGCGCCGACCTCAAATTTATCAGCGATATCGAAAACGCCGTCGCAAATGGGTCAGTCAGCCGCCGCACGCAAATGTTGATGCGTGTGACGGATCTTTTTATTGCTGGCGCACCCCGAGCTGTCAGACGAAGAAGTCGCGCTATTCGATGATGTCATAACACGGCTCGCTGCCGAGATAGAGATTTCTGCTCGAGCATTGCTCTCATTTCGCTTGGCGCCAATTGCCAACGCACCGCCTCGAACAATTCGATCTCTCGCGTTTGACGATGCCGTCGAGGTGGCGGCACCGGTATTGAGTCAATCGCTGCGCCTAAACAATTCTGATCTTGTCGAGAATGTCAGGATCAAAGGGCAGGGGCATATGCTGGCAATTTCGCGGCGAAGTCATCTGAACGAGGTGGTTACTGATGTGCTGGTCGAGCGCGGCGACCAACAGGTCTTGATGAGCACGGTGGAAAATCGCGGTGCAAAGTTGTCCGATGCTGGCTTCTCGATCCTCGTGCAGCGAACCGAGGGCGATGAAGGAATGGCAGTGCGGATCGCGGAACGACCTGAGATACCGCCCCATTTGTTTCGTCAGTTGCTCGCAAGGGCTTCGCTATCTGTCCGTGAGAAGTTAAAGGCCATTCACCCGGAACTTTCCCGCGAAATTCACGAAGTCGTCGAGGAAGTGTCCAGCCGTATTGAATCGGAAGCCCTAACGTCGTCGGCAGATCGTCGCTCGGCGTCGGACCTGAGAACACGGCCACACATAGATCAGCTTGACGACGATAATTTGAGGAAGCTTGCCGTCACCGGTGCATTTGCCGAAGTAACGTCGACACTTGCCAACATGGCTGATCTGCCAAGTTCATATGTGGAGAAATTGATGACCGGGCGACGATCCGATGGATTGTTGGCCTTGGTCACGGGCCGTTGGCCTGTCATGGCCCACGGTCAAGGCGATCCTGATGCTGCGCGCGGACAGGCGCATTATTCTCGAGACCGAGATTGGCTACTGTCTTGCATGCTATGAACGACTGAGGCCCGAGACCGCACAGCAGATTGTTCGCTTTTATCGTGAGCGCGAGAAAGGTCAATCCAACCGCGGCCTTACAAAAGTCCAAGTGAATTAACTCGAGTCGCATGCATAG
This sequence comes from uncultured Alphaproteobacteria bacterium, assembly GCA_963821175.1. Classification (GTDB taxonomy): domain Bacteria; phylum Pseudomonadota; class Alphaproteobacteria; order Rhizobiales; family Xanthobacteraceae; genus BOG-931. Next base: position 201,598 of record CAWGCU010000017.1, read on the forward strand.
GATCCTTGGATGGCTCAATGATCGATGGCTGTTAATATGGGATTTCCACGGATCGTTTTCGAACTGGCGCACGTCCGCGCGTTACAGCTTGAACCCTCGGTCTGCGCAGCGGATTTGGTTTAAGATAAATTAAGATTTTAGTGCTCTGAACATTGGCTTTTAATCAATTTGTTGCTGCGATTGTGGCGACATGCAGGAACGACGACATATTCATCGCACCCGGGTGTTCAAAGCGGCCAAACTGTTTGGCGACGCTTGCACCGCCGATTGCGTGGTGCAGGACATCTCTGCGCATGGCGCTCGCCTCGTAATGTTCAGCACCGCATGCATTCCAGAAGCATTCGATCTGTCCTTCGACAGCGCACGAACTCTTCGATCCTGTCGGGTAGTTTGGCGCAGTCCCATGGAGATTGGAGTCCAATTCCAAGAGGGACTTCACCTGCCGCGGCATAGCGCTCGCTCGCAGTGATGATGCCAATCTAGGCTGAGTAGGCCGGCGCCGATTGTCGTCCTTGAGCGTTTCGAACTCATTGATTGTTGACCGAGAGGGAGCTGGTCAGAGGAGCGCGATCATCAGCAAGCTACTCAGTGTCAAGCCAAAGATGAGTATCGACCAGTCTGCCGCATCAAACCCAAAGAATCGAATTACGGTCGTCCTGCGCTGAAATATTATTGTCATTGCTTTCGAGAAAGAAAATCTGTCCACGCTTTGAGGCGAGATAGCGTGCGGTCCATATCGGATCGGTAGTTCTGTAGGCACTGCTTTGAGCAAAAGTGTTTTAGCGCAAATCGGCGACGAATTAGTCCGAAGCGGCCTTTGCATTGATAACAACGCGTTTTGGCAGAGCCATTGGCAAACGGAATTGGTAAGATAAGTGTCACGAGGGCGCTCAATCGACCGGGCCTGATTGGGCACCCTATATTTGGGCTCGCGCCTGTAGCAATTCGCGCGGCCTCAGATTCTCCACTCAATTTGCAATCTGCGTTACGTATTATGGTTACGCAGCGTGCCATGGCTCCCCCATGTACTCTCGCTACCAGCAAGGTAAATACAGGCCACCCCGGCGTTCCGAGGCTCTCAATTCATTGTGCGGATTTTTGATTGTCTAAACGGACATCAGAAGCAGCAGCAATCGAACCGCGTTTGATCGGGCCCAATACTTAAGCTGCTTTTCAGAGCGGCCCTCAATGCGCCGGGCGATGGGGTCGCGGTGAGCTCGCAAAGGACTCTGAGCGTGGCCGGTTGGTCCGACCGAGCCCTAGCACACATTGCATTCCGCTGCCGAATAAGTAGCCGATCTGTAAGCCGACAATAACCACCAATGTGGTCGACCCGATCGACCAGGCGGCATCCGTGTGTGCAAGGCCAGTGCCGATGGCCAAGACAAGAGTGAGCATGAAGGCAGGCGCCAGGATCAGGACCGTGTAGCGTCGTCCGAGCACGACCCCAATCAGGAGGCTGATTAGTACGGAGATCAACATCTCATTCTCACCTCGACAGGTGCAGTTTCCGCCCAATCCCCAACTCTCGGTTTATTATTGCAGCGCAGCATGACCCACGCCGTCTTCCATGCGGAACGAATCGCACCATTGTTCCCGACCTGCACCCCAATCGGCCGGTTTAGTTACTATCGGTCTAACTCACAGTCTGTGGAACGTAAGGTTGAAACATACTTTGTTTCGGGGACAATCCGTCCTGCGATGTTGGCAGGGCAGGGATGTGCATTGCTGGCCGAGAGTCTCACGCGAGGCGCTTCTATGCTGGTCGCGAGTTGCAACCAGGACCAATCGGTCAAACGCCTTGGTAACCTGATCGACGAGGCCCTTTCGTTTGTGGCCGTACTGAGCAGCTGAGCATATCGAGCGGGGGCTGCGCCCGACTTTGCTTTGGCGCACCCGAAAGAGTGGCAAATGGCACCTTTACCTGCGGTGCCGATCGCGTTAGCGACAGCATGATCGGAAGTGCGTTCCATGCGCATTTCCGGCGCGGTTACTAAGGTCGCCGCCGCCGATGGTGTGGAAAACTCCGAATTCAGCTGCGAGATTGCTCAATTGGACCTGCAGTGGCTGTTGTATGGTCTTTGGCTGGGAATTCCGTTCCGGTTTGTCGACGACCTACGGCGGAGATGCCGCAGTCAATCGGCATTAAAAACGACGGTTTGGGCCGTAGGCACGTCTAGCTCGCAGCGCGAGTGGCAGGTTGCGGCGCGGTGAGACGCATGTGGGTCACACGCACCTTTGTTGTTGCGCTTTGGCTGGCTACACGGACGCTCGCCGGGATTCCCTCCGCTACGCTTGCTGCAAACGGTCCCGAGACAGATAGTTCGGTGCCTAATGTTGTGCGTCCCGCCATCTTGGCGCCGGATATTTCTGCCAAGCCACAAAGGGCGTCGACCGACAATGCCAACCCGCTCTGGGCAATTCCACTGGGTGCGCTTACGGCGACACCCAGCCATCCGTTATTCACTCCGTCACGGCACCCGCCGGACCCGATCGTCGTCCGCGCTCCGGCCGCCGCGCCCCCGCCGCCGCCGCCCCCGCCTCCGCCAGCACCGGAGCATCCCAACTTCGTGCTGATCGGGACTGCAGCCGGCGAAAGTATCAGCGTGGCGGTGTTTATAGACAACGCGACGCGCAACCCGGTGCGGTTGCGTTCTGGCGAGGGTCTTGGCGGTTGGATTTTACAATCGGTCGTCCATAGGACTGCGACAGTACAAAAGGGCAGTCAGACCGAAACACTCGAATTGCCGCGGCCCACCGATCTAAAAGGTGCAGCGCCCGTGGTCAGCACGTTGCCCCCAGAACTATTTCCGCCGGCTGTGCCGCAGTCGCCGCCACCGGCACTTCCCGCAGCGCCTACTCCGTCAAAACCACTGTAACGGCCAAGGCTGCACGGCAATTAATCTGCCAAAGGAGTGGGACCTTTGGGGTGAATCCTTTTTTTGGAAATCAACCCCATGCAAGGTACGAAAGCTGGGACTTCGGAGACTCGTAATAGTATTCGGCTTATCGACGCGACACCCCAAGCTGTAGCGTCGTTAACCTCGCATGACCACACATATTGTATGTTTGGAATTGCGGTCCATGATCGCGTGATGTTCCTGAATTCCCCAAAGTTCACACACAAACGGATCAACCCAAACCAGTCTTGGAGGACCGCGCGATGAATGAAGTTCCTAATTCTGCACCGAAATACGAACCGAAGGATGCCGAGCGTGTAGCGCCCAATAGGCAAGCGCGGCGACAGAAGGTGCGGCTTCCTGCACCGCATTCCGAACCGAAAGACGAACCGACGGATGCCGAGCGTGCAGCGCTCAATAGGCAAGCGCAGCGACAGAAGGAGCAGCCTCCTGCACCGCGCTTCAACGAAGCCCGGCCTGGAGATGCCGACTGCGCCATGACCGAAGTTCCTAATTCTGCACCGAAATACGAACCTACGGATGCCGAGCGTGCAGTGCTCGATAGGCAAGCGCAGCGACAGAAGGAGCGGCCTTCTGCACCCCGCATCAAGTTAGTGGCCGACTACCGAGGGTTTAGGGTCGAGCCGGATCATCCTGACAGTGTCGTCGGTCATGCGCTTATCAAAGAGGCACTCGGAATTATGGATGATGATTGTTATACGGGCCTGTTAGGTCAGTTGTGCGGATTGGCGAATCTTGGATGAATCGTACGATCAAATCAACGAAAGCGATCTCAACTTTATGCTTTCAATGATGATAGTTGGAATGCCGAAAGACGGGTCCCACGCATTGCTTTTATTTCATATGGCCGCCGGCTCTATGGTGCAGGTGAGAAAGCTGGAAAATTCACTTCGCATTCAAAAACGAATTTCGTACTTGGATAGAGATTTGATTGATATAAGCCCTTTCCTCATCGAAAAAACTACTGCTCTCATCAAAGAGTTGTCAGTACTACAGGACACTACTGACCGTGGTGTCAATCAGTTCGCTCGAACGTACTGCAAGCAGTTGGAGGCATCGGAACGCTACCGGAGGAGTGGCGAGCCGTCGACGACGGTGCACGTGGCTCCAGGCGGTCAGGCGATTGTCGGTAATGTTACTCATGCCAATCCACAAACGGCACCAAACAATCCAACGGCTGGTCCTCGAGCACTTACTGATCAGCAGCATTCGGCAATGCCGATCATCGGCGAGCCGGACGGTGTAAAAGTGCCGGCCCGTCGCCGAAGAATGCAATGACTGGCACCCATTCGCGTAACACCCGCATTATGCTGTCGAGCCCGCGTTGCGGGGCGAGGACGCGGTCCGGCAGGCCCTGCATGTCTCCAGCAGTGAGCGGGAAAAGACGCTGCCGCATGCATGGCGGGGCTTTTGGATCCGGCGCCCCTCCGGGCAATAAGAATGCCTTAAAGCACGGCCTGTTTACCGGCGGAGCCCTCAAGGAACGCCAGCAAATGCGAGACCTGTTGCGACAATCGCGTCAATTGATTCGTAAAGTCAAAATGACTGTTGTTTGAACGCGAAGGTACAGTAAGCCATCGAGGAACGGCAGAAGTTGCGTGACATGATGCGACAATCACGCGCACTGATTTCATCGACCAAATGATCGGTTCCTGGCGCCGTTGCTCATATAGTTGCCGTTAGTTGAAGCCTGTCGGCAAATTGGCTTCGTTTCGCAATTCTACTTTTCCCCAGCATAGCCAACCCCATCAGTCCTTTTTGTGTTGCCGGCGGGCGCGCGAGCGGCGTGCACGCAGTAGCACCGGGACCGAACAGTACCGGTAACCTGTCCTCATGCGATCGCCGGCATGATGTCCGTGTGCCCAAAATCGGCACCTTTGAACAGCAGCGGTTCACCGGTGACCTTTGCAAGCGCATAGGCGAAGCAATCGCCGAAATTCAGCCTTGCCGGATGTCCGCTGCCTTTGCCGAAATCGCGATAGGCATCCCGGGCGAGCCGTGCCTGAATTTCGGTGACCGGTTCGACGAGGACTTCAGCCTCTTTGAGGAGGTCATCAAAGCGACGGCTCGCGATCGGATCACGGCTACCATCGATGACGACCGCGGCTTCAACAAAACTTACTGCCGAGAGGCGGCGCATGGCAGCGCTTTCGATTGCGCGTGCGCAAACTTCGGCCTCCGGTTCGTCGCGAAGAATAGCCACGAGCGCCGAGGTGTCGATGATCATCGGGGCAACCCGCGGTCGTCGTACAGCAACTCGCCATGATCGGCCGATTTGAACGGCTCCTTTAGGCGCGCAGCACAATCTTTCCCGATAGTCAGTAGGCGATCGGCGAGACGACCGTCCCGCACGCGGCGTATTCGATCAAGGCGCTCACGAACCGCTTCCGTGACTGCCGCGGTCATGGTCTCGCCGGTGAGTTTCGCCAATTCATCCACGAGCCGATACGTTTCGTCGTTTTTGATGTTGAGGCCCATGTCGTACACCAATCTACCATTACAACATGTAGATCTACCACAATATGGCCCCTTGGGCAAGAGGATGCATGCTGAGTTGCCGCCCTGCGACATAGCTAAATCCACTAGCCCTTTCTGTGTTGCCGCTTCCGCAGCCGGACCCCCGGGCCGCCGCCGTTTTCGTCGATGAATTCTACGCCGGCAAACTCTAGGGCACTGCGGATCGCCAGCTCATTGGCGGCGGTTAACGAAGTCCCCGAATCCGCGACCTCCGCACGTCTGATGGTATTCACGCCCAAGCGCGACTGTCGTGCGAGATCGACGGCGCTCCACCTTAAAAGAGCGCGCGCCGCTCTGATTTGGGCGCTCGCAAGCGAGGCGTTTTTCACGTTGACTTTTCACCCCAGATGGGTTATTTCACCCCATACAGGGTGATTACGCCCAAGCACGAATTATAAGCCCGGAGAAGCAATATGAAATCCGCAGCATCGGCAACCCAACACTTTCTAGCCGCCGCTCCTTCATCGGCGGCTCCGACGCCCGGATCGTCATGGGCAATGATGAGGTCGCCCTGGTGCGGCTGTGGCGGGAGAAACGCGGTGAGGTCGAGCCGGAGGACCTGTCCGGCAATCTCATCGTCCAGCTCGGGGCGGTCACCGAGGATCTGAATCGGCGCTGGTACGAGCTCAATTCGGGCCAGGTCATCATCGACATCCAGCGACGGGTCCGGCATCCGGCAGTCCGCTGGATGGCGGCGACGCTGGATGGGCGGGTCGAGGCCAGCGGCGCGGTGTTCGAAGCCAAGTTCATGCTGCCGTGGTCATTCTCGGAGGAAGCGGCCGCCGAGAAGTACATGCCGCAGCTGCAGCACAATATGTGGGTGGTGGCGGCAAAGTCGGCGGTGCTTTCGATCATCACCGGGGGCGGCAAATGGGTGGAGATCACGGCTCATGCCGATCCGCTCTACCAGCACCTCATCGTCACCGCGGAGCGGAAGTTCTGGCGCTGTGTCGAGAGTGGCGAGACGCCTCGGCTGTTTGGCGTCGAACCGCCTAAGCCGCGGATCGAGGCGATCCGCATCGTCGACATGAGCGCCTCCAATGCCTGGGCGGAGTTCGCAGCTACGTTCTCGCGGACCCGATCGGCGCACCTCGAACATGAACAGGCCAAGGCGGAACTGAAGGGTTTGATGCCAGAGGATGCCAAGGAGGCGATAGGTCATGGCATCCGGGCCAAGCGTTCGAAGTCGGGGGCGGTGAGCTTTGATCTCCTGAGCGTGGAGGGCGGCCATGCATAGGTCCAGTCCATCAATCGCCAACCTGGCTGCAGCGTTGGCCAAAGCGCAGGCCGAACTGGTCAATCCAGAAAAATCCCTGACAGCGACCATCCGCTCGGACGAACGGGGCAGGGCGGACCAGACGTTCCGCTATGCCTCGTTATCGAGCGGCCTCGATATTGTGCGCAAAACCTTGGGCCAGCATGAGATCGCCACCGTGCAGACGACCGCGATCGATCAGGCGGCGGGCGTCGTCAACTTAACGACCGTGCTGGCCCATGCGTCGGGAGAATGGATCGCTTCGGATTGGCCGGTCTGCGCTGTCAGTGACACTGCGACCCCACGTCGGATGGGGGCAGCACTGACCTATGCGCGGCGCTATGCCTTGTTCACGTTGGTCGGAATTGCCGGCGAGGATGATCTCGATGCTCCTGATCTCTTGCCACCGGAACAGCAGGGATCGAAGCCCAATGAACCACAGGCAGGCGGCAGCAGCCGGCTGAATGGTGGTCACCGCCATGCTCCGCAATTCCCCGCTGCCCGCCACAATGGCAAACTTCAATCTACACCCTCCGAACCACCCCTGAGGGACGAAGCGTCGGCTGCACTGCGCGATCGCCTCCTTGGAGAAATCAATGAACTTGCAGACGGCGACGAAGCCGCGCTTTGGGCACATCGGTCGCTCGCTGAAAAGAACAAGCTGACGGCAGGTGATGTCCTGCGCGTGGAGGAGAGCTTCCAAGCGAGACTTGCGAGCTTAGCCACGCCTGACACAGATAACCTGCAGGGGGCAGGGGATCCCACGCAGCCTTCGACTGTGCAGAGCTCCCCACCAGCGAAGTCGAAGAACAGGGCGCGATCGAAAGCTATCGATAAGAGCGCGTTGGCATTGTCGGAGCCGCGCCGGGTTCGCGACCGCGAGCACGTCAGACACGTGGCCAAGCGGCCTTGCCTGGTTTGCGGCCGCCAGCCCTGTGACACCCACCACCTGCGCTTTACGCAAAGCCGGGCACTCGGCCGAAAGGTCAGCGATGAGTTCACTGTGCCCTTGTGTCGCGGACACCATCGCGAGGTGCATCGCCACGGCAACGAAGCCGCGTGGTGGCAGGCGGTAGGAATAGATCCGACCGTTGCGGCCCGCGCATTGTGGCTGGAAACGCATCCTCTGTCGGGACCACACCCAGCCCATTCGCTATCGGGGGCCGCAGTCATCATGCTGCCGTGACCATCCCGCGCTAGCATCGCTCTGGAGATATTGGGATGCTCTCGAGATCTTGTGACAGCTGGATCAGGCACGATACCACCAAGCGGTTTCGCGGGTGGCTTACCGCCTATTTCGTTCTCGTTTTCTTGTTCGCTTCGTGGCCTTGGAACGTTTTGCTAATTATTGCCGTACTTGGAGTCCCGAGGTTGGACCTCCCGACTGAGAAAGTCGATGCGAACGTGGGCACTGACGCCACCGGCGGGTAACTGCCTCGACGGCCAATGGCGGGGTGTCCGGTCATGCCCCATAACTGCCGCTGCTGTCCACGACCGGCGCGTCCGAGATGGGCCAACAACTGCCGTACGCACCCGCAGCAAAAGCAGCAAGCCATTTCGCCGTCGGACCGGGGATCCTGGTCACAGATCTGCCGAATTGGAGATGATATAACTCCCCTCGCTGCAGCGGGCGGACCCGGCGACGGGGCAAGGCAACCAGCATCGATAGACGGCGCTTCATATCCGCGCTTTGGCGACACCGACCGCTGGGTCTCATGAGAGGCTTTCATGTCCGTAGAACTCACAATTGTAATGCCGTGTTTGAACGAAGCGGAGACCCTTGAAGCCTGCATCACTAAGGCACGATCGTTCTTGGAACGCTCAGACATTTCCGGCGAGATCGTTGTCGGCGATAACGGCTCTACCGACGGCTCCCAGGAGATAGTAAGAAAGTGTGGCGCTCGGATCGTGAATGTCCCCATAAGAGGATACGGTGCTGCGCTTTACGGTGCAGTTATGGCGGCTCGAGGAACGTATTGCATTATGGCCGACGCGGACGGCAGCTACGATTTCACTGATCTAATGGACTTCGTTGAGAAGCTTCGTGCTGGTGCAGATCTGATCATGGGTAATCGCTTTCTGGGTGGAATTGCACCGGGCGCGATGCCATGGCAGAACCGATACATAGGAAACCCGCTTCTGACAGGTGTTGGCCGATTGCTCTTTGGCTGCCCCTCGAGAGATTTCTGCTGCGGTATTCGCGCCTTTTCTAAGGAGGCTTTTATACGCATGGATCTGCGGACGACTGGAATGGAGTTCGCGTCGGAGATGGTGATCAAAGCCACAGTATTTGGAATGAAAATCAACGAGATTCAACAACTCTGAGTTTGGACGGGCGCACGCGCCCGCCTCACCTCAGACGTTACAGAGATGGATGGAGACACCTTAATTTTATGCTGCTCTTTATTTTACGGAGAGCTTGGGCTTCGTATCGGTCGTCAGGGGCGGCGCAGTCTCGTGAAGCGCCATTCCACCGCCAGTCGGCCGGGTAGCGTTCTTTTTAGCAGAGCACCTGGAGCTAAAGGGGCTATGTTGTGCAGTACACCAATATCAGGTGGCAAATGTCGGCTTCGGGTTAGAGGCGTTTCGAGCGCTGAGGGCGATTTCAGCTCTTCCCCGATAGTGACGCTCGCTAAGGCCATCAGCGGACATGCTACTGCCTTTGATGTAGGTTCTCCTTTTCGCTGAACGACCTCCAAACGGGAGCACTTTATGAAGGCGTTATTTATTTTGGTCGCCGTCGCCGAAATGTACCTCTCGACTTTCGCCATGGCGCAAGTTTCGTTAGAGACGCTACGGACCTGCCTTGACATTGAAGATCAAAGTAAAGAACGCCTAAACTGCTATGACGAGAAAAGCGGAGCCAGCACCGAAGCCGGTTTCTACTCCAGCCAAGACAGTGCAAGATTGCCGCTTTGTAAAGGAAGAGGACGAGCGTCTTAAATGTTTTAATCGGTTTGTGAATCCTCCACCGAAAAATACAGCCCAACGAAAACCTAAGAAGCCCCCCACTAGCGCGATGACACCTGGTCCGGCAAAGCAATCGCCTGCATTTCCGCACCGGCGGATGGAGAGAGCTAAGCGCAGCAATGTCCAGTTAATGGGAGGTCGGGCAGTGTTCCCTCCCAAACCAGCGGCGGCCAGAAAGGTTGTGCACCACAGCAAGCAGGCCCGAGTGATGTCCGCTTTAAGCCATTAGCGACATTTTGCATCGCAGAAAAAGCAGCCAGGCGTCTCGGTCACCTCCTCAGTCTGCGCCGACCCAATGGCCATAATTCAATGCCGGCGCAGGCAAATATATCCTGCGCGCCGCCTAGGCCTCGGCCAAGCGGTACTCGCACGGAGCGGCTGTCGCTGTGCCATTTGGCTAGTGCCGCCGCATGCGGCGGCTCGAAAAGGGCGGCTTATGCGAGCGCGGCAATAATTAATCAATGTTTTTCAACTATTAACGAAATGCGCAAATCCGGAATTTTGTAACCGCCAAACGAGTGAAAGCCATGCTTGGTGATTTAACGGGTCGGCTCTGTCGCAATCGCGACGGCAACGTGGCGTTGACCTTTGCACTGTCGATCATCCCAATCATTTTCTTTGCCGGGATGGGGCTGGACTTCGCGGCAGCAACACAGAAACGGGTAAAGCTCAATGCCGCAGCGGACGCCGCCGCGCTTGCTGCGGTGGCGCCGGGCATGATGAATTAGTCGGATGCCAGCGCGATTACGGCGGCGCAGAACATGTTCACAGCGCAAGCCGCGACCGTGCCGCAACTCAACATCGATCCATCGCAGCCGATCGTTACCGTCACTCACACCGGCCTCGCCCGAAACGTGAACGTCAGCTATACCGCGAACTCGAGTCAATGCGTTTCCGAATGTGCTGGGATTGCTGAACGGAGGGACGGCGCAACAATATTGGCCGATCAGCGGATCGGCCCAAACGAGCTCGACGATCCCGCCCAACATGAATTTCTATCTGCTGCTCGACAATTCGCCGTCAATGGCGCTGGCGGCCACCACGGCCGGCATCACCACGATGAACAATAACACCACGGCCCAGGGCGGCTGCGCGTTCGGCTGCCACGAGACCAACCCGACATCGAGTGATGTCGCCGGCAATCCTATCGTCAGTGGCAACAGCGGACAGATCGACAATTACACTCTTGCGAAAAATCTCGGCGTGACGTTGCGCATTCAGAATGTGGCCGCCGCCACCCATCGCTGATGACCTCTGCCCAGCAGTATCAGACGACGAATTCCCAGTTTAACGTTGCCTATAAGATGGCGATCTTCACGTTCGCCAATGCCGGCATCGATCCAGTCTTCCCCGCCGGCTGTTCGACCTCGAGCTGCACCCCTTCCAACAACCTTTCGGCTGCAGGGACGGCGGCGAGCGCCGTCGACGTCATCCTGGTGTGCAGCAACAATTATTTGGGACCCTATCAGAACGGTGCGTGTCAAAATAACAATAGCGACCAGGACACCGAATTCGATACGGCCATGTCTCAGATGAACACTCTGATGCCGAATCCCGGTACAGGTGCGGCGAATAGCACACCACAAGAGGTGCTGTTCATCGTCACCGACGGCGTCGAGGACAAGAAGCTGTCTGACACGTGGCAGACGATTTGCAAGGAGACGGAGACGGGGAGCCGTTGTCAGCAGGAATTCGACACGCAGTTGTGCACCACCATCAAGAATTGCGGCATCTTCATCGCAATTCTGTACACGGTGTATGAGCCGCTGCCGGCATCAGGCAACGGCAGCAATTCCTGGTACAACTCCTATGTGGCGCCGTATCAGACCAAGATCGGTCCCAATCTGCAGAGCTGCGCGTCGCCCGGTTTGTATTTCGCCGTGACGACTGACCAGGACATCACCACGGCGATGACGGCATTGTTCCAAGCCTCGGTCGCCACCGCGCGCTTGACGCAGTGAAGCTTGCGCGCCGGCCTCCCGGCAGCCGCGGAGTTTAGGTTCGTCCGCGATATCACGACCTAATCGGGTGCACCTGCAAAATAAGGCATGACGGCCTTTTGCAACGCGGATGGCCCGCGGACTACTCGGCGCGGTGCCGTCGAGCCGCGCCGCGAGCGTTACAATTGAAGTGTATGTCAGCCTGCCGGACGCCCTGCCGGAGTACTTGCCGCGCGGCAAGGTCGTGGGCCAGTATGCGCGTCGAAAGTTACGGCTTGCAGAGGGCGAGCTGGGATGAGGTCGGCGCCGTTATCTGGGTCGCCAATCGCGGAAAGAACAGTGAGTTCTGATTGAGCGAGATCGTGCCGGTGATCACGTAACCCAGCGACGGCGTGTACGGATAGCTCGCCTCGCTATAAAGAACGTAGGCATCCGCTGCAAGCTGATTGAGTTGCGTGTTGTTCGGTATGTTGACCGTCGTGGCGAACGGACGCGGTGTACCGTTCAGCGAGCAGCTCCACTGCACCGTGCCCTGAGTTTGATTAGTAGAGATTTTAAGTTCGGAGAGCGTGATGACCACGTTGGACGTCGAATAGGGCGCTTGGTTATAGGGCGACAGCACCTTGGTGGACGTGTTCAGGATGGCCTGCATCGTCGTTGCATCGATGGTGCCGTTATTTCCGGTATTGTTGACGGTGCACACTCCACACTGCGACGCCACGTCGGCGACGGTGCGGGCCGCAAGCGTCGTCTTGAAGTTGATCGCGATTCCATCGCCGAGTTCGACGCTGCCGATATAGAGCGTGAGCATGAGCGGCAGTATAAGAGCGAATTCCGTCGCCGATACGCCGTCGCGATCGCGGGCGAAGCGGCGCAGGACCGATGGCGAATTTGATGCGGCGCGCACCGTCATCTTCGTCCGGTTCATCAGTACGGCTCGTTTTTGAAAACCGCGGTCGACATCAAGAGTTGATTGCCGTTGCTGTTGGGAGTTGACAGACTGAAGCCAAGGGGACCGCCTATCACCGGCCATTGATACATTATCTGCAGGACCACGATGTCACCGGGGTTGCCGGGGGCCCATACCATGGTCATCACGTTGCCGTTCGAATCGACTGCTTGATTGCTCCCATTGAAGCCGGCGATCGGATCGTTAGTATTGGCCGCAGCAAAGTTCGAATAGCTTTGCGCATTGATTAGGAAATTGTTGCACGTGAACAACGCGCTTACCAGCTTGGTGAGGACCGCATCTCCCGTACAGACGTGAGTGCGGAATTGGGACGCGCTCATGTTCGCAGTTTGAGCCTGCCCGGTCAGGACGTAGCGGCTCGCCTCTTCGGTGATCTCGTCGAGCATCCGGGCGGCAAAGAACACCATCGCTGTCTGAAGGAGGGCGACAAGGAGCGCAAGAAACGGCGCCGCGACGAGCGCGAATTCGACCGCGGTGGCGCCCTTGTCGTTGCGGACAAAGTCGTTGCGCAGAAAAGCGCGCGCGCCGTCACGCCGCCTGACGCTCCCGGCTGGCTTGCGCGTCGTCAATGCCGTCCACATAGCGCACCTGTTCACCGTGCGTTCTTAAGCGGAAAGTACTAGGAAATCGTTACGGGATGCGATGACTTGAGGTTCAGGGCCGGGCCGTGCGGCGGCGACTCACACGTCGCTCCGGAGCACCGATGCCCCAAACGCGCATCTGGATGACTTTGACTGCCATCCTGCAACGCGCAATCACAAGGGCTTGAGAGTGAGAACTATCCGCGCATTTTACCGTGACCATTTCATCGATCTCGAAGAGGATGAGAAGCAAGAAGGGTGGCGGGTCGTGGCCATCACCCACGGCACGTCCAAGCGTGCATTATCACCACCAGCGACCGTGAGCCCGGATGATTTGACGGCGGAGCAACACGCAAAAAAGGCGGTTGACCAGCAGATTGCGATGCGCCCAGCGCCAGACTGGGGCGATGTTCGACGTCGGCTGTTCCCACCGAGCACGCGGCCGAATGAATGAGCGAAGGCCGCCGGGATTTAAGGTCGACGGCCTCGTCGCCAGTTACGACTGCACAGGCGACCTCGCACGGAGCGAGCTAGAAGGCGAAGCGCGAAAAATCATTCGCCCTGAGCCGCTCGAACTATCGGCCCGAAAGCGGACATTCGGTTGTGGCCCAACATCGGTTGCTCCGGGCCATAAGACGTCCTGTCGTAGCCCCCGACCGAATAACGGCCTCGTTAGACATTTGTTAACGATAATAATGCCCAAATCGCATAAGCAATGGTTTGGAAACGAGACCGACGCGACGTCCGATCGGGTTGGTGGAATCTATGCCCCAGCATCAGGCTCACGGGCCAACCATGGAAAATATCCAGTCAATTTCTCCACTGGTCAATTTGCAAGGACGAGGGGTTGCGGCCGTACTAGCCCGTCAACAAGAAGAGTATGAGGAATATCTGGTCGAGAAGACTGTGGGTGAAACGCCATGCTATCTGGCTAGGCTGAGGGCAGCGCAACAAGCAGCAAAAAACGCCGTCTCTTCGACGAAGGATGATCTCGGACCCCAATATCCCTTTTGGTTCAAAATGGGGATTGTCGTAGCAGTCGCTGTTTTCGATCCTACTATTTATAAAATTGCGATTGAGCTGAGCATTACCATGCTTCGTCGAGAAGAAGGGAGCGATGGCCTTTGCGGCACTTTCCCACCTTCCGACCCCAAGAACTCTGGCTGGGTTACAATTTCTGATTTGGCTCGTTGCGAGGGTGTAACGAAGACCGCTATTTCACGGCGGGTCGGGCGACTTGTCGCCAAAAGCAAACTCAAAACTCGAACTGGCGCAAATAGAGCTAAGGAAGTGAAACTTGACCAATATGAAGAAATTACGGGAAAGCGCTTCGATCCGGCGCACATGCCTCTGGATGAAATTAGCCGATTAGCCGTTCGTGGTGAAATCTCCACGCTGCAGTTGATGGCAGCGCGTCGCTATCGGTTGATCTGGCGTGCGCAGGACTCCCAGCTACTTTGCAAGGTTTCCTCGCTCCTCAGTGTCAATGATATGGACCTGTTCCGCCGGCTATTACTCCACGACCAGTCATTGAATGAGATCGCAAGGAAACTGCACTACGTAAGGCATTCGCTGCTGCATCGTCTTCTGATGTGTCTCGACACATTGACGCGAGAGTTGTTTCCAGAGTAACTCGCCCAAAAGCCGCTGTCTTGCAGAGCGGATAGCTTAATCAGAACGCGGCGTCTCCTCGTCGGTCATGGGCCATAAACGCGCTCTTGCGCTGCGGAAAAACGACAATGGCGAATCTTCTTTGTTTGCGTCTGGGATTGGCGCGCGTAGTGGCCCGACCGCCACAGTGATTTTCCGGCGGTTACTGGGGCCGCCATCAGCGAGTTGTGACTGTGGGGCCTTGCGCGATCGCTCGAATAGCATCGCGCCAGCGTTGCCCCCCAACGATGTTAGATCGTCTTCCTCGCAGGTTGCCGCAATCGCCAGTCCAATCGAAGCAAGGTGGGCCCTACGGTAACAAAAGACAGCGAGCAAAGCCCTCGCTGGTGAAGGGACGGTCGCGATGAGTTCGTTCAGCCCATGCGCGCTAGCGCGATAAATCTCACCCAGCATTTGATCAGTGACAGGACAGGGTTCGTCCTCGACACGCTGTTCAGGTAGCATCGCGGCGTCTCCGAGACAGTTATTGTCTCGGTGAGCATCCAATGCACCGCGTTAATGTGACGTTAACCCATCGAGGTCCGCTTCTGTATATGAGCTAGCTCGCCGACAACCGAACCGAAGTGGCAGGAAACTGACTCGCTGACATGATAACCAGCACGGCCGGCTAAGACGCCTCCGATAACGGACTTGAAGGCGCGCGGGCCAAGCTGAAAGGGGCCGGAATCTGGCATCGTATATCGCTTGGTCACCGTCCTTCGCGGACGTTTTTGAGATTGATCACATCTGCCCGCCATAAACGACGCTTAAAACCGGGAAGTCGCTCGGCCTCGCTGTGCATTCATCATGCAAATGACAACTGATGAGAGGATCGAGCAAACCTTTCGCAATGCGGAAATTTATGGTGGCAAACGGTCGCTTTGGGTCATCAACTGCCGCGCCTATCATAGGCCCGCGCGGGAGCTAGACCTCCGACAACGGACACGAAGGCAGGCGGCTGGCGCGGCGGCTCATGCGCTCGTCACCCTGTCAACACGGCGATCCTACGGCTAAAATCGGTTTGCAAATACTAATGCGGCGCGCACGCGCACCTACGAACCAGCTAGTGGCCCCCATACTCGATGTATTTTTTCTTTGTCGCATCAAGCCTGTCCGAAATCCATTTATCACACTCCGGAATGCCGGCGCGCCATTCCGCCAGTATTGTATTATTCTCGAGGGTAAAAACCACGTCCGAACTCTTGTGTTCGTTGATCCTCTTTATCTCAGCATATAAAGACCTAGTACGCTCCAGGCAGTCAGGAATGACTTCGACTTTTGTAAGAGCCTGAACATCGGGAGTGTTTCGTAGTATCCTCAGTATGTAGGGAAACCCATTTAGCACCGAATAGTAGCCTGTTTGAAGATCGTTCAATCGGGCCATAAAATCATCTGGACCGTCAGCCTGGGTTTTGGGTGCCCGATCATCAATGAGCTCATACGCCCTGTCTTCGAAGGTTTTTGCGATGCTTAGATAGTTAATCATCGTCAAAAGCTCCTGAAGACTTTTTTCCGATCTTCGGAAGCACTTGGGCCAGAAGTTAGCGCCACGGAAAGGGCAATTACAATGATCGGCAATGGATTGCGCTGAAGAAAAAGACGCTTGATGACTTTAGCGCGATAACTTTGTGGCGACATGGCTGGCGTCTCTCGTAGAGGATGTTATCGAACAGCAATTTGGCCAGTGCTGCCGCAAGAATGACGGCAACAAACCAAAGGGCGTTCCAAAATAGGCGCATACTCCGCACTCCCGCCGGCCCAGTATGAGACTTCTACCGGGGATGACAAGTGAGCCGCAGGTCACGCTGCGACGCACCTCCCATGTCCGCTTCGGCTTCACCCCCCATGCCGCTAAAAGATATCCCCACAAGAAGTGGCGAGTCTCGAAATAGGGCGGCCGGGCAGCGCTCCGCGCATGTCCAAAAATAGCGCGATTAAGTCAGCCGTCGCGTGCTTCCGCGGAGGTAGGTTGGACAGTCAGGGCTGTGGAAAGACTACTGACGTCCTGCCGCTGACGCGATAGGCCAAGAGGCCAACCCACTCATGCACAGCAGTATCGGTAAACAGCAAGCCCCAGCTGAGCTTGCCTGAGGGGAGGAAATCTTGCGGCAATCCGGTCGTCTGATAATTGACCGGGTAGGCTTCGACGGGGAATCCCACAGCGCGAAATGTGGCCATGGCCCGCGGCATGTGCGCGGCCGATGTCACTAATAACCAGCGATCACCCGGGCGATAATTAGCGATCTGGCGAGAAAATAAAGCGTTCTCAAACGTGTCGCGCGACTGCCGCTCGGCGAATACGCGGTTTGGGGCAATGCCAAGTTCTGCGTAGTCATGGATGGCGACGCTAGCTTCGTTTTCTCCGTGAAAAAGTAGGTCTGCGTTCCGCCGGCGAAAACAATCCGCGCCTTCGGGTAGCGATTGGCGAGCTGCAAGCTCGCTACAAAGCGCTCGGCGGCTTCATTGAGCCCAAGGGTCCCGCGGGTCCCGGCAATCTCCGCCGAAATGGTCCCCGCCCGAAACGACAATGCCGTCAGGAGGGCCGCGAGCGGGATCCCATGCGGGAAAGCGGTTCTCGAGCTGGCGAAGCAGAGCATGGCCGAGAGGGGAAAAGCCAGCGATCGCAAGAAGAATGAGGCTCGATGCCATAAGCCGGGCGCCAAACCTTGCAAGGCGCGTGCAGCACAACAGGGCGCCAAGAAGGCCAAGTGCAATGAGCAGGTTGCTGGGCACGAACAGAAACCCGACGGTCTTTGACAGAATGAAGAACACGAGAGACGCTCCTTCAGGCTGGTTCAGGCCCAGAATAGGGTACTTGGCGAGGCAGGGAAATCCGACACGTTTAATGATTGGGCCGAGCCCTCTCCGGCCTGCCGACTTGAAAGATGCGCTTAGCGTTTTTTTTTTATTGATTATCGGACTAAGGGCAGTTACGGGCTGCGCCTGGTTGCCAGCGGTTGCCAGGTCCATCCTAGCCAAAACCAAGCACGGACGAACCAGCAAGTAATCTTCTGAGAAGAAAACGGAATTTTGGCGCGCCCGAAGAGATTCGAACTCCTGACTCCCAGAATTCGTAGCCAGCACCCGACAATAGACCCAGCGAGGCAGCTAGACCCCTAATAACGGACGCGGAGGCGGACGGTCGGCGCGGCCGAGATGGGCCAATCGCGTCACTTCGCACTGCGAAAAAGGATCGAGCCATTTCGCCGCTGGATCCACCGTGAAGTGGGTCACGGATTCGCGGGGGCGCCGAGCCGGAGATTTTGAGCGGAATTGCGGAATTAATGACATTTCGGCATCTTCGTAGACCGCAGTTCGGCAGCTTGGTAGTGCCATGGCCAGTTCGGCCGCGCATGGAAGTCCAGCGGATGATGTCGAGGCCGGTCGATTAGAGCTGTGATGTCAATTCCAGATGCCGTCCTCGCGTCTCCCAGAAATCCGTGCCCGCCAGATCACTGAGGCCGACGTCGAGACGGTGGTCAATCTTCTGACGCGAGGATTTAAAGTCCGCAGCCGGCACTATTGGCAACGTGCGCTAACGAAGCTCAGAACGCATCCGACCCCGGCCGGATTTCCGAAATTCGGTCACCTCTTGGAAAGCGACGGCACAACGGTCGGGGGCATTCTCCAGATCTTTTCAGCTATTCCGACGGCTACCGGATGGCGGATGCGCTGCAATCTCTCGAGTTGGTACGTCGAACCGAAGTTTCGAAGCTATGCGTCGATGCTGGTCTCCCAGGCGATCAAATACCAAAATGTTACCTATATGAACATTTCGCCGGCAACGCATACACGGCCTATTGTCGAAGCTCAGGGGTTTTCGCGCTACAGCGACGGGCAGTTCGTCAGCGTTCCTGCATTAAACACAAGCTGCGTCGACAGCGACGCCCAAGTAACCAGCATCGATGCTCCTCTGGATGTGCACTTCTATTCATTTGAACTTGACCTGCTTGCGAAACACAAAGCGCATGGCTGTTTGAGTTTGTGGTGCAAAACATCCACCGGCGCCCATCCGTTCGCTTTCCTGCCACGGGTGGCGAAAGGCGTGATATCGTGCGCGCAACTGATCTATTGCCGCGATATTCAAGATTTTATCCAGTTTGCCTGTCCAATAGGACGCTACTTGACCGCGCGCGGACGACCTTTGGTGATCATCGATTTAAGCGGTCCTATTCCGGGTTTGGTCGGCAAATATTTCAGCAATAAGGTGCCCAAATATTTCAAAGGGCCACACCGTCCGCGCTTCGGCGATTTGGCCTATACCGAAGCCGTAATGTTCGAGCTTGACGATGGGACCTCTGGTCGCTCGACCAGAACACCCGCTAGCGGCTGAGCGCATCGGGCGGCATCCTCGAGGATCTGCTTTTCGGTCGGGCGGCGGGCAGTGGGTTCCTTCTCGGTCTCCTGGCAGTTGTGGCCCTCCATTTGCGCTTGTTAAAGCCCATGGCTTCGCCATTATGGATCAAGGGAATGGACAGATAGAAGTTGGGGCGAAATCAGATGTCGCGATTAGTTCGTGTGCTTGATGACAAAGACCTGGTTGAACGCCTGCATTCGAGTGTGAAAAGGGCTGGCGGGCAAAGTGCGTTTGCAAGACGAACAGGCGTTAATCGAGTGCATTTAAATCTGGTGCTCACTGGCAAACGCCTACCAACCTCGAGCATCCTAAACGCGCTCAATCTCGGCATCGTCTATGTCGCCCTTGGTCGGTCCGCCCGCCTGGCTGTGCGCAAACTGCGACCGCGGCGCCGCCATGGCATCGCGTAAACGTGCCGTTTGGTCGCGGCTATGCGTCAGCCGAATTACGATTGTCGGATACTTCCCGCCGAACACGGCGCTGGTTGGAGGGCGTCCCAAGACTGCATAAAGGCAAGCCTCCACGCAAGGACGGTTGCCCGAGACAGGCTCAATATTAGCCTGTCGCATGCAAAGAATACCGGAGTACCATCGGTTCGCTACTCGTCCAGTTACTGGTGAACCCGCACACAAATCTTAGGAAATAGCGGCCGCGTGGGACTTGCTGGCCGTGGAGCGCAAGTTGGATTTGGATGAGCAGAAGTCTGGCGCTCGCGAGTCGCAGCCGGGACAAAGAGAGCGGTAATTGTAGAAAATAGGCGGCGCGTATTGCCTCGAAATGGCGGAGGCGGCCAAAACCGAGGCATACCGGGTGAAGTATCCGGAACTCGCGAAGGCTCGGCTGCGCGAAGCTATTTCTCAGTCGCCTCTAAGCGAGAACGCCGAACCTCGTGCCAAGTCGTGCAATAGGTGTGATCCGGCTAAGTCAGTAGAGCATGGCCGGACCGCATTGGCAGGACCGACGCAGTGCCTAGGCCAAACGCTCTGGCGGGAGCCGCCCGGTCTCGTGATATCTGGGGAAACGCCACGGCGTTGTGTCAAGTGGCCCGGACCGGCTCCAACCGATCCGGAATGCGCTTATAATGACGCGCTGCGCCGTGATTCGGCGTTAGGGACATTCTGCGGTGATCACAGAGCCATACGGGGCTTCAAGATGACTGAGGGCGGACGATCCTTCGAAGAAATGCTTGCGTACCGAATAGCACTTCTCAAGATCGATAGTGCGTTTGAGGCGTGCAGGCAGTTTGGAAAAGCGAATAAGAAATCGTTTTTCGAGGAGATAAGGAACCGGCTATCTCAACAGAACGCAGATGGTCATGCCGAAGCGCTTGTTGCTGCCGACAGAGCGCCCTCGCTATTCAGCGATCGCTGTTTTGAATTAGCAGACATGGCCCCCACCGACGAAATCCGGCGTTTTCTCCTCAGCGTTGTCGAATTCTGCGATGCGAACCCGCATATAGAAAATACCGGCGCGGGATTGCACAAATGTCTGGCTTAAGGGGAGGCCGCAATGCGACGATCAGAGCTTGACAAGCTCACTGCGGCTCTCGATCGCGCCGAATTCGCTGTGGAGGCAGTACGAGTAAGGGCAGATGAATTGCGCCGCAAGTCGGACCTGGCAAAATCAACGGAAGAGATTGCGGCTTTACATTTAGAGGCGGCCGAAATATTGCACCAAATTGTTAAAATTAGCACTGCAGTCCACACCGGCAATGCACCCCACATCTCCGGCTAGTTTCCGATACCGAGTAAGGGCATTCATGGACGAAAGGCAACCGCTACCGCGAAGGCGTTTGTTGAAGTCCGGGAAAATCTTTCTCGGGGCACATCATATCCCTTGCACCATTCAGAACATCTCGGAGACCGGCGCTCGCCTGCAGGTTCAAACCACAGCCGACATTCCCGCGGTGTTCGTCTTTGTCCAAGGAGGCCACCAAGCCAGAACCTGCCAGACGATCTGGCGTGACAATACCCAAATTGACGTCAGTTTCATTCAACGGGAATAGAGGATGCGCCGCCATTGGTTTCGGTACGTCCTGACCGCCGCAGTGCCAATAGCGCTTGCAGTGGGGCTTTGGTTTTTCAGCGTGTGGTTTGGCGGATGAGCACGGCGCGGCCATGCGTTTATAATGATGATGCGTGGCTGAGCGAGTCGGCGCCGACGGGGTTACCCACATGACTGAGGACGTGCACCGCGTTTGGTTGTGGAGGGAGCGCTAGGCAGACTCAAGTATCATATTGAAACCGCTGATTTGAGGTTGTGCCATGAGCCGCCTTCTGTCCTTGGCTGTTCTAGTTGCCGCACTTTGGGCGATCGACTCGTTTGCCTTCCATGGCCGCTACTGGGCCGCCGCCGGGGAAGAAATGAATTACTACGCCAAGACACTGAATGACAGCGTGCAGGGATTGATGAACCGGCTGCGCAATTGATTGGCGCAGCGTTAACGCTTTCGCCCTTAAGGTTTATTTCTGATGAGACTCGCCGGACGCGTCATCTGACGCTAATTCATTCGTGGGCTGAGTTCCCCGACATAAAGTCCCACGCTCAGCTTATGGGCGGGACTGTACCCCCGGTCTCGCCCACCCCATTTCTTATCAACGAGCGCGGCCAATGGACATGCACGATGACGTGTACACTTACGCAGTCTCCGCTGCGATTGCCGTGGGCATCGCTGTAAGCGTTTGGCTATACGGTGTTTGGTTTGGCGTATGATGGCTGCGGGCGACCCGCGCTAACTTGGCATAAATGGAGGATGACAATCACGGGCCTATGGGGGATAATTATGCCGGTCACATGAGGGTTGAAGCCATGAGCGATACGATCGGCAATCTCAGTCACACCGACGAAGATGTTTTTGCTCTGAAATTTTCAGACAACGATTTGGAAGCCGCGGCAGGCAATCCGACTTTATTCCCTACGTTCACGTGTTCACAACCGATGTGCGCGACGGGAGGCGGTTGCGGCACTTGGACCGCCGGCTTCGACGGTTAGCGCGCGCGGAGAAACGGATCGGCGGAAATCAACGGTGGTTCAGGAAACGTATCGTCCAGATATTCGCAGATGAGCGAGGATTCGATGACAACCCGATCGTCATGATCGAGCGCCGGCACAACGCCCTTTAGATTGATCTTGAGATATTCGGGTTTGAATTGCTCGTTCTTGAAGGGCGGCGCAGGATGCATGTAGCATTTGCGCCGCCCGCGTGTGTGTGACACCGGGATTATGGCATCAAAGGCTATTCAGGAAATTGACCAGATCGGTTTTCTGTTGATCAGTGAAGCCGATCGCGAAGCGCTGATCATAGAAGTTCACGGCGTCCAGAAGCGTCGCGGCCGAACCGTTATGGAAATACGGCGCGCGCGACGCGAGCCCTCGCAGAATGGGTCCTTTGAACCGGCCGATGTCCTTGCACTGGCCGCTGATCATGGCCTTGCCGGCGTCGGTGACCTTATACACCCGGCCTGCCAACGGACCTTGCGTGCACGTCAGCGTGAACACCGGCAATCCCGAAATGTCGAGGACCGGAGGCTTGTTAACACCAGCGTCGGGAATGCCGATGTCGAGCGGGGCCTTGACCGAATGATTGCCCGAATTGGGCGTGTCATGGCAGGTGCCGCAGAACCCCGGAATGCTCGCGACGTTGAGGTCGTCGTTGAGACCTGATACTCCCGTAATGTTGATATTGGTGTTGTTGAACACCTCCTCGCCACGCGCAATCGATTGGCGTTTGGCAGTATCCTCGTGGCCGTGCAGACCGAGCCACGGCCGGTACAGGTCGAAAATCTGAGAGGTGAACGGAGTTTTGGTTGGATTTTGCCCCAGCGGGTCGTTCACGCCGATGAAGAACTTCGTGAGCTGCAGTGATAGTGCAACCGGCCCGCCGGTGCTGCCATCCGCAGCCAGATCACCGGCCCGATCGTCGAAAGCTTGGGCGGCGAATATGCCGCTTTCGAATGCGACGATCTCGGCCAACTGCGCGGCGGTAGGCTGCGCACTGCCTTGTGCGTGACCCAGCGTGGCGTCGATCGCCTGGCTGGTCAGACTGGGCTCGCGGCCATCCCACATGATCGCGCTCAAGAATCCGAGATTGGTGGACGGCAACGGGCGCCGGTACGTCGAGACGATGCCTGCTGTCGTGCTGGTAAGCCCGGTGGTGGGATTGGTATTGCAGTTGTAGGGATCCTCCACGGCCGTGATGGCGAATTGTGCTCCCGCCGGCACCGGCAGGCCGATCCGAATCAATCCCCTGTCGATCAACAGCTTGTAAGCCCGCTGCTTGGCGGCGAAGGTCGAGACATCGTCGCTCGGACACGTGGCGCCGTCGACCAGCCGGAAGATCGGGTCGGTCCCGCGGCTTGTCGCAAAGCGGGTGGCAACGTCGGCTGCGCTGACGCTCCAGCCATCTTGCGGCTGGTGGCAGCTGAAGCAGGTTCTGCCATTGGTCCCGAGATTCTGGAAGAACGCATTATTGGACGTGAACGTCGCCCCATTGGGCTGGAAGGTGGCGACCGCACCGGTCGGATCCGAATCGAAGCTGAAGCGTGGAACGACGGGCGGCGTAGGCTGTTGACCGTGGTCCGCATCCTTGAAGCGCTTCATCTGCTGCATGTGGTTGATCATGCCTGGCGCGAACGCCGGGACATCTTGGGCCGCCGCGAATTGCGGCGTGCCGCACCCCAGGCAGGCAAGCGCAACTTCGAGAGCGAAAACCTTCAGAACACTGCTGGTGTCACGCGTGGTGGCACCATTAGAGCGCAAGCTCATGGCTATCCTCCCTATGCGATTTTTGACCAAGGCCAACATTGTCGCGGACGTCGGTGACGTCTTCGCGAACGCAATGTCAAATTTCAGGGTGTTGTGCGCCGACATTCCCAGGCTGTCGTCATTCAACGAGATCCCGGCGCCCTCCCTGACAGCTTTTGAACCACACTAAGCATCCTTGGGAAGAAGTGCAACACGACGCGACCGCAATGTTAGTGTCGTGCGTCACAGCAAAGACAGCTGCATGTGAAATTCCGACCAAGGTGCTCGCATATCGCCGATTCTATAATCGAGCAGCCGTAATATGCTGCGCTGCACTTTGTTCGCTTTGGCCGAAAGCGGACTCGGCCTGATGGAGAGCAAAATCTCGGTGCTGTAGTGCAGGAAGGGCGCACAAGTGACTTCCCACTACAATCACCACGATGATATCATGCTGGCGCACCCAGTAATTATCTGGGATATCTCAGTCAATGAGGGGGGTAAAACATGTCCAAATCAAAGATCAGCATTGTCACGCTCGGTCTAATCATCGGAATCCTTGCGACGACTTCCGCTGGTGCGTGGGAGCGCGGCCCAGTCGACGTGCTGGCCGTGCTGCCGGACGTCACGCAAAACGTGCAGAGCAGCGCCGAAGGGCTCACGGTCGGACCCGACGGCAACATCTACGTCACGACGTTCGGCTTCAACACCCACGGTGCTCTCACCGGTAACTCCGTGCTGATCGTCATCAGCCCGAGCGGCAATATCGTGAGGAAGGTCGACATCCAGGGATCGAGCCCGCATACGCTCGGCCTCGCCTTCAATCCGGCGTTCGGCAACCTGCTGGTTCTTGATTTCGGCGCAGGCACGGTTCTCGACGTCAACCCACACACCGGGCTGTCCACCGTGAAGGCTGGCCCGTTCGCCAATTCCGGCCTCAATGCGCTGACGTTCGACACCGCCGGCAACGCCTATGTGTCGGATTCATTCAACGGCGTCATTTGGAAGGTGCCGCATTCGGGGCCGGCAACGACATGGTCTAACGATCCGCTGCTTGCACCAGGGACAGGACTGACGCCGCCGTTCGGCGCCAATGGCGTCGAGTTCAACAACAACCAGACGATCATGTACGTCGCCAATACGGCGTTTCACCAGATCATCCAGATTCCGGTGAACCACGACGGCACCGCGGGCACGGCATCGATCCTGATCACCGGTATCAATGCGCCGGACGGCATCGCGGTCGACGACAAGGGCAACCTGTGGGTCTGCGCCAATCAGCAGGATGAGATTGACGTCATCGACAAGACCGGCAAGGTGATCGCCAAGCGCGGCGATTTCCGCGGCATCGACCAGAACGGCATTGCGCAGGGCCTGCTGTTTCCGGCAAGTCCCGCCTTCAGCAAGGACAAGCAGACACTCTATGTTTCGAACCTGACGCTGTATCTGCCCTATGCCGGCGCCAATCTGGCGATCGACTCCGCCTATACGCTCCAGGTCAAGGGCTACACGGTGTCGAAGATGCCGGCGCTGATCCCGCCGTTTCCCGATCGCTTCCATTAACGACGCTTACAACGATTTGACCAAAAGGAGGGCCGCTAGGGGCGGCCCTCTGTTCCTTCGTAGATGGGTCCCTCACGGCCCATAGCGACGTCGGCACCGGTAATTGACGCGACCGGAATTAGGCAGCGATTGCGCTTGAATGCGGATCGGATCATCGGCTCTTCCGCGACTGTCGCGTGTATTCAACGCCGGTTAACCCAGCGTCAGCCGATACACGGCGACGATTTCTTCCCAGGTCAGCTTGTAGGTGGCACGCCCGCACATTCCACATATATAGCAGTCTGTACGTTCAGTGTTCAGTTGGAGCTTTCCTTAGCGTGGCCAGCAGCCAGAAGCCAGGTCCGGGTTGTGGTTTTCCCGTCAATAAGGACCTGTGGATCTGTCCAATTGTGGCACGAAATCGAACCCGAATAGTTCAGCGTCGTATTGGATTGCTCGCGACAGGTTCTTTCGTACTGATAGGTGTGGCATTTATCGTCAGTGCGTTGATTGCGTCCTGACACTCGTGGCGATATGCCGAATTTGGCGGCCTTGGAATGTCTTCAATACCTAACGCGACACAGACACGGTCCATTTTGCTGTGACGCACCGCACAGGCTTTACTGTCAAATGCGGCTACTTATTTACCTGATGTGTTTCTCAACCCGAGGAGGGAGCCGTGAAGCTATTTGCCTGCGGCGCGATTGCCCTATGCCTGATGCCTTTGACCCCAGCCCGCGCGCAAAATCACACAGTTGACGACCTCAAGAGCAAGATTTTCGATGCGCGCATGGCGAAGCAGACCTTTGCCAGTGGGTTGAAATTCTGCAGCGAGTTCGACGGCAAACATTTCTATT
This sequence comes from uncultured Alphaproteobacteria bacterium, assembly GCA_963821175.1. Classification (GTDB taxonomy): domain Bacteria; phylum Pseudomonadota; class Alphaproteobacteria; order Rhizobiales; family Xanthobacteraceae; genus BOG-931. Next base: position 227,898 of record CAWGCU010000017.1, read on the forward strand.
TCCAGGCGCGGGATCGCGTCCTCGATCTGGAGGAGTATCACCGCTCGCTGGGAAATCTCGCCAAACAACAGGTCTTCAATCCCGAAAAGCACCGGCCGTGGACCGAGCAGGATGCCACCGAACGCTGGGACCTGGTCCAAAAAGAAGCGGCCAGCGACCAAGCCGATTGCCGGCTCGTGGCGAGCCTTCCCGCGCTCGAAAAGGAACTCGACGAGCTGGAAAAGAAGTCTCCGAGACCCGCGACGAAAAACTGACTGCCATATGCCGGCAGTGACTTAGAATTGGCCGCTGGTGAGTCCGAGCCACCGCGCGCCACCAAACACCGCAGACACCGCGACAATCGGCGCCGGCCTTCGCAGCCTAGAGGCGCTTTCGGCGACCCAAGGCCATCCGTTATTCACTCCGTCACGTCATCCGCCGGCTCCGGCCGTCGTCCGCGCTCCGGCCGTCGCGCCGCCGCCCCCGCCGCCTCCACCTCCGCCAGCACCGGAGCATCCTAACTTCGTGCTGATTGGGACCGCAGCTGGCCAAAGTATCAGTGTGGCGGTGTTTATAGACAACGCGACGCGTGACGCGGTGCGGTTGCATTCTGGCGAGGGTCTTGGGGGTTGGATCTTACAATCGGTCGTCCACAGGACTGCGACATTACAAAAGGGCGGTCAGACGGAAACATTCGAACTACCGCGGCCCACGGATCTAAAGGGTCCGGTGCCCGTGGTCAGCACGTTACCGCCAGAAGTCTTGCCGTCGCCTGTGCCCCCACAGCGCCCGCAGGCGCCGCCACCTCCCGCAGCGCCTGCTCAGTCAAAACCACTGTAACGGCAGAAGAGTAGTTGCGGCCTTAGGGGGCAATCCATTTTTTTGGAATTCAACCCCATGCAAGGTACGCAGGAACATAGCTGGGGATAAACAGAAGATATTGGATTCAATTTCCCGAAATTTCTGAATCACTGGGTTGACACACTTCGAATCAGCAAAATTAGGCCAGGAGGTGCCAACCGCCATGAGTGAAGTTCCGAAAGACCAACCAACGGCTGACAACCGCGCGATGAATGAAGTTCCTAATTCTGCACCGCATTCCGAACCCAAGAATGCCAAGCGTGTAGCGCCCAATAGGCAATCGCGGCGACAGAGGGTGCGCCTTCCTGCACCGCATTCCGAACCGAAATACGAACCGACGGATGCCGAGCGTGCAGCGCTCAATAGGCACGCACAGCGACAGAGGGTGAAGCCCGTTGCACCGCGCCTCAACGAAGCCGGGCCTGAGGATGCCGACCGCGCCGTGACCGAAGTTCCTAAATCCGAACCTAAATGCGAACCGACGAATGCCGAGCGTGTAGCACAAGCACAGGATGACCTGCGTGTAGCGCTCGATAGGATAGCGCAACTACGCAAGCAGCAGCCTGGTGCGCCGTATGTGGTGCCCGACGAAGTTCCTAATTGCAAACCGGGGGAATACGAACCCACGGACGCCGAGCGTGCAGTGCTCGATAGGCACGCGCAGCGACAAAGGGAGCAGCCTCCTGCACCGCGCCTCAAGGTGGTGGATGACTACGGGGGGGCCAGGGTCGAAGTGGATCATCCCGAACCGGTCGTCGTAGGTCGTTGCCTCCTCAAAGAGGCACTCGGAATTGTAGACGATGATTTTTTTGATGCCTTGATGAGTCAATTAAGCGCATTAGTGGATCTCTTAGACCCTAATGCCGAAGCCGAAGTCAATATGGTGCTCTCAACGATAATAAATGGAAAGCCGAAAGACCATTCCCACATACAGCTTTTGTTTCAGCAAGGAGCTTGCTTTCTGCAATCGGCTCGCTTCATGCAATATTCTCATCGTATCGAAGACGAGCTTTCGGCCGTCCAAAGAGATTTGAGAGATAAAAAATTCTCCCGCATGATCAACGAGAATAACTACTCACTTATTGAAAACTTATCACGACTGAAAGAAACCACTCAACGTAATTCCACTCAGTTCATTCGAATGCAGTGCTTACTGGTGGAGGCATCGGACCGCCACGGGAGGGCTGGCGAGCCGTCTTTGACCGTGCAACAACTCACCGTGGCTCGTCAGGCGTTTGTCGGTAATATTTCTCATGCCACGCCACAAACGGCGCCTAACAATCCAACAGCTGGTCCTCGAGTGCTTACTGATCGGCAGCATTCGGCAATGCCGATCATTGGCGAACCGGACCGTGTGGCAATACCGTTTCGTCGCCGCAAAAAAAGCAATGACTAGCAACCATCCGCGTAATACTCGCTCGATGCTGTCGAGCCCGCGTTGCGGGGCGAAGACGCGATCCGGCAAGCCTTGCATGTCACCCGCGGTGAGTGGCAAAGAACGCTGCCGCATGCACGGTGGGGCGCCTGGGTCCGGCGCCCCTCTGGGCAATACGAATGCACAAAAACACGGTTTGTTTACCGGCGAATCTATCAAGGAACGCCGGCAATTGCGTGACCTATTGCGACAATCGCGTCAATTGATACGTAAAGTCAAACTGACTTTTATTTGAGCGCGAAGGTGCAGTAAGCCATCGAGGAACGGCAGAAGTTGCATGACATGATGCGACAATCACGGGCACTGATTCAATCGACCAAATGATCGGTTCCTGGCGCCAATGCTCATATAGTTGCCGTTAGTTGAAGCCTGTCGGCGAAATTGGCTTCGCTAACCCCATCAGTCCTTTTTGTGTTGCCAGCGGGCGCGCGAGCGGCGTGCACGCAGTAGCACCGGGACCGAACAGTACCGGTAACCTGCCCTCATGCGATCGCCGGCATGATGTCCGTGTGCCCAAAATCGGCACCTTTGAACAGCAGCGGTTCACCGGTGACCTTTGCAAGCGCATAGGCGAAGCAATCGCCGAAATTCAGCCTAGCCGGATGTCCGCTGCCTTTGCCGAAATCGCGATAGGCATCCCGGGCGAGCCGTGCCTGAATTTCGGTGACCGGTTCGACGTGGACTTCAGCCTCTTTGAGGAGGTCATCAAAGCGACGGCTCGCGATCGGATCACGGCTACCATCGATGACAACCGCGGCTTCAACCAAACTTACTGCCGAGAGGCGGCGCATGGCAGCGCTTTCGATTGCGCGTGCGCAAACTTCGGCCTCCGGTTCGTCGCGAAGAATAGCCACGAGCGCCGAGGTGTCGATGATCATCGGGGCAACCCGCGGTCGTCGTACAGCAACTCGCCATGATCGGCCGATTTGAACGGCTCCTTTAGGCGTGCAGCACAATCTTTCCCGATAGTCAGTAGGCGATCGGCGAGACAACCGTCCCGCTCGCGGCGTATTCGATCAAGGCGCTCACGAACCGCTACCGTGACTGCCGCGGTCATGGTCTCGCCGGTGAGTTTCGCCAATTCATCCACGAGCCGATACGTTTCGTCGTTTTTGATGTTGAGGCCCATATCATACACCAATCTACCGTTCCAATATGGAAATCTACCACAATATGGCCCCTTAGGCAAGAGGATGCATGCTGAGTTGCCGCCCTGCGGCATAGCTAAATCCAATAGCCCTTTCTGTGTTGCCGCTTTAGCATTCGGACGCTGGGACCGTCGCCGTTTTCATCGATGAAATCTATCCCGGCGATCTCCAAGGTTTTTAGTCAGCTGAGGAGTTTTTCGTCAGCTGAGGAGTTTTCGTCAGCTGATGAGGAGAATGTACGAAACTGATCGCGAAACCATCGCTTTTGATTTTCGCGGTGCCCATACCGTCCTTTGATCTTCTCGATGATATATTCTTCGACTTTTCGTTGTGCCGCCGCCGGTAGGTTCGGTGATGAAAGAATGCGTTTGATGATTACGGCTGACGGACCGGATCTGTTGTCGCAGTTGAACAACCCCCAGGCCGTGCTTCGGCCTACCCCAAGGGCGGCGGCTTGCTTGGCTGTCGAGTCATAGCCAGCGGCCAACAATGCCCCACGTATCTCTCCTAGCTTCGAAGCCTGTTTCGCTTTTGCCTCGAAATCGACAGGCGCTGCCTTTCTCTGTCCCATATTGTCATCCCCGGCCGCCCCCCACGTTATTTAATCCAATTTGAACCAACTTGTTAACCTTTGATTAACCTCTGCGGTCCCACATTTGATGCATGGATGCTGATGCGCCGAACCCGCGCTGCCCATTCTGCAGTTCGCCGATGCAATTTAGGCGCACCTCTCCTAACTTCGGTGCGCCGTCCGCGTTGCAGACATTCGACTGCAATGGCTGCCAAGTAGTGCTGAACATTCCGCCGCAAGCGGAAACTTGGCAAATCGCCGCGCCCGGTAGGGCGCGCGCCTGAGCGACAACCGGCTGAGGTAACCCAGAAACGTTAAGGCCACACACAAACTTCACGGCCCCGAAAGCTGGGGTCGTTTTCTTTTGGCTATGCCGCTTCGCGCCGCTTGGCGCGAGACGTGACGCACAAATAGAAAGGCCGCCTCGCAGCGGCCCTTTCGTGTTTCCGTTTATTTGCTTGTTCAAACGGCGACGGCTTGCGTCTTCTGCTTCCTACGCCACCAGCCGAGCTGAGGATGGTGGCAGATGCCGGGAAGTCCCCAGCGTAATTGACCGGGGACCATCGGCGCGCCATGCTTCGTTGGCCCTTATCATGGCTCTGTCACGTTCTAACCTTCGCAGTGTTGGCTGAGATTTAGGGGGTGCGCAAGCACCTCCTCACTTTGGCTTTTCCGGGTCTGTCCGTATATGTAATGTACAGGCGTACGCTCATGAGGCGGACTATGCTCCGTTGGCTCCCCCGGAAGATAGTGCGTTCGTTTCGAATGCAGCTCGGCCCAGCGCGGGGGGCGGAAACATAAAAGTTTCGTATGATTCGCAGTAGGTGGATCGCCGGGCTGGCGCTTTTGATGTGTTTGGCCGCGATCGCGGCGGGTGCCGCATGGATCATCGGCCCGCAGCCCCTCGGACCGATTGAAATCTTTCCGGGCGTGTCATTTCGCTCCGACATCCTTCCTGTCACCGAAGAGGGCGGCGGACGGGTAGATGTGGTTATCGCGGACCTTCGGACACCAGGCTTGCAGCTTTACGTCACGCCGCTCGATCCTGCTGCGCTGGCCAAAGGTTTCCGCTACCGGCTACGCTGGATATCCGAAGTCACGCGAACCGAACAGCTTTCAGTCGTGGTCAACGCCACAATGTTTGCCTCACAATCATCGTTTTGGTTTCCCTTGCCCGGCGATCTTGCGAACAGTGCCTTTGGGACCTTGGTCGCGGACCACGTGGTAGCCGACGTTCAGCGCAACAGCGACTTGCTCTGGTTTGATGACCAGCTGCAATCCCACCTGCGGCCGTGGGACGCCTCGCTGCGTCCGCGAGATTTGGCCGCGGCAAAGTGGGCGATCGGCGGCCAAATCTTTTTGCGGGACGGACAGGTTGCGAACCCAGACGGCCTGGATCGACGGTCTAATTCCCGAACTGTGGCAGCGATCGACCGTCAGAATCATCTCTTCCTCGCGGTCGCCGAGGACCTTTCGCCGCGGCGGTTTTCGGAATGGCTTGCGGAGCTCGGCGCTACGGATGGCATTCTACTCGACGGTGGCAGCTCCAGCGCGATGGCCATCGGGGGGAAACCTCGGGGTGTTACCGCCGGGGTGGTTTATGGAGGCTGGCGGCCAGTGGCGACCTTTTTTGGGATTCGTGCCCCGCGGGCGCGTCAAGGGTCAGTAGCCAAATAGGGAAGGGCAGTTAGGCCCCTCAGTGATGTCTACCCGCCGGACAGAAATGGCCGCCCGATACGATTCGACGTTGTCTCAAAGGCGTCCATGTCGTCACCGGCGCTCAACATCGGAGCCGCTCACGTTCACAGACGACGAACGGCACTCTGTGAACCATCAAGCCACTGATGAAGTGTACATCGCGCAAGAGCCGATCCAGCTTGGCTACACAGACTGAAGCCTTCAGGCGCTTTGCCTGCTTCAGGACATCAGCATCATCGGTGCGGAGCTTGTTGTCGATGCCGGCCTGCTTGAGAGAAGGGAACGTCGGGGGTCCTCGGCGATGGGCCAAGGCCCTGGCAGGGACGCTTCCTACAAAAGTCCTAGGAAGCCCGTAGGCGGAACGCGCCTCTGATTTTCCGACGCAAAACAGCTTCGCCAAACACCTATTCGGCGCAGTCTAGGAAAACACGCTGACTGCTCCATGCGGCACGAACAAGCCGTTAGCTCTTTTTCGGTTGCCGTTTTCGTAACCGGACCCCTGGGCCACCGCCGTTCTCATCGATGAACTCGACCCCGGCAAACTCTAGGGCACTCCGGATCGCAAGCTCATTGGCGGCGGTTAACGAAATCCCCGCATCCGCGACCTCCGCACGCCTGATGGTATTCACGCCCAAGCGCGATTGTCGTGCGAGATCGACGGCGCTCCACCTTAAAAGAGCGCGCGCCGCTCTGATTTGGGCGCTCGCAAGCGAGGCGTTTTTCATGTTGACTTTTCACCCCAAATGGGTTATTTCACCCCATACAGGGTGATTATACCCAAGTGCGAATTATAAACCCGGAGAAGCAATATGAAATCCGCAGCATCGGTAACCCACCACTTTTCTAACCGCCGTTCCTTCATCGGTGGGTCAGACGCCCGGATCGTCATGGGCAATGATGAGGTCGCCTTGGTGCGGCTGTGGCGGGAGAAGCGGGGTGAGGTCGAGCCGGAGGACCTGTCCGGCAACCTCATCGTCCAGCTAGGGTCCGTCACCGAGGATCTGAACCGGCGCTGGTACGAGCTTAATTCGGGGCAGGTCATCATCGATATCCAGCGCCGGGTCCGGCATCCGGCGGTGCGCTGGATGGCGGCGACGCTGGATGGACGGGTCGAAGCCAGTGGGGCGGTGTTCGAGTCCAAGTTCATGCTGCCGTGGTCATTCTCGGAGGAAGCGGCCGCCGAGAAATACATGCCGCAGCTGCAGCACAACATGTGGGTGGTGGCGGCAAAGTCGGCGGTGCTTTCGGTGATCACCGGGGGCGGCAAGTGGGTGGAGATCACCGCGCATGCCGACCCACTGTATGAGCACCTCATCGTCACCGCGGAACGGAAGTTCTGGCGCTGCGTCGAGAGCGGCGAGACCCCTCGGCTGTTTGGTGTCGAGCCGCCAAAGCCACGGATCGAAGCGATCCGTATCGTCGACATGAGCACATCAAATGCTTGGGCGGAGTTCGCTGCGGTGTTCTCGCGGACCCGTTCGGCCCATCTCGAACATGAACAAGCGAAATCGGAATTGAAGGGTCTGATGCCCGAGGACGCCAAGGAGGCGATCGGCCATGGCATCCGGGCCAAGCGCTCGAAGTCGGGGGCGGTGAGCTTTGATGTCCTCACCGTGGAGGGCGGCCGTGCATAGGTCCAGTCCATCCATCGCCAGTCTGGCCGCGGCTTTGGCCAAGGCGCAGGCCGAACTGGTCAATCCGGAAAAATCCCTGACAGCAACCATTCGCTCCGACGAGCGGGGCAGGACGGAGCAGACGTTCCGCTATGCCTCGCTATCGAGCGGCCTCGATATTGTGCGCAAGACTTTGGGCCAGCACGAAATCGCCACCATGCAGACGACCGCGATCGATCAGGCCGCCGGCGTCGTCAACTTAACGACCGTGCTGGCGCACGCGTCGGGGGAATGGATCGCCTCGGATTGGCCGGTCTGTGCCGTTGCTGACACGGCAACCCCGCGTCGGATGGGGGCAGCACTGACCTATGCGCGGCGCTATGCCTTGTTCACTCTGGTCGGGATTGCCGGCGAAGATGATCTCGATGCTCCTGATCTCTTGCCACCGGAGCAGCAGGCATCGAAGCCCAACGAACCACAGGGCGGCAGCAATATCCGGCTGAATGGCGGTCACCTCCATGCTCCGCAATTCCCTGCCGCGCGCCGCAATGGCAAGCTTCAATCAAATCCCTCCGGACCACCACTGGGGGACGAAGCGTCGGCTGCACTGCGCGATCGGCTCCTTGGCGAAATCAATGAACTTACAGGTGGTAACGAAGCCGCGCTTTGGGCGCACCGGTCGCTCGCCGAAAAGAACAAGCTGACAGCCGCTGATGCCCTGCCCGTGGAGGAGGGCTTCCAAGCAAGACTGGAGAGCTTAGCCTCGCCTGACACAGATATCCCTCAGGGGGGAGGGGACCTCACGCAGCCTTCGACTGTGCAAGGCGCCCCTCCGGTGCAGCCGAAGAACAGGTCGCGATCGAAGACAGTCGACAAAAGCGCGCTGGCGTTGCCGGAGCCGCGCCGGGTTCGGGACCGCAACCACGTCAAACATGTGGCCAAGCAGCCTTGTCTGGTTTGCGGTCGCCAGCCCACGGATGCGCATCACTTGCGCTTCGCGCAGAGCCGGGCACTTGGACGAAAGGTGAGCGATGAGTTCACCGTCCCCTTGTGTCGCGGACATCATCGCGAGGTGCATCGCTGTGACGAAGCTGCTTGGTGGCGGACGGTGGGGATAGATCCGATCGTCGCGGCCCGCGCCCTGTGGCTCGAAACGCATCCTCTGTCGGGACGACACCCCGGCCCATTCGCTGTCGAGCGCCGCAGCCATCAGAGCGATGTGACCATCCCGCGCTAGCATCGCTCTGGAGATAACGGGATGTTCTCAAGAACTTGTTTCTGCGGGATCAGAGGCGATACCACCAAGCGGTTTCGCGTGTGGCTTACCTTCTATTGCGCTCTCGTTTTCTTGTTTGCTTGGTGGCCTTGGAACGTTCTTCTAGTTATTGCCGTACTTGGAGTACCGAGGGTAGACCTCGCGACTGAGAAAGATTGATGCCAACGTCGGCACTGACGCTCCCGGCATTTGGCTCTGCGCGCTACAGACGGGATTGGTGAGGGTTAAAGCACGGGGAAAAGCGATAAATTTCCATAGTTTTGGGTCAGCGGTCCATACGAAGAGTGAACGTTCCGCCGGCTGTTGGTGGCAACCAACGGGGCGCCATAATGTTGACCAGCCCGAATGGCCCGTCGGTATAGGGGGCGCTCTCTTCGCGGTCTTTGCTAACGTAAAAGGGGGCAGTAAAGAGGAGGGGCGCGCCGACTCTTGCAGCGCAGGAGAACCAGGCTATGGACGTTGTCCTCAATTTCTTCGCCGTGCGTCCAGTATTTACCCTCTATGGGCTGCGGGTCATTTGGGGCGCGTACTTGGTCAATGAGGCATTGCCGTTTCTACTCCTACTAAGCAAAGGTAGTGTGGCGACTGCGTCGATTGCTCCTTTGCTCGCAATTTTCCTGAGGGCCTGTCTAAACATCGCAATTTTTCGATTGTTGATTGAAGTGGCGGCCGCGGTTTTGCTTGGGCGGCCGAATTCGCATCCTTAGGCGTAGTTTCGCCGTCGAGCCGCAACAGGGTAGAGGCGCCGATAATCGACGATGAAGGTCGCGCCAGCAACAGCACGCTCGAACACAGGGCAGCGCGTCGGGTCGACCGGCGTGGTGCGGAAAACAAGCCTAATGTACCAGCGCAGTCAGGGGGCGCCGTGTGTCTTTCTCATTATTTTTCAATAGCTTAAGTATGGTTGCATTTATGCAACGATCTATTTTTTATTTTGCACCTTTGCGGTTGGTCTGAGTTTCTGCAGCGCTTGGGGGCTATAGTCACGCATCCGGGGGAGTCGACCACATGTACAAACACTTCTCAGCATTCGTCCTTGTATCTTCGATACTTGGGACTTCTATGGCTGCAAACGCAGCCGACATGGGGATACCGCCTGCGCCGGTCTATAAGGTGGCACCTTATGTGCCGCCGGCGGAATTCTCTTGGACTGGGCTTTACCTAGGCGGCAACGTTGGTGGCGGCTGGAGCCAAGGCTCATGGGGCGATAGCCTGTTTGGCATAAACTGGGGCAATCCGAATAACCCAGTGTTCATCGGCGGTGGCCAAGTCGGTGGCAACTATCAAATCCAGCACTTCGTCATCGGTCTCGAGGCGGACTTTGACTGGGCTGCGAACCATCACATCAACAATGCAGTTACCTTCATTCCTCCTGGCGGCGGCGGTCCCCAAACTTTCCAGCTGACTGCCAACAATAAGTGGGTAACGACGGTAGCCGCTCGCGCCGGTTACGCATTTGATACTGTCCTAGTTTATGCCAAGGGCGGTGGTGGTTGGGTCGGTAGCAGCAATTTTACCTTGATCAACGGTGGTTCTGCGGTCACTTTTTCCAATGGCCGGACCAATACCGGCTGGCTGGCGGGCGGAGGCGTTGAGTGGGCCTTTGCGCACAATTGGACCGTTAGAATGGAGTACGATTTTCTTGGTCTGAGCAACCGGACCTTTGTTGTTCCGGCCGCGTTCCCTGTGCTCGCGGGCGACACCTTCACGACCAAAAGTCCCAACGTTCAGATGGCGACAGTCGGAATCAATTATTTATTTAATCTAGGCAATCCTTGACCGCACATCTGTTCTGAAAGTCGAGCAGAGTACGTATACCCGGATTATGGCAAACGCTGCCTCAGTTGGGCGGCGTTCTGCCATTTCGAGCTCAGTAACGCCATCGCGTGGCAGTTGGTACGATGCGTCTTTTATTTCTTGGTACCCAGCACCTGCTCGACTGCCTGCATGAGCGGCAAACTGAAATTTTTTTCGTCATAGCAGAATTTCTCCATCTTAGTTAGATACGCCTCAAATCCCTTTAAATCGATGACGGTGTTATCTTTCTTGGCATTATAAAAACCACTCACCCAGGCGGCTACCACTCGTGGATTGCCAATCTTGCCGTGCACGAATTGATCGCAGGTGATCTTGGACGTGTCGACCGTAACTTGGGCATGAGCGGGCGACTGCGCGAAGGTCGCAAAAGCCATGCTAAATACGGTCAAATAGGCATACATAGATCGTCCTCCGTGTTTGTAGATCCTTCGGTTACAAAGCAACCGAGTAGCTCCCTCGCCTATCCCCTGGGAAAGGCCCCGACATCCGGGTCCCAGAGCAAGTCGCCGCTGCGTTCGTCGACGGCGAACAGCGGACTGAAGCGGTAGGTGCGTGCGAACCCTTGTAATGTTCCATGATAAGCCTTTGGACTGGTCGACACCATCAAGATTGTTAATGGTGGACCGGGAATCGCACGCTGTCCCGATTGCAGTCGATCGGAAGCCATTCGCTGGGCTTGATCGGATCGGGGCAGACCAGGCGCTCCATTTTCACAGCAGAAGATTGTCAAGCCTTTGGCCCGGAGTAGTGGGCGAGCCCGACGTGACGCTACGGCATTTTGCATTGTTTGATCGTTAGAAATTAGTTCCAAATGTCTAGGTTAATGCTAATTGCGAAGTGACCGAGAGCTGTTTGCAACATTTTCCGGATCATCGAACTTGATGCTGTGGCTTCTCTTTGTACAGGGTGCGCCATGGAATATCAAAGACCCGAAGGTGCGATCGAACTCGCTACATTTGGCCGACGAAAAGTCAGGCCCCGAGTGTGCATCGCCGATGGCAAGCAGCACATTCGAAAGTTCCTCGGAGATGCTCTGGAAGAAATCGGCTTCATCACCTGCGAGTGTACGCAAGTCGGCGAGTTGGGCGCGGCGCTCGATGCACAACTGTCCGATCTGGTTGTCGTGGGTCTTTCGTCAGGCGGGGTCGAGGCTGCCGCGATACTAAAAGCGCTCGCAGCAAGAGCATACAGCGGCGAGGTCCTCCTACTCGGCCCTCGCACCTCTTCGGTAGCGGCCGTCCAAGAACTTGGCGAGCAGCTCGGTCTTGCTATGCTCCCCGCTCTGGCGACGCCTTTTGGCACCGAGGGTTTGCGCGACAGTGTCGCCACGCTCCTGCCCACCGATGCGCCGCCGAGCCCTCCAGTCGATGTGTTAGAAGCGCTGGACGCGGGCTGGGTTGAACTGTGGTACCAACCGAAATTCGACACGCGCACGCTCCAGCCGTCCGGCGCCGAGGCGCTCATCCGCGTCCGTCATCCGACCTGGGGAATCGTCTCGCCTGCATATTTCTTGCCCGATGCGGGCGATTCCCACTTTCGCGCCATATCGGATTTCGTGATTGGCCGGGCCATTAGCGATTGGCACGACTTTATTACCGAACGACGGGGCGTCGAAATCTCCATCAATCTGCCGATCTCCTTTCTTCGGGATCCGGAATCGCTCTCAAGTCTGTGCCGAAAAATGCCGGATCACCCGGCGTTCGAGGGGCTTATCGTTGAGATTGACGCCGCTGATGTCTTTGCCAACCTGGACTTGGCGAGAGCTGTGGCGAGGCAGCTTCGCTTCAGCAACATCGCCGTTTCGATCGACGATCTTGGATCGGAGTGGCCGTCATTGGTTGGACTTCACGATTTTCCCTTCGTCGAGATCAAGGTCGATCAACAATTCATCATCGGCTGCGCCAACGATCGCTTGAAACAGACGGACTGCCGCCAAATCTTTGAGCTTGCCGATGGCTTTGGCGCTCGCACCGTAGCTGAAGGCGTTGAGACCCGAGCCGACTATCTCACCGTGCGTGAGATGGGCTTTGATGTGGTGCAGGGCTTTCTGTTTGCGAAGCCTATGACGGCAAATAACTTCATGCGTACAACGCTGCGCGGAGCATGAATCATGCCGCGATTTTACTTTCACTTGTCCGTGCCAGATCAGGATTTTCAAGATAAAGTCGGCAGCGAAATGGCCGATCTTTCTGCCGCACACTCCAGAGCGGTGCTTCTTGCGGATCGGGTGATGATGTATCCCTTTTCCGCGGACTGCGCGCCTGATTTTCGGCGATGGACCGTGAAAGTCACGGATGAAAGCCAACGGCCAGTCATGATTGTGATATTCCCGGCGAATTTTGAGCCCGGAGACCCCAAGCCTGCTCAAGCCGAAGGGGCTCGACACCTTGCTCTTGCGTCTCGGCGCTAGGCTAACGGCAAGCGCACTATTGCATCAATCTTCACGGCAGCCGAGACGGCACAGCTGATCTGCGTGTGCATGAGGAGGAAGATCATGCTGCCAAACAAATATGAATTGCGGACCGGCGCGCCGGAATTTTCAGTCGGTCAATGCTGCATGATATCGACATTGATCACGCCGAATTCGCAGCCGGTCGCGGTATAGTGGTAACGGCTGACGCCGTATTGGTCCTGCTTGATTACGGGATGGCACCGAGCCATCCACTTCTGATCGCGGTCGACGAACTCGGCTTCCTCCTGATCGGTGCGCGGACCCGGCAGTGTTCGAATGTACGGATTACCTGCCCCGCCCCATACCGTGCTGCAGGAAAAGGTATCGTATTGCCCAACGCAGCTAGTGCTTTCAATTGCCGCTGCATGCGCAGCACTAAATGTGATTGGCATCACGAGCGTCGCAAGTGTCGCAAGTGTCGCAAGTGTCGCAAGTGTCGCAATGGACGTTCTGGTTAACATCGGTCTCTCCGTCAGATGATGACTGAACCGGCGGTGTCCCCCGAAGCCACATTGAGTTAAATCATAGGCGTTTTCTTAACTGGTCGGAAGCCCAGATGCGAGGTGCGGATAGCCTCCAAGGCGCTCGGGCTGACCGTTTCGGTCTCGCTCCTTTGCGTATCTCTTGGGAAGAGCCCCCGACACGTGCTCCCCGGTCGGGGCTTACCGCTGGGGATGTCCAAAATCGCGATGCTTTTTAAATATTTTGATAAGCCTTCAGGAGTTTTCAGCGCTTAATCTCGACGAACGAGTAGCCGAAATTCGTCGTTTTACGGCGCTGACTTTCCCTGTTGTGGAGCTTTGTGATGCACTTTGCGAGATCGCGAGCAGCCGTGACCTTCTTAGCATTACTGGGCCTACAATTGAGCACAATGCACGGGTCTGCCTTGGCAGCAACCGAAGTGCGTGGACACCTCGGTGGTATCCAGCTTAATGCCACCGATGCCACGGTTAAAGATGTTCTCGATGCACTGGCGACATCATACAATCTGACTTACAGGATTCCCTCTGGTCTCCCCGGTGATCTAACAGTTCGCTGTTCGGGGACTCTTCGTCAAGTCTTAGCGCGTGCCCTCGTTGGCCATAACTATTTTCTCAAGGTGTTGGATGGCAGCATTGAGGTTGTGGTCCTGGAAGCCTCAGGTACAGCGACCGTTGCCTCGTCAGGACCGGTGATTGCCGCTAGCTATACCACAAATAGGTCAGATGGTGGCGCGGCATTGGCCGCCGGGCCGGTTCTGCCTGAGGCCAAATCGGCGCCGCCTCTGGCCAGCTACTTGCACCAAGAACCTGTCGCCTCAGGTATGCGCTGACCATAGCTCTGGCTAATTCCCTGATAGACGCCGGACTCCGCTCAAAAAACGCGGCTCAACGTTCGATCCCGAAACATATCGAGCATGCTGCTTTGGCGCTAACCGTCAGGGCAGGAATGAGTTTCAAAAAGTACTAAATACGATATGGTTGGGTAGAGATTTGAAATCTGGCCCGGTACTTAGCCGTGTCGGGGCCAATAAGCTATTGGAATCCTTAGATTAAATAGGAGAGCCTAGTCATGCTAACTGCGCGTCGCGTTCTCGTCACGGGTGGGGCCGGCTTTATCGGCACCCACTTGTGCGAACGATTGTTGGCGCGTGGCGATGAGGTGTTGTGTGTCGATAATTTTTACACCGGATCCCGACACAACGTGCAACATCTGCTGTCGAACCCCCTGTTCGAACTGCAACGACACGATGTCTGCTTTCCACTCTACGTCGAGGTCGATCAAATTTTCAACCTGGCCTGCCCGGCATCACCCATCCACTATCAATTTGATCCTGTGCAAACGACCAAGGTCAGCGTTCATGGAGCGATCAATATGCTCGGTCTGGCCAAGCGGGTTAAGGCCAGGATCCTGCAGGCATCAACATCAGAAGTTTATGGCGATCCCTCAGTCCATCCGCAGCGGGAAGACTATTGGGGCAACGTCAATCCCATTGGTCCGCGCTCATGCTACGATGAAGGCAAACGATGCGCCGAGACGTTGTTCTTCGATTATAGGCGCCAGCATAATCTGCCGATCAAGGTCGCAAGAATTTTTAACACCTATGGTCCGCGGATGCACCCCAACGACGGACGCGTCGTATCGAATTTCATCATTCAAGCACTTCGCAATGAGGACATTACGGTCTATGGCGCCGGCAATCAGACCCGTTCGTTTTGCTACGTCGACGATCTTGTCGAGGGCTTTTTGCGTTTGATGGAGACACCGGACGAGATCACCGGGCCGGTGAATCTCGGAAACCCGGTAGAGTTTACCATTTTGCAGCTTGCACAGGAGGTTATCGCCCTCACTGGATCGTCAGCAAAAATCGTTAATCGACCTCTGCCGGTTGATGATCCCCGGCAACGCTGCCCTGATATCAGCCGGGCGCAGGAAGTGCTCGCGTGGGTACCGCGGGTGCAATTGCGCGAAGGCTTGGTGAAGACGATTGCATATTTCGAACAGCTGCTGAGCTCGGATGCGAAAAATATGACCTGATCGAATTTGCAAATTCTGCTGAGCGCACAAAGCGTGTTTTTCAGCGTCTAAACTTAAGGTTCGGCGATGCGGGCGGCTAGCATGAAGCAAGCGGAAAAGACCTGGCTTTCCCCCGCGACGGCTTAAAGCTGCCCTTGTTCTTCAAGTCTTGCCTTGTTCTCCAGGCAATAATAACCCGACAGTTTTGTCACTAACTTATTCCGCTTCCAATCATTGAGAATACGGGTCACATTCTCACGCGCAGTGCCGACCATTGCGGCCAAGTCATTGTGTGCGATCTTTTGGCGAATGACAATGCGGCCAGAGCCGACATCTTGGCCAAAATCCTGCGCCAATTCGAGCAGTACCCGAGCGAGGCGGCCACGGAGACGCAGAAAGCTCATTGCCGCAACAACTCCATCGGTCTCGCGAAGTCGTTTGGCTAACAGCATGACCAACATCTCGCAGAGCTCGGGGCACTTCCGCACCAACCGCTTGAATGCCGCACGTTTGACAAAACTCAAAGTGGCCTCACGCACTGCGCTCACAGATGCAGAGCGCGGCAGGCCATCTATCATCGAAAGCTCGCCGACAATGTCGCCGGGGCCGAGGACGGTTAGAATGCGCTCGCTACCTGAACGCGATGCAATAGTGACCTTGAGAAGCCCCTCTTCAACGCGATAACAGCCATCGCCGACATCGCCGGCCTGGAATAAAGAATTGCCTGCCTTGAGGCGAAACCGAACGGCTGTAGCGAATAGGTCTGTCGCCAGGTCGTTCGGTAACTCCGAAAGGAATCCGCGTCCATTGAAAGTCGCGTTCTCAGCCACAACTAATAACGAAAGCGTCTGAGGAAAGTTCCAGATAAAATCGGAAATTAGCGGGTCATTTGGTCATAAGTGCTGCACCGCAAAAGGCATTTTCGTAATGTCCGGCGCCGCCTGTGCGATTTTTTCTTTCCGCTGCCTGCGCGGTGGTTGGGAAGATCGACCAGATTTCATATCCGCACGGTTGAATGCCATTTCGCGTGGATCAATATCGGGTCCGCGGCCAAATGGGGGCCGGGCTTTACAGCATGTGATGCTGTGAGCTGGCTGCATTCTGATATTCAAGCCGTTTTGCGGTCTAAATCTCAAGAGCCAACAGTGATTTTAACCCCACAAGTGTGGCGGCTGGGTGCGTGATCACGTATGTAGGAATCGTTCTGAGATAGTCACGAAATCTGCCTTTCGACTCAAACCGTTTTCGAAAGTCCGACTGGTGCATGAAGTTCAATATTCGAGGTGAGATTCCGCCGCCGATGTATACGCCACCGCGGGCGCCGAAGGTTAGAGCGATGTTTCCGGCAAATGATCCCAAAAAGGCACAAAATAGATCCAGGGCCTCATGCGATCTCTGACATTTACCCGCCAATGCGCTGGTGGTGATTTCGGCGGCGCTCGCCGCAAGCTCAGTATACCCATCGATTGCGGTTATCGCCTGAAATATATTTTCAAGTCCCGGGCCCGAAACAGCGCGCTCCGCAGATACATGCCCGAACCGACGACGCAAATACGCCAGAATGCGATCCTCGCGCTCACACGCGCCTGCCAAGGTTGTGTGACCTCCTTCGCTTGCAAGGACGACTGGCTTATTATCGCCCGGTACAAGAGCAGCCACGCCCAGGCCGCTGCCTGGTCCGACTACCGCAATCGGAGCTAAAATATCGTGGTTTCCGCCGCCTATTTGCGAAAGGTCTTTGGTTGACAGCGAGGGTAGCGAGTAAGCCAGTGCTGCGAAATCGTTGACCACCACTACCCGCAAATCGAAATCATTGTGCAATTCACCCGTATCGATTACCCAAGACGTATTTGTGAGCTTGCTGCGACTGCCATTGACGGGTCCTGCAATTGCAAGAAAAGCGCGCTGTATGCGGGCTCCTCTATCAGTTGCTTCCCCCAAGAACGCCTCAAGCACATCAGTAAATCGTCGATAATTGGCAACTTCATAATTTCTGACTGGACCCAAAGAATCACTTTCAAGCAGAGCAAATCTGGCGTTGGTAGCTCCAATATCACCCAATACAACGCACTGGCTTAAAAGCGACATTCAGCGGGCCACAATATATCTGGTTTTTTATGGACTATTGACGTCTGAGAACGATGTCACCCAGCTAAAGGTTCCATGCCTGAGCCTGATGGCATGCTTGCGGAAGCATTCGCCGCGGTGACTGGAACTCCTTGCTTGGCGAGCAGCCACTTTCCTAACTTTCCTAATTGCGGTACTCGCTCGGGATGAAGGCGGCTATCGTCGCCGCAGGAACAAAATATTTCGCAATATCTTTCTGCTTGGTCATGCCCAGAAGACTTTTCTGGCCGATGATCTTCCGGCTCATTATGCCGAGCAGGCACCCGCGGTCGGCATCGAACACGCCAGAGCCAGAATTGCCAGTAGTGGCAACATCGCTAATCACGGTTGTAAATCTTGTTCGAACATCAGGTGGAAGCAGTCGGGGCGACATGATGGTCGACTGCGCTATGCTCTGAGGAATAGCGACGATCACGCCCTCGCCGACCCATGGCGGGGTTTGACACAATGGCATGCGGCGAAGCTGCAGGCTAACGGGGAGCTTGGTTTGGTCAACAGCAAGGAGCGTCAGGTCTACTTGTTCGTACGCGCCTTTCCGGATGACTTTTGCGGGTAGGTCCAGATTGGCGATGCGCACGGTCGGCTGCGTGCCCGGGGCAGGGCCGACGACATGTGCAGCGGTGATGACCAGACCATGCCCTAGATATACGCCATATCCGCTGGAGGATCCCAGCAGGGCGTGGGCCTGATCTATTACATATCGAATCCACGATTGCGTCGGGTCCACTATCTTGACAGCATAGAGGCGCAAAGACTCATCGCCCGGATCTTGCGTGTGGACGCTGCCAAGGAACGACAATAGTGCTGCAGCCAACAGGTAAATCGGTCGCATTGCTCGTAAATCGCTTCCAGGCGCAGCACTAAGGTGGTGAGTCCGCGGGGCACATGCCAAACCGCAGCGCAGAAGCTTGCCGCATAGGCGGAGTGTCGGTCGAAGGCTATAGTCGCACGGACCTCCCAACAACGGTAGCCCCCCGCATCACTCAAATGCGAGCCGCAAAGGGGACCGGACGTCGTCCGGCGCGCAGTCATGCGTACGCAGGCAATTTTGCGGTTTAAACGAAATGATTACGAAGCGCGGCGATGGACTTCGCCAGCCGCCACGCCCGGCATTGCACCAGTTTGCATCAGAGGTGCGTTTTTCAACTGCACCTGGTGTGCGTCCGCCGATGCCTCCTCATGCGAGGCCTGTCCGGGCAAAAACAACTTTAGGGTCATGACGCCGATGCACAAATCCAGCCACAGCGACGCATTGCGGACATACCATTCGTCCAGCTTTTCCTTGTCTTCCTTGCTGACGAGTTTGCCGCCGTTGACTTGGGCCCAGCCGCTGATGCCGGGACGGACCAACAACCGGATTGCCGCGTTTGCCGGCTGATCCTCGGGCAGCAGCGGTCGCGGTCCGATCAACGACATGTCGCCAAACAGCACGTTCAACAATTGCGGCAGCTCGTCGAAGCGCGTGACCCGCAGCAGGCGACCGATGGCGGACGGCTCCCGCCCGCCAATCAGCGGATTGCCATTGGCGTCAAATGGCGATGCCAGCGTGCGGAATTTGTAGATCAGGAAGCTGCGCCCGTTCCAGCCCACACGCTCCTGCCAAAACATGACCGGCAAGCCAACATCGATAAGGACCAGCACGGCGGCAATAGCCAGGAGTGGACTTAACAAGAGCAGCATCACGAGCGATCCGACAATATCGAGCGGGCGTCTGAACCGCAGATACGACGGCAGTGCAATCGAAGGCGTCGCCTCCTTGGGTTTGGATGCGACGGCAACGTCGGTGCGAGTACGGTCGGTGAGGCCAAGAATGCGCGGCAGAAACGAAACGTTGATGCGCTGTCTTTGGCAGAAGCGCTCGACCTCGTGCAATACGACCGGGGTCAGCAAATCGACTTCGCCAGCGATCACGACCCGACTGACGGTGACGCCGTGAATCGCATACTCTTTGACAATGGCTTCAAGGTCCTGCGGGTTGCCGACGACCTGCACTCCGGCAATAGCTCGACCAATCATCGCTGCGTCGGCGTCGAGCAGCGCGATGACGTGCTGGCGCTGCGGGGCGCAAGCGCCCAGCAAGCGGATGAATAAACCGGCAACGGGGTTGGCTCCGATCAAGATTATGCGCTCGCCACTGTACGCAAACGTCGGCTGCGCCTCGTCATCGCCGCGCGCGATGCGAATAAAGATCCGTGCCGCGAACAGGGCGGCGGCCAACAACACGCCATGGGTGAGCGGGATCGAACGCGGAATTCCATCGAAGTGGTTGATGGAGAACAGTGAAACAAAGGTTAGGAGTTCGACGAACAATACGGTTTCGACGATGTCGATCGCTTCATGCACCGAAAAATACGGTGTCATGTTGTCATGGATCTTGAAGGCAAAAAACGCCAAAACTGCAAAACCCGCGGCCAACGCCCAGTAGTAGCCAATCGCACTCAAGTCGGTACGGGAAAAGATTTCTGGATCGCGCAGATACAATGCCAGGAGCGGAGAGCCGACGGCCCAGGTCAGATCCCAAAGCGAAAGATAGACCCTCTTTCCGCTACGCGAGGTTGGCGACGGGACACGCATTCAGAGCGCTACTTTCATGAACCAAGGTTAGAGCGTTACGAGGCGTACAAAGCGACCTGCTGGGCGTTTCCCTGAGGCCGGCGATAGGCCTAATTGGCACCACCTGCCGGATCCGCTTTGAAGCTTTTTATTAAGCAAATGAAAGCGATAAGTCCAGTGCTTGTACAGAAAATGGCAAATTTTAATGGTTTCCGCCGCTAGGACGCAGACTTTTTTCGAGGTGACCGCCCGGTCGCTCTGAGCAATAAAATCGTGAGTCCGCGTCCGTTCGTCTAAATCTACCGCAGATCGCGCAGATTCTGAGCATTTGGACTCACCCCGGGATACCTCCGCTATCTTAATAGCCATTCATCTCGTTTGCTCTTCCGGCGCACCGGCGTTCAAATCGGCCTCGTCACCAAGGTCGGATTTGAGGCTTAGGCGGACGGTAGCGGTGGGATCCCGCGGCAGGGCAGACCTGAGCCGAACTAAAGCCCGGCTAATATCTCATGGCGCTCCCCGGAATTATTGGGCTGCAACGAAGCCGGGCGAGCGACGCTGGCTAACACGTCTACTGCTGCAGGCGCTGAACTGCGACCAACACAGGTGTAGGCAAAACCCAAATTACGCATCTCCTCCGGCCGATAGATGTTTCTGAGATCCACCACCACCGGACAAGCCATTAGGTCCCGCATCCGCTTTAGGTCGAGCGCACGAAATTGCTCCCACTCGGTAACAATCACTGCTGCATCGGCGTCCTTGATGCAATCATAGGCTCCTTCGCAATAGCCGATGTCAGGCAGCACTTGTTTGGCTTGCTCCATGCCCGCCGGATCGTAGGCCCGCACTTTGGCGCCCATATCCTGCAGCGCCATAATCAATGGAATGGAGGGCGCCTCTCGCATGTCGTCGGTATTCGGCTTGAAGGTGAGGCCCAAAATGGCGACGGTCTTGCCGCGCAGAACCCCGGAGAATGCGGGCAGAACCTTGCGCGCCATGGCGCGCTTTCGGATCTCGTTGGTTGTTTCTACAGCCTCCAGGATCCGTAACGATACATCGTGATCCTGGGCGGTCTTGATGAGCGCGCGTACATCTTTCGGAAAGCAGGAGCCGCCGAAGCCGGGCCCCGCGTGCAGGAATTTCGACCCGATCCGATTGTCGAGCCCGATGCCACGCGCCACCTGCTGCACATCCGCGCCCACTTTCTCGCACAAGTCCGCGATCTCGTTGATGAAAGTGATTTTGGTGGCGAGAAGCGCGTTGGCGGCATATTTAATGAGCTCGGCCGTTCGCCGCTCGGTGTAGAGAATTGGCGCCTGGTTGAGATAAAGCGGCCGGTATATTTCCGTGACAATTCGTCTCGCCCGCTCGTCGTCGGTTCCGATGACGATGCGATCGGGATGCTTAAAATCGTGAATTGCGGCACCTTCCCGCAAAAATTCTGGATTCGAGACCACGGCGACCTCAAGATCGGGTCGCAGCTCGCGGAACATGCGCTCGATTACATCGCCGGTACCGACCGGTACGGTTGATTTGGTAATGACAACGGTGAAGTCGGTCAGTGCTGCCGCAACCTCACGGGTCGCCTCGTAGACGTAAGAAAGGTCAGCGTGGCCGTCGCCGCGCCGCGATGGCGTGCCGACCGCGATGAACACTGCTTCCGCGTCAACCAGAGCCTCGCCCAGATTCGTGGTGAAGGCCAACGACCCCTGGCGTACGTTCGACTGGACGATTTCCTTGAGGCCGGGTTCGTAAATCGGCACCTCGCCGGCACGAAGGGCAGCGATTTTTGCGGCATCCTTATCGACGCAAATTACCTGGTGGCCAAAATCGGCGATGCATGCCCCCGAAACAAGACCCACATAGCCGGTGCCGATCATTGCAATACGCATGGGTATAACGCCTCAATTCCTGTTGCTCAGCGATTTTTTGTTGGGTACGCGCAGATCGCTATCAGCGCGTGTCGTGCTACCTTAAAAGCAAATTTTAACTAGAGCAGTCAATGCCAACACCAGCCGATAGTGAATTCCGCACGACAAACGCGTAAAATGCCGGTCGCTGAGCCAGAGTTCCGTGGCATTAATCCGCAAGGGTCCAGTCGGATCACCAAAAAGGGTCGCGATGAGCTGAGATCAGAACGGATTGATTTTTTTGTGGCCCTGAGGCGAAGCCTCTAACACAGAAAGGCGCTTTAATTGCGGCTGCGGCCGCTGTTGCCGGCGATCATGGTCTCGCCCAACACTGGCAAACAAATCGTTGAACTGCGCAGCCGACAGACAAGCGGCAAATTCTCGCCGTCGTCTGTCGCTATGGCCATAATGACCGTCAATTTTTTCCTTGGCGTATTCGAATATTTTTTGGCGAACGGGCGTAGGAAGCCATGGCGACATCAGCATGCGGTTGATCGTCCCGGCAGAGAGTCCGGAACTCTTGTGATTCGGCTTGAGTACGCTCCAGGCCGTGCTTCGAGGCAACCCGAGCACCTTGGCTTGTTCGTCCAGCGTCAAGAATCCCGTACGCGCGAGAGCGCTTCGGATTTCTTGAATTTTAATGCGCTGTCGGGCCTTCATTCCCGCGATGTTGCAGGGAGAGCCAACGAACAATGGCAGCCCGGGGCGTCGCTGCGCCATTGACATCGGCAGATCAGTGGCCATCAATTTCCCTTTCCCAGTTCGACCGCTCCGGCGAGTCATGACAAGCCACGCGCCCCACATTGCCGAGAGGGGCCAACAAAGCCGCGAACCCTCTCCCGCGACTGCACGTTTACACCGGTGCTGCCTACAGCATTGTGACGCGAGTCACATATGCGACGATTTCCCGCTGGTATGAGACGGCGGGAATAGCGGCATGTGGTCGCGGCATGAGGTCTTTTCTTTCCCCTGCTGAGGCGTATTGCTGTAATTGCAGGTGCCATTAATGAAATCGCCGGATGTTTGTCTTGCTTATGTGGGCCAGTGATTTGATTATTTACGCCGGCCGAACGGCGAGGGGCGGCGGCGTCAACACTGCTTCTGCTTAGTCGCGGATCGGACATCGAGGTTCGAACGGTTTAAAAAAAAGACGTCGTTGCATCCAACGCTTGAGGCCAAAAAACGTCTACTGCCGATTGAGGATGTTGACACGTGCGATCTCAATTCAGCATGAATCTCAATCATTGTTATTGAGGGCATGTTCCGCGATCCGAAAAATAAATTGTGATATCAGCCCGCTCGATCGCCTCGCGCTTTGCACGGCATCCGTCTGCTGGCCCAAGGCAGGCAGCCTGACCGCGGCCGTGGGGAATGGGTATGCCTCATTCCCAATATCGAGCGTTGTCGAATCAAGTTGGTGAGTCGCATCGGCGGCGCGGCCGAAGGCGGGCGCTGCGATCAGGCCTCGCAGAAGCTGAGTGTGGCGGTAAGCGCGATTGATGAGTCGACGCGGGCTGGTTCCCGGGAATTCCTCAGATGGAGCCTGAATACGCGGTGGACGGTAGCGATTTTCTGGGCTTGCCCTGGGCGAGGAAACAGGGGCCGCTTCAACTGTGCGGCCCTTATCTTTTTAGGCCGAGACTGACTGCTCCTGCTCCAGTTCGGCGTCCTCGACTGATTGCGGCACGATGCTCGTCAGAATTTCGCGTTTGTGCTGTGCCCCAAGATCCAATACCTCCGCTGCCGAATCACGCATCGTTTCGCGAAATTCCGCGGCGGCAGCCGCGACTGCGGCGCCCGACTCACCCAAGGGCGCGATGGCCACGATGAAATTGTCGAGTGCGGCGCGTAACTGCTCGGTCGCGCCGACGGCGTCTTTTAGGCATTGGTCGAAGCGTTCAGCCTCGCGTTGGCGCACCGCTCGATCCTCCGTCGCATCGCGCCATTGTCGCACTTCGGGTTTTTTCGCCTCAATTGAAGCGAAGATTTCGTCGACGCGCGATAACGGAGGTGGCGTAACGGCAAAATTCCCACCGGCTGGCGCGAGATCGGGATTAGCAACCGCGTCAATGATCGCAGAATGCAGAACTCGCCAGCGCAGATTCGAATTTTACAAAGGCATCTTGCATAGGAGTCTCCTAGCTCTTTCAGCCCCCGCGTGCCCGCCCAATCCCTCGAGATTGGTGCGCATAACCATCGGATGGATAAATGTCCGGACCCTATCCGAGGCCTTGTTTATTGCAGCGGTGTTCTTTTTTTTTAAGCCAATGTCAACACCCAGGGCGCGGCCCGTGCGCAAATGACCTGCCCCCGTGGTCGCCTGAGCGGCGGAGCCTCTAGGGTGTCTCACTGCAATGGCGGCGTCGTATTCAGTTCAGATTGATGCGGTGTCCTTGAAGGTGAAGACGGCATTCGAGGCGGTATCGTTCGGTATGCCGGTACCGTTGCCCGTGATGACAGAGCGGTCAAAGAGCAGCTTAGTGGCAAATAGGAGATGCCGCCGAAACTGCTGTTCGCGACGATTGTGTGCGTGACGATGAAGTCAACAGGGCTGGACGTCGGTTGCCGCGAGTTTGCCGCAGCTCATGAAGGATCGTGATCCTATGGTGCCTGCACTTCCGCGCGTTCGTGAGCGGCCAACCATTCATCCCAGGTCATAAACCGCAACCCGAGCCGCGCATAATTAACCCGCAGATAGCCATCGGGGCCGTGAACGACCGCATCCGGATCGAGGAGTTCGACCTCCTGCGCCATCACGCCGACATAGAAGGTGTCGCTCCACAGATAGCGGAAGCGGTATAGGGTAAGCCCGTTGTCGAGCCGCGTTAGCTTGGTTATGTCGCGTTTGAGGCGAATATCAGATACGGAACTGGTACCGCCTACAGCAATGGCCGTGCTCGTGGTGCCTGAAATTATTCCCTTCAGCGAATACACATTAATGGCAGTCGAAATCGGGTCATTGATCGTGCCGTTGATTGTATTCACATATGTCAGGAATTTGGTGAACTCAACCGAGACTGAGTCCGATGCGAAGATGATGTCCTTGTTACGCATCTCGAAGTTGGTTGCCAGGAAATAGCCCCCGGCATTGCGAAGATTAATGTTGTAGATGATCGGGATAATGGGCGATGCGTAGGGCCTCGTATCAACGCCAAGCTGCTGAGCGACCTCGCGAGTCTCTCCCCGATAGAGGAACACCGATGCCGGGTCAGCTTGGCCGTCGCTGAGGCCGCCGGCCTTGGCGACCGCCTCGGCCAGCGTGATGCGCCAGGTGCCAAACGGAACCTGCTGTTGCTGACCAAGTGCGCCGAACGCCAAGAAAGTTTGAGGTTCATGGTATATATAGATGGTGTCGTCCGCATGGACGTAGACGTTATTGCCGGGTTCGTTGATGAGCGCGCCAAACGGCGCTAGTGCTCGGCTGCCCTTCGCGCTCCAACATCACCCATTCATCAGGTCCGGCCCCAGTGGGACCACCCGCCCGGGCGATGGTTTCAAGAATACGCTCGGGTGCGGCGCTCGCCGGAAGGCGCTTGGGGGGCACATCGCCAAGCACGGTAATCATTGATGTTCGCTGCTCGACGAGCGATACGACCACCTGTGGCTCAATTGCGCGGTTCTTAAGTGCGGCAATTATTGCGTTCTGCAACTGTACTGCAGTGCGACCTTTGGCGCGAATGCTGCCGGCGTAGGGAACGGAAATATTACCCTCGGCATCAACGGCCTGAGTCGGAATTGTAATAAAATTACCGGGGCGTACTCCCGCTTCGGCCGGGATGAACAATCCGCCGCTAGTTGCTTCAAAGATGGTTACACTGAGGACGTCGCCGACGCCAAACGTGATATCTTTGGGCCGCTGCTGCTGGGCGAAGCTGGTGAGCCGCGGCGCGACTTGCGCCAATACAGTCGTCACCTGCGGCGTCACGCGAACCAGGGCATAGGGCAGACCATTGGGATCGTGCTGGCCGGCGCGGACGTCCCAGCTCTCGGGGCCGCTTGTCGGCATCAGTCCGCAACCGGCGACCGCAGCCAGCACGGCGAGGAGAGCTGATGTTATCAAAGCAGGCCGAGCGCGCACTGAGTCCCCCTTCAGGGCACTAGCTTTATTACAGTCAGGCCTAAGTCTCGCCTGCCACTATGTGTATAAAAGCTATTATTCAGCGAGTGTTGCCAATTTGCCACGATAGAGCCGGCCCCGGAATTCTGCACAGGACGATAAGTGGAGTTTCTGCCTGATGGCAGGCACGCTATGGCCTGCGAATCAGGAGCGACCATGCAGAAACGAGCACGCCGGAACCACACACCGGCTTTCAAGGCGAGAGTGGCGCTTGCCGCCATCAAAGGCGATCAGACGTTGGCGCAGCTTGCCGAGCAGTTCGACGTTCACCCCAATCAGATCACATCGTGGAAGGCGCAGCTCGAGGGCGGTGCTGCCGATGTGTTCGGTCCGGGAAGCAGCAATGGAGCGTCACAGCCGGCCGTCGACGTGAAGTCGTTGCACGCCAAGATCGGCGAACTGACACTGGAGAACGATTTTTTAGAAGGCGCGCTCACCAAGGCGGGATTGCTGAGCGCAAAGCGATGATCGACCGTAAGCACGATCTGCCGATCACGAAGCAGGCCGAAGTACTGCGCATCAGCCGCGGCAGCGTCTATTACCTGCCGCGCCCGGTGTCGGCGACCGACCTGGAAATGATGCGGCGTCTCGACCGACTGCACCTGGAGTTCCCATTCGCCGGTTCGCGGATGCTGCGCGGCCTGCTGGTGGCCGAGGGGTGCAAGATCGGCCGCCGTCACGTCAAGACGCTGATGCAGCGGATGGGTATCGAGGCGCTCTATCGCCGTCCGCACACCACCAAGCCGGAACCCGGCCACAAGATCTATCCGTATCTGTTGCGCGGGATGGCAATCACGCGACCGAACCAGGTGTGGGCGATGGACATCACCTACATCCCGATGGCGCGCGGCTTCGTCTATCTGGCCGTCGTGCTCGACTGGTTCAGCCGCCGGGTGCTGTCGTGGCGGCTGTCGATCACAATGGAGGCGGCGTTCTGCGTCGAGACGCTGGAGGATGCCTTGGCTCGTCATGGCAAGCCGAATATCTTCAACACCGATCAAGGCTCGCAGTTCACGAGCCAGACCTTCACCGGCGTGCTCGCCGGCAACGACATTGCGATCAGCATGGACGGCAAAGGGGCTTGGCGGGACAATGTCTTCGTCGAGCGGCTGTGGCGCAGCGTCAAATATGAGGAGGTGTATCTGAAGGCCTACGACAGCGTCAGCGAGGCCCGTAGTTCGATCGGCCGCTACCTGGACTTCTACAACGGCCGTAGACCGCATTCGAGCCTTGACGGCGCCACACCCGATCAAGCCTACTTCCCACCGCTGCCTATCCGCTTGGCAGCCTAACCCTGGCAGAGGCTCCACTCATCGAGGCGGAAAATCGCTCAGTCGGCACCTCGATCGAGCCACGTTTCGTTCTTGAAAGATTGCGTGCAGCGGAGAGCACGGCGTTGTGTGGTGACAACGCGAGGCCTTGACGCCGAACTCATAGGGCGCGCTGGCTTTGCCCTTGCCGATGCACTCGGTTTCGGGGGCATGGAAAGAATACAGCTTCCAGCCGCGCTGGCGGGGAACCCGTATGACGGTCACACCCTGCGGGAAATCATCGAGGACACCCAGAAGCTCGCCGGCCGCGAGATCGAGCGCGCCTAGCCACGAATTTCCTCAATAGGTCACGTCATTGACTACGACTGGCGAGGGCCGTGATTTCAAGTTTAAAGTCCGGGATTGCGCAAATGGTTTGACCCGTCGTCACGAGAGCGGCTTCTTCGGTGCCCTCACCGCATCGTTCGTGACGTATTGAGCGGGTTGCAGCCAGCTGTAGAGCAGACATCGGCAGTAATGTTCTTATCGATCCGGTTGTCGTCGTAGGTGTAGAAAGTACTCGGCGACGTGAAGTTCTCGATTCCAATGCCATTGCCCGTAATGACGGAGCGGCCGAGGAGCACCTTGGCGCCGCCTACTGCAAAGATGCCGGCATTGCTGTTGTCAGCCACAGTGACGTTGTCGACCGAAACCGTAACTCCTTGGTTTTCGGCGCTAATTCCGGCGCCATTACTGCTCACGGTGCTGTTGGATATGCCAACGTCTCGTCGTGCCACCAGTTGCGCCGAGCGGATTAATACGCAATACCGAAAAAACCATTGTTCGTAGCGGTGACGTTATCGATCGTACCATTGACGTTGGGCGAACCGCTCTGCGGCACATACTGGATGCCGTTGGAGCCGTTTCCTGCAACGATCGTGTTGCTGATGACAAAGCCGACCGTGCCTGATGTCGGCTGAATGAGGATGCCGTTGCCGGTAGTGATGTTGGACCCATCAAAGACAGAATTCTGCACGACGCAGTTGGTGACAGTGAGGCTGTCGCCTGAGTTGAAGACAATCCCGTTTGTGCCACCGGTGATGCCGGCCCCATTGAGCGATACGCCGTGTATAGAGACTTTGCCGCTCACGGCATTGATCGTGATTCCGTTTCCGCCAGCTGGCGGCGCGATGTAGGACCAACCTTGGCCTTCGATGGTGATGGCCTGAGTGATGGTGATTGGGCCGTAGCCGGCAGGGTCGAGCGCGTCGACTTCACCCCCCACAGTGGTCGCGTTCACTGCGGCTTGGAAATGCCGACACGGCGCGGCGAAGCTGCACGGATTGCTGTCACTGCCTGCCTCCGAGACGAAGGTGCGAGGAGCCTGAGCTCGTGCGGGCCCGGCGAACAGCGAGCAGGTCACTAGGGCTGCGAGAAGTGCAGTTGTAAGTCGAGTACGCATCGCGATCAGGCCTCGCCAGTTGATGTCGCGTGAGCGGTTCACTACAAGAAAGACCGAATGATGGCCTTGAAAGCGTGGCCGGTTCGAAAACCCTTAACTTGTACCGTTAAATTCGCTGCAGCGCCATGTAATCTTCGGCACGTCATGCTAGGGCCTCTTATAGGGCCCTGTCCCGTGCCTTAGATTGTCGAGATGCGCCATTAACTTGTCGCCTCCCGCCATCATTCCAGCGCTGACTAGGGTTTGGCGTCTGATAGTACGATCCTGGATCGGGATCATGCAGCGAGCTGATTTGGCGCAACGACGAGCATTGGGCACTGGGCCATTTGCCGACCGATGTTCGCGGGGTCGTGCGGGTTGACGATCGGCGATTCATCAGCGGGATCGTGCATGTTCGTTCTCAAGAACGGCGGCCGCTGGTGTGATTGACCAGCTCTCGATTGCCACCTACTGCGGCGACGTTTGTAAACAATCCGCAAGTGCGTGCTTGGCTTCGTCGGCGAGCTGGGGTGAAAGACCCAAGTTCAAGGCACGCTGCAGCGCATCCTTGCAGTCGTTTGATTGTTTGAGCTGGTGATAACTCTGTCCCAGATAATAGAGTAGCTCGGGATCGTCCTTACGCTCGGCAACGGCTTGCTTCAGCAGGCTCGCAGATTGCGGAAAATCTCCGCTCTGATAACTCGCAATACCTTTACGCTTGTAGACCTCCCCCGAGCACTCTGCGAGCGCGGGTTTTGCTTCGTCGGCAAGTTTTGGGGACAGACCGAAGCTCGTGGCGCGCTGCAGCGCGTCCTTGCATTCGTCCCACTGTTTGAGCTGGTGGTCCGTCTGTCCGAGGAAATACAAGGAGCTCCGGATCATCTTTGCTCTTGGCGGCGGCTAACTTGAGCAGCTCTGCGGATTGCGGATATAAGCCGCGCCGATAGTCGAGGATGCCGAGCGCCTTGGCGATTTCCGGATCGTCTGGGTAGGCTTGCCGGGCCTTCGTGGTCAATTCGTAGGCTTTGGGGTCGTCGCTCGGATGGCGGGCATAAAGCAGGGCGAGTGCTCGCGTCGCCGGGGCATAAGCTGGATCAGTCGAAAGGGTCTTCTCGTAGGTCTTGATGGCGTCCTCGACGGCTCCGTCGCGTTGCTGCAGGGCTGCGAGCCGCGTCAGCGCAGCGGGGTCGTCGGGTTGTTGGTTCAAATAGTTTTGAAGTGCAGTTCGCGCGGCAGGATCTTCGGTTCCGATCGCCAGCACCGAAAGTCGTTTACGGGCGTCATCCTTGCCGGGAAAATCTCCGCTCGCGTCGGCGGCATTCTTGAGCGCAATACGTGCGGGCTCCTCTTGCCCGAGCATGTAGTAAGCCATTCCCACGTGGTACTGAACATCGGGGCTGTCGGGCAGCTTAGAGGCACTCTCCTGTAGGGCAGACAAGGCTTCGGAGTAATCGCCTTTTTTAAATGCAATCCAGCCAAAAGTGTCGGCTATGTGAGGATCGTTCGGTGCGGCCGCACGCGCTCTTTTGGCGAGGTCGTACGCTTTATCGATCTGTCCCAGATTGTCTGAATAAATGACTGCGAGGTTGTTCAGCACCGGAGCTAAATTTGGATTGACGCTGAGCACTTTTTCATAGGCATCGCGAGCTGCGTCAAAATGCCTCAATTGCTGCTGAAGCAGCGCGAGTTGCGTCAGCGCGCTTATGTCTTTGTCGTTTTTCTCGACGAAGGCGTTGAGTTTTGCGATCGCCTGATCCTGTTTGTTCGTAGCCACGTAGAGCTGTGCGAGCAACAGGTAGGCAGGCTCTAGCTTGGGGTCCAATTCGATGGCTTTCGACAGGTCCGCCTCGGCGTGGGCGAAATCCCGTTGGGCAAGGTAAATCTTGCCGCGCAGGCCAAAGACCCGCGCGTTTTTCGGATCCTTGTCGTTGTCGATCAGCTTTTGCAGGCGGCCTAGGGCGGTTGCGTACTGCTGCCGGGCAATGTCAAGGTCCACAAGCTTTTCTATGGCGGGCAGATTGTCCGGAGCAATTTCGACGGCTTTCTCGAAGGCTTTGCGAGCCTCATCCGGTTGGCGCTGAGCAAGCAGAATGTTGCCAATGATGAGTGACGGCTGCGGGTCTTTTGGAAACAGTTCGGTCATGCGGCGGTAAATCGCCAAAGCGTCATCGACCTTTTGTTGGGCCAAATAAGCGGTGGCCAGCAAGTATTGCGCCTGCGCAATCTGCGGCCGTTCCTTGACCACAGGCGTCAACAAATCGACGGCCGCGGCCGCAACGCCTTTGCGAATCTTGATTTCGGCCAAGAGAAGCGTGGCCGCGTCGAGATTCGGATCGAGGTTGATGGCTTCAGCAAGCTCTTTATCAGCGTTCTCCACGGCATTGCGGCTATCCACTGGACTGGTGGTCTTGGTAGAGAGCAGCAAATAGGCGCGGCCGAGCTGGTAACGGACCTGCGGGTTCTTCGTATAGACGTTGCTGAGGTAAGCGAGTTCACGCACGGCTTTAGCGGCATCGCCGTTCTCGATGTTGAGAATGCCATCCTGGAGCAAGCCGTCAAAGTTCACGGTGTCTCGCGTCAGGACAGCTTGTACTCGCGCGGCGCAATCATTGTCGTTGTGTTCGGCGCAGTTGATCTTCATCAGCGCAACGCTGGCCGGCAGATAATCCGGTGACTGGGAATTGATGTTTTCCAGCATCTTTTTTGCCTCGGGGACGGCTCCGGTGCGCAGCTTAAAATTTGCGTACTGCAAGCGATTGGGACCGGGTTGTGGTTCGGTATCGGCAGCCGCCTTGAATGCCTGATCTGCGGCGCCAAGATCATTGCGGCTCCAATAGAGATTTCCCAAAGCGCTGTAGGCGGCCGCCGATTTCGGATCGAGGTTTAGCGCCGCTTTGAATTCGGCCTCGGCTTGTCCTTGATCTTTTGGCGACAAAGCGGCCAGCAGTCCGAGCGCCAGGTGATATCCAGCGCGGTCCTGATCTTTCGTGCGCATCCCTTCGATGAGTTGCCGCGTTTCCTCGACGTCATTGAGGCGGGCGGCGGTAGTAGCCAGCAGAATAAGTGCCTCTTCTCCTCCGGGCTGTTTTTCGAGCGAGCGCAGGGCGGCTTTTCGCGCGTCTTGAACCTGACCCGTCACCAGCAGGATTTGCCCGAGCTTGACCTGCACCTCAGCATTGTCGGGCTGCAGTTCCGCTGCTTTCTGGAGCAGCGTGTAGGCCTGTGGCAATTGGCCCTGGTTCTTATAGAGCAGCGCCAATTC
Source organism: uncultured Alphaproteobacteria bacterium (assembly GCA_963821175.1). Taxonomy (GTDB): domain Bacteria; phylum Pseudomonadota; class Alphaproteobacteria; order Rhizobiales; family Xanthobacteraceae; genus BOG-931. The sequence continues at coordinate 259,905 of CAWGCU010000017.1, forward strand.
TCGGGTGGCCACGGGATCGGTTGGTGCAAGCCGAAGTACGTCGCGGTATTCGTTCTCCGCCTTGGCGTATTGCCCGGCGGCAACGTACTCTTTGGCGCGCGATAGATGCGTTTCTGCGCTGTCTGCTGCTTTGGAGCAGCCGAAGCTTGCGATGGCAATTAGGCCGAGTGCACAAACTGCTGAGGCGCGAGCACGCTTCCTCGTGCTAGAAGGAATGGTCGTAAGGTTGATCGTCTGCATGAGACTTGCTCACAGTGTGAGTCGAGTTGGTGCCGGTCGCGGTCGTTATCCGAGCAGCCGCGCCGGTCTAGAAGTCAACGCAGCGGCCGCGCCGCCACGCGCCCGTAGCGCGGGACCGTCACGAATTCAATGGTGAGAGAGTCGCGGGAGCGACCCCT
>CAWGCU010000018.1:0-68818 GCA_963821175.1 uncultured Alphaproteobacteria bacterium
CCACCACCACATGGTCCGGCGGCTCGGGCAACTCGGCGAAGCTGCCATAGCAGCGCATGTTCCAGACCTGGTCGCGGCGCGGATTGACCGCGTAGACTGAGCCTGGAAACTCATAGCGGCGCAGGTTCTGGAACGCGCGCAATGCCCAGCTTCCGGGCGCATCGCTGGCGCCGACGATGACGACGTTGCGCGGGTTGAGCAGCGCTCCAACCTTGGCTTGCGCGGCCTGCAATGACGTCGCCGGCTCGGAAACGTTCACCGCTCACCCTCCCGTTCAGCGGGCGACGGCCCACCGCCGCGCCGCGACAATAAACGCGCATTGCACTTGCGGGCTACCTGAACCAGGATACGACCCGAAACAGCCTCAAGTATTACGGAAATTGGGAGGGAGCGATGCAAAAGTTCTTTATTGGCGTTGCCGGCCTGGCGCTGACTTTACTCGGCGGCGGCGCGGCCAAGGCCGAGGACACGGTCAAGATCGGTATGATCAACGAATATTCCGGGCAATTCGCCGATACCGGCGCCCAGATCGACAACGGGCTGAAGCTCTATATGAAGCAGCACGGCGACACCGTCGCCGGCAAGAAGATCGAGGTGATCCGCAAGGACACCGGCGGCATCGCTCCCGACGTCGCCAAGCGCCTGGCCCAAGAGCTCGTGGTCCGCGACAACGCCGACATCTTCGGCGGTTTCTCGCTGACGCCGAATGCGCTGGCTTCGGCCGACATCTCCGCCGAAGCGAAGAAGTTCATGGTGGTCATGAACGCGGCCACCGCGATCATCACCACCAAGTCGCCCTATATCGCGCGCACCTCCTCGACCACGCCGCAATTGAACTACGTGCTCGGGCAATGGGCGGCCAAGAACGGGGTCAAGACGGTCTACACGATGGTCTCCGACTACGGTCCCGGGATCGACGCGGAAACCTGGTTCCAGACCGGCTTCAAGGAAGGCGGCGGCACGGTCATCGGCTCGGTGCGCTTCCCTGTCGCCAATCCGGACTTCTCCGCTTTCGTCCAAGCCGCCAAGGATAAGAACCCGGACGCCATCTACATCTGGATTCCCGGCGGCACCCAGCCGGCCGCGGTCGGCAAGGCGCTGGCGGAACGCGGCGTCGATCCGTCCAAGATCAAAGTGATGGGGCAGGATGCGCTCGGCGATGAAACGGCGCTCAAGAGCATGGGCGACGCTTCACTCGGCATCATCACTGTGTCGGATTACGACTACAGTCACAAATCGGCGATGAACCAGGACTTCGTCAAAGCCTTCAACGACGACTTCCATCGCAACCCGGATTTCTTCGCGGTCGGCGGCTACGACGGCACGCACCTGATCTACGAGACGTTGAAGAAGACCGGCGGCAAGACCGACGGCGATTCGCTTGATCGCAGCGGCCAAGGGCATGGCCTGGGAAAGCCCGCGCGGCCCGATCTCGATCGATCCGGAAACCCGCGACATCATCCAGACCGTCTACATCCGCCGCGTCCAGAAGGTCGGCGACAAGCTGCAAAATATCGAGTTCGACAAGGTCGAGAACGTCAAGGATCCCGCCAAAGCGCGCATGGCGCACTGACGGGGACGCCGTTTTGTTCGCACCGTAGGCTGCCGGCGATGCCTCCTGTCTTCGGCGTGTTGTTCGACGGTATCGCCTACGGGATGCTGTTGTTCCTGCTCTCGGTCGGGCTGTCGGTGACGCTCGGCATGATGAATTTCGTCAACTTGGCGCATTGCAGTTTTGCCATGGTGGGTGGCTATGTCACCGTCACCTTGATGAACGCATTCGGCTGGCCGTTCTTCGCCACGCTGCCGGCTGCGTTCATCGTCGCCGCGGCGGTGAGCGTCGTATTGGAGCGCGTGTTCTTCCGCCGCTTCTATCGCGCCACCGATCTCGAACAGTGCCTGCTGACCATCGGCATCGTCTTCATCTCGATTGCCGGCGCCGCCTACATCTACGGCACCACCAATCAGCCGGTGCAGCTACCCGCCTATCTGCACGGCTCGATCGAATTCGCCGGATTGAATTTGGCGGTGTACCGGCTGGTCCTGATCGCCATCGCCATGGCGATCACGGTCTTGCTGGTCGCCACCATCGAAATGACGCGTTTTGGTGCGCAGGTGCGCGCCGCCGTGAACAATCAGCGCATGGCGCGCGGGCTCGGCATCAATGTCGACGCACTGTTCGCCATCACGTTTGCGCTCGGCAGCGGGCTTGCCGGCCTGGGCGGCGCGCTGGCCATCGAGATCATCGGGCTCGATCCGTCGTTCGCGCTGACCTACCTGATCTACGTGCTGATCGTCGTTTCGGTCGGCGGCCTGGGCTCGATTTTCGGATCGTTCGCCGCCGCCATGGTGCTCGGCATCGCCGACGTCGCCGGCAAATATTACGTCCCGGCGTTCGGCGCCTTTCTGATCTATCTGGTGATGATCGTGGTGCTGATGTGGCGGCCGACCGGCCTGTTCGGGAGGCGCTAGGCGTGACGACTGCGACAACCGCCGGTCAGGTCAGCCCGGTTCAATATCTGCAGGCGCAGAACCGCTGGCAGTGGAGCGAGATCGCGTTCTGGCTAGCCACCCTTTTGCCGTTCGTGCTGACGCCCAGTTATCTGGTGCTGGCGAGCCAGATCGCGATCACGGCTTTGTTCGTGCTGTCGCTCGACCTCATCCTCGGCTTTTGCGGCATCGTATCGCTCGGCCACGCCGCCTATTTCGGCGTCGGCGCCTATACGGCGGGGCTTCTTTCGAAATGGGGCTGGGGCGAGCCGCTGACCGGGCTTGTGGCCGCGGCGATTGTCGCCGGCCTGTTCGGCTATCTGACGAGCTTCATCATCGCGCGGTTTCGCCATCTGGCGCTGATCATGATCACGCTCGGCATCGGCCTGGTGTTGCAGGAAGTGGCCAACAGCGCCAGCTGGCTTACCGGCGGCTTCGACGGCCTGCAAGGCATTCATACCTGGCCGCTGTTCGGAAAAATTCGTTTCGATCTCTACGGCTACACTGCCTACAGCTACGCGCTCGCCGGACTGTTCCTCGTTTTCCTGGTCGCGCGGCGGCTCATCCACTCGCCGTTCGGGTTGGCGCTGCGCGGCATCCGCGAGAACGGCCTGCGCATGCCGGCGATCGGCGCATCGGTGCATGCGCATATCCAGACCATCTACACCATCGCCGCCGCCATCGCCGGCATTGCCGGCGCATTGCTGGCCCAGACCACCGAGACGGTCTCGCTCGAAGCTTTGGGTTTTCAGCGCTCCGCCGACGTGCTGGTGATGCTGATCCTCGGCGGCACCGGGCGGCTCTACGGCGGCCTGATCGGCGCCGCGGTCTATATGGTGGCGCGCGACCAGTTCTCCGGCATCAATCCGCAATATTGGTATTTCTGGATCGGCCTGCTCCTGATCAGCGTCGTCATGCTGTTGCCGAACGGCATTCTCGGCGGGCTAACGCTTCTGGCGCGGCGCATGAAGGTTACGTCGTGAGCGCGAACGCCCTGACCACGCGCGGCCTGAACAAGAGTTTTGGCTCGCTGGTCGTCGCCTCCGACATCGAGCTTAACCTGCCGCAGGGCGTGCGTTACGCGCTGATCGGTCCCAACGGCGCCGGCAAGACCACGCTGATCAACCTGATGACCGGGATGCTGCAGCCGGACGGCGGCCGCATCTTCCTCGGCGACGACGACATCACGGCGCTGCCGCCCGAGCAGCGGGTGCGGCTCGGCTTGGTCCGCACCTTCCAGATCAATCAGCTGTTTCCGCATCTCACCGCGCTGGAATCGGTGACGCTCGCGGTATGCGAACGGCGCAAGGTGGCGCGCACCTGGTGGCGGCGGCTCACCGCCTATCGCGACGAAATCGACGAAGCCTACGACATTCTCGCCACGCTGGGCTTGGCGCCGGTCTGCCATCGCCTGACCCGCGAACTCGCCTACGGCCAGCAGCGGCTGGTCGAGATCGCGCTGGCGCTCGCCACCAAGCCGAAAGTGCTGCTGCTCGACGAGCCGGCGGCCGGCGTGCCGCGCGAGGAAAGCCGCGAACTGTTGGCCGCCATCGCCGGCCTGTCGCGCGACATCACCGTGCTGTTCATCGAGCACGACATGGATCTGGTGTTCCGCTTCGCCTCGCGCGTCATCGTCATGGTCGGCGGCCGCGTGCTGGTCGAAGGCACGCCGGCCGAAATCGCCGCCGACCCGCGGGTGCGCGCGGTCTATCTCGGCAAGGCGCGCCACGAGGCGGTGTCGTGACGGCACCGCTGCTTGCACTGAGCGACGTCCGCGCCGGCTACGGCTCGGCGATCGTGCTCGACGGCGTCTCGTTCGAACTACCGGAGCGCGGCGGGCTCGCCGTGCTGGGCAGGAACGGCGTCGGCAAATCGACGCTGCTTCTCACCATCATGGGCTACACCCAGGTCGGCCGCGGCCGCGTGTTGTGGCGCGGCGACGACATCACCCAGCGCGCCGCCGCATCGCCGCGCCCAAGCCGGCATCGGCTGGGTGGCGCAGGAGCGCGAGATTTTTTCGACACTGACGGTGGAGGAAAACCTCACCGTGGCCGCGCGCGATGGCCGCTGGGACCTGCCGGCCGTGTATGACCTCTTCCCGCGCATCGCCGAACGCCGGCGCAATTTCGGCAATCAGCTGTCCGGCGGCGAGCAGCAGATGCTGGCGATCGCGCGCGCGCTGATGACCAATCCGGCGCTGCTCCTGCTCGACGAGCCGCTCGAAGGCCTGGCCCCCATCGTCGTCGAAGAGCTCGCCGCAGCGATCGGCCGCATGACCAGCGAAGGCTCCAACGCCTTCATCCTGGTCGAGCAGCACACCGATATCGCGCTGTCGTTGACGCAATCGGCGCTGGTGCTGGAACGCGGCCGCATCGTGCACGCGGGGCCGTCGGCGCAACTGCTCGACGACCACGCCACGCTGGACCGCTATATCGGACTGCGGCTGGCGGAGGCTTAAAGTTTTTTGCTAGTCTTACGGACAGATCAATCAGCGCCGCATTCAATCATCGTAAGGGAGACATGACATGGCTGCGCCAATCTCCGGCACGCAAGCACCCGGCTATTACCGCATCAAGGTCGGCGACTACGAGGTGACGGTGTTGAGCGACGGCAGCCTTACGCTCGACCACACGCTGTTCGCCGGCGACGAAGCGGGTGCCGAAAAACTTCTCAAGGACGCCCACCTGCCCAAGATGGGCATCCCCACGCCGCTGAACACCTGGCTGATCAATACCGGCAAGAAGCTCATTCTGGTCGACGCCGGCGGCGGCACGCATTTCGCCCCAAGTGTCGGCCGGTTGCCGCAAAACCTCGCCGCGGCCGGAGTATCACCGAGCGCGATCGATGCCGTGGTCATCACCCATCCGCATCCCGATCACATCCCCGGCGTCATCGCCAGCGACGGCTCGATGCTGTTTCCGAACGCCACGCTGCATGTCCAAGAGGACGATCACGGTTTCTGGACATCGTCGGAGTTCCGCGGCAAGGCGCCGGAAGAATTCCGTGGCTTCTTCGATCTCGCCGTCAACGCCATCAAGCCTTACGCGGCGGCCGGCAAGCTCAGCCTTTACAAGGACGGCACCGAGTTCGCGCCCGGCGTACGGGCGGTGGCGTGCTACGGCCACACCGTCGGCCACAGCATGGTGCGGGTGTCTTCGTCAGGCGGCGACTTCCTCATCTTCGGCGACATCGTGCATTGCGCGGCGCTGCAATTCGCCGATCCGAATCGCGGCGTCGCGTTCGACACCGATCCAGCGATGGCGCTGGCCAACCGCAAAAAAGTTTTCGACATGGTGGCAACCGACAAGCTGTTGTTCTCCGGCGGCCACCTGCCGTTTCCGGGATTGGGCCATGCGACGAAAGCCGGAAACGGCTACGCCTTTGTGCCGGTGCTTCACAGCGAGCTGTGAGCAATCTTCATCCGCCCCCGCTTCGCTGCGTTATGCGGTGGCGGAAAGAGGCAGCTTGACCGAAAATTTCTTGGCGATCCCTTCCAGCTCTTCCCAGAGTTTTGCGGGAATTGGAATGCCGCTCTTGCGGCGTCTCGCTTCGGTGCGCTGCGAGCGTTCGCCGGGCATAGTGACTTCGTCGAAGCCGGCTTGCCGCGGCAGCGCTTTCAGGATCGCCGTCAGCGCGTCGGCATCGTGGGTGAAACCGGCGAGCGGCCGGAAGGTTTCGATGTCGATGGCGAGCATCGCGGTATTGCCGGTGTGACGGTCGCGCTTTTCCGGCCCAAGGGCGCGGGCCTGGATCGGCGCCGAGGCGAGTATGCTCGCCAGCATTTCGAACATCAGGCCGAGGCCCGAGCCCTTCGGGCCGCCGAGCGGCAACAAAATCTCGGCCTTTTTCGGATCAGTCGTCGGCTCGCCGTCGGCAGTGAGCACCGTGTCTTTGGGAAGCGTCTCGCCGGTATTGCGCGGCCTGCAAAATCTTGCCATTGGCGATGGCGCTGGTCGCCATGTCGAGCAGGATCGGGCCGGCACCGCTCGGCACCGCGATTGCAATGGGGCTGGTCGAGAGGCTCGCGACCCGGGTGCCATGATAGGCCATCAAGGTCGGTCCGGCGCCCATCAGGATCGCGGCGCAGCCCTGCTGGGCGATCCATTGCGCGTAGCGCCCGATGGCGCCGGTATGCGTCGTCTCGCGCACCAGGCCGAAGCAGACGCCGGCTTTCTTGGCGCGCTCGACCGCGAGCGCGGCGGCCTGCATCACCGCCACCGGGCCGAAGCCGTGATGGCAATCGAGCACGAAGGTCGCGGCGCGGTCATGCGACAGCGTCGGCTCCGCCTTGGTGTCGATCTCGCCGTGGGCGATGATGTTGAGATAGCGCGGCAGCCGCGACACGCCGTGGCCGTCGCCGCCGCGCAGATTGGCCCACACCAAGCCCTCGGCGACGATGGCGGCGTCCTTGGCGCGTGCGCCGTTGGCGATGAGCACTTCGCGAATGAAGCGGCCGAGTTCGTCGTGACCGACGGCAATGCTGTTGCGACTCACGAAAACCTCACTTCACCGCGGGGAAATACGCGTCGAGCCAGCCGCGCATCATGGTCCACACCCGCGTCGATTTCTCGGCGAACAGGAAGTGGTCGAGGCCAGCGAACAGATGCAGCTCGCTCGGCTGGCCGGCGCGCTTGAACATTTCCACCGATTGCTCGGTCGGCGTCACCGAATCCTTCGCTGCGTGGATCAGCAACAGCGGCCGCGGCGCGATGTTGCCGACCACCTCCTCGGCGCGGAAATCGAACATGCTCTGCGCAGTCTCGGCCGGAAACATCTCGACCGAATTCGGCGCCAGCATGCCGACCTTCTGCTTGTCGAGATTATCCTTCACGTGGCCCGGGATCGGCACGATGTCGTAGCGCGGCACCATCAGCGACTTGCCGGTGCGGACGCGATAGTCGCGGCCCTCTTCGAGCATCTTGGTGAACTTCGCCCAACCCTCAGGCGTCGGATGCTGGCCACGGAATTTCCGCTCGCCATGGCCCCAGCCGCCATTGGAGACCACGGCGGCAATGCGCGGATTGGTGCCGCCGGCATAGACGCCGACCGCGCCGCCAAAGCTCGAGCCGATCACGCCGATACGGTCGGGGTCGACGGCGGGATGCTTGGCCAGAAAATCGAGCGCGCTGCCGGTGTCCTCGACCTGTTCGAGGCAGATGACCCTGCCGAACTCGCCTTCGCTCTTGCCGCAGCCGCGCATGTCGAAGCGCAAGGTGACGAAGCCGAATTCGCCCAGCACCCGCGCCGGCGTGATGCAGGTCGGGCTTTCGCTGTTGGAGCCAAAACCGTGCAGCACCAGGAACGCCGCACGCCGCTCGCCCGGACGCACGCCGTCGGGCACGCTGAGCACACCATGCAGGCGCAAGCCCGCCGATTGAAAGCTGACGGTTTCTTGTTGACTCATGGCGGCTCATTCTCCCTGCCCGGCCTTGGAGGGGCGGCACTCTAGCGATTTATGCGAGGGAGGAAAGGGGAGAGCGCCGCCCAACTTATTGCCGCTCACTCTGAGCGGATGGCGGCCTTGATCGCTTGGCTGCCAATTGTTCGTGTTGATGATCTTGTCAAGGACGGCACGAGCGCCGCCGCCTCCGGCGGTCTTCGATCCTTGACAAGATCATCAACACGAACACAACGCTGTCCAAGCGATCAAGGCCGCTTTCTCAAGCGTTGGAGTTTATCCTCTCGAAACAGCCCTGCGTTCTATCCCGTCCTCTCCTGCCCCCGATACGCGTCGATAATCTCCGACCCCGTCGCAAACCACACCTTGCCGTGCCCAGCGATATATTTCAGAGCCCGGTCCAGCGTACGGATGCGGTGCGGCACGCCGATCAGGAACGGGTGCAGCGCGATCGCCATCACTCGGCCGTTGCGCTCGCCTTCTTCGTACAACACGTCGAAGGTCTCGCAGATGCGGCGGTAGAAATCGTCGATGCTGATGCTCGGCATGTTGAACAGCGGCATGTCGTTGAGCTCGATCGAATAGGGAATCGAATAAAGCCCGTTGTTCATGCGGTAAGGCAGATCGTCGTTGACCCAGTCGCAGACATAGTCGACGCCGTGTTGGCGCAAGAGATCGAGCGTGTGCCAGGTCTCGCCCAGGCCCGGCCCGAGCCAGCCGCGCATTTTCTGGCCCCATTGCTCGATGACTTCGCGCGCCTCGGCGATCACGGCGGCTTCCTTGTCGGCGCTCAAGCCGGTGAGCATCACCGAATTGGTCAGCCCGTGGCCCATCAGTTCCCATTTGAGCTTCGCCGCCTCTTCCATGATGCGCGGATAGTAGCGGCCGACTTCGGCGTTGAGTGCCACCGTGCCGCGCACGTTGTGCTTGGCGAGCACTTCCATGATGCGCCAGACGCCGACCCGGTTGCCGTAATCGCGGCGTGAATGATTGCGGATGTCGGGCGCCGCGTTGCCGATCTCGATATGGAAATGCTCGATGTTGGGGATCACCCACACCGCGACGCGCGCGTCGTTCGGCCACGCGACGCGCGGCCGGTCGACGATGGCCTGGTAGGGAAACAACCGGAATGGTTCGTAATCCTGCGACACGTGCGTCTCCTTGGCGGCTGATCGGCGAAGCGTTGCGGGCCGCTATCTATTCGGCCCGTTGCCATTATGATGCGCGCGGTAAATTTTAGCCAATAATGGTCAATGACGAGCGTGCAGCGCAGATGACCCTGATCCTGTCCAACGCCGATGCCGAAAAGCTGCTCACCATGCCGGAATGCATCGACGTGCTCGAAGAAGCTTATGCGGAGCTGGCCGAAGGCCGCGGTGTGTCGCGCACGCGGTCCGATTGTTTTGCGCCGACCTCGCGCGAGGACGCGCTATACAGCCTGAAATCCATGGACGGCATCGTTCCGAAATTTGGCGTCGGCGCGGTCCGCATCAATTCCGATATCGTCACCTGGCCGAAACGTGGCAACAATGTCCGCCGCGAAAAAATACCGGCGGCGCCGGGCAACCGCTATGTCGGGCTGGTGCTGCTGTTCTCGACCGAAACCGGCGAGCCGCTGGCGATCTTTCCCGACGGCGTCATGCAGCGCATGCGCGTCGGCGCCGCCAATGGGCTCGGCGTCAAATATTTGGCGCGCGGGGACGCCACCACGGTCGCCATCCTCGGCTCCGGCTGGCAGGCCGGCGCGCAACTCATGGCGGTCCGCGCGGTGCGCGACATAACGACCATCCGCTGCTTCAGCCCCAATGCGGCAAACCGCGACGCGTTCGCGCGGCAGATGAGCGAGGCGCTCGGCATCGACGTCATTTCAGTCGCACAGCCCGAGGAAGCGATCACAGGCGCCGACATCGTGATGTGCGCGACCAATAGCGTCGACCATATCTTCTTCGAGCGCTGGATCGAGCCGGGCGTGCATTTGAGCTCGATCAAGATCCCCGAGATCGAACCCAACGCCGTCAAGCGCGCCGATCGCGTCGCCGTCCATGTCCACGACACCAAGCCCATTCATGCGGCGACCAAGGGCATTGAGCCTGCGGAGACCGGCAGCGGCCGCGGCTGGGCGACCGCCGACGCGATCGATTTTTCCAAGCTGCCGACCTTGCCGGAACTGATCGTCGGCCGCGCCGAAGGCCGCAAGTCCGATGCCGAGGTCACCTGCTTTCTCAACAATATCGGGCTCGGCTATCAATTCGCCGCCGCCGGCGCGTTGCTCTACCGCAAGGCCAAGGAAAGCGGCGCCGGCCACGATCTGCCGACCGATTGGTTCACAGAAGACGTGCATCCTTAGACGGTGAACCCACGCTTTCCGTCTGCTCGCCCGCCGGCGCGGCCGCGCTCGGCCAACGCTCGTGGGTGAGCGGCACCACCATGTGCACCGACAAGCCATTGCGCGTGAACGAGCGATGCACTTCACCGTTCAACTGCCGCTCGATGACCATGCCGACCAGCCGCGAGCCAAAACCGAGACGCCGCGGCCGCCGCGCCGGCGGGCCGTTCTTCTCGACCCAGTCGAGGATCAAGGTCATGCCGCGTTCGGTGCGGCTCACCGACCAGCTCAGATCGAGTTGCCCCTTGGGCCGCGACAAGCTGCCGTGCTTGATCGCGTTGGCGGCCAGCTCGTGCAGCGCCGCGCTGAGATTGAAGATCGGGTCGGGCTCGAGATCGATGTTCGGGCCGCTGAACGAGACCCGATCGAGATAGGGCCCCAATAAGACGTAGAGCAGTTCCATGATCGGGATCGATGTCCAGCCGCCCTCGGTGATCAGGCGGTGGGCGTTAGCCATGGCGAGCACGCGCGCCTGATACTTGCTGGCAAGATCGGCGATGCTTTTGGCGTTTTTGGCGGTCTGCGAGAACAGCGCCAGCAGCTGGGAGAACAGATTTCCCGAGCGGTGACGCATGTCGCGGATCATCAATTCGTGGCGCTGCTCGAGCTGGCGGCGTTGAATGGCGCCGGCCAGGATATTGGCGGCGGCGGCAAGGAACGAGGTGTCCTGGGCGCCGAAATGGCGCGCCTTGCCGGTACAGACGCCGAGGATGCCGTAGGCGCGGCCGTCGCGGCCGGCGATGGTCACAGTCACGCCGCTGACGCAGTGATGATCTTTCAGATAGGGCGCGAGCGCGAACCTGGTCTCGGCCGCATAATCGGCGGTGACGACCGGCACGGCGGAATTCAACGTGTAGTGCGCGTAGCTGCCGGCATCTGCCGAGGTCAGGACCGAGCCGACCAGATTCGTCTTCCAGCCGAAGCCGGCGCGCAACAGCAGTTCGATGCCGCCGGGCAACAGTTCGAGGATCTTGACGAAGTCGACCGACAGCGTGAGCGCGACGGTCGAGACCGCATCGTTGAGCAGCCGCTCCAGATCCGGCTCGACCAAAGCGCGCTCGCCAAGTTGCGCCAGCGCTTCCTGCTGCTTGGCGCGGCTGCGCAACTCGTTTTCGAGGTTGAGGCGTTCGGTGCCGCCGTCGCGGCCGCTTTTCGCAGCTTCCCCCGGCCGATCATCCGGTCGAGTTGCCTCGATCTCTTTGCGGTTCGACGCGTCCATACTTTTACGCTTCCAGGCTTCCTCTCCCAAATATCGTCATTCGTTTCGACAAATAGAATAGGCCGAAGCTCGTTTTCGCGTGCTTCGGCCCTTGCAACGGAATTTGAAAAATTCGGCCGGCCCGAAGGCCGGCCGTTACGTCAATATCGATTATCAGTTGTTGCCGGAGAAGTTGACGCCCAGAATGCTGACGCGCATCGGAGCAGTCGCGGATACCGGGGGCAGCGGCCGCTCGTCCGCCGGCCTGACTTGGATTTGCGCCGTCATCGGTGCGCCGAGCGACGCGCGGCGGCCACCTTCGATCGCGACGTTGCGATCGCTGTTCGGCAACACGATGACCTTGGCGCCGACATTGATGCGGCTGTACAGATCGATCACGTCGTCGTTCGCGAGCCGGATGCAGCCGCTCGACACGTGCTTACCGATCGTGGTCGGATCGTTGGTGCCGTGGATGCGGTAGTCGGTGCCGCCGAGATACATGGCGCGGGCGCCGAGCGGGTTGCCGGGGCCGCCGCCAGACCCAGCGCGGCAGATATGGCTGGCGCGCGATCATTTCCGGCGGCGGCGTCCAATCCGGCCACTCCGCCTTCTTGGTGATGGTCTGCGTGCCCGACCAGGTGAAACCCTGGCGGCCGACGCCGATGCCGTAGCGCATCGCCTTGCCGCCGCCGAGGATCAGATAAAGATAGGTGTGCGCGGTGTCGACGATGACGGTGCCGGCCGCCTCGTTGCCCTGATACGAAACAATCTGACGGCGCAGTTCCGCCGGCATTTCGTCGTTGCTCTGCGCGCTCGGCTGTTGTGCCTGCGGCGCGTATTGCGGGAAAGCCAAACCGCGATCGGCCGGCTGATACGACAATGTCTGCGCAAAAGCCGGAGCTGCGGTGATCGTCATAACGCTCGCGAAAAGAGCGATACTACCGAGATGTCGCAATCGTGCGCTCGCTGCCATGATACTCTCCACCCTGCTGAAGTGCCGATTTTCAGTTCTGTTAAGCCGTGACATCGTTGGAAGGTTCCGCAGCGCTCCGGGTAGCTGATCGAAGACCGATGGGAGTGCTGCAGCGTCCCCTTTCTCTGGTGTCCCTCATTAGTCGCCTCCCGGCTCGGAATGGTTCTCTGAGACGGGCGCGAAAAGGGGCTGCCCCGGCGCTGGGGGAAGGGTCGGCTTGAGCATGATTTGAAAAGGCTTGCCCCGAAGTTCTGCCCCGAAGTCGTTTCGGGACAGATAGCGGGTTCCCGTAAAGATCCCGCCCCACCAAAACGCTAGCAATCGCCTTAAATTTGAAGGGATTGGCGCTTCGGCCCTTAGGCCATGCAGCGCCGGTAGACGTTCGCTGACGGGGGAGGCGAATTGGGCGAGCGGATGAGACTAACGGCGGGGTCGCAAGCGAACGGCGTCTGCGCCCGCTTCTCAGTGGTCGGCTGCCGGGCAAACCGCGCCTGTCCGTCGGGAACATCGAGGATGGCCGAATTGGCTGTCGGAAGCCGGTCGCCCTTGAGGGTGCGATTGACCGAAACGACGGGTGTCTGGCTGCTCAAGGTGGCGCCGACGCCGAGGAACGGGTCGATACCCACGAACAGCGCGGCAAGCGCAACAAGACCGAACGCGCTCACTATACGAAGATATAACTGCCTAGCCATCGGACCGCCTCCAGCGCACCGGAACCGCGTCCCGGACATGCGAATGGCCCCCGAGCCCATTCAACGCTGCTGCAACATTTGTCTGGCTGAGCCGTTCCGAGGTTTCCTCGAATTCACCGAGTCGTGATCCAAATCAGCAATAATTTTGCTGGGGTGTTGCCGGGCCGCCGGCCGAGCGGAACAAATAAGGCGGTCGCGCTTTGATAAGGCGGCCGGCCATCCTTTCCCCCCTCCCCCCGTGCTTGGCCGGTCATGTTGGGCGCAGCCGATATGCCGATCGGCTGCGCCCTGACTTTTTCAGGACCAGCCCCGGCCTTCCCGCGTCACCTAAAACGCACATGGCCGGGACTAAGCCCGGCCATGCAGCAACGGCGCGATTGTGGACGTTACGCCGTCGGCTGGCGCTCGACCGGCTGGCGCTCGCGATGGCGGGCTTTGCGGCCGAAGAACAGGGCCTGGCTGACCACCGCCGAGACCACGGCAAGCTGGAACGGTTTTGCGATCAGGAACGCCGGCTCCGGCCGTTGTCCGGTGAGGAAACGCTCGGGGTAGGCGGTGATGAAGATCACCGGCACTTCGAACGTGTCGAGCAGCTCGTTGACGGCATCGAGACCCGAACTGCCGTCGGCCAGCTGAATGTCGGCCAGGATCAGACCTGGCCGCTTCTTCTTGGCCAGCGCCACGGCCTCATTATGCGTCCGGGCAATGCCGATGACGTTATGGCCGAGGCTTTCCACCAGCGCCTCGATATCCATGGCGATGAAGGTCTCGTCCTCGATGATCAGGACATCGGTGGCTATTTCTGCGGCCAGTTCGCGGCCGGATTCCTCGACCAGGTTACGCAGTGTCGTAAGGTCGCAGTCGAGGATTTGGGCGGCGTCCTCTTCGGAAAAGCCCTCGAGCGCCACCAACAGGAAAGCCTGGCGGGGCCGCGGCGTGAGTTGGGTAATATGCTGCTCGGGCGCCAGAACGCCCTCGCCCGCCTCGGGCTTGCCGTTGACCGCCAATGAGCCCCAGATCTTGGTGAAGAGCCGATAGAGCCCAACCCGCGAATTGGCGGTTTGGGCCAGCATATCCGGATCGGCGATCAGCGATTCCAGGGTCGCTGCCACATAGGCGTCGCCTGAGGCCTGACTGCCGGTCAGGGCGCGGGCATAACGGCGCAAAAACGGTAGATGTTGGAGTACTGCTTGTGAATTAGGCACTACGCCCTCCCCTTCAGGGTTTGCCGATGCTAACCGACAAAAACGTGCCCGAGCGAAGAAAGTTCCGAAAAAGTTCCGGAAGCCCGGAACAATCGGCAAAACGGGGCGTTGGCCCCACTCGGCGGGGCTTGTGCGTATCAAGGGCGGGTTTGACATGGGCGAGCGGGGGAAAAATGACGAGATGAAACACCGTAGGACAAATCTCGAAGCGGTAGAGCCGGAAACGGACAAGTCAGCTTCGGACAAGCCAGAAACTCGAGATTCCATGGGCGCGCCGATTAATCCCCCGAAACCCGAGGCACGGCTGGGCCGTGAGGTTCAGGCCAAGATCGGCCAGCAGCTGCGGTCGATGTACGACGACGTCGTCAATCAGGGCGTGCCGCAGCATATCGCCGATCTAGTCCGCCGCTTGGGCGATCAAGACTGAAGCCGAGACTGAAAGCCAGGTACGCATGAAGCTCGACCCCGCGATACGCGATCAAGTGCTCTCCACCGTGCCGAGCCTGCGCGCGTTCGCAATCTCGTTGTGCGGCAATATCGACCGCGCCGACGATCTGGTGCAGGAGACGCTGCTGCGCGCGCTCTCCCACATCGATTCCTTCGAGCCCGGCACCAACATGCCGGCATGGCTGTTCACCATTCTGCGCAACCTGTTCCGCTCGGAATATCGCAAGCGCCGCCGCGAGGTCGAAGATGCCGACGGCCGCTATGCCGAGACGCTGAAATCGCATCCGGAGCAGACCGGCAAGGTCGAATTCGAGGAATTCCGCACCGCGCTGGCCAAGCTGCCATCGGACCAGCGTGAAGCCCTGATCCTGGTCGGCGCCTCGGGCTTTTCCTACGAGGATGCCGCGGGGATTTGCGGCTGCGCCGTCGGCACCATCAAGAGCCGCGTCAACCGCGCCCGCACCCGGCTTGCCGACCTGCTCGCCATCGACAGCGTCGATGATTTTGGGCCGGACCGGCCGACGCGCGCGGTCCTCGCCGGCGGCGGCCGCAACTAAGCATCATTCGCGACGAAGCCCTCGTTCCGTTTCGCCGGACTAATTCACATACAGCGGTGTTATTTTTGCGACCCGATCGACCGGGTGACGCAGAAGGAGACCGCAATGCGAAAGCATATTCGCGCGTCGACAAACGCCTTGAAGTTCCTGGTCGGTGTTCTTGGCGTTTCCTGCATGCTGGCAGCAAGCGCCACTGCGGCGGCGAAGAAACAGAAGCCGGCGGCGGCGCAAACCGCCAATAGTGCGGCGCTCTGCCGCGGTGCCAATTTGTTTCACTGCGGCCCGATCTACAATTCGACCGACTATCTCGGCACCGATCCCGATCCGTTCATCCGCGCGATGATCCAGCGCGACCTCGGTCCGAAATACGGCGGACCCGAATGACACGCCGCTACGGCATGCCGCCGCTGTTGGCGATGCCGCCGTCGATCGTGACGATGGTGCCGCTCGTATACGACGACAAATCAGAGGCGAGAAACACCACCGTCGCCGCGATCTCGTCGGTTGACGCCGGCCGGCCGTATGGCATTTTGGCAAAGCTCTCCCGCCAACGGTTCTCATCGCCGTACTGCGTCGCGGCGCGCTTGCGGCCTAAGACTTCGACGCGATCGGTCAACACCGGACCCGGATTGACGCCGACGACACGCACGCCGGACGCGGTGCTCCGGCCGCCGATGGCACGCGTGAACGCCATCAATCCAGCATTGCCCATGGCGCCGGCAATATAGGTGGCGTCGAGCCGCTCGCCGCCGAGCCCGATGATGTTGACGATGACGCCACGCTTGCGCTCGCGCATCATGCGCAGATAAAGCCGCGTCAGCCCGACATAGCCGAAGACTTTGAGATCCCAGCCGGCGCGCCAAGCCGCCTCGTCGACATCGTCGAGCGAGCCGCCGGGAATGGCGCCGGCATTGTTCACCAGAATGTCGACGTCCGGAAAGGTCTGGAACACGCGTTCGCGCGCGGCGGCATCGGCGAGGTCGGCGGCCAGCGTGCGCACCTTAACGCCGGTCTCCTTGGCGATCGCGGCGCCTTCCTGCTCCAGGCGGTCGCCCGAGCGCGCCACCAGGCAGACATTGACGCCTTCGCGCGCAAACCATTGCGCGACTGAAAGCCCAATGCCCTTCGAACTGCCGGTGACCAGCGCGGTGCGCCCGGTAAGCTTCAAATCCATCGTTTCCCCCTCGCCTTTTGCGGCCTTGCCATGCCGAGTTTTGCGGGCCTTGTCCATTGCCTGCCGGGGTGGTTTAAAAAATCCCCTTGCCCGCTCACCCGAAGGACCTCGACCGATGACCTCAAGCGCAACCGCCGCCTCGCTTCCCGGCGGCAACACCGTCCTTGTCGAGATCGTCGACCGCGTCGCCTGGGTGACGATGAACCGGCCGGAGAAGCGCAATGCCATCAACCCGGCGCTGTCGTTCGAAATGCTCGAGGTGTTCGAGGCGCTGGACAGCGACGAGCGGTGCGGCGCGCTGGTGCTCACCGGCGCCGGCGAGGCCTATTCGTCCGGCATGGATTTGCGCGAATATTTCCGCGCCACCGACAAGCTCAGCTATGACGAGCGCCTCAAGGTGATGCGCAAGAGCGCGCTGGCGCAGTGGAAACGGCTGCAGTTCTACGGCAAGCCGACCATCGCCATGGTCAACGGCTGGTGTTTTGGCGGCGCCTTCAACTCGATGATCGCCTGCGACCTCGCCATCGCCGCCGAGGACGCAACCTTCGGGCTGTCGGAAATCAACTGGGGCATCATTCCGGCCGGCACCGTGACCAAGGCGGTGGCCTCCGTCATGGGCCAGCGCGATACGATGTACTACATCATGACCGGCGAGACTTTCGACGGCCGCAAGGCGGCGGCGATGGGGCTGGTCAACGAGGCCGTGCCACGCGCCGAATTGCGCGCGCGGGTGCAAAAACTCGCCGCGACCTTGATCGAGAAAAATCCCATGGCGCTGCGCATCGCCAAGCACGCGGCGCGCCGCGTGCGCGACATGTCGTGGGAGGACGCCGAGGATTATCTGTTCGCCAAACTCGACCAGTTGCGCTTTCTCGATCCCGAAAAGGGCCGCGAGAAGGGCATGACGCAATTCCTCGACGACAAATCGTACCGGCCGGGGCTGGCCGCCTATCGCCGCGACAGTTGAGCGCGCGGGTGACGGCAGAACGTCAGGCGATCGCGCTGCGGCCGCTGCTGCGGCCGCGCTCGGTCGCCATTGTCGGCGTTTCGCCCGAAGCGGGATCGCTGGGCGGCAATGTGCTCACCAACCTCACCCGCATCGGCTTCAAGGGCGACATTCATCTGGTCAGCCGCAACAACCGCGAGATCGGCGGCCGCGCCTGCGTTGGTTCGATCGACGAATTGCCGGACGGTATCGACGTCGCGGTGCTGGCGGTGCCGCGCCAGGCGTTCGATCGATGCGGTGAAAGCTTGCGTGCGCCGCAAGATCGGCGCCGCGCTCGTCTTCGCCTCGGGTTTTGCCGAGATGGACGAAGCGGGACGTGTCGACCAAGACGAAATGGCGCGAATCGCCGCTGAGGCGAAGCTGGCGCTATGCGGGCCGAATTGCATCGGTCTGGTCAATCTGACCGATCGCGTAGCACTGACCTTCGAGCCGCTGTCATTGCCGGCGCAAGTCCAAGGGCGCGGCATCGGCGTCGTCACGCAAAGCGGCGCCATGTGCTCGACCTTGCGGCTGGCGCTGCTGGCAAAAGGGCTCAAGCTCTCCATCGTCGTCTCCACCGGCAATGAAGCGCAGCTCACGACCGAGCATTTTCTCGAGTTCCTCATCGACGACGACGCCACCGAAGTCATCGTGCTGTTCATGGAACAGGTGCGCGACCCGGCGCTGTTTCTTGACGCTCGCGGCGCGCGCCCGCGAGCGCAAAAAGCCGATCGTGCTGATGCATCCCGGCCGCAGCGCCCGCGCGCAGGAATCCGCGCGCACCCATACCGGCGCGATGGTCGGCAATCATGCGGTGATGAGCGCATTGGTCGCGCACCAAGCGGTCGTGCGGGTCGAGACGCTGGAGGAGTTGCTCGACACCGCGGAAATTCTGGCGCGCTTTGCCGCACCGCCCGTCAAGGGCGCAGCCGTGATGACCAATTCCGGCGCCTTCAAAGGCTACGCGCTCGATTTCGCCGAAACCCTCGGCCTCGATCTGCCGGCGCTGTCGGCCGCGAATGCCGAGGCCATCAAGAAAATTCTGCCGCCGTTCGCGGCCATCGAAAATCCGGTCGACACCACCGCGCAGACCGTGCGCGATCCGTCGATCCTCGGCAGCACCGCGGCGCAGCTTCTCGCCGATCCGGCCATGGGCAGTCTCATCATCTCGATCGTCGCCGGCGCGCCGCGCTTTGCCATGGACAAGGCCAATGCGATCCTGTCCGGCATCGCGAGCCTCGAAAAACCGATCGCCGTCGCCACCATGGGCGACGAGACCGAACTGCCGGCGGAATTCTCGGCAAGCTTGCGCGACAAGGGTCTCGCATTCTTCCGCTCGCCCGACCGCGCGTTGCGCGCCATGGCGCGCGCGACCTGGTACGGTAACGCCGTAACGTCGACGCGTCCGCGGGTGGAGGCGCCGCCCGCTTTACCCGCATACAAGATCGCGGCGAGCGGTGCGCTCACGGAGTATCAAGGCAAGGCTATGCTGGCGATGCTCGGCATCGCCGTCCCAGAAGGCGCGCTGGCGCGCGATCCTGACGATGCGAGCGAGATCGCAGAGCGGGTCGGTTATCCCGTCGTCTTAAAGGCTCAAGCCGCCGCGCTGGCGCATAAGAGCGACGCCGGTGGTGTCGCCCTCGCCATCGCCGACGATGCAGCGCTGCTGCGGGCCTGGCAAAGCATTGCGGCCGATGTTCGCAACGCGCAACCGGATCTCGCCCTCGACGGCATGTTGGTCGAGGCCATGGCGGCGCCAGGACTTGAGCTCGTGGTCGGCGCGCGGCGTGAAAAGAGTTGGGGCGCGATCCTCACGGTCGGCCTCGGCGGCATCTGGATCGAGGCACTGCACGATATCCGGATCCTGCCCGCCGCTATCGACCGCGACGGCATCATCGACGGAATTGCACAAGCTCAAGGGCGCGGCGCTGTTGCGCGGCGGCCGCGGCATGCCGGCCGCCGATCTCGACGCCGTCGCCGATTGCGTGTTGCGGCTCGGCGCGCTGATCCGCGGCGATGCGCGGATAACGGAAATCGAAATCAATCCGTTGCGCGTTTACCCCAAAGGCGCGCTAGCACTCGATGTCCTGATGCAGGTCGAGCAGGCCTAGCCGCGGCCACTTCGCGGTTGCAGATCGTCTGATCCCGGCGTTAGATCGTCGCAACATAAAATTGAGGGAGGAGACCATGTTCAGCCGTCGCACGTTCTCCGCCATGCTGGCCGGCAGCGTTGCCGCCATGCGAGGCTCGTTCGCCCAGGCAGCGGCGCAGCGCATGGCGTTCTATTCCGGCGTCGGTAGCGAGCTCACCCACTTCGACGTTGACGTCGACGCCGACGCGCTGACCAAGCGCGGCTCGGTCAAGATGCCCGGCGGCATCCAATATGCCTGGCCGAGCCCGTCGCGGAAGTTTCTCTATGTGACCTCGAGCACCGGCGGTCCGGGCTTTTCCGGAAACGAGCATTATCTGGCGGCCTTCCGGGTCGGCGGCGACGGCGAGCTCACGCCACAAGGCGACATGGTCAAGCTGCGCTCAAGGCCGATAAACAACAGCGTCGATCGAAGCGGCAAATATGTCCTCGTCGCCTACAATTTCCCGTCCGGTATCAGCGTGCACCGGATCAAGGCCGACGGCAGCGTCGGCGACGAGGTGCCCCAGCCGGACAATCTGGAGAAGGGTATTTACTTCCATCAAGTCCGGGCGACGCCGGGCAACAAGACCGTGCTGGTCGTCGCGCGCGGCAACAATCCCGAAGGCGGCAAGCCGGAAGATCCCGGTTCGCTGCATGTTTACGGTTTCAACGACGGCGTACTGTCGAACCTGAGAAAGATCCAGCCGAACGGCGGCTATGGATTCGGACCGCGGCACCTCGACTTCCATCCGACTAAGCCGTGGGTCTATCTGTCGGTCGAACGGCAGAGCAAGCTCATCGTCTACAAGCTCGAGCCGAACGGCGATCTCAACCCCGAGCCGCTGTTCACCAAGGAAACCCTGGGCGATCCGGACCATCGCATCCCGGTTCAGGGCGCCGGGCCGATTCACGTTCATCCCAACGGCAAGGTCGTCTATCTCGGCAACCGCTCCGGCGTCGCGCCGGCGGTGGGACCCGGCATCGAGGACGTCGATGGCGTGAAAGTGTTCAGCGCCGGCGAAAGCAATATCGCGGCATTCGCCATCAACCCGCAGACTGGCGAGCCGACCGCATTCCAGCATGCCGACATCCGCGCCGCGCATCCGCGCACGTTCGGCCTGGATTCCTCCGGCAGGATGATGGCGGTTGGATCGCTGGCACCGACGACGATCCGCCGCGACGGCAAAGTCGTCGTCATCCCGGCCGGCATCACCGTCTTCAAGGTCAGCGCCGACGGCAAGCTCGATTTCGTCCGCAAATACGATCTCGACGTTGGCAAGCTGACGCAGTGGTGGAGCGGGATGATCCCGCTGGCGTGAGTGCCCTGCGCCGGGCCGGGCTTCGCCCTATCCCATATGCGACGGTAGCCAGAGCGCCAGGATCGGGAACGCGATCAAGATCACCAGCCGGATCAGATCGGTGACGATGAATGGCAGCACGCCGTCGAATATCGTGGAAAAGCTCACGTCCTGCACCACGCTTTTGATGACGAAGACGTTCATGCCGACCGGCGGGTGAATGAGCCCGAGCTCGACTGTCATCACGATAATCACCCCGAACCAGATCGGATCGAAGCCGAGCTGCATGATCACCGGGAAGATGATCGGGATCGTCAGGATGATCATGGCAAGCGAGTCCATGAGGCAGCCGAGCACGATGTACATCAGCATGATCAGCGCCAGCACGCCGTAGCGGCCGAGGCCTAAGCCCGTCATGAAGGCGGTGACCTTCTGCGGCGTCTGCGTCACGGTGAGGAAATAGCCGAACAACAGCGCGCCGATCAGCACGGTGAGCACGGCGGCGGCGGTGCGCACCGCTTGCAACAGCGAGCGGCGGATTTCCGGCCGCGTCAGTTTTCCGCGCGCCATCCCGATCAGCAAAGCGCCCGACGCGCCGACGCCGCCGGCTTCGGTCGGCGTGAACAGCCCGCCATAGAGCCCGCCGATGACGAAGACGAACAGCAACAGCGTCGCCCAGATATCGATCAGGCCGTTGCGGCGCTCCGCCCAGCTGTGGCGCGGCGTGGCGGGCAAGAAATTCGGCCGCACCTTGCCGATGATCACGACTGTGAGCATGTCCATCGCGGCGGCGAGCACGCCGGGGATGATGCCGGCGATGAACAGCTTGCCGATGTCCTGCTCGGTGATGATGCCGTAGACCGCGAGCACGGTCGAAGGCGGCAGCATGGCGCCGAGCGTGCCGCCGGCGGCGATGACGCCGGTCGCAAACGATTTCGGGTAGTTGTAACGCCGCATTTCCGGATAGGCGACGGTGGCGAAGGTGGCGGCGGTGGCGACGGATGAGCCCGAGATCGCGGCAAAGCCGGCGCAGGCGGCGATGGTGGCGATGCCCAGCCCGCCCTTGAAATGGCCGAGGAAGGAATTGGCGGCGCGGAACAATTCGCGGCTCATGCCGGAGTTCGACACGAACGCACCCATCAACAGGAACATCGGGATGACGCCGAAGGTGTAGTCGGTCACCGTGCGCATCGAGGTGAGGCCGACGCTTTTCAGCGCCGCGGTGCCGCCGACGATGTAGGCGAAGCCGCGAGACGCCGACGAGGCCCATCGCCATGCCGACCGGCACGCGCAGCAGCATCAGCGCGAACAGCACGACAAAGCCGAGGATCGCGACCACGTCGGTGCTCAAATGCGGCATCGCCTCACTCGACCGGCTTGATCTGGTACTGGCCGCCGAGCAGCTCCGGATGGAAGATCAGCCGGTAGGTGCGCACGGCGATCAGCAGCACCGCCGAGACGTCGCCGAGCCAGGCCACCAGGAAAAACGGCCACACCGGCAGCCGCAGATCGAAGGTGAGCACGTTGTCGTGAAAGGTGCCGCGCACCTTGTCGAACAGCGTGTAGGTCTGCACCGTCACCACGAACAGCAGCACCGAGGTGGCGAACACGTCGATGACGCGCTTCGAGCGATCGCCGACATTGGCATAGAGCAGGTCGACGGTGATGTGATTGCCGCGATACGACGTCGCCGCGATGCCCCAGAAGATGAGAATGCCGAGCAACAGCCGGCCGAAATCGTAGCTGTCGGGAATCTGCATGCTGAAAAATTTGCGCAACATCACCGAGACGAAGATATCGAGCGCGACGATGCCGACGAAGAAGGCGGCGATCAACTCGATGCCGTCGATGAAAATGTCCATCGCGTTGCGCGGCGGCACATCTTGCGGCTCGGGGATTCCAGAAACGGGAGTTTCGGCTTCCGACATCGGCCTTATTCCATGTGGCAACGGCGGCGAGACCCGCTCGCCGCCGCCGTTAGCCATGAGCACGCCGTCAGAAGCCCGCGCTGTATTGCGTCAATGACGCCTGCAGCTCTTTCCAGATCGCGTCGGGATCGCCGCCGGCCTTCTTCACGTCGGCCGCCCATTTCAGCTTGAGCGGCTCGGCCGACTTCTTCCACAAGTCGAGCTGCGCGTCGGTGATCTTGTAGACCTCGTGATCGGGCTCGGCCTTGAGCTTCTCGATGCCGCCATGCTCGAAATCCACCCACGGATCGGCAAATCTCCCGGCCCATTCGGTGGTGCAATGATCGTCGATCACCTTTTTCTGCGAAGCCGACATGGCGGCGTAGACCGCGGGGTTCATCAGCCACTGGAACGTCACCGAACCGAGCGGCTCGTCCATGTCGTATTTGGTCACCTTGTCGATGCCGAACAGCAGCATCGAACCCCAGGGGAAGGTGATGGCGTCGGCCACGCCCTTGGCCAGAATGTCGCGCGCCTCGGGCGCGCTCGACTGCACGTTGGTGCCGCCGAGCTGCGTCACCCAGGCGGCGATAGTGCCTTGGGCCGGCCTGATCTTCATGCCTTTAATGTCGTCCGGCACCACGATCTTCTTGGAGACCGAATGCCACGCCACCGGATCGAGCACGAAGGAGAAGCAATAGTGCACGTCCTTCATCTCGGCGGCGGCGTATTTGCGGTACCAGGCGTCGATGGCGCGATTGCCGCCCTTGGCCTGGCCGACCAGGAACGGCAGCTCGCCGGCCGAAATGATCGGGAAGCGGCCCGGCTGATAGCCCGGATTGACGTAGACGAAGTCGGCGATGCCGTCGCGCGCCATGTCGTAATGGTCGAACGCCTTGCCGAGCTGCTGCGATGGATAGACTTTGTAGGTGATGGTGCCGTTCGAGGCCTTCTGGATGTCGTCGCCCCATTGCTCGATCGCCTTCTGCAACGGATGCGACGGCGGCACCCAATGCGACAGCTTCAGCTCGAAGGTCTTGTCCTGCGCCGACGCCGTACCGAGGCCGAGCGCAAGCCCGAGCGCGGCGAGGCCGCAGAGTTTCAAGTGGCGCGTGCCGTCCATCGGAGTTTCCCCATGCGATTTAGTTGCAAACCGAACTTTCCCATTTAATCGCAGAAAGAAGCGGCTGTACATCTTCACCACCCTCCCCTGTAGGGGGAGGGTTGGCCGCGCAGCGGCCGGCGTGGGGAAGTATTGCCGCGATACAGTGATACGTCGCACTGCCCCACCTGCCGGCCTTTGGCCGGCGGCCTCCCCCTGCAGGGGAGGCTCGGGATCAGTATCCCGAATTGTACTTGGCCAGAGCGTCCCTAAATTCCTTCAGGATCGCGTCGGGATCGTTGCCGGTTTTCTTCACCGCGTCGGACCAAGTCTTCACCGTCGGCACAGCCGCCGCTTTCCACAGATCGAGCTGCGCGTCCGAGATCGGATAGACCTCCTGGCCCGGCTCGGCCTTGAGCTTGGCGATGCCGTCATGCTCGAAATCGGCCCACGGCGAAGCGATCTTCTCCGCCCATTCCTTGTTGCAGTGATTGTCGATCACGTTGCGCTGCGACGGCGACATCGCCGCATAGGTGTCCTTGTTCATCACCCAGACGAAGCCCGTGGTGTAGAGCGCGGCTTCCATGTGGTACTTCGTCACCTTGTCGATGCCGAACAACAGGATCGAGCCCCATGGGAAGGTGACGGCGTCGGCGACGCCCTTCTCCAGAATGTCGCGCACTTCCGGCGCCGAGGCCTGCACATTGGTGCCGCCGAGCGACGTCACCAGCGCCGCCATGCTGGCGTGCGCGGGGCGGATTTTCATGTCCTTGATGTCGGCCGGCACCATGATCTTCTTGGTGCGGGAATGGAAACTGCCGGGATCGTGGGTGAAGGCGAAGCAGAATTTGACGTCCTTCATCTCGGTGGCGGCGTATTTGCGGTACCAATCGTCGAGCGCTTCGGTGCCGCCCTTCGCATTGGCAAGCATGAACGGCAGATTGGCGGCGTCGAAAATCGGGAAGCGGCCGGGCTGGTAGCCGGGGCTGACATAGGTGACGTCGGCGATGCCGTCGCGCGCCATGTCGTAATGGTCGAACGCCTTGCCGAGCTGCTGCGCCGGATAGACCTTGTATTTGATGGTGCCGCCGGAGTCCTTTTCGATCGAGGCGCCCCACTCCTCCATCGATTTCTGCAACGGATGCGACGGCGGCACCCAGTGCGAGAGTTTTAGCTCGAAGGTCTTGTCTTGCGCGGAGGCCGCGCCAAGGCTCAGCACAAGACCGAGCGCGATAAAGCCGCTAAGTTTTATCTGGCGCGTGCGATGCATGATGGTCCTCCCTGCGGGCCTTTTGTCGTCAACGCGACTTGCTACGTTATTTAGACTTGCCAAGTTATTTAGACTTGCCGCATTTAATCGCAGAAAGCTTCGCGCGTACAGCGACCGCCTTAGCGCTATTTCAATTCCGCCTCGTAGACGCCGTCCCAATCCGCCGGCGGCGGATCGGCGCGATAGCTGGCGATGCGCTCGACATACATGTCGTAGAGTCCGGCGACATCGAAGCTGTTGGCGCAGGCTCGCGGCAGCGATTGATGAGATCGAGCGCCTTGTCCCACTCCTGCTTGCGATAGCTGACGATCATGCTCGCATTGAGCTCGCACAGTTCCTGGCAACGCGGATCCTGCTCGACTTCCGCGCGCCCGAGCACCGTGATACACCGCCTCCGGCTGCTTTCTTGCCCTTCACCTGGATCAGATCGATCTCCATGGTGGCGAACTTTTGCTTGGCCTTTTCCGCGGTGCGTGAGCCGATCACCAGCGGCAGGCGATAGTCCTTGGTCCGCGCCTCGAGCCGCGACGCGACGTTGACGGTGTCGCCCAGCACCGAATAGTTGAAGCGGAAGTCGGAGCCCATATTGCCGACCACGCAGGGCCCGGTGTTGAGCCCGATGCCGATGCGCAGCGGCATGAAAGTGCCGCCATTGGCGTCGGCCTCCTGCTTGAGCTCGACGTTGAGCGCCTGCGGCGCGCTCCTGCATTTCCAGCGCCGCGTCGCAGGCATTGACCTCCTGCTCGTCGTCGTCGACCGGCGCGTTCCAGAACGCCATGATGGCGTCGCCGATATATTTGTCGATGGTGCCCTTGCGCTCGATGATGGCGTTGGTCAGCGGCGTGAGGAAGCGGTTCATCAGCCGGGTGAGGCCCTGCGGATCGTCCTTGTAGTGCTCGGAGATGGTGGTGAAGCCGCGCACGTCGGAAAACAGGATGGTCATGCGGCGCTCCTCGCCGCCGAGCACCAGCTTTTCCGGCGAGCGGGCGAGCTGCTCGACCATATGCGGCGACAGGTAGAAGCCGAACGCGGAGCGGATCTGCTGGCGCTGCTTCTGCTCGCGGAAATAATTCACGAACGTGAACACCAGATAGATCAGCCAGCTCGAGATCAGCGGATAGGTGAAATCGATCAGCAGGCTGTGGGCGGCGAACAAATACCACGACAGGCCGATGAGGCCGGCGATCAGACAGGCGCCGAGCACCACGACAATCGTGGCCGACAACATCGGCGCGGCGACGATGATGGCGAGCCCGAGCAGCACCGCGACGATGAGCTCGGCGCCGATCGCATAGGCCGGGTTGACCAGAAGCGAGTTGGTCAAAACGCTTTCGAGGATCTGGGCGTGCACTTCGACGCCCGGCATGACCGCTTCGACCGGCGTGGTCTTGAGGTCGAGCAGGCCGATGGCCGAGGTGCCGATGAGAACGAGCTTGCCGCGAAGCCGGTCCCTGGACAGCTTTCCTTGCAGGACATCCTTGGCGGACACGTAGCGCGTCGGATCGCTTTTGTTGAAATGGACGAAGATTTGGCCCCGCGCGTCGGTCGGCACGTCGAGGCCGCGTATGGCCACCGACTGCACGCCGTCGCCGGCCGGGTCGACATGCACGATGATGGCGCCGGTCTGGCTCAGCGACCCGCAGCATTTCCAGGCTCAGCGACGGCACCAGCACCCCTTGCGCTTCCATGACGAGCGGCACGCGGCGGACGATGCCGTCGCGCTCGGGATTGATCGAGAACAGGCCGCGGCCGGCGGCGGCCTGCTCGATCGGCAGCACGTTGCGCAACAGCCCGGGAAACGTCACCAGGAACGGCGTCGGATCGGGTCCCTTGAAGGCGAAGCCGGTCTGCAGCGCCATTTCCGCGTCCGAGCGCGGCTGCGGCGTCGTCGAGCCGGTTTGGCCGACGACGACGCGCGCGTGCTTGATGGCATCGGCCAGCACATCGTCATTGCTGGGCAGGCTGCCCAGCTTGGCGCGGGTCTCGTCGTCGAGACCGCGGAAGTTTTCCGCCGCCACCGCGGGCGACATGCGGTCGGGCTCGGCGAAGATGATGTCGAAGCCGATCACCAAGCGCGCCCTGCTCTCTCAGCCGCGTGATCAGGTCGGCCACCAGGGTCCGCGGCCACGGCCATTGCCCGATTTCCTTGAGGCTTGCTTCGTCGATATCGACGATGGCGACCGGGCGGATCGTCTGCTCGCGCGGGCGCAGCACCTGAAACAGGTCGAAGGTGCGCACCCGCAATTCCTGCAGCGGCGGCGGGTCGAGCACGCGCAGCGGCACCAGCGCGAACAGCAGCACCGTGCACACCGCCCGCGCCAGACCGAACTGTCGCGCCCAGCGCGCTAGCGTTTTCATGATCGATCGGCCCCGGAATGACGGCGTGATCTTATATTATTTTTCGCGGAACGACCGCATCAGCTGGTCGCGCAGCGGCTTGACCAGGATAGGCCACCAGCGTGCGGTCGCCGGTCTGGATGAAGGCTTCGACCGGCATGCCCGGCGTCAGCTTGACCGCGCCGAGGCGCCCGACCTCGTCGGCGGTCGATGGAGATGCGCACCAGGTAGTAGCTCTGGCCGGTGCGCTGGTCGACGTTGGTATCGGCGGCGACGCGCGAGACGGTGCCGTTGAGCTCCGGCGTGGTGCGCTGGTTGAAGGCCGAGAAGCGCAGGACCACCGGCTGGCCGAACGCCACCAGATCGATGTCCTTGGGCTCGACCTTGACCTCGACCGACAGCGTGTCGGATTCCGGCACGATCAGCATGATCTGGTCGCCGGCGGCGATGACGCCGCCGACCGTATTCGCCGTCGACTGGAACACGGTGCCGTCCTGCGGCGCGCGGATGTCGATGCGGCGGAGCTGATCTTCCGCCGTCACCTTGCGCTCGACGGCTTCGCCGATCTTGCTGTCGGTCTCGCGCAATTCCTTGGCGACGTCGCTGGTGAATTGCTGATCGATCTGGAGGATTTGCAGCTGGATCTCGGCCATCCTGCCCTTGGCCTCCGCGGCGTTGGCGATGAGCGCACCGCGCTCGCCCTGGATCTTGGCCTCGTCGCGCTCGAGCGACGTCAGCCGATTGAGCTGGACCAGGTTCTTCTGCCAAAGGTCGCGCACGCCGGCGAGCTCCTGGTCGATGAAGCCGAGCTCCTTGGCCTTGGCGTCCTGCTGCGCGACCAGCCCGGTGATCTGCTCCTGCAATTGCTTGATGCGCTCCTGCAGCTGATTTTTCTGCCCGAGCCGGGCGGTGCGCCGCAAGTCGAACAGCTTGCGCTCGCTAGTCCATCGCGTCCTTGACGTCCGGATTGTCGATATTGCCGGCAAGCTCGCGCGGCACCGCCATGGTGTCGGCGCCGTCGCGTTCGGCGCCGAGGCGGGCCTTGCGCGCATAGAGCTCGTTGAGGCCCTTGGTGACGATGGCGAGATTGGCGCGCGTCACGGTCTCGTCGAGCCGGATCAAGATATCGCCGGCCTTGACCCGATCGCCGTCGTGCACGCGCACCTCGCCGACGACGCCGCCGGTCGGATGCTGCACCTTCTTGATGTTGGAATCGACGACGATGGTGCCCTGCGCGATCAGGGCGCCGGAGATTTCCGCGGTCGAAGCCCAGCCGCCCAGACCGAGCGCCAGCACCGCCACCAGCACGCTGCCGATGATGATATGCTTGCGGATCGAAACCTCGGAGCTCGACGACGGACTGCCGAGCTTGAGACGGCCGATTTTCAGATCGGCGACCTTCAGGTTGCGGAGCTTGTCGATCATGCCGGCCCACCCTTTTCCGGCACCACCTTCAAGGCCCGCGGCGGCGGCGTCGGCTGGATCACGCGGTTGAGGATCTCCTCCTTCGGCCCGAACTGCTGCTGGCGGCCCTTGGCCATGACCAGAATGTAGTCGACGCCGGCAATGGCGCTAGGCCGGTGCGCCACCACCACGGCGATGGCGCCGCGGGCGCGGATGCCGAGAATGGCGCGGGTGAGCGCTTCGTCGCCTTCGGCGTCGAGATTGGAGTTCGGCTCGTCGAGCACGACCAGGAACGGGTCGCGATAGAGCGCGCGCGCCAGCGCGATGCGCTGCGCCTGGCCGGCCGAGAGCGCCTTGCCGTTGTCGCCGACACTGGTCTCGTAGCCTTGCGGCAGATTGACGATGAGGTCGTGGACGCCGGCCGCCTGGGCCGCGGCAAGCACGGCTTCCGCATCCGGCGGATCCTCGAAGCGCGCGATGTTCTGCGCCACGTTGCCGGGAAACAATTCGACGTCCTGCGGCAGGTAGCCGATGTGGCGGCCGAGCGCTTCCGGCGACCATTGATCGATGCTGGCGCCGTCGAGCCGGATGCTGCCGCGCACCGGCGTCCACACCCCGACCAGCATGCGCGCCAGCGACGATTTGCCCGACGCCGTCGGCCCGATCACGCCGAGCGCCTTGCCGCCGGTCAGCGAGAAATTGACGTCCTGGCAGACGATCGTCGGTCCGCCCGGCACCGCGACCGCCGCGCCCTGCACGACCAGCGTTCGCGCCGGCGGCTGCAACGGCATCGGTGCATTCTGTACCGGAAGGTGCGCCAGCAAATTCGCCAGCCGCGCCCAGCTTTGCCGCGCGGCGACAAAGCCGCGCCAATTGGCGATCGCAAGATCGACCGGCGCCAGCGCGCGGCCGCCCAGGATCGAGCCGGCGATGATGATGCCGGGCGTCGATAGCTGATTGATCACGAGCCAGGCGCCGACCGCGAGAATGGCGGACTGCAGCAACAGGCGCAGCACCTTCGACATCGCGCCGAGACCGCCGGCGACGTCGCTGGCCTGCTGGCTCGACGCCACGTATTTGCGATTGAGGTCGCCCCAGCGCTGCGCGATGCGCCCGACCATGCCCATGGCGGTGATCGCTTCGGCGTTGCGCCGGCTCGCCTCCATCAGCGCGTTGCGCGCCGCGGCGAATTGGGTGGCGGTGCGGGTCGGCCGCCGCGTCCTCAATTCGGTGAGCACCGTGAGCGTGACCAGAATGATCGCGCCGGCGAGCGCGGTCAGTCCGATATAGGTATGGAACACGAAGCAGACGATCAGGTAGACCGGCATCCACGGCAGATCGAACAACGCCACCGGGCCGGCGCCGGACAGAAAGCCGCGCACCGTATCGAGGTCGCGGATCGGCTGCGCGCCTTCGCCCGGCTGCCGGATTTCAGCGGCAGCCGCACGACGGCGTCATAGACGCGCATGCTCATCGCCTCGTCGAGGCTGTTGCCGACGCGCACCAGGATGCGGCTGCGGATCGTTTCGATGGCGCCCTGCGCCGCATAGAGGCCGGTGACCAGGAACATCAGCGCGATCAGCGTCGGCACGCTGCGGCTCGGCAGCACGCGATCGTAGACTTCCAGCATGAACAGCGCGCCGGAGAGCATCAGCAGATTGCTCATGCCGCTGAACACGCCGATGGCGATGAAAGCCCGCCGGCACGCAATCAGCGCCGCGGCAAGTTCGGAACCTGCCGGCGCCTGGCGAAGCGGACCGAGGGATGAAGCCATCAGGGCTGCGTACCACCGTTAAGGGGCCTAAAACCACTTCCGCGCCTGCAAAAGACGGGCCGCGGCTGCGCAAAGCGCGACAAAGCGACAGGCCCGACCAAGAGTGCCGGGATCATCATACCCTTAGTTAACGGACCCGTGGGGCCGGTTCACCGCCATTAGTTAACGGTGGCGGCAAAGCCGCGTCTGACTGCGGCCAGGCAACCGGAACCGGCGCGGGATCGCGCACCAGGTTTCCAGAAATATTCGCAGCCGGAAATATTCCTATGACGCCGGCAGCGACCGACGCTTCGCTGCCATCGCGCAAAGCTGGCACCGCCGGCCTGCGCAACTCGCCGCTGCAAAAGAAGTATCACGACACCGGCCGAGGCCCAAAAGACCTCGGTCGATGCCGTGACTACGAAGCTTGAATTGCTGTTGTTAGATCAGGAACGGGAGTTCGAGTGACAGCCCGATGCTGAATGCCTTCTGCCGCGTCGCGCCTTCAGACCGGCGCAGCTTCTTGGCAATTCTGCCCGCCGTCGTCTTCTTGCGTGCCATCGCTTTCAGATCGCGGAGCTCGCCTGCAGTCCACGCGCGCCGCTTTTTTGGTCTCTTGGCCATAAAACCTCCCTTTCAACAAAGACAGTTTGTATCCCTTACGGGAGTGGATGAAAAGTGAGCAGATAGGATGTGATCATGATGGATAGTCATCACGATGATTGTTGTCGAGCCATAACTTGCCGACAGGCCGCACCTAAGGCAAGTCAAGTTAAGAAAACGTTTGTTAGATTGTTCTAGCGCGCCGCCGACGCGGACGCAATTGCAACTTTCGCGACTGTCCTGGCCATTCTTGACATATCGCCATCACTTGCGCAGCCGCTGCCGACCATGACAAACAAAAATACCTGGACCTGAAGGCTTGGACCTGAAGGCTTGGACCTGCAAGGCTTGGACCTGAAGGCTTGGACCTGAAGGCTTGGACCTGAAGGCTTGGACCTGAAGGCTTGGATCGCTGCGGCAAATAGCGGAGCAAATCTCCGCTCCTGACGTTGTTCCCGACATTATTTGGACCCATTGATCGGCAGGATGCACGTGGAACAAGCTTGAAGTCGGCCGAGCGTCAATTGGCGGCGGGTCGGATCGGGACATCCGGGAGATCGAAATGACAAAATTTGCGCGGGCAGCAGCCTTGTGGCTGCTCGTCATCCTGGCGTTGACGTTGGGTCAGCACGCGAGCCAGGCGGCGGAACAACGCTTCGCGCTGGTCATCGGCAACGACGAATACAGAGCCGGGAAACTTGCCACGTCCGCCAACGACGCCGGCCTCGTCGCCGACGCGCTGCAGTCCGCCGGCTTCACGGTCACCGGCGCGCGCAACCTCGATCAAGCGACGTTGCGGGAATCGTTCCGTGAATTCATCGGCCAGGTATCGGCCGCCGGGCCGGATGCCGTCGCGCTGGTCTATCTCGCCGGCATCGGCCTGCAGTTCAACGGCGAGAATTATTTCGTTCCGGTCGACGCCGACATCCAGCGCGACGTCGACGTTCCGCTCCAGGCGATCCGGATTTCGGATTTCACCCAACCGCTGGCGTCGCTACCGGGCCGCGTCAAGATCGTCATCCTCGACGCCGCGCGGCAGAATCCGTTTGCCGGCGGCAATCAGCCGCTGGCGGGCGGCTTGGCGCTGGTCGAGCCGATGCGCAGCATGGCGATCGCGTTCAACGCGGCGCCGGGCACCGTCGCGCCCGACGAGCAAGGTCCATACGGCGCTTACGCGACGTCGCTGACGGAAATGATCGCAGCCGGCGGGCTCGGCCTCGACGATCTGTTCGCGCGGCTTCGCCTGCGCGTCAGCGATCTCACCCAAGGCGCCGAAGTTCCCTGGTACGCCT
This sequence comes from uncultured Alphaproteobacteria bacterium, assembly GCA_963821175.1. GTDB lineage: Bacteria > Pseudomonadota > Alphaproteobacteria > Rhizobiales > Xanthobacteraceae > BOG-931. The sequence goes on from CAWGCU010000018.1 coordinate 32,603, forward strand.
CGCAGATCGACGGCCCGTTCTTCATGACCGAGCGCGCCGCCGGCGCGCCGCCGCCGCCCAACGTCATGCCGATCGCGGAGGTGCGCGCCAAACCGATGCGCGATTTTCCGAGCGTCGACGATGCTTACGCCGCAGCGCTGGATCGCGACACCATCGACGGCTACGAGCAATTCCTCGCCGTCTATCCGAACAGCCCGTACTCCGAGCGCATCGCCGGCATGCTGGCGGTGCGCCGCGAGGCGATCATCTGGCGCCGCTGCGTGATGGCCGATACGCCGCCGGCCTATTGGTCGTATCTGCGCCGCTATCCGAACGGGCCCCATGTCTGGGATGCGCGAAGGCGTCTAGCGATGCTGGCCGCGGCCTACGACCCGCCGCCCGATTTCGCCTATTACGATTTCGGCGTGCCGCCGCCGCCGCCGGACGAACTCGGCTTTGTCGACCAGCCGGTCATCATGTTCGCCGGACCGCGCTACGCGCCGCCACCGCGGCCGCCGCTGTTCTTCCTGCCGCCGCGGCCGCGCGAATTCGCAGTGCTACCGCCGCCACCGCCGCCGCGCGAACGTTTCTCGCTGCCGATCCCCGCAGGTCCGGCCGTTCCCGCTTTCGTGCGGCCGCCGCGCGGTGTCGAATTCCGCGGGCCGCCGCCGGGAGCGCCCGGCGGAGCGCCGCAGGATCGGCAACAGCGCGTTTCGCTGCCGACCGCGGTGACGCACGCGCCGCCGCCCGGCCAGCCGCCTGGAGCAGGATTCCGTCCGGCACCTGGCGGTCCCACGACCTTAGCGCCGCTTCCGGCACCGCCGCGGACCGGACCGGGCGGCCCTCCGCCGCCGCCACCGCCACCCTCGAATGCCTTCGTGAAACCGGGTTCGCCGCCGCCATCGCCACCACCACAAAGCGGTCCGGGGTCGGCATCGGTGAAACCTGCACCGCTGCCGCCTCCGAGCGGTCAGCCGCAGCCGAGCACGGTGAAGCCGTCGTCACCTCCGCCGCCGCCGAAGAACTCGTTCGCGCCGGCGCCAACCACGGTGCATCCGGCACCACCGCCACCTCCGGCAGCGCCGGCCCCCGTGACGGTGCACCCGGCGCCTCCGCCACCACCACCGCCGCCGCCGAAGAACTCATTCGTACCGGCGCCGGCGCCAACCACGGTGCATCCGGCGCCACCACCGCCGCCGCCGCCACCACCACCGCCTGCAGTGACGGTGCATCCGGCTCCGCCGCCACCTCCGCCGCCGCAGAACCAGCAACGGCCGGCAGCGGCTCCACCAGCAGCAGCCGGCAGGCCGCCACCGTGCCCGCCCGGCAAACGGCCGACGCCCGAGGGCTGCAAATAGGCCGCAGATAATAATGACGACCGTTGCGGGCCGACTGACGCTCTCTGCGTCACCGGCCCGCAGCATTTCCGCCGGCGGCGCGACCGCGCGCTGCCCTAACGATTGCGAAAGGTCCTCGGGCTATTTTGCAATGCGATCCCGGAGGGATTGAAGTTGATGCAAACCATTATCCTGAGCTGTTTGTTTGGCGCCGTGTGCACGATGGTCCTCTGGGTCGTCGGCTCGGCCGCGGCAAAGCGCGATATGATGATCCGGCGCGGCGGCAACCTGCTTCCGCCCGAGGAGTTTTAATTAAGCCGGCGAGGTGTTGCTTCGATGCGCATCGCCTGCCTCGCAGCTTTCAGCTTGATCTTGCTCACTGCGACAGCGAGCGACGCCGGCGCGCAAACCGCGACGCCGTCGTGCCACGGCACGCAACAGCCCAAGATGGTCGCCGAGCTGATGTTCGGCCGCGATATCGGAGACGGCGGCGGCGTCAGCGAATCCGAATGGCAGCTTTTCGTCGCGCGCGAACTGGTGCCGCGCTTTCCCGACGGCTTGACCATCATCGACGCCATCGGACAGTGGCGCGACCGCGACAGCGGCAGGATCGTGCATGAGCCGTCGAAGCACGTCGAGATCGTGCTGCCCGGCAATAAGGACGACGATGCGCGCCTCGACGCCGTCGTCGACGCCTATAAGCGCGAATTCCACCAGCACTCGGTGGGCGTCATCGTGCGCCCGGCCTGCGTGGCGTTTTAGCGAACCAGCAAGCGTCGCGTCTGAAAGAGGGCCGAAGGGGCTTGCGGCCTGCGCGGCACCTTCCTAACTTCTAATCACAGAACAGCCGAGACCAGGAAGCGAGCCGCGCATGAGCGTCTGCCCCGAAGAACTGAAACTCGTCGCGCTCGACAACGACGACATCGAGGTGGTCTCGGCCCATGTGCAGGACGCGCTGGTGCGGGTCGCCGACATTTTCTGGCAGCCGCGCGAGCATCGCTTCGTCATGGCGCTCAACCGTTTCGACTGGATGGCGGTGGTCGATGCCACGGCACGCAAGGCGGATTACCGGCGCTGCCGCACCGCGCTGCGGTTCGAGCGCGTGCTCGGCTGCAAGTGCCGCAATCTCGATCAGTCGGACAAGGACGCGCGGCTCAATCTGCTCGCCGTCGAATTCGCCGAGCGCGACGCGCCGGCCGGCAGTCGTCATCGCTGATCTTCTCCGGCGGCGGCGTCATCCGCCTCGACGTCGAATGCCTGGAAGCCGAGCTCGCCGATCTTGGCGAAGTACCACGGCGGCCGATCTGCCCGGATCATTTGCCGGCGGATCGGTAACGGCTTGAGCCGTCATTCCGCGGCGGCGCGTGCGGCCGGTGCGCCGTCGGCGACGCAGAACAGCTTCATCAGCACGACGATCACGACGAGCGTCGCCGCATAGACGATGAGCTGCATGGCGGTCGGCTGATCGACATAGCCGATCAGCGTGTGCAGCGCGCGGCCGAGATAGCTTGAATCGCTGAAGATCCACGACGTGTCCCACACCGTCTCGTCGAGCGCGGTGAGGATGTTGGCCTGTTCGAGGAAGGCGATCGCCTGCGCCGCCATGCCGGCGGCAAGCAGCGCGATCAGCGCGCTGGTGACGCCGAACAGATAGCGCGTCGGAATGGTGACCAGGCCCAGATAGGTCGCGAGACAGACCAGCGAGCCGAGCACGAGTCCGACGAAGCCGCCGCCTACCATGGACCAGCTGGCGCCGCCCTGCGCCGCGGCGACGCCATAGAGAAACAGCACGACTTCGGAGCCCTCGCGCAGCACCGCGATCGCCACCACGACGGCGAGCGCGGCCAGCGACTTCGAGCCGGCCACCACCGCCTCGCCGGCCGCGCGCAACTCGGCGGCCAGCTCGCGGCCGTGGCGCGACATCCAGACATTGTGCCAGGTCAGCATCAGCACGGCGAAGCCGAGGATGCAGGCGTTGAAGATTTCCTGACCGCTGCCGCCGAACAGTTCCGACAAGCCGCCGGTGAACAGCGCCACCACGCAGGCGCCGAGGACGCCGGCGGCGACGCCGCCCGCGATCCACAGCCCGCGGCCCGGCACGCCCGCGGTCACGGCCATGACGATGCCGACGATCAGGCCGGCCTCGAAGACTTCGCGGAAGACGATCAGCAACGCGGCGAGCACGGGCACCTCATCTCACGATTCACGGCACGACCAGGAAACCTTGCGTCTCGTGGTGGAAATCGTCGAAGAAATTGTAACGGCCCGGCTGCTGCGGCCGCACATAGACGACGGCCTCGCTGCCGACCGGCACGATCTTCTCGAAATGCAGGTCGCTGCTTTCGAATTCGGAGACGATGCCGTTGAGGTTCTTGACATGGATCTCGATCGGCTTGCCGGCCGGCGCATGCACTTCGGCGGGATCGAACTTGCGATCCTTCAGGGTTAACGACAGCGTGCACCGTGTCGTCGGCTTGCGCGGCGCGCGGAGTGAGAACCGCCGCCGCCGCGAGCGCCGCCAGAGCGAACAAGCCGATGCTGCGGCCGAACTTCACGCTTTTTCCCCGGTCATCGCCATCGCGCGGGCGTCCGCGCGTGAATTATTCCATGGAGTTGGGCAACAGGGGAGTTTTTGTCAATCGAAAAGCCCCACATTAGAATTGTTATAAGAACCGAGTGCTGATAGGCGTCATCGCACCCGACAGGTCAAAGCAATGGCGATCCGCCTCGACACACGTTCAGCCGATTTTGCGCAAAAATTCCGCGCTTTTCTCGACACCAAGCGCGAGACCTCCGCCGACGTCGAAGCGGTCGTGCGCGCCATCGTCGCCGACGTCGTCGCCCGCGGCGATCGTGGCGCTGAAGGAGTACACGCAGAAATTCGATCGGCTCGATCTCGACCGCGCCGGGCTCAATGTGACCCCGGAAGAAATCGCCGCCGCGTTGCGTGACTGCGCGCCAGCCGCGCTCGACGCGCTCAAACTCGCCCGCGACCGCATCGAGGTCTTTCATCGCCGGCAGATGCCGAAGGACGATCGCTTCACCGATGCGCTCGGCGTCGAGCTCGGTTCGCGCTGGACAGCGATCGACGCGGTCGGCCTTTACGTGCCGGGCGGCACCGCCGCCTATCCGTCCTCGGTGCTGATGAATGCGGTGCCGGCCAAGGTCGCCGGCGTGCCGCGGATCGTCATGGTGGTGCCGGCGCCCGGCGGCGTGCTCAACCCGCTGGTGCTGGCGGCGGCAAAGCTCGCCGGCGTCGACGAGATTTATCGCATCGGCGGCGCGCAGGCGGTCGCGGCGCTCGCCTACGGCACCGCGTCGATTGCGCCGGTCGCCAAGATCGTCGGGCCCGGCAACGCCTATGTGGCCGCCGCCAAGCGCCTGGTGTTCGGCAAGGTCGGCATCGACATGATCGCCGGCCCCTCCGAGGTGCTGATCATCGCCGACCAGCACGGCAATCCCGACTGGATCGCCGCCGACCTTCTGGCCCAGGCCGAGCACGACACCAGCGCGCAAGCCATCCTGATGACCGACGATGAAACGCTCGCCGGTGCGGTCGAACGCGCGGTCGAGAGTCAGCTGGTGCGATTGCCGCGCGAAAAAATCGCCGCCGCGTCGTGGCGCGATTTCGGCGCGATCATCATGGTGCGCAATCTCGACGAAGCGATGCCGCTGGTCGACGCGATCGCGCCCGAGCATCTGGAAATCGTCGCCGCCGACGCCGACGAACTCGTCAAGCGCATCCGCAATGCCGGCGCCATCTTCATCGGCGCGCACACGCCCGAAGCGATCGGCGATTATGTCGCCGGCTCCAACCACGTGCTGCCGACGGCGCGCTCGGCGCGGTTCTCCTCCGGCCTCGGCGTGCTCGATTTCATGAAGCGCACCTCGATCCTCAAATGCGGACCGGAGCAATTGCGCGCGCTCGGCGACGCCGCGATCACGCTCGGCACCGCGGAAGGGCTCGACGCCCACGCCCGCTCCATCTCCATCCGGCTCAACAGATGAGCGGGAGCATGATCTTTCGGAAAAACGGTTCCCACTTCCGGATCAGCTCGATGGCGCGCCCACCCCGCAAAGCACCGGCCGGCCGCCTCGCGGCAATGACGCTCGACGAAGCTTCGCTCGGCCGCTCGACCGACGACATCGAGCACGAGCGCCGCGTCGCGATCTACGATCTGATCGAAGAGAACAGTTTCCGCCCCGTCGGACCACGACGGCGGGCCCTATGCGCTGCATCTCGGCATGCGCGGCGACCGGCTGGTGTTCGACATCCGCCTGACCGACGGCACGCCGGTGATCGCCCACATGCTGTCGCTGGCGCCGTTCCGCCGCATCGTCAAGGACTACTTCACGGTCTGCGACAGCTATTACGCGGCGATCCGCACCGCGACGCCGGATCGCATCGAAGCGCTCGACATGGGCCGCCGGGGCCTGCACGACGAGGGCTCACGCATCGTGATGGAGCGGCTCAAGCGCAAGGTCGATGTCGATTTCGACACCGCGCGGCGGCTGTTCACGCTGATCACGGTGCTGCACTGGAAGGGCTGAGCGGTTCGATGGCGGCGGCGCGACCGCTCGCGGTGTTGTTCGCCTGCGGGCTCAATTCCGTGCGCTCGCCGATCGCGGCGGGTTTGTTCGGACAGATGTTCGGCCGCTCGATCTATGTCGGCTCGGCCGGCGTGCGCAAAGGCGAGCTCGATCCGTTCGCCGTCGCCGTCATGGCGGAAATCGGCATCGACATTTCGCGGCACAAGCCAGTCACCTTCGAGGAGCTCGACGAGTGGGAAGGTCTCAATTTCGATCTCATCGTCACCTTGGCGCCGGAGGCGCATCACCGGGCGCTGGAGCTGACCCGCACCAGCGGCGTCGACGTCGAATATTGGCCGACCGCGGACCCCTCCGCCGTCGAAGGCAGCCGCACGCAACGGCTCGATGCCTATCGCGAGGTGCGCGACCAGCTGTTGGCGCGAATCCGTGAGCGTTTCGCCGGGCCGCGCACCGGTAATGAATAAAACTCAGCCGCATTACGGCAGTTGTGGAACGGCCCGTCATCCGCTAGGTTCCGCGCCAATTTTGGCCGAGGTTCCGCCTATGATCACGGCCAGTTGCCAGCAATCTCGGTCCGCGAATGGCCAAAGAAGAGCTGTTGGAATTTCCCGGTGTGGGACGCCCTACGACCTGGCCAAAGATCGCATCACCTATCGCTTCAAGTGATATCGTCGCCGGACCCTCCTAACGAAGAGAGCGTGCAGCCGTGATCGGCCGTCCGAAATTCGTGCTCGCTTCCGGCTCGCCGCGCCGGCTTACGCTGGTCAACCAGGCCGGCATCGAGCCCGATGCGCTGCGGCCTGCCGATATCGACGAGACGCCGAAGCGCGGCGAGCTGCCGCGCGCCTGCGCCACGCGGCTCGCCCGCAACAAGGCGGAAGCGGCACTCAACATGGTGCGCATCGACGAGGAACTCAAAGGCTCCTTCATCCTCGCCGCCGACACCGTGGTCGCCGTCGGCCGGCGCATCCTGCCGAAGGCGGAGCTGCTCGACGAAGCGGCGCAATGCTTGCGGCTGCTCTCCGGCCGCAATCACCGCGTCCATACGTCCGTGTGTCTGGTTACGCCGAAGGAGACGTTCCGGCAGCGCCACGTCGAAACGCGCGTGCGCTTCAAACGCCTCTCGGACCAGGACATCGAGTCCTATCTTGCCTCTGGCGAATGGCGCGGCAAGGCCGGCGGCTATGCGGCGCAAGGCATCGCCGGAACCTTTCTGGTCAAGATCGTCGGTTCCTATTCCAACGTCGTTGGCCTGCCGCTCTACGAGACCATGACGATGCTCGGCGGCGAGGGTTTTCCGATCCATTTCGGCTGGTTGAACGCGGTGTGATCTTGGCGGGGCCGCGGGCGCGGGCCATATTCGTGCCATGACTGATGCTACGAGTCGCAAAGCCTGCCCAATCTGCGGCAAACCCACCGACGAGCAGGTCAAGCCGTTCTGCTCGAAACGGTGCGCCGATGTCGACCTGCATCGCTGGCTGGTCGGCAGTTATGCGATCCCGGTGACGGAGGACGAGGAAGAAGACGAGCGGCGCGACGACAGCGGGGACGCGCCGAATTGATCCAAACCTTGAATTGATCCAAGCCTTGAATTGGCCCAAGGCCTATTCTGGACAGCCTAAATTCGAGCCTCTATAAGACGGCGCTCTCGCGGAGAGCGCGTAAAGTGTGCCCAGGTAGCTCAGTTGGTAGAGCACTGCACTGAAAATGCAGGTGTCGGTGGTTCAATTCCGCCCCTGGGCACCACAATCACATCCGCAGACATCCGCGCCCGTCCGTGACCATCTCAGAGAGCCCGATTTATCGGGCCTTTTTTGCCAGAGGCGTCCGAGCGCATCTCTGTGCACCCAAAGAATTTGTTGGTATTATTGTTGGTATGGAACCGGAACCGTGTTGGTATCGGCCGTCTTGTACGGGTGAACAAAATGCCGTTAACGGACGCTGCGTGCCGAGCCGCCAAGCCCCGTGCCACTCTTGTGAAATTATCGGATAGCGGCGGCCTACAATTGTGGGTTCAACCGAACGGTACTCGCTCATGGCGGCTCGCCTACAGGTTTGGAAGGAAGCAGAAGGTTCTCGCGATTGGAGCCTATCCAGCCACCCCGCTGTCTGACGCCCGTCGTGCCCGCGATGCAGCAAAGCACCTGCTCGTCAACGGCATCGATCCCTCCGAAGCGAAAAAGGAAGCCAAGGCAGCTCGGGCGGTGTCTGGGACCACCTTCCGGCCTATCGCCGTGGAATACGTGGCGAAACTCAAGCGGGAAGGTCGCGCGGCATCCACCCTCTCGAAAATTGAGTGGCTTTTGTCCTTCGCTCTTCCGACCCTAGGCAATCGATCGATAACTGAAATTCGTCCCACCGACGTGCTGACAGTACTCCGCGGAGTGGAGCAACGTGGACGGCACGAAACGGCTCGTCGGCTTCGATCGACCATAAGCAGCGTCTTCCGTTATGCGGTGGCGACAGCGCGCGCGGAGAATGATCCCACTATTGCTCTGCGGGGCGCATTGACCACACCCGTAGTGAAGCCCCGGGCCGCCGTGACCGATCCGAAAGCTTTTGGCGCGCTGTTACGCGCGATCGATGGCTTTGACGGACAACCAGCCACCAAAGCAGCTTTCAAGCTCATGGCACTTCTCTTCCCACGGCCCGGCGAACTGCGGGCGGCAGAATGGACTGAATTCGATCTCGATGCGGCGGTTTGGACGATACCGGCAAGCAGGACAAAGATGCGCCGATCGCATCGTGTTCCTCTATCGCACCAAGCCATAAGAATTCTGAATGACCTATATGCCATCACAGGTAAGGGAATACTCGTCTTTCCGGGCGTTCGCACGGTGCTTCGACCGATTTCCGAAAACACCGTGAATGCTGCCTTGCGGCGGCTCGGCTATTCTAAAGACGAGGCGACTGCGCATGGCTTTCGGGCGACGGCCTCAACTCTTTTAAACGAGTTGGGCAAATGGAACCCCGACGCGATCGAACGTCAGCTTGCTCACGTCGAGAATAATGATGTACGCCGCGCCTATGCTCGTGGGGAGCATTGGGAAGAGCGCGTGAAGATGATGAAGTGGTGGGCGGATCATATCGACAGATTGAAGATAGTCGGGAAGGTAATCGCAATCGGCGCAAAGCGAGCTTAACTTCAGAATTGCGTCGCACCCTCTATTGGCCGAATACCCAGCACCCCAACAGACGGCCCTTCCACCGTTGGCGGATAAGCGTCGTGCCATTCGCCTCCCCATTCAGCTTGAATTGCCGCTTTGGGGCGATGACCGGGAATGCCCCACGCAGCCGCCGGCGCTATAATCGATTTGGCCAACTTGGGAAGGAAAATGTTGTGGCTACCACAGGCTGGCATGTCCGCTTTACCCCTGATTCTGTTGCAAAATTGATGACCGCTCCGCGCCCAGACAGTCAGCGTCGCCGGCCAAAATTCCCTAAAGCGCACACCGTTGTCCGCGTGTTTAGCTGGTGTAGACTGGGCAACCGGAAATAGGGGAGTGCAACGATGGCGACAGTGTCTTTTGGCGGACCGCTCGAATTCGGAGTAGCGGGCTTGGGCGATTTGGTCGCGCGCGTCGCGCAGAACGACAGCGTTCCGGCCGATGCAATTGTCACCGCGTCGATCGTGCCGGCGTCGACACTGTTCTCGATCTCCTCGGTCACGGCGTACAATGTCGCGCTCGTCGACGTTCCGCCGGGCGAGCTTCCGCCCGGGCATGTCGGGCCGCCACTGAAACAAAAAGTATATACCGAGACCGGCCATTCCGACGGCAAGACGCCGCTGCACGTGCACAAGGGCCAGGAGGTCGACGTGCGCGTCGAGCTCGCGGTGCCGACGTCGGCTGTGACGCCGGGGGACGTGGCGGCGACGCTCGCAATTCACGGCGACACCTGGGGCAAAGCGGCCGAGGTCGCGCTGCACGGCACCCTGCTCACAGTTGATGAGGGCACGCCGATTGGCGAGAAGTGGTGGGAACTCGGCGCACTCGCCTTTTCCGGCGCCGTGCTCGCGAACGCGCAGACGATGCCAGACGGGCTCGGCGCGCTTCAGACCTTCGCGAATGGCGCCATCGTCTATTCGCCCGATTTCGGCGCCGTGTGGCTCGCAAAGCCGGTCTTCGCGAAGCTGAACGCGCCCGAGATCGCGCAAGGCCAGAGCGCGAATGGCGAAAACATTCGCGACTACCTCGGCTATCCGACGGACGACACCTTTCCGACGATCGAGCGCGGCGGTCAAGCCGCGATCTTCACGCGCGGCATCATCGTCGTGCGATCGAGCGGCGCGGCCTTCGTCGTGTACGGTTCGATCTACGGCCATTACGCCAATCTTGGCAATATCGCCGCTGGCGCCACTCGCGTGCCGGTCGTAGGACTGCCGCTCTCGGACGAGGAAGCCGTGCCGAACGGCCGCCGTTCTCGCTTCGACGGCGGCGACATCTACTGGAAAGGCGCGACCGGCGCGTGGGAAGTGCACGGCGCAATCCGAAATGCGTGGGCCGCACTGGGTGGCCCGAAAAGCTTCCTCGGCTATCCAACGGCTGACGAAGTGGGCGTGATGAGCGGCGCGACCGAGATCGGCCGGAGCAACACGTTCGAGAACGCGACGATGTTCTGGAGCGGCGCGACCGGCGCGTTCGAATGTCACGGCGACATCCTCAAGAAATATCTCGCGAGCGGCGGCCCCGCAGGTGCGCTCGGCTTTCCGACGACGAACGAGACCGATACGCCGGGCGGCGGACGCTACAACGCGTTCCAAAACGGCCTCATCGTCTGGCACGGCGGCGGAACGTACGCGGGCGCGTTCACCGTCGGCAACAGCCTGCAGCTACAGCTCTATAGCTACCAAGATTCAAGCCACGACGACTTCAACGTGCAGGTGCATCTCGACGATTCGCGCGGACAGAAGGTCCGCGTCCGCATGCCCGCGGGCGACGAATACGGCAACGGCAACGTGCAATTCAATCCGCCGGTCACGCTGCTCGCTGCAAGCGGCCTCACGAGCGACTACACGATCGACGTCTGGATGCTGTGCATCCATGAGGTGACGATCGGCAGCGACGACGAGGACGGCACGGTCACCGCCCACTTCAATATCGACAATCTGTGGGGCACGGCCGATTCGCCGCTTTACGCCAACGGCGCCTTCCACGTCGATATGAAGCCCATGCCGCAGCCGCAGATCTTCTCCAGCGACCCGGCGCACTTCCGCACGAATTTGTTCTGGCCGTTCCATAACTGGTCGACGCACGCCATGACCTGGACCCAGTTCAGCCAGACTTTCACCAACGTCGGCGAAGGCGACCTCAGCTTCAACGTGCTGCCCTGGAACTGGCATCTGTGGGAGCGCGCATTCTTTCAGCTTGTGTATCGCGGCATCGCTGCGGGCGGCAACTGCTTCGGCATGTGCCTCGAATCGATCTACGCGCGCGACTACCGCGCGCCGTTCGTCGAGCCGATCTACAACAGCCCCGACAACACCTATAGCCACGACGCGCTCGGCGTCGACCCGGATCCGACGAACCCGAACGACACCGCCGTCATCGACCGGGTGAACGTCAAGATGGGCTATCAGGTCGGCGCCGACTTCATCAACTGGTTCATTGGAATGGAGTTCGAGAACGATATCCAGGATGCCGTGCTCGCCTTCAAATCCAGCCGCGATGCGTACGCGAGCGGCAACTGGCCGATGATCATGCTCTCGCCGAGCGCCCTCTCGCAAGACGGGCACGTCGTCGTGCCCTACGAGTGGCTCGTGAGTTTCGACGGCGCGCCGCCGATCGAGGCGTCGGACGAGGCCATCAATTCGCAGCCGCTCCCGAGTCAGGCATGGATCATGCGCGTTGCGAACCCGAACGCGACGCCCGACCGCAAGCCGGACAACGATGTCGACTGCGAGATCCGGATCTCACCGTTCGCCAACACCTGGACGTTCACGGGCGGCGACGGCAACTGGAGCGGCTCGAAGGGTTCGGACGGCCGCATCTTCTGCGCACCGTACAGCCTGCTGAACTATGAACAGGCGATGGTCGGCGACTTCATCCTCGGACTCCTGCAAGGCCTCATGGTCGTCATCTTCAGCGGCGATGGCGAGACGCAGCAGATTACGGATGGCGTCGGCCGCACGTACTTCGCTCCCGCCGCGCGCGAGGCGCTGCTCACGAGCGGGTCCGCCGTGCGCCCGCAGCGCGAGATCAACCGCGACCCGCACACCCGCATTCCCGACATGGGTTTCGTGCCGACCTATCACAGCGCTGCGGTGAACCGTCTTCCGGATGAAACGATGCCGCCGTACGAGATCTACAGCATCCGGCGGCCCGCTCCGGCGATGCGCTGGCCGCAGCCCGGATCGCGCCAATTTGCGCTACGGTCGCAGCCGCTCTCGAACGCAACGCAGAACCGTCTCTTCGCACCGGCGCACCGCGAGAACGAGTTGACCTACCGCATTGCCGCTGCGGGCTCGTCGCCGTATCGTTGGAACCTGAGCGCACCGCGCATGTCAGTCGACCTCCTCGGCGCAACGGCCGCGGACGCACTCGACGAGATCCGCGTCACGGGCGGCGGCAGCGCCTCGCAGGCGGTCACCCTGCGGACGGATGCCAAGGCGGCGGCACGCGAATTCGAGCTCACCGTCGCCGGGTGGCGCGGCAACGATCGCAGCGCGAAGAGGGCGTTCAGCCTCACACACCTCTCGCTCGCGCCAGGCGCCGCGCTGAGCGCGGGCTTGAGCGACGGCGGGAAGGAGCTGTGGCTGCACAACGCCGGCGCGACGCTGACCTGCGCGATCGACGTGTTCACCGCGCACCGTGAGACGCCGCTCGTCACGAAGAACAACTTGAAGCTCCCCGCGGGCACGACGGTGCGGCTTCGGCCGTCGGACTGGACGCTCGTAGACTGCGATGCGACGCTGTGCATCGAAACCGTTGGCAGCCACCGGCACGACGACGACGATTGCAGCCATGGCCACGGCAAGCCGGGCACGGGAGGCCATGATGACGGTCACGGGCAGCATCATCATCACCACGAACGGTGGGAGGACCACACCGGCAAGATCGGCGGCTTGATGTTCGACCACTTCGGCGACTTCGACGGGTTCATCCTCGAGACCGACGAGGGCGAGCGCCGCTATTTCAGCCGCGAGACCGAGATCAGGACCTTGGCCGAACGGGCATGGTCCGAGCGCCTGCGGATCACGGTGATCGCGGAATGCGAAAGTCCTGGAAATCCGCGGAAAATCATCGTGCGCCAGCCACCTGCGCCGTTCATGCGCTGAGCTCCAAGGCGCAGGCCTCCACTGCGCGCGGGCGAGGTGAAGGCGGACAAAGCATTGCAGAGGGACCGCGCCTCTATGTCACGAATGTTTAAAGTGGGTCGAACCACGGCATTCGGCCTGAACCCGGCGAAGGTCCGCTTCCGCTCCCGATCGTCCGGAAGCTGCCGTTCATCGGCCCATCTCGGCCGATCCGTTCGTGGCAACCAAGGACAGTTTCAGGTCGGCTGTCGACTTGGCATGTGGTGAGCGTCAGCGTTGATCGGCTGAAATCCGCCATTGATTCCGATATCATGCTTCCTGCGATGTCGTTCGGGATCTCCCGAAGCAGGCTTTGCCCTTTCTGAAGGCGACGCCCAGGCGTTCGGGTGTCCATGGTGACATACTACACACGCCCCCGCGGCCCATGGCCAGCGGTTATCCACAATTGCACAGGCGCTTACAGTTGCTCGACCTCCGCCGCAACTTTGGCCATAACTTTCGCCGTGTCGACGCGATCCCGCACTATTTTCCAGGCCTTCGGGCGTCTTATCTTTCGACACTTCGTCAACGTCCGACGCGAGATAATTCATGTATTGAAAGACGGGCAGGCATTTATCAAACTTCATCTAAAGGAGCTAACATATGACGAAGTTTGCAATTCATCACGACATTGTTCTTCCAGAAATTGTTCGAGGACCGAAGAAAGGGTCATTACAGTACGATAACCGCAATCTTGTTCATGAGGCAGCGGTCGAAGTAATTGCGGGGCATTATAAGAGCCCATACGCAGCGGCGATGTCGTTGCACGCACAATACAAGAGTGCGGCATTTGAGAAGAAGTCAATAATCACTATGTTCGTGAGAAAGATTAAGGCCGAAGTCTCGAAGATGAAAGCTGAAGCAACGGCGAACATTCAAGACTAGCCATATATGCCAATCTAAATCGCCTTTTTGCGTCCCTGCGTTTCGCATATTTTCGCGTCCATTCGCATTTGCATGGAGCTTGAGATGACGCCCAACAAAACTCCTTCCGCGCCCACTACAGGCTTGCAAGCTTACAGCGTCGAAGGTTTCGGCGAAAACTTTTCTATTGGCAGATCGACCATTTACGAAGAAATACGCGCTGGTCGGCTCAAAGTGCGCAAGGCGGGAGCCCGAACATTGATCGCGCACGAAGATGCATTGGCGTGGCTCAATGCTCTACCCATTCGTTCCGACTGATTGGGGCCGCTGTTGGTCGTGCGATTAAAGAGAGGGCGGCATGATCGGTTTGCTTGAAACAGAACCTTTTTCGCCCCACACGGTGGATGTTCCGAATATCATCCTTCCACAGCCGGGTTTATTCGCCCTCGATAAGCCGGGCTGTCTTCGCGCTTGTTACTGTGCCGACCGAAAGAGCTTCGACAAAATCGGCATGGCGAAGCGACGATCAATAATTCGACCCTCAACTAGTGACGAATTTGATCCGCCATTTGCACCGCTTTGGTGGCCTCCCACTTTATTTGTGCAAGTCATTCGCATCAGCGGTTGGCACTATCGCCTGCCCGTTTGGCGGGGCTCTCAGCCTTATTCCTCAATGCCCAATAACGATGAGGAAGTGGCGTCTCTTGCGGCCGATTGCATTGAGCGCGGCGGATATGATCGCCAACGCCTTGAAGCATGGCAATTCAAGTGGACCGAGCAACGTCAGCGGACGCTATGATGAGCTCGGGCGCGCTAAGCGCTTGGCTTTCTCCCGTACAAAAAGCGGCATGGGAAATTCGGCGTAAGCTTTGGACGTCCGGCTATCGTCCGGTTGCCGTGTACACAGCTGAAAAGCGCCCATTTGGCAACGATTGGCAGAACCGCGCTCGGCATGATCCGCCCGAAGCTGCAATTGAGATGCCAAGGCCAGACGCGCTGAGCACTGGCATCTTAACTGATGGCTTTCGGGCTGTGGACATTGACATAGACGATCCGAGTGTTGCCAATCAGGTCGCTAAGCTTGCGATCGAAATGCTTCGGATTCGCGCCCGTTCGGTTTCGGGACGATAGCCCACGCTGTTTGATCCTGTATCGCGCTGCTGAAGGCGAACCTGGTAAACGATCGCTCCTTGGTTCCCTCTGCAAAATCGAAGTACTCGGGCGCGGACAGCAGTTCGTTGGCTACGGCTCGCACCCCGGCGGGAGGCCTTTCCAGTGGCACCCAGCCGATCCCGCTCTTTTTTCTAGGAACACGCTCCCACCCGTAACCGAGGCGCAAATTGATGCCTTCTTCAGAGGGGCAGCGCGGCTCATAGGCGCGGACGTGCCAAACCCTGTGGAGAAATCGCCCGCTCCCATCGCACTCATCCACACCCACGAGACGGGCTGCCAAACGCCCTCCGAGCGCGAGTACGCTTACGCGATAAAAGCTCTTGCTGATGAGGTCGCCAAGCTCGCAGCGGTGCCGACAGGGGGTAGTCGTAATCAAGCACTGAATGTCGCCGCCTTTCGCATGGGTAAGATGGTCGGCGCAGGCTGGATCGAACTCAGAACCGTGGAAGATGCCCTGGGGGAAGCGTCTCGGACCAATGGCTATCGAAGCAAGGATGGCGACACTGCCGCTTGGGCCACAATGCAATCGGGCCTCACGGCGGGTATGAACAGTCCACGACCGCCGTTGGCGACACTGAGAGATTCCAGACGGTGTACGTGACTTTATCGAGCAAGGTAGGAGGCAATTCAACAAATCGTCTCAAACGCACGTCCTCGGAACGTCCAGCGTGATCAGTGCCACCGCGTTTCGATGGGTTGAGCCGAGCGCCATTCCGCGCAGAAAGTGGCTCTATGGTTGGCATTACATTCGGCGTTTCGTCTCCGTCACCGTTGCGCCCGGTGGGGTTGGCAAGTCTTCGCTTGCAATTGTCGAAGCCCTGGCCCTGGTCACAGGTCGAAACCTAATCGGACACCACCCGCTTTTGCGAGCGCGTGTTTGGCTATGGAACGGCGAAGACCCCCTTGATGAATTGCAGCGGCGCATTACCGCTGCGATGTTGCATCATTGTATCGACCCAAGCGAAGTCGAAGGATGGCTCTTCGTGGATTCTGGACGGAGCACCAACATAGTCATCGCTGAAACGACCCGTGATGGAACACGCATCTTAGCGCCTGTCGTCGAAGCGGTGGAACGCACCATCGAGAAAAATCAGATTGACGTAGTGATTGTTGATCCGTTTGTTGCCTCGCATCAGGTTACGGAAAATGACAATAACGCTATGAATGCCGTTGCAAGAACATGGGCGTCAATTGCCGAACGAACCGACAGCGCAATTGAACTTGTCCACCATTCCCGCAAAACGAACAACAATGAAACGACGGTAGATGATGCTCGCGGTGCATCAGCGCTGTCTTCCGCCGCACGTTCAGTTCGTACTATTAACGTAATGACCAAGGACGAGGCAGAAAGGGCCGGCGTTGAGAATAATCGCGCATACTTTCGCATCGACATCGGCAAATCGAACCTCGCACCGGCACCGGATAATGCGTGGTGGTGTCGGAATCGAGTCCGTACCATTGGGGAACGGATTGCTTCAAACACCGGGTGATCTTGTGGGCGTCGTAATGCCTTGGCGTTGGCCTAATCCTTTCGCAGATATTTCGATTAACCAATTGTCGGACGTGAAGATAGCCATTGATGAAGGTCAATGGCGCAAGAGCGTTCAAGCGCAAGATTGGGTTGGCTACCCAATTCGCAATGTATTGAACCTTGATCCAGAGAATATTCCGCACAAGTCGAAACTCAAATCGTTGATCAATACGTGGATTAAGCTAGGCGCGCTTATCGTAGTCGCAAGGCCCGACAAACAACGTAAGCCTCGCGACTTTGTAGAAGTGGGCGATTGGGAGAAAGCGACTTGCTCCACCGCCAAAAGTGGAGCGGCGCAAAGTGACGCACAGGTCAAAATCAATTGCGCCACCACCACCCTAATATAGGGTGGCGGCGAGTGGCGCAGCGAGGCGCCAGGAACGACGAGATACAGGTGGCCGATGCCGCAAGATACGGTTGAAAACGACGGATGGGCGCGGACGCTCCCGAGCCAAAACAGGCAACAGCCGTCGAATGTGATCGTCACGACAAGTGAGCGTGATGAACGCGGCCGTTTTCTAACGGGGAATAGCGGTGGTGGCCGACCCAAAGGATCGCGCAACAAGCTTACCGAACGCTTCTTGGATACCATCGCTAACGACTTTGCCGAATATGGGGCAGAAGCGATAGCAAAGGTTCGAACTGATGATCCCGCAACGTATTTGAGAATAGTGGGATCGCTTGTACCCCGCGAACTAATTCTGGACAGAGAACAGGCTCCAGCAATAAATTCCGCGGTGATTACAGACGAAGAGCTTACCGAAGTCATCAATCGACGACGACGACAACTATTTGTAGATGAGGTTTTGAAGTCGGTTGGATAGTTGATTCAACGATGTTTTGCGCAAGCTATTTTGTCAAAATGCCTTTTGCTGAAACGCATTCCCACTTGTAATCCTGCTTTTTCACATCAACGTCCGCTTGCCCACCAAAAAAGAAGGTTGCGCTGTTGTGAGGCTCTATCCGCATACTGCGGGTAGGATCAGGCGGTAGGCCTGTGTATACTACCCCTGGCGTAGGAGGCATCCAAAAATCGTCAATGCGGTGATATTCGATAGGGCCGTCTCTTACCGATATTCCCAATGTCACCTCCGTAATAGTGAATTCTGAATTATTGGTCAGTTGTACTTCATATCCGATGTAATTGTTAAAGCTCCCATATGAGGATAGACCTTTCAGCTTTGCCATATCTTCGATTGGTATCGGGATCGAGTTCTCTCTTAAACAGGCAACTTTAATAGACTTAGCTGCCAAATCCGAAGCAATTCCGCGCATGTTTTCGTAAACGCATCTATTGAATGACATCGGCGAAACTTTACTTTCCTTCGCCAAACCACTCCATTCCGCTTTTACCTCTATCAATTGTTTTTCAAGCTGCTGAACGCGCCTTTCAATGTCAGCCTGCTTAGTCTCATATTTATTGATTTCGTCACACCCCGAAAGTACGACGCACACCGAGAACGCAGCCAAAAGTCTTTGCCAGCGGTCTTGCTTCATCGTCCCAATCCAGCTCCACGCCCCATTAGCGCAAAGGCCTTACAGGCGATCAGCCTACGACCAATTGACCCCCACGGCGACCAGAGTGCCGAGACGTTTTGTTGGTAGGATCGTTGGTATGGATGAAAACTCTGATCGCAAAAATACCGAGTTATCAATCGCTTGAGTCGATTATGTGATGCCGCCCCTGGCACCACAGCTTTTCTGGCCGCGATGGCAAACGATCGATGGCACTTAAACCAGAAATTCTGATTGCGCTCCGCCGGCGTGTCGAGGCGTTGCGCGCCTCGCCGTGCGACATGGCGCACGAGAGCATTCCGGCCGGTCCCAACGGCGATCCCGTGCGAAACACACGCAGCCCTTCCGGTTTTGCGCGGGTGGGCCTTTGCCCCGAAGCGCGGCGCGCCACAAACCTCGCCTGCAGCCACACGATGGCGCGCTACGTGTTGCACGACGCGATCATGCAGGTGCCGCGCGAGGGCGATGAAGCTGTGGTTGCGGCACTGCATGAACTTGAACAAGCGATCAGTCTGCTTGACCACCGCCGCTACGATGCGGAAAGCCGGCAGGCCAGCGCCACGCTGGCGGAGACGGACGGCGCGCCGGCAGAACGCGAAATCGCCGCTCTCGTCGCCGAACACCGCGCCGCCGTGACGCGCGCAGGCGAACTCCGCGATGACGTGTTGCGCCGCATCGACGATGAACTCGCCGCGATGAGGGCAGACACGCCGCCGAACGTGCGAAGGGCCATCCAGAATAGCGGAGCAAGAAGAACAAGTCCCTCAAGTGGGGCTTGGCCGGCCGCTGATCGACGCGGGGCACCACGAAATTGATGGATCATGAAATTCTATTGGCTTTCCATACAGCCCGGCTTGCGTCATGCTTGTGGCGTGACGCGTTTACGGTTTTGCTGGGGGGCAAAATCATGACTGATCAAAGCGGCAAGTCCAATCACGAGGTCGCCGACTATATTTCGGCCATGACGGCGCAAATGGCGCAAATGGCGGCGGCGGAGCATTACACCACGCTCGCGCACCTGCTGGAAATGGCTTGGCTTGAAGCGGAGCAGCTATGCGGACGTGACTCGGTCGCGCCGCCGCATCGTTCCGCCAACGGCTGATCGTTCCCAGACGAATCATTGGACAATGCCGGACGACGACTTCGTTCGTCGAAAAATTTCTTCCGGCGCTTCAGTGTTTGTCGTGCCGCCGCGCGGCCACCGCGAGGCCGAGCGCGGCGGCAAGGGATAAGACGGCGCCGCTCGCCCACGGCAGTCCGGCCGCAAGCGCGTAGAGCCAGGTACCGATTGCCGGCCCCGCGGCGTCTTTCAGATCGTTGGCCACGCCGAAGGCCGCCTGATAGGTCGCTTGGCCGGTGCGCGGCGCAAGCTCGGTGATGATCGTCTGAACGAGCGGCCCGGCCAGCATTTGCGCCAGCGCCAACAGCGTCACCGCGGCGACGAGCCAGGGCAGGCCCGCGGACACGAACAGGCAGGCAAAGGCCAATGCTTGCACTGCGCCGCTGCACAGCACGATGGAAAAGCCGCCCATGCGCTCGCTCGCCTGCGTGATCGGCATTTGCAGCACCATGCCGAGCGCGCCCGCATAGGCGAAAAGAAGACCGATGCCCGACGCCGTCAGCGTGCCGGCAGCGTCGGCGTAGAGCGGCGTGATGGCGGCGATCCAACTCGCGGCGATCTCCATGAGCGCCACCGGAACGATCAGTCCGGCGAGACGGGAATCGCGAAACACCGCCGTCAGCACCAGCAGCAACTCATCCTCGTCGTCTTCCTCACCCGGCGCGGCGGCGGGCGGTCGAGTCTCGATGAGAAAAATCGCGACGACCAGCGCACCGACAAGAATCGTCACGCCGGCCCCGAGAAAGACCAAGCCGAGCGAATGCAGGGCCAATAGCGCACCCAGGGCCGGGCCAACCATGCTGCCGGCACTCGACATCACGCGCCGCGCCGCGAAATGCTCGCGGCGCGTTTCGGCCGGCACCACGTCGGCGATCACCGTCGACGCGGTCGGATGCAGCACGCTCTCGAACACGCCGATGATGATCAGCGCGGCCGCCACGGCGACGGCGCCATGCACCAGATAAAGCAGCAGGAAGCCAAGGCCGACGCCGCAGGTCGACACCAGCAGCACCGGACGCCGGCCGACCCGGTCGGCAATGCCGCCGACGAACGGCGTCGCCAACAGCTCGCCGCCGGCATAGCAGCCGAGCAACAGCCCGATATATTCGATGGGGATGCCGGCATCCTTGTGCGCCCACAGCGCAAAGAACGGCATGAGAATGCCGTCCGCCACAGCGGCCGCGAAAAACAAAACCATGCCGACCTGCGCCGGGCGTGGCGCGCGCGCAAAAGTCGTCGCGGCGGAAACCAGGATTTGGAAAAATCGTTTCACGTCAAAGCTCCATACGCTCCCGGCACGTCCGGCGCGGGATGCGGCCGGTCGTCAGAGGAGCGCGTTGGTTGACGTGAACGCTTACGGCGCGATGGGTGACGCGCGCTGTTCGTTTATCGCGAAGCGCGGCGCCTCGCAAGTCGGCCGGCCAATCAGATCGCCGGCAGCACGGCCCGCGACAGATAAAGAAACAGCGCCGCACCCAACAGCACGAGCAAAACGGCGAGCGTCAGATCGAAGCGCTCGCCGGGGCTCGGCGCCGCATCCTCGCTCTCGATGTCTTTGGCGGTCTTGCGGAAACGAAAGCCGGCAACAACGATCATCACCACGCCGATGCCGATAAAGGCCAACCCGGCCACATTGGCGATCATCTGGCTGTGCGGCGCGGCTTGCCTCAGCGCCAATTGCGGCGCTGCGACCTGAAGAAACAAATCGAACCGCTCGATCACGAATCCGAATGCCATGACGGCGATGGCAGTGCGGACCCAGGCGAGAAACGTTCGCTCGTTGGCGGCGTGGTCGCTGTAGCGCTTGATCATGTGGATTGCCCCAGATTGACCATTGCGGATTATAACGCCGCGGGTCGATGATTAACGAAACGTAAATGGATGTCGGCTACCTGTTGAGCAAGCAGAACAGCAAATAAGCAAGCGGGCACGATGCTGCGGGTTTTGGACAGTTTGACGCCGGAGCTCGACTGGCGCCTGGCCGTCTCTCTGGGCCTGGTTGTCCTCCTGGCCGGCATTGCCGTCATTTTTCGCCTCCGGCGGACGCAATCGTCCGGCAGGCTGAGCGATAAGGGAAAACTGCTCGAACTCGCGCTCAACAACATGACCCAAGGCGTCGTGATGTTCGACAACCATGCGCGCCTCGTCGTCTGCAACGACCGCTATCTGAAAATCTACGATTTGCCGCCGAACATCGTAAAACCCGGCGCGAGGTTAGCCGACATCGTTCGACTGCGCGCCAGATTCGGCAGCCTGCCGAACGATCCCGACAAATACGTCGCCGAGCTCATGGAGATCATGGCGGCGGGAAAAGTCGTCAGCTTCGTGTCAGAACTGCCCGACGGCCGCGCCATTGCGGTCGTCAACCGCGCGATACCCGGCGGCGCGTACTGGATCGGAACCCATCACGACATTACCGAGCGCCGCAAGGTGGAGCAGAAAAACGCCCTGCTCGGCGCCCAGGAAGCGCGCCGCGCCGTCATCGAAGAGGCCATCGCCTGGTTCCGCGAAAGCGTCGAAGGCGTGTTGACGACCGTCGGCGACAGCGTCGCGGCGATGCGATCGACCGCGTCGGCACTGTCGGCGATCTCCAACGACACCACCGCCCACACGGCCGGCGCGGTCAAGACGTCGGGCGACGCGTTCGAGAGCGTCGAAGTCGCCGCCAATGCGGCGGAGGAAATGTCGAAATCGATCGCCGAGATCAACCACCAGCTGACCCGCGCCACCGAGGTGGTGCGCGCGGCGACGGCGGAAGCGCAATCGACCAACGCGGACATCGAGGGCCTCGCGGCAGCGGCGCAGAAGATCGACGACGTCATCAAGCTCATCCACAGCGTCGCCGGGCAGACCAATCTCTTGGCGCTCAATGCCACCATCGAGGCGGCGCGCGCCGGCACCGCCGGCAAGGGCTTTGCCGTGGTCGCCTCCGAGGTCAAAGCGCTCGCGGTGCAGACCGCCAAAGCCACCGACGTCATCGCCACGCAGATTGCCGAGGTGCAATCCTCGACGCAGAGCGCCGTTCGCGCCATCGGCAGCATCAGCGGCCGTGTCCAGGATATCGAGCAATTCACCGCGGCGATTGCGTCGGCGGTCGAGCAGCAGCACGCGTCCACCAGTCAGATTGCGAGCAACGTCGCGGCGGCGGCATCGGGCACGAAATCGGTGGTTTCCGTTCTGCAACGGGTCTCCGCCGCCATCTCCGACATGCAAAGCTCGGCCGACACCGTGTTGACGGCGTCGCAAGCCGTCGAGAAGGCCGCAGCGGATTTGCGCGGCAGCGTCGACGGCTTTTTGCGCAAAGTTGCGATGTAGCTAAGACACGCGCCCGCGCGCAGGCTCCATCGCCACGCGCGCGAAGGTCGAAATGATTTTCACTCCGGCTTCAAGCGAGCCGCGCAAGCTCCCCGCCACCTTGGATTGCCCGCCGAGGCGGCAGCGATAGGCCACGGGCACTTCCAACACGCGCAAGCCGGCGCGCGCCACCCGCATCTGCATTTCCAGATTCCAGCCGTAGGCGAGCTCGCGCATGCCGAGCGCGAGTAGCGTGTCGCGGCGGATGGCGCGTAACGCACACATGTCGGTATAGCGCACACCGTAAAGTAGCCGCGTTAGAACGCCGGCGACGCGGCCGGCGACAAGCTGATGCCAGGCCATGCTGCCCGGCTCGCGCGCGCCGCGGGCGCGCGAGGCGATGACGAAGTCGTACGCGCCGGCGCGGATCGGCGCGACCAGCGTCGCTATGGCGACCGGATCGTCGGCGCCGTCGCCGTCCATGAAGACGATGATGTCGCCAGCAAGGGCGGCTTGCGCGCCTTTGAGGCACGCCAGGCCATAGCCGCGGCCGACCGCGATCACCTCGGCGCCAGCGTGGCGCGCTATCTCCTCGGTGCCGTCGCGGCTGCCGCCGTCGGCCACGATCACGCTGTCGACGACGTCACGCGGAATTTCGGCGACGACGGCCGCGATCGATTCCGCTTCGTTGAACGTGGGAATGACGACGACGACATGTTCCCCTCCCCCACCCGGGCCGCGCTTGCGCGCGCCCGAGTGCAAGCTTGTCGGGGAGGGGTTAGGGGTGGGGGTCGAGAGGTTAGTCACGCGCTTGCCACTCCTCCCGACCCCCCACCCTACTCTCCCCCCCACAAGGGGGGAGGGAATAGAAGGCATCGCTACAGACTCCATCGCAATCCGCAACCGGCGCAGGCGTCCGGCGGCGTGTTCGACAAGAGCGCCTTGCGGAAATCGCCGTAGGCCGAGCCGGTCCAGATCTCGCGCAGCGTTTGCTGGGTGGCGTCGCCGAGCGTGTAATTCTCGTAGCCGCGTTGCGAGAACGGCGCGATGCAGCACGGCAGCGCGCGGCCGTTGGCGGTGAAATACATCACCGTCCACGGCCGGCGGCATAGCGACCATGGCGAGCCGCTGTCATTGCGCTTTAGACTCATGCCCGGTTCGGCAGCGGCACCCGAAGCGCTGAAGGTGACGCCGAGCGATTTGGCTACTGCCGCGGCGCGGTCGATATGCACCGCCTCTTCGCCCGAGAGCTGCTCGTAGAGCGCTTGGTCCGGCCGGGCTTTGCCGATCGAATTTTCCTTGAAAAACACCAGCCGCTGCAAATGCACTTCCTTGACGCCGGTCTCGGCGGCGACGCGCACGAAATCCGGCAATTCTTCGATGGTTTCGCGCAAGCCTGTCAGCCAGGCCGAGACGCGCGGTTTTGTATGCCCTTCGCGCTCCTGCAGCTCGCGAAACGCGCGCACGTTTTTCAGGATGCGGTTGAAATAGTTCTTGCCGCGAACGGCGAGGTAGGACTCGGCATTGGCGGCGTCGAACGACACCCGCAGCTCGTCGAGCTCGGCGGCGATCAGCGCGCGACCGTTGCGCTCATTGAGCACCGTGCCGTTGGTGTTGAACAAGACATAGGTGCCGCGGTCCTTGAGGTAGCGCACCATGCGCGGCAAATTCTTCACCAGCATCGGCTCGCCGACGCCGTGTAGCACGGCGCGATGCAGGCGCGGTATCTGATCGACGATCGAGGTAAACAGGTCCCAGCTCATATCGGCCGGCGGCTCGAGCTCCGCGTAAGTGCGCGGACAGGTGGTGCAGAGCAGATTGCAGCGATTGGTGGTTTCCAGATAGAGGCAGACCGGCTCGTGCTCCGGCCTTTCGCTCGCCGCATCGACGCTCTCGAAATAGCGTTGAGGATCGACCGGACGTTTTGCCTCCGCCGCCACTGCCATTATTTTTGTCCCTATTTTGCCAGCTGACGAGCTTAAGCGTCGCGCGCCTTAAGCGCGCAACGGCTCCGCTTCGACGAGCGCCGCTGCGCGGCGATTGAATTCATGGCTGCGCCACAGACTATTCATAAATGCCGCCGAGTGCGCGGCGTGCCGCGGCTGGTTGCCATCGAGGCCGTGCCGTCCCGCATCCGACTGGTCCGACAACTCGGCGCGCAGCCGGCGCAACCCGTCGACATCATCGACGTCGTACCAGACCGGCAGCCGGTGAACGTCGAGACCGATCTCGCGCGCCCGTTCGAGTGTTTGTTTAGCGACCTGCTCGGTGCTCCAGGCGATATTTTCGAACATATGGCGATGCGCGGCTTTCAGCCCGAGCAGATAATAGCCACCGTCGCTCGACGGACCGAGCACGGCTCGGTCGCCCGGCCGTGCCAACGCTGCCGCGGTCTCGACCAAAAATGCCGTCGGCAATGTCGGGCTGTCGGAATTGAGCACCACGGCGGAGGCGTGCCCGCGGGCGAAAATCTCCTCGATCGTATGCAACAGGCAATCGCCAAAATTTTGCCGCCAGGCCTCGATCAAGCCGATGCCACCCGGCAGGGTGCGGCGGAAAAAATCCTCCGAACCGGACGGGCCATAGGCCGCGTAGCCGGCAATGCCGCCATGGCGCTCGGCGTCGCGCGCGGCAAGCAGCACGTTATCGGCCACGTCCTGCAAGAACGCGGTGTTGAGCACCGCGGCTTCCTCGAAGGTCAGTGGCGGGACTAGCCGCGTCTTGGCGCGGCCGGGCGCCGAGGCCTTGGCCATGAAGGCGATGCCGCAGCCCGCCGTCGTCGTGGCGTTAGCCGCATTGGAAGAAGCACTGACGGATATAGACTTGCTGTTCGTAGACTTGCTGTTTGTAGACTTGCCGTTCAATCGGTTCGCATGATCCATGCGGTGCCCCCAATATCAGCCGACGCAATAAACCGAGGGTGGCGCGGCGCTTGGCAAAGCGCCAATCACTTCCCCCTCAACCGGTACAAGTCGTGAAACACCAAAAAGTTATCCGCTTCACCAAGTCGTGATCGTTCAATTGCGGGCCAGCGCTACTCGGATCTTCGCGTCGCCCGGCAGCACCGTCGCGTCCTGCCCCCTGCCAGGTCGGCGCGGCGGCGTATTCGAGCCGACGATCAAACCCGTTGCCGCCAGCAAAAACTTCATGCCGCAATCTTCCCGATCAAAAATGCCACGCGAATTTGTGAAACGGCCGTGCTTGCGAAGGACGGCACGCGACCCGTAGTGTCCGATCGCGCGTGACCGATGGGGCGAAATCGATTGTCTTCGATGACAATGTCGGCCGTCAAATCAACAAAGCCATGAACGCCGCCTGCATCCGCTGCCGGTGCGCATCATGCATTGGATCAACGCCGTCGCCATTTTCATCATGATCGGCAGCGGCTGGAAGATTTATAACGACGACGTGATTTTAGGCTGGCTGCATTTTCCCGACAGCATCGTGATCGGCAAGTGGGCGCAATACGGCCTGCAGTGGCATTTCTTCGGCATGTGGATTTTCGTTCTCAACGGGCTTGCTTATCTGAGCTACGGCATCGCCACGGGACGATTCCGGCAAAAGCTGTTTCCGGTCTCGCTGCGCGAAATCCTGGCGACCGTGAGCGACGCGCTGCACTTTCGCCTCGCCCACGACGATCTCACCCACTACAACGCGGTGCAGAAAATTCTCTATCTCGGCGTCATGGCGGTCGGCGTTCTGATCGTGATCTCCGGGCTGGCGCTGTGGAAGCCGGTGCAGTTCTCCGAGCTCGCCGCCTTGTTCGGCAGTTTTCAGGCGACCCGGGTGGTGCACTTCCTGTGCATGACGGCGATCGTCGGCTTCTTGCTGGTGCACATTTCGCTCGCGCTCTTGGTGCCGCAAAGCCTGGTCGCCATGGTCACCGGCGGGCCCGTGGTGGATGACGGATCGGCGCCACCCGCCGATACGCGCCCTGCCGAAGCGGCGACCGAAGCCGAAGCAACCCACTGACGCGGGGCCAAAATGTCCATACGCACGCGCACGCCATCTCTTTTTCGCCCGCGCAATGGCATCGACCAAAGCGTGCTGACGCAGAACCGGACGCTCGTCGACGACATCAATCGCCGCAACGTGCTGCGTGGCGCCGTCAGCCTCGGCGCGCTGTCGCTGTTGACCGGCTGCGACGTCAGCGAAGACGATTCGGTGCAAAAAGTGCTGCGCACGGTGTCGGCGTGGAACGATCGCGTCCAGGCGACGATCTTCCGGCCGCAGCATCTGGCGCCGACCTATAGCGCGTCGCAGGTGGTCAAGCCGCCGCGTTTTAACGCCTATTACAACATCGAGGACGTCAAGCCGATCGACGGCGCGACCTGGAAACTCGAGTTCGCCGGCCGCATCGACAACAAACAGCCCTGGACCGCGCAGCAGATCTATCAGCTGCCCGAGCAGGACATCATCATCAAGCACATCTGCGTCGAAGGCTGGGATTACATCGGCCAATGGTCCGGCCCGAACCTGCGCGATTTCCTGCAACGCGTCGGCGCCGACCTGACCGCGAAATACGTCTATTTCATCTGCAACGACGACTATACCGAAAGCATCGACATGGCGACGGCGCTGCATCCGCAGACCATCCTCGCCACCAAATATGCCGGCGACGTGCTGGCCGATCCGTTCGGCTATCCGTTGCGGCTGCGCACCTCGACCAAGCTCGGCTACAAGAACGCCAAGTGGATCAAGGCCATCGAAGTGACGAACGATTTCCGCGAGACGTTCTGGAGCAAGCAGGGCTTTAATTGGTTCGCGGGAATTTGAAGCGCGCCTACCGCGGCGTAGGATCGGCTTTGACCGCCACGTAAATCCGCCATCGTCCGTCGCGATTTTCCGCCAGGCGATAATCTGGGCTCGCGGCGAACGGATCGTTGTTCCAGGCCTTGTCCTGCGGCACGACGACGACGACATCGCAGGCGTATTTTTTTGCCATGTCGGTTATGTCTTGCGGCGTACCCTCGCCGGCAAAAACGCGAATGAACTTGGCATTGATCGTTTCGAGCATGTCTTTCGATAGCGGCGCCAATGCCAGCGCCAATTCGCGGCCGGCAAAGCACGAGCTGCGGTTCGCCAGCAGCGCCCACGACATATTGGCCGGCCACGGCGTCAAATCCTGCAGGAATAGCGGATTGTTGACGACGCGCGCGGTCGGCGCAGCGTAGCGGCGCACCGCCGGCCACAGTTCCGGCGTTTGCGCGAAAACTGCACCATCCGGCGTCGGCGTGCCGTCGATGTTGGAGCGAATCATCGCGGCAGTATCCGGCAGGCTGAGGACGAGCCCGCCGATTGCCGTCGCGGCGATCACGGCGCGCCGCGGCAACAGCATCAATCCCGCCGCCGCTGCTGCGATCAAAACCGAAGCGGCCGGCAACACGGCACGCAGCCCGAGATCGTTGTTGTCGCCGAGCGTGCTGACCAGGAGCCAAGACGCCAGCAGTCCGGCAGCGGCGAGACAGGCCAATGCTGCGGTTGCGAGTTTCTCCGGCGGCGGCGCGCCGCTTCGCAGCATCGCGATCAGCGCGATCACGCCCGCCACATAGGCGGCCGGCAATTCGATCGGCAACAGTACCAGCCAATAGGCCGGCCAATCCAATACATGGCGAAGCGCCGCCGGGAACATCGCGCCGAGCACGGCAAAATGACGAAGCACGATCGGATTATTGTCACCGCGCGCGGCAACCGCCATGAGCTGATTGTTGAGGAACGGCGCGGCGAGACAGATCACCAGAACGGCGGCGACCGCCATACCGGCAAAAAACCGCAAGCGCCGCGCCGGCTCGATTGCGGCAAGCAGCAACGGCACTGCCGCGAGCGCCGCGATCGCAAAGGTGATGCCGCCCACATAGGTCGAGCTCTCGAAGCCCGCCACCACGACCACGACCAAGGTCAGGAGCACCAGCACGCTTTGCCGTTGCGCGTATCGGGCGATGAGCAGCATCGCCGCCACCACGCACGACGCCGACATCAGATGCTGCGGCGCCCATGCGGCCTGAAACAGCCAGCCGGCGAATCCGGTCGGCGGCGCTAGGAACGGCTCGAGCGCGTAGGAGCCGAATATCCAGCCCAACACGCCGCGCAATGACGCCGCGGCGGCAAGCGCGACAACCCAGATCGCCGCGGCCGAGGGCTTGCTGAGCCACACCGCAAGCCCCATCAGCAGGCTCAATGACGCAAAGGCGGTGAACCAGGTCAGCCCGATATCGGCTTCCCAGCCGCTGACGTGGAGCGGCAGCGCGAGCTCCGCGGCGCTGTAATGCCAGAGATAATAATAAAACAACCCGCCATGGGGGCTGGCGGCGCCAAAAACCGGATCGACCGGCGGCAGGCCCTGCCGCATCATGGCATCGATCATCGCGATCTTGGAATGATCGATCATCGGGTCCGCGAGGTAAACCGGCCGGACATTTTCGGCAGGATCGCCACGGCCGGCGCCAGCGCCAGCGCCGCGGCGGCCGCGAAGGCCCACCATGGTATTTGGGGCGCGGCCTCGGCATCGCAGTTCGCCGCAAGCCTGAGCGTCGCAGCGCTGACGGCGACGCAGAGCGCCGCGACCGTAACGACGGCGAGCGGCGAAAATCCGATCAGAAGGAAAATCGGCAGCGTTGCGGCGCTATGGACCGCCCACCCCGTGACCGGCGCGGCACCGATCGCCAGCGCGCGCGGCAGCAGATGGCGCGTCAGCGCATAGCCCAGCAAACTCCAAAACGCGGTCGCCAGCAACGCGCAGAGAGCAGCATTGACGGGCGATGCCATGGCGCGTCCGGGGCTTCATTCCCCTGCAATGTGCATTCAGCGCGCCGACGCGGTCAATGTCACCGGCGGCGGCAAATATTTCGGGAGGGATTGGCGGCGGCGTCACGTCAAGGCGGACGCGAGGCGGTTAACACTTCGTTAACCGGCAGCTGAGGCACTAGGCGTCCTCGCTTGGCCATGACGTTGGTCCAATGATCGACCGCTTGCCGCGCCTGACGGACAGCCTCTGCAAAAGTGTCCTCGCGATAGAGGGACTTCCACTGGCCGCTGTCGTAGAGCTCCACCAGATGGCCCAAGGCACGACGGGCGCCGAAGAGCTGCCGTTCGGCATTCTTGCGCTGGACTTCCATGGTGAGTGTCTTGGTCATGGGCCTTTGGGGTTGCAGCTTCGTGATTCGGAACTGTCGCTGAAAGTCGTAAAAATTAAATCAACCAAATATCAGCCATGAGTTCCGCGCCGTATTCCCGGCGAAGGTCGCGGCAATGCGACAATTCTCGGCGCGGTTGGAGCGCTGAAATGCGCCGCGGAACGTTCCGCGATAATTTCAGTATGCGTCTTCGGTATAGATCGGATCGACCGAGCCGCCCCACGGGCCGTGGTATTTCTCCAACAGCTCCTGCGCCGCCGTGGTGCCGCGCGCCAGACGATCCTCCAGCACTTCGAGATAGCGCGTCTCGTCGCGGCCGTCGATGTCGAGATGCTTGCGGCGCGTCAGCCCGGCGCGCGCCAGCTTGAGCGTGTCGGTGGCGAGCTCGAACACGGTGCGGCCGCGAATTTTTGCCGCGAGGCCCTGCTTCGGCACGTCGTCGCGCAGTTTTTGCCGCTCTTCGGCGGTCCAGTCCTTGACCAGGTCCCACGCCGCATCGAGGCTCACGTCGTCATAAAGAATGCCGACCCAGAACGCCGGCAGCGCCAGCAGATTCGGCAACGGCCCGGAATCGGCGCCGCGCATTTCCAGATAGCGCTTGAGCCGCACCTCCGGGAAGATCGAGCTGATATGGTTCGCCCAGTCGGAGATCGTGGCGCGCTCGCCCGGCAGCGCCGGCAGCTTGCCGGCCAGCAGGTCGCGAAACGATTGGCCGGCCGCGTCGACATAGTCGTCGCCGCGCTTGACGAAATACATCGGCACGTCGAGCGCGTAATCGACCCAGCGCTCGAAGCCCATGCCCGGCTCGAACGCCCACGGCAGCATGCCGGCGCGCGCATTGTCGGTGTCGCGCCAGATTTCCGAGCGGAACGACAGAAAGCCGTTGGGCTTGCCTTCGGTGAACGGCGAGTTGGCGAACAAAGCCGTCGCCACCGGCTGCAGCGCCAGCGACACGCGCAGCTTCTTGACCATGTCGGCTTCGGAGGAGAAGTCGAGATTGGTCTGCACCGTGCAGGTCCGGTACATCATGTCGAGGCCGTAGCGTGCCGACCTTCGGCATGTAGGCGGTCATGATCTTGTAGCGGCCCTTGGGCATTTTCGGCATGTCGGCGCGCGTCCAGCTCGGCGTCATGCCGATGCCGAGAAAGCCGATGCGCAGCGGCGCCGCCACTTCGCGCACTTGCGCCAGATGCGCCATCAGCTCGCTCGAGGTCTGGTGCACGGTTTCGACCTGCGCGCCGGACAGTTCGAACTGGCCGCCGGGCTCGAGCGAGATCGCGCCGCCGCCGGTGACGTCGAACAGGCCGATGATGTTCGGCCCTTCCATGATCGGCTCCCAGCCGAGCAGATGCTGCATGCCTTCGAGCAGCGCGCGGATGCCGCGGCGGCCTTCGTAGGGCACCGGACGGTGACCTTCGAGCGTGAAGGCGAATTTCTCGTGCTCGGTGCCGATGCGGAATTGCGATTTCGGTTTGACGCCCTGCGCAATCCAATCGACGAGATCGTCGCGCCCTTCGATCGGCGTCAGGTCGACTTGGTCACGCGCCATGCAGGGTCCCGGCGAAAAAAGGTCGCGACCTTACACACGGGGCGCGGCAAAGCGCAATGCGACTTTGACGCGGCTCATGCGGCGGCCCGGCGCGCCTGCGGCGGGAAGCGGCGGTAGAACGTCTCGCCCTTTTTCGCCATGTCGAGCAAGAGCTTGCCGGGCTTGAAGCGGTCGCCATAAAGCTTGGCCAGCTTGCTGCACAGCTCGACGAAGGCCTTGGTGCCCATGCCGTCGATATAGGAGATGGTGCCGCCGGTGAACGGCGCAAAGCCGAAGCCGAGGATCGAGCCGACATCGGCTTCGCGCATGTCGGTGACGACGCCCTCCTCGATGCAGCGGGCGGTTTCCAGCGCCTGCATCGCCAGCAACCGCTGCTTGAGCTCGCGCGATATCGATCGTGTCCGGATCGAGCTTTGTCGGCTGCAAGTCGGCAAGCCCGCGCCACAGCCGCTTCGGCCCGTTCTGCGGATAGTCGTAAAAGCCCTTGCCGTTCTTGCGGCCGTAGCGGCCGCGCTTTTCCACCATCTCTTCGAGCAGCGTCTTCTGCCGCGGATCGATCGCCTGCGGCCCGAGATCGGCCTCGGTCGCTTTCAAGATCTTCCAGGCGAGATCGACGGCGACTTCGTCGTTGAGCGCCAGCGGGCCGACCGGCATGCCGGCCATGCGGCCGACATTCTCGATCATCGCCGCCGGCACGCCGTCGGCCAGCATCAGATGGCCTTCGCGCAGATAAGTGCCGACCACGCGCGACGTATAGAAGCCGCGCGAATCGTTGACCACGATCGGCGTCTTGCGGATGGCGCGGACGTAATCGAGCGCGCCGGCGAGCGCCACTTCGCCGGTCTCCTTGCCCAAGATGATCTCGACCAGCTTCATGCGCTCGACCGGCGAGAAGAAATGGATGCCGATGAAGCGCGAGCGATCCTTGAACGATTCGGCGAGCGAGGTGATCGGCAGCGTCGAGGTGTTGGAGCCGAAGATCGCGTTCGTCGCCGATGACGTTCTGCGCGCGCGCGATCACTTCTTCCTTGACCTTGCGGTCCTCGAACACCGCCTCGATGACGAGATCGCAATCCTTCAGTTCGACAAAATCGGCGGTCGGCTTGATGCGCGCCAGCACCGCGTCGCGGTCGGCGGCGGTGGCGCGGCCGCGGTTGACCTGCTCGGTCATCAGCTTCTGCGAATGCTCCTTGCCCTTCTCCGCGGTCTCCGGATCGCGATCGACCAGCACCACGTCGAGGCCGGCGAGCGCGCTGACATAGGCGATGCCGGCGCCCATGAAGCCCGCGCCGAGCACGCCGATCGTCTTGAATTTTTTCGCCGGCACCGCGGCGGGACGGCGCGCGCCCTTGTTGATGCTCCTGCATCGAGACGAACAGCGAGCGGATCATCGCCGCCGCTTCCGGCGAGCGCAGGATCTTGGCGAACCAGCGCGACTCGACGCGCAGCGCCTGGTCCATCGGCAGCTGCAGGCCCTCGTAGACCACCTGCATGATGGCGCGCGCCGCCGGATAATTGTCGTAGGTCTCGCGGCGATAGATCGCGTTGGCCGGCGTGAACGCCATCATGCCGGCCTTCGAATAGACCGGCCCGCCGGGCAGCCTGAAGTTCTCGATGTCCCACGGCGCTTTCGCCGTGCCGCTCGCCGTGATCCACTCCTTGGCTGCTTTGATGAGATCGCCGGCCGGCACCACCTCGTCGACGAGCTTCAGGGTCTTGGCGCGATCGGCCGAGATCTGATCGCCCTTGAGCAGAAATTGCAGCGCGTCGGCCGGCGGCAGGATGCGCGCCACCCGCTGCGTGCCGCCGGCGCCGGGAAACAGGCCGACCTTGATTTCCGGCAGGCCGACGCGCGTCTTGTCGTTGTCGGCGGCGACGCGGTGATGGCAGGCCAGCGTCAGCTCAAAACCGCCGCCGACCGCGATGCCGTTGATCGCCGCGACCCACGGCTTGCCGCAGGTCTCGATGCGGCGGTACAGCAGCGACGTCTTGCGGCTTTCCTCGAAGACATGCTGCATTCGCCGCCGCTTCGCCCTGCGACGCCACAAGCTCCGCATGGGCGCGGCTCATGCTTTCCAGCATGGTCAGATCGGCGCCGGCGCAGAACGTGTCCTTGCCCGAGGTGATGACCACGCCCTTGATCGCGGCGTCGGCGGCGACCTGCTCGACGATCGCCGCAAGCTCGTCGTTCACCGCAGGATCGATGACATTCATCGAGCGGCCCGGCGCATTCCAGGTGACGAGCGCGATGCCGTCGCCGTCGACGTCGAGGGTGAAGTTGGTGAAGCTCATGTGCAGGGCTCGCCGTTTTTACGCGTGTAGCGCATGCCGGCGTCGTCGCGCACGGCGACCAGATCGACGTCCGGATAGGACGCCGTCTCGTGCTTGGAGCGCGTGCCGATTTCCAGATAGACCGCGTCGCGCTGCGTGCGGTTGACGAGATGATGACCGTTCGGCGTGTTGGCCTTGAAGCCGGCGGCATCGCCGGGCTTGAGCACGGTCTCGCCTTCGTCCTCGATCAGCACGACCTCGCCTTCGAGGATGTAGACGAGCTCATCCTCCTTCTCGTGCCAGTGCCGCAGCGCCGACGACGCGCCGGGCTTGAGCGTCGTCAGATTGACGCCGAACTGATCGAGGCCGACGGCGTTGCCGAGGCGCTTGCGCTCGCGGCCGACGACGACGCGGTCGAGCGGCGGCGGATAGCCGGTCCGAGTGTCGATCGGGATTTTGGCGATGTCGATCTTGGGCATGGCTGCGCTCGCTTGCTACACGCGCTCGATGATGGTGGCGGTGCCCATGCCGGCGCCGATGCAGAGCGTGACCAGCGCGGTCGACAGATCGCGCCGCTCGAGCTCGTCGAGCACGGTGCCGAGGATCATCGCGCCGGTGGCGCCGAGCGGATGGCCGAGCGCGATGGCGCCGCCGTTGACGTTGACCTTCGCCGGATCGAGATCGAACGCCTGCAGATAGCGCAACACCACCGAGGCGAACGCCTCGTTGATCTCGATCAGATCGATGTCGGCGAGCGCCATGCCGGAATTTTTCAGCACCTTTTTGGTGACATCGACCGGACCGGTCAGCATCAGCGCCGGCTCCGAGCCGATATTGGCGAAGGCTTTGATCTTGGCCCGCGGCTTTAGCCCGGCGCGCCGGCCGGCGCGCGCGTTGCCGACCAGCACCGCGGCGGCGCCGTCGACGATGCCCGACGAATTGCCGGCGTGATGCACGTGATTGACGTATTCGACGTCGGGATGCGCCTGGATGGCCACCGCATCGAAGCCGCCGAGCTCGCCCATCTGCACGAACGACGGCTGCAGCGCGGCCAGCGACTGCATGGTCGTGCCCGGCCGCATGTGCTCGTCCTTGGCCAGAATGGTCAGGCCGTTGACGTCTTTCACCGCCATCACCGAGCGATTGAAGCGGCCCTCGTCCCAGGCCGCCGCCGCGCGCTTCTGGCTCTCGACCGCATAGGCATCGACGTCGTCGCGGGAAAATCCGTATTTGGTCGCGATCAGGTCGGCGGAAATGCCCTGCGGCACGAAATAGTGCGCCACCGCGATCGACGGATCGATCGACCAGGCGCCGCCCGCCGCTCCGATGCCGACCCGGCTCATGGATTCGACGCCGCCGCCGATCGCCATGTCCTGCTGTCCGGCCATGATCTGCGCCGCGGCGAAATTCACCGCGTCGAGGCCGGAGGCGCAGAAGCGGTTGATCTGCACGCCGGCACGCTGTCGCCGTAGCCGGCGACCAGCGCCGCGGTGCGCGCGATATCG
The DNA here is from genome assembly GCA_963821175.1 of uncultured Alphaproteobacteria bacterium. Classification (GTDB taxonomy): domain Bacteria; phylum Pseudomonadota; class Alphaproteobacteria; order Rhizobiales; family Xanthobacteraceae; genus BOG-931. Next base: position 67,719 of record CAWGCU010000018.1, read on the forward strand.
GCGGCCGCCTCGCCCACCGGATCGACCACGCCCAGCACCACGTCATCGACCAGCGCGGTGTCGAGATCGTTGCGGCTCTTGATGGCGCCGAGCGCCTGGGCCGCCAGATTGAGCGCGGTCACTTCGTGCAGCGCGCCGTCGGCCTTGCCGCGGCCGCGCGGCGTGCGCACGTGATCGTAGATGAAGGCGTCGGGCATCAAAAATCCTCCCAATCGCGTCGGCGATCCGTTCAGTCATATAGAGTCGGATTGGGCAAAGGCTAGAACGCCCCGGCCGGCAATGCCATACGTTTGCGACAGTCGCGATACCCGTACTAGCGAGGCGCCGGGCGTGTATTAGCCTGATCGGCAACGGGTTTTTCAAAGACTGGCGGCGCCATGGGTCGCGTGCAGGACAAGGTTGCGCTGGTCACGGGCGGCGCATCGGGCATCGGCTTTGCCGCGGCAAAGCTGTTCGTGGACGAAGGCGCCACGGTCGTCGTGGCCGATCGCGACGAAGCCGCGTCGACGTCGGCGGTCGCCGCGCTCGGGCAACGCGCTGCTTCCATCGGCTCGACGTGACCCGCGAGGACGAATGGATCGCGGTCACCGATGCGGTGGCGCGCGATTTCGGCCGCATCGATATTCTCGTCAACAGTGCCGGCGTGGTGCTGTTCAAGGATATCGAGGCGACGACGCTGGACGAGTGGCGCGACCTGATGGCGGTCAATCTCGACGGCACGTTTCTCGGCTGCAAGCACGCCGTCCGCGTCATGAAAGATCGCGGCGGCGGCTCGATCGTCAACATGTCGTCGGTCGCGGGAATGATCGGACCCGGCAATCTCGCCGCTTACAGCGCCAGCAAAGGCGGCGTGCGGCTGTTGACCAAATCGGTGGCGCTGCATTGCGCGCGCAAGGGCTACAACATCCGCTGCAACTCGGTGCATCCCTCGTTCGCCGAAACGCCGATGCTGCACTCGATGATCGCGGCGGCGCGCAATCCGGAGAAGCTCGAGGCCAATTTTGCGGCGGCGGCGCCGCTCGGGCGGCTCGCCCAGCCGATCGAGGTCGCGCGCACCATCCTTTTTCTGGCCAGCGACGAATTCGCGTTCACCACCGGCG
>CAWGCU010000019.1:0-219460 GCA_963821175.1 uncultured Alphaproteobacteria bacterium
CGCGAGTTTCAAGGTGCTGGCAACGCCGTCCGTGTTCCGGCATTTCGTGCAACTCAATCCGTCGCTCATGTGCGCAATAAAGCTCCGCGCGGCGAACCCGCAAGACCGGCCGCAGCAACCGCAACCCGATGAAATCCGGCCACCGCGCCCGAATACGGTTATCGGCGCGGCGCAATTCGCCATGACGCAGCGCCGCGCAAACGGCACGCCGTCGCAACACAGGTCGCACCATCCGTCAGATCAAATAAACCGCATGGGCGGCGGCTTGCCGGATTGGACTTATGACAGCGAAAAGGACAACGCATGACACACGACTTGCATCCGAACGAAAAATTGGTTTTCGGCAGCGACGCCGAACGCCATCCAATCACCGGCCTGCCGATCGAGCTCGGCTCCGGCGCCTTGCCACCGGACGAACAAGCCCGCCGCGTGCACCTGCCGTATATTGCGCGGACGCAAGGCATATCCGTTGCCGAGGCCATGCTTGTCGAACTCGACGCCGCGGTGAAAAATCGTATGCACACAAAGCCGGTCAAAGAGACTTGAGCGCAGCCCCGCTCAACGGAATCTTGGCCGCACCGCAGATCAATCAAACCAACTCTGGAGCTTAGCGAAATGGCGAAAGGTACCGTGAAGTGGTTCAACCCGACCAAAGGCTACGGGTTCATATCACCGGCCGGCGCCGGCAAGGACGTGTTTGTTCACGTCACTGCCGTGGAACGCGCCGGGCTGAGCACGTTGAGTGAGGGTCAGATCATTGAATATGAGATCGTGGAAAATCGGGGCAAGTCGTCAGCGGAAAATCTCAAAGTTGCTCGATGAGATTAGCCCGCCAGCCGCGCCGCGCTCATCCGCCATACCACATTGCGAAAAACAAGAAGCCCACGCCGACAGCTATCGCGATCACGCCGGCCGCGGCGTAGGGGAACCAATCTTTGTCCCAGATCATGTGGCCATTGTAGCGGATTTGCCGTGACGGTCTCGGCCACGCAACAATAAATGCGGCTGTGGAAAACGTTGCGGCATACCCGGGACGTTCCGCGAACAGGCTGAATTAGCCAAGAACAGGTTGATTTTGTGGCAGCAGCAAAACTCGGAAAAACCGCTGCAAATCACATGAACGCAAGAAGAACTACCGGGCTATCAAGTTTGCGAATACGCCACAATTGAATCGCGGTGGATATTCGCCGGAACAAGCCACCACCCGACCAGCCTAGCTTGGCGCACTAATAAATAGCGCGGGGCCGGCCGAATGCTCGCCCCGCGCACCTCATCGCGCATCGCTAATGATATACTGAGGGGTTCGGCGGTTCGAAGTTGCCACCCCCATTGCCGTCGATGTTGTTGTCGCCGTAGCTCAACACTACATTATTGCTGCCGGGGGGAGCGCTCCACGCGATACTGGTATTGCCCGTAATCGTTGATCGCGTAACGCGAATGGTGGCGCCAGTATTGAGAGCCACCAATCCGTCGTGATTATTGGCGATTGTGGAGTTCCGCACCATGACGCTTGCTGTTCCAACGCCCTCTGATTTCGGCCAAGACACCAGTGGATGCGTTATTCGCGATCACGCTGTCGCTGAGGGTGATGTTGACAGTCTGGATGTCGGATCTAACGAGTAGTCCTTCACTTGCATTATTTTCCATCTGGACGTGATCGAGGACGCCGCTCGTAGGTCCCGTACCGGCAGGCTCAATGGTCATTCCATTATTACCATTATCTGAAATTAACGTGTTCGACACAAAAATCTGGTTCAGCGTCGAAGAGTTCGGAGTGAACAAGATACCAAAATCTGTGAAATTTTGGATCACGCTGTCCCGAACGTTTAAGCTGCGGCCGGAATTGAACACTATGCCGTTGGTATTGCCGGTAATGCCGGCTCCATTGAGCGATACGCCGTGTATAGCGACCTTGCCGCTCACTGCATTGATCGTAATTCCATTTCCGCCGGCTGGTGGTGCTATGTAGAACCAGCCTTGGCCCTCTACGGTGATGGCTTGGCTGATGGTGATCGGGCCGTAGCCGGCCGGGTCAAGCGCATCGACTTCACCCCCCGCACTGGTCGCGTTCACTGCGGCTTGGAAATGCCGGCACGGCGCGGCGAAACTACAGGGATTGCTGTCACTACCCGCCGCCGAGACGAAAGTGCGGGGAGCCTGAGCTTGTGCGGATACGGCCGGTAGAACGGCGACGAGCGACGCAGCGAGGCCGATGCTCGCAAGTTTGGTCGAGATCATGGAAAACTCCCTCGATTGATAGTTGATGTTGACCGGCCAAACGCATGACCGGCGGCTGGCCAGATGCGGCCGACGTAGCAAAGACAGTCCATTGCTTTCGGATTAGCTGCCCGCCGATGGCATGCTGGCTGCGGTTCGCCCAGGGACTTCGGCACGTCCCGCTCGCGGCCTTGTGCCGAGCCTACACTAGTATTCAACGTGCGTAGATAGGCGGCCCTTGTCCGGCGGCGTGTTCGGCGGGAAGCAGCCGAAATCGAACAGCGCCCGCAGGCCAAACTATTTAATCGTGGTTCTCGGCGATCTCATGCAGTGTGACCGGGCCGTCGTATTTGGCGTGCCATTTCGGGCCGGGCCGCGCATATAGTGCAGGTCGGGCCGGTAGGCGCTGCAGGGCGCGCCTGAGGCGCGCCACAGCTCGCGCAGTTCGTTCGCCAAGCTACGCCACATAGTACGCTCCGAGTCGTTCGCCGGTACGTAATGCTGGTGCTGCCAGGCGATGATGATCTGAGCTTCGGCAATCCAACCGTTAAACTACGCTAGACAGACGGCAAATTCGCGCCGTCGTCGCTCGCTATGGCCATAACGACCAGCAATTTTTTCTCTAGTGTATTCAAATATTTTTCGGCGGACGGGCGCTGGAAGCCGTGGCGAAGCCAACATGCGATTGATTGTACGGGCTGAAAGGCCCGAGCTTTTATGATTGGGCTTCAGGACGCTCCAAGCCGTGCTTCGAGGCAATCCGAGCACCTTGGTTTGCTCGTCCAGCGTCGAGAATCCCGTATGCATGAGAGCGGCCCGGATTTCTTGAATTTTAATGCGCTGTTGCGCCTTTATTCCTGTTGCCGAATCCAGACACGCCCGCGCAAGGCGAGTAGATGTCTGAGTAAGCTCGCGCAGATGTTGGACGATTTCGGAAGGCATGGTCATCTTGTATAATAAGCGCCCGATTTAAACTCGCTTTTTTCAGACAAAGAGTTGCTCTTTAACGCCTTCCATTGGCGGCCTCGGAATGTCCTTCAATATCTGCCGCGGCACGCTCGGCAGCTTGGCGATGTTCACGGCCAAAAGAAATGCCTCGTCCCGCGATAGCCTTTTCATCGACAGCCGCCGCTGCGATTCATCCTCGATGGCATGGTGCGATGATAGCAGATCGTGCTCGGCCTCGGCCTTGACGCCACCGGGGCCCTGGGACTAGCCGTGCCAGAATTGATCCACTTCTAGCGGAGGCGGGGATGCCAGTAAGAAGCCTGTCGGATAGCCGCCGCCCCTCGAAGCTGGCCACCGCCGCGCCAGAGCCCGATGATGACGCCGACATCTTCGCCGCCCAGAGCCGGGAGCGGGCGGTCAAGATGGACGAGCGCTTTCGCGACGCTATGGCGCGGGCGGCTGGCGGCGGTCCTTTACCGCCTTCTGCAATTCGAAGCCGTGGCGCGACGACCAGGGGTATCGATCAATTCACGGGCCACTGAGATTGAAACTTGTGCCCAAGCTTGTGCCCAAACTCACGGACACGCATTGGACTGAATAGAAGCGATGGACGGGGCACGGTGTTGAATAGGCCGATTTGCTTGACGTTCTAGCACCAGAAGATACCGGCTCACACCAAACCCGGCGAATTTCAAGACTGGTGCCTTAAACCACTCGGCCACCCTTCCAATATCGGCTTTGAATACACCGAGTTCGTCGGCAATTCCTCAACGAAACTGGTCCTCGCGGCGGCATGGCGTGACCACGTCGCGCGAACCGCCAATGTGTGGCGTGTCGCTTAAAAACGCAACGCTTCCGCGCAGCTGATTGATTTCGCTTGAGATCGGCAGCGTTTTGTCGCAGCAAACGGCGCCAGGATGCGGCATAGTATCGGTCGCCGCAACGCGACTGCCGGGATAGCCAAGGATACCGATGTTCAAGAGCCGGGCGTTCGTTCTGCCGACAATGCTGGTGGCTATGCTGGCGCTAGTGCCGCAAGCACGCGCCGACGACTTCTATAAGGGCAAGCTCTTCACCATCGTGGTCGGCTTCTCGCCGGCCGGCGGTTACGACAATTACGCCCGCGTGCTGTCGCGCTATATCGGCAACCACATTCCAGGCATTCCGACCGTCATCGTGCAGAACATGCCGGGGGCGGGGAGTTTGACGTCGGTGCGCTATCTCAACCTGACCGCGCCGAAGGACGGCACGGCCATGACCATCTTCAATCCCGGCCTCGTCACGCAGTCGATCGTGCAGCCCGACAAGGTCAATCTCGATTTCCGCAAGTATTCCTGGGTCGGCGTTGTCACGCCGGATTTCCGGGTCTGCTACGGGTTTGGGCCGAAGGGCGTCACCAGCTGGGATGACATGATGCACCGCCAGCAATTCATCCTTGGCTCGACCGGCAAGGGCTCCGGCAATTACATCAACGGCGCCACGTTGCGCGAAGTGTTCCGCGCGCCGGTCAAGCAGGTGCTCGGCTTCCCTGGCAGCGCCGAGCAGCGCCTGGCCATCGAACGCGGCGAGCTCGACGGCGATTGCGGCTCCTACAGCAGCGTTCCGCTGGAATGGATCAAGGATGGCCAGGTCCATGCCTTCGTCCGTTTCACCCGCCAGCGCGTTGATGAGATTCCTGAGAGCGCCATCTATATCGGCACCTTCGCCAAGAGCGACGAGCAGCAACAGCTGCTCAATCTCCTCAACGGCGGCGACGAAGTCGGCCGGCCTTTCATCATGTCGAAGGAGGTGCCGGCGGACCATCTGGCGATCATCCGCAAAGCATTCGACGACACCATGAAGGATCCGGCGTTTCTCGCCGAAATGGAGAAGCAGCAGCTTCCGGTCCATCCGTTGACGGGCGAGCAGGCCGAGAAAATCGTCAACGGGCTGATCGACGTGCCGCCCGCGATCGTGGCGCTGGCCAAGCCGCTCTACGAATAGCGCCGTTGTTGCGAGGAGCGGCCAGCCGGCTCATTCGCAATGGTCCGTTCACTATGGACGGCGGCTCGCCGATTTCCGCCACAATGTAACCACGCTAGCCCCCGATACCTCTCCGACGGGTACGGGGACGATGCGGGGTAGAGTTCGCGCTTCAGTGCAAAAGTTGGCGGCGGTCGGCGCTTGCGCCGGCTTGAGCCTTTTGCTCGCCCATTGCAGCAGTTCGTCCCACGTCGACGCGCGTTACGGCGTCTCCGCAAGCGAGCGCGTGGTCGGCCCCGGCGAGCCAGTGCCCAAGGGCGGCGGCACTTTTCGGGTCGGCTCGCCCTATGTGGTCGCCGGCCAAACTTACGTCCCGCAAGACGACCCGAACTATCGCGCCGAGGGATTGGCGTCGTGGTATGGCGATGATTTCCACGGCCGCTTCACCGCCAACGGCGAGATTTTCGACAAGGACGGCATCACCGCCGCCCATACCACCCTGCCGCTGCCGAGCTATGTGCGGGTGACCAACATGACCAACGGCAAATCACTGATCGTGCGCGTCAACGATCGCGGGCCGTATGCGCACAACCGCCTCATCGACGTGTCGACACGGGCGGCGCACCTGCTGGGCTTCTACAATCGCGGCACCGTGCCGGTGCGCGTCGAGTATGTCGGCCGCGCGCCGGTAGAAGGCTCCGACGACCGCATCCTCGAAGCGACCTTGCGCGACCACGAGCCGGCGCCGGCGCCGTGGAATTTGCGGCTCGCCTCGACGTCCATCATGCCGCCGTTCCCGGCGCAGCCGCCGCCGGTGGCCGGTCCCCGCTTCATGGTGGCGCCAGCCACCACCGCATCGTCCGGCTCGCCGAGGGCACCGGCGATGTCGTTTGCCGCGACGCCTTCCAGCGCCGATGGCGCCGACCTTATCAACGGCCGCGGGCTTTATTGATCCACGCTCGCGCCTGACCCCGCGACACCCGCTCAATTTGCCGCATCGACGACTTGCGCATGCCCTATTGTGCGCGACATGGTCGGATGCAATTGAGGTGCGTCAGAGTGGAGGTCGACGCGTGCGCGTGCGGCGTTTTTGCAAAACTTTGTTGCCGGGGAGGGGAGTGCGGATCGCCGTCGCCGCGCTGCTCACTGCCGCGGTTGCCGGCGGCCTTTATGCCGCCCGCGCCGCACCGGCCACGATGGCGACCAAAAAGGACGACGCGTTCCAGACCAGCATTCCCGCCGCCGTCGTGCTCGACCCCGAGAGCAACAGCCTGTTGTTCGAAAAAAACGGCGATCAGCTGGTAGCGCCGGCGAGCCTCGCCAAGCTGATGACGCTGGAATACATGTTCAACGAGATCAAGCAGGGCCGGCTCAAGCTCGACGACACTTTCAGGATCAGCGAGAACGCCTGGCGCAAGGGCGGCGCGCCGTCCCACGGCTCGACCATGTTTGCTGCGATCCACAGCGAGGTCAAAGTCGACGACCTCATTCACGGCATCATCGTCGATTCCGCCAACGATGCCTGCATCGCCGTTGCCGAGGGGATGGCCGGCAACGAGACGGCGTTCGGCGCGCTGTTGACTAAGCGCGCGCGCGAGATCGGCCTGGAAAAATCGACGTTCACCAACGCCGAAGGATTTCCCGATCCCAACCTGCGCGTCACCGCGCGCGAGATGGCGCAGCTCGCCCGCCACATCATGCAGACGTACCCGGATTTCTTTCCCTATTTCGCCGAGCGCGAGTTCACCTGGAACAATATCCGCCAGCAGAACCGCAATCCGCTCCTCGGCATGGGCATCGGCGCCGATGGCATGAAGACCGGCGAAACCGCGGAAGCCGGCTTCAACCTGGTCGGCACCGCGCTGCAGGACAATTTCCGCCTCATCGTCGTGGTCACCGGCGCAAAATCCGACAAGGAGCGCGGCGACGAAGCGAAAAAAATGCTCGAAATGGGCTTTCACGGTTTCCAGGCGCGGGTGCTGTTCGCCGAAGGCCAGAATATCGGCGGCGCCAGGGTATTTGGTGGCGACCGGAGCTACGTTCCCCTTCTCGCGCCCGGCATCGTCAAGGTAATGCTGCCGCGCAATGCCAATGAGCGGCTGTCGGCGCGCATCGTCTATACTGGCCCGGTGCCGGCACCGATCGCAAAAGGCCAGCCGATCGGCAAGCTGATGGTGTGGCGCGGCGAAAACCTGGCGCTCGAAGTGCCGCTGGCGGCGGCCGAGGATGTCAGCACCGGCACCATGTCGCAGCGCGCCATGGACGGCGCCACCGAGCTGATGATCGGGCTGTTCAAGGCCGGTGTGAATAAGCTGTGAGCCTGCCGTTTTTTTCCCCGATTTCGTGCGCACCGTGCCGGACAGGCCTATATAGCGCTTGATTGGCGCGATTATACTTCATTTCGTATATGCAAAAATACGCGTAAACTACTGATCTGGAATGTATAGTACGGCGTTTTGAACGCCGGCCGCGGCCATTCCGACAAAACGGCTGAAGATGCGAGGCAAGTTCATCACGTTCGAGGGCGGCGAGGGCACCGGCAAGTCAACGCAAGCCGGGTTGCTGGCGAACAAGCTCGAGTCGCTGGGCCTCGGCGTTCTTTTGACCCGCGAGCCGGGTGGCTCGCCGGGCGCGGAGATCATCCGTCACGTGCTGCTGTCCGGCGCTGCGAAGCCGCTGGGAGCCGACGCCGAAGCCATGCTGTTCGCGGCGGCGCGCGAAGACCATGTCCGCTGCACCATCGCGCCGGCGCTTGCCGCCGGCAAATGGGTGGTGTGCGACCGCTTCGCCAATTCCACCCGGGTCTATCAGGGTGCGCTCGGCCGGGTCGACCGCCGCCTGATCAAGGGCCTCGAACGGGTCTCCATCGGCGATCTATTGCCCGACCTCACGCTCGTCCTCGACGTGCCTGTCGATGTGGCGCTCGAGCGCCGGGCGCTGCGCCGCGGCGATGCCGCGCCCGACCGGTTCGAAGCTGAGAACGTGGAGTTTCACGAAAAGCTACGCGAGGCGTTCCGCGCGCTCGCCGCCGACGAGCCGGAGCGTTGCGTCATCATCGATGCCAGCGTGCCGCGCGTGCAGGTCGCCAAAGATATTTGGGACACCGTGCAGGCCAAGCTCGAGCCGGCAACAGCACCGCTTGCGCTGGAAGAGCCGGCGCCGGAAAACCTGGTGTCGTGAAGCGAGCATCATGAGCCCACAGGCTAGCGAGGACACCGAAGCGCCGCATCCGCGCACGACCGCCGTGTTGTTCGGCCACGCCAATGCCGAGGCCGCGCTGCTCACCGCCTATCGCAGCGGCCGTATTCCGCACGCCTTCCTGATCGCCGGCCCCAAGGGCATCGGCAAGGCGACGCTGGCTTACCGCCTGGCGCGCTTCGTGCTGGCGCATCCCGACCCGGCGACGCCCGCGGTCGCTAAGGCAACATCGCTCGCCGTCGATCCGGAGCATCCGGTGGCGCGCCGGATCGCGGCGCAGGCCCAGGGCGACTTCCTTATCCTCGAGCGCACGCCCAACGAAAAGGGCGTCTTGCGCCAGCACATCGCCGTCGACGACGTGCGCCGCAGCGTGGCGTTTTTCGGCTCGACGGCGGGCGAGGGCGGCTGGCGCGTCGCCATCGTCGATGCCGTCGACGAGCTCAACCGGTTCGGCGCCAATGCGCTGCTCAAAATTCTGGAGGAACCGCCGCAGCGCGCGCTGTTGCTTCTGGTGAGCCATTCCGCGGCGCGGGTGCTGGCGACGTTGCGCTCGCGCTGTCGCATCGTCACGTTGCGGCCCCTGATCGAGACGGATGTCGCGGCGGCTGTCGCGGTCGCGACGGGTTCGCCACCGACCGATCCCGAAATTGTTGCCGCCGCGTCCGCCGCCGACGGCAGTGTCGCCCGCGCTTTGGCGTTCCTCGACGGCGATGCGCTGGAATTGCGCCAGCGCGCCCTCGATCTCCTCGACAAATTGCCCACGCTCGATACCGGCGCGCTCCACGCCCTCGGCGAAGCCATCGCCGGTACCGACCCGCAGCCGTTGGCCGCGTTCCTCGACACCATCAATGCCTGGCTGTCGCTCCGCCTTGATCGGGAGCAGGGCGAGATCAGCCGGCTGGCGCGGCTCGCCGACGCGTCCGAGCGCATCAATGCGGCGGCACGCGACGCCGAAATCTACAATCTCGAGCGCAAGCCGCTGGTTTTCGGCGTCTTCGGCTTGCTTGCCGAGGCCACGCGCGGTTGATACCAACCCTCATGTCTGGCCAGCCCTATTACATCACCACCGCGATCGCTTATCCGAACGGCGCGCCGCATATCGGCCACGCCTACGAGGTCATCGCCACCGATGCCATTGCCCGCTTCATGCGGCTCGATGGCCGCGACGTGTTCTTCCTCACCGGCACCGACGAACACGGCATCAAGATGCTGCAGACGGCGGCCAAGGAGAACGTGACGCCGCGCGAACTGGTCGAGCGCAACGTGCCGCGCTTCCAGGCCATGGTGAAGCGGTTCAATTGTTCCAACGACGATTTCATCCGCACCACCGAGCCGCGCCATCATCGCTCCTCGGAGGCGATCTGGCAGCGCATGCAGGCCGCCGGCGATATCTATCTCGACAAATATGCCGGCTGGTACTCGGTGCGCGACGAGGCCTATTACGACGAAAGCGAAACCCGCCTCGACGACAAAGGCCAGCGGCTCGGCCCGCAGAGCACGCCGGTCGAATGGGTCGAGGAGGAGAGCTACTTCTTCAAGCTCTCCGCCTTCGCCGACCGGCTGCTTGATCTCTATAAGCGCGTGCCCGATTTCGTGCTGCCGCGTGAGCGCATGAACGAAGTCGCAAGCTTCGTGCGCGGCGGTCTGAAGGATCTGTCGCTGTCGCGCACGACCTTCGACTGGGGCATCAAGGTGCCGGAGAACCCCAAGCACATCATGTACGTTTGGGTCGACGCGCTGACCAACTACATCACCGCCGTCGGCTATCCCGACACCGATAGCGCGATGTTCAAGAAATACTGGCCGGCCGACCTGCATGTCATCGGCAAGGACATCGTGCGCTTCCACGCGGTGTACTGGCCGGCGTTCCTGATGTCGGCCGGCGTCGCGGTGCCGCGCCGCATTTTCTCTCACGGCTTTCTGTTCAACCGCGGTGAGAAAATGTCGAAATCGGTCGGCAACGTGATCGACCCGTTTGCGCTGGCCGACGCCTACGGCGTCGATCCGCTGCGCTATTTCCTGTTGCGCGAAGTGCCGTTCGGCCAGGACGGCAATTACAGCCACGAGGCCATCGTCAACCGCATCAATGCCGATCTCGCCAACGATCTCGGCAATCTGGCGCAGCGCTCGCTCACCATGGTCGGACGCAATTTTGGCGGCGTGCTGCCGGCGCCGGGCGTGTTCAGCGACAACGACCAAGCGATCCTGGCTGCCGCCGACGCCATGATCGGCAAGGCGCGCGAGGCCATGGCGACGCAGCAACTGCACCAGGTGCTCAACGCGATGTGGACGGTGGTGGCCGACGCCAATCGCTATTTCGCCGGCGAGGCGCCATGGGCGCTGGCCAAGACCGATCCGGCGCGGCAGGGCACCGTGCTCTATGTGACCGCCGAGGTGCTGCGGCAGATCGCAATTTTGGCGCAGCCGTTCATGCCGGCCTCGGCGGGAAAACTGCTCGATCTTCTGGCCGTGCCAGATAGTGAGCGCACGTTCGCTGATCTTGGCAGCAAACATCGCGTCGCCGCGGGCGCAAAACTGCCTGCACCGGCGGGAGTTTTCCCGCGTTATGTCGAGCCTGGCGAAAAAGCAGCCCCATAGCCATGCTGATCGACAGCCAGTTTATCTCTCCCGCGCAGGGTTTCGCGCAGCCTCGCTGAATTTCTTAGTTGCTGCGTCAAACCCTGCGGTTTGCAAGGTTAAGAGGCTCGCCCGCGCTCGTGGGCAATTCACCCGTCTCGCGCCATTGCGGACCATTTTTGAGTACCCAGTGAGTACCTGGGCGCACCAAGCAGGAAGGGATGCACAATGACGATCAAACTCACCGACCGTTTTTTGACCAGCCGCAAGGCGCCGATGGCAGGCAGGGCGATCTACACAGATTCCAGCTTGCCCGGTCTTGCCTTCCGTGTGAGTGCCAAGACGGCAGGCAACCCTGAGGGGCGCCGCGATTGGCTATTGCGCTACCGACCCCGAGGGCGGGCACAGACAGCCGTCGCACTCGGCACGTATCCCGCCGTGTCTCTGTCAAATGCCCGACGTAGGGCAGGGGAGATTGTCGCCGCCGCCAAGCGGGGCGTTGACCTGATCGCGTCCGAGAAACGCGCGGCTGTGGCAGAAAGCGCGGCGCAAGCCAAGGCACGGCCCCTCTCCGAAATCGCTACTGCCTATCTGGACAGCACAAAGCCGCGTCTGCGGTCATGGCGCAGCATCGAAAGCCGCACCCGCTGCCACATCATCCCGAAACTCGGGAACAAGTCCGTGGGCGAGGTGACACGGGCTGATATTGTCGAATTTCTCGACGGCTTAGAGCGCGAAGGGGGCTTGCGACACCAAGTCAACCGTTGCCGGGAAACACTGCGGGCGATTTTTGCCTATGCCATCGAACGCGATCTAATCGCCGTCAATCCAATTGTCGGGGTATCGAAGCGCAAGGTCGAAATACCTCGCGACCGTACATTGACCGCCGACGAATTGACCGCACTCTGGCAGGCCATCGAAAACCTGCCCGAGTTGCCGCGAGCGTATTTCCGAGTCGTATTGCTGACCGGCGCGCGGCGCAATGAGGTTGGCCGCATGCCGTGGTCCGAACTCGACTTAGACGCGGGCCTGTGGCGCTTGCCAGCCGAACGCAACAAAAGCGGGCGCGCATTCGAGGTACCACTATCGCGGCCGGTGATCGAAACGTTGCGGGCATTGCCGCGTATTGGGCCGATGGTATTCGCGCTCGACGGTAAGAGACCCATGACCTTGCACCAACTAATCGAGCGCGTACGCGGCGAGGCCGGCTTACTCGATGTGCGATTGCACGACCTGCGCCGGACGCTCCGCACGGGATTGGCTGAACTTGGCGTGAATTTCGAGGTTGCGGAGCGTGTTCTCAACCACGCGATGCCCGGCCTTCAGGCGGTGTACAATCGGCATAACTATTTAGCCGAGAAGCGCACTGCCCTGACTTTGTGGGCAGAGCATGTTCTTGCGCTCGCGGAAAAACGTGAGGCGACGATAGTCGCTTTTCGCTCCACCGCTGCCTGATAAACTGCCGCACTTGACGCGGATAGGCCGGCTCGCCGACAAGCGGGATTTCCTGCCCCGCTCCGCGTCGTTCACCGTCCACAGGGGCGCCGACAGGAGGCGCGGCCAAATGCCATCCGGCGCCGAAATTCCGTTTCCGACTTGGATTCCGCAAGCAGCTCGAAACCGGATCACCGAGCTATGTGCGTCGCCGTTGGCAATGGACGACACGAATCGCAGCTTGCTCGAAAGGCTCGCGACCTATCCAGCGATGAAAACCGAAGTCTGGGAAAAATTGCCGCCCGAGCCGAAGGACTTTGAAGGAACGATCATTGCATGGGCATTTTTGGCGTACACGATATTTCCTGCGTTAAGGCAGCCTTATCCGAAGACAAAAGCTAAGTGGCGCGAATGGGCAATGCGACTAGAAAAGCACGCTCCTTTGACAGACCCCGCGTACCTCGGCCAATTGTCCCACCAGTTATGGGAAGAAACTTTCAAAGCCAAGCTTGAAATGGAATCCTATTGGCCGAGCCTTTGGGAAGGTGACAAGTCCATCAGCCCCGATCAGGTGCTTTCAATTTTGGATCAGCTTCAGGTGTTCTTTGGCCGCATGAATGAGGAATATCGCGCCTTACTCGCTACGCTTCCGAAGGTCAAACGTTGGAATGCCAAAGCGGGGCAAAAATTCTTCACCGAGGTTTTGTCCCGCAGAATGAGAGAGACCTACCTTCTATCATTCGATTCTATCGTCGCAGCACTGACGGAAGTAGCGTTTGATCTACGGCAGGGCTTGGCCGCTGAAACCGTCCGCGGGCGCCGCAGGATCGGCGGGCCGGAAAATTAATAGCAATAAACGAGCTCAAATTTCCGCGCGTCCGTAGCGCTCTCGTAGTTTCGTCCAGTCGCGCCAAATTTCGGCGAGCTTTCGAAAAGGCGAGAGACAATGTCTGCTACCCCCAACAAATCCGCGAATGAACCTGCCGCCATTAGGCTGTTCACCCGTGCCGATGCCTTGGCGATTTTGAAAATTGGCGAGACCACGCTTTTCTGGTTGCAGCGTACCGGAAAATTGAAACCGATCCGCATTGGGAGCCGGGTGTTATTCAACGCGGACGAAATCAAACGCATCGCCGCACATGGCGCAAGTTTAACGAGGATGGAAAAGGAAGCTGCCACCAAGCGCGAGCGGAAGGCAACAGACGCGTCATGAAAGACGAAGACCCCCATCGCGCCGGTCAGGGCGCGACAGGGGCCGAAGATCAAGCGCGACAACACCAATCTACATCATCTTCCGCCCCACCGCAATTATCTGGAACGTTGTCTTCTGCTGCGCGCCAGAGCGCCGATGAAACGGCAATTCAGTTTCTGCGATTGATACTCCCCGACCGCGGGTTTTACGCGGCAATGATCGTCAAATCAGCAAAGCAAAAATATAACCGCTTTGCCTCCACGATTCCGGAGCTATGGGAGATCATCAAACAGGCAGACGCGGCCGGCCAGACGGCATATCACGCGTGCGCAAGCTACAAGGAAGCCCGGCACGATCCCAAAGACACACTTCGGACAAAGCGTCGATACGGTCGTACGAAGCACAATGCGGAGACAGCCAAGACGCTTTGGGCAGACATTGATGCTGGGCCGTGCAAGCCCTATGCCGATTGGCGCGATGCCGCCAAAGCCGTCGTCGAGTTCTGCAAAAATACCGGGCTGCCCCGGCCGCTGTTCGTCCTGAGCGGTCTAGGTCTGCATAACTATTGGCCGTTGCAAGAGACGCTCGATCGAAAAACATGGGAACGCTACGCGCGCGGTCTGAAGGCACTATGCACCAAGCACGGACTACACGCCGATCCTACCCGTACAGCCGATATCTCGACCGTCTTGCGCACGCCCGGCACGCATCACCGCAAGGGCGAAATTCGCCAGGTCCAGTGCGGACCGTTTGTCCAACCGTTTCAAATTGAGCAGTTCAGTATTCTTCTCGAAGGGGCCGACGCATTGCCAACGGCGGATCGCGAGATCGCAATATTCGACTCGGCGGAGTTGCCGCCCTGGCTGCGTAACGGACTAGGCGATCGCTTATCTGACCGAGCCGCCGTTGGCATGGAAAAATTTGAGCCATCATCCGGCGAAATCGTCGCAGAGCGCTGTGAGCAGTTACGAAAATTGCGAGATGAGCACGGCAAGCTTGCCGAACCGCTTTGGTACGCCGGGCTCGGGGTGTTGGCGCATTGTGAGGAGGGCGACCGTCTGGGCCATGAGTGGTCAAATGGAGACCCACGCTACACCGAGCAGGAGACTCAAGAGCGGCTCGATCGCGCCAGAGAGTTTGGGCCAACCACGTGCGCCAAATTTCATGGCCTTAATCTGGAGCCGTGTGCGCGTTGCGCTCACTGGCAGAACATTACCTCTCCAATTCAGCTAGGCCGGGATGCAGAACGAAATAACCGCGCACCTCCCAACGAACGCGGCGAGGGGACGGACAAAACTAGCGAACGCGACGAGGGAACGAACCGAGCCAAAACCGAGGAGCAACAAGGCAAATCGCAGGCAAATAGTGGTGCTTCGCAAAATCCGTTTCCTTTAAGGTGGCATGGTGAGCAAGACTCAAGCGTCAAACGCAAATGGCTCGTTCAAAATATGATACCTGAAACGGGAGTTGGCCTGCTTTCTGGCCAGTGGGGAACATACAAGACGTTTATCGCGATTGACCTTGCCGGTGCCGTGATGACTGGAAATTTGTTCGCCGGCCGCGCTGTCAAGCGGAGTGGTGGTGTTTTATTCCTAGCCGCCGAAGGCGCGGGAGAAATACCAATTCGGCTATCCGGGCTGATCGATGCGAAATTCGCAAAACACGGCAAGCTTCCATTTGCGTGGCGCGAGAGCTGCCCGACGCTAATGGACAGACGGGCGATCGAACAATTAACGCGCATTGCGAAGGAGGCTGCCGACCGCATGCAATCGGAATTCGGCGTCGAGTTGGTGCTAATCATAGTTGATACAATGTCAGCTGCAGCTGGTTTTACCGATGAAAATTCGTCGTCGGAGGGTCAGCAAGCCATGAACGTGTGCGCGGAATTGTCACGACGCACTGGAGCGTTTCTCATGGCGTGCGATCATTTTGGGAAGGCGGTCGAGACCGGTACGCGCGGATCGTCGGCAAAGGAGGGCGCTGCCGATGTGGTTATCGCCTGCCTTGGTGAAAAAAACTTGACAGGACGTATAGCCAACACACGCGTCGCTATTCGCAAGCTTCGCGGGGGCGCGGGTGGTGCAGAGATCGCGTACAAACTTCGGATAGTGGACATGGGCATTGACGAAGGCAACGAGCAAATAACGACAGGCGTCATTGACTGGAGCCCCGTAACTATTGGCCCGGTTCCTGAGACCAGCAAGGGCAAAGAATGGCCAAGAACCGCAACCGTCCTTCGTGGGGGCCTTGCTCACCACGCTCGAACAACGCGGAACTGAGATGACTCCGCTCGCCGATCGGCCGCGAGTTAGAGCCGTCGAGCTAGACGCGGTTCGTCAGGAATTTGATAAGTGCTACCCGCTGGACGACGGCGATCGGACGAAGCAGATGAATAGACGGCGACAAGCATTCAAACGATCACTAGAGACTGCGCAGGCGAGGGGACTGGTTGGATGCCGAGAAATCGAAGGTAAATTCATGGTTTGGCTGACCAACCTTGAAGACGGAGGGACGCAGCCAAAATCACCCCCTCCTGGCCAGCGATAGCGTGACTCCAGCGTGACAACGTGACACCCCCTTAGGGGTGTGTCACGTCACGTCACGCTTCTGGCCGTGACAAGCGTGACAATTGTCACGTCACGTCACGCTTGTCACGCTGCGCTAGCGGGCTAGCCTGGACGGCCATGCGGGGCGGAGACCGGAGTGCTTGTCACCGGCATCGCATGTACATGCAGCAAGGCCGCGGGGGCCAGCTCGCATTAGTTACAGCGTTCTAACGCTGTAAGTCGTGGCGCCAATATTGCCGATCGCTTGATGTAGGCCGCTGACGCCACCAAAATTATGGCTCCGATTGCCGGAATGCATTATAGTTTCAGCGTAATCAACGGGCCGACATCGAATCTGCGAATGGTCGGCGCGGGTTGCACAACTACTCTAGACGGACGCCATGACATCCTGTTCCGAAATCATAACTGCATCGCGCTTTAAACCCCGGCTTCCCGGCGGTCGGCACGATCTCGTATTCAAAGTAGTCTTCGGCAGCGACGCAGAGGCGGCACGGTTCTTTGGGGTCAGCAAAATGACCATATGGCGCTGGCGCCACGACCGCACGCCACTTCCGAAATGGGTGACGGACGTACTTCCCGATCTCATCCAGCGCACGGTGGAAGAAGCGCATCTCGCTCAAACGGTATTCAGGGATTTCCTCGCTCTACCGCCCAAACCCGAGCGGCCCCTCTCGGGCTGTTGCGCCGGGCTCCATCGCAGAGTGAAAAAGATGCCGGTGACGGCCGCAGATTGGGCGGCCCTTGGAGAGTGAGCGCCACTCACTTATAGCAGTCGGTGGGGCGCTGCAGTTGCAATCCTGCGGCTGCGCGGCTGCACTTTTTGGGAGAAGTTAACTGCTCGTTAACCACTGGATCCCGCGTTCGGTGTGTCGAGCAAAGGTGACTCGCAACCTATGGCTCTCGTCGGCAAGAAAGCCCAGCGCTACGGCTGGCGGCATCAGGCGGAATGGCTCGCGCAGAACCACACGGCAGTGGCGACTGCTGCGTGCGCTGCAATTGGACAAACGCGTCGGCGACCAGCACAAGACCCCGCCTCGGTCCCTCCTTCGGTCTCCGCTGCAAAGTCTGAACGTGATCGGGGGACGAGCGCGAATCACAATTCGGATGACGCAAAGCAGGCCGAACGGCAGATGGCCCGAGATGCCGCCGCAGCATGGATATTGAATGCGCGTAGGGAGACGCTTGCCGCGCGAGCAGAACAGGCCAAGGCTAAGGACGAACGGATCGCTGAATTGGAATCTAAGCTCGCCACTGCGCTTGAACGGATTTCTTTCCAGGACAATGAAAACCAATCGCTTCAAATGTCACTCGATTTGACTGTCATCGAGACATTGCGCCTATCCAGCCGACACTCGGAGAGTAATGCCACGGCGAAAGAATTAAGCTCTCAGCTCGAACAATATAAGACGAAGGAGGCCGAGCGCGATAAGCTTGCTGCCGAAATCGACAAGAAAATCGAGCTAATGCAGAATTTAGTCCAAGTAAAGGAACGTAGAGTTCAGAAACTGGAGCGGGCGCGTTCGAAGCTAATCCATGACACACAAAAACTACTGAAGACTTGTGCGAAGCGCGATCAAGCTCTAGCCCGCGCCGAGGAGAGAATCAGTTCGCTGACCGAACTGTTCGCCCAACTTGAGACAAAAGCAGACTTCGCCACCAGTAAGAAAAAAATCGTCGAACACAATTCGCCAACGCAGCGTCAGCAGACGGAGTGCATCAACGCCAGTGCTACAGGCAGGGCGGCGCACTCAATTGTCAGTTTGTGGCAACGTGACTTGGACTGTGACGAATGGTTACTAGGGCGGACGCGGCGATGATCAGAAGGCCCTAGTAAGACGTAACTACTGGTCCAAAGTAGCGATCACACGTATCTGAACGGATCAGAGTGAGGCGGCCTATTCCCGGTGCGACCTCAGTGACGCGACTCTAGTCGCCTAGTCCGTTTTGTCGGCGCACATGATCCGCGCCTTAGTTTCCGGGCCAAGTGCCACACCCACCGCCTGTGGCGCACATCGGCACCGAACAGGTGAAAGTGGGGAATAAAGTCGGACTGCCTGCCGCGGCCTCCAAATCATCGTCCGAGAATTTCAAAGCGAAAACATCTTCCTCTTTGTGACTGAAATTGTCCGTTTTCATGGCTCGTCAATCCTTTTTATGATCGTGCCTGTTGTCGAGGGTGTTGGACGCGACGGACGTTCGATTACACGGCTGAGCGACTTCGCCACCGATGCCTGAAAGTTCACCCAATTATCTCCGGCGTGCTCCTCCCCCCACAAACCGAACTGCCAAAGACCGACAGCAATGAGTATCGCCGCTGTGGCAGCAAGAGCGTAGGAAAACCAATCGCTATTGATGTCGCCTTTTTTCATGCTGGCATTGTAGCCGATTCGCGACGATGATTAGGATGTCTTGTAACCGATCCATAATCCAATGAACGCGCCTACACCGCTAAGTAAGACTGACGAATAGGATATGAGATCGGCCCCCCAAAGTTCTGGAATGAAACCGCCGATGGTAGAGCCGATCAACACTCCGATCCAAATGCGGGCTTTCATCCGCCAAACCACACGCTGAATAACCAGAGCCCCACTGCAAGGGCTACCGGTATGGCGGCGGCCAGGACGTATCGAAACCAATCGTGGCGCATGTCGCGGCGATTTAGTAGCGAACGGCTGAGACAAACTTCATCAAAAGCCACAGGCAGCCCAAAGCTATCGCAGCGTAAATTAGTTGCTGTGGGTTGTCGCAAAGCGGTCTTGCGGCAGAGCAAACTTTGCTTCCCCAATTTGGCCCGTCAACCATGAGTTTGGCGGTTGAAAATACAAAATTGGCGATAATGCATAGGAATGCGAACAACAAAAAGACGTTTGCCACATTTGCCCCCTCTGCTGAAATGAGTCGCGACGGGGCATCATACACCTCGTTAATCGGTCTGCCGATTGAGCCGCTCCTTCATTTCCTTTCCCGGTTTGAAATGCGGGTGAGCCCTTTTTGGGACTGGGACCAGCGCGCCATTCCGAGGATTGCGGCCAGTTCGGGCTTCATGGACGTTGACAGAGAACGTTCCGAATCCGCGTAGCTCGACGCGATCACCGCGCGTCATTGTAGCAATAATTTCGTCGAACAGAGCGTCGACGATTTTCTCGGCGTCTCGAACGAGCAGGTGTTGGTTCTGATGCCATATGCGCCAAACGAGATCGGACCTAAGCATTCTCCCCCCCTAGCACATTCGGTGGATAACCCCGTTGACGCCGACTCGCGGCGCAGCGCAGATTAAGCGCCCCAGCCGAGTTGCTTGAACAACCCGGCCGGGACTTGCCACAACGCACAGAGACCGCTGCGCGTCATGACCGATTCCCCAGATATCATGAGTTTGCGCGACTCCTGCCAGAGCGTTTGTGGCTATTCACAAACCAATGGGAGACCGAGCTATGCCTAATAACCTATCGCGTCGCCACCTTGTGGCCGCCGCAGCCGCGCTGCCGGCGCTTGCCATGCCGTCTGTTGCCGGTGCAGTGGTTCCGTCAATTGTCGAAGATGATGAGCTCGACAGGGCGGCGATCATTGCCCGCGCCTGTGAACTTGTGGAATGTCTTGGAAAGACCTACGTCCGCGAAGGCTGGAAGTTAGACGAGACGCGCGCTGCGCAGTTCATCGAGGCGGTGCGCACGATCGACTACGGGGCCAGCGAATGTCCGCAAATGTCGATCATCCGCGATTGGGCGCACGATCACGGCCAATCGCTCGACTGGCTGATCCTCGGCGATCCTGGCGTAATGATCTGCCGTGCCGCTCGTGCGGCAGCCCCTCCTGGTGCCATATCTGTTGTCGATCCGAGATTTGCTGCGATCGAGGCGCACCGCGCAGCGTGGAATGAGCATAACGATAAGTGTTCCGACCTGGACGCATTGGGGACGCCCGAGGCTCTCGTCGAGGATGATCGATTGCACGATGTGGAGGAGAGGGCGCTTGCCGTTCTGTTGGACATTGAGGCGGCGACCCGCAAAGGCGCTGCCGCATTGCTGCGCTACGTCGCCGATTTGGAATTGCGGGGCGAAGGCCGCAAATTCGAGGCTGACCTAACCCTGGCTAAATATCCGTATCCGATCGGCAGTCAGTACGGCAGTCCTTCGTATTACGTTCAGCACAACGTAGCGGATTTTCTCTTGATCGCGGAGGCATAAGCCATGACTGACGAAAGCAAAGAGTTTCGCGATCAAGAGCCAGAGATAAACGAGCTCGAAAAGCTGGCCGATTTGGCTGTGCACATCTGCGATGAGGAAACGGTGGAGAATGTTCAAATCAGCGAGCGTGGCTCCACGTCCGTTGTAGTGGTTCAACACCTACGGGACCGCATCGCCAACTTTAGGAAAGCCTACTACGAAAATTTCAAATCCTGATCGTGCAGGGACAGCGCGGGGCCGGCCGAATGCTCGCCCGCGTCAATCACAATAAGTGGGCAAGAAAATAAATGGTCATGATGAAGATGGCTGACAATATTCCGAATAGTATGGGATGACGCGGCTTATGGATGAACGGGCCGTGCGCAAAAAGCACGCAAACAATGAGCACACCGGCTCCTATGAGCAAGAAATCATACAAATCGTCCGTCTTCATGCGCCGATTATAGCAACGCGTGCAGATAGGCCGATAGGCCGTAAGCCGGCCCGCGCTTGCCCAGCGCACCTCATCGAGCAGCGTAGATATGGCCGTCAGCCTACCGCTGCCCGATCGCCGTAAGGCTCCCATTGTTTGTTGTATCGGTAATGAAATTGTTGCCGAATGACTTGATCGATCCCGCTAACTGGATGAAAAAGCCGTCTGATCCGTTATTGGATATGGTTGACTGAGCCAGGAACACGGTTGATTCAGACGAGACTATGCCGATAATCGTGTTATTTGCGATTTTGCAATTGACTATCGTAACTGTCGGTTGGGCAGTGGTAGAGTTCCCGGCGACATAAACTCCTCGCGAATTTCCAGAAGCTACGCAGTCCGCGAAGGTGCTCGCGACGACGGCACCCACCGGCGCATTGCTCCCATCAATCAGGAGCCCGATATTGGTATTTCCGATCGCCTGAACTCGCTCGAGCATCAGGGTGTCAGCGGCGCTGGGTTGGAAGGTGATACCGTTATTCGTGTTATCGGATACGAGTGTGTCGCAAATGCTGACCGGCGCCGGCGCGTTCAGTGTGATGCCATCATTTGTGAAATTTCGGATCACGCTATCCTTAATGTTTAAACTGCCGCCTGAGTTGAACACGATGCCATTGGTATTGCCGGTAATGCCGGCCCCATTGAGCGATACGCCGTGTATGGCGACGTTGCCGCTCACGGCATTGATCGTAATTCCGTTTCCACTGGCTGGCGGTGCAATGTACGACCACCCTTGGCCCTCGATGGTGACGCCCTGGGTGATTGTGATCGGGCCATAGCCGGCTGGGTCAAAGGCATCGACTTCACCCCCGGCGCTGGTCGCCATCACGGCGGCTTGGAAATGCCGGCACGGCGCGGCGAAGCTACACGGATTGCTGTCGCTGCCTGCCGCCGAGACGAAAGTGCGGGGAGCCTGAGCTTGTGCGGATACTGCCGACAGAATGGCGGCGAGCGCGAGCGCTGCCGTTATGGCGAAGCGTGTCATGGAATGCCCCCTTGGGATTGGTCAGCGTGCCGGCTGCACGCGGGGCAAGCTTAGCCTAGGGGAAGCTGGTTTGTGGAGGGGCGGCGGCGTGTTCGCCGGGAAGTAGCCGACATTAACTGGAAGAAAAATGCGCGGGTCGGCAGCCTTGAACGACATGATCTCAATCAACCGAGAGGCGGACCGCAGGCTGCCTGCCTGATAGACGCCGAGCCCCGCGCTGCCCGGCTGGGGGCTTCCGTCCTCGGTAACTCAATAGCAAAATGCAATTAGGGCAGTTTGTCGACCATCGGCCGTCGCGCTCAATCGTCGCGGCTGGCCGAATCTGGCGGCCAATGTCCTTCAATATCTGCCGCGCGGCACGCTCGGCAGCTTGGCCATGTTCACCGCGATCATGAACGCCTCGTCGCGGGTGAGCAACTTCGCCGACGATCGACGGCCGAACTCGTTCTCGAAATAGACGTACGCTAGCGCCTGCTTGTCGCCGTCGCGCACGATAAAGCAGGCGGAGCTCTCCTCGATCGACCAGGGCGGAGGGAAGCGGCGGGCAGCAGACATGGTGACGGCTCACGCCATGGCGTCGCTGAGAGCTACGGTGCCGGTTGCAGTAATCACATATCGGTCCGCGCTTGCTTTGATCACCTGCTGCTTGACATAACCTGCCCTCAAAAGGCGCGCGAGCGCGAAACGCGGTTGAGGTAACATTTGACCACGAGTGCCAGCCCCCTTCAGTTCTTTCAATAGCCCGATATCTTCGTCAGTTAATCTGTAATCCATACGGTGTCCTCATTACGCCGGACCTAATTAAGCGCGCCGCTCTCCGACACGCGGCATATTGTCAGCAAAGAACTGCTTTAGGCATGGCAGCGGGAAGCGGCGGGGCATGGCCTAATGTCACGTCAACGAGAGCATGACTTCGGCTATGGCGACAAAGGCGATGGCAAACGCGACAATGGCAATGGTGATTACGTCACGAATCATTCGGTTTCCAACCTTTTCCGTCAGGACGGCGGGAAGCGGCGGGTGGGCATGACCCGAGCGTTCATTTCCCCTTCAAAGTCTCAAGAAAGGCAATGGCGTTTTGGCGAATTGGCTTTTGTTTGATCGCCATGAATGCTCGGACAAGAGCGGCGCCTTCGCGGGTTCCCAGAAATGAAACGATGTCGTTCTCCGATAGCTCGCCTTCCTGTGGCGCAGGTTGCTTCTTTCCGACCGTGGGCGCCCCTTCAAAGAAATAAGACGGTGGGACCCCAAGCGCGTCGCTGAACTGCTGCAAGCGGCCCGCCCCGACGCGGTTTGACCCGTTCTCGTATTTCTGAATTTGCTGGAACGTGATCCCGGCCGCGTCGGCAAGGTCCGTTTGACTCAATCCCAACAGATTTCGGCGGGTACGGATTTTCTGCCCGATATGGGCATCTACCGGAGTAGTCCTTCTGCCGCCGCCCTTAGACGCCTTCGCCATCTCAGAAATCTCCCAATCAAACCCAAGTCTTAGAGTTGCATAAGCCGATTATCGCGTCAAAAGTGCCCAGGGGCCGGGGCTTCCGATTTTTGGTCGTCCCGGCTGGCGAATTCAGCGGCCTCGGAATGTCCTGCCGCGGCACAGACGGGGACCATTTTGTGCTGTGACGCACCGCACAGCCTTCGCTGTCATATCCGGCTACTTATTGGATGACGTGTTTCTCAACGATATGAGGCGACCAGCGTTCTTGGAGAGATTGCCGTGAAGCCATTTGCCTGCGGCGCGATTGCCCTATGCCTGATGCCGCTGGCCCCGGCCCGCGCGCAAAATCAGACAGTTGACGACCTCAAGGGCAAGATTGTTGATGCGCGCATGGCGCAGCAGACCTTTGCCAGCGGGTTGAAATTCTGCAGTGAGTTCGACGGCAAGCATTTTTATTTCCAGGCGCGGGATCGCGTCCTCGATCTGGAGGAGTATCACCGCTCGCTGGGAAATCTCGTCAAGCAACAGGTCTTCAATCCCGAAAAGCACCGGCCGTGGACCGAGCAAGACGCGGCCGAACGCTGGGACCGGGTTCAAAAAGAAGCGGCCAGCGACCAAGCCGATTGCCGGCTCGTAGCGAGCCTTCCCGCGCTCGAAAAGCAGCTCCATGAGCTGGAAATGAACTCTCCGAGACCCGCGACGAAAAACTGACTGCCAACGCCGAGCGGCGGGAAGCGTCGGGACGAGGTCATCGCCCAAGCATTTATTCAGCCGCAATCTTGTAGTGCGCGGGTATTTGACGAGTTGCCCGACTAATTGCTTTTGCACGCCAGCGAGCGCGCTCAGCTCGCTCTTCGCCATCGGCCACGACTCTGTAGTGGTTGGCGATCAGAACGTAGCGTGTTCGCACACTGGTTGGCAGCGACGGATCGGCGGCGGCGCGTTCGTAGTCCGCCGCACGCTTTCGCAACTCCCGCACCCGCTCAAAGTCTTCTGACACCGACATTCTGACGCAACCATACCTGACCTCGCGCATGGTACTCGATCGTTCGACGATACCGCTCGCCTGTGAGAGATTATCCCCAGGCCAAAGATCGGAATGTTGCGGCGTGTGACATCTCTGCCACCCCCCCCCATCGGAACGCGCAGTTCGCGCTGAGGTCGTCTGCCTGTCTAAATCGAGCGTAGCCGCGGAGCATTACGCAGAGCGCAGCGGCAATAGGTGGGTGAACGAGTGAACCACGACGCCTGCCGTTAAGCTGATTTTAGCCTTGGCTCCTCAATCTGGCCTGTAGATATTGTGGTGTGCGAGGGTGGCCTTGAGTTTACATCTGACCGACGACGAGCTGTGGCGCGCTATTGCTGATAATACAAACGCACTCTCCGCCCTAATCGAAAAGCAGTGCGAACGGGATGAGGAATTGGGGGCGCGTGCGATTGTCGGGACATTGAACAGCATTAGTATTTGTCGGGCGGATGCGTATTATCGTGAATACCGGGACTATATTGCCGAGGTTCGCCGTCGCTATCCTGCGATTTAATCACCGACAGAAGACGTCACGTTACAAGCGCGTAGGTGCCCAACCCTCGAATAGGCCCGCATCGCGGGAAGCGGAGCGCAGGAGACATGGTGGCGGCTCACGCTATGGCGCCGCCGAGTGCCGCGGCACCGAGGTCTGTGATCACATAGCGGTCCGCGCTTGCTTTGTTCGCACGCCGCTTGACATAGCCCACCCTTAAAAGACGTGCGAGCGCCGACTGTGCTTGAGGTAAGATCCGACCGCGCTGCCAGCCCCTTTCAGTTCCTTCAACAGGCTGATCTCTTCGTCGCTTAGTGTGGAATCCATGCGGTGTCCTCATTGACGCCAGACCTAGTGACGCGCGCCGCTTTCGTGCACGCATTTTGTCAGCAAGCGAAAGGCAATTGCTTAGGTAGGGCGGCGGGACATGGCGGATTCCTAATTCAGTTCAGTGTCGCGCTGACGGTATTCTGCTTTGCGACGAAATATCATTCTGCGGAGACACCGGGCTGCAGTCGCATATGAACAATTCACTGCAAGCTCGGCTATAAGGTCGCCGTCCGGAATGTCGTGCATGCAAGAGCGCAGTTTAGAAAAGACATGCTCGGGCAACTGATCGGGAAATTGCTCCACAAGCCCGCATAGCAGTGTTATCGAAAAAAATGACCGCTCAATCCTGATTTCGCGTTCGGGTTGCCCTGGGGTCCAATCGTTGTACGCCAATACCGACTCGGCAAATGCTTCAGCCAAATCAGGCGGGATCGTTTCGACTGACTGCTCCACCATGATTCTCCCCACGCAGCATTCTCGTGCGGAGATGACGGCTTTTTTGGACCCAAACGCAGACCCAAACGCGACAGAACACAGTGATATCGCCGAGCGCAGCGCCAAACGGTGGGGTCAGTGAATGTGCGGCGACTAGGGCAGCAGAAAGCGTGCAGATACCTAGCTCAGCGGAAATGCCGAGGGCTCTGCGCCGGTCGCGCGCGTTGCCATCGCTGCGGGCTTTGCTGTTGAACTGGCGTAGGGCGACCGTTGACAATCAAGCGGTAGCCTTTCCCCTGGCACTCGCTGCATACGGCGCCGTGCCGCAATCCCGAAGCGCTGCAGCCCTCGCAGGGCGCAGGCAGCTTTTCATTTGTTTGGGATCTCAAAATAAGGCCCTTGAAGGTGGCAATCCACCGAGGGTCATCTCTCAGCCAGGCAACGCTTACCCGCCTTCCATTGTTCCTGCGCGGGAAAAGTTGCCAAAAGGTTCGCCTCGGCGGGTGCAAAGGGAAGCGGCTGGGCAAATTAAGCAAATAATCGTGAGCCGCCGTTCGATCTACAGACAGCTTGTCATGGAGAGCTTATATGAAGAGGTAGCTAACCCGATCCCCGTGTCCCCCGACAGGTACCTGACCGGGTTAGCATCTTCCGCGGCCGGCTCTTTCCCCAGAGTCGGCCGCACCTAGTTTGCGGCGCCAACGGCACCACGCTTCATTTTTCGCTGGCTTGGCAAATTCCCCGATAGTCCCACGACACCTCGCAGCCTGTTGCGTGATCGTGGCTTTTCCAAGGTAAGGCACTTGAGATCGGCTCCGCCGGGAGTGCTCATCTGCCTCGATCGAGGAAGCAGCTGGGACCTATATCAAGCGGGTGTTGAAGGACGGTTACGAAGCGCCGGCCAAGTGGTACCAACTTGCCGCCTCTACTCGCTCGCGCAAATCAGCGCCGGCGAGTACTCGTGCAAACTTCGTACCAGCAAAAGGAGTAGGCAGAAGCCATGAGTAAAAAGACCGAACGGTCGCAAGCAAAAAGAGCGACCAAAACGGCTGTTTTGGAAGTTGCCGATCCATCGTCTCTGACAGACGCGGATTGGGCGTCACTAAATGCGCTTCGCCGGGCTTACGAGCACAAGGGATCTCACGATTTCTCTGCGGAACTTAAAAAATTGGCACGCGATCCGCTCCGATATGTCAGGATCGTGGGTGCAATTTTTCCTGACATGATCCGGGAATCGATCCGCGATGTACTGGCAGATAAAGGCGTAACTCCCGACGACTTGAGAAAGATTATCAGGAAGCGTGAGAAGCCAACACGTCTGCACTAAGCTTTCGCACGCCGATTGCTCTCAATACCAGCTACGCCCGTGCCAAGCGACGCTGGTGACGATTACGGTCGTTACCAGCATTATAGTAACGGTCGTTGTCATGAGGCCTCGAAATGCGACACGCCACATGCGCGGCATTCAAAGGTGCGCAGTTCTGGCAATCCGCCGAAATGTAACGTTCGTCGGATGAGTTTCATGGGCTGAGCGCAACTCGAGCAACGCGGCGGCGCGGCTACGGAATTGTTAGCGCATTCATCGCACATAATCGGAACTCGGTTCTCGAGCCGCTACTCCGATGTGGCGTGGCTTCTGGATCGGAAAGGCGACCAACCGCGCGGCTTCAATTGCCGGCGCGTGGGTCGGATAAATAGAGGTAATACCCTTACTGAGAAATGGCCGAAGGATCAATCTTCGGCAAGAGCGCGAGAAAGCAAACCTCAGTTTTGAGATTGCATCGCAGCCGACCCAACGTCGTGAGTGTCAGGAGATGTTCTGACGCGCGAATGTCAGTTGCCAATAACTGATGGCTACAATTCACTTGGGGTAATGTTGGCCCCGATCGCGGGGTGTCGGGGGGACAGGGGACACGATCGGGGCCGTACTCTTCATCGGGGGGAGATGAGAGCGGCCCTGAACTTACAACCGTCATCGCTTCGCGAAGATGAAATCTCGTTAATGAACGCATTCGTGATCGCTGGCCAGCCGGCTCTCACACGGCTTTGCGCAGAGCCTCGTCCTTCGTGCCAAGCAGGCGCTCGATATTGCTAATCAGCCGATCGAGGTCGACCGGCTTGGTGTCGTAATCGTCGCAGCCGGCCTCGATAGCCCTTTCGCGATCCCCGCTCATGGCGTGCGCCGTCAGCCCGATCACCGGCACGCTGCGGGTCGCGTCATCGGCCTTGAGGCGACGGGTCGCCTCCCAGCCGTCAATAATCGGCAAGCTCATGTCCATCAGAATGATGTCGGGCCGTTCGCTGCGAGCAAGATCGATGCCCTGCTGCCCATCCAACGCAAACACCACCTGAAAGCCGCGACGCATGAGACGCCGCGAGAGCATGTCGCGGTTCATTTCATTGTCTTCGACCAACAGAATCTTGGTCATTTGTCGGCCCCTTTGTTCCACCGCTTCGCACGAATCGACATTGACGATGAGTTGAATGACGTGTGCGCGACATCTCCGACAGGATCAACGCAGGCCTCAACACAACAATAGTAGTCTTAGCGAAGATTCCGCATGTGCCGCGCATCACATCGGGCAAGCGGTTCCGCGCGCTCGTGGGCACTCCAAGAGGGCGGGAAGCTGCGATTAGGCATTGCGCTGCAACTGTCGACGGGGTGGTTCGAAAAGAGGCTCGGCCTCGAAAGACCGAGCCTCCCTCTCAGCCCCCCAGGTGCTCAGACAATTACCTAAAGGGTCGGTACGACCATGAAACGGTGAAGCTTGCGAGAAGATTAACCGGTAAGGCACAATTGCTCGTTCACAGATATCCGAAGAAGTTTGCCGTACTTGGCCTAGAAGCGGCGTCAACGAGCCGTTAAGGCCCGGTGGCTAAGCTTGTGACGGACTGCTGGCACACAGATCGCAGGCAAAACCACGGCACAGCAGCGACGCCCGGGTGCTCACGATCTCATGCGCATAGTCGGATGACGCCATGACTTTCGGCAAACGAGTATCTGAAAACCAGCGCGCCAAGCCCAAACATGCGAGCAATGAAATTCCCGCACGCTATTGGGTGCCCGTGTTGGGTGTGATCGCAATCGGCATTGGCCTAGTGATCTTCAGTCGCGTGGTGGCCAACATGCCGCCGGATGGGCCGATCGCCATCGCCGCTGAACCATCAAACAAATAAGCTGCGCGGCAACTCGATCGGAGCCGCGGCGGCCGAGCTAGGCGTCCCACTCAGCTGACGGTCGTGCAACGCTTTGCCAGCGGAGCGATCAGTTTGCAAAAAGAAAGGGCCGTTGGACCGCGCCTGCGGCGACTATCCAATTTAAAATGTTTATTTCCGCGTCTTCAAATCCAAACGGCAAACGCGCCGCAGACGGATGAGCCAGCACCGCTGTCGAAATCGGGGAATTCGCAACCACGGTCAATATCGCCGAGAGGCTATCAGCGCCACAACCATCGATACCCTTTTGACGATTCATAGCTGCGTCCCGTAGAGCCGTTCCGAAATTGCCTTTATTAGGCCACGCCGATATCCCGCAAGATGTAGTCGCTAAGGTTAGTGAGCTCGATGGGCCCTTTGGTCGCTCGCCGACGCTGGGAGTACCATTGGTCACGGAGAAAATTGGGGAGGTAAAAGCGCATCATCGTCATGACCAGCTCCATTCCCGGTGAATTCCATCGTTGGAAATTATCCCCGGTTGCGACACTGGTATGTGACGCACAGCACGAAAATATAGATTCTGCCGGCGATACGCCGGGCCGGCCCGCGCTTGCCCCTTCCGACCAATGAAAAACCCGCCTGAGAGGGGTTGCTCAGGCGGGCGTCAAACGTTGGGGACCTTGGGGTAGAAATCGCTTAGCCGCAGTAATGGTCGTGCTCGTACCACTTGTAAGGAGGCCGATTTCTCCTCCGGAACTCCTCAAACCATCGAACGAGCCGCGTCCCAGTCTTTTTCACAGCTGCAGTCATGGTGACCTCCTCGACCTTCATCCTAGCCAAAGATTACTGCAGGAGATGGCGGCGCGAAGTGACTTCCGTCACACATCTTCACTTTGGCCGTCCTATCCCGGCGCGTGTTCGGCGGAAGTAGCCGACATCGAACATCGCCGCCATTTACGCTCCGTTCATCGAGTTTAGCCATTATGCCTCGCAATTTTGGAGGCAACCAATGGCGATTGCTTACAGACGATTGAAAGGGCGCCGTTCAGGCAAAGATCGGCGCAGTGGGGTTGATACACGTACCGAAGAGGAAAAAAAGCTAGTCGGAGAAAGACGGTCGGGGATCGATCGCAGATCGGGCTTAGATCGGCGAACAAACGTCAAATAAGCCCACGATCCGGCGTGCTTTCATCACGAGTCATACTCACATTAAGGAAAACAGGCCAAATTCGCGCCATGCCAATACTGAACGTGATGTGCCCCAATAAGCACCGGCCATTCTCGACCGGCATTGAGATTGCGGAGGAGAAAAAGGATTCGCTGCCAAGTCGGACAACGCTTACGCGGTGTCCTTATTGCAAAATAGTGCACGGCTGAACTCCGAACGCGGCATTTTTTGGCGACGGCAAAACCGCGATGTTGGATTAATCCGGCGGTACGATCGGCGGGCAGTAGCCTCGCGCTGTGACAGGTTACAGCTCATAATCGCGACGCAATTACCTTTGATTCCTGCTGTCCAGGCGAATAGGCTGCGTTCATGCGCATGGTGGCCGAGTTCAGAAAGCACGCTGAGGAATGCCGAGAATTGGCTAAGAAGCTGACTCGGGAGGACGACAAGAAGGCCATGGAGTTGATGGCTAAGACTTGGGAGAATGCCGCTAACGCCCGCGAGCGCGAGCTAAGATCAAAATAGCGGGCTACGCTTCAATCATCCCAGGTGGCCGAATTTGGCGGCCTCGGAATGTCCTTCAATACCTGCCGTGGTACGCCTGCTTACGCGATACCATGGCGGCGCCGCTATAGGCGGTCCTGCTCCCGGTCGATCGCCTTTTCTTCAGTTTGCTTTCTTGCCTGAAGCGCTCGCTCCTGCATGTGCTCAATATATATTTCAACAATCCTCTGCGCGCGTGCCGTATCAATATCTGGAAACTCGCTCAGAATTTTGTCGATTAATCTCGTCCGATTTCGACTGCTATACACTTCTATCTTCCTGCATTACAGACCTTCTCACCAGCCACTTTTCGCGCTTACCACCGAAATCGAACATACCTTGGTGTCACGACGATATTCGCTTCGAGCCGCAAGCGGGCGCAGCGCTAATTTGTGCGGTGTCCCGGGGCAGAGCCTCCCGAGAAGTTCGAAATTGTGACAGCTCTTTTCGCGTAGAAGAAGCGCAATATGCGCTCTGCGGTTGGACGACGAAGCGCAATGAATTCCGCTTTGGTCTGTATTAAATCATTGCGGACCGCCTCGCCGGCTGACAGGCGCGAATGATAGATGGCGTCTACCGTTGACAAGCGGAAACCAAGCGCCTTCAGAATTACGGCGACTGGGCTTGTCCAAAGTCCCATAAACAACCGCTCAATCTCGTACGCCGAGAGTCTAGATAGCTGCGCTATTGAGGCGATCATTTCTGTGATTTTCTTGCCCTTCGCAAACTCAATCACGACCGTTTCGGTGAGCTCCAGTGATCGGACCAGGCGTTCGGCCGTGCTGTAATCCGTCAGTGGCCTTGGTATCTTGTTCGCGATCGATGCCTTAAGGGGCAGGATCTCCTGAATTATTTTGCTAAGTCCTGGGTCGGATGTCATTAGTCTTTGTCGCACAATTTCCGACGCCTTGGATAGGAGTTCGCGAAGGTGATGCTCGGGAATGTCTTTTCTGCCGGCGACACATTCTGATAGCCATTCATCATCGACGCTTTTTTTGACAAGTATTCCATAACTCGAATCGGAGATTGCCGCACCCGGATTGCTGGCGAGTGTGCCCAGAACTTTCGTGCTGCCTTTTGCCACTAAATGATAGGTTATCGTTTCACTGATCTTATTTCGCGTAGCAATAGCAAGGAGATGTTCTTGCCCTTTTGTTGCGATGCAACGGCTAAGAGTGTCGTCATCTAGCGCGTTGTATTGTGAGAGAATTGGCTCTGCGACTTCGATCGCATCATCAAGAGCGAGCGATCGGATCGTATTCGACGGCGCTTTATTTACCAGCGCAATTCGCCGAGCAAGCATCGCGCGCGCAGTGACCTCGACCTTGGCAATCAGTTGCTTTAAAACGACGTCGTAAACATCCAACTGTTCAACGGTATAATGTCCAACGTTGAGAAGAAAGAGATCGGTTATTTGATTTAACATCGCGCCGGCGTCGGCCGACCGACCCGCAATTGCTTTTTCAAGATCGGAGACGAGATTAAGGGGAAGCAATGGGTGTTCTCGTACACTTGCTCAGAAATTGCAGTCAAGTATGCCGGTGCAGATGTAAACTCGGCCGTAATGCGAAAGCCTAATGAGCCGTTAATTCGGCGTAGCCGCTGAGGCAGTCGGGATGACGGTTGCGACCGCCCAGGCTCACTTTGCAACACGCACGAGCGCTTTTCCGAAATTGCGGCCTTCCAGCATGCCGATGAACGCAGCTGGCGCGTTTTCAAAGCCATCGGTCACATCTTCTCGATAGCGGATGCGCCCATCGGCAAGCCCACCCGAAACAGTTTTCAGAAACTCGGCATAGTGCTCCGCCGCGAATTCGTAATTGATGAAGCCGCGCAAAGTCAGGCTTTTGGTCAGCACCGCGCGCATCGTGGCGGGGAGGAGATTGTGGCCGGCAGTCTGGCCGTCGCTATACTGGGCGATCAGGCCGCAAACCGGAACGCGCGCAAAGGTATTGAGTAACGGCAACACGGCCTGCCAGACGGCGCCACCGACGTTTTCGAAATAGACGTCGATGCCTTTTGGGCAGGCCTCGGCGAGCTTTTCAGCAAAGTCGGGTGCGCGATGATCGACCGCGGCGTCGAAACGCAACTCGTCGGTCACGTAGCGGCACTTGTCGGCACCGCCGGCAATGCCAACCGCTCTGATGCCGGCCATCTTGGCGAGTTGGCCGACGAGCGAGCCCACCGGCCCACTGGCGGCGGCAACAACGACGGTTTCTTCCGCCTTCGGCTTACCGACCAGATTGAGCCCCGCATAGGCAGTGAAGCCGGGCATGCCGAGCACCCCTAGCCCTGTCGTAATCGGCGCCAGTGTCGGATCGAGCTTGCGCAGGGCGGGCCCATCCCACGCGGCATGCGTACGCCAACCGGTATGCGCCAGCACGATGTCGCCCTTGCCATAGCCCGCGCGATCGGAAGCGACCACTTCGCAGACGCTTTCACCCACCATTGCCTCGCCGATGCCAACAGATTTCGCATATGATTTCCGATCATCCATGCGGCCACGCATATATGGGTCGAGTGACAAATAGAGCACCCGCAGCAGGAGACCACCCGATGGCATCGCGGGCATCGGCAGCTCTTCCAAGCGGAAGTTCTCGGGTGTCGGCGGCCCGTTAGGCCGCGACGCGAGGACGATCTGTCTCATCGTGGGCTCACTCATGTTTTCCTCAAATGTACGCCAACTCAATAATGTCGTATGGCCCCGGCCGACCGACAGTATTGCGGTCACAATCAGAGGCATCGGCGACAAGTCGCGAAAAATGTCGCTGATGACCCAAAGCAACCGATTGCCAACCTCAATTGTCGCCTAACCCGGAATCACTGTCCGCCTGAAATCACAAGCCTTTTCCCAATATCATCGGCCAAAGGCGATAGTTCAAGCCGAGCCGATATAGTGACGGCTGAGAGCTCTCAGCCTAATTCTCCTTCGCTACTGGTGTGGCAGACGTAGGTGCCGGTTTGATCGCGGCGTATATCGCCGCGCGGCGCATTAGTTCCGCCGCTTGCCGGGGGGACGGGGCATCGAGCAGGCCGTGCTCCTTTCCGACAAAGAGGGCGGACCGAATGACGCCGAAATCGCGACGAACCACCGCACGGCGTAAGCAGATGTTGAATAGAAGTGGCGCTGCGGAATCTTGGTCTTGCGGCGGCAGCACCTGCAAGTGCCTCTTCCAATCCGCATTCGGCTCCGTCGGCCCCATCAAATCAAAGAATTTTGCGGCCGCTCCGCGATCGCGAGTTCGGATTGGCGCCGCTCGAGGCGGACGACAGCCATCGCGTAGTGTGCCGGCGCACAGCAAGCCCATCACAAAAACGGTGTGATAGGAACTCGCGACGATATATCGGGATCGATCGTCTCCGGAAAGCGTCTGCAGGCGGTCCAGCGAGACCCCCGGGGCGGGGAGAAAGCCCAAACGGTCTTCGACCGACGCCAAAATTGCGAAGCCCACAATTGCCGACGCGCTCCAGCGACCGCGAGTATAAGGCCACGTGAGGAGGATTTCGCCGCTGAGGTCGTAATCCGGCTCATCGAGGCTTGCTGCGAGCGCGGCGTCTGCCTCTGCCGTGATCGTCGATTGGGGCCGAGGGAAACGGACACGTCTTGATCCAAGGTCCGTGAGATACATCAGAGCGTGCGTGAATGCGTAGGCTTGATCTTTGCGCGTCGAGAGCAAGTCAGCCGGTCGGCCGAGGGCAGAACGCCTTGGAAGCCGAGCGTCAACTCGATTACCATGCGACGCCGTATTCCATACTCTCATCAGCCATTCTTGCTCGAGCTGCCGGTGCGGCAGTCGTTCACTACCCTTAGCGCAGTCGGCTTGAAGACTCTCGCTCAGAAGCCGATCCAAATCTAAATCTGGAAAACCAAGTCGGGAAAGACAAATATGGCCCAACGCGTGTTCGAGCGCGAGTGAAGGCTCCAAACAGATCCGAGCGCGCACACTATCTGCTCGCGCGTGAGGTATAAGTAATTGCGCGACGAACGCAATTCGTTCACGGACATCGCTTCTCGACGCCGCATGCGCCGCCGCCAGCAAAAGAAGACTTGTCTCGCCGACGACCTTTTCGGGACGGACATTACGAGATGGATCGCCGGGATCGGCATAACCGTCCGCTGGCATTCCTTTAATGGTCTGAGCGGCAATGTCTAAAGCGAGGCACACTCGGCGGACCAAGTCTGCCTCGCTCCAATCCCGTGCTCGAATCAAGAGTTTAAGATTAGTTATGGTGGTAGAGGCTGCGGGTTCAGAGCTACCGGGTTGGAACCTCCGTCAACTGGATTGGGCAAGCGGTACAGGTGAATATAATACCGCATAGTGCCGCAATACACTGGCTCGTAGTCCATCTCGAGGGCGGCCGTTGGTCCGAATTTGGAAAGCGACCGACCGATAGCCTCGAAATCTACCGCTTTCGTATCTATCAAAGTCTTGACGATTTCGCGTTCGCGCTCGCTCAGAGGCATAGTGTCCTCCTGTTGTCACGCCTTCGCCGCCATACGACAGCACGGGCAGGGATGAACGTCAAGAAAAATGCTACTTGAGATAGGGCCCGATCAATAGAAATGCCTGCGCGTCCGAGGCGAGCTCCTGGCTGCGGTTTGGACACTTAATAGGCGCAAAGTGGACTCAGCGTAACCATCACGAAACGATTGCCTAAAGATGACACTACGCGAAGAGCGTAGGTAGATCGCTGGTGACCCAAGGCGGTTTACGACTCTTGCGATTGTTCACGATGCGATAGCATCAACACCGCAGGCCTTTGCCTTGCGTTGCTCTTTCAAGGTGCGCCGCGCGGCTTCCGCCACCGCTCTATTCCCAATTCGGCGTCGGCGCGGTCGGAGTCTTCCAGACCGTTCGCGTCGGTCCCCCGAAAAAGCAATAGTCGCACAACACGCCATGCCGCCAGCTAGCAATGTTTTCCAAGGTTCTATTGTGCGTCGCAAGCGCGTCAAGATACGTCAAAACTGGCGGAGTTGGCGGAGATTGATCAAGCACTGCGTTTTGTTGCGCCCGAAGAGCCGTCACCGAGGCGTCGAGAACCTCGCAGCGGATTAGAATATCCGTGCGATGAATTCGCGAATGCCGGCTGCGATGCCAAAGATTATGTTTTCTAAGCGGCGTTCCAGGCGGGTTCGGATCATGAAAAAAAGCGGTGTGCTGCCAATGCACATAGGGCTGGTGACGGTCGACCACATCGGTCACGCCGACGCTCAGGGTCTGGCTGAAATAGGTGGTCTGCGGCGCGTCGGAATCCGCAGGATGATAAAGTTTGCAGGTCACTAGCCATGTGTCGTTGTAGACAAGGTCGCCGCTCCATCGGTCGATCTTGACCTTAAGCGCGCCGGGCGACAGAGCCGCCACCTGGCTGAGCACGGTCGCATGGGTGTCCTGTCTGACCGCCGTCCAGGAAATGGTCAATCCGGCCACCAGCCCGACCGCGGGATCGAGCACTGCTGCATCAGAAATGGAAAGCGTCACGGGAATTGGCGAAGGATCCTTCAAGGCGCGGAACGGCGCGCTCAGCGTGAATGTTGGCATAGTGATGATGACAGGCAATGTCTTATTGAAATAAGTAAATTTCGGCGTGATCGGATCGTCCGGATGGTAGACTTGGCATGTCACCTTCCAGGACTCGTTGTATTTCAGGTCACCGGTCCACCGATCGATCGAAATGGTGAGAGCGCCGCTGGTCAGCGGCTGATCCGTGTTCAGCACGGTCCCGCCCGTGTCGTTGCGAACGACCAGCCATGATATCCGCAGGCCAAGTATTGGATCGAGCAGTGCGCTGTCCGATGCGGACAGGGTCACCGGGATCGGGGTTGGGTCGGTGAAGGCGCGAGTGGGCGCAGACAGGGCGAATACCGGCGGAGACGGCGCCGCGGCGGCGGCTGGTGCGTCTATGCTTGCGGAGAGGAAGCAATCGATCTCTGGATCCCATCCGGCGACGATCCCGTTTGCGGTATAATTCACGGTGCAGCCGCTCAAACCTGGAATAGGCTCACTCCCTTGATAGCTGAAACCGACAGACGGAAGCTGCGCGATCGCATTGGCCACCACGCTGCTGACGACCGAGCTGATCAGCAGGGGAGCAAAATCGACGATGCCGCCAGAAAGAACCTCGATCACGTCCAGCGCTGCGGATGAGTAGGAGTAGGTGACCAGCGGAAAGTCCCAGAAGATCGACGATGTAGAAGACCCGCTCGACGAGGGTCGCTGGATCAGCATAGGCGTGACCGAGGCATTGAAATTGAAGCCTATGCCATCGTAATCGCCGGAACCCGACATTGAGATGCAGCCGTACCAGTTGGTCGGCAGCGTGCTGGTGGAAGGGTCAGACTGCACAGTATTGACCGACAGCGAGACGCTGTTGACCGTCACACCCTGCACACTCTTGCCGCCAACCTGGCTCGATATCGGCCCTCCGACCACCCCCGAGAGAAAAGCGCCATTGACGGTTGCGGCGAGATTGGTGCCGCCGCCTGTATGCCCCTTGAAGGTTCCGGCAATAAAAGTCTCGTCTCCGAAAGCGTCGTAAGCGAAACCGGAAGGCCCCATCGACGCCGTCGTAATCAGATTCACGAGTTGTGCGACATTGCCGGACGTATATCCGCTGACATCAGCGGCAACTGTCAACGCATTTGGATTCATCGGTACGGCCACCACATTGGCGATCGGCAGCGTCAGTTTGACGCCGTAAAGACCAAAGCTGATCGTGCCCGTCGCGCCTGGGATGGTGAATGTCACCGAACTTTGCGGAATCGCGCGAAGGGCCGAGGTGATCGCGCTCAGCACCTGGCCGCCAGTTATGGCTTTCTGGAACACGGGCGCCAGCGGCGGCCCAAAATCCACCGCAACGTCGACTTCGGTGACGGTAGCGTTGGAAAATTCCGGTCCCAACGCAAGCTTGGAAGCGGACACATTGATAAAAAGTCCGACATTCAAGGAGAATGTCAGGGTGACCTGAACCTCGATCGCATTTGCGCCGTTGACGGTCAGTTGTATCAGGCCACTTGCGCCCGCCGAAACCCCGATCAGATTGTCTGAATTCTTCGCGAAGGAAATGCTCGGCGTCAGGAAGGAAACCGATCCGGAAATTCCGATCTGGTCCGGTCCTACCGTAACGATGTCGGGCAAAGAGAAGCTGGGAGTCGGAAAAAGTGTTGAGGCCGCCGCCAGCATCTCATTCACGAGACCTCCGTCGATCGTGACGACGGATGCGAAACCCGCGTGACGTGCACTCACAACCGCCACCTCGCTAACTAAAATGACACAGATAGACAACGAGGCTCAAAAGATTTGCGGAGGAGGACAATAGCAGTTCCGGGGACTACTATTGACCTCCACGAGTTCCGTTTGGGAGACCCGCCGCGTACGTACGATAGGCAAAGCGCGTCGTTTACATCAAGATTTTTCTTTCTGACAGTGCGCAAACATTCGTGATAATTGAGTTTGCAGATTCTCGGCGGAGCCAAACGCTACCGTTGCCGTGTGATCGAGATAAGACGCCGAGACTATATGTGAGGCTAATGGGCGATAACGGTTCGGTATTATGAGGAATAATCGTCTTTAAGGAATCAGCCGCTCAGTAAGAAAATTCTGCGTGTTGTTCAGATTCAGGCACACATTAAGTTCGCCGCTATCGCCACCGATTGCTGACAACGCGTTTAGCCCAAACCTTAGCAATAGAAAATAGGTGTCGATGATAAGTCGGGGAGCCCATACAGGCGTCTTTCGACCGCCGTCTCGAAATATTGATTTCCGATTTTCGCAATGTTTTGGTTCTTTAGGAGATTTCAGGATGACGACACTATTAAGCGACCCGACTTTCCCTTCACCCGATGGTTTTATCGATGACGGCTTTCATGCCGACCTAGCCCTAGCGTCCAAGCCGCTGATCTGCGCCATCAATGCCGGTGTCGAGCAGAGGGTGTTCGGTCTCCAGCCTGGACCGATCAGGTCTGATGCGCAGGGAGGGCCAGACTACGTATTTGTCATAGGCAACGACATTCCCGCTGCGGCCACCGCCTACGATGCCGGATTCGATGAACTTCGGATTTGCGTTGCGCTGTGGCCTTCGCCCGAATGGCGCACGCACATACGGTGCTTTGAGCCGAACTTGGCGCGGCGGGCCGGACATGTGGTTGCGCGCAGTTGGCTGGAACGTCGAACCGGGGCTTTTCTTCAAAGTGAGGGGGCAATCCAATTCTGGTGCCCTCGCCGGCTGCTAAGCGTGGTTGCGGGAATCTCCGCTCAGCCCATCGGGTACTGCGGTGACGGTTCGTTGATGTAACCGTACGGTAGTAGCCGGATTACACGGCAGTACGAATAAAGGGACTTGCAGATCCGATCACGCACCCCAAATCGAGGGGGCGAGACTGACAGGCGGCCCTCTCAAAATGCCAAGACGGGGATCACTTCGGAACCAGGGGTTCACCCCGGGTTGAGAGGTGCCGCGCCTGTGTGGGCACATGCGCCTCTGACCCCAATGTCTGAGGCATTATTATGCTTTCATCTGCTGATCCCGGCGTTGAGCCGTTTTTCACTATCAAACAGGTCGCGAGCCAACTCCACCTTCCATATTGGAAGTTGCAACGGGCCATAAAGCGCGGCGATATTCCAAGTTACACCCCCTTCAACAGCCGCCAACTCGTTCGGTTGTCAGAAGTCGTGGCACATATCGAACGCAATCGCGCAGGAGGTGGCCGATGACCGCCCTCTTCGCGAGTGAAGCACCCCGCTTCTGGGAACGGGGCTACAGCGTCGTGCCCATCGAACCGGGCCACAAGCGCCCCGCAAAGGAGCTCGCGGGCTGGCAGGGGTTCTGCAGCAGTTTGCCGAACGCCGAAACTCGAGGACTGTGGTGCGACCGATACCGCGACCACGGCATCGGTCTGCTCCTGCACACCGAGGTCGCGACAGGATTTCGCGTTGTCGCCGTGGACGTCGATGACAATGGATTCGTGGCGGTCACCCGGAGGGTGCTCGGCAACTGCGTGTCGGGCAAGCGGGGTCGAAAAGGGGCCACGTTTTTTGCGGTCGCTCCCGAAGACCAGGCTGTCAAATCGACGACCCTCAGGGATCCGGCCAAGGCTGGCAAGATCGACATCCTCGCCAACGGCCGCATGACCGTGATCCCGCCTACCACTCACCCGGAGACCATTGCTCCATACGACAGGGAAGGGCGCCCGCTGCTGGACTGTGAGCCTGGCGAACTCCCGGTCCTGGATCGGCGCAAGCTCGAATTGCTGAAGCTCATCGTGGGGTCCGAGCACGCGGCGACGTTGATTGGCGGCCAAGGCACACATAACGCCGGCGTCGCACTCACGGCCGCGCTGGTCTCGTTCGGCTGCGACGATGGCGAGATCGGAGCCATTATAACCTCTCTCCTGCCGTCGACGTATGAGGGGGACTCGCTGGCCGAACTGCCGGGCTGGATCAGCAGCGCCCGCGAAAAGGGGTTCGATCTTCGGAGCGTTCTCCCGGTTGACGAGGACGTCGCCTGCGCAATCGAGGCCCAACTGAAGCCGCTCGCTTTCATCCCCGGGGAAGGGTTCCGTCGGTACCAAGACGGCTCGTGGCCACTCCTGTCGGAGCGCGACATCAACCGAACGGCGAAATCGCTGCTTTTGCCGCGGCTCAAGCCAACCCAGCAAGTCCGCTCGTACCTCAGTGGCGTTCGCGAGTGTCTTGAGCTCAACGTCGAGCGAAGCGAGTTCGGGCGGTCGGCTGCTCGGATACCATCCGCAAATGGCTCTTGCCGTGACGATCCCACAATTCGATTTGATATGCGGTAGTGAGTTCTACTTCGTGCAGGTTCGGATTGCGAAGCTCGCGTAGCAGGGCGTCGATGCGCCAATAAAGTTCGTCCTTCGTCTGGCCGAAGTCTCGAAGGCCCGCATGGAGCCGCTCAAGCAAGTTGAGCGTGTAAATCTGGCCTTCCGGCTCGATTTCTGACCCTTGACCCATTGAGAACAAAATGAGAACATACGGGTAGAATGTCAAGCGTAGAGGTTCGTGTGATGTACAGGGTGTAAAATTGAGTGGCGCTGCAGAAATCAAGGCCGCCAGGGATTTTGCCCAGCGGCTTATCGGTCGCTGCATTTTCACTTGGTATTTGCTCGATCGCCAAATTGCTCAGCCGTTTTTGCCAAATCGGCTTCAAGTTGACTTGGCAACCATGTTTAGCAGTCCAGCCAATGCGTTTAGGCTTTTCGATTGGTTGAGGGATGCTATCAACGGCGATCTTTTCCCGATGAATGATCCCGGGGCCGAGAGGAGGCGTCTCGGCCCGGATCATCTTGCGTTTATCAAGGACTTTATTGAGGGGCGTAGTCTGTTGCCACATGCGGATGGCCAAGGGCGGTTGTTCCGCTTTCGTTTTGACGCCATACCGGTCGACTTAATAAGTTCGATCTACCAACAGTTCGCGCGGTCGAGCGCTGAAGACGATACTCACCTTCAGGGCCTGCACTATACCCCGGTCGAGCTCGTCCATTTGACCCTTGATCCCGTATTTGAAGGATTATCGCCCTCAGCTCGAATTATCGATCCGACTTGCGGCTCTGGGGCCTTTTTGGTTGAGGCATTTCGTCGTCTCGTTTGGAAAAAGAGCGGCGATGGTCCCGCAACTCGTAAGGTCGTTCGTGATATTCTTTACAATCAACTATTCGGAGTTGATATCAACCGCGCCGCACTTGGGATCGCAGCGTTTAGTTTATATTTGGCCGCACTTGAATTTGAACAAGAGCCGGCGACCGAGATAGAGGATCTTAAATTCGAACATTTGCTTGATGCTACGCTGTTCGAGGCGGATACTATCTCTGATGATTTTCCCAACAAATTGACGGTAAAGCCGTTCGACGCCGTCGTAGGCAATCCGCCCTGGACTTTTGATAGCAAACGAAAGGCTCCGCGCCGCAAAGCTGGAGTCGGCGAGACCGCGCGCCCGAGGCGAAGCCCGGATCAGGAGTTCCTAAAGGTCGCAGCGAAAGTGGCCGGGGACGCCGGCCGCATCG
This sequence comes from uncultured Alphaproteobacteria bacterium, assembly GCA_963821175.1. Lineage (GTDB taxonomy): Bacteria > Pseudomonadota > Alphaproteobacteria > Rhizobiales > Xanthobacteraceae > BOG-931. The sequence continues at coordinate 41,347 of CAWGCU010000019.1, forward strand.
GTATGGTGATGAAAGCTACGCCGTTCTTTTCGAGGGATGGTCATGCCATTGCCGCGCGGAATGAACTGCTGCAGAAACTTCGTCCGGCCGCCCTCGTCAATCTGTCGGCGCTGCGCAAAGAGGAGCTGTTCCCGGATGCAACGGGTCCCGCGCTACTATTTTTCGCGCGCTGCGTTTTGATGCCCGGCGGCGACCAGCTTCTGGTCGGCTCTGTGCCGTGGACCCCGGACTTCAAGCGTAACGGCGTATTTCACGTTGGTCCTGGAGAATTACGGTTTGTGCCTCTTGAAAGAGTTTTGCGCGTTCCAGCGATTTTGAAATCGGCGACGTTCGGCACGCTCCGTGACACGTGGTTGATTGAACGCCTGGAGAGCGAATTTCCAACGCTGGATTCCGTGTTGGCCGCGGAGGGCATTCGCCCAAAGGAAGCCCGAGGCCAGGGATATCAGGTGGACGGTGATCCCAATAAGCCGCCAGCTCGCTTTTATTCTAAGAAAGCTCTGACGCCGGACGAGTATCACGCGTTTCGGCTTGATCCAAAAGAGCTAGTTACATTCAGCCACAAAACGCTCCACAGGGTCCGGCAACCCGGAATCTATCGCGGACCATTACTTATCTGTCCTAAGGCATGTTTCAAATCTGCCGCGGAGCTCGGTCGGTATAGCGCTGCCGTGAGTGCCGGGGACATGCTTTATACCGAGAGTTTTTACGGGATTTCATTTGCGCGCTCGAAAGGCGAGTGGGCATTTGCTTTGAGCGCGATCCTCAATTCGAGCCTTACGACATTTCAACTGGCATTTGGAGGTGGCGCCTGGGGCCTCGAACGCTCTACAGTTGAGCCAAAAGACCTCCTTTCTATTCGCGTGCCCGATCTTTCAAAGATCGGTTCGGATGCGTTGCGCCGATTGATCAAGGCTGAGGCCGCCGCTGCAACGGACGAGAAAGCCGAAAATCTTGCCGAGTTAGATGCTGCGGTTGGGGACGTTTACAACCTCGAAAGGGACGAGCTTGTTGTTGCGAATGAGAGTGTTATTCGGGCGCGCATGCTGATTTTCGAGGGCGTCGGACAGCGAAAGTTTTTTATCAAGCCGCCGGAGCGCTCCGCTCTAAATGCTTATGCCGAGTCAGTGGTTAGCGTAATCGATTCCTATTTGCGTGCGAAGCGCGAGCGACATCTGAAGGCTACAGTCTATTCGCGTGCGTTACTTAGGCCTAGTTGGGGAAATGGCGCCGCGGGCCTCACGGCCGTGCAGTTTACAATGGCACCCGGAGGTCCTGCGAAGGTTCCCGACATTGTGCATAGTGACGATCACGATGATCTCGACACGCTTGCCGATCGGCTTCGTGGTCTCCTTCAGCCCGATCTTCCCCCGTATCTGAGTGAGCGCCGACAAATCCGGCTCTATTTGTCAGGGAGTCTCTATGTCGTGAAGCCAAGCGAAAATCGGTATTGGAGTCGGACTGCGGGGCTGAATGACGCTGACATCATTCTGGCAGAACACTGGCTATCGCGGGAACATGCAGCTCACGCCTGACGTCCCAATCGGCGTTCCCGCCTTCGACCTCTCAAGCGACGAAATTGAGACGGTGGTCGGGCTGGTGTGCGACGGCGCACGTGCCGCTCGCGCTGAAGTCAAATCTGGACATCTCGAAGTCCCGATAACGATCATCGTACGTAAGGAAATTCGTCGACTCAAAAAGGGTCTCGGATTGACAAATGTTGAACTCCGCGGTGAGCACGAACTAGAAAACATGGCAGAGAGTGACGCGTCGTTGCTTGGACGGATCGACATCACATTGAAGTTTTTGCGGCAATTCGGAGACGAGGACAATTATGTTGCGATCGAATGTAAGCGCGTCGGTGCAGGAGTTACCTACAACCCGTTAAATAGCCTCTACGTCACGAAGGGCGTCATTCGTTTCGTCAATGGACAATATGCGGCATACCATGCTTGGGGCTTCATGTTGGGCTACGTGCTCGCGCTGCCCGTAGAGCAAATTGTCGGAGTCATCGATGCCAAATTGCGACAAGACTATGAGGAGGGCGCAAAGCTAGTGGAGGTGCCGGTCCATCCGAATGCGCTTGCTATTTGCGACTGCAAATTGGTCCAAGCGTCCGGCGCTCCGATTCGCCTTCGTCACATCTTTGTCGATATGACTTCGGCGGTCTAAGAAAGCCAAAACGCGGATTGAACGCGGCGGTGCCTTTAGTCCCACGACGCTCGAAGCGGTGTTTCCTGATCGTGGCTTTCGCATGGAACCGCCAAATTTTAGGGGCGGCGCCAGCGAGGCGTGCCCCGATCTTTTACCGAACCGCGTCCCGGCACCCCCTGGGGCCTGGTCCTGACTTCTGAGGTCCAGGTGCCACGAGTGGGGCGGGTGAGGGGAGGGAGCGGGAGACCCACCCTCGTTGCTCCCGACGCAAGATCGGCCGGCGATAGCGAAGCTCTGCACAGAGGCAGCACTACAGGGTAGGGTGGGGAGCCTCGCGCCCTTCGAAACGATGCCCCGTGAGTACCTAGTGGATCAAACCTGACATTTGAATCCCCGAGGGGATTCCCGGCGGACTCGATACGTGCGAGTTTGACGCATGCGAACCGGAATTTCCATCACTCTAAAGCCCGCTGATCGCCGCCGCTTGGTCACTCTCGCGCGAGATCGCAATGCACCGCATAAGCATGTCTGGCGAGCTGAGATTGTCCTATTGAGTGCTGTCGGCGTCGGCACCAATGAGATCATGCGCCAGACCGGCAAGTCGAAAACCTGTGTGTGGCGCTGGCAGGAACGCTTCATGCAGGCCGGTTACGACGCCCTGCTGCGCGATAAGACGCGGCCGTCGCGCATCCCGCCACTTGGGTCGGGTATCGCTGAGCGTGTCGTGACGCTCACCCACACCGATCCGCCCGCCGAGGCGACCCATTGGACCGCTACCATGATGGCGAAAGTAGTCGGTATCAGCCCAAGCTCCGTCCAACGCATCTGGCGCGCGCATGGTCTGCAGCCGCACCGGGTCCAGCAGTTCAAGCTCTCCAACGACCCTAAGTTCATCGACAAGCTGCGCGATGTTGTCGGGCTCTATGTCGATCCGCCCGCCCATGCCATCGTGCTCTCGGTCGATGAAAAGTCGCAAATCCAGGCCCTCGACCGCACCCAGCCCGGCCTGCCGATGAAGAAAGGCCGCGCCGGCACGATGACCCATGACTACAAGCGCCACGGAACAACGACGCTGTTCGCTGCTCTCGACGTGCTCGAAGGAAAGGTCATTGGCCGATGTATGCAGCGCCATCGTCACCAGGAGTTCATTCGCTTCCTGAATGCTATTGAGGCTCAGGTGCCGGCCAGAAAGTTTGTGCACGTGATCCTCGACAACTACGCCGTCCACAAGCATCCGAAGGTGCGTCAATGGCTCAACCGGCACCCGCGCTTCGCCTTCCACTTCACGCCCACCTCGTGCTCGTGGCTCAACGCAGTCGAGGGGTTCTTCGCCAAACTCGCCAAGCAGCGCCTCAAGCGCGGTGTCTTCCGATGTGTGGTCGATCTCCAAGCCACCATCAACCGCTTCGTCGCGCAGACCAACCATGATCCCAAACCCTTCACCTGGACTGCAGATCCAGACAAAATCATCGCCGCTGTCAGGCGTGGGCACCAAGTGTTAGATTCCATCCACTAGCAAGTACCTAGAAGCCGATCATCTAGCCGCATGTCCCAAAACATCAAAGAAAATCAGCAATTGTCGCCGCAATTGACATTGGTCGACAGTCATTGCCATCTCGATTTCCCGGATTTTGCCACCGAGCTCGATGGTGTTGTCGATCGTGCGCGCGCGTCCGGCATCGCCCGCTTGGTCACCATCTCGACGCGGGTCGCGCGCCACGCCCAGGTGCTGGTGATCGCCGAGCGTTTCCCGGACGTCTTTTGCTCGGTCGGCACCCATCCGCACTACGCCCATGAGGAACTGCACGTGACGGCGGGCGACCTTGTCGCGCGCACGCGACACCCCAAGATCGTGGCGATCGGCGAGGCCGGCCTCGACTATCACTACGACAACTCGCCGCGCGACGCGCAGGAGCGCGGCTTTCGCAGCCACATCGCGGCGGCGCGCGAAACAGGGCTGCCGCTGGTGATCCATTCGCGCGACGCCGACGAGGACATGGCGCGCATCCTCGAAGAAGAAACAGGGAAGGGCGCCTTCCCGGCTGTGCTGCATTGTTTTACCGGCGGACCCGACCTCGCCCGCCGGGCCATTGCGCTCGGGCATTTCATTTCTTTCACCGGCATTTTGACGTTCAAGAATTCGACCGCGCTACGCGACATAGCGGCCTCGCTGCCGGCCGACCGCATCCTGGTCGAGACCGATGCGCCTTATCTGGCGCCGGGCAAGCATCGCGGCAAACGCAACGAGCCGGCTTTTGTGATCGAAACCGCCAATGTGCTGGCCGAAGCCCGCGGCGTCTCGTTCGACGCCATGGCGCGGCAGACGACAGAAAATTTCTTCCGCCTGTTCGCCAAGGTGCCGCGGCCGGCGCAAGCGGCGGCATGACGCAGAAATTCACCATTTTGGGCTGCGGCTCATCGGGCGGCGTGCCGCGGCCGGCTTTGGGCTGGGGCGCCTGCGATCCCAACAATCCGAAGAACCGGCGCCGGCGCACCTCGCTTTTGGTCGAGCGGCGCGACGGCGGCGGTATCACCCGCGTTCTCGTCGACACCTCGCCCGACCTGCGTGAGCAGATGTTGGACGCCGAGGCCGATTCGCTCGACGCTGTGCTCTACACCCACGAGCACGCCGACCACACCCACGGCGTCGACGATTTGCGCGCGTTCTACATCAAGCAGCGCCGCCCGATCGACATCTATCTCGACGACTATACGTCAAAGTCGATGCACACCCGCTTCGACTATTGCTTCCGCGCGCCGCCTGGCAGCGAGTACCCGCCGATCGTCAGCGAGCATCGTTTGACCGCCGGCGAGCCGGTCACCGTGACAGGGAAGGGTGGTACCCTCACCGCGCTGCCGATCCTGCAAGCGCACGGCGACATCGCTTCGTTTGGATTCCGCTTCGGCAGCCTCGCCTATTCCTGCGACCTGTCCGGCATGCCGCCGGAAAGCGCCGCCGCGCTGACCGGCCTCGACGTCTGGATCGTCGACGCGTTGCGTTACCGGCCGCACCCGAGCCATTTCTCGCTCGACGACGCGCTGGAGTGGATCGGCCGCCTGAAACCGCGTCGCGCCGTCCTGACCAATCTGCACGCCGATCTCGATTACGAAGAGCTCTATGCGAAGCTGCCGCCGAACGTCGAGCCGGCCTATGACGGGATGACCTTGGCCGCCGACTGAGGCGGCCGCTTACGACAGGCCGACAAAACGGCCCACGTAGCGGGCAGGCCATTGCGGCGTCGCAGGCGTCGGCGTTGTCACCGTCACCGTCAGCGTGGCCTTGTCGATCGCATAAGTGGCGGCAGCGGTGCCGATCACGGCCGCAGCCACCGTCGCGGCAGCAATTGTGGCCACGGTTACCAGCCCAAGGATGATTGTGCGGAACATGGTCGCCTCCAACAGCGGGCGTCTATCGGCCCTTATTGCTGTAGTGGCGGCTACCAATCCCAAGGTTCATCAAGGCCACATAGAGATATTCCATAATATGTCTTATGCGAATCAGGCATTGAGGAGCCGGATTGACGGGCCCTGGCAAATCCCTGCTTCGGCTCACCAAATCCCCGGCAGCACGCGCCAGCGCACCCGGGCGGCGTAGTCGCGGTAACCCGGCAGCTCGGCTTGCAGCACTCGGTCCTCGGTGATCGCCCGGTGCAGCAGGAACGGCAGGCTGAGCACGATCAGCATTGCCGTCGCCAGCCATGAGCCGAGCGCGATGCCGCTCGCCACCATGATGACGATGCCGGCGAGATAGCCCGGGTGTCTGATGAAGGCGTATGGCCCGGCCATGATCACATGCTGGCCGCGGTCGGACTGGATGCGGACCACCGACGAGAAGAACCGATTGACCAGCATGGCCCAGAACGCCAACCCATAGCCGGCGGCGACCGCAATAAGGCCCGCCGCCCGCAGCCAGGCCGGCACGGTATCGCTCCAATGGAAACGGCCGCGGTCGAGCCCGGCGATGATCCAATGCAGAACCAGGACCAAAGTGAACAGGCGCAACCCCAGCGGCGGCGGTTGACCGCCCGGATGCATCCGCTCGCGCAACAGTCCGGGATCGAGGAAAGCGAACGACGCCGCCATCACGGCCGCGAAAATCGCTACATAAACCCAGAATCCGGGGATTTCGACGGTGCCGGCCGCGGCGAATAGGACGACCGCGTTGAAGAGGACGAACAGCGCCGCCTGGATATAGGCCGAAACAGGCATGGCGATCTCCGATGGCCGAACCAAGCTCTGATAAGGTCCGCATGCAATGTGCGCGACCCTATCAGGATTCCTGCGATGACCCCTTCCCGCGATGTCGGCCGCCTGCTTGCGATCATGGCGGCGTTGCGCACGCCCAAGACCGGTTGTCCATGGGATCTCGAGCAGAATTTCGCGACCATTGCGCCTTATACGCTCGAAGAGGCCTATGAAGTCGCCGACGCCATCGCCCGCGACGATCTCACCGATCTCAAGGAGGAATTGGGCGACCTCCTTCTCCAAGTGGTCTTCCACGCCCGCATGGCCGAAGAACTGGGCGCGTTCGATTTCGGCGACGTGGTCGAGGTGCTCACGGCAAAACTCATCCGCCGGCATCCGCATGTATTCGGTGACGAGGGTTCACGGACCTCGCAAGCCGTCGAGGGTTTGTGGGAACGGATCAAGGCGCAAGAAAAGCAAGCCAAGGCCGCGCGCGGTGGCGTCGAACATACCGGCGCGCTGGCTGGCGTTCCTGTCGCGCTCCCTGCCCTCACGCGAGCGCTAAAACTGCAGGACAAAGCGAGCAAAGTCGGCTTCGACTGGAACGACCCGCGTGCGGTGTTGCACAAAATCCGCGAGGAAGCTGACGAGATCGAAGCCGCGCTCGATGGCAGCGCAGCCGACGCCGCGGGCGAAGTCGGCGATCTTCTGTTCGCCGCCGTCAATCTCGCACGCCATCTGCGCGCCGATCCGGAAGCGGTGCTGCGAGGGACCAACCGGAAATTCGAGCGCCGTTTCGCCGCGATCGAGCAGGCATTGGCCGCTGACGGGAAAAAGCCGCAGGACGCGACGCTCGCCGAAATGGACGCGCTGTGGGACGCCGCCAAGGCGCGGGAGTGATCACTGTGCTCCGGCGGCGCGAAGGTATTGCAGATCGACGAACTGGTCCGGCGCCGGAAGCGGCGGCTTGATGGTGCCGCCCCCGTCCATAAAGGCGATGACCTGGGCGAGGCCGCCGAGGTCGATTTCGGCTTGCCGCGGCATCACGCCACGATCGGGGTCGAGATAAAGCGCAAGCGTCGCGCGTGCGATATCGTCCGATGTGCCTGTGAGCGCGACGATAGCTTTAGCGGCGTCGTCGCGATGAGCGGAATCGCGAATGAAGCGGAATGCGTCGGCAAGCGCGCTGACAAAGCCGATCAGTGCCGGAGCATGGGTTTGCGCAAAATCGCGCCGCGCCGCAATCACCTCGAACTGGAATGACGCGACGGCCTCGGTCGAAAAGCCGAGCCGACGATAGCCATCCTTGACCGCGATGAGATCGTCGGGCTGGCCGAGCGGGACGGCATCGCACTCCCCGCTTTTCAGGCATGCCGCGCGCAACGGCGTGCCGACCAGCTCCTTAACGCGATAGTCGGCGTCGCCGAGCCCTTTCAGCGCCAAGAGCTTGCGCATCGAAATCGAGATGGTATCGACCGGCAGCGATAGCCCGATGAGCTTGCCCTTGAGGTCGGCAAAATCCTTGATTTGCGGCTTGGCGATCAGGCTATAGATAGGATTGGCGGTGGTGCCGGCAATGGCGACGGCCGGCGAACCATTCAGCACCGCCTGGATCAGATAAGGCGTCGCGGTCTGTGTCACGTCGACCTCGCCGCGGTCGAGCGCCGCGACCATGTTGCCGGTGCCGCCGGGGATTTGCACGATCTCGACCGCGACGTTCTCGCGCGCGAAAAAACCCTGCTTCTCCGCAACGTAAAGATAGAGCGAGCTGACGGCGCGCGCGGTCGAGGGGATTTGGCCGAAGCGCAGCGTCGCCGACTCCGCGTGCGCCGGTGAAAAAACGGCAAGCGCGACGAAGATTGCGAGCATTCGAAATGTCATCGGCCCTGCCCTCGTCCTACGGTTTGATGAGGCCTGCGCTGCGCGGCAGCCACAATGCGATCTCTGGAAAGAACGTCACCAGCAGCACGACCAGCAGCATCATCACGATGAACGGCGGCACCTCGCGAAAAATTTCGGAAAGCGGCGTCCCGGTCAACCCGCTCATGACGAACAGCAACAGGCCGTGCGGCGGCAAGGTCAGGCCGACCATCATGTTGAGCACGACGACGATACCGAAATGGATGAGATCGATGCCGAGACCCTGCGCGATCGGGACAAGCAAGGGCACGATCACGAGCAGGATGGTCACTTCGTCGAGCACGATGGCAAGCAGCAGCATCAGCACGTCGACGCACAGCAGGAATTTTACCGGTGACAGGTTCCAGGCGACGAAGGTCTTGTGAATGAGCTGCGGTACGCCCTCGTTGGCCACCGCATAGTTGAATACGAAGGCGCCGGACATGATCAGCGCGATCATAGCCGTGGTGCGCACGGTGTCAGAGATCACCGTCAGCAATTGCTGCATCTGTAAAGTGCGATAGACGATGACGGCGAGCAGCAGCGCATAGCTCGCAGCGATCGCCGCAGCTTCGGTCGGCGTCGTGACGCCCGAATAGATCAGGCCAAGCAGGATTGCAGGCAACGCGATCGCCGGCAGGGCGCGGGCGAAAATGACCGGCATTTGCGACCACAGTATTCGCGGCTCGCGCGGAAAGGCGCGCCGCCGCGCGACGGCGGCGATGACGATCATCATTCCTAGCGCCATGATGCCGGCGGGAACGAGCCCGCCCATGAACATGGCGCCGACGGAGGCATTGGCGATCAGCGCGTAGAAGATCATCGGGATCGACGTCGGCATCAGCGGCCCGAGCGTCGCCGAAACCACCGAGGTCGCGGCCGCAAAGCCCCGCGGATAATGGCCGTTCTTCGCCATCATGCGCGCGACGATGAGGCCGGGGCCGGACGCATCGGCCACCGCGCTGCCGCTCATGCCGGAAAAGATCAGGTTGGTGACCACGTTCACTTGCGCGAGCCCGCCGGGCAGATGGCCGACCATCGCCGAACCGAACTTCAGCAGGCGCTCGATCACGCCGCTCGCGTTCATGATATTGGCGACGAAGATGAACATCGGCACGGCGATCAACAGATAGCTGTTGTAAAGCCCGTTCATCGTCTGATCGACGACAAGGCCGACGTCCTGGTGGGTCGAAACCAGATAGACGAAGCCCGCGCTCAGCATGGCAAGGCCGAGCGGCGCCCCGAGCACCGCCGCGAGCGTGAAGACGCCGAGCAGGACCCAAAGACCGTGCGACACCCCTGCCCCCTATAGCCTTGCTAGATTTCTCCGCGCCACCGCGGCCCGAGCAGTTTTGCGGCGCTCGCGGTCGAGCGGATGATCACGGCGACAAGAAATATGCCGAAGCACGAATAGACGATGTCGAGCGGCAGATTGAGCACCGGCGTGTGCTCGCGCCAGAGGAAGCGGATGTAATCGAGCGATCCCGGCAGCGCCCAGGCAAAGATGCCGCCGACCAGGACGGCGCGCGCAAGCGCGATATAGCGCTGGGCCGCGGCGGGGAACAGTCGATAAACCAGATCGAAGGTGATCTGCTCCTTGTCCCGCACCAGAAACGCGTTGGCCCAGAAGATGATCCAGATGAACAGGATCACCAAAACTTCGTCGGCCCAGACCGCTTCGTCGTGCTCGAAATAGCGGGTGAAGATCTTGTAGTTGAAGATGACGAACACGGCGGCGAACATGGCGCAGGCGATCCAATCGGCCAGTTGCCGAAGCTTCGCCGCGAGCGCCGCGGCTGGCCCCTCGCCCTGCTCGCCCGCCATGATCGGCCTCAAGCCTTGAGCACCCGTTGCAATCCGGCGGCGTCCCAGGCCTTGGCGAGATCGGACTCGGCATAGACGCGATCGGCCGAGGCTCGGAACGGCGCCAGATCGACGGCGTCGACGGCCAAGCCGCGATCCTTGAGCGCCTGCACGATGGCCTTTTCGTCGGCGAGCCTAGAGTCGCTGCCGGCCTTGGCGGTCTTGCGCGCGGCCGCGTCGAGCGCATTGCGCTGGTCGGGGTTGAGCTTGTCCCAAACCGGCCTGGCGATGGCAAAGAATACCGGCTGCACCATGTGGGCCGTCAGCACGATCTGCTCAGAGACTTCGTAGAATTTCGCCGCGTTAAGAATGGACAGCGGATTTTCCTGGCCGTCCACCGTGCCGGTCTTCATGGCGAGGTAGACTTCGGGCATGCCGAGCGGCACCGGCGTGACGCCGAGGGTGCGGCCGAGCAGCAGCCATTCCGGCCCCGCCGGCATGCGCATCTTGACGCCGGCGAGATCGGCCGGCGCCTTGACGGCGCGCTTCTGCCGCAGGCTGACCTGGCGCGTGCCGAGATAGTGGGTCGCGAGAATGACGATGCCCATTTTCTCCGCGACCGTTTTGCGGAAATCCTCGCCGATCGGGCCGTCGAAGACGCGGAACAGCTGGTCGTAGTCGCGCAATAGATAGCCGCGGTTGAAATAACCAAGCTCAGGAATCTGCTGCGCCACTTCGAAGGTTGTCATCGTGCTCATTTCGAGATTGCCGCGCTGGAGCGCAGGGACCTCGGTGCCCTGTTTGAACAGGGTCGACGCCGGATGCACGCTGACATCGAGACCGACGGACGCGGCGTCGACATCCGCCTTGAGCTGTTCGAGCGCCTTGGCGAGGAAATCGGACGGCGGCGCGGCGGTCGAGATGCGGATTTGCGCCGGCGCTTGCGCACGTGCTCGGCCGCAAAATCCGGTGAATGCCGTAGCGGCGGCCCCGGCAATGAGTTTTCTACGCGTCGTCATGGCGTTTCCCTTCACGGATGAATCTTCAATGTCCGGCGCGGGCAAATTTCGCCCGCACGGCATCGGCGCGATCCGCGGCGGCGCGCACCGTCATGGCGAGGCGGCCGGAGTTTTCGTCCATCGCCTTGTAGAGCACCTCGGTGTGGCGATGCAGCCAGCTCACGCCGGCGCCGTCGGCCGGATCGATCTGCAGCTCGATCAGCACCCGGCCGGCGCCGAGGCGGTCTTCGATGGCCGCGGCAAGCGCGTCGATGCCCTCCCCCGTGATCGCGGAAACCAGAGCCGGCCTTTGCTCAGCTGGCCGACGCTCGGCGATATTTTGCAAGCGTGCGCGGCCTTCGTCGGCGTCGAGCCGGTCGATCTTGTTCCACACCTCGATCAGCGTCTGCTTGCCGTTCGGATTGTTGAGAGGATCGATGCCGAGCTGGCGCAGGATTTTTTCGACGTCGTGCTGCTGCGCCTCGGCGTCGTCGTGGGCGACGTCGCGCACATGCAGGATCACGTCGGCCTCGATCACCTCTTCGAGCGTGGCGCGGAACGCCGCGATCAGCATGGTCGGCAGGTCGGAGATGAAGCCGACCGTGTCGGACAGGATGATGCGGGCGCCGTGCGGCAGGTCGACCGCGCGCAAGGTCGGATCCAGCGTGGCGAACAGCATGTCGGCGGACAGCACGTTGGCCCGCGTCATGCGGTTGAACAGCGTCGACTTGCCGGCATTGGTGTAGCCGACCAGCGCGACGATCGGATACGGCACGCGCTTTCGGCTGTCGCGATGCAGCGAGCGGGTGCGTTTGACCTTTTCGAGCTCGGTCTCGATCTTGGCGAGACGCTCGTCGATCAGGCGACGGTCGGCCTCGAGCTGGGTCTCGCCGGGGCCGCCGAGAAAGCCATAGCCGCCGCGCTGGCGCTCCAAGATGGGTCCAGGTGCGCACCAGCCGGCCCTTCTGGTAAGTCAGGTGCGCATGCTCGACCTGCAGCGCGCCTTCGCGGGTGCGCGCGCGCCGGCCGAAGATTTCCAGGATCAGCCCGGTGCGGTCGATGACCTTGGCGTTCCAGGCCTTTTCCAGGTTGCGCTGCTGCACCGGCGACAGCGCGCAATCCATCACCACGATGCCGGCTTCAAAAGTTTTGACGAGGCCCGCGATCTCCTCGACCTTGCCTTTGCTGAGATAGGTCGCGGAATGCAGCGCGCGCAGCATGACGATGCCGGCTTGCGCGACGTCGAGATCGATGGCGCGGGCGAGGCCCGAGGCCTCGTCGAGCTTGGCCGCGGACGAGCGCTCGGCGGCGGTCGCATGCGCCGCGGCGCGCCGCAACACCGGCTCGATGACGAGCGCGCGGCCGACTGCCGAGCCCGTTGGACTCAGCCGGTCAGCGCCTTTGTCGCGACGGCGCGGCTCCAATCAGTCCTTATCCCCGGCCGGCGCTTCCTCGGCGCCTTCGAAAAGCTGAACCGGATGACCAGGCATGATGGTCGAAATGGCGTGCTTGTAGACCAGCTGCGAATGCCCATCGCGACGCAGCAGCACGCAGAAATTATCGAACCAAGTGACCACGCCCTGCAGCTTGACGCCGTTCACCAGGAAGATGGTGAGCGGAATTTTGGCTTTGCGGACGTGATTGAGGAAGGTGTCTTGTAAGTTTTGTGCGCGGTCGGCTGCCATGGCCGTTGTTTCCGTTTTTGTACCGCGGGCCCCTGCCCCACGGGTCTTTTCTTTTCACACCTTTGTGGCCGCGTCCCGCCGATCTTCCGGGCCGGACGGACCCGAAGGGTAGAACCATTAGAAGGCGCGGCGGCAGGCGATGCAAGCCCGGTCTGGTGATAAGGACGTGTGGTGAGGTCGCGCATTGTCAATGCTCACGCGACCTAGCGTGTTGTTGCGATTGCCTTATCCGGTCTCCGCGTAGCGATAAAACTCGCGCCGCAGCGCGCTCGCGATCGGGCCCGGCTTGCCGTCGCCGATCGTGCGGCCGTCGATCTTCACCACCGGCAGCACGAGCTGGGTCGCCGAGGTGATGAAGGCCTCGCGCGCGGCAAAGGCCTCTTGCAGCGTGAAGGCGCGCTCCTCGATCGCAAGTCCCTGCCCTTTGACCGCGTCGAGCACCACCGCACGCGTGATGCCGCGCAGGATGGCGTGATCGGCGTGCCGCGTGACCAATGCGCCCTTTGCCGTGACGATCCAGGCATTGGCGGAGGACGCTTCCGTGACGACACCGTCTTTGTCGACGAACCAGGCATCGCGGGCGCCCTGCTCGATCGCCGTCTGCCGCGCCAAAACGTTGGGCAGCAAGCCGACGGTCTTGATGTCGACGCGGCCCCAGCGGTTGTCCGGCACGCTGATGACGGCGATGCCGGTGGCGGCGAGCGCCTCGTTGCGCTTCAAGTTCAGCGACCGCGCCGTCACCACCATGCTCGGCGCCACCGACGGTGACGGGAAAGCATGGTCGCGCCGCGCCACGCCGCGGCTGATCTGCAGATAGACGAGGCCGTAGCCGATGCGGTTCTTCGCCACCACTTCGCGCAGCACGACGCCGAGCGCCTTGACCGACATCGGCATCGGGATGCGCAATTCGCCAAGCGAGCGTTGCAGCCGCTCCATGTGGCGGCGCTCGTCGATCAGCCGGCCGCCGCGCACCTCGCAGACTTCGTAGACGCCGTCGGCGAATTGATAGCCGCGGTCCTCGACATGGACTTTTGCTTCGCGGAACGGCAGGTAGCGGCCGTTGACGTAGGCGATGCGGGACATCGGACGGTCGATAGCATCAGAAGTAAGCTCTCATCGATCCCGATGCGACTGTCCTAGTCGATCCCAGCGCCTTCAACTTCCGATGCAGCGCCGAGCGCTCCATGCCGACGAATTCGGCGGTGCGCGAAATGTTGCCGCCGAAGCGGTTGATCTGGGCGAGCAGATATTCGCGCTCGAACACTTCGCGGGCCTCGCGCAGCGCGAGGCTCATGAGATGCTCGCCGCCATTGCCGTTCGGCATCGCCGGGATCATCGAGCCGACGTCTTGGGGAAGCATCGACGCGGTGATCACCGCGTCCGGATCGCCGCCGGCGAGGATCATCAGCCGCTCGACGTTGTTGCGCAGCTGCCGCACATTGCCCGGCCAGTCGTGCGATTGCAGCACGGCGAGCGCGTCGGCGCCGACCTTGCGCTTGGGCAGCCCCGTGGTCTGCGAAATCTGCGTCATGAAATATTCGACCAGCTCCGGGATATCCTCGCGCCGCTCGGCGAGCCCCGGCACGCGGATCGGCACCACCGACAGCCGGTGATAAAGGTCTTCGCGGAATTTGCCGGCCGTGATCTCGGCTTCGATGTTGCGGCTGGTCGACGACACGATGCGCACGTCGACCGTGACCTTGGTGGCGCCGCCGACGCGCTGGAAGGTCTGATCGACCAGCACGCGCAAAATCTTGCTCTGGGTCTCGCGCGGCATGTCGGCGATCTCGTCGATGAACAGCGTGCCGCCATGGGCTTCCTCGAGCGCGCCGACCTTGCGGCTGTGGCTGCCGTTGGTGCCGCCCTCGACGCCGAACAGTTCGACTTCCATGTGCTCCGGCGTGATCGCGGCGGCGTTGATCACCACGAACGGCCCGTCGGCGCGCGCCGAATGACTGTGGATGGTGCGCGCGGCAAGTTCCTTGCCGGCGCCCGAAGGCCCGATGATGAGAATGCGGCTGTTGGTCGGCGCCACTTTCTCCACGGTCTGGCGCAACTGATTGGCGGCCGGCGAATGGCCGACCAAGGAAGTCGCCATCGGCGCATGTTGCTTGAGGTCGCGCACCTCGCGTTTCAGTCGCGAATTCTCCAGCGCGCGATCGGCGACCAGCAAGAGCCGGTCGGCCTTGAACGGTTTTTCGATGAAGTCGTAGGCGCCGCGCTTGATCGCCGAAACCGCGGTTTCGATATTGCCGTGGCCGGAGATCATCACGATCGGCAGCTCGGGATGCTCCTGCTTGAGCGTGTCGAGCAGTTGCAGCCCGTCGAGGCGGCTGCCCTGCAGCCAGATGTCGAGGAACACCAGGTTGGGCCGCCGCGCCACCACGGCCGCCAGCGCGTCGTCGCTGTCGCGCGCCGTGCGGGCGCCGTGGCCTTCGTCCTGGAGGATGCCCGCGACCAGCTCGCGGATATCAGCTTCGTCGTCGACGATGAGGATATCGGATGCCATTTGAGTCGCCCTGCCCTACTCTTTTCGTTACACGACCGCTTGCTGCGGTTCGACCGGCTCCGCGGCGGCAACGGACTCCGCCGCGATGCGCAATTGCATCCAGGCGCCGCGGGCGCCCGGAATTTTCTCGGCGGCATCGCGCAATTCGATGCGCCCGCCATGTTCTTCCAGAATGCGGCCGACAATGGCGAGGCCAAGCCCGGTGCCCTTCTCGCGCGTCGTCACATAGGGCTCGAGCAGGCGCGCCCGGTTTTCCTTGGGCAGGCCGATGCCGTTGTCGATCACGTCGATGACGATGTCCTTGCCCTCGCGCCGCGCGCTGACGACGATGCGGCCGCGGCCGAGCTGGTCCGGCGGCACCGCGCCGATCGCTTCGGTGGCGTTCTTGACGATGTTGGTGAGCGCCTGCGAGATCAGCCGCCGATCGAAACGCGCCGGGATCGCTTCGGCGGGCAAATCGACGTCGAAGTCGATGTCGGGATGGGCGACGCGGAGCAGGAAGACGGCCTGACGCACGGTATCGGCAACGTCCTCGTCGGTCATCACCGGCTTCGGCATGCGGGCAAAGCGCGAGAATTCGTCGACCATGCGCTTGATGTCGTCGACCTGGCGCACGATGGTGTCGGTGCATTGGTCGAACACCGGGTCGTCGGCGGCAATCAGCTTGCTGTATTTGCGGCGCAGCCGCTCCGCCGACAATTGGATCGGGGTGAGCGGATTTTTGATCTCGTGCGCGATGCGGCGGGCGATGTCGGCCCAGGCCGAGGTGCGCTGCGCCAGCACGAGCTCGGTGATGTCGTCGATGGTGATGACGTAGCCGTGCTCGGCGTCTTGCGCCTGTTCGCTGGTCACGCGCACGGAGAAATTACGTTCCTGGCCGTCGCGCGAGACCGCGACCTGGCGCTGCACCAGACGCTGATTGCCATAGCGGGCGGATTGAAAAATTTCGGCGAGTTCGGGCGCGATTTCGGGCAGCGGCCGGCCGAGCGCTTCGCTTTCGGTGCGTCCGGTCAGGCGTTCCGCCGAGCGGTTGAGGATGGTGACCTTGCCGTCGGCATTGACGCCGATGACGCCGGCGCTGGCGCCCGCCAGCACGGCCTCGGTGAAGCGGCGCCGGCTGTCGATGAGGTCGCGCGCGCGCACGATGTCCTCGTGCTGGGTGCGCAGCTCGTGGGTCATCTTGTTGAAGGTCTCGCCGAGGCGGGCGAGGTCGCCGCCGGAGCCCTGGATCGGAACTTGGACTTGCAGGTTACCGGTCGAGACCACGTTGGCGGCGCCGATCAGGCGGCGGATCGGCGCGACCAGGCGATTGGCGAAATCGAGCCCGATCCAGGCCGCCGACAACAGCACGATGAGCGCGATGATGCCGAACATCAACGCGAACGCGATCTGAATGCCGACTTTGTGCAGTTCCAGATCGGCATATTCGGCGACGCTTTGCCGGGTCGCGGTCAACTGCTGGATGACTTGCGGATCGAGCAGGCCGACGACGTAGAGATACATGTTGTCGTAGCCGTACAGCTTGATCGTTCCGTCGATGCCCTCGGGGATAGGTCCGATCTGGGCTTCTGTTTCGGTGATCTTGCTGAGCGCTTCCGCTTTCGGCAACACCGGTTGCTTGGCGATGGGAATGTCGGCGCGATCGACGACCTGGCCGTCCGGGGTGAAGATGAGGACGGCGGAGAGACCGCGCCCGGCGGCTTGCTGGGTCAAGAATTTGTGGAACTTGTCGCGGTCCTGGTCGAACAGCGGCTTGGCGCGGGCCAGCTCATAGGCCATGGCCAAGACTTCGCCGTGCATGGCCTGGAGACGTTCGCCGACATAAGCGTTGGCGACGAAATCCGAAGCCTTGATGATCGCGCGCGTGCTGGACGAGAAGTAGCGATCGAGGCCGCGATCGAGCGTCGTCGAGGCGACCACCGCGACAAGCACGGTCGGAACCGCGGCGATGACGGCGAACAGGCTGACGATCTGCACGTGCAGGCGCGATCCGGCATGTCCGCGGCGGCGGGCCTGGATCACGACCCAGACTTCCAGCCCGATGATGGCGAGCAAGAGGAAGCTGGTCCCGGCATTGACCGCAAGCAGGGTCAGGACGACGTTCTGGACCGGGTCGATCGGCGTCATCCCGGCCAGCACCAGGAAGGTAGCGGTGGCCGAGAGCAGCGCCACGCCGACGGCAATCGCGCCGAACAGCCGGGACGCGATCGGCATCGGGGCCGCCGCAGCAGCCGGGTCGACTGGAGCGACCTGTTCGACCGTCGTCATGAGCCGCTTCGCTGGGAACTAGGAATTTAAAGTCGGAATGGAGACGATCTGGGGCCCCGCCCAGGCGTCCCTAGTGATGCTTTTATACAACAATGTTGCCCGATTGCGACAATTCGTGGGCGTAATATTTGCCCCGGCCCTGCAACCTTAGGTATCTGGAGGTTGGCGGAGTGCCAGCGGCGCTAAGTGCCGCCGGTCCGATAAACCTGGATTTCCAGGTCGCGGATTTTCTTGCGCAGCGTGTTGCGGTTGACGCCGAGGAGATCGGCGGCGCGGATCTGGTTGCCGCGGGTCGCCGCCAGCGCCGCCGACAACAGCGGACCTTCGACCTCGCGAAGGATGCGGTGATAGAGGCCGGGCGGCGGCAGGCCGTCGTCAAAACCGGAAAAATATTGCGCGAGGAAGCGCTCGACCGCGACCGAGAGATTGTCCTCGGTGCGATTGGTTTCCCCCGGCGCCGTCAGCGTCGGCTGCGACAGCTCGGAGTCGATCACTGCCGCGGTGATCATCTCCTGCGGATAAAGCGCGGCAAGCCGCCGCGCCAGATTTTCCAGTTCGCGCACATTGCCCGGCCAGCGATGTTTCTTCAGGCGGTCAAGCGCTGCCTGATCGATCTGCTTCGGCGGCAGTCCTTCGCGCTCGACCACGGTGAAGAAATGCCGGATCAGATCGGCAATGTCTTCGGTGCGCTCGCGCAGCGGCGGCAGCCGCAGCGGCACGACGTTGAGGCGGAAGAACAGGTCTTCGCGGAACAGGCCCTGCTGGATCAGCTGGCGCAAATCCTTGTTGGTCGCGGCGATGATGCGCACGTCGGCCTTGATCGGCGTGCGGCCGCCGACCGTGGTGTATTCGCCCTGCTGCAGCACGCGCAACAGCCGCGTCTGCGCCTCCATCGGCATGTCGCCGATCTCGTCGAGGAACAGCGTGCCGCCTTCGGCCTGCTCGAAGCGGCCGGCGCTGCGCGTATTGGCGCCGGTGAAGGCGCCCTTCTCGTGGCCGAACAGCTCCGACTCGATGAGATCGCGCGGGATCGCCGCCATGTTGATGGCGACGAACGGCCCGGTGCGGCGCTTGCCGTAGTCGTGCAGCGCGCGCGCCACCAGCTCCTTGCCGGTGCCGGATTCGCCCGAGATCATCACGGTCAGATCGGTCTGCATCAGGCGCGCCAGCACGCGATAGATTTCCTGCATCGCCGGCGAGCGGCCGACCAGCGGAATGGATTCGAAATCCTCGACCTTGGCCGGCTGCCGCGTTTTCTCCTTCGGTTCCGACAGCGCGCGGCCGACGATGGAAATCAGCTCCTTCAGATCGAACGGCTTTGGCAGATATTCATAGGCGCCGCGCTCGGAGGCGCGGATCGCGGTCATGAAGGTGTTCTGCGCGCTCATGACCACGACCGGCAGGTCCGGCCGCGCCTTCTTGATGCGCGGCAACAGGTCGAAGGCGCTTTCGTCGGGCAGCACCACGTCGGTGATGACCAGGTCGCCGTCGCCCTGGCTGACCCAGCGCCACAGCGTGGCGGCGTTGCCGGTCGAGCGCACCTCGTAACCGGCGCGCGACAGCGCCTGGTTGAGCACTGTCCGGATCGCCGCATCGTCGTCGGCGACAAGAATACTTCCCGCGGGCATCAATGATCCCCTCGTGCTGAAGGGCGGCGTCCGGCGCTGAGCCCTCACCCGTGTAAACCGGCATAAGCACGCGAAAGATGGTTCGGCGCGGCTGCGACTCGCATTCGATGATGCCGCCGTGGTCGCCGACGATCTTGGCGACCAGCGCTAAGCCCAGCCCCGATCCGGTCGGCTTCGTGGTGACGAACGGATCGAACAGATGCGGCATCAGTTCGTCGGGCACGCCGGGGCCGTTGTCCTTGACGCAGAATTCCAGCGGCAGCGAGATGCGCGCCTTGGTGCCCGGCAGCGACAGCCGCACGCCCGGCCGGAATGCCGTGGTCAGCGCGATTTCGCCGCCCGAGGTATTTTCGCCGATCGCTTCGGCGGCGTTCTTGACCAGGTTCAGAAACACCTGGACGAGCTGGTCGCGGTTCGCCAGCACCGGCGGCAGCGACGGATCGTAGTCCTCGACGAATTTGATGTGGCGGGCGACGCCGGATTGCGCCAGCCGCTTCACGTGATCGAGCACCACGTGGATGTTGATCGGCTCGCGCTCGACCGGCCGCTCGTCGGCGAACACTTCCATGCGGTCGACCAGCTTCACGATGCGGTCGGCCTCGTCGCAAATCAGCCGCGTCAAGGTGCGGTCGTCATCGTCGGCCGATTGTTCGAGCAATTGCGCCGCGCCGCGGATGCCGGACAGCGGGTTCTTGATCTCGTGCGCCAGCATGGCGGCGAGCGCGATCACCGAGCGCGCCGCGCTGCGATGGGTCAATTGCCGGTCCATCTTGTCGGCGATGGTGCGCTCCTGCAGCATCACCACCACGCAATCCGGCTGCTCCGGCAGCGGCGCCACGTACAGGTCGACCAGCCGGTCGCCCGGATTGCGCGGCGTGCCGAGATCGACCTTGTATTCGTTGACCGCGGCGCCGCGCGCGCGCACCTGCTCGACCAGCGTGAGCAAAGGACTGCCGAACGGCACCAGGTCGCGCAGCAGATGCCGGCGCAGATGCGACACCGAGACTTCGAAAAAAGCCTCCGCCGCCGCATTGGCGTCGGTGACCTTGCCGTCTGCCGCCACGACGATGACGGGATGCGGCAGCGCATTGAGCACCACATCGGCCGACGACGTCGTGAGAAGGTTTTCCGCGGTGCTCATGCGGCAGTCTCCCTGCCGCATGTCTCCACGTCGCATTGGTGTCGCGCAATTCGTCAAATGCTTCGGCAAGCCGATGCAGCACGATCGCGGGGTCATCGGCGGTGAGCACGCGGCTGCGCAGGGTCTTGAGCAGATGCGAAGGCGCGCTCGCGGTCGCAGCCGCCGTATCGAGCGCCCAGCCGAGATGCTTGCGCGCGTGGCGCAGCCCAATCGCGATGCCGTGATGGGCGAGCATTTCGCCGTATAGCGCGCTGGCGAGCGCGAGTTGCTCGCTGAGCGCCGGCGCGGCCTCGCGTTCTCCGGTCGCGAGATAGTGCGCGAGCTGGCCGGGAAACCACGGCCTGCCCTGGGCGCCGCGCCCGACCATCACCGCGTCGGCGCCAGAGGCGGCGAGCGCCGCGTCGGCGTCATCGAAGCTTTGGATGTCGCCGTTGACGACCACCGGGATCGACACGGCGTCCTTGACGGCGCGCACCGCCGTCCAGTCGGCGCGCCCTTTGTAGAACTGGCAGCGCGTGCGGCCGTGCACGGTGACAAGCCGCACACCGGATTGTTCGGCACGCCGCGCCAGCTCAGGCGCGTTGCGTGAAGCGTCATCCCAGCCGAGCCGCATCTTCAAGGTGACCGGTACGCTGACCGTCTGCACCACCGCATCGATCAGAGTGAGCGCGTGATCGAGATCGCGCATCAGCGCCGAGCCGGATTCACCATTGGTGACGTGTTTCGCCGGGCAGCCCATGTTGATGTCGACGACTGAGGCGCCGGCGGCTTCGGCCATGCGCGCGCCTTCGGCCATCCAGTGCGGTTCGCAACCGGCAAGCTGGACGACATGCAATCCCGCGCCATGATCCTTGACCCGCAGTGCGGCATTGCGCTTTCCGTTGGCGAGTGCTGCACAAGCGGTCATTTCCGAAATGACGAGGCCCGCGCCCTGATTCGCGACCTGCCGACGGAAGGGCGCGTCGGTGACCCCTGACATGGGTGCCAAAAGCACGGGATTTGGTACCGTTAGCGGCCCAATGGCCAACGGCTCACGCAGCTTTTTCGATTGAGGTATAGAAGGAAACATTTGCACACTAAATAGGCGTCATAATGCCGTTGCTTATAGTTTAGCCAAATCCGTAGCGCGCGCAAGTGCTGCACTGCAATATCCCTAACCTGTGCAAATCCGGCCGGGAAGGTCATTTTTGGCCGGCCGAAAAGCCCTCGATGCCATCCACTTTGTCGGTTCGCACATTCCGGGAACATGCGCTAAAGCCATGCCCGGAATTGTGCGGAGCGTGAGATGAGCGACATCATCGCTGCTGTTGTCGTCGCGGGCGGACGGGGCCTGCGCGCGGGCGGCGACGTGCCCAAGCAATATCGCGACATCGCCGGCGAACCGGTGATCCGTCCGGCGCTCGCGGCGTTTCTCAGTCATCCGCAGATCGGTGCGGTGCAGCCGGTCATTCATCCGCAAGACGAAGAAGTGTTTCGCTCAGCGACCGCGGGCTTGAAAAAACTTCTGCCGCCGGTTTGGGGCGGCGCGACGCGACAAGCGTCCGTGCGCGCCGGACTTGAAGCCTGCGCCGCCAGCGCGCCGGACATCGTGCTCATTCACGACGCCGCGCGTCCGTTTTTGACCGAAGCGCTGATCGGCCGCGCCATCGTCGCCGCCAAACAAAACGGCGCGGCGGTGCCGGCCATCGCCATTGCCGACACCGTAAAGAAAATCGACGACACCGCGCATGTGACCGAAACCCTCGATCGCAATCACCTGCGCATGGTGCAAACGCCGCAGGCTTTTGTCTTCGATCTCATCATGACGGCGCATCGGCGCGCGGCGGCCGCGGGTCGTGAAGATTTTTCCGACGATGCCGCGCTCGCCGAATGGGCCGGCCATCGCGTCAGCGTATTCGAGGGCGAGGCCGGCAACGTCAAGCTCACCACCAACGACGATTTCGCCCGCGCCGAGATGCTGCGCCAAGCGACGCTCGGCGACGTGCGCACCGGCAACGGCTTTGACGTGCATGCCTTCGCCGACGGCGACCATGTCATGCTCGGCGGCATCCGCATTCCCCATTCACGCGGCGTCACCGGACATTCCGACGCCGACGTGGCGCTCCATGCCCTGGTCGACGCTATTCTCGGCGCGCTGGCCGAGGGCGATATCGGTCAGCATTTTCCGCCCAGCGATCCGCAGTGGAAGGGTGCTTCCTCGGACCGCTTCCTTGCCTTCGCCTGCGAACGCGTGCGCGCGCGGGGCGGCATCATCGCCAATCTTGACGTGACCGTGGTGTGCGAAGCGCCGCGCGTCTCGCCGCACCGCGACGCCATGCGCGAGCGCATCGCTGCGATCGCCGGGGTCTCCGTAAGCCGCGTCGCAATCAAGGCGACCACCAGCGAGACGCTCGGCTTCACCGGGCGAGGCGAAGGGCTTGTGGCGATGGCTACGGCGACCGTACGGCTGCCGTGGAGTGCGACGTGATCGGCGCAGACTTACGCGAAGCGGCAAAGCGTGTGCTAAATCTCTGCCGTACCCACGGCCTGCACGTCGCCACCGCCGAATCCTGCACCGGCGGCCTGGTCGCGGCGGCGCTGACCGAGATCCCAGGCTCGTCGGACGTCGTCGATTGCGGGTTCGTCACCTATTCGGACGAGGCCAAGCGGGCGATGCTCGGCGTACCGGTAGCGACGCTCAAACGTTACGGCGCGGTGAGCGCGCAGACAGCAAAAGCCATGGCGGCGGGCGCGCTGAAAAACTCACGAGCCGACCTTGCGGTATCGATCACCGGCATTGCCGGACCCGGCGGCGGTTCCAAGCAAAAGCCGGTCGGCCTCGTGCATTTCGCCGCGGCGAGCCGCGACGGGCGGCGCATCGCGCGCAAGCGGCTCTACGGCGACATCGGCCGCCGCCGGGTGCGGTTGCGCTCCGTCATAGAAGCGCTCGCACTGTTACAGCTGCTGGCGCGCAAAGCGCGGCTTAAGGGGAGCTAGAATGCGCTGGGGAGCTTGTCTTGCCGCCGCATTGACGATGGCCAGCTTTGAAGCGGCGCAGGCCCAATCGGTTGCGGACACGATCGCGGATTTCGGACTGATCGGCACCTGGGCGACCGATTGCACACAGCCGGCGTCGTCGGGCAATTTTCTCACCGTCTATGCAATCAAACCCTCCGGTGAGGTTTCACGGACCTACTACGGTCAATCCGACCACGTTTATAGCAACTACAAGATCACCAGCGCCAAACGTCAGGCGCCTGACATGCTTTCCTTCGAGCAGGTCTGGGATTTCGAAGGGTCACCCGCCAACATAGCCGGCGACCGCGTGCAAGTTCTGCTCAACATGGCGGACAACAAATTTCAAATCGTGTCGTCAAAAGGCAGCGACGGCTCGTTCTTTGTCAAAGACCGCAAATACCAGAACTCCGACGACGAGAGCCCGTGGCAGCTCAGATGTCAGGGGAAATGAGCGCCTGACGAGCTACATCGCCCGCTGCGGCGCGCTGTCGAGGAATTCACGTAGCTGGCGCGCGAAAAACTTAGCCATGCCCGTGGTGCCGTGGCCGCGCGTCTCCTGGCTTGCCGGGATCAGGTAAAGGTGCCCGTTTTTCACCCGCTGCATGGCGCGCTCGGTTATGCCGGTCTCCGGCGGATTGCGTTCGTCGTCGTCGGAATTGATCGCCAATAGCGCGGCTTCGATGCGCTCCAGCCCCGCTGACGGGTCGTAGTCGGCCGACGAGCCCCACTGGTAGATGAAGTCGTTGGCGTCCGCCGTGAACGGTGCGGCGAGCCGTTCGTCGACGAGCTTGTCGGCGCGCTCCCGCGTCGGCGCGAAATTCTGGTGGGCGAGCGTTCCGCCGCTGGTGGCGACGCCGAAGAACACGCTGGCAAGCCGCAGCGAAGGTGGCTGCGCGGTGTAATTGCCGTTATTCCACGCCGGATCGTTGCGGATGGTTTCGATCATCAGCCGCCGCAGCATCCAATTGCGGCTCGCCATCGGCGTCGGCTGCGACGCCATTGGCACCAGCGCATCCATGACGTCGGGGTGCACTTCGCCCCACAGCCAGGTCTCCATGCCGCCCATGGAATTGCCCATGACCAGGCGCAGGTGCGGAATGCCGAGGCCCTCCTTGATCAGCCGATACTCGGCTTCGACCATGTCGGCGTAGTCGTATTGCGGAAATTTCATCCGCAAGCCGTCGGACGGTTTTGACGATCGGCCGTGGCCGATCGCGTCGGGAACAATGATGAAATATTTGCTCGCATCAAGCGGCGCGCCGGGGCCGAACAATTCGCCGGCGAACTGCGGCGTGAGCAAACCTTTGGCGGAACTTCCGGTGCCGTGCAGGAGCATGACCGGCTGGCCCGATGGCTCGCCGACGGTGGTGTAATGCAGGCGCAGTTCGGCCATCACCTCGCCGGTATGAAATTTGAAATCCCGCGCGATCCAGTCTGCTTCCCTTGGCGCGGGGTAATCCGCCGCATAGGCGACGCCGCTCGTCAATAGAATTGCGCTGGCCAAGTATAGCGTCTTGAGCATCGTTGATTCCTCCCGCCGGGCATAATGCGCTCGACGTTCTTTTCCTCAGGCTACAGCGCTTTGGCCGGCTTTCGGAAGAGGCTTATGCCTCTACACCGTAGACTTGATCGGCGCGGCGCTCGAAGGCCGTGGCGAAACGCCGAAAGGCGGCGTCGAAAATACCGCCCATGAGCAGGCCGAGGGTGCGGCTGCGGAATTCGTAAGTGATGAAAAATTCCACTTCGCAAGCGCCCTCGCCCGTGGCGCGAAAGCTCCAGCGGTTGTTCATGCGATCGAACGGGCCTTCGAGATATTCGACCAGAATTTCGAGTTTAGGGTGATCGAGGGTGACGCGGCTGGTGAAAGTCTCGTGCACGAACTTGTAAGCAACCGTCATGTCGGCGACGATGACCTCCCTGCCTTCGCTGTCCGTCGTACGCCTGCGCACGGCGAGCGAGCGGCACAGCGGCACGAATTGTGGATAACGCTCGACGTCGGCGACGAGCGCGAACATGTCGGCCGCCGAGTGCTTGACCCGACGCGTGGTGGAAAATTGCGGCATCTATCAGCGCGCCGCAGCAGCCCGCGCCGCCTTCAGCTGGGCAAAATCTTCGCCGGCATGATGGGAGGACCGCGTCAGCGGGCTTGCCGACACCATGGAGAATCCTTTGGCATAGGCGACCGTCGTCAAGGCATCGAATTCCTCCGGCGGCACGAAGCGCAGCACCGGATGGTGCTTGCGCGTCGGCTGCAAATACTGCCCGATGGTGAGGAAATCGACGTCGGCCGAACGCAGATCATCCATCACCTGCAGCACTTCGTTGCGCTCTTCGCCGAGCCCGACCATGATTCCGGATTTGGTGAACATTGCCGGGTCGAGCTCTTTGACGTGCTGCAACAGCCGGATCGAGGCGAAGTAGCGGGCACCCGGCCGTACGTTGAGATATTTCGACGGCACGGTTTCGAGATTGTGGTTGAAGACGTCGGGCCGCGCCGCGACCACGACTTCCGCCGCGCCGTCCTTGCGCAGAAAATCCGGCGTCAAAACTTCGATCGTGGTTTGCGGGCAGCGGGCGCGGATTGCTGTGATGACGGCGGCGAAATGTGCCGCCCCGCCGTCGGCGAGATCGTCGCGATCGACCGAGGTGATGACGATATGCGATAGCCCGAGTTTTGCCGTTGCCTCGGCGACATGTTCGGGCTCGGCAGGATCGAGGGCGCCGGGCAGCCCGGTCTTGACGTTGCAGAAGGCGCAGGCCCGCGTGCAGGTGTCGCCCATGATCATGAAGGTGGCGTGCTTTTTCTCCCAGCACTCGCCGATATTGGGACAGCCGGCCTCCTCGCACACGGTGTGCAGGCCGTTGGCGCGCACGATTTGCGCCGTCGCGACATAGCCGGGTGAGACCGGGGCCTTGACGCGGATCCAGTCCGGCTTGCGCAGGCTGGGCTGATCCGGCCGGTGCGCCTTTTCCGGATGGCGGAGCGCGCCGGATTTCCCGAGCAGAGTGTCGATTACAACGGCCATGACGGCTCCGGGCGCATAGTGCTGCGCACCAGATACTTACGAGCCTGATTGCTGCACCGCAAGGCGCCGCTTTCCCGAGGCGTCACGTCCGGCTCGTGAACAAAATGTAAGGAAACAACGGCGATTTCGCCGTTTCCGGATGTAACTTTTGCCACAAAAGAATCGTCCCATAGCCACCGACAGGTTTCCTCCCGAGAGGATTTGTCGTGACCGCGCGTGGCAAAGAAGCAGCAGCGCTCGCCCTGCACCGGTTCGGTTTCGGACCGGCGGCCGATTCGATTGCCGCCATTGCCGCCGACCCGCAAGGCGCCTTGCTTGCCGACTTGGAGCGCCTGCAGGCCGGCCTCGTTGCCGCCAATCTGCCGTCGAGCGGCGAGTCGGCGCGCGAGGTCTTTGACTTTCGCGCCGAGCAAGCAGCGAAGCAAAAGCTCGCACTGCGGGTGCAGAAACAAGCCGAAGCCGGGAATGCCGCGAGCCTTGTCGATTGTCGGAAACCCTCGGGCGAGCCGTGCATGGCGCCGGTTACGGACGATGCCGCAAACCAACAGCCGTCGCCGATAGCGAAACCAGTTCAGCCGCCGGCGCCGCCGCTGCCGCAACAGCTCTTTCAGAACGAAGCCAAAGCGCGCTTCGACGCCGCGCTGGGCGCCGATATCGGCTTCGTCGAGCGGCTGGTCTGGTTCTGGTCGAACCATTTCTGCATCTCGGCGGACAAGATCGTGGAGATGGCCGGCCCGTTCGAGCGGGAAGCAATCCGGCCCCACGTGCTCGGCCGCTTTGCGGACCTGCTGCTCGCGGTCGAAAGCCATCCCGGCATGCTGTTCTATTTGGACAACGTGCAATCGATGGGCGCCAATTCGATCGCGGGCATCAACCGCGACAAGGGTCTCAACGAGAATCTCGCCCGCGAGATTTTTGAACTGCATACGCTCGGCGTCCGAAGCGGCTATACGCAGCAGGACGTGACGAGCTTCGCCAATGTGATCACTGGCTGGACCTGGATTCCGCCCGAGCAGCCGACGCACGGCGGTGAATTCGTCTTCGTGCAACGGCTGCACGAGCCAGGCGCCAAGACCGTGCTGGGCAAGGCCTATCCGGACACCGGCGTCGGCCAAGGCCGCACGATGCTTGCCGATCTGGCGCGGCATCCTGCCACCGCGCAACACATCGCGCTGAAACTGGCGCGGCATTTTGTTGCCGACGAACCGCCGCCGTCGCTCGTCGCGAAGCTGGCAAAGACATTCAGCGATACCGACGGCAACCTGAAAGACGTCGCCAAAACCCTGGTCGCGGCCGAGGAATCCTGGACACCGCAGCGCACCAAGCTCAAACCGCCTGCGGAATGGACGATCGGCATGTTGCGTCTGGCGGCGGCACCACAGGCCATCCCCGTTGGCCGCATTTTGGGCACGCAAGCGGCACTCGGCGAGGCGCTGTGGCGGCCGCTGTCGCCGAACGGCTACCCCGACACCGAGGCGGCGTGGATCGACGGCGTGCCGCACCGGCTGGATATCGCAAACGGATTCGCGGGCCAGCTGGCAGCGAACAACGCCGATCCGCGCGCTGTTCTGGAGAGCGCGCTCGGTCCGCTCGCTTCGGCCGAAACGCGCGACACCATCGCGCGCGCCGAAAGCCGGCCCCAAGCCTTGGCGCTCCTGGTCATGGCGCCGGAATTTTTGCGGAGATGAACATGTCGTTGCTTCATGCACCCTCGCGGCGCGACGTGATGCTAGCTTCAGGCACGCTGTTCGCCTGGACCTCTATGCCGAAGCTGGCGCTGGCCGAGGGCCGCGATCCGCGCTTCCTCACCATCATCCTGCGCGGCGCGCTCGACGGCCTTGCCACCGTGGCGCCGGTCGGCGATCCGGGCTGGATCGCGCTCCGTGGCGACAACGCGCTGACGCCCGACGGGAAGACGCCGGCGCTGCGGCTCGACGATTTCTTCGCGCTCAACCCGGCGATGCGCAATCTGCATCGCATGTTCCAGGCCAACGAGGCGATTGTCGTGCACGCTTGCGCCACGCCGTACCGCGAGCGGTCGCATTTCGACGGCCAGGATCTGCTGGAAAGCGGCCTGCCGAAGCCTGGCGTGAGCGACAGCGGCTGGCTCAATCGCGCGCTCTCAGGCCTGGCGCCGGGCGGAAGGGTCGATCCGAAGGGCGGCAAAATTTTCGCGGTCGGCCCGGTGACGCCGCTCGTCGTGCGTGGGCCGGCCCCGGTGTTGTCGTGGTCGCCGCAGCGCGTGATGCCGGCAAGCGCCGATACCATGCAGCGGCTGCTCGATCTGTATCGGCATTCCGACCAAAAACTCGCGAGCGTGCTGGAAGACAATGCGCGCCTCAGCGCCATCGAGCATTCGGGCGACATGACGCAAAAACCGGGCGGCCCCGGTCCGGCGCAAGTGCGCGCCTATTTCGCCGAAGCTGCCGGTGCCGCCGCGAAATTTTTGGCACAGCCCGACGGGCCGCGGGTCGGGGCGCTGGCGCTCGACGGCTGGGATACGCATTCCAACGAAGGCATCGCCCAAGGACGTTTGTCGCAATTGCTGGTCGCGCTCGACGATGCGCTGGCGGCGATCGAGACCAATATGGGACCGGCGTGGCGCGACACCGTCGTCGTGCTCGCGACCGAATTCGGCCGCACCGCCCGCATCAACGGCACCGACGGCACCGACCACGGCACCGCGACGGTGGCGCTTCTGGTCGGCGGCGCGCTGAAAGGTGGCCGCGTGATCGCCGATTGGCCGGGGCTGAAAAGCGCCGACCTTTACGAGAACCGCGATCTCAAACCGACGACCGATCTGCGTGCCGTGCTCAAGGGCGTGTTGAAGGATCACCTGCGCGCCGATGACCGCGCGCTAGCGCAGAACGTTTTTCCTGGCAGTGACGGCGTAAAGCCGGTGGCAGGATTGGTCTAACGTCAGATATTCAACACCCGCCCATACGCATCGAGCACCGCTTCCTTCATCATCTCCGACAGTGTCGGGTGCGGGAACACGGTGTGCATCAGCTCTTCTTCGGTGGTCTCGAGATTCATCGCCACCACGTAGCCCTGGATCAGCTCGGTGACTTCGGCGCCGACCATGTGCGCGCCGAGCAGTTGGCCGGTTTTCTTGTCGAAGATCACCTTGACCAGGCCCTGGTCCTCGCCGAGCGCAATCGCCTTGCCGTTGCCGACGAAGGGAAAGCGGCCGACGCGGATTTCGATCTTCTGCTCCTTGGCCGCCTGCTCCGTAAGCCCAACAGAGGCGATCTGCGGCGTGCAATAGGTGCAGCCGGGAATAAGCCGCTTGTTGATCGGATGCGGATTGAGCCCCTTGATCGCCTCGACGCAGATGACACCCTCGTGCTCGGCCTTGTGCGCCAAGAGCGGCGGGCCGGCGACGTCGCCGATGGCGTAGATGCCGGGCACGCTGGTCTTGCCGATGCCGTCGACGACGATGGCGCCGCGCTCGGTCTTCACGCCGAGCTTTTCCAGGCCGAGATTCTCGATATTGCCGACAACACCGACCGCGGCGATGACGCGATCGACGGTGAGCGTCTGCGTGCCGCCCTTGCCGTCGTCGATGGTCGCGGTGACGGTATCTGATTTCTTGTCGAGCTTGGTCACCTTGGCGCCGGTGAGAATTTTGATGCCCTGCTTCTCAAAACTTTTCCGCGCGAAGGCAGCGATTTCCGCGTCCTCCACGGGGAGGATTTGCGGCAGCACCTCGACCACCGTCACCTCGGCGCCCAGCGTACGGTAGAACGAGGCGAACTCGATGCCGATGGCGCCGGAGCCGATGACCAAAAGCGACTTCGGCATGCGCTCCGGCACCATGGCCTCGAAATAGGTCCAGATCAGTTTCTTGTCCGGCTCAAGGCCCGGCAGCACGCGCGGCCGCGCGCCGGTGGCGATGATGATGTGCTTGGCTTGATAGGCATCGGGACCAAGCGCGCCTTTCGGCGCTTCGCTTTTGCCGGCTTTCACGGTCAATTTGCCGGGCGCATCGATGACTGCCTCGCCCCAGATCACAGCGACCTTATTCTTCTTCATCAGGAAGCCGACGCCGTCGTTGAGGCGTTTCGACACCGCGCGAGAGCGCTTCACCACGGCGGCCGGATCGTAAGTGACCTCGCCCGCCGACAGCCCATAATCTTTGGCGTGCTGCATGTAGTGAAAGATCTCCGCCGAGCGTAAGAGCGCCTTGGTCGGGATGCAGCCCCAGTTCAGGCAGATGCCACCCAAATATTCGCGCTCGACGATGGCGGTCTTGAAGCCGAGTTGCGCCGCGCGGATGGCGCAGACATAGCCACCCGGCCCCGAGCCGATGATGATGACGTCGAAATTGGTCTCTGCCATTTAAAGCCTCGTGCGCTCCCGGCCCTATATGTAGCTATCGCCGCCGCGCTTGTCGCGGGGCCTTGCCTAATCGGGGATCGGATGGAAAGCACCATCGGTGCCGAGGCGCTCGAGGATGCCGGAGCGGATGTCGAAGAAGCAGCCGTGCAGGGCGATATGGCCGGCTTCGACCGCATCCTTGATCCATGGAAACGTCATC
The DNA here is from genome assembly GCA_963821175.1 of uncultured Alphaproteobacteria bacterium. GTDB lineage: Bacteria > Pseudomonadota > Alphaproteobacteria > Rhizobiales > Xanthobacteraceae > BOG-931. The sequence goes on from CAWGCU010000019.1 coordinate 72,180, forward strand.
AGGTTGTCGAGTGACAGGCGGACCGACTCGTGCTCGCAAATGTCCTGGCGCATCTCGGGCGGCGCCTGCATCGCGCGTTGCCGTGCCGGCTCGGCGATGCGCACCCATTGGCCGACGAAGTCCGAGGCCTCGTCCGGCGCGCCGTCCAAGAGCGCTTTGATGCCGCCGCACATGGCGTGGCCCAGCACGACGATCTCGCGGACTTGAAGCGACCGCACCGCGAACTCGATGGCCGAGCTGACCCCGTGCGGCTTGTCGTCGGGGCCATAAGGCGGGGCGATGTTGGCGACGTTGCGGACGACGAACAGCTCGCCCGGCCGGGCATTGAACACCATTTGCGGGTCGGTACGGCTGTCCGAGCAGGCGATGATCAGCGCGCGCGGCCGCTGGCCGAGGCGGGTCAGCGCTTCGAAGCGCTTGCGCTCGGCCTGCCAAGTGCCGGCGCGGAAGCGGCGATAGCCTTCGATCAGGTCGTCCATGGGGATCCGAATATTTTCGCGTGCTTCATTCCCACGCGATATAACGATAAGCAAGAAGGATGCCTCCCCTCATGGCTGAGCTCGTCGTCTTCAGCACCATCGGCGTGCGCAGCGCCGCGGAACCGCTCTTTGCGCAATTCGACAAGGCCAGCGACCACACCCTCGCCGTCACCTGGGGCACCGCACCGATGCTGGTCAAGCGTATCGAGGACGGCGACACCGCGGATGTGGTGGTGCTAAGCCGCGCCGGCATCGACGCTTTGCAAAAGCAGGGCAAAATCGCAGCCGGCAGCGATGTCACGCTGGCAAGCTCGGGCGTTGGCATCGCGGTCAAAGCCGATGCGCCGAAGCCCGACATTTCCACGCCAGAAGCGCTCAAGCGCACGCTGCTCGCCGCCAAATCGATCGCCTACAGCGAGCCATCCGCCGGCGGCGCCAGCGGCGTTTATTTCGCCAAGCTGCTCGAACGGATGGGCATCGCCGAGCAGATGAAGCCGAAGACCAAATACCCGCCGCCCGGCGGCTTTTCCGCGAACCTGCTGATGACCGGTGAAGCCGAGCTCGCCGTGCAGCAAAAGCCGGAATTGCTGCATGTCGCCGGCGCCGAAGTTATCGGCCTTTTGCCCGGTGATCTGAACGTGGTCACCGAGTTCGCCGTGGCGATGATCGCGGGCTGCAAAAATGGCGAGACAGGAAATGTCTTGATCAAAATGCTGCAGTCGCCGGAAGCGATCGCCGTTTTTCGCTCGAAGGGTCTCGATACGCCCTAAGACCTACACCAGCATCATCACCGGATTATCGATCAGCGCCTTGAACGCGCCGATCAGCACGGCGCCGAGCGCGCCGTCGACGGCGCGGTGGTCGCACGACATGGTCACGCTCATGATGTGGGCGGCTTCGATCTTGCCGCCACGCACCACGGCGCGCTCTTCGCCGGTGCCGACTGCGAGGATGGTCGACTGCGGCGGATTGATCACCGCGGTGAAATCCTTGATGCCGTACATGCCGAGGTTCGACACCGACGTGGTGCCGCCTTGGTATTCGTGCGGCTTGAGTTTTCGCGCCCGCGCCCGTCCCGCGAGCTCCTTCATTTCGTTGGAAATGGCGGAGAGCGATTTGGTTTCCGCGTTGCGGATGATCGGCGTGATCAAGCCGTTCGGCATGGCGACGGCGACGCCGACGTCGGAATGCTTGTGCTTGAGCATGCCGGCATCGGTCCAGCTCACATTGGCGTCCGGCACGCGTTGCAGTGCCAGCGCCAGCGCCTTGATGACGAAATCGTTGACCGAAAGCTTGTAGGCGGGCTTGCCGTCCTTGTCCTTGGGTGCCGAGGCGTTGATCTCCTCGCGCGCCTCAAGGAGCTTGCCGATGTCGCAGTCGATGGTCAGGTAGAAATGCGGAATGGTCTGCACTGAGGCCGTGAGCCGCTGCGCGATGGTGCGGCGCATGCCGTCGTGCGGCACGAAATCGTAGCTACCGTCGTCGTAGAGCGCGCGGATCTGCTGGTCCGACATCGACGGTGCGACGAGCGGCGCGCTGGCGGGCGCAGCGGCTGGCGCGCGCAAGCCTTGACCCGATTTCGCCGCCTCGACATCGCGGGCGATGACGCGGCCGTGCGGGCCGGTGCCTTGGATGCGGCCGAGATCGATGTTCGCGTCTTTCGCTAACCGTCGAGCTAAAGGTGAAGAAAAGATACTGTTGGTGCCGCTGCCGGCGCCATGACCATTCGTCCGAACCCTCTCACCCCCTCCCTCTCCCCTCTGGGGAGAGGGAGCGCGCGGCGTTTGCGGCGGCGGTGGAGACTTTGCCTCTTTGGCAACTGGAGCGGACGTCGATAGCCCGGCGGCTTGCTGTGCAGCCCCCTCTCCCCGAGGGGGAGAGGGTGGGGGTGAGGGGGTTCGGGCGATGGGTGTTGTGCCCTTCCCAGCTCCGGCCGCGGCTGCTTTTACGTCCTCGCCCTCCTGCGCCATCACGGCGATGAGCTGATTGACGGCGACGTCGTTGGTGCCTTCGGGCACCACGATCTTGGCCATGACGCCGTCATCGACGGCTTCGTATTCCATGGTCGCTTTGTCGGTCTCGATCTCGGCGATCACATCGCCGGTCTTGACCGCATCGCCCTCTTTCTTGAGCCACTTGGAGAGATTGCCCTTCTCCATGGTCGGAGACAGCGCCGGCATGAGGATGTTGATGGGCATGGCGCGACTATTTCACCAAAAATTTCAGCGATAGCAGACGGCTTTTGCCGCCTCGACCACTTCGGCGACGGAGGGCAGCGCGAGCTTTTCCAGATTGGCGGCGTACGGCATCGGCACGTCCTTGCCGGTGACGCGCGCGACCGGCGCATCGAGATAATCGAACGCCTGCTCCATGACGCGGGCGGCGATCTCGGCGCCGACGCCGGATTGCTTCCAGCCTTCTTCGACGGTGACGAGGCGGCCGGTCTTCTTCACCGACTCGATGATGGTGTCACTGTCCATGGGTTTGAGCGTGCGCAGATCGATCACTTCGGCGTTGATGTTTTCTTTCGCCAACTCTTCGGCGGCTTTGAGCGCATAGGTCATACCCATCGACCAGGCGACGATGGTCACGTCGCTCCCGCTTCGCACCACCCGCGCGCGGCCGATCGGCAGCACATAGTCGTCGAGCTTCGGTACCGGCGAGGAATGGCCGTAGAGGATTTCGTTTTCCAAAAACATCACCGGATTGGGGTCGCGGATCGCGGCCTTGAGCAGGCCTTTTGCATCAGCGGCCGTCGACGGCGCGATCACCTTCAGGCCGGGAACGTGCGAATACCAGGCCGAGTAATCCTGGCTGTGCTGGGCGGCGACGCGCGATGCCGGTCCGTTCGGCCCGCGGAACACGATCGAGACCCGCACCTGGCCGCCCGACATGTAGCGCGTCTTCGCCGCCGAATTGATCAGTTGATCCATCGCCTGCATGGCGAAATTGAACGTCATGAATTCGACGATTGGCTTCAATCCGGCCAGCGCCGCGCCGACGCCGAGACCGGCAAAGCCGTGCTCGGTGATCGGGGTGTCGATGACGCGCCGGGCGCCGAATTCGTCGAGCAAGCCCTGCGTGACTTTATAGGCGCCCTGATATTCGGCGACTTCCTCGCCCATGACGAACACGTCCGGGTCGCGACGCATTTCCTCGGCCATGGCGTCGCGCAATGCTTCGCGCATGGTCATGGTGACCATCTCGGTGCCTGCCGGGACTTCCGGTTCAGGCGCCGCAGGCTCTGGCGTGGATTTTTTCGCTTCTATCAATTCATTCAGCGGCACTTGGCCGAGCGCCGCGTCGCCCCCGTCTGCGGACGCTGTTTGAGGAGCCTTCGCTGGCTGCGGCGCCGGCGGTTTGGGCGCGGCGCCTTTGCCGTCCTTGAGCGCCGCGGCGTCCTCGCCGTCGGCAAGGATCATGGCGATCGGCGTATTGACCGCGACGTCATTGGTGCCTTCCGGCACCAAAATCTTGCCGAGTGTGCCCTCGTCGACCGCTTCCACTTCCATGGTGGCTTTGTCGGTCTCGATCTCGGCGATCACATCGCCGGATTTGACGGTGTCGCCTTCCTTCTTGAGCCACTTGGAAAGGTTGCCCTTCTCCATGGTGGGCGACAGCGCGGGCATGAGGACTTCAGTGGGCATGGCTTGCTCAAAAGGCGGAGCGCGCGAAAACCGCGCTCAACGATACATGTCGGTGTAAAGCTCGGAAGGATCGGGCTCGGGGTCTTGTGTCGCGAACTCGGCGGCTTCGTTGACGGTTGCGCGCACCGATGCGTCGAGCTTCTTCAACTCATCTTCGCTGGCCCATTTCTTGTCGAGCAGGCGTTTGCGCACCTGCTCGATCGGGTCGTGCTCGGTGCGTACTTTGTCGACCTCCTCCTTGGTCCGGTATTTGGCCGGATCCGACATGGAGTGGCCGCGGTAGCGGTAGGTCATCATTTCCAAAATCGTCGGGCCCTTGCCGGCGCGGCACCAGGCGATGGCGGTTTCGCCGGCTGCTTTCACTGCGCGCACGTCCATGCCGTCGACCTGGGTGCCGGGGATGTTGAACGACAGGCCGCGCTTGGAAAAATCGGCCTGCGCCGCGGAGCGCAATACCGAAGTACCCATGGCATAGCGGTTGTTCTCGATGACGTAGACCACGGGGAGCTTCCACAGCTCCGCCATGTTGAAGCTCTCGTAGACCTGGCCCTGGTTGGCCGCGCCGTCGCCGAAATAAGTGAGCGAGACGCTGTCGTTGCCGCGATATTTGTTGGCGAAGGCTAAGCCGGTGCCGAGCGGCACCTGGGCGGCGACGATGCCGTGCCCGCCATAGAAATTCTTATCGCGGGAGAACATGTGCATGGAGCCGCCCTTGCCCTTGGAATAGCCGCCGCGGCGTCCGGTCAGTTCCGCCATCACGCCTTTGGGATCCATGCCGCAAGCCAGCATGTGGCCGTGATCGCGATAGCCGGTGATCATCTGATCGCCGTCTTTCTTGGCCAGTTCCATGCCGACGACGACGGCTTCCTGGCCGATATAGAGGTGGCAGAAGCCGCCGATCAGGCCCATGCCGTACATCTGGCCGGCCTTCTCCTCGAAGCGGCGGATCAAGAGCATCTGGCGCAGCGCCTGGAACTCCTGTTCCTTGCTGAATTCCGGGACTTGGCTGTCATGCAGGCCCCAATCGATGTCGGGGCGAAGCTCGTGAGCGCCATCTTCGGTGGGCTTGGTTTTGGCGACGGCCATTCTGTCCTCAGGGCACACCACGGGGGGCTTGCATCCCATAGCCGAAATCGCCCGATTGCGGAAGCGCCCGACTTGCCGAATGGGATGGGCTGGACCGGCCAAAGCATTGCCGGCAAAAATTATTTTGGGGATAGCCGCGCTAAGTTCAAGGCCTGGGGGCGTCGGCCGCCCGGGAGCATGATCCCGAAAAGTGGCAGCCGGTTTTCGGGTAGGATCATGCTCAAAAGGAAAATCTAGACCATGGTCCGCTTCCTATTGAAGCGGATCAGGGTCTAGGACCCCAGGTGAACATCAAAGTGAGCTCATTGGGCGCCACATAGTCGAGCAGCGAACGCGCCTGCTCGTCGAGCATATCGGGATCGAGCCGGCCGGCCCGCAGCAACGCCACGCGCCGCTCCCACTGCGCGTGTTCGAGCTTGAGGTGGTCGAGATCGGTCGACAGTGCGGCAATCTGCTGGTCGAGGTCTTCTTTGGCCTTGAGGCCGTGGTTGCCGCTATAGGCGTTGACGCCGAAATAGCCGATCAGCAGCGCGGCCATGACATAGAGGCCGAGCGTGGTCAGGATCGAACGCAGGCGTTTACGCGTGACCATCCGCGCACCATGTCAGTGCGCGGTTTAAAACGGCATTAATGGCGGCTAGAATCTTTGTTGGAGCATGATCTTATCCGAAAACCGGCTTCCACTTTTCGGGATCATGCTCTAGCGCAGGCGGTTGCGGATTTCGCTGCCGACGAAATTGCCCAGCCGCTTGGCGCGGTTGCGCAGGAAACGCAGCACGCCGGCATCGACGAAATAGGTCAAAAGAATGCTGTCGCGGGTTTTGACCTCGGGGCCGACCGGATCGGCCGAGTGCCAGGTATCGGTGCCCACGGCAAAGGCGTAGCCGGTGTTCGGTGCAAAGGTCATCTGCTTCGCCTTTGGCCCGCAGCTGCCGTCGGCGCGCTTGTCGTGAAAAATGGTGCCGATATGGGCGATCGAGTTGTCACTCGGCAGATAGAGCTGCACGGTGATGCCCTTCCAGCGCGTATCGGTATGCGGCGTGATCAGGTAGCCGGGAATGTCGCGGGTCAGCACCGGGATCGGATACATGCCGGTCTTGGCGTAGCCGGAACCGAAGCGGCGTTCGAGCGCCGGCGCGAGCCGCCGGATGAACGCATCGCGCACCGGTGCCGAGCATAGCGCGCGGCCGACGATGTCCCACACCGCGCGCTTCTGTGGCGGCAGGTGGCGGATATATTCCGGAAACACATCGATCTTCACCCGCGTATGGGTGCCGTCGGTGAGATCGTGGCCCTTGCTGCGGCCGTGCATCGGCCGATAGTCGGTGGCGTCGGGCATGTTGGCGAGCATCGCCGCATAGACATCGTCGGGAAACACCCGGTCGAGCACGAGGTGATAGAACGGCGTATCGGAGGCTGCCGCCGCGTCCACCGAGGCGACGATGAAATCGCGCAGCCGCTCGGCGGCCAGCCGGCGGTTGCCCGCGTTCAATTCAACCGATTGGTCCATCAGCCGCTACCCATTGCGCGGGCATCCCCGGCCCGCGGTCGTAACAGCGGTATAGCGCCGATCGGTCGTGCCGGACAAGCGAACGAGGAGCGCGTTAGCGCCGGATTTTGAGCGCGGCGCGGCCGGCATAGGCCGCCTGCGCGCCGAGTTCCTCTTCGATGCGCAGGAGCTGGTTGTACTTTGCCGTCCGGTCGGCACGCGCCAGCGAGCCGGTCTTGATCTGTCCGCAATTGGTCGCGACCGCGAGGTCGGCGATGGTGGAATCCTCGGTCTCGCCCGAGCGGTGCGACATCACCGCGGTGTAGCCCGCCTTGTGCGCCATCTCGACCGCGGCGAGCGTTTCGCTGAGCGTGCCGATCTGGTTGACCTTGATCAGGATCGAATTGCCGATGCGGTTCTTGATGCCGTCCGAAAGCCGCGCCACGTTGGTGACGAAAATATCGTCGCCGACGAGCTGGCAGCGATCGCCGATCTTTTGCGTCAGTTTCTTCCAGCCGTCGTAGTCGTCCTCGGCCATGCCGTCTTCGATCGACACGATCGGATAGCGCTTGGTCAGTTCGGCGAGATACTCGACCTGCTGGTCGATCGAGCGCGTCTTGCCTTCACCTTCGTAAGCGTAGGCGCCGTCCTTGAAGAACTCGCTCGCCGCCGGATCGAGCGCGATCGCCACGTCGTCGCCGACCCTGTAGCCGGCCTTCTCGATGGCCGCGAGGATGAAATCGAGCGCGGCCTTCGCCGACGGCAGATTAGGTGCAAAGCCGCCCTCGTCGCCCACATTGGTGTTGTGGCCGCCGGCTTTGAGCGCCGCGCGCAGCGTGTGAAAGATTTCCGAGCCGGCGCGCACCGCTTCCTTGAGCGAAGCGACGCCGAGCGGCATGATCATGAATTCCTGAAAATCGATCGGATTGTCGGCATGCACCCCGCCATTGACGATATTCATCATCGGCACCGGCAATAACCTCGCCGAGGTGCCGCCGACATAGCGATAAAGCGGTAGCTTGTTGGCAGCCGCCGCAGCCTTGGCGACCGAGAGCGAGACGCCGAGGATGGCATTGGCGCCGAGCCGGCCTTTATTGGGCGTGCCGTCGAGCGAAATCATGGTCTCGTCGATCTTGACCTGCGCCTCGGCATCCATGCCGCTCAGCGCCTCAAAAATCTCGCCGTTGACCGCCTCGACCGCGTTGCGCACGCCCTTGCCGAGGTAGCGCTTCTTGTCGCCGTCGCGCAGCTCGACCGCCTCATGGGCTCCGGTCGAGGCGCCGGACGGCACGCCGGCTCGCCCATGCGAGCCGTCTTCGAGCACGACATCGACCTCCACGGTCGGATTGCCGCGGCTGTCCAGAATTTCCCGGCCGATGATGTCGACAATGGCAGTCATTATTGGTTCCGGTTGGCCCCTATGTTGCGGCTTCTACAGGATCGGCAAGCCCCTTGTCATGCCCCGATAAAGCGGGGCATTCAGGGGCCATGGCGAAGAAAACCCTGCAACTCGGCCGCCCCTCGCCGATCCCGGCTTCCCCGGATCAGGCGGCGCTCGACCGCGTGCGCAATCCGCATCCGGACACCAATTACGTGGCGCGCTTCACATTCCCCGAATTCACCGTGATGTGCCCAGTCACCGGCCAGCCCGACTTCGCCACGCTGGTCATCGACTACGTGCCGAAAGCCTGGCTCGTGGAGTTGAAGTCGCTCAAGCTTTACTTGAACAGCTTCCGCAATCATGGCGCGTTCCATGAGGAATGCACGATCGCGATCGGCAAGAAGCTCGCCGCATTGCTCAAGCCGAAATGGCTGCGCATCGGCGGCTATTTCCATCCGCGCGGCGGCATGCCGATCGATGTGTTCTGGCAGGCGGGAAAGCTACCGGCTGGCGTCTGGGCGCCCGATCAGGGCGTGGGCACCTACCGGGCACGCGGATAGACCCCCTGCAGCGTCGCAACCAGCGCGCCGACTTCGAGGCCGGGATCGACCGCCCGCATCACGCCGCCCATCACCGCAACGCCTGAGCAGCCCGCGGCGATGACCTCCGCGACCCGCACTGTGTTGATGCCGCCGATGGCGAGCAGCGGCACCCGAGCCACCCGCGCAATTTCGGCGAGACCTTTGCGCCCGATTTCCGGGCCGTAACCGGGCTTGCTTACGGTCTCGAAGGCCGGGCCGGCCAGCGCGTAATCGATGAGGGTCGGATCGATCACCTCGGCTTCCGTGACAGTATGGATCGAGACCCCGATGAGTTTTTGCGGACCAAGTTTTGCCCGTGCCGGGGCGGCATCGGCGCCCGACGGCAGGTGGACACCATCGACGCCGGCAAGCTTGGCCAGGGCCGACCCGCCATGGATCGACAAACGCGCGCCATGGCGACGGATCATGGGCAACAGCAGCCGCGCCAACGGAATCTGCTCGTCCTCGGGCAAGTCCTTTTCGCGCAGGCTGATCCAGCGACAGCCGGCGCTGAGCGCCGCGCCGACGATCTCAGGAAGCGGCCGTCGCGCTTGCCGGCGGTCGGTCACCAGGAGCAGCGGTGGATCGGGAAGTGTTGCAGCCACGCGCACTCCTGCAGGCCGTCACAGCCCGAACACCTGTTTGAAGAACCGCGCGGCAGCCACCTTGGATTCGTTGTCGGCGCGTTCTTCGTCGGCGTCCTTCGGCGTCGAGAAGCCGTGCTCGGTGCCGCTGTAAAGGTTGAGCTCGAAGGCGACCTTGGCGGCGCGCAATTGGCCGATCAGCGCGATGACTTCACTCAGCGGAGCTACCGGATCTTCGGCGCCGTGCAGGATGAGCACCGGGCCATGGATGTTCCTTGCCGCTTCATCCGGGTAGCCGCGGAACGAACCATGGATCGCCACCGAACCCACGATCGGTGCGCCGGTCTCGGCAAACTCGACGGCGACCTGGCCGCCAAAGCAATAGCCCACGGTCGCGATCCGCGATGGATCGACCATCGGGTTTGAGCGCAGCACATCGAATCCGGCTTGCGCCCGCGCCCGCATCAGCGGGCGGTTGGCGGTGTAGAGCGCGGTCTGCGCCTGCATTTCCGGCACGGTTTTGGGACGAATATCCTTGCCGAAAATATCCGGGGCAAAAACGACGTAGCATTGCTGGGCGTACATTTTGGCGTTGGCGAGGGTGAGGTCCGACATGCCGTCGCGCCGATGCAAAAGCAGAATGCCGGGCCGTTTTCCTGAGATGCCGTCGTCATAGGCAAGATAGCCCTGCAGAGCGGTGTCGCCTTCCTTGTAGTCCACCCATTGGGTCTTGATTTCGGCCTGGGCCGCGCTCGCGGCCAAGCACGCCAACAGGCTTGCAAACACGATAGCGAGCAAGCGTTTCATGACGATCCTCCCCACATATGAGACTTGCAGCGAATCTACCGGAGCCGGCGTCATGTCGCCACCACGGTGCACCATGCTATGAACCCGCGATGAACCGTCCCGCCCGCATTTCCTTTGTTTCGCTTGGCTGCCCCAAGGCGCTGGTCGATTCCGAGCGCATCATCACGCGGCTGCGCGCGGAGGGCTACGAGCTGGCGCGCGACCATGCCGGCGCCGACCTCGCCATCGTCAATACCTGCGGCTTTCTCGACAGCGCCCAGGCTGAATCGCTATCGGCCATCGGCGCCGCCATGGCCGAAAACGGCAAGGTCATCGTCACCGGCTGCATGGGCGCCGAGCCGGAAAAGATCACCTCGGTGCATCCGGGCGTCCTCGCGGTCACCGGGCCGCAGCAATACGAGAGCGTGCTCGATGCCGTGCATCGCGCCGCCCCGCCGGCGCACGATCCCTATACCGACCTGATCCCGCCGGAGGGCATCAAGCTCACCCCGCGCCACTACGCTTATCTAAAGATTTCAGAGGGTTGCAATAATCGCTGCAGCTTCTGCATCATCCCAAAACTGCGCGGCGATCTGGTGTCGCGGCCGGCCGCCGACGTGCTGCGCGAGGCCGAAAAGCTGGTCGCCGCGGGCGTCAAGGAACTTTTGGTCATTTCCCAGGACACCTCGGCCTACGGCGTCGATGTGAAATACGCGGCGAGCGCCTGGAAGGGCCGCGAGGTGCGGGCGAAATTCCTCGACCTGGCCCGCGAATTGGGCGAGTTCGGCGTCTGGGTGCGGCTGCACTACGTCTATCCCTATCCGCACGTCGACGACGTCATTCCGCTGATGGCCGACGGCAAAGTGCTGCCCTATCTCGACGTGCCGTTCCAGCACGCCAGCCCCGCCGTGCTCAAGCGCATGCGCCGCCCGGCAGCGCAGGAGAAGACGCTCGAGCGCATCCGCGCCTGGCGCGAGATTTGTCCGAGCCTGACCATCCGCTCGACCTTCATCGTCGGCTTCCCCGGCGAGACCGAGGAGGATTTCTCGCTGCTGCTCGATTGGCTCGGCGAAGCGGAACTCGATCGCGTCGGCTGCTTCCGCTACGAGCCGGTGGCAGGCGCCGCAGCCAACGATCTTGGCGCGCCGGTCGCACCGGAGGTCAAGGAAGAGCGCTGGCACCGCTTCATGCAGCGCCAGCAGGCGATTTCGCGAAAGCGGCTCAAGCGCAAAGTCGGCAACCGCGAGCGCGTCATCATCGATGAGGTCGGGCCGACCGTCGCCAAAGGCCGCAGCAAGGCCGACGCGCCGCAGATCGACGGCACCGTCTATGTCGCGAGCCACCGGCCGCTGCGCGTCGGCGAGATCGCGACCGTGAAGATCGAGCGGGCCGACGACTACGATCTGCACGGCACGGCGGTCGGCTACTGACGAGGACTTGCGGCGCAGGCGGAGGAATGGCGATGGAAATGCGGGTCTATGGCCGCACCGGCATGCAGCTCTCGGTGCTGGGTTTTGGCTGCGGCGCGGTCGGCGGACTGATGGTGCGCGGCGATCCGCGCGACCAGGAGCGCGCCATCGCGCGTGCGCTCGCCGTCGGGGTCAATTACTTCGACACCGCGGTGCAGTACGGCGACGGCGAGTCGGAAAAGAACCTTGGCCGCATCCTGCAAACCCTCAAACCCGCCAACGCGATCGTCGGCACAAAAGTCCGGCTGCCGAGCGCCGCCTTCGGCCGCATCGCCGAACAGCCTCGCGGCTGCGCCGCGAGCGGTCGACATCTTCCACCTGCAATCGCGATCACCGAGACGGCGGCGGCGAGGCGCTCAGGTCCGGCAAGTGCTTGGCGAGGTGGTGCCGGCGTTCGAGCGGTTCTCGGGCTCACTGCGATCGGCAGCACGCCGGCGCTGCATCAGGTCATCGACGCCGGCGGCTTCGACAGCGCGCAAGTGGTCTACAACATGCTCAATCCGTCCGCCGCCATGGCGCTGCCAGCGAACTATCCGGCGCAGGATTATGGCCGGCTGTTCGATCACACCAAGGCGGCCGGCACCGGCGTCATCGCCATCCGCGTGCTCGCCGGCGGCGCGCTGTCCGGCTCGGCCGAGCGACACCCGATTGCCAGTCCGCCGCCGGAGCCGATCGGCTCGGCCATGAGCTACGACGCCGATATCGCGCGCGCCCGCCGCCTGATGCCGCTGGTCACGGAAGGATTTGCCGCAAGCCTGACCGAAGCCGCCACGCGGTTTGCGATCGGCAACGCGGCCGTCGGCACCATCCTGGTCGGCATGGCGACGCCGCAGCAGTTCGAGGATGCGCTCGCCGCGGTCGAAAAAGGCCCGCTGCCGGCCGCCGCGCTCGAGCGGCTTGAAGCGCTGCGACAGGGTTTTGTCGGCGAGCCGAGGTGATCAGACGCCTTCGGCGAGCACGCGCCGAACCGCATCCGTCAATTTCGCCAGTTCGTCCTCGGCGATCGTGAAGGCCGGCGTGAGATAGACGACCGTCCCGAACGGCCGGATAAAAACGCCTTCCGCCACAAAGCGTTGCCGCAAGGCGTTGAGATCTTCGATGCGGTCCAATTCGACCACGCCGATGGCGCCTTTGACCCGCACATCCTTGACGCCCGGGAGCTTGCGACACGGTTCGAGGCCCGCCGCCAGCGCGCCCGAGATTTTGGCGACCTGATCGAGCCGCGGCTCGCGCTCGAACAGGTCGAGCGAGGCATTGGCGGCGGCGCAGGCGAGCGGATTCGCCATGAAGGTCGGGCCGTGCATCAGCGCGTGCGCCGGATCGTCCGACCAGAACGCCTCGAACACCTTTTTGCCCGCGATGGTCGCGGCCAGCGGCAGCGTGCCGCCGGTCAGCGCCTTGGACAGCGTGATGATGTCCGGAACGACACCCGCCTCCTGGAACGCGAACAGCGCGCCGGTGCGGCCGAAGCCGGTGAAGATCTCGTCGAAGATCAGCAGCAGTTCGTAGCGATCGGCGGCGGCGCGCAGCGTGCGCAGCACCTGCGCATCGTGAAACCGCATGCCGCCGGCGCCCTGCACCAGCGGCTCGACGATGATGGCGGCAAGCTCGTCGGCGTGCCGTTCGAGCGCAGCCTCGAAGGCCGCCGTACTCGCTTCGTCGACCGGCAGATCGACCGTGATCTGCTCCGGCAACAATCCGCGAAAGGCCGCGTGCATGCTGCCTTGCGGGTCGGATACCGCCATGGCGCCGGTGGTGTCGCCGTGATAGCCGCCGGTGAAGGCGAGGAAACGGGTGCGGCTCCGCCTGCCCCGGTTGCGCCAGTATTGCACCGCCATTTTCAGCGCGACTTCGACGGCGACCGAACCGGAATCGCTGAAGAACACCCGGTCGAGATCGCCCGGCCCGAGCAAGCCCAACCAGCCGCCGCGCCAAGGTCAGCGCCGGTTCGTGCACCAGGCCGCCGAACATGACGTGGGGCATTTGCGGCGAGCTGGCGCTCGACCGCGGCGCGGATGTGCGGGTGGTTATAGCCGTGGCAGGCGGTCCACCACGAGGCGATGCCGTCGATCAATTCGCGGCCGTCGGCCAGCACGATGCGGCTGCCGTGGGTCGCGGTGACCGCAAGCGGCGGCGCCGCGGTCTTCATCTGCGCATAGGGCAGCCAGATGTGGTCGAGGCCGTCGGCGTACCAGGACGGTGACAGCGGCCTTTTTTTGCTTATTTTCGCTGGTATTGCCCGACATTCGGCGCTTTCATGCCACCGCGATGCGCTCGCTCGATGAATTCGCCAGCGGCAAGCTTGCGGCGCTGGAGCGCGCGCAGCTGCGCCGCACGCCGGTGGTGACGGCGCGCGACGGCATTTTCGCCGAGCGCGACGGCCGCCGTCTGCTCTCGTTCTCGTGCAACGATTATCTCAATCTCAGCCGCCATCCCGCGATCATCAAGGCGGCGGTCGAGGCGGCGCAACGCTACGGCGTCGGCGCCGGCGCCTCGCGCCTCGTCACCGGCAATCACCCGCTCTACGACGAGCTGGAAGAGCCGGCTGGCGCGGCTCAAAGGCACCGAAGCGGCCTGCGTTTTCGGCTCCGGCTATCTCGCCAATATCGGCATCATTCCGGCGCTGGTCGGCAGCGGCGACCTGATCCTGGTCGATGAATTGTCGCACGCCTGCATCCATGCCGGCGCCAAGCTCAGCGGCGCGACCGTGCAGCGCTATCGCCACGGCGACGTGGCGCACGCCGAGGCGCTTTTGGCAGAGCACCGCGGCCGTCATGCGCACGCGCTGATCGCCACCGACGGCGTGTTCTCCATGGACGGCGATCTCGCGCCGCTCGACGAGCTGTCGGCTCTGGCGCAAGCGTCATGACGCCTGGCTCCTCGCCGACGATGCCCATGGTCTCGGCGTCGTCGGCCACGGCCGCGGTTCGACATTTGCCAATGGCGGCGGCCGACGTGCCGCTGCAGATGGGCACGCTGTCGAAAGCGGTCGGCGCCTATGGCGGCTATCTGTGCGCTTCGCAGGCCGTGATCGACCTGATGCGCACCCGCGCCCGCACCTTCATCTATTCGACCGGCCTGCCGCCGCCGGTCGTCGCCGCCGCCATCGCTGCGCTCGATCTGATCGAGCGCGATCGGGCCTTGACCGATGAGCCGTTGCGCAAGGCGCGGCTTTTCACCCGCGCGCTCAATCTGCCGGAGGCGCAAAGCGCCATCGTGCCGGTGATCGTCGGCGAGGCCGAAGCGGCGCTCGCGGCGTCGGAAATGTTGGAAGACGAAGGTTTTCTGGTCGTCGCCATCCGGCCGCCGACCGTGCCCGCCGGCACGGCGCGGCTGCGCTTTGCTTTCACGGCGCAGCATCCGGAAGCCGAGATCGAGCGCCTTGCGGAAATCGTGCGAACGCGCGTTATAGGGCGCCATTCGTGAGCGCGATCTTCATCACCGCGACCGGCACCGACGTCGGCAAGACCTATGTCGCCGCGTCGCTGATCCGCCATTTGCGCCAGCTCGGCCACTCGGTCGACGCCATCAAGCCGATCGTCAGCGGTTTCGATCCGGCGCAGGCCGCGACCAGCGATCCCGGCATCCTGCTGGAAGCGCTCGGCCTGCCGGTCACGGCGGACGAAATCGAGCGGACGTCGCCGTGGCGGTTTCGCGATCCGGTCTCGCCGGATCTCGCGGCCGCCCGCGAAGGCCGCCGCATCGACGTCGATCAGGTCGTGGCGTTCTGCCAGGACGCCATCGCGCAGCGCCGCGACGTGCTGCTGATCGAAGGCGTCGGCGGCATCATGGTGCCGCTCGATGGCGAGCGCACCATCCTCGACGTGATGATGGCGCTGCGCCTGCCGCTGATCCTGGTCACCGGCAGCTATCTCGGCACCATCAGCCACACGCTGACGGCGCTCGATGCGCTCTACCGGCGCGACATGAACCTGCTCGCGATCATCGTCAGCGAGACGCCGGGCAGCCCGGTGCCGCTCGACGACGTGGTTGCGAGCATTTCCCGCTTCGCCGAGCCGGTCATCGGCCTGCCGCGCCGGCCGGCCCGGGGCGAGAATTCCGGGGCCGATCCCGGTTTTGGCCGT
This sequence comes from uncultured Alphaproteobacteria bacterium, assembly GCA_963821175.1. Classification (GTDB taxonomy): domain Bacteria; phylum Pseudomonadota; class Alphaproteobacteria; order Rhizobiales; family Xanthobacteraceae; genus BOG-931. The sequence goes on from CAWGCU010000019.1 coordinate 87,767, forward strand.
ATTTTTGATCCGAATGTAGGTCAAGCTCCAAAGCGGGATGGGCAAGGCCCACCAGCACGGCGGCCTCGACCACCCGGTCCGGGCCGATAATCCAGGCTGATTCTTGGTCTTGCGGGGGGAATTGCCTTGAAGATGCGGAAAACGTCACTGGTGCTTCTCGGCGCTGCGATCGGTGCGGCGCTCACGATCGTCGCCACCCAGACCATTCTGGTCGGCAGCGACGCCGATGCGAAAACGGCTACCAAGCCGGACGACTATCGGCTGCTCGATCTGTTCGGCGATGCCTTCGAGCAGGTGCGCTCGCACTATGTCGAGCGGCCGAACGACAACAAGCTGGTCCAGACTGCCAGTCAACGGCATGCTGCCGACCTCGAGGATTCCTATTTCATCGATCCGCAAGCGCTCAATCGTGTCGAGGCCTGCACCGGCCCGCGCTGCGCCACCGCATTCGGCAATGTCGGCGTCGCCTATACCATGCAGGACGGCCTCGCCACGGTGGTGACGCCGATCGACGACACGCCGGCCGCCAAGGCCGGCGTCATGACCGGCGACCTCATTGCCGCGTCGACGATGAGCAGGTCCAAGGCCTCACCTACCAGCAGTTCGGCACCAAACTGGTCGGCGAGGTCGGCTCGACGGTCAAGCTGACCATCGGTGCGCCCCGGCCGCGACAAGCCGATCGACCTCGCATCGTCCGCGACAACACCACCCGCCGCTCGGTTCGCGCCCGCGGCGAAGGCGGCGACATCGGCTATATCCGCATCATGCAGTTCAACGAGACCACCGGCGATCGAGCTGAAAAAGGCGATCGACGACATCGCCGCGCAAATCCCGCCGGAAAAACTCAAAGGCTATGTGGTCGATCTGCGCAACAATCCGGGCGGCACGCTCGACGGCGCCATTGCCGCGGCCGACGGTTTCCTCGACGACGGCGAAATCGTCGCGATCGGCGATCGCACCTCCGACAAGGTCGAGCGCATTCGCGCCAAGGCGGGCGATCTCGCCAACGGCAAGCCGATCGTCGTGCTGATCAACGGCGGCTCGGCGGCGAAAGCCGAGATCGTCGCCGGCGCGCTCAAGGACAATCACCGCGCCACCGTCGTCGGCACGCGCTCGTTCGGCGCAGGCTGGGATTCAACGACCGTTCCGCTCGGCCCGAACAAAGGCGCGCTGCGTCTCGCGACCGGGCAGTACTTCACGCCGTCGGGCCGCCGATCGAGTCGAACGGCATCGTGCCCGACGTCGAAGCGCCGCAGGACGTGCCCGACGATCTGAAAGTGAAAGCGACGGCCAAGACGAAGGACAAGGACCAGCCGGCGTTGCAGTCCTACATTCCGCCCGATCCGAGCCGACAAGGCGCTCACCGCGGCCTATGCGCTATTGCGCAAGAACGTGGCGGATGCACACGCGCGCTGAATAAGCGCGTTTTCGAAAAAAAGTGCACCTGCACCACGGTTTCCAACGTGCCTTCGAGATTGAACAGGGCGTGCAGCAGGAACGTCAGCAGCGTCGAGCCGCTGCGCCAGCGCATCCAGCCGAGAAACAGGCCGATCGACGAAGATCTGCACTATGCCGGTCCAGTCGTATTGCACGTGAAGGCCCGCCCACAGCAACGAGATCACGACGATCGCCGGCCACGCCGCGCGCTCCGACCGGACGAAGCCGCGGAACAGAAATCCGCGAAACATGATCTCCTCGCCCGCCGGCGCGACGATGATCGCCGCGAACCCCATGGCCGGCAGCCAGCCTTCGGCCAGCGCCGTCGTGTAGGACTGCAGTCTGAAAGGTCGTGACCAGCGCGTGCCCGCTGAGATAGAGCAGCGCGTCGCTCACCGCGATGATGCCGACCAGCACGACCAGGCCAATGATGACGTCGCGCTTGTTTGGCCAGTGCAGCGCCAGATAGTCGACTGCGTTCGACTTGGCGAGCCGCACCGCGAGCCAGAGGACGGCGACGCTGATCGGGTTGGAGATCAGGATGAACAGCGTGACCGAGGATGCCGTCATAGGGCGTGTCGAGCAGCGCATCGAGTCCGACCCGATCGCCACAGCACGATCACCGCGAGCGCCACAAACTGCCCGACGAGAAAGGCGAGGACTGCCCACGCAGCGTCGCCCAGTAACCCCAGCGTTTCACCGCCGCAATGGTTTCATTCACGTTGGCGACACCCGTTACGGCACCAGGATGGACGAGCCGGTGGTGCCGCGGCCTTCGAGATCGCGGTGGGCCTTTGCGGCATCGCGCAGCGGGTATTTCTGGTTGATCGGGATTTTGACCGCGCCGCTCTTGACCGACGACGTCGAACAGATGCGTCGGCGATGTCGAGCAGATCCTCGCGCTTGGCCGCATAGGTGTTGAGCGTCGGCCGCGTCGCGAACAGCGAGCCCTTCTGCTGCAGGATGTTGATGTTGAAGGCATCGATCTGGCCCGACGCGCTGCCGAAGCTGACGAACATGCCGAGCGGCGCGAGGCAGTCGAGCGACGCCGGGAACGTCGTCTTGCCGATGCCGTCATAGACCACCGAACACATCTTGCCGCCGGTGATCTCCTTGGTGCGGGCGACGAAGTCCTCGTCGCGGTAGAGGATGGTGTGGTGACAGCCGTTGGCCTTGGCGAGCTCGGCCTTGTCCTTCGAGCCGACCGTGCCGATGACATTGGCGCCGAGATGGTTCGCCCATTGGCACAGGATCAGGCCGACGCCGCCGGCGGCGGCGTGCACGAACACGTTCATGCCCTTCTCGACCTTGAAGGTGCGGCGCACCAGATATTCCACCGTCATGCCCTTGAGCATCATGGCGGCGACCTGCTCGTAGCTGATGCCGGCCGGCAGTTTCACGGCGCGATCGGCCGCCACCAGGCGTTCCGCCGCGTAGCAGCCGAGCGCGGTGACATAGCCGACGCGATCGCCGACCTTGAAGTCGGTGACGCCGGGGCCGACCGCCGTGACTTCGCCGGCACCCTCGTTGCCGGCGACGAACGGCAGGCCGACCGGCGACGGATACATGCCCATGCGGAAATAGGTGTCGATGAAATTGACGCCGCAGGCGTGCTGCTTGACCCTGATCTGACCCTGCCCCGGCGCGCCGACCTCGATCTCCTCGTAGGTCAAAACCTCGGGCCCGCCGACTTTATGAACGCGTACTGCCGCAACCATTTTGCTCTCCTTGGGATGAGTTCGTGTTATCGGGAAAAGGTCGGCCGGGATCATAGGGGCGCAAGCGTCGAACACAAGGCGGCCAAAACGACTGCGTTTAGCGCCCACCCGAGACGTTGAGCACGGCGCCGGTGATATAGGAGGCGGCGTCCGACAACAGGAACAGGATCGCCTCGGCGATCTCGTCCGGCTCGCCGGGGCGTTTCATCGGCAACAGCGGCGTGATGCGCGCGAGCCGGCCGGGCTCGTGGATTTCGGTATCGGTCGGACCGGGCCTTATGGCGTTGACGCGCACGCCTTCCATCGCCACTTCGCGCGCCAGGCCGTTGGTCAGCGCGTCGACGCCGCCTTTGGCGGCGGCGTAGAACACATATTCGGTGGCGCCGCCGGTCACCGCGGCAATCGACGACAACAACACGATGGAACCGCCCTTGCCGCCATGGGCGGTCGACATGCGGCGCACCGCTTCGCGCGAACAGATCAGCGCGCCGAACAGGTTGACGTCGATGACGTCGCGGATGGTTTCGGCGCTAGCCACATCGAGCCGCGAATTCTTGCCGCCGATGCCGGCCGAGTGCACGAAATGGGTGATCGGCCCGAGCGTGCGCGTGGTCTCGTCGAACACGCGCACAATGTCGGCCTCCTTCGCCATATCGCCTTGCAGCGTGGTGGCGGCGCCGCCCGATTTCTGCACCGCGTTGGCAACGTCAGCCGCGGCTTTGGCGTTTTGAACGTAATTGATTGCGACGTCGTAGCCGCGCGCCGCGGCAAGCCGCGCCGTCGCCGCGCCGATGCCGCGGCCGCCGCCGGCGATGAGAAGAACGGGTCGCGTCATTGTGAACTCCCTGATTTACGCCGCTATGCCGGATGATGGCGGCGCAGGAAACCGATGCCGACGAAGTAGATTGCCAAAACGCACAGTACCGCAACGATCCAAAAGCCGGGCGCAAGGCCGTCCGCCACCGCAAGGATAGCGAGCAACGCCCAGACGATCAGCGCCGCGATCGTGATCGCTCGCAGGCGCGAAATCCGGATCGGATGCACGACGTGGATCGGCACGAAGGTCAGCGCCGCAAGCGCTACGACCGCGAGCGCGCCGAGCCACGGCGGCAGCTTGAGCAGGAACAGGTAGAATGCCGCCACGTTCCACAGCGCCGGAAAGCCGCGGAAATAATAGTCCGGCGTCTTCATCTGCCGGTCGGCGAAATAGAGCGAGCCGGTGATGACGATGAGCGCGCCGAGCGGAATGGCCAAAACCTGTGGCAACAGCCCGCTGGTGGCGATGGCATAGGCCGGCACGAACACGTAAGTGAGGATATCGACGACAAGATCGAGCACGTCGCCGGACCAGCGTGGCAACAGTTCGGCTGTGCGCAGCCGCCGCGCAAAAGTGCCGTCGACGCCGTCGATGACGAGTGCGATACCGAGCCAGACGAACATCTTTGGCCAATCCGCGCTCACGGCCGCAATCAACGCCAAGAGCGCACAGGCCGCGCCGCAGGCCGTGAAGACGTGGACTGCAAACGCGGCGGTGCGCGGCGAAAAGGCCTTTTCGGGAGAGTCGGTCGGTTTCATTGCCCTAAGCTTACACGTTGAATTGAAGATCGTGCGCAATCTCTCTGACTTTGCTAGACTTTCGACCGCAAATCAAAGGCGTGAACGGCATGAGCGACGCATTCAGCGCCGAGGTAGCAGTCATCGGCGGCGGGCCGGCCGGCCTTGTTGCGGCCATGGCGCTGGTAACCGCCGGCGTCGATACGCTCTTGATCGCGCCGACGGCCGAGCCGGATCACCGCACTACGGCGCTGCTTGCCGGCTCGGTCACGGCGCTGGAAACGCTCGGTGTGTGGCCGGCCTGCGCGCCGCACGCCGCGCCGCTACGTAAAATCTGCCTCATCGACGACACCCAGCGGCTCATTCGCGCGCCGGAAGTTTTATTTGCTGCCGCCGAGATCGGTCTCGATGCCTTCGGCCACAACATCGAGAACCGGCATCTCATCGCTGCGCTCGAGGCGCGCGCCGCCGCACTGAAGCTGCCGCGCATCGCCGGCGCTGCGCTCTCGATCGCGAGCGATCCGACCGGCGTGACCATCAAGCACGGCGATGGCCAAGCGCGGGTAAAACTCGTCATCGGCGCCGACGGTCGGCGCTCGCTGTGCCGCGCAGCGGCCGGTATCGGCACAAATAATCGGCGGACCTATCCGCAGACCGCGCTGACGCTCAATCTGGCGCACGCGCGGCCGCACGACGACACATCGACCGAATTCCACACCGAAAGCGGGCCCTTCACCCTCGTGCCCCTGCCCGGCCGGCGTTCCAGCCTGGTCTGCGTGCTCGACCCCGCCCACGCCACTGAACTTGCCGCAATGCGCGATGCAGAGCTTTCGGCCGAAATCGAACGCCGTGCGCATTCGCTGTTCGGCACGATGAACGTCGAGCCAGGCCGCGGCATTTTCCCGCTGGCGATCGAGACGGCGGACTCTTTTGCGCGCGAACGCGTCGCGTTGGTCGGCGAAGCGGCGCACGTTGTACCGCCGATCGGCGCCCAGGGGCTCAATCTCGGCCTGCGCGACGGCGCGGCTGTCGCCGAACTGGTGGCCGACGCGCGGCGACAAAATATCGATATAGGCGCGCCGCAGGTGCTGGCGCGCTACGACACCCAACGCCGCGCCGACGTCACCAGCCGCTCGATCGCGGTCGATCTCTTGAACCGCAGCCTGCTCACCGATTTCCTGCCCGCCCAAGGCGCCCGCGGCCTGTCGCTCTACCTCGTCGATCGCATCGGCCCGTTGCGCCGCGCGCTGATGCGCGAAGGCGTGGCGCCGGCGGCCTCGCAGCCGCGGCTGATGCGCGGCGAGATGGTGTGACGAACCTTGGGAAAGCAACAGCGCAACGCCGCCACCAGCGCCGCCGGCCTATGGTTGCTGCCGGGCTGCGGCCCGGATTTGCACTTCCGTGACGACGCCGTCGTGCAGATAGACGAAGCGGCCGTCGCCGTAGACATATTGCTCGGCAATGCCGCGCGCTGATTCCTTGCGGTTGACATGGTCGGGCTTGCCCCAACATGTCGCTTCCACCTGTTTGGCCGTCATGCCAACGCGCGGATTTCCTCGGCGCTTGCATTCCGCGGCTGCCACGACAGGGTCGACATCGGTCGCGACGTTGCTCAACATTCCAGGACTGATGTACCGGGTCTGCCCGTTATCGAGGACGACGCGATAATAGTACTGCCCTTTATTCGGAACATATTCCGTGACGTTACGGACGAGGCCCTCCACGACGCCGTCGATTTTGAAGTGAGTCCCCGTGGGGACGAGCTCATAATCGCCGTTGGCGATGGGTTTGTCCAAGAGCATCGCGGAGAATCTGGCCCAATAATTCTTGCCGACATTGACATTGTACTTCGCCATCTCCGCCTCGGCGGCGGCCGCCGGTTGGGCATCGGCTTGCAATGTCGCGGCGGCGTTCACAAGTCCACCGACTGCAAGGCACATGAAAAGCAGTTTTGCGCGCACAGCTCATCTCCCCTGGTGCACGGCAATAATCATCTGACAACTGACCGGGGAGAACAAGCCGGTAGCGACCACGCCGCAAGCCGTCGCTTAATGTCATTTCATAGGCAGGGCTGGCGTCAAAAGCAGCTTGGCGGGATGGCGCTATTCATCCTACCGTCGCGTATCGGGACGTCAGGGACAGCCGTATGAAACTGCCGCGCAATTTCTTTAAAGCCCTCGCGATCGGGGCGCCGGCGCCGTTGCGCGACTTGCCGCTCAAGCTCGAGCGCATGATCCATTTCGTGCCGCCGCATATCGAAAAAGTGCGGGCGCGGGTGCCCGAGCTGGTGCATCAGGTCGACGCGGTGCTCGGTAATTTGGAAGATGCTATTCCCGCCGACGCCAAAGCGGCCGCACGCGCCGGCTTCATCGCCATGGCCAAGAGTTGCGATTTCGGCGAGACCGGTCTGTGGACGCGCATCAACGCGCTCAATTCGCCGTGGGTGCTCGATGACATCACCGAGATCGTCGCTGCAGTCGGCGACAAGCTCGACGTCATCATGCTGCCGAAGGTCGAAGGCGCCTGGGACATTCATTATCTCGATCAGTTTCTGGCGCAGCTCGAAGCCAAGCACGGCGTCAAAAAACCGATCCTGATCCACGCCATCCTCGAGACCGCCGAAGGGGTCAACAACGTTGCCGCGATCGCCAGCGCCTCGCCGCGCATGCACGGCATCAGTCTCGGCCCCGCCGATCTCGCAGCCTCCCGCGCGATGAAGACGACGCGGGTCGGCGGCGGCCATCCCGACTACAAAGTGCTCGCCGACGCCACGCCGGGTGCGCCCGCCGACGCGCCGCGCTCAGCCTTTCAGCAGGATCTGTGGCACTACACGATCGCCAAAATGGTCGATGCCTGCGCCGCGGCCGGAATCAAAGCGTTCTACGGCCCGTTCGGCGATTTCTCAGACGGCGCCGCCTGCGAGGCGCAGTTCCGCAACGCCTTTCTGATGGGCTGCGTCGGCGCCTGGACGCTGCACCCGAACCAAGTGCCGATCGCCAAACGCGTGTTCTCGCCCGATCCGGCCGAAGTCGCCTTCGCCAAGAAGATCATCGATGCGATGCCGGACGGCTCTGGCGCGGTGATGATCGACGGCAAGATGCAGGACGACGCGACCTGGAAACAGGCCAAGGTGCTGGTCGATCTGGCACGGCTCGTCGCCGCGAAAGACCCCGATATGGCGGCCAAATACGGGCTATGAAACCGTCCCAAAAACCGCCAAGGAAACCGCCGCACCGGCGGCTCGCCACAATTGCGGCCTTGCATGATCGCGCCGCACAGGCTGTAATTTAGGCGCTGCCATGAGCAAGATTCGGAACGCCAAATATCAGATCGGCCAGGTCGTCCGGCACCGGCTCTATCCGTTCCGCGGCGTCGTGTTCGACATTGATCCGATATTCGATAATACCGACGAATGGTACGAGGCGATCCCCGCGGAAATCCGTCCACACAAGGATCAGCCGTTCTATCATCTGTTCGCCGAGAACGACCAGACCGAATACGTCGCCTACGTGTCCGAGCAGAATTTATTGCCGGACAATAGCGGCGAGCCGGTGCGGCATCCGCAGGTCGCCGAAGTCTTCGTGCAGGACGGCCGCGGCGGTTATCGCCCGCGCGCGGCGTCGATGCACTAACTCCCTTTATTTATTGCTTGGGGGCCTGAGCCTGCGGCTGGCCCTGCTGCTGTTCCAGCTTCTTGCGCGCTTCGTCGGCGCGCCGCTGCAGCTCTTCCTGCAACTTCTTCTGCTGTTCCTCAAAGACTTTCGGATCGGTCGGCGGACCGTCATAGGCCTTGGCGAAATCGGTCAGCGGCAGAACCAGGCTGATCGGCTGGCCGGTCGAATTGATCGCCTGCACGACCAGGCCCTGCCCGCTCTTCATTTTGGTAATCATGTCGGCACTGGCCTCGTAGTCGGCCATGCAGCCGTTGGTGAAGCAGATCACATAGGGCGCGGTCATCGGCTGGTTCTGGTCGATGATGACGCGAGTGCCGTGAATGAGCTGCATGCCGAGCGGCAGCGTTACGCGCAAAATCTTTTTCGGCTCGGTTTCCGGCTCGATCAGCACGGCGGCGACCACCGGCATGCCGAACTCGATGCGGGCATCCTTGCCGGTGAAGCAAACCTGCTTGGCATTGGCTTCCTGCCCCTTGAGGCAGAATTTCGTCCACGGCGAGAAGATCAGCTGCACCTGGTCGCCGCCCTGGGCCTGACCTTGCGGCGGCGCCTGCTGCGCGTCGCCCGGCGGGGTGGTCTGGGCCGCAGGGGGTTTGGCGGCAGGCTTTTTGGCCGGTGCCGGCTTGGGGGCGGCTGGCGTCGGCGCGGCTGGCGCGGCCGGCGCGGGGGCCGGCGTCTGCGCGGAAGCCAGCGTGCTCATCGCCACGGCGAACGCGACGGTCAGGATTGAGGTCCCGGTGATGGCAGCAAGTTTGCGGCCGAGCGGTCCTGCCGGCGCCGCGATCGAATAAGTCATGAGTTGCCGTCCTCTTTCGTGCTGCCGCCGGCCCATCCGTCGATGCCATCGATCTGGCTGGCCGGACTTGCGAAATTCAATGTCCGATATCGGGCCGAACCCATATCCGTTGCCGCGGCTCGCGCCAAGCGGCGCCCCTTAAGGGTCCTTCGACGCAGAATACGGCAACAGCGTGACCCTCGCCCAGCGGCCAGATAGCCCAATTGCGCCGCAAGATAAAGGCCGGCGCGGCCGGACCGCGGGGCGCCGCATTGTTCATGGATAACGCCACGAGCGCGGCGTGAGGTCGTTGCCATGTTACATTAGGCCGATGCCTAGCGAATCTTTGTTTGCCGGGTCGTTTGCGATGGCCGTTGAGACAAATGCCTGTGCCGCCGTGCGGGCCGCGCTTTGCGGCGCGCTGGCGCTTGCCGGCATGGCGTCGCCTGCGCTGGCGGAACCGACTCATGCTATCGCCATGCACGGCAAACCGGCCATGGCTGACGGTTTTATCGCGCTTCCCTATGCGAACCCCGACGCGCCGAAGGGCGGGCGGCTGGTCGAAGGCGTGCTCGGCACCTTCGACAGCCTCAATCCGATGATCGTTCAGGGCCTCGCGGTGCAGCCGATCCGTGGCTATGTGGTCGAGAGCCTGATGGCGCGCAGCTATGACGAGCCGTTCACGCTATACGGCCTGTTGGCGCGCACCATCGATACCGACGACGCGCGCAGTTCCGTGACCTTCGCGCTCGATCCGGCGGCGCATTTTTCCGACGGCGCGCCGGTCACCGCCGAGGACGTCGCCTTCTCCTGGCAGCTTCTGCGCGATCACGGCCGGCCGAATTATCGCACCTATTATGCCAAGGTCGCCAAGGCCGAGATTCTCGACACGCGCACCGTGCGCTTCGATTTTGCCGAAGCCGGCGACCGCGAATTGCCGTTGATCATCGCGCTGATGCCGGTGCTGCCGAAACACGCCGTCGATGCCGCGACGTTCGAGAGCTCGACGCTGACGAAACCGATCGGCAGCGGCCCTTACGTGGTCGCCGCCATCGATGCCGGCAAAAGCGTCACCTTCAAGCGCGATCCGAATTATTGGGGCCGCGATCTGCCGATCAATCGCGGCTTATGGAACTTCGACGAGCTGCGATTCGATTTCTATCGCGACGGCAACGCCTATTTCGAAGCCTTCAAGGCCGGGCTCTACGACGTGCGCGCCGAGACCGATCCCGGCCGCTGGCAGACCGGTTACGACTTTCCCGCCGTGCGCGACGGCCGCGTGGTCAAGGATTTGTTCGCAAGCGGCCTGCCGAAATTCGCCTCAGATTTCGTTTTCAATACGCGGCGGCCGATTTTTTCCGACATCCGCGTGCGGCAGGCGATCGCGCTGTTGTTCGATTTCCGTTGGGTCAACCGCGACCTGTTCTACAATCTCTATCAGCGCAGTGCGAGCTACTTCGACGATTCCGAATTGTCGGCGTATCGCCGGCCGGCGGACGAACGTGAGCGCGCGCTGCTGGCGCTCTTCCCTGATGCGGTGCGTCCCGACGTGCTCGACGGCACTTGGTCGCCGGCGGACGGCGACGGCTCCGGCCGCGACCGCGAGACTTTGCGTCAAGCGCTCGCGCTGTTTCGCGCCGCAGGTTACGAGCTCGACGGCACGAAGTTGCGCGATCGCACCACCCATCGCGCGTTCAGCTTCGAGATCATGGTCACCAGCAAGGACGAGGAGCGGCTGGCGTTGACCTTTTCGAGCCAGCTCGCCCGCGCCGGCATCGACGCAAAAGTGCGCCTGGTCGACGCCGTGCAATTCGATCAGCGCCGCTCGACCTACGATTTCGACATGATCGAATACCGCTGGGAGCAGTCGCTGTCGCCCGGCAACGAGCAGGCCGTTTACTGGGGCTCGGCAGCGGCCGATCAACAAGGCACGCGCAACTATATGGGCGTGAAGAGCGCCGCCATCGACGCCATGATCGCGGCCATGCTGCGTGCGCGCGAACGCGACGACTTCGTCGACGCCGTGCGAGCGCTCGATCGCGTGCTGATCTCCGGCTCTTATGTGGTGCCGCTGTTCTACCTGCCGCAGCAATGGGTGGCGCGCTGGGCTTATGTCCAGCATCCGGCGCGCACCTCGCTGTACGGCTATTTGCCCGAGACCTGGTGGCACCAGCCGGCCAAACAAGGATCCGGGCTGCAATGATCCTCGACGAGCCGGCAGGCAACGCCGCGCAGCCGCAGCAAAACGCGAGCCGCGTCACCATCGACGAGATTTTCCGCCGCGTCGCGCAGCGCCGGCCCGAGGCGCTGGCGCTTGTCGATGCGCCGAACCGGAAAACTTTCACCGATGGCGCGCCGCGGCGCCTCACCTTCGCCCAGGCCGACCGCATGGTCTCGGCGATCGCCGGGCGACTGCGCCACATGCAGCTACCGACCGACGCCATCGTCGGCATCCAACTGCCCAACATTGTTGAAAACATTCTCGCCATTCTCGGCGTGATGCGCGCCGGCATGATTGCGGCACCGCTGCCGCTGTTGTGGCGCCGCGCCGATGCGGTTGCTGCGCTCACGCGGATCGGCGCCAAGGCGCTGATCACTATCGGCCATGTCGGCAGCTTCAATCATTGTCAGCTCGCCATGCGCGTTGCGGCCGACGTGTTTTCGATCCGCTATGTCTGCGGCTTTGGCGCCGATTTGCCCGACGGCGTCGTGTCGTTCGACGATTTGTTCACGGCTGAAACGCTCGATCCTGTGCCGCTGCTCGACCGCGAACGGGCAAGCAATCCGGCCGCCCACCTTGCCGCCATCACCTTCGACGTCGGCGAAGGCGGCATCGTGCCGGTGGCGCGCAGTCATCTGCAATTGCTGGCCGGCGGCCTTGGCGTGCTCCTGGAAAGCCGGCTGGTGCAGGACGCGACCATGCTGTCGACGCTGGCGCCGTCGTCGTTCGCCGGCATCTGCTTGACGCTGCTGCCCTGGCTGTTGAGTGGCGGCAAGCTTTTGCTGCATCACCCGTTCGATCCGCCGGTCCTGGTCGGCCAATGGCGCGGCGATGACCGTTGCGGCGCGCTGGTCGTGCCGGGCCCGGTCGCGTTCCGCCTGGCCGAGGCCGGCGTGTTCTCGCGCACCGGTCCCGCCTGCGTGCTGGCGCCGTGGCGTTCGCCGGAGCGGCTCGGCACCAGTCCCGATTGGCGCGAGCGCGACACCGTTTTGGTCGACGTATCCATTTTCGGCGAGATCAGTGTCGTCGCCGCGCGCCGCGGTCCAGTCGGACGGCCCGCGCCCATTCCCTTCGGCGGCATCGTCGCGCCGCGCGGCAGCCCGGGCGCGATCGTGGTTGCTGAAGTGACGGCGACGGCGCACGGCACCGTGGCGCTGCGCGGGCCGATGGTGCCGCATCACAATTTTCCGCTCGGCGCCGAACGCTCCGGGCAGCCCCATCTCGCCATCGGTCGCGCCGGCCTGATCGACAGCGGCTATACCTGCCGGCTCGATCCCGGCTCTCGCACCCTGGCGATCACCGGCGCTCCGCCGGGTATCGTCAATGTCGGCGGTTACCGCTTCCCGCTGCACGATTTGCAGGACACGCTTGGCCGCCTCGATAGCGGCGCGACGCTGGCAACCTTGCCCGATCCGCTGCTCGGCCAGCGCCTGGTCGGCAATGCGGTTGACCGTTACGCCGTGCAGGCCGCGCTCAATGCCACGGGCGTCAACCCGATCGTGGCCGAGGCCTTTGTTGACCGCGGCGAAGGCCAGGCCCAGCTGCGGATACGCAACTTGGCCGGGCGTTGACGCGCCATTAACAGCGCATTGGCTATTGTCGGGCGCCATTCCTCTAATCCTGCATTCGACCATGGCGCTGCAAGGTCCGTTTGTCGTCGTTGCTGATAGCCCGGCCGTGGATGTCGTTGCGGCATTGCGCGCCGAAGGCGCCTTCCCGATCATCGAAGTCGGTTGGGCGGACGCTGCGGCGGCGCTTGCTTCCGTCGAGCCCGAAGCGATCGTGCTGGCCGAGCCCGGAGGTGAGCCGTTGCGCGTGGCGGCCCTGGCCAAGGCGCTCGCCGCCGCCGGCAAGAAAAACGATCGCGCCTTCACGCCGATCGTCTCGCGCACGCGAGACGATGGCGTACCGGTTTTGCCGGACGCGCTGGCCATTGCCATCAACGCACCGGTCGAACGGATCAATCGCCGGCTCATAAGTCTTCTGCGTATTCGTGCCTTGCACGCCACGGTGCTTCGCCGCACCTCGACGCTCTCCTCGCGCGGTGAATTGCCGCCCGAATTGCCGTCGAGCGATCCGCTCGACGACGCCACCGTACTGCTGATCGGCCGCGGCCGATCTTATCCGGCGCTCTCCGTTGCGCTCGGCGAACGCGTCGGCCTGATCGGCGCGCTCAGCGTCGAGAGCGCGGCGCGCACGCTCAACGCCCGCGACATCGACGGCATCGTCATCGGCGACGGCTTTGGCCCGCGCATCGTCGAGGCGCTGCTCACCGTGCTCGCCGACGATGTGCGCTTTCGTGACTTGCCGGTCGCCGTGCTCGGCGGCCATCCCGCCACCATCGAGCCGTTTTGCCTCGGCCTGCCCAATCTCGAGCGCACCGCCGAGGGGCCCGAGCGCCTCGTCGAGCGCTTCATGCCGTTCGTGCGCGTGCACGCTTTCGGCCAGCGGCTGCGCCGCATGCTCAAATCGCTCGACGCCCACGGCATGGTCGATCCCGACACCGGACTGTTGGCGAACGAGGCGTTCTGGCGTGATCTCAACCGCGCCGTCGATGACGCGGAGAAACGCGGCATCGGGCTCTCCATCGCGCGCTTTTCCTTCACGCACGCCAACCGCCGCCTCAGCGTCGATGCCGCGCGCGTGTTGAGCCGGCTGATGCGCCAGGTGGATTTTGCCTGCCGCGAGGCCGACAATTCGATCTTCGCCGTGTTCACCGAGACCGATTTGCGCGAAGCCCATGTCATCGCCCGGCGCATCGCCAGCGTTCTGAAAAACACCATGCTGGCGCCGGAGAAAAAGCGCACGGGGATCGACGCCGCGGTGACGCTGGCGACCTTGAAGTCCACCGACAGCGTCGATTCCTTGATCGCCAGGGTCGTCGGCGAAGCGCCTGGACGATGACAGGCATGCGACAATAGCCTGCTCTTCGTTGCCGAGACCAATTCCCTCCATCGCGGCACATGGGCTAAGCTTGACGCCCAAGACTTCGCGCAAAGACTCGCCCAAGGCCTCGAAGGACAGCGTCATGGCGCAACAAACCGAACAACCCGCCGAGCCAGGGTCCGTGCATATCGACGTCGTCTCCGACGTGGTCTGCCCGTGGTGCTATATCGGCAAGCGCCGGCTCGAAGCGGCGCTGGCGCTGAGCCCCGACGTCGCCGTCAACATCAACTGGCGGCCCTATTTCCTCAATCCCTGGATTCCGCGCGAAGGTATCGACCGGCAGACTTATCTCGAAACCAAATTCGGCTCCGTCGAACGCTATGCCGCGATCGCCGAGCGGGTCGGCGGCGCCGCCGCCATGGAAGGGCTGGTCTACGCCCCCGATAAGATGACCCGGCAGCCCAACACGCTCGACTGCCATCGTCTCATTCTTTGGTCGCGCAGCGCCACCGATCCCGCGCGCATGAAGCAGCGCCTGATGGAGCTCTACTTCGCCGAAGGTGCCGATCTCAGCGATCCCAAAATTCTGATCCAGGCCGCGGTCGATTGCGGCATGGACGGCGACCTGGTGCGGCGTTTGCTGGCCAGCGACGCCGACGTCGAGCGCATCGAAGGCGAAGCCAACAGCGCCAAGGAAGCCGGCATCGACGGCGTGCCCTGCTTCATCTTCGGCGGCAGCGTCATCGTCACCGGCGCGCAATCGCCGGAATACCTCGCCAACGCCATTGCGCGCGTCTCGGGGCGCCACGCGCGGATGCAGGCCTAACCACCTTCCCAGAGCGGGACTAGTTGGTGTACTTTGATCGTCCACTACTTGACGATGTTGGTATTCCAATCTGGGGAGGCCGAACCGATGAAAGTCGCACGGACGATCATGATCGCGGGCGCTGCGGTTTTCGCGCTGGCGGCCCAAGCGTCTGCCTATACGCTCAGCGGCACCATTCCGCCGCACGCGCCGCCAAAATCCGTCGTGCTCCATCCGCACATGCCGCTGCCGTCGTTGGTGCGGCTCACCATGAGCGCGCCGCCGGTCAATGCCGGTGTGCCTTATGCGCTCACTTACTGCATCGGCCCGGCAGCAAACCCATGCGGCTTCTCCAACGATTGGACCGTCGAGGTTCCGGCCGGGCAAACCGTGGTCCGCACCGTGCCGGCGTCGTTGTTCACCAACAAGGTTTTCGTCGTCGGCCAAGGCACCAAAAAACCCGTGCCCTACAAGGTGCAGATCGCCCCAGGGCTTTGACCGCGTAAAGTCCCATGACAGGGCGTCCGCCGACGCGGCGCCCGTCTTGCTGACTTGCCCTGCCGTTTATTTCCACCATGTCGTGCGGGCGACGCTCGATTAATTCTGGATCAGCTTTTCGGACAGACTTTGCCCGTCTCGGTCCAGGTCGCGGGATTGATGGCCGGACCCTGCTGGCAGGTGGTCACGCCTTCGGTCTTAAGGGTGCCATCGACGTCGCCGTAGGTACCCGGCGTCGGAGCAGGCTTTGCAGCCGTTATGTCGTACGTTTTGCCGGTCATGGTTCGAAGCACCAGACATTTTGCTTCGACGCCCGGTGCCACGCAGCCCGTGACCTTGATGGGCTCGTCGGCGAGAGACGGTGTCACGAAAGCCTGTGTCACCAATGCCGATGTGACGAAAACCAATGCGAGCAAGCCGGCAACTAAAAGTTTTTGCATTTTCTCATCCTCCTGTGTGACCTTCAACCGCCCGGCCATCATGCCGATTTCAGATCGATACCCTCGTGCGCGAGCTCCAAGGTTTCGATCGCGACTTCGTTGCCTTCGGCTTTGAGATCGGTGCCGGTGATTTTTGTTGGCCACGCATTGTTCAGCGTCCACACCATCTTCGGCGCTCCGGTCTCATCGAGAAGCTTGATGACCACGGTCCGACGCTTAACGGTGTTGAGCTTGATCTCGTTGAACCAGTCCCAAAAATCGCTATCGACGGCGACGACGCCTCTGCGCAAAGTGACGTCGCCGACTTTATGCAGGCCAGGCATCTTGATCGGGGCGAACACCGGGTTGTCGCCGTGGCGAAACTCGATCGGCCGGTTCTCGGTGTCGAGACCGGTCACCTCCTGAAATTTCGCTTCGTTGCCGTCGCCGAACTTGACCACAAAGTAGAATTGCGGCAGCGGCCAGATAGTTTGCTTGTCTTCGGCCATGGGCTTGTTCCTTTTGCCTGCGGCAGCACCCTCCCATTGTGCACCCTCAATGGACGAAATTCGACGGCGGAAAGCGGCGCAATCTCCCTTCCATGCTCGTCTGCGGGCGCACGCGTTGCGGGCCGCCGATGATGACTTCAGCGTGCGCTCTGTCTTGCGCAGCCTTCGTCATCAGCGGCCAGTGGCGCTTAAGGCAAGGGCCGGCATCGCCGATGCAGCAATGAGGCCGCCGGCAATAGCCGCGCCGGCAGCTGTGCCACGGTTGCGTCACCTGACAGAACAGCGCGCGGATCACCGCAAAGGCCGCTTTGCGTTGCGCGCTTTCCTGTTCCGGCGTCAGCCGTTTCGGGGTGTGGGGACGATCGTCCGGTTTTTTGTGGCGTGTTGCTGGCATTGTTGTTTCCTCATTTTCTGTTCGCGCGCCGCTCGCTGCTCCCTCTCCCCGCGTGCGGGGAGAGGGCGGGGTGAGGGGGCGTCGCCGCTGCCTGAGTGTTGGAGGCGTTTGCTGGGCTGCCGATAAACTCCCTATCAGCTCAGAATCGCGGAGAGGCCCCCTCACCCTCGTTCGCTCCGCTCACTCGACCTCTCCCCGCGCGGCGGGGAGAGGTGAAAAGAGCAATCGTTCTCGCGATGCATCCGCATCCGAGTTTTGGCAAAGAACGGCACGAAGTGTTCGCCTCCAAAAAAATAAGGGGAGGCAGAGCGCCGAAAGGCGCAAATGAATTGGCCGCATCGTCGGATGCGGCGCGCGCTGAGCGCAGCGCGCTCGCCTTTCGGCGCCCTACCGCGGCGCTTGCTCCGGCCAATTGCCGAAGCTCGATCCAGGCCGCGCTTCATGCGATGCAGTGCGCAGGCGTTACCTGCGCCTTGGCATCGTGCTTAAGCGAAGCACCTCGCGCGCCGGTCGTAATGCCGGCGGGGTCGATGCCCGGACCGCCCGGGAGCGGCAGTGACGAGCCGCCGCCCGCAGGAACCGCACCCGCCCCGTCAGTCGGCGTCACCGGTTGACGTCCCCTTACGTTGGGCGGGATGGGGCGCCTGTTAGCGGATGGGGGAGACGAGTCAAGCGGCAACGAAATTGCCCTGAGGCTCTCCGTTAAGCGACGGAAAACTGGGCGTTTCTTGTATGCGAGCCATTGAATTTGCGGGGCCGCCCCTGGCGAAACGGCACAAAACGAATTTCACTTGAAAAAGATTCGTTGCCGCAGCAAGCGTAGGGTGGGCAAAAGCGCGCAGCGCTGTGCCCACGTCAGCGTCAACGCAAACTGCAAGTCAGTCATGGGCACGCTTCGCTTTGCCTACCCCACGCTCGCTTCATGACCGTCCCACGCTCACGCCCAGGGTGACGAGAAGCTCGTCCAGTTGCGCGAACGTCTCGGGCATCCCACCCTCCATCCCGGCGATGGCACCGTCGAGAGCTTCCTTCGAGGGATAGAGTTCGTGCATGACCAGCAGCGTCTTGCCACCTTTTTCCTCGAAGGTCACCGTGGTGACGGCACCGTCGTCACTTTCGTCATTAGTCCAGACCAGGCGCGAGTGCGGTGTCACCTCGATGTACCTACCGAAGAACGCCATAGGCTTTGAGGCCTCGTGGCCGAACTCGAAACGGTACCTGCCCCCGACACGAACATCCGCCTCGCAGGAAAGCAGGGACACGCCTGTCGACTTCGGTGCCCACCACCGCTTGAGCAGCTCGGGCTTGGTCCACGCCTCGAACACGATGCGCGCCGGGCCGTTGAAGGTTCGCGTAACGACGAGCTCACGCTCGGACTTCCGTTCCACCGTCGTGCGGTTATTCATGGGGGTACGCTCGCTCTCTCTTCTTGCGTCCATCGACCTTCTCCTTCCTTTTCAGCAAGCGTAGGGTGGGCAAAAGCGCGCAGCGCTGTGCCCACGTCAGCGTCAACGCAAACTGCAAGTCAGACGCGGGCACGCTTCGCTTTGCCCACCCTACTCGCTGTGCGCCATCAACGAATGTCTAGCTCCTTTTGCCGTTTAGCGGCGCGCCATCCCAAATAAGAAAAACGCAGCCCGGACGAGAAGCCAATAAAAAGAATATTGCACCAAAAATATCCGTCGGCGACTTTGAGTTAATCCAAATCTGGAACGCGCCGAACAGAAAAACGAGCGCGCCCGCAAAGTTACCAAAGATCAACTGATTCACGAATGATGTTGATTTGGTCCGTGCCGTGCGTTCGACATACCTCTTTTCAATCCCTAACATTACATCATTCCAACGTAAGAAATTGTGCTTGAGGCCTCTAAGTATCTCAGACGCGCTGGATTGACTGCTTTACGCCGCTTTGGCGCCCTTCTCCGCAATCCCAACCAGCGTCCGCAAAATTCCCGTCGCGCCCTTCAACCGCTCCGGCGCCGTCTCCCACTCATCGAAAAACACCACCTTCATATCCGGCCGCACCCGCGCCCCTTCGGGGTGTTTGTTGATATAGGCGATGAGCCCCTCCGGATTACTGAAAATATTCTCCCTAAACGCCAGCACCGCCCCCTTCGGCCCGACCTCGATGCGCTCGACATTGGCTCTCCGGCACAGCGATTTGATGGCGACGACTTGCAGGAGATATTCCACCTCTTGCGGCAGCGGGCCGAAGCGGTCGACGAGCTCGGCGGCGAAGGATTCGATGTCGCGCTCGTCCTCGATCTCCGCAAGGCGGCGGTAGAGCGCGAGGCGGACCGGCAGGTCGGCGACGTACTCCTCCGGAATAAGCACCGCCGTGCCGATGGTGATTTGCGGCGACCATTTTTCCGCGATCGGGCCGCTGAGCCCCGCTTTGAGGCTCATCACCGCTTCCTCGAGCATCTCTTGATAAAGCTCGTAGCCGACTTCCTTGATGTGGCCGGATTGTTCCTCGCCCAGAAGATTACCGGCGCCGCGGATGTCGAGATCGTGGGAGGCGAGCTGGAAGCCGGCGCCCAGCGTATCCAGCGATTGCAGCACTTTTAGGCGGCGCTCGGCCTGCGGCGTGATGCGCCGGTTCGCCGGCAGCGTCAGCAGCGCGTAAGCGCGCAACTTGGCCCGCCCGACCCGGCCGCGCAGCTGATAGATCTGCGACAAGCCGAACATGTCGGCGCGATGCACGATCAGCGTGTTGGCCGTCGGGATATCGAGGCCGGATTCGATGATGGTGGTCGAGAGCAGCACGTCGAACTTGCCGTCGTAGAACGCGCTCATGATGTCTTCGAGCACGGTCGGGGGCATCTGGCCGTGGGCCACGGCGACGCGTACTTCCGGCACGTGCTTATCGAGGAAGGATTTGGCTTCGGCCAAATCCTCGATGCGCGGGCAGACATAGAACGCCTGGCCGCCGCGATAGCGCTCGCGCAACAGCGCCTCGCGCACCACGATGCCGTCGAACGGCGAGACGAAGGTGCGCACCGCCAGCCGGTCGATCGGCGGCGTGGCGATGATCGACATTTCGCGCACGCCCGACAGCGCCAATTGCAGGGTGCGCGGGATCGGCGTCGCGGTCAGCGTCAGCACGTGCACCTCGGCGCGCAACTGCTTGAGCTTCTCCTTGTGCGCGACGCCGAAATGCTGCTCTTCGTCGACGACGACCAGCCCGAGATCCTTGAACTTGATCGATTTGCCGAGCAGCGCATGGGTGCCGATGACGATGTCGATCGCGCCCTCGGCGATGCCCTTCTTCACGCTCGCCAGTTCCTTCGTCGAGACGAGGCGCGAGGCCTGCGCGATGTTCAGCGGATGCCCGCGCAGGCGCTCGGTGAACGTCTTGGTGTGCTGGCGCGCCAACAATGTCGTCGGCACCACGACAGCGACCTGCTTGCCGTTCATGGCGGCGATGAAGGCGGCGCGCAGTGCGACTTCGGTCTTGCCGAAGCCGACGTCGCCGCAAACCAGCCGGTCCATCGGCCGGCCGGAATTGAGATCGTTGAGCACTGCGCCGATGGCGGCGAGCTGGTCGTCGGTCTCCTCGTAGGGGAATCCGGCGCAGAACTCGTCGTAGAGGCCCGAGGCGACGGTGAGCCGCGGCGCTTCGTGCAAGAGCCGCTCGGCCGCGATTTTGATCAAGGCGCCCGCGATCTCGCGGATGCGGTTCTTCATCCGCGATTTGCGCGCCTGCCAAGCGCCGCTGCCGAGCCGGTCGAGCTCGACGCCTGAGCCTTCCGAGCCGAAGCGCGACAACAGCTCGATGTTCTCGACCGGCAGGAACAGCTTGTCGCCGCCGGCATAATGAATCTCGAGACAATCGTGTGGCGCGCCGGCGGCCTCGATGGCGCGCAGCCCGTGGAAGCGGCCGATGCCGTGGTCGACGTGGACGACCAGGTCGCCGGCGGCGAGGCTCGTCACCTCGGCGATGAAATTTTCCGAGCGCTTGGATTGCCGGCGCGAACGCACCAGGCGCTCGCCCAAAATATCCTGCTCGCTGATCAGGGCGACATCGGCGGTCTCGAAACCGGATTCGACGCCGAGCACGGCGAGCGCCACCTCGTGGCGCGACAGGGAGAGCGCCTGCTGCCAGGACGCGACCGGGGTGAGATTGACCAGGCCGTGCTCGGCCAGCACGTGCGCCATGCGCTCGCGCGAGCCTTCGCTCCACAGCGCGATCATCGCGCGCTTGCCGGCCGTTTGCAGCGCATGCACGTGTTTGGTCACCGCCTCGAACACGTTTTTGTTGGGTTCGCTGCGCTCGGCGGTGAAATTGTGGCCGGCGCGGGCGGCGATTTCGATCGTATCGGCGGCACCGTCGGGCGCCGAAAACGGCGTCAGCCGCGCCAGCGCGACGTCCTCCAGGCGCTCGCGCCATTCGTTCTCGGCGAGATAGAGCCGGTCCGGCGGCAGCGGCTTGTAGGGCGCCCCTGCCCCGGTCTGATCGAGCGCCTCTTTGCGCGCCTGGTAATAATCAGCGATCTGGGCGAGGCGCTCGTGGGCGGCCTCCTCAGCCAGCGGCTCGATGGCGATGGGTGTTGCGCCGAGATAGTCGAACAACGTTTCGAGACGCTGATGGAACAGCGGCAGCCAATGCTCCATGCCGGCGTAACGGCGACCTTCGCTGACCGCTTCGTAGAGCACGTCATCGGGCGCCGCCGCGCCGAATGCTGCGACGTAACCGGTGCGGAACAGCCGGATAGTGTCCGAGGTAAGCTGGAACTCGGCCATGGGGACGAGATCGAGCGCGCGCAGGTCGGCGTTGGTGCGCTGGGTTTCCGGATCAAAGCTGCGGATCGATTCCAGCGTGTCGCCGAAAAAATCGAGCCGCACGGGGTCGCCCATGCCGGGCGCGAACAGATCGACGATGCCGCCGCGCACCGCGTAGTCGCCGGGCTCGCGCACGGTCGAGGCGCGATTGAAGCCATTCAATTCAAGCCAATGCGTGATGCCGCTCATCGGCAGCACGTTGCCCGGCGCCGCCGACAGCGATTGCTTGCCGACGATGTCGCGCGCCGGCACCCGCTGCAGGATCGCGTTCACCGTGGTGAGTAGCACCGCCGGGCGTTCGCGACCCTTCACGCCGGCGAGCCGCGCCAGGGCGATCATGCGCTGTGCCACGACCGCGGCGTGCGGCGAGACCCGGTCGTAAGGCAGGCAATCCCAGGCCGGGAATTCCAAGATCTCGATATCGGGGGCGAAGAAGCCGAGCGCGCGCGATAGCATCGCCATGCGTGGCCCGTCGCGACAGATCACCGCCGCACTGATCGCCGGCGGCGCGTTACCCGCCGCAATGGCGCGGGCCAGGTCGGCGATGACCAAGCCCTCGGCGCCGCCGGCAATGCCGGCGAGCGTCAGCGGCCGGCCGGGCTTTAGGCGTCCCGCCGGAGACTGGGCCTGCAATTTCACCGGCACTGTCACCGCTCCTCCTTGGCGCGCTCGTGAAAGGTTTTGAGCTGCCGCAGCACGGCGGTGTCAAAATTGGCCGGAATATCGGCTTCACCGCTGACCCACGAATAAAGATCGGCATTGGGCACTTCGATCAGCCGTTCGAAATCATCCAGCGAAGGCTCGTCGAGTTTTTCGATATGGGCATCGGCAAAGCGGCCGACGATCAGATCGGTCTCGCGCACGCCGCGCCGCCAGGCGCGGAACAGGAGCTTCTTGCGCCGGTCGTCCAGGCCTTCGCTCGATCGTTCCGTCATGATGGCTCCAAACGCCGAAAGCCCGGACGCGGCCGGGCGAGGGGTATATAGAGAACGGCGCGCAAAATGTCAGTGGGATTCTATGCGGCCGAACGTGCTCAATCCGCTTTTCGCAGCCCTCTCCGCCCTACCCGGCGTCGGGCCGAAGCTGGAGAAGCTGTTTGCGCGCCTCTTGTCGCGCGAGGGCGAACCGCCGCGCGTCATCGATCTGCTCTTCCACCTGCCGACCGGCTTTGTCGACCGGCGCAATCAGCCGAAGTTGAGCGAGGTGCGGCCGGATACGGTGGTCACCGTCGCCGTCACTGTCGAGCGCCATCGGCCGCCGCCGCCGAACCGGCCGCGCGCGCCCTACAACATCGATGCTTTCGACGACACCAACACGCTGACCATCACCTATTTCAAAGCCCGCGAGGACTATCTGCAAAAGCTCTTGCCCAAGGGGGAGCTGCGCTACGTGTCGGGCACCGCGACGTTCTACGACGGCCATTTGCAGATGTTGCATCCCGATCGCGTCGTCGATGCGGAAGGCTTTGCCAAACTGCCGCTGATCGACCCGGTCTATCCGCTGACTGAAGGGCTGCACCCGAACCAGGTGCGCAAGGCGGTCGATCTGGCGCTCGAACGCATCCCGCAACTGCCGGAGTGGCAGGACGCGGCATGGCTCTCGCGCAACCGCTATCCGGATTTTGCCGGCGCGCTGCGCAGCATCCATCGCCCAGAGGAACCGGAGGCGCTCGATCCGGCGAGCGCGGCGTGGTCGCGGCTCGCTTACGACGAGCTGCTCGCCGGCCAGCTTGCGCTCGCATTGTTGCGATCGCATATGCGGCAGCGCCCGGGTCACGGCAGCGCCGCCGAGGGCCGCTTGCGCCAACGCATCGTCGCGGCGCTGCCCTATTCCTTGACGCCGTCGCAGGAGCGCGCGGTCGGCGATATCGTCGCCGATCTGGCGCAGCCGCATCGCATGCTGCGGCTCTTGCACGGCGACGTCGGCTCGGGAAAAACCGTGGTCGCGCTGTTGGCGGCCGCGACCGTGATCGAAGCCGGCCGCCAGGCGGCGCTGATGGCGCCGACGGAAATCTTGGCGCGGCAGCATTTTGCCACCATCGCGCCGCTCGCCGCCAAAGCCGGCATCCGCGTCGCCATCCTCACCGGCCGCGAGCGCGGGCGCGAACGCCCCGAAATTATTTCGGCGCTCGCCTCGGGCGATATCGATCTTGTCGTCGGCACCCATGCGCTATTCCAAGAGGACGTGGCCTTTGCCGATCTCGCGCTCGCCATCGTCGACGAGCAACACCGCTTCGGCGTGCATCAGCGGCTGGCTTTGGCGCGCAAGGGCGAGGCGGTCGATCTGCTCGTGCTCACCGCAACGCCGATCCCGCGCACGCTGGTGCTGACTTTTTTCGGCGATATGGACGTCTCCGAATTGCGCGAAAAGCCGGCCGGCCGGCAGAAGATCGATACGCGGACGATACCGCTGTCGCGGCTTGCCGAAGTCGAGGACGCGGTCGCCCGCGCGCTCGACGAAGGCCGCCGCGCCTATTGGGTGTGCCCGCTGGTCGAAGAGTCCGAAAGCATCGATCTCGCCGCCGCCGAAGAGCGCTACGCGGTTTTGAAAAAACGCTTCGGCGCCACGGTCGATCTGATCCACGGCCGCATGCGCGGCGCCGACAAGGACCGCGCCATGGAGCGTTTCGCCGCGGGCGAGACGCGGCTTCTGGTGGCGACCACGGTGATCGAGGTCGGCGTCGACGTGCCCGAAGCAAGCGTCATGGTCATCGAGCACGCCGAGCGCTTCGGCCTCGCGCAGCTGCATCAATTGCGCGGCCGCATCGGCCGCGGCGCCGAGCGCTCGACCTGTCTGTTGCTCTACAGAGCGCCGCTTGGGCCGACGGCAAAAGCCCGCCTCGCCATCCTGCGCGAGACCGACGACGGCTTCCGCATCGCCGAAGAGGATCTAAAACTGCGCGGCGAAGGCGACGTACTCGGCACCCGGCAAAGCGGCATGCCGGGCTTCCACATCGCCCGCATCGAGTTTCACGGCAAGCTTCTGCCGGCGGCGCGCGATGACGCCGCGCTGATGCTGTCGCGCGATCCAAAACTGCAAACGCCACGCGGGCAGGCGCTGCGTGCGCTACTCTACCTGTTCGCGCGCGACGAGGCGATCCGACTGCTCGGCGCCGGCTAAATCAATGCGATGGCAGCGGATCGGGGCCGAACTGGTTCGGGCCGGACGTTCCTTTGAAACAATACCAGACGACGAGAAGTATGGCGCCAATTCCGGTGAGCGCGATCAACAGCCACCATGCGGTCCGATCGATATCGTGAAGGCGCCGCGCGGCAACCGCGATGCCCGGCAAAAAGATGACCAGATCGAAGATGCCGTTGAACGGCGACACGCCGGGGCGGTAGCCGAAGATGGCGGCATCGAGCCCCGCCGTGACCGCCCCGCCGATCAGCGCGAACAAGACCCAGAACCAATATTCCGACCGGCACGCACGGCCCGAGAATGTAACGTAGTGCGAAAAGCCTGACTTGATCGCTTCAACGAAATTCATGACAATCCCCCGGACTGATTTGCCCAAGGACGATAGCAGATCGCCGGGAAAAGCGAGCCGGCTTATTTAGCCGCCGTGGGTTCGGGAGTTCGCGCCACCTGAGCGGCCCGCGCGGTGTGCGCAAGCGTAGCGAGACGCTTTTGCTCGTCGTCGCCGCCCGGCTGGATGATGCCCGCCGACATCAGAAGCTGCATCGCCGCTTCAACGGTAATGTCGAGATCGATCACGTCGCGCCGCGGCACATAGAAGAAGAAGCCGGTGGTCGGGTTCGGCGTGCACGGCATGAAGGCGGAGACATGCTCGGTCGCCGGCAGCCGCGCCGAAATTTCCGCGCTGGGCGACTGCGTGAGGAAAACCAGCGACCACATGCCGGGCGACGGGAATTCGACCAGGCCGACGCGGCGGAAGCTCGAGCCTGAGCTCGAGAACAAAGTCTGGAAGATCTGCTTCGCGGTGCGGTAGATCGGCCGCACGATCGGCATGCGGCTCAAGAAACTTTCGCCGAGGTCGACCATCTTGCGGCCGACCAGGTTGGCGGTGAGAAAGCCGAGCAGCGTCAGTGCCACAAAGGCGATGATCAGGCCTAAACCCGGAATATGCACCGGCAGATAGGTTTCCGGCCGATACGTCACCGGAATGAACGGCCGCACCAGATTGTCGACCCAGGTGACGAACCACCCGATCAGCCACAAGGTGACGGCCACCGGTCCGGCGACGATCAGCCCTGTCAAAAAATAATTGCGGATGCGGCTCACCGCGCCGGGCGCGGGTTTCGGGGCGCTAAGAGGCAAGCCTTGTTCGTTGTTGGTCATGCGGTCCAATCGCGCCGGTCCGGCATTGGCGCTGAATCTATATACGAGCTTTGCCGGCTCGGCGCAGCGACGCCGCCTTTGCGGCGCGGCTCTATTCCACTGTCACCGACTTGGCAAGGTTGCGCGGCTGGTCGACGTCGGTGCCCATGATGACGGCGGTGTGATAGGCGATCAGCTGTACCGGCACCGCATAAACCAGCGGCGTCACCGTCGCCGGCATGGTCGGCAAGGTGAGCGTCACCCACGGTTTTGAATTGGCGGCACGCGCGCCTTGCGCGTCGGTTACCAAGATCAGCCGGCCGCCGCGCGCGGCGACTTCTTCCATGTTCGAGAGGGTCTTTTCGAAAATCTGGTCGTAGGGCGCGATCACGATCACCGGCATGGTCTCGTCGATCAGCGCGATCGGGCCGTGCTTGAGCTCGCCGGCGGCATAGCCTTCGGCGTGGATGTAGGAGATTTCCTTCAGCTTCAGCGCACCTTCGAGCGCGATCGGAAAACTGGTGCCGCGGCCGAGATAGAGCACGTCGCGGCATTTGGCGAGATCGCGGGCGAGCTCCATGATTTGGGGCTCGAGCGCAAGAGCTTCAGCAAGATGCCGCGGCACTTCGATCAGCGCGTGGACGAGCTTCTTCTCGTCGCTCTCCGAGAGCACGCCGCGGGCGCGGCCAGCTGCAATGGCCAATGTCGCCAGGGCGGCCAATTGGCAGGTAAAGGCCTTGGTCGAAGCGACACCGATCTCCGGTCCGGCTAGTGTGGGCATCACCACGTCGCTCTCACGCGCGATGGTCGAGGTCGGCACATTGACGATGGCGAGAACGTGCTGCTGGTGCTCGCGCGCATAGCGCAGCGAAGCCAGCGTGTCGGCGGTTTCGCCCGATTGCGACACGACGATCGCCAAGCCGCCGGGCCCGAGCGGCGCCGAGCGATAGCGATATTCCGAAGCGATATCGACCTCGACCGGCAGATGGGCAAAGCGCTCGAACCAGTATTTGGCGACCATGCCGGCGTAATAGGCGGTGCCGCAGGCGGCGATCGAGATGCGGTTCAATTTCGCAAAGTCGAACGGCAGCGGCATCGGCAGCGCCACACGCTCGGCCGCCATCTCGATGTAGTTGGCCAGCGTATGGCCGACGACTTCGGGCTGCTCAAAGATCTCCTTGGCCATGAAATGGCGGTGATTGCCCTTGTCGATGTGCATCACGGAGGCTTGCGACTTGAGCATCGCGCGCTGCACGACCGCGCCTTGCGCGTCATGAACCTCGGCGCTGTTACGGGTGATGATCACCCAGTCGCCGTCCTCGAGATAGCTCACCGTGTCGGTGAACGGCGCCAGCGCAATCGCATCGGAGCCGACGAACATCGCGCCTTCGCCGTAGCCGATGGCGAGCGGCGAGCCTTTCCGCGCGCCGATCAGAAGATTGTCCTCGCCGGCAAACAGGAACGCCAGCGCGAAGGCGCCGCGCAGCCGCGGCAATGCAGCCCTGACCGCCTCGACCGGTGACGCGCCGCGCTCCATCTCCTGGCTGACCAGGTGGGCGACCACTTCGGTGTCGGTCTCGGTGACGAATTTGGCGCCCTTGGCTTGCAGCTCGCGGCGCAGCTCGACGAAATTCTCGATGATGCCGTTGTGCACGACGGCGAGCTTTTCAGTGGCGTGCGGATGAGCGTTGTTCTCGGTCGGCCGGCCATGGGTCGCCCAGCGGGTATGGCCGATGCCGATGGTTCCCAACAGCGGCTCGTTGGCCAGCCGTTGCTCCAGGTTCTTGAGCTTGCCCTGGGCGCGCCGCCGCGTCAGCACGCCGTGCTCCAGCGTAGCGACGCCCGCGGAATCATAGCCGCGGTATTCGAGGCGCTTGAGCGCATCGATCAGCTGCGGCGCGGCTGCCTCCTGGCCGACGATACCGATGATCCCGCACATGCCGGTAGAACTTTCCCCTCGAGCGTTAACCGTTAAAGCGCAACCATTTTACCAATGAAAATCAAATAACGTGTCGCTTCGTGACAAATTTGTTTGCCGAAAGCTTAATTAATCCGTGCCGGTCAAAGGGCAAGGCGTAACGCTCAATCGGCTGAATGAGCCTTCTTCTTGCTCAAGGATTTGAGCGCACGCAGGCGTGCCGCCCAGCCTTCCTTAACCACTTGGCGGCTGCGGCCCAGCGCCAGCGCCTCAGGCGGCACGTCGTCAGTAATCACCGAGCCGGTGCCGACATAGGCGCCCTCGCCGATCTTGACCGGCGCCACCAGCGCCGAATTCGAGCCGATGAACACGCCCTTGCCGATTTCGGTGCGGTGCTTGGCGCTGCCGTCGTAATTGCAGGTGATGGTGCCGGCGCCGATATTGGCGTCGGCGCCGACGGAGGCGTCGCCGATATAGCTCAGATGATTGGCCTTGGCGCCGGCCTCGATCACCGCCTCCTTCACCTCGACGAAATTGCCGATGCGCGAGCCGTCGCCGAGTTTTGTCCCGGGCCGCAATCGCGCGAACGGCCCGACCGAAACGCCCTTGCCGACATGGGCGCCGGCGAGATGCGAAAACGAGTGGATCACCGCGCCGTCCTCGATCTTCACTTTTTCGCCGAATACCACATAGGGCTCGACCACGACGTCCTTGCCGAATTTGGTGTCGGCAGCGAGAAACACCGTCTCCGGCGCGACCAGCGTCACGCCGGCCTCGAGCGCCGCCTTGCGCAGGCGCGCTTGCGCGATCGCTTCGGCTTCGGCGAGTTGCGTTTTTGTGTTGATGCCGCGCACGTCGTCCTCCTCGGCTTCGACCGCGACCGCGCGCAGCTTCATGCCGCGCGCGATCTCGACCGCATCGGTGAGATAGAATTCATGTTTGCGATTGTCGTCGCCGATCCGCTTCAAGATGGCGAGCGCGCTTTTGCCGACCAGCGCCATGATACCGCCGTTGCACAGATCGATTTTGCGCTCACGGGGGCTCGCATCGGCCTCCTCGCGAATGGCGATGAGCTCGTCGCCCGATGTGATCAGCCGGCCGTAGCCGGTCGGATCGGCCGGCCGGAACGCCAGCACCGCAACCGCGGCGCCCTTGGCGAGCGGCGCGCGTAACCGCGTGAGCGTCGCCGGCCGGATCAACGGCGTATCGCCGTAAACGACCAGAATATCGTCCGGCCCTTTGACGATCGCGGCCTTCGCCGCCAGCACGGCGTGCGCCGTGCCGCGCCGTTCGCGCTGAACGAATATCGCGGCGCCGGGCAGCACACGCTTTGCTGCCGCCGCGACCTCATCCTGTCCGGGGCCGACGACGACGGCGGTTGCCGTGGTGCCCGCCGCGCCGACCGCGGTCAGCACATGGGCCAGCAACGATTGCCCGGCCACAGTGTGCAAAACCTTCGGCCGCGCCGAGCGCATGCGCGTGCCCTCGCCGGCAGCGAGCACGATCGCAAGGCAGGTTCGAGCCTTCATCGCGAACAAAACCTCCGCGGCGCTGTCTTATCCGAGCCGCCACCCAATCGAAAGCCGCGCGTGCAATTCCCGGCTAACGCCCCGGAATGCCGTGCAGACGATCAACCGATAGTCAGAATCTGCTAGATTTTTAGCACTGATTCGCCTGACGGCACTGCGGAGCGGCGGGAAATGGCAGACGAAGTGCGATTGGCGAAGGCGGACCTCAAGAGGGCTGCGCCCAGGGTTCCCGTCACCATGCATGGCCTGTGGCGGGTGGTGGTCTGGGGCTCGACGGCTGCCACGGCCTTGTTGATCGCCGTGTTGTCGAGCCGCGGCGTCGTCGGCTCGCAGCGCGCTGCGGTTGCCGCGTCGACGCTGGGCGGCGGCACCGTCGCCATTGTGCAACCCGTGCAAACGCCGCCGCAGGCGGTTGTGCGCGCATTCGATGCCCAAGCCGCCGAGACCAAAAAGCTTGCGGACGCGGTGCGTGATCTCACTGCGGACAATGACGAGCTGAAATCACGGCTCGCCGTGGTCGAGCACAGCGTCGACGATGTCACCGGCTCGATCGCGCAGCAGGCCAAAGCAACAGCCGCGCCGCCGTGGCCCGACAACGGAGCGCCGGTGCCGGCGACACCTGCGGCGATCGCCGCCGTGATCGCGCCCGCCTTGCCGCTGCCGATGGAATACGGCGTCGATATCGGTTCCGCGGTCTCGATCCAGGCGCTGCGTGCGCGCTGGGCCGGCATCCGCTCCGCGCATCCGCAATTGTTCGATGGGCTGGCGCCGACGGTTTCACTGAGCGAAACGCCGCAGTCCAATCGCCCCGAATTGCGGCTGGTGCTGGGACCGCTCGCCAGCGCTAACGCCGCGGCAAAACTCTGCACCACGCTCGAGCGCTTCCGGTTGACCTGTCAGCCGACGATTTTCGCCGGCCGGCATTTGGCGCTGGATTGAAAGCATCGCTCATCTGCAGTCCGCCAAGGCGATCGGTTTCGAGGTGCCACCTTCACTCGTGCTGCGCGCGAATAAGGTAATCGAATGAAGCGACCTTTGCTTCAGCGCATATGTCGCCTATTGGCCCTGAACGGCCGCCCCATCCATGTGTCTGGGCGGCAGCTATTGGGGTGAGACCGGTCGCGCCAGCCTGTGGTGGGCGCGGCGGTTCATGACCCAGCCTGTGTAAAAACGCATCGCCTGCTTTGATTCTCGCGGTAAGATTCTTGCGCGATATGCGGGAGGATCGAATGAGGCGCTTCGTTGAGGGGGTTGATCGCGGGCAGACGACGTTATTTCCGGAGTGCCTGGAAGACTGGATCGGCGAGGACAATCCGGTCCGGGTGATCGACGCATTTGTCGAGGAACTCGACCTGGCCGAGCTGGGATTTGACGGGGTCGATCCCGAGGCGACCGGGCGACCTTCGTATCATCCGTCGGTGCTGCTGAAGCTCTATATTTACGGCTATCTCAACCGGGTTCAGTCGAGCCGGCGGCTTGAGTACGAGGCTGGGCGCAACGTTGAGGTGATGTGGCTGACGGGTCGGCTTGTACCCGATCACAAAACGATTGCCGACTTCCGCAAGGACAATGGCAGTGCCATCCGCGAGGTGTGCGCGCGCTTTGTTGTGCTGTGCCGCGCGATAGGCCTGCTGACGCAAGCCAGCGTGGCGATCGACGGCAGCAAGTTCAAGGCGGTGAACAACCGCGACAAGAACTTTACGCGCGCCAAGATGGAGCGGCGCATGGCGCAGATCGAGGAGAGCGTGGCGCGCTATCTTGAGCAGCTCGACACTGCCGACCGGCAGGAGCCGTCAGAGGCACTCCTAACCAAGACGAACCGCCTCAAAGAGAAGATCGAGACGCTGAAGCAGCAGATGCGACGTCTCGAGCGTCTCAAGGTCGAGATGCTTGCCACCCCGGACCAGCAGATATCGCTGACCGATCCCGATGCCCGCTCGATGGCGACCAGCGGCCGCGGCTCAGGCGTCGTCGGCTACAACGTCCAGATTGCCGTCGAGGCCAAGCATCATCTGATCGTCATGCATGAGGTAACTAACGACGGGACTGACCGATCGCAACTTTCCCATGTGGCCAACGAGACCAAGGCGGTACTGGACGTGGACAAGCTCGATGCCGTCGCCGATCGCGGCTACTTCGACAGCGAGGAGATCCTGGCCTGCGAGAATGCGGGCATTACGGTCACGCTGCCCAAGCCGATGACCTCGAACTCAAAGGCACAAGGGCGCTTCGGCAAGCAGGACTTCCGCTATCTGGCTGAGGAGGACGTTTACATCTGTCCTGCCGGCGAGAAGCTCGCCTACCGCTATACGACCGAGGAAAATGGATTGGTCTTGCGACGCTATTGGACCAATGCCTGTCAGAGCTGCGCCATCAAGCAAAGCTGTACTACCGGCAAGGAGCGCCGGATCGCGCGATGGGAGCATGAGCACGTTCTCGAGGCAGTGCAGCGCCGGCTCGACGAACATCCGGAAAAGATGCGGCAGCGGCGCGAGACGGTTGAGCACCCCTTGGGACTGTCAGGAATCTTGTGTGTGAGGCCATAGTGATGGAAGACAAGGGAGCATCATATGGCAATCGAGAAAGACCTGCTGGACCAGCTTCTGGCCGGCCGCGATCCGAAGGATGTATTCAATAAAGATGGCTTGGTCGACGAACTGAAGAAGGCGCTCTCTGAGCGGATTTTGAATACCGAGCTCGACGAGCATCTGGACGATGACAGCGTTGAGGGCAAGTCCAATCACCGCAACGGCTATTCTAAGAAGTCGGTTCTGACCGGCACTTCGAAGATGACGTTGTCGGTGCCGCGGGATCGGGCCGGAACATTCGATCCGAAGCTGATTGCCAAATACCAGCGTCGGTTCCCGGATTTCGACAACAAGATCATCTCGATGTATGCGCGGGGGATGACGGTCCGCGAGATCCGTGGCCATCTCGAGGAACTCTACGGCATCGACGTTTCACCCGACCTGATCTCGGCGGTTACCGACGCGGTGCTGGACGAGGTTGCGGAATGGCAGAACCGGCCCCTCGATATCTGCTACCCGCTGGTGTTCTTCGATGCCATTCGGGTCAAGGTCCGCGATGAAGGCTTCGTGCGCAATAAGGCGATCTACATCGCGCTGGGTGTTCTACCGGACGGCACCAAGGAGATTCTTGGCATCTGGATCGAACAGACCGAGGGCGCCAAATTCTGGCTACGCGTCGTAAACGAGTTGAAGAGCCGCGGGGTTCAGGACATTCTCATCGCCGTGGTCGACGGCCTGAAGGGTTTTCCCGAGGCCATTAATGCCGTTTTCCCACAGACAATCGTTCAAACCTGCATCGTCCACCTGATCCGCCATTCCATGGATTTTGCCTCCTGGAAGGATCGCAAGAGCCTGGTGCAGGCGTTACGGACTGTCTATCGCGCGGCCGATGCTGCTGCTGGCCAGGCCGCCCTCGACGCCTTTGCGCAAGGTCCATGGGGCGCAAAGTATCCGGCAATCGCGCAGAGCTGGCGCCGCAATTGGGAGCTCGTGATACCATTCTTCGCTTTCCCCGAAGGCGTGCGGCGAATTATCTACACCACAAATGCCATCGAGGCGCTTAACTCGAAGCTGCGCCGCGCCGTCAGAACCAGAGGACATTTTCCCTCTGACGACGCCGCGACGAAGCTGCTATATTTGGTTTTGAACCACGCCGCTGCGGAATGGAAACGACCGCCGCGCGAGTGGGCTGAGGCAAAGACGCAGTTCGCCGTCATGTTCAACGAGCGTTTCGTGAACTCATGACGGATAACCGGCCTCACACAGAAATACTGACAGTCCCCACCTTCGGAACGATCAAGGCCAGGATGGGGGCAACCCATTTCCTGATGAAAACGCTGCCAAAGGTCGCCACCGAGATGGCGCTGCACGTACTGGCCTACAATCTGACCCGCGTCATGAACATCGTGGGTGTCCGACCGCTCATGGCGGCGATGACGGCATAGTATTAATCCGGATAATTAATGCGCCCCACCAACCGCGACGTCCTTGTGTCGCCTCTCCCCAGGTGTTTCTACACAACCAAGACCCATAGCGGACATCTCCCCCTTACGGCGCTGTTGCCTAATCCGATACGATGGCTGGTTGCGAGACCCGGGAGCGTCGGGGGATAGACGGACGTGGCCCGGCTACGGCAAATCGGTCGTTAGTGACCCATGTGAGACATCACCGCCTATTTCACTGCGATGCACAACCGTGTTCGCCGAACGATGTGCTAGAGCATGATCCCGAAAAGCTTGTCCTTGGACTAGATCCGAGGATGGACACCGGTTTTCAGATAAGATCATGCTCAAACGAAGATCTTTGACCATGATCCGATGCAATTGAATTGGATCATGGTCTAGGGCGGCTCACCCGAAACCCATCATCTTTCTGGCACAACGCCGCAGCAAGGCGGGTTCGTTTAACCCTTCGCAGAAATGACGGGTTGGTCGCTCAATTCAGATTGAACCGGACGCATGGCCTCCGACGCGACATACAATGAAATCCTGGCCCGCTTTCCGGGACCCGTGACGCTTTATCCCTCGCGCCGCAAGTGGCTGCTTGTGATGGCGGGCTGCCTGCTGTTCGCGGTCGCCGGCATCGGCGAAGCGTACAACGGGGATGCGAAAGGTTGGCTCGGCGTTGTGTTCTTCGGGCTTGGCGCGATCGTGCCTGGCCTCATGCTGCTGCACGGCGCCGCCTCACTCACGCTCGATGCAGACGGCTTCGAAATGACCAATCTGTTCCGCCACACCAGATTTCACTGGCGCGACGCCTCGGGCTTCGAAGCACAATTTCCGCCCGTTCTTCGCGCCTTTGCGATACCGCCTCCTTCCTGGAACAAGTTCGTAGCCTTCGACAACGCCAAAATGCGAAACTCGACCTGGACGCGCGTCAGCGCGCTGATGATGAAGCACAATGCGCAGTTGGGCGACACCTATGGCTTCAGCGCGGATGATCTGGCGAAGCTGATGAGGCAATGGTGCGACTTGGCAGCCGCCGCATATGCTCGCTAATTTCTGGCGATCAACCCGCGAAAGCGCTCGGCCTCACCCTGCCGCCGATACCGCTCGCCAGCGCTGGTGCGCGGGCAAAACTTTGCACCACGCTCGTGCGCTTCCGGCTGACCTGTCGGCCGACGATTTTCGCCGGCCGGCATTTGGCGCTGGATTGAAGGCGTCGCTGATTTAGCGGCCTAGGCAACGAGCCCCAATCAGATGCCTATGGTCCGATTTTGCTTGCGCTTTCAGGGCGCGGCGGACACGGCTGGACCCGCCGCTCGTATGTCCTAATAGCAGATGCTTACCCACTGGCCGAGGTAAGGGTCCCATTGCCAGCAGGTTCCGGCGCAGCCGGCGCAACCCAAGCAGGCAACTCCTATGAATGCTCCAACACAAGCGCAGCCACCCGCGCAGCCGCAGCGGCCAACAAACCCACAGCGCCCGACAGCGCAACGGCCAATGGCACAGCCACCGACAGCGCAACGGCCGCCGACGGCACAGCCACCGACAGCACAACGGCCACCGACGGCGCAGCCGACACCGGCATGGGCGCACCCACCGCCGAAACCGGCATGAGCGCAGCCGCCGCCACCGCCGCCATGACCGCATCCGCCACAGCCGCAGCCACCGCCACGCGCAACTCTAATTCCTTGGCTAAGCGGGGGATTTTCCCTATCGAAAACCTGGAAAGTCGCCAGACTGACGTCGGAGATTTCCTCCTCGGTCAAGATAAATCGCCGTGCGTTGTCCTGTGACGGTACATCCGTTGCGGGAGCGGTTGCCGATGCAGCGCCCGTCATCGCCAGAGAAACCCCGGCTGCGCCTAATGCCAAGGCTGCCTTTTTAGCCAAGGCCGCCCTTCTACGCTTCCGTATGGAATTTCGCCTCGCCTGCGTCATGGTAGACCCTCCGCATCAGCGTTTCGACCAAGGGACCCGCACCAGCTTTAGCGCTCTGCGCAAATTTAGCGCCCTTCGCTATGAACCGGCAAGATGTCGCTTTGGTTCCACCCACGCGGTCTTTCGCAACTTGGCCTTCTATGGCTACGGATTGCGGTAACGCCGTCCGGAAATCACCCACAATGAAACGCGCATTGTTCCTGCCCACCGCCCGTCAGCGCGGCCGCGGCGACAAGACTTTGCACGACGCTCAAGCGTTTCCGGCTGACCTGTCAGCCGACGATTTCGCCGGCCGGCATCTGGCGCTGGATTGAAAAGATTCGTGCCCTAGTCCGTCGGCAACGGCCAATTCGGCCTGTCGTGCGCACTCCAATCGACTGCGACGTAATTGGCGTCGCCGACGCGGCGCAGCCGGTCGTCCCATTGTTCGTCTTTTCTTTTCGGCCCGGCCGGCATCTCACCCGCCGATGACGCTTGGGTCTTGCTGGGCCGCTTGCTCATGCCGGAACCTCGTTGGCGATCTACCATTCTTAGTCGGGCGGTTCGCTCGCCACAATGCGCGCCGGCGACCTTGGTCCCGGCGGGCGCCGCGCAGACCGGGCGCGCGATGTCCTTGGCTTCGTCCTGTCTGCCCTGCTGCACCGGAAAAATGGCCAGCGCCACGGCATGGGTGCGCGGATCGCCCGGATACCGCGCCACGAGACCGGCGGCGAGGGCCTGACGGTCGGCGGCGGTCGTTGGCAAGTCGGCGCGCGGGATAAGCGTGACGCCGTATTTGGAATATTTGGTGATGGCGATGCCGGATCGGTTCACCAGCGTGCCGGCACGTGGTATTTCGCAATCTTGCGTGCGTGATGACGTGCGCGTTCGATCAAATTCCGGCTCACACACCGATGCGACGTCCGCTGTTCTTCCCCACCGCCCGCCAGACCAATTGGCTTCTGGTCATAGGCTTTTTGGCTCTCGGCCAGGCGCTCTATCTGCGTTACATGGCGCTGGAGAACAACACCGTGTCGCTCGCCTGTCAGGGCGGCTTGCGGACCTGGCTGTGCGATACGTTCCGGCTGACCATCGTTCTGTTCAATCACAGTGTCTTCGGCTGGGTCGCGCTCGCCGCCGCGGCGCTCAACCTATTCCGGCCTTCGATCGTGCTGGTGACGCTGGCGCTCGCAGCAACCGCTTTCGGCATCGTGCTGCACAACGCCGATCTGGCGGCGCTGGCGGCCGGCCTTCTCATTTTGTGTCTGGCACGTCCCGCGCCCGCAGCAGAATGACGGCGAGGCCGGCGACGCCGGCGCAGAACCAGACCGCCTGCCAATTGGCAAAGCTTTCGTTGATCACGATGTAGCCGGCCGAGGCGATCAGCGCTACGCCCGCCACCGTCTCGGCGACGGCACGCGCTCCGCGCGGACGCGGCGCAGCGATCATCAGCACCATGAACGGCACCACGGCGGCGGTGAGCGGCGCGAACGGAAAATCGCGATAGCGCGGATCGAACACCAGCCCGAGCGCCGCCTGCAGCGCCAACAGCACAAGCACAATAAAGACGCCGCCGAGCGCCCAATACAACCCGCCGCGGCGCTCGCCCGAGCGGCCGAGAACCGCGGCAAACGTCGGCAGCCCGCGCCCGACCGCGCAGGCGTCGGCGCATACGATCGGCGCGGCCGCGGCAACCAGCGCAAACGTCAGCGAGCGCAGCCAGCCGCCGGCGCTATAGCTCTGGATCGGAATGGTCTCGATGGCGAGGCCGAACATCACCGCGGGCAGGAGCGCTATGGCCGCGATCTTGGCCCACAGATGCGGCGTCGGATTTTTTCGCCCGCCCGCTGTCGCCGCAATGCCGAACGTCAATGCGGCGAGCAGGATGCCGAACAGCGCGCCAAGGAGCCAATGCGGGTGATTGGATACCGCGCCGCCGAGGTTGAATTTCGGTCCCTGGGTCGAACGGTCGAAAATGCCCCAGTAACGCCCGGTCGAGCCTTCGAGCGCGCGCTTCCAGGGCTGGTCGAACGCCTCGATGATGTTGACGCGGAAATTCTCGCGCTTGCCGAGGGTCAAGCGTCTCTTCAATGGCGCGAGCCTGGTTCGACGGCGACGGCAACGCGCCCTCGCGCATGCGGCCGTGGCTCGGCCAACCGAACTCGCCGATGACGATCTCCTTGTTCGGAATGGCCGCCACCACCTTTTTGCGGATGGCATCGACATGGGCCGCGGCGCGCGAAGCCGGCAGCGGAAAATCCTCCCAATAGGGCAGGATATGGATGGTGACGAAATCGACCGCGTTCTGCAGGTCGGCATAGCGCAGCCAGAACTCCCAGACGTCCGCATAGGTGACCGGCTGGGCGATCTGGGCTTTGACCTCGCGGATGACGGCACCGAGATCGGGCGCCGACATTTCGCCGCGCAGCAGCACTTCGTTGCCGACGATCACCGCGCGGATGACGTCTGGGTATTTTTTGGCGAGCGCCACCGTGGTGGCCATTTGCGCCCGGTTGCGCGCGATCTTGTTGGACAGCCACAGCCCCTGCAGGACTTTGAGCCCATAGCGCTGGGCGATTTCGGGAACCTTATCGAGGCCGTTCTCGACCGAATAGGTGCGGATGCAATCGGTGTAGCGCGCCAGAAATTTCAAATCCTCGTCGATCTGTTGCGGCGGAATTTGCGTGGTTTCGACCAGCGGATCCTGGCCGTCGCGGAACGGCGCATAGGAGACGCAGTAGAGCTTTTCGCCCGCCGCGAGCGGTGACGGCGGCAGCGTCACCGGTTTGCCCAGCCACCACCAGGCAAAAGCGATCGCCAGCACGGTTGCCGCAAAAAACGCAATCGGTTGGCTGACAGGCAAGCGCGACATGCTTGTGGCATTAGAGCATGATCCGGAAAAGTGGAACCCGGTTTTCCGAAAAGATCATGCTCCACTAACATGCCGGGAACTGGTCCTGCCAAGGTCAACCTTGTTGCGCTGCCATGCGCGCTGGACAAACGGGCCAATTCAGGCTGTTGTCAGGGCGGCTGTGGCGGCAACCAACGCCGGCAAGGCGGTCCAACCCCATAGCCTGGGAAACGTCCGTCTCATCAGCGCAAACAGGTTAGAGACCCCAGTCAAACCCATGTGCCATCGAGTGTTTAGCGTTGCGTTAGGTCTATGTGTTGCGGTTGGACTTGCCGCGGCCGCGGCGGCACCGCTGGCGGCTCCGGCGCTGGCTCAGAGCACCGAGGCCAAGCCGGCCGATCAGGCCCCGGCGAACGGCCAGGAGCCGGCCAAGGAGCCGCAAAAGGTCGACGAATTTGCCGAAGCGCAGAAGGCGCTGGGCGGTCCGGCCGGCAATCCCGAATGCGTCTGGCTCGGTCGCCGGGTGGTCAGCCTGTTGTGGCGCGACGATCTCGATACGGCCTTCCGCCATCTCGATCTTTACGACCGCTTCGGCTGCCCGAGCGGCCATATCCAGGCGACGTTCCGCTGCCTCCTCCTGCATTCCAACAATATCGATCCGAAGGCCGCCGACAGCCTCAACGGGCGGGTGAATTCCTGCTGGATCAATCCCAATTTGCAGGCGACCGCGCCGCACCACCGCCGCCCCCGCCGCGTCGGTGCCGAGCCCGACCACGAACCGCTAGAGGGCGCCTTCCCCGCCAGCGTTCGGCCGCGCGCCGAATGTCGCACGACATCACGGCGCGTTGTCTTGAATTTGCCATGCACCAGCGCTACTTGTTTAGATCGCCGCTCGCAAGGTAGCCTCATCGCCTTACGACCAACGTCGAACCTTGGGGACAGGTTCGGGCCCGTGTACCCTCGCCCCGCGTGGTTGAAAGTCGATGCGCACCGTCGCAGCTGTGCTCGCGCTTGTAGCGTGCGTGCATGCCGGGCTGTGGTCGCTGCTGAGAACTAAAGAAGTTGCGCCGGATTTCACCGGTCAGCTCGCGAGCGTCTCCTACGCCCCGTTCGCGGATTCTTCGCACCCCGATACTGGTCAACGCCCCACCGCCGAACAGATCCGTGCCGATCTGAAGGCTATCGCGCCCTATACGCGGGCTATCCGCACCTATTCGTCGACGGGCGGCGCCGAGCTGGTGCCGCCGATCGCCGCCGAATTCGGCCTGAAGGTCACGGTCGGCGCCTGGATCGACAAGGACAAGGAGCGCAACGAGCGCGAAATCCGCTCGGCGCTCGATCTCGCCCGCCATTACAGCAACGTCAACGCCATCGTCGTCGGCAACGAAACCACGCTGCGCGCCGAAATGACCGTCGACGACCTGATCCAGCTCATCCAAAAGGTGAAGCGGCAGAGCCCAGTCCCTGTCACCACTGGCGAAATCTGGACGGTCTGGATCGACCATCCGGAGCTCGCCTCGGCGGTCGACTTCATCGCCGCGCATATCCTGCCCTACTGGGAAGGCTTCGACTACACGCACGCGGTCGACCACAGTATCGAGTTCTACGACAAGCTGCGCCAGATGCATCCGGGCAAGCGCATCGTGATCGCCGAGTTCGGCTGGCCGAGCGCGGGTTACAATTTCCACAATGCCGATCCCGGCCGCATGGAGCAGGCCGCGGTGATCCGCGATTTCGTCCATCGCGCCGAGGCCTATGGCATCGACTACAACATCGTCGAAGCCATCGATCAGCCGTGGAAGACGTTTGAAGGCGGCGTCGGTCCCTATTGGGGACTGTTCGACGCCTCGCGCCAGCCGAAATTCTCCTGGACCGGCGCGATCACCGACCCCGATTACATCAAGCGCGCCAGCCTCGCCGTGCTGCTTGGCGTGTTGCTGTCGTTGCCGATCCTGGCCATGAGCGGGGCCACCGTCGCGCAGGCCTTGATGCTGGCGGTGTCCGCCAACGCGGTCGG
This sequence comes from uncultured Alphaproteobacteria bacterium, assembly GCA_963821175.1. Lineage (GTDB taxonomy): Bacteria > Pseudomonadota > Alphaproteobacteria > Rhizobiales > Xanthobacteraceae > BOG-931. The sequence goes on from CAWGCU010000019.1 coordinate 127,924, forward strand.
CGCCTGGGTTGCCGCCATCGTCGCCTTCTGGAAGGGCCATTACTTCGTGCCCGGCGCCGCTTTCGCGCTCGGCCTCGGCGTCATCCTTCTGATGCCGCTGGTCGCCATCGCGCTGGCGCGCCTGGAGGAGATCGCGACTATCGCCTTCGGCCGCGGCCCGCGGCGGCTCGCCAACGCGCCACCGCTGGTGCCGGCGCAAGAAGAAGCCCACGCCCCGAAAGTGTCGATCCACGTTCCGGCCTGTTGCGAAGCGCCGGAGATGCTCAAGCAGACGCTCGATGCCGTCTCCCGCCTCGATTATCCCAATTTCGAGTGCGTGGTGGTCATCAACAACACCCCCGACCCGGCGTTCTGGCAGCCGGTCGAGGCGCACTGCCGCACGCTCGGCGAACGCTTCAAATTCGTCCGGGTCGACAAGCTTGACGGCTACAAGGCGGGCGCACTGCGCCTGGCGCTCCAGCACACCGCGCCGGATGCGGAAATCATCGGCATCATCGACGCCGACTACGTCGTCGAGCCGGACTGGCTCAAGGATCTGGTGCCGCTGTTCGCCGATCCCCGCGTCGGCTTCGTGCAGGCGCCGCAGGACCACCGCGACGGCGACCGCTCGGTGATGCACTGCGCCATGAATGCGGAATATGCCGGCTTCTTCGACATCGGCATGGTGCAGCGTAACGAGGTCAACGCCATCGTCATGCACGGCACCATGTGCCTGATCCGGCGCGCGGCGCTGGAAGCCGCCGGCAATTGGTCGAGCGATACTATCGTCGAGGACACCGATCTCGGCCTGACCATGCTCGAGCACGGCTGGATCGCCCACTACACCAACCGCCGCTACGGCCACGGGCTGCTGCCGGACACGTTCGACGCCTACAAACGCCAGCGTCAGCGCTGGGCCTATGGCGGCTTCCAGCTGCTGCGCAAGCATTGGCGGCGGATGTTGCCGCGGGTCGACGGCCTCACCCGCGAGCAGAAGCGCGAATACGGCTTCGGCTGGCTCAACTGGCTCGGCTCCGACAGCATCGGCGTCGTCGTTGCGCTTTTGAACATCATCTGGGTGCCGATCGTCGCGTTTGCCAATATCGCGGTGCCGGATCGCATCCTCACCCTGCCGATCATCGCCACCTTCACGGTTTCGGTGACCCATTTCGTCGCGCTCTATCGGCTGCGGGTGCGGATCTCGGCCGGTCAGATGCTGGGTGCCGTCTGTGCTGCCATGGCGCTGCAGTGGACGGTGGCGCGCGCCGTCGGCATCGGCCTCATCAACGAGAGCGTGCCGTTCCTGCGCACCGCCAAGGGCGGCGGCACGCGCAAGGGCCCCGATTTCCCGGCCTTCTGGGAGGCGGTGATCGCCGTGCTGCTGCTGGTCGGCGCGCTGACCCTCGTGGTGACCAATTACAAGCAGGTCCACGAGATCAATATTTTCGCACTTGTGCTGGTGGTGCAGAGCCTGCCGTTCCTCGCCGCTGTCATTCTCGCCACCATCGAGGGCACGCGCTTCAACGCGTTCGCTTATTGGCGCGGCATCGAGGCCAAGGCCGCGGCGCTCCTGCCGCAGCCGCAAGTCATACAACAGTCATCGCCGAGCCGCCGAAACTGCCGGCCGAGAACCGCATCGAGGCGGCGCAGTAAGCGTCTATCCAGCCAGCGCGGTTTCGGCGAGCCGTGACCCAATACGACGTCCCGATCGGGATCGCCTCGTCGTTGAAATTGTAGGCCGGGTGATGCAGGCCGGCGCTGTCGCCGTTGCCGCAGAAGATGAAGGCGCCCGGCCGCTCGTCGAGCATGAAGGCGAAATCCTCCGCCGCCCATCACCGGCGCGACGTCGGTGTCGACCTTGTCCTCGCCGACGATCTCGCGCGCCACGCCGGCCGCAAAGGCGGTCTCGCGCTCGTGGTTCACCACCACCGGATAGCCGTTGGTGTAGGTGATCTTGGCCTTGGCGCCGTAAAGCCGCGCCGTGCCTTCGACGACTGGCGTTGATGCGCTTGCGCAACAGATCGCGCACCTCGACCGTCAGCGCCCGCGCCGTGCCGCGCAGCTTCGCGTGCTGCGGAATGACGTTGTCGGTGTGGCCGGCCTGGAACATGCAGATCGACACCACAGCGGCCTCCAGCGGATCGACGTTGCGCGCCACGATCGATTGCAGCTGATTGACGATCTGGGCGCCGACCAGAATCGTGTCGATGCTCAGATGCGGCCGCGCCGCGTGGCCGCCCTTGCCTTCGAGCTCGATCGCGATGTGATCGGCCGACGCCATGATCGGCGCCCGGCCGGATGGCGAATTCGCCGACCGGCAGGCCCGGAAAATTGTGCATGCCGTAGACTTCCTCGATGCCGAAGCGGTCGATCAGGCCGTCCTTCACCATGGCCTGGCGCGCCGGCGCCGCCCTCCTCCGCCGGCTGGAAGATCACCACGGCGGTGCCGGCGAAATTGCGCGTCTCGGCGAGATATTTGGCGGCGCCGAGCAGCATCGCGGTGTGGCCGTCATGGCCGCAGGCGTGCATCTTGCCGGGCACCGTCGACTTGTACGGCAGGCCGGTTTCCTCCTCGAGCGGCAGCGCATCCATGTCGGCGCGCAGCCCGATCACCTTGCCGCCGGCCGCCTCTTGCGGCCGCGGATGACGCCGACGACGCCGGTGCGGCCGATGCCGGGCACCACCTCGTCGCAGCCAAAACTCTTGAGCTTTTCGGCGACCGACGCCGCGGTGCGGTGCACGTCGTATTGCAGCTCCGGATGGGCGTGCATGTCGCGGCGCCAGGCGGTGATCTCGTCGTGCAGGTCGGCGACACGATTGACGATCGGCATGGATGGTTCCTCGCTCAGCGGCTCATCCGGCGAGATCGAGGCCAATCTAGCAAAGGCCGCATAATAAAGCGCGCGAGGCTGGTAAACCCGGCCGAGTTTAAGTATTTGATCCGCCAGGTGAGCGCGTAGCTCAGTTGGTAGAGCACGTGACTTTTAATCACGGGGTCCAGGGTTCGAGTCCCTGCGCGCTCACCAACTAAATCAAAGACTTCTTGCAATATCGCCTCACCTGAAAAATCGTCCGTGTCTGCACTGTGTCTGCAACGTCGTTACGAGCCGCGGAGGTCGCGATGGTCGATACAAGGGGCGAGCTGCCCCGAGGCTGGGCGCGTAGGACCGCCGAGCGCCTTGTCGAGGCGATCCTGGCAACGTGTGAGCGCCAACCTGCTGAAGATCAGGAAGCCTTATTGCGAGAAATTGCGCGACGTGCGCTCCGTCGCATGCCGAATGCTGCTTTCGAAGCGCGCGAGCTCGCAAAAGCTTTGGAAATTGAAAGTATGAAGCAGCCATAATCCGCGCGCACTACGCACCCATGCCCCGCCGTTTCCCGCCGCCCTGGTCGATCGATACGGGAGGGGTATTTCGGGATCAGGCGACTGCGCGTTCGTAAAGCAGCCATCCGCCTTCTGTCGGCGATTGAATCATTGGATGGCGGCGGCGGACCTCAGCAATATAGTCCTCGTACTCACGATGATACTTATCCGCTCGACAAATACTGATGCTCTTCAATGTGCGCAGAATTGCAGGCACCCCCGATTGCGCATTCCATTCGCACTGCTTTTCGATAAGGGCCGACAGCGCGTTCGTATTATCAGCAATAGCGCGCCACAACTCGTCGTCGGTCAGTTGTAAACTACGCACGGCCACCCTCACACAACTACATCATCGGCCCATTTTGAGGTGCCTAGGCTAAGAACAGTTTAATGGCCTTGTGCCGCCCTCCCCGCCGCTCACTCGTTGACCCACCTGTTGCCGCTGCGTTCCGCGTAATACTCCTCGGCAACGCTCGACTTGGACAGGCAAACGAGTTCGGCGAACGGCGCATTCGGCCAGCGTTGACCGCCACCGCAGCAAGATAGCTAGTGGCAAGCTTTCCTCACCCGCCCAATCCATAGCGGCTGGTGTTCGACGCCGGCTCGGCGTCCAATCTGCGGCCATGACTTCAGCCACCGATCCATATCGCCGTCATAGACCGATCCGGCTCGGGATCCACGTTCGCGCCTTCGATGGCCGAACTGGTGAAGCAGTCACGGTTCGCAACTATGATCTGCCAAGCCCCGAACTTGCGCGGTTGCGTTTCGATGTCGCCCGCGATGAATGCGAGCAGTTGGCCGGTGATGACGAGCTCGCCGTCGAACTGATCTGCGGCGGCAACATCGTGGACACCTTTCCAATGCGCCGCGCCACGCTTCCGCGGCTGAGTGTTATTATTGATCCACCGCCGCCCCCGGTGCCGGGCCGCTATCGCGTCGATCTTTATTCTACCGGTCGCCTGGTCGACGGCGTCGAGCGTGAGCTTGGCCGAACCGCCACGTTTGAAGATGCCACGCGGCTCTATGACGAGCAGGCCTCCCTCTATCGGGGGCGCCTCGTGGTGCTACGAGGCGGTGTCCCTTTGACCGCGTGCCCCATCCGCAGAAGCGACGGCAAGCCGCGCGAACTAGTAATTTAGCGGCCGATGCCCGCCGCATCGAGCAAACGCTCAATCGCGGTCCCGAATTGCTGAAGGCGGCGAAGGACCGCCAACCGCCCGGGCCAAGGCTTCGCGAAAGCGCGTGTCCATCTCAATTAGCCGCGATCTAAGTAACGCAACGGCTCGATCGGCGTCATCATCCGGGTCCGGCGCAGCACTGGCCAGCTTGGACGGACGGATATGGGACGGCACAGGCATGTCTTCATCGCCCGGTCAATTCTGGCATGGCTATTCCAAGGGCCCCGGCGGCGTCAAGGCCGAGGCTGAGCACAATCTGTTATCATCGCGCCATGCCATCCCCTCGCCGCTTCCCGTCGCCCTGGTCTGTCGAGGAAGGCCACGAATGTGGTGGTGAAGGACAGCAACGGCCAATATGGGACGGCATCAGACCTCACGGGTTGTCCAAAAAATGCCTTCCCGCGCCGGTTGACAGGCGGTCGACGAAAGCAAGGAACTCTGTATGGATCGGGTTATGTGGGGGGCGTGCGATGTCCGAGAATGAGTGTGTCTGGCGCGCATAGTCCGGACGCCGCCTCCTGTAAAGATTCGCGGATCTTAGTGAACGTGAGGTGCTATGGCGAAACCAAGATCTCACGGGGCTAGCTGGTTAACCGCACGGCGGCGTCTATGTCGACAGCCCAGGTTAGACGATTGACGCCCGGATACGCAGCGTATTCTCGGGCCAGCCTAGGCAACCAAAGCGGCGGAGCGCGGTTGCTCCGGCGAACTTGACGACGCATAGGCTCGGCGATCCAAGTCGCAACATTCGACGGGGTGCTCGTTGTCCGTTAACGGCAGGGACCAATGTATCAACTAGCCGTCCAGCAGCGAGATATCTGGAAGCGACGGGTTGATCAATAGGTCATGCCCTGGCACGCTTCCGTCGCAGTGGTCCATCGAGGAACATGAATGCACGGCATCGGACGTCGATACAGTCAATTGGTTTTCGGGACTATTAGGGTGGGCAACGTCTTCAATCGAAGTTCGGGACTGCGAGCGATCCCGCTATAAAGTTCCAGGCCCCATCGCACTGGCTGCTGTCCGGGCTGATCTCATGCGCGGCGATGATTTCGCTTGGGCACGCAGGCGGCGCCGCTGCTCGCACACCGTCGATCTCACTGACGAGCGACAAGCCTACTCGGTGAAGCAGTGTGCCGCCAAGCTGCCAAGCGTGCCGCGGCAGATATTGAAGGACATTCCGAGGCCGCCAAATTCGGCCAGCCGGGACGATTGACCGGCGATGGAGAATGAGTATGACGGATACCCTGGAACTGGGAATCTTCGTTGCCATCGTGATCGCGTTTGTGTTTGTCGGCTGTCTGGCGACGCGGGTTAAGAAAAAGACGACTAAAACCGACACTCCGAAGGAATAACGCCACGGGCGAAAAGTCTCTCCAGCCGGTTTCAGCCCAGACCCTAGCCCGATGGCTCGGAGTGTCGCCGAAGCTCGTCTACGACCTCACAAAGGTGGGCGTCATTGAGCACGGCCCAGGCCGCCTGTACCAGCTTGAAGATAGCGTGCGGCGTTACTGCGATCACATTCGCCGGCAAAGCGGGGCCACCGATGGTCGATAATCCAATGTGGGCAATCTGCGAGCGCGTGGCCGAGGTGCAGGCGCTGCTCGACGATCACATTGCCGGCGGCAAGCACACAGCCGCGGACGTGGTGGCGAAAGCGCAGGCCGTACTGTCCGAGCCGGAGCTGCTACGGGCGATGTTCGATGTCGGCTACTTCCCACCGAATACGCCGCCGGTGGGTTGAGCGGCAACCAAGCCAGTTTTTACTAAATGCTAACCCTAATCCGGTATGAATATCGTTGTGGGAGTTCTGGCCCACAGGTCGCACACGATCAAGCTGCCCCGACCTTCGTTCGTTCGTTCCGGCCGGGGCAGCTTTTCTAACGAGATGTGTTCGATGAGTAGTGGGCACTTATTCTCTGTCGAGATCATCACGGCGGCGATCTTCGCCATGCTGATCTATGCGGCATTTTTGCCTCTTACCAATTAGGCCACGCACAATTTTCGACTCGGTCGCTTCCCGCCGAACACGTCGACTGATTAGAATTGCCCACGCGTGCAGTCGGCACGCTGACCAATCCCATAGGGGCATTCCATGACACGCACTACCATCGTAATCGTGGCAGCGCTTGCGCTCGCCGTCACACTACCGACTGTCCAGGCGCAAGCCCAGGCGCCCCGGACCTTCGTATCGGCGGCAGGCAGCGACGGCAATCCATGCAGCTTCGCCGCGCCGTGCCGGCATTTCCAAGCCGCAGTGAACGCGACCAGTGCCGGGGGTGAAGTCGATGCGCTTGACCCGGCCGGTTATGGTCCGATCACCATCAACCAGGCCATCACCATTGAGGGCCAAGGCTGGTCATACATAGCGCCGCCGCCAGGCGGAAACGGAATCACGATCAATGCCGTGAGCGGGAAAGTCTCTATACACGGCGTGTCGCTCAATGGGGTCGGCATCCCCGGCACCACCACCGGCATCCAGTTCAACTCCGGCGACACCTTGAACGTTCAGGATAGCGTAATCCGAAATTTCGGTAACGTCGGTATCCAAGTCGAGCCCTCCAGTTCGAACCCGACTCATATTTTTGTGTCGAACACGCAGGTGTCGGATAATGGCGGTGATGGAATCAATTTTACCACCGGTGGCACGGGGACGACGACCGGCGTTATCAGCCACGTCGAGATGGCAAATAACGTCGGGAACGGTTTAACCGTTACTAACGCTAGTGGCCCTGTCTCGAGCATCAACGTCACCGTCAGCGGCAGCGTGTGCACGGACAATGCGGCCGATGGCATCGCCGCCACTCCAACCGGTGGTGCAACGATGCAAATCATGGTGCGGAACTCGACAATCGCCAATAATAGCCTCAGTGGATTGGAGGCGACCGATCACAGCAAAGGAATTTTGAACCAGGGCGGCGCCACCATTCGCGTTACCCGATCAACGATCACGGGAAATGGCGTCGGTTGGGCCGTTGGCAATAGCGGGTCCGTGTTCAGCTACGCCGACAACAACATCGACGGCAATACGAACATCAACAGCGAACCGCCGAGCCCGCTCGTTTATCATTAGCGATACTGACAATGATGCGCGGGGCGAGCATTCGGCCGGCCCCCGCCGCAAGATAATGATTGCTAATTCAGCATCGCTCTAACAGCCCATCCGTGAAATTTGGATTCATGACAAGGGATTCCGACCCAACGAGCAAGCCCCATGTTTAAGCGGCTAATTATCATTGGGCTTAAGGTCCTTCTTTTGGCGCTAGCAATAGTAATTGGAGTTGTTTTCATATGGGATGGGGTAATGGGTGATCCTGTTGCACTTGGTCTTATGCCGCCGTATATAATAATCGTTGTATGGACTGTGATATATTATTTTCATACCAGAGCGTAATTAGACGTGGATTAACCTACCGTCCTTGGTACAATCCGACTAAAGTCTCTTTGACCGGCTTTATGTGCATACGATTTTTCGCCGCGGCGTCGAGTTCGACAAGCATGGCCTCGGCGACGGATATGCCTTGCGTCCGCGCAATATACGGCAGGTGCACGCGGCGGGCTTGTTCGTCCGGTGGCAAGGCGCCGGAGCCGAGCTCGATCGGCAGGCCGGTGATTGGATGGCGTTCGGCGTTGTCGCCGAAAACCGCTTTCTCGTTGGGGTGGAGCGGATGCGTCATGTTTGGTCCCTTTCGTTGTCATAAGTCCAATCGGGCAGGCTGCCGCCGACACGGTTTATTTGGTTTGATGGAAAATGCGACCTGTGTTGCGTCGCGCCGTTGTGGCCGTTCATGCGCCGCTGCATATGCGCGAATTGCGCGGCTCCCATTGCGCCGGGCTGTTGCGGCGGCGGAGTTTCGGCGGGTTGCGGGACCGCGGGCCGGTCTTGCCGGTTCGACGCGCGATATTTGATCGCGGCCATGATGGAAGGATTGAGCTTGTACAAAATGTTGGAACACTGAAGGTGTCGCCAGCACATCAAAACTCGCGGCGCAGCGGGTTTCGTCCTTCGGCGGGTCAAGCGTGCGGGCTTCGCGGAAGATCGCCGCACTGGTGTCACACATCGGCTCAATCGTTGCCAGCAAGTCTGGGGTAAAGATAGCCGTCCGTTAGGCCGTTCAGCTTCTCGAGCAAGTCGAGCCGGTCGGCCGGTTTCAGGCCGGGGATCTGCAGCGTGCGCTTGGTCAATGCGGCGATAATCAAAGCCCACTTATGCCCGTCCGCAACATTGACGCACAGTTGATCGTCGATTGTTGTTTGTGCCGCCGCGGTCATGCCGGGTCGCCGCTTTCAACAATTTCAAAATCGGCTTCGATTGTTTGCGGCGGCGGCAATAGACCGGCGCGGCGGGCGAGCTCATCAATACGTTCCAGAACCTTGGCAGTGATTTCAGGCGACGGCGGGCGGTGATCCTCCACTTTGACGGTGTGGAGCGTCTGCAACGGGTCGGTGCGATCAATCACGGCAGCGATTGCCCGCATGTGATCGCGATGGGATGGGTCGGCAATCAATTTCTTCAGCGCACGAATTGCCTCCGGCGGTATCGCACGCAGGATACGGTGCGAGTGTTCCCTGATGGCGTCTTGTACCGCGTCATCGTGAATGATGCGGGAGGCGATCGTCTTCAAGCTTCTCGCGCCGCTGGTCGCCGTGCCATAGCCGGCACGCTTCGCGGCAAAAGACATCAACCCAGAACCCATGGCTGGAGCATCGTCCGCAAAAAGCGCCTCAACCAGCGCGCGGCGCTTTTCAGACAACGCGGCCATCTTCGGGCCGAACTGGATCGTCTCCGGGTCTTGCTCGGTGTTGGTCATGATCAAGTCTCACCGATCGATGTGAGCGCGCTTTCTGGCTCTTTGACCAGCTCAATGCGCCGAGCATACAATCTGCCATCACGGCCCACGTCTTCCACAAAAGTCACGCGCTCAGCCTGCACTGTCTCGTCGGTCTCTGACACGATCAGCCCCCGATTGGCTTAAGATTCTCAGCCGACGACTTGCCCTTATTTTGCACGATATCGAATTCGACCATCTGTCCTTCACTCAACGTGCTCAGCCCGGCGCGGATCATTTGCCCAGCGGTGCCATCCAAATGCAAACCGTGGCCGCGAGCAAATAGGCGCGTAGGAAAAGGTGGCGCATGTGTTGCGTCGCGATCATTTGTTGTACCCCCAGCTGTTGACCGCAACATTGCTGGCAGTGCCGTCAGCGGTGGTGGTGGTCGTGATCGACGTATTGGTGCCGGTTGCCGGAATGCAGGGAGAGAAATTCTCGCTGATATTGCTGCCCGACACGCTCGAGTTCAGCTCGAACACCATCGATCCGGTGATGGTGTTGGCAACAGTGATCGGGCCAACCGCAGCGGTGCCGCCAGTAGCCGATACGTTCATGCCGCAGATATAGGTCGTCTTGCCCGAAGTCCCAGCGAGCGTGCCGACAACCGCGCCGGTAGTGCCGGTAGCGTTGCCGGTGATCGCTGTCGACCCAGTCGGGTACTGGCTGGACAGCGACACCGGCAGCGGGTTGGCCGCATTGACCGGGTCACATTCTGCCGAAGTCGGGCTAGTCTGAGTGCATGGCGAAAAGATCGACGCGGCATAGGCCGGCTCGGCACTGCCAAGACACGACAGAACAAGACACGGCAGAAACAGCATACCGACAAGGAAGCGCAGCATTTAGTTTGTTCCTCCGGTCGCGGTCGTCATTTGCTCGCCGCGCTCATTTGGCATTTACGCCGCGCTGGGCCGGGCTGGACGGCGCTTGACCGGCTGCGGCTTGCTGGCGTTGTACGCCTCAAGATCGGCTTCCATGCGCGCGAGGTTCTCCTCGTATCCCTTTTCCGGGCCCAAGCTGCCGCGACGTTCGGTTTGGTTCTTGATGTAAGCATCGATCGAGGTGCGGGTGGGTTGGGCTTTGCTGCCGCGACCTTTCGATCGGATTTCCGTCTGCGTCGACCTTGTAGTCCTGCCCGAACGTCTGCTGATATTCCTGCTCATAGTGCTGGTCGATAGCGTCCTTTGGCAGCAGCCCTTGCGAGATCAAAAAACGCATCTCTTCTATTTCCCGCGACGATTTCGAAACCATTTCACGTGCTCCTTGGGGTTGATGTGCGCGCCGGCTATTTGGTGCCAGCCAGTCGTTTGGCGGCGGCCTTTTGAAAGCTTCGATTTCATCGAACGTGCCGATTTTTGCGGCCAACACTAGGTGTATCTGGATCAATTCAGCGAGTTGGCTTCGCGATCGCCGTCCAAATAGCTTTGTCACCCACGCTTTGTCTTGAACAAACGCTGCTTGGCGAAAATCGCCCTTTCATTTTCCGCCGGAGAAACGGGTCCCTGGCCGCTGCCCAATCCCATGCAGCGTCTGGACAAGTCCGCCTTGTTTTTGAGGATCGCAAGCCGGCCATGCGTCTTCGCGTAATCGCTGCCCTTCGATGTTGATTGGTCGACCTCCGGTCGAAGGGCGCCGTAACCTCGTGCCACTTCAGCGGTGGCTTCCGGATCACCTCGCGCGACACGTTCGGCAAAACCCGCCGTACCAAACAACTCGGCCTTTTTTGCTTGCGCCTGCTCCACCGTCATCGCGGGCGGCTGTTGCAACAAGTCGGCCGCGGTCGCGGTCAACGCGAAATCGGCAGCGGCGGGTGCCGGTGTGACAGATACGGATTCGGTCATGCTGCCCTCACGGCGGTGCCGGTCTCATCGGCCGGCTCGAGGCGGATGGATGTTGATTGTGCTCAAGGCCTTCACGAATGAGTCCCGCTCGCTGCCACTTTGGCCGGCAAGTCATCGGGCGGGCGCGGGCCAGCGGGGGGCACTTGGGTGAATCCGCTGCCGCCCTGGGCGATCGCCTGACGCACAGCACCGGGCAACAAGTCATAGCCCCCGTTGTCGCGCAGCGACCGAAGAATTTCGACGCCCAGCCGGTCCAGGCCGAAGGAAAAGTAGTCCGGCGTGGCGAACGGGAACGCTTTCCGGATTTGGGTTTTGTCGTTGATCAGGTCGTGCAGCGCCACCACACGCTTGATGGCCTCCTGCAGCTCGGTTGCCCATGCGGTGCGCTTGGTCCAACATCGGGGCAATGACCTTCAAAGCGGCCGCACGATCGGCTTCGCGGTCCTGCCGGGCTTGTTTTCGATCAGCACGCGCAAGGGCTGCTTCGCGTTCAACGAGGATGGCAATGGCTCGCTTCTCAGCTGCAATCGCGGCGTCTGTCTCGTCGATCGTGGCAATGTCACTCTCGAGACAGCTGCCTCGCCCGCTTGGCCTCAAGCGCTGCAATCCTGCGCTCGGCAGCCGCGCGGTCGGTCCGGGTTTTGTTCAAGGCGTTTGTCATGTCATGGCACCCTGATGTTCGAATCCGGTCGCCGTCATGCCGGCCTTCACTAACTGGCGCAGACAATTGCTGAGCGACCTGTTCTCATTCTCAGCAATCGTCTCGATCGCCACCAACTCCTGCGGAGTTAGCCGCACTTGAACTGTTTCGGTCAGTTTTGGCTTCATGCGAATTGCTCCAAAAGTCTTTGACGTGAAGTACTACAATTCGCATCCTCCACCAAACAAACAACAAACTATTTTTCAGCTTATCCACCGCCAGCCAGCAAAATGATTAGCCGCAACAAACAATCAGCCATCGCGCCGACGATGTTCAGATACGTTCAGATATGTTCAGATACATTCAATTACGAAAAGCTTGAAATGGGCGACGCGTGTCAGACACACCATGTCGAATTATCAGCGCGTCGCCAAGTTCCCCCTACCCACCCACCTGCCGCCCCCTAGGCTCTCCCTGCCGCAGCCGAGCTCGGCAGTAACCCGCGCCTGACGCTGCGCCGATCGGGTCGAGCTCGGCAACGGGAATTCAGATCTGGCAAAGCTGGTCTAGCCAACCCATGACTATCAATCACGGGATCTATGCCATTAAGTGCCTATGCCATAACGGTTTTATGCGACGTAGCATTGCTGTGTCTGCAATAAGTCGGCAATTCTCGTTACGATACCGACTGTTCCTGGCGTCTTCGCAAGCAGACAACGCCGCTGGAGCGCGCCACCACGAACGAGCTCCGCGCGGGCGGGCCCGGTATCGACGGGCGCGTTGCGATCCTAACGACCAATGCGCCGTTACCGCACAACGCGATGGGCAAATCAGGAAGCGTGGCGGGTTCATTCCAACCCAGTTCCGCACCGGAATGGGTTTCGCCGGCCGGTGTCGAGCGACAAACGCGCGTCAAGGCTGGGCGGCAGGGTAACCCATTAGTGAGAGACGTGAGCTTATCCGCTTACCACGGGGTTGAGCGCATGTTGCACGGCGTTGGGTGGTAGCTGCATGGGTAGCTGCACGCCTGTTGCACGCTGCCCAAATTGTTTCATGGCTGCGCCTGGGTTCTGGTGGGTATCTGGCGGTCGTGGTGGATCATTGTTTGTAGGGGGACAGGACGGGACATGGAGGGACAAATGTCCTTCTCTGTCCCGAGGGCGTAGCGTTGTGGGGGGACAGGACGGGACATGGGTCTATAAGACCCTGTCCCTGTCCCCCTCACGCGTCCCCTACGCAGCCACGTTTTCAGGCGTGGTGAGCCAGACGACCGTCGCGCCATCGATCACCCGCATTTGGATCAGTGCCTTCGCCTGAGCGTCTTTGCTCGCGCGGGAGAATGCCTTCTTGCGCGCGTCTTGCTTCTTGGCTTCGGTATCGCCCTCGGCGAGGTAGCTTCGATAAAACTCCTGCCGGACGATATCGACATCGACGCCGCGCACCGAGGGGCCATCGGGAAACGGCCGCGTATCTCTGCCGTGGTCGACCAGGACGTTCATTAGAGCCTGCCGCAACAACCGCAGCGATTTAGTCCATCGAATGTCGGCTTTGGCCGCGGTTGGCGACGCAGCCGCGTTCCAATCAATAACCAGCGTGGTCATCGGCCGCCCGCGCTCGTCGGTGCCCATATCGACGACGCGGGGGTTGAACGGGATCTCTTGTCCGTTAGCGCCGCCGCGTCGTTTGCGCAGCGCCAGGCGGGTATTGATCACATTGCCGCTGATCGACTTGTCGCCGAGCAATGCCAGCACCACGTCGGCGGTTCCTTCCTTGACCGAATTGCCGCGGGTGCCGGTAGAGACATCCTTGCCGAAATGATCGACGCCGATCACAAAGGTGTTGGTCCGGCGCGCCACCTGCTTCAACGTGTTCATGACGGCCTGGCCGCTGGCGGTGTCGTTGTCCTGGCCGTCCTTGGTGTAGCCGGCGCCGGCGATCACGGTATCGATGCAGATCATGACGAGCGGCAGGTTGAACTCCGCCTGCAGCCGGGCCGCAGCTTGCTCGGCCAGCTTGACCAGGTCGTCGACCGCGTTCTTGTCGATGAGCCGCGGGCAGGTTGTCGACCAGGCGAACGGCGCGCGCTGCCCGGCCGGCCAATGGCCCTTGTGGTCGATGGCGCCCTGCAGCCGGACGGGGACCTCGTCGGTGCCCTCGAGCGCGAAGAACAGGATGCCGCCACGCCGGACGATCTCGAAGCCGATGAACGGCGCGCCGGCCATGATGGAGTGGGCGAGATCGAAAAGCGTGAAGGTCTTGTAGGTGCCCCATTGTCCCGACATCAGGCCGCAACCGACCTGGGGGATGAGATCCTGCACCAGATACGGCCGGCTGGCGCGGGGGTCGGCCTCGCCGTGCCAGTGCAAGGTCTGGTTTTCCGGCTCCTGCTCGTCGTTGTCGTCGCTGGCTATGCTGGCGGCGGTGTCGGGCAGCCGGTCGCTTGGGCCGCTGTGGGGCGGACCGTCGTTTGGCAAATCGGGATGGAGCATTGCCATGCCGTTCTTGATGCCGTCCGCGAATGTCTTCTCGAAATGGGCCCGGCCCTCGTCTTTGATCAGGCCGCAGGCTTCTGCGGCAGCGAGCAACGCGCGATGCACTGCGACTGTATCCACCCATCCGCGCGCGACCATGGTCCCCATGCGGTAGGCCTTCTTGAGTAATATGTTGTGCCGCGCTCCTTCACCGGTATTTGCCAATTCGCGGTAGCTCTCCTCCAGCGCCTTGGCCGCCCAGGCGGCGCCGCGCTTGTGGTCGGTGCCGGTGCCTACTGACGGGACGATGAACGGCTTGCCATGCGCCGCGCCGTTGCCAGTGGCTTTCGGCTTTTCCTTCGGCTTGGATGAGATGGCGACAGGAGCGGTGTCGAGCCATTCCTCGAGCGCCTCGAGCGTATAACGCCGCTCGGGATGCTGGCTCACGACTTGGACCGCGATCCAGTCGCCTTCTTTGCTATTGTGCGAGCCTGGAAGGCGCATTACCCGCGACGCGTTGTGCACTTCGTCGCTGGCAACAAGCTGCTGCAATTTCTTGCGGGCGGCAATGATGCGCGCTGCATCCTCGCAAGGCTCCGACAACAGCCAGTGCGGCTGCAGGCCGTGGCCTGAATCGACAATCAGTGTCGGCGGCGATTCCATCGCTTCCAGTGCTTCGCTCGCCTGGTCGCGGGTGAGTGTGTGGTTCTTGTCGTCGGTGTCGGCGAAGAGACTGATAAATTGCCGGCAATCGGCCTCCTTACGCCTTGTTGATCCGTCCTTCAGCGTTGCGGTGCAGTAATAGATGCCGCATTCCTTTTCGGGCCTGTCGTGATCGGCTAGGAATTTGACGACATCGTCCGGCATTCGCGTCAGCAGGTTGGCGAGTTCTCCCTCTGGGAGCAGCTTGCTCTTCCCGTTGCGGAGCACGGTGAGATAGAGCGGACCTTTGGTGTCGCGGAAATATTCGCGCAGGAACGTCGTGGCGGGTGCGACGGCGGTCCCAGCTTCTGCAGCGCGTAGCGTATCGGCGCTCATCGGCCTATTCATTGTAGTAGGCCCCGTTGAAGCAGTCCCGGATTCGATTGTGCCGGTCGATGGCGTCGAGGCCTTCTTGTCCGTTCTTGTCGATCCATGCCCACGCTGCCGCATTGGAGCGGAAGCCACGCTTAATGACGTAGACACCGGACGGCACCTTTGCGCGGATACCCCACTCGCCAGAACTCGAGTTCGATCACGTCCATTTTAAATCTCCCCCGATTTGATCTGGCGATGTGGGTGGCGCTTGTTCCGATCGGCGTCGGATCAGGATCGGCGTTGTTGGTGCGCCGAATTTGTTGATGATTGCGGTGATGAAATTGTAGGATTCGAACGAGATCCAACCTCGGAAGAACCCGCAGGAATTGCAGGCAAGTGATGCTCGATGCATTCCCTTGCCGGGCCCGATCACCGCAATGGCATCACCGCACTTGCAGAGATCCGGCAACCGGACTGAAATGCCGAGCAGTGGTTCTGTTAGTTCTGGCGCAGCGGCAACCGTTGCGCCGAACATGTCCAACTGATTGATCATGGCGCGGCCCGGCCGAAAGGCGCGCGAATTCCTAGGCCTAAATTACATGCGAGCCAGCGCGCATCGATGAGCGCATCTTGATAGCATC
This sequence comes from uncultured Alphaproteobacteria bacterium, assembly GCA_963821175.1. Taxonomy (GTDB): domain Bacteria; phylum Pseudomonadota; class Alphaproteobacteria; order Rhizobiales; family Xanthobacteraceae; genus BOG-931. The sequence goes on from CAWGCU010000019.1 coordinate 143,884, forward strand.
CGTGGGTCCAGCCATGATCAAGGGCGACCACGATCCAACCGGCGCCTTCGCGCAAGATCCAGACGCACGCGGCGGCACGCGCCGGGAATTGCACGATCATGGCGCGCCCCCTGCAGGGGTACGGCTAGCAGGAGGTTCAAACAGCGCGACCGGTGGCGATGCGGGTTCAAAAACACCCCTGTTTACTGGGCAATTCGCGGGGGCGATTGCAGTGCTCGAGCGGGCCTCCCATTCCAGTTCACGGACGGCAACCTCGAATACGGCGGCTTTGGCCCAGGACAGATTGGCCATGCGGCTTAGCCGACCGGACGGCATCACCGACCTGTACATTCCGGCGTGGGTGGGGTCGGGCACAACACGGCCCATCCGGCGGCGGCCGTCGAATAGCCGCCAGTCGGTTTGATCGTGTCGCCATACCAGTTTGAGGCCGGCGTCCGGGGGCGGGGGGTTGTCGGAAAAAATTGGGTGCGCTAGAGACATCTTTGCCAATCCTTGTTGCCAATCCAAAAATGCGAGCGCCGCCCCTTGCCCGGGCGGCGTTTCTCGTTCATGCGGCAGCCGCATCGGCTCCGGCGTGGCGGTTATTGGCGCCCTGCTCGCGCTCGCGCAGCCATGCCTCAACAGCGGAATGCGAGTAGAAGGATTTGCGGCCGATTTTCGTTACGGGAGGCCCGTCGTCCCCCCAACGGGTGAGCGTCTTGAGGCAAACGTCGAGTTCGTCGGCGAGCTCTTCAGGCGAATAATATTTGCTGAGTAACTTCGACTTCGACTTTCGCTGCATTGCAAACCCCTTCGAGGACGCTGGGGTAAGAATGCGGGCAAACTAATTTTTAATACGAGATAGTAATAAGCCGGGATGCAAATTCCTTTTTACACCCCAAAACTCATTTTTGCTTGCGCACGCCTCTGCGCGCCCTTTTGTATTTTTCGTCGATGTAGGTTCTGGCGTCCTTGCCTTTTCGCGGCTTTCCATAAAATCCAGTTTTGACGAACAGCTCGGCGAGCCTGTCTCGCACTTCTCGAAGCGATGGTCTTTTAATCTTCCCACTTCTAAGCGCAGCGCACCTTTGACCGAGCCGGTCCCTATACGCGCGAATTTGCTCCGCCAGTTGCGGAGATATTTTCCTCCCTGAATTGGCTGTGCCGAGCCGCAGGTTTTCGTCGAGCGTGGCAATCCACTTTGTCAGCGTTGCCGGTGTGGCGCGCAGAAATTCTTTCTCTCTCTGATATGTGGATTTCCAATCTTCCTTGAGGCGACTGGTGCTTTTGTGCTGTCCGCTCTTGCGACGCGGTGGCTTGACTAGTTGCTCCCTTTCTTGGCGGACAGCTCTTAGAATGAAATTTGCGAGAAACTCTACCGCGGCAAGGCCATCATCGTCTTTCAACGCGCGGCCGCCCCATTGATCACGGTATTCCGCCGCGGCGGCATCGCAGTCCCTTCGAATTCTTATAAACAATTCCAAGACGCGATCCAGATAGATGCGGTTGGCATCAGCCATCAATGACCAGGGTGCATTACGCAGAATGTCGCCGTCCGTATCGCGTGGCGTCAGTTTGGCCGCCGCTTGCCGGGCTATTTTGAGATACCCGCTGCCCACCAAATCGTGAATCTGTTTGATTTCCTCGGGTGTATATAGCTTCCAATCGTCAATCTGTTTGATTTCCTCAGGTGTAAGCCTGCGTGCCACGTCAGGCCCCGGTCCCGCGGATGCGCTTAGCTGCAATCTGCGTCACGTTCGGCACCGGATTGAGAATTTGCGCGACCAGCGTTTCTAGCGCCTCAAAGGCTTTTTTCTTCTCGGCCAGATACTCGTGGCGATCGTACACGCTGCGCACGCCGGCAATGACGTGGCCGATGGCGCGCTCGGCATGGTCGCTCGGCACGCCGGCCCGGCTCATGAGGCTGCGGGCCGTTCGGCGTAGATCGTGCAAGGTCCACGGCTCGATGGCGTCGCGCTGGGCCTTCGACCCGGAGTTCGGCAATCTTCTTGTCGAGCGCGACCTTAGCCTTGCTGTAGCCGCTGAATGGCTTTGCGCCGTCGGTCGTCGAAAAGACGAATGGGCGCTTGGCGTAATCCTTCGGCCGCTTGCCAATCAGGTCTTTGGCCGCATCGGTCAGCGGGACGGCGTGATCGGTCTTGGTCTTGTACCGGGCGGCGGGAATCGTCCACGTGGCGCCGTCGATCTCCTCCCACCGCATTTGGGCCGCTTCATCGCGGCGGGTGGCGGTGTGCAGTAGGGTGCGGATGTAGGCGGGATAGCAGGCCGGCGCGTCCTTGCCGGGGTCGAGCAGATCGAGCGCAGCCCATAGGTCGCGGATTTCGTCATCCGAGAGGATGCGGGCCCGGGCGCGCTCCTTTGGCTTGGTCCGTGCCATGCCTTTGACGATCGGCGAGTGGAAATCGTCGTCATTGATGGCCCGCCAGTTGAACGCCTTGCGGACATAGGCCAGCGTTCGGTCGGCCATGACCGGCCCGCGGTCGTCGGCGATCGTGTCGAGCATGTCGACCACCTGCGAGCGGCGCAGATCGTAAATCCCGACCTTGCCGATGGCCGGCTTTACCAGCCGCTCGAAGGTGCGCTTGATGGCGTCGCCACTCCGCAGCCCGGCATCCTTGTCGACGTAGCGCGCCACGAACTTGTCGAGCAGATCGCCGACCGTCTCGCCGGCCGGCTTGTCGCCGTCTTCGAGGCGCTTGGTGCGCTCGGGCCTCGGGTCGACATCGGTCTGGTGGACGGCCTTGGCGCGCTTGTCCGCGGCGATGATCGCGGCCAGCACGGTCAGGTCCGCCGCCCTTGGCGTTTTCGTCCCAGCGACCTAGCGTCTCAAGGTAGGGTTTGCCGGCAACCCGATGAAACCAAACGAATGATTTTGTGCCGGCACTCGTCACGCGAACAGCAAAACCGGACGGCGCCTTTTTGCCCTGCAGCGTCGCGCCGCTGAAGTAGTGCAGCTTGTTTCCGCTCGGAGGAATTGGGAGCGCGGCGACGACCTTTTCACTAATGGTCATGGGGTCCTCGTGTCTGCAATATGTCTGCACCCCGAACGTGGTTCGGATGTCCGTGAGAAGTCTCTGCAAATGTCACGGGGTGTCAATAGTTGTCGCGTAAAATCAGGCACAAAATCATGCAGACACGAAAAACTGTGTCTGCATCAGAGGCTTACAAAAATGGCCGATTTTCACTTTTAATCACGGGGTCCAGGGTTCGAATCCCTGCGCGCTCACCAGCCCGATCATGGCCATTTGCGGCAATCGTCGTCGGGAATTTTCCTGCTTTGAATCCGTAGCTTGCAAACACTTTTTCAAGCTATTTGCGACAATCATGTGACCGTCGATGCATCGGCATACGCGGACGGGGGAGACCGTAGACGCAGCGTATCCGCGGCGGTCTCCCCCGGACTAAACTTTGCCGGCCGGAAACGTTATACCCCGGCGCTCGACCAATCGGATCAAATCCCATGGCAGACCGCGACGGCCAGGATGGCAGCCAACGGCGTTCCCTGATCGCGCTCGGCGTGGTGGTCGTCCTGTTCGTGCTCGGCTGGCTGTTGGCCCACGAGCTCTATGCGTCGGGGAAATTGGAGGATTGCCTGATGTCGGGCCGCACCAATTGCGTGCCGCTTGAGACCCAAGGCCGGTAACAGCCGCGCGGAACGCGAAACCCGCCGATTTGTTCCGTTGTCCTGGAACCTTCCACAGCCACGGGAGTTTCATGAAGGCGTCGCGGCGGCGCCATACGCGACCCTCAACATGCCGGGTGATTAGTTGGGTGCGGTGAACGAGCATCGAGGAGGTATCGACGATGATCGAACAATCCGCGTGCCAAAGTGCGTCAACCCGGGTCCTTGCGACCGAAGATCTGAACCGGCCGAAATGCCCTGACTGCGGCAGCGTCTTGCTGTTCGCCGAGGAGTCCCGGTTCAGCCTTCACGGCCGCATCGACCACGCCTGGTCCTGTGACGCATGCGGTACCGCATTCGTCACCTCGATCAGGCTGGCGGCGGCACTGTCCGGCACCGCAAGGTGTTGGTTACCCGTTTGAGCCCGTTCAGTAAATTTCCGCGTATCGAGGCAAGCATGGCGCCGCGGGCCCGAACCGACCGACAGCTGCGGCCAAGTGGTCAAGGCGGTTGGAACAGGCAATAATCATCACTAACGCGGTGTTCGTATTCATTACCGCGAAACAGTCCACAAGGAGGGACCCCCATGCGTCAAACCTTTGATCGTCGATCTGTATTGGGACTTGCCGTTGGAAGCGCCGCCGGCGCGATGTTCGTGTCATCCGTCACGCCGACATACGCCGCGGCCGCTGCCTACAAGGCAACTTTGAGCGGCACCACCGAAGTGCCGCCCACCACGAGCACCGGCACAGGCACCGCCTCGGTGACCTACGACGCCAGCACCAAAATGGTCACCTGGAAGGGCGATTTTTCCGGACTGTCGGGACCGGCGACGGCGGCGCATATCCATGGCCCGGCGGAGGCAGGTAAAAATGCCGGCGTCATCGTCCCCCTGTCGCAGAAAGACGTCCCCTTTACCAGCCCGTTCACGGGCTCGGTGACCTTGGCCGATGACAAGGCCGCAGCCCTTGAGGCGGCACTCTCGTCCGGACAGGCCTACGTGAACGTCCACACCGCAGCGAACCCCGGCGGTGAGCTGCGCGGCCAACTCGGGAAAGCTTAAACCGCGCTGGATCGTTGCGTCGTTACCAGCCGCGATCTGTGTCACCCGCCGGTCCTGCGTATCATGGACCGGCGGGTACTATTTTGTGCGCGGCCGACTTTAGGCGCTGGCTGACGCTGCGTTACTGCTTGGCAATGCCGGCCTGCGCGATCACCTTGCCCCATTTCTCGATATCGCCGCGCATGCGGGCATCGAGCTCCGCCGGGGTTGACGCTTTGGCGTCGATGCCGAGATCGAGAGCGCGCTTCTTCAGGTCGGGGTCGGCCAGCACGTCGTGCAGCGCCTTGTTCAAAATTTGCAGAATGGCGTCGGGCGTCCCTGCCGGCGCATAGAGTCCGTTCCACGCCGTGACGTCGAAATTGGCGACGCCGGCCTCCTGGACCGTCGGAATGTTCGGCAATTCGGGCGAGCGCTTCGGTGCGCTGGTGGCGATGACCTTCGCCTTACCGCCGTCGAGGGTGGGTTTGAGCGCCGCATAGAAATCGATGGCCAGCTGGACGTCGTTGCGCAACAGCGCCACCACCACGTCGGGCGAACCGCGGAACGGCACGATCACCACATCGATGCCCGCCATCGCCTTGAACAATTCGGCCGTAAGGTTTTGCGTGCCTCCGACATTGATGGTGCCGACGTTGAGCGTACCGGGCTTTTCCTTCGCGGCTTTGAGGAAATCGCCGAGCCTCTGGTATAGCGAGTCGGTATTGACCATGAAGTCGCAAGTGAAAGTGCCAATCGTCGAAATCGGCGTGAATTCCTTCAGCGGATCGAATGGTAGGTGATTGAACAGCGGCACGCTGATCGCGGTGCCGTTGGTCAACAGCGTCAGCGTGTAGCCGTCGGTGCCGCCCGAGAGCGCGGCGCGGGCCGCGGCAATGCCGCCGGCGCCCGGCATGTTCTCGATGATAAAATTTTGCCCGAGCTTGTTGCTCAGTGCCTCGGCAACAAGCCGCGCCGTGACGTCGGCGACACCGCCGGCGCCGAACGGCAGGATCACGCGCACCGGCTTGTCCGGATATTTGGCCTGGGCGCGCGCCGCCGGCGCGGCAAGGCCGGCTGCAATCAATGGCAACGCGAAAACCGCGGTCCGCCGCGATGGCCGAAATGGCGTTTGCTTCATCCGTGCAAATCCTTTTGAACGTCCGGTTTTGTGAAGCGACGGTGTAGCGTCATTCGCCGCCCGGCGCGCGCTCGAACGCTGCGACATTACGTCCGCCAAGGCACGGGTGCTTATGATTCCTTGCTTACGATTCCCGCCGGTCACCCTTTGGCGGCCCATTGCTCGCGGGTAAGCGCCAGATAATCGGCGAAACACCCGGCCGCGATGGCGGCGCGCGCTCCCGCCATCAAGTCCTGGTAGTAATAGAGATTGACGATCGACAACAGCGTGCCGCCGAGCGCCTCGCCGGCACGGAACAGGTGATGCAGATAGGCGCGGGAAAAGTCGCGCGCCGCCGGGCAGCGGCTTTCGTCGTCGAGCGGCCGCGGATCCTCGCCGTGGTGGGCGTTCTTGATGTTGATCGGCCCGAACCGCGTGAACGCCAGCCCATGGCGGCCGTTGCGCGTCGGCAGGACGCAATCGAACATATCGATGCCGCGGGCGATCGCCTCGAGGAGGTCGGCCGGCGTGCCGACGCCCATCAGATAGCGCGGCTTGTCGGCCGGCAGCATCGGCGCGGTCTCGCCAACGACCTTGAGCATCACGTCCTGGGTTTCGCCGACGGCAAGGCCGCCGAGCGCATAGCCGTGAAAGCCGATAGCGGCCAGCGCACGCGCGCTCGCCTCGCGCAAATTTTGATCGTCGCCGCCCTGCACGATGCCGAACAGCGCTTGGCCTATTGCCGCCTTCTCGAACGCGCGCTTGCAGCGCTCGGCCCAGCGTAGCGAGAGATTCATCGCGCGCTCGATTTCGCTCCGCTCGGCCGGCAGCCGCACGCATTCGTCGAGCTGCATGGCGATGTCGGAGCCGAGCAAAATTTGCACCTCGACGGCGCGCTCCGGCGTCAATTCGATCATGGCGCCGTCGAGATGGGAGCGGAAGGTGACGCCCTCTTCCGCGACTTTGCGCAAGTTCGCAAGCGACATCACCTGAAAGCCGCCGGAATCGGTAATGATCGGGTACGGCCAACGCATGAATGTATGCAGCCCGCCGAGCGCCGCGACCCGCTCGGCCGAAGGCCGCAGCATCAGGTGATAGGTGTTGGCGAGCAGGATATCGGCGCCCGAACCGCGCACGTCGTCATGATGCACACCCTTGATCGCCGCTTGCGTGCCGACAGGCATGAACGCCGGCGTGCGCACAACGCCGTGCGGCGTCGCGATCTTGCCGCTGCGCGCGGCGCCGTTGGTGGCGGTGAGGCGAAAGGCGAAATTATCGGGCATGCGGGGTTAGGGAGTGTACGCATAAATCGGGGTCGATGGGCAAAGGTTTGTCAATGTCCGCTTTAACCCCCACGCCGAAAGCGGGCACTCGCTTGCAACGTAATATCGGTCGCTGTTGGCCCAAGTGCAGACATCGCACTTGCGGCGGAGTGAACGAAAGAAGCTGGTACACGGCGCATTAGATTGCTGTCGTGCGCCTCGGATTGCGTTATTGGCAATATTTTATTTCGTCGCTGCCGTGCGGATGCCGCTGTCGGCGACCGGAGGCTGCCAGAGCGGAACCTTCAAAATTATGTTTCCGCCGACCGTGTTGGTATCGGCGCTCGCCACGTAGAAGGCTCTCGCCCCGACTGTAAGGCCGCCACGATTGAGGAGATTTACGCCGCCCTCCACGCCCCAGAACGTGTTGCTCTGGCCGAAATTGAGTGTGTCTGCAGTGGTCACTACATCGAACGTATGGGTGAAGCCCAGCTGCCGGTCGAGGCTCACGCCGACGTAGGGCATCCAGGCATAACCACTGGTTGGGATGACGGCGACAAGCTTCGCATTGGCGCCAAGATAGGTGTAGGAGTATTGCTCCGTCCCAAAGACGAACCCGGTCGAGTTGGTGAATCCGTTATCCGATTCTTTCCGGTAGCCGAGATTGCCGCTGACATCCAGGAACACGGCATAGCCGCCATATCGCGGCGAAGGCGGCGCCTTCGTGGGGATCGCTGGATTCACGCCGGTCGTATTAAATAGTGGAAAGGCCTGGCCGACCGTGCCATTAAAAGCGTAGCCGTGGCCATCGGTGTTACCCGTGCCGCTATCGACATTGTTGGTAATATTGGCGCGGCTCCAATCGAACGCGGCAATGCCATTGAGATAAAATAAGCCGGACGTATACGTAGCCGAACCAGCTACTGTGTAAATGTCACGGCCCACGGCAGCAGCGCTCGTCACGCCAGGTGTTAGAGCGGACGTGCCATAATCTGTTTGGCTGCGTTGGTAATCGAGGTTAAGTCCTAAAATTAACTTCTGGTTGCCGGAAAATCCGAAGAAGCGCGATCCGTCGACCGTAGCATCGAAGCCGCCGCCGGCTGTGAAATCATGAAATCCCCGCCAATGAACCAGGAGCGATTGCACCCGCGGTGTCGGAAACCTTGTAGCCGCTGTTATGTGTGCTCGACACGTCGCCAACGGCAAAGGCTCCGTCAGCGCCGTTGGTTCCGTACATTTTGAAATTAACTGGGCCGCCGAGCTGTCCAGGAGGAGGCGGAGGAGGTTTGTTATAACCATACGCCAAGCCACCAATCATATACCAAAGGTCATATTTTTTCCACCACCAAGAGGTATCTCTCGGGATAAATGCGTTGCCCCCACCCTTACACCTATTGTTGAACTGGGGAGCTGGTGTGACAAGACCGGTAAATGGGTCGCGACCTAAGGCGGTCCCGTCGGTCGAGCAGCCGGCGAATGTCTGCCCCCCCGATTGTGCCTGCGCGGCTAATGAAATGAAGCTAATAACTCCAATTACGACGACGCCGAGCGCGATTTGGTATCGAAACGATTTCCTGCCGCGGGGAGGATCGACATTTGCTGCTGCAGGGCAATCAGAATACCCGTCAAAGGCCGCGCCAACTTTCTTCGTGATTGATGATCTCCGGAAATATATCATGTAGCCCCCAGTAGTCCCGACAGCTCTTCGCATAGAGTGCGAGTCGTCATCGCAGTTGAAGAGCGCAGCCTGTGAGGTTCGTCGAAATGCGTGTAGTGTGACTTTCAAGCAACTGCGCTGATTCAACAGGCATGTACCCACACCCAGGGATAGACGTGGATTACAAAGTCGGAGCGGCGGCCGTTTTAATTAGTATTTACTTGTCTGGTCCGTGCGCGCCTCAAACGCTCTATAGCGAACTCGGCCCGGTGGAGTACGTCGCACGGCGAGGCGGGAGCCTTATTCCCGCCGGTCAAACTGAAATCGACGGACGCCGAATGACATGCGGTACATCGCCAACTGTTCTAGATCCGAGCATAGGTGACTTCGGTGGTGCGTATAAAAGCTTCATCGTTCTTAACCCCACCCTCTTCGCCGGTCTCGCGACCTCGGTGAAATTATGGATTTTCAGTCACGAATGCGCCCACCAAACCGTGGGTCTAAATGAAGTGCGGGCGGATTGTGTGGCGGTTCAGCGCGGCCACCGTGAAGGATGGCTCACGGCTGATGGTCTGGCACAGGTGTGTGAGTTCATGAAGCCGTCTCACGCTGACAGCACGCACTTCGCCGGCACGCAACGCTGCGAACTCATGCGACAATGCTTTCAGGAAACAAAGAGACAGCCGACCCACTGATCGGAAGCGGTCGCCAATAAGTGTTGCGTCCGTTTTGGGTCAGCAGCGACAGATTTGTGACGGTCGCTCAATGTCCGCTTTACCCCTCCCCCTAAAGCAGACATTGCGCCTCGCGTTTATGGGATCTGGCCCGAGCTTTCCCGAAATAACAAACAAGCGTCGCCATAGGAATAGAACCGGTAGCCGCTCTCGATCGCGTGCGCATAAGCGCGCCGCATCACGTCGAGGCCGCAAAACGCGCTGACCAACATGAACAGCGTCGAGCGCGGCAGGTGGAAATTGGTCAGCATGGCGTCGACCGCGCGGAAGCGGTAGCCCGGCGTGATGAAAAGCGCTGTCTCGCCGGAAAAGGCCGCGAGCGTGCCGTCCTCGGCCGACGCGCTTTCGATCAGCCGCAGCGAGGTGGAGCCGACCGCGACGATGCGGCCGCCGGTGCGCCGGATGGCGTTCAGGGCCGCTGCGGTCTCGGCGCTGACGACACCCCATTCCGGATGCATGCGATGACCGGAGGTGTCGTCGGCCTTGACCGGCAGGAACGTGCCGGGCCCGACATGGAGCGTCACACGATGCAGCGCGATGTCGCGCTCGCGCAGCGCCTGCACCAGGCTTTCGGTGAAATGTAGGCCCGCAGTCGGCGCGGCCACTGAACCTTCGGCGTGGGCAAAAATGGTCTGGTAGTCGGCGCGGTCACGCTCGTCGACGGTGCGGCGGCTGCCGATATAGGGTGGCAACGGCATGTCGCCGCGCTCGGCGAGCGCGTCGTCGAGTGCCGCGCCGTGAAACGCAAACGCAAAGGTCACCTCGCCGCCCTCGCCTTTGGCTTCGACCGTGGCGTCGAGCTGGTCGAGGAAACACACCCGGCCTTCGCTGCCGAAGCGCACCACGTCGCCGGGTTTGAGCCGCTTCGCCGGCCGCACCAGCGCGCGCCAGCGCGACCCGTCGAGCCGCTTGGTCAGCGTGGCCGCGATCGCGGGCTCGCGATCGCCGGCATCGCTTCGGCCGAGCCGGCGGCCGTGCAAATTCGCAGGCATTACCTTGGTGTCGTTGACGACCAGCGCATCGCCGCTGCGCAACAGTGACGGCAGATCGGCCATGATGCGATCCTCGCGCTCGACCGGCGCGCCCGGACGCACGACGAGGAGCCGCGCGGCGTCGCGCGGTGCCGCCGGCCGCAGCGCGATGCGGTCCTCAGGCAGGGCAAAATCGAATTCGTCGGTGCGCATGGTTCGTCGACTTGGCTCAAGTTGCCCGCTGGCGGGTGCTTCGCCTACAAGGGCATATCGCAACCTTTGACGCGGCAATCAATGTGACGGCGAGCGCGGTCATCCAGGTCAAACCGGGCATCGGCGACGTCATCTGGCACCTTCCCTTTGTCCGCGCCATCGCCGCCGTATCGCCGGGCCGCCAGGTGACCTTCCTGGCGCCGTGGACGAGCGGCGCCAAGGAATTGCTTGCGGCCGAACCCAGCGTCGCCGAGACGGTTTATTTCGCCCATGCCGGCTCGGAGCTCCGCCGTGGGCTCAATCAACTCATGCTCATCGCGCGGCTGCGGCGCCGCCGTTTCCGCCAGATATGGATTCTCGATCGCACCATCCGCCCGGCGGTCGCCGCCAAGCTCGCCGGCATCCCGGCGCGCATCGGGCTTGGTCTTGGGCGGCAGCGCCATTTCATCACCAATCCCGGCATCGGCCAAAACCATTTCCACGATCAGCCGATCGATTGGCTCATCGCGCTGATGGCGGCCATGAACGTGCCGCTGCCGACGACGGAACCGGATCTGCCGGTGCCCGCCGCAACGCTCGCCAAGATTGCCGAAAAGTACACATCGCATGTGCGGCCCTGGATCGCGCTCGGCATCGGCGCCTCGCATCCCGACAAGGATTGGTCGGATATGCGGTGGCTGGAGTTTCTCGCCAACTTGCGCCGCCGCTTCGATGGCACGGTCTTTTTGGTCGGCGGGCCGCAAAACCATGCGCGCGCGAAATATTTGATCGAACACACATCCGGCACGGCCGCGGTCAATGCCTGCGACCGCACCCTCATCGAGGCGGTTGCGCTGCTTCGTCTCGCCGACCTCTTCATCGGCACGGATTCCGGCCCGATGAACCTCGCCGTTGCCGCGCAAACCGATGCGTTCGCGCTGTTCGGCGCGACGCCGGTGCTGAAATATTCGAAATTCATCCGCCCCATCGTGCCGGAAGGTGGCCCCTCCCCCGGCGGCATGACCCGGATTTCGCCGGACGCCGTGCTCGAGCAGGTGGGGCCGCTGCTGTCGCGGGTGAAAAACCCGAAATAAGCTATTGCGGCGATTTCGCTTTATCGACGGTGCGATTGTCGACGAAGCGGATGGCAATCGGGCGGCCGGCGACAGCACCGCCCATGCCGTCGCTGAAATGCAGCGGCGTGCAGCGCTTGAGCGCCGCGTTGACGGCGTCGCGATAAATGTCGCGCACGTCGGCCGGCGCGTCATGGCTGGCATAGGTCACCCGCGGCGGCGCCACGATCGCGCCGTCGCGTTTGAAGGCGAACCGGATGGTATATTCCATGCCGTGCCGCGCCTCGTCCTGCGGCGGCGGCAACCAGCAGGCGCGCAACGCGGCGAACATGGCGCTGATTGAGTCCAGCGGATGGTCATCTGCCGTATCGTTCTCGCCGGCAGTCTGATCGCCGCCGTTATTGGCCGCGGCCGCATCCTTCCCCGTAGCATCGTCGTCGGTCGAGACGATGGTCAGCCGCAAATCCTCGCCGATCGGCGGCAGGTAATACGGCATGCAGGGGCCGCGATGGAAAACGCCGCAAAACGACGGATGACAGGGTCTGCCGCTGAGCACGCTGCATTGCGATTGCGGCGTTTGCGCCAAAGCGACAGCCGTCATGCCGGGCGCGGCAAGACCCGCGGCAAGACCCGCGACAAGACCGATAACACTTAAGACAACTGCATCACGGAGCAGACCCATGGGTCTCCTCCCGGTTACTCCGCGTCGGCCGCCACCTTCATGCGGACGATGTGATCGGGCTTGCCCGGCGGCTCGCCGCGCTTGAGCTTGTCGACCACGTCCATGCCGTGCACGACCTCGCCGACCACGGTGTATTGCTTATTCAAAAAGAAGCCGTCGTCGAACATGATGAAAAACTGGCTGTTGGCGGAATCGTTGCTATGGCCCTTGCGCGCCATGCCGACGATGCCGCGCTTGAACGGCACCTCGGAGAACTCCGCCTTGAGGTCGGGATGCTTTGAGCCGCCGGTGCCGTTGCCGCGTTGGCCGTCGCCGGTCTGCGCCATGAAGCCGTCGATGACCCTGTGGAACGGCACGTTGTCGTAAAAACCTTCGCGCGCCAGCATTTTCAGGCGCTCGGCGTGGCCGGGCGCGAGGTCGGTGCGCAGTTTTATGACGATCACGCCGGGCGCGGTTTCGAGGATCAGCGCATGTTGCGGATCGGTTCCGGGAGGCAGTGACTTGGCGTCCATTGTGATGATCCTGGTTGATGATCCTGTTGTTCCAAAAACCGTCGCGACCGCTATTTCACAATGGTCGCTTTCTTGATGTAGTCCATCTTTGCAAACTCTGCTGTCAGATAAGCGTTGCCTTCACGCTGGATGCGGTCTTGCGCCGGTCCGCGCCCGCCCTGCCCGCCTTCGCCGTATTCGGCGTAGAGCGCATCGACGACATTCATGCCGGATACGACCTGGCCGAACGGCGCAAAGCCCTGACGGTCCAGCGCGGCGTTGTCGGCGAAATTGATGAACACCTGGGTGGTGCGGGTGTTGGGGCCCGCCGTGGCAAAGGTGATAAAGCCGCGCCCGTTGCTCTGCTTCACCGGATCGTCCTTGATGCGCGCCTCGCGCCATACCGACGAGAGTTTTGGATCGCCGTTGATGCCGAATTGCACCATGAAGCCTGAGATGACGCGGAAGAACCTGTCATTGTCGAAGAAGCCGTTCTTGACCAGATTGTAGAAGCGATCGGCGCCGTTCGGCGCCCAATCGCGATGCACCTCGATGACGAACGGACCTTTGCTGGTGTCGAATTGCGCCTTGTAGGTCGCCGGCGCCGGCTCGTTCAAGGCGGCGGGGTTGCCGAGGTTTTGGGCGAAGGCCGGTGCGGCCAACAGCAGTGCGAACAGGCAAGCGATAACGCGGATCATGTCGTCTCCCGGATGAAGCTTAAGCTTTGGCGAATTTGCGTTTCAGCCGCGCCGCAACTAGCGGCGGCACGAAGGCCGAGACGTCGCCGCCCATGGCCGCAATCTGGCGCACCAAGGTGGCGGTGATCGGGCGGACCGAGGGCGACGGGGGCAGGAAAATAGTCTGCACGTCGGGCGCCATGGCGGCGTTCATGCCGGCCATCTGCATCTCGTAATCGAAATCGGTGGCGTCGCGGACGCCGCGGACCAGGATGGTCGCCCCTTCCCGTTGCGCGGCGGTGACGACCAGGTCGGCGAATGTCGTGCAGGCCAAGGCACAGCCGGCCGCGCGCGCCAGAGGCGCGCAAATCTCTTCCAGCATGGCGAGCCGCTCGTCGGCCGGGAACAGCGGCGTCTTGCCGGGGTGGATACCCACCGCCAGCACCAGCCGGTCGGCTAGCCGAACGGCATGGCCGACCACGTCGAGATGGCCGTTGGTGATGGGATCGAACGATCCGGCAAAAAGCGCGGTCCGCAGCATGGCGGCGGTCTAGCCCGCGCCCGGACGAACCGCAAGGCGCGTTCGGCCGGATCGCCCAAAGCGGCACCCGACGACCCGGAACGAAGCCGGCAACGTGCCGAAAAGCTTGCGGCAGCAATCAAAACCGGCCTGAATTAACTATTGCGTTCAATAAGTTACACAAAACAGCGAATTTGTGATGCTGATCAAGGAAACCAAAGTCGGGTTGAACGAGACTAATAATCGAACAAGGGGCAACCCAAACGCCGCGCCAGACGTTGATTGGCACAGACGGCAGCGGGTTGCGAACCGGGGACGGTGTCCATGCTCAAGACAGTTTACGCCATAGTTGCGGCTGCGATCATTGCCGCGTGCTTGGTGCTCGCACCAAGCCTATCGCCCCAGGTCGAGGCCGGCGCGCCGTCGGCGACCGGTAAGTCCGACCGCGCCGATGCGCAGCCGATCGCCGGCGATTGCTCGGAACGGCCGTGGCCCTATATGGAAGCCAACTGCCTGCGCGATACGCGCAATCCGATGGGACAGGCCCGTGAAGTCAGGTTCGTCCCGATGACCGCTGCGCGCCGGGCATTGGCCAGGCCCTTGGCTAAGCCGGTGGTCGCCTCGCGCTAGCGCGCAACCGAATTACAGTTTGCCGTGGTACTCCCCGGCGGGCGGTGAAAAACCTCCCGCCGAATTTTTTTGTCTTTTGCTTTTGCGCGCCGCCCGCTGTCTCACTGCGGCTCGAGATGAAGCGCCTGCACGATCGGCGTCCATTTCTTGATGTCGGCAATCATCAAATCCGTAAGGTCTTGCGGCGTTCCCCCCTTGGGCACATTGCCGAGCCGGGACAGCGCCTGCCGGGTCGCGTCGGTGCGCAGACTGGCGTTGATCGCTGTATTGAGTTTTTGCACGATTGCCGCGTCGGTGCCGGCGGGCGCGAATAACCCGGTCCAGCTCGCGGTCAGGACCCCCGGATAACCGGCCTCGCCGATGGTCGGCACGTCGGGCAGTTCGGGAATTCGTTTCGCGCTGAGCACGGCAAGCGCCCGCAACTGGCCTCCCGCGATATGCGGCAGCAGCGGGCTTGAGGCCTCGAAGGTCAATTGCAGATTGCCGGCAATGACGTCTTGGATGGACAGCGCGCCGCCGCGATAGGGCACATGCACCATCGCAACGCCCGCGGCCGACTTGAACAACTCCGCCGTCAGATGTGGCACCGTGCCGGTCCCGGCCGAGCCATAGCTGAGTTTTCCGGGATTGGCCTTGGCGTAAGCGACCAGGTCGGCCACCGACTGGAACGGTAGCGCCGGATTGACCACGAGGATAACGGAGCCCTCGGCATAGGGCGCAATCGGCGCAAAGCTCTTGAGCGGGTCGTAACCCGGATCCTTGTAGATCAGCGGCGAGATCACCTGGCCGCTGGCGCTGCTCATGAGCAGCGTGTAGCCGTCGGGATCGCTGTGGGCGACGTCGCGGGAGCCGAGCGTGTTGCCGGCGCCGCTGCGGTTCTCGATAAAAAACTGTTTGCCCAAGGCTGTGCCGAGATCGTTGGCCATGACGCGGGTGACGAGATCGACCGTCCTGGCGGCGACCGTGGGCACGATGATCTTTACCGGCCGATCGGGATAGGTCTGAGCTCGCAGCGGCAGCGTGCTGCAAAACAACAGCAGCGCCGCGCCGGCCGCGCGCCATGGCATGCGCCGGATCATGGCTTGTCGAGCCCGAGCGTCTTGACGATCGGCGACCATTTGGCGAGATCGGCCTTGATCACCGTCGTGAAATCCGCAGGCTTGCCGCCGAGCGGCGCGTTGCTCAGCCGCTCCAAGGCGGTTTTCAGTTCCGGCGTCTTCAGCCCGTCATTGATCGCGGCGTTGAGTTTTTCGATGATCGGTTGCGGCGTATGCGCCGGCGCCAACAGCCCGGTCCAGCTGGTCGAAACGAAATCCGGAAATCCGCTCTCGACCATGGTGGGCACGTCGGGCAGTTGCGGGATGCGCTTGGGCGTCGTCACCGCAAGCGCGCGCAGCCGGCCGGCTTGAATGAGCGGCAACAGCACGCTGGTGCCTTCGAACGTCATCTGCACGTTGCCGGCGACCACGTCGTTGATCGACGGTCCGCCGCCTTTGTAAGGCACATGCACGATATCGATGCCGGCGCGCGCCTTGAACATTTCGCCGATCAGATGCGGCAACACGCCGATGCCGCCCGAGGAAAAATTCACCTTGCCCGGATTGGTTTTGGCATAGGCGACCAATTCCGGCACCGAGTTCACCGGCAGCGCCGGATTGACCACCAGGATGTTGGAGCTTTCGCCGACCAGCGCCACGGGATCAAAACTTCTGAGCGGATCGTAGCCGGCATCGGGATGCAGCAATGGTGCGATGACGAGCCCACTGGCGCTGGAATACAGCAGCGTATAGCCATCCGGCGTGGCTTCCGCCGCGTCCTTCGAGCCAATCGTATTGCCGGCGCCGGCGCGGTTCTCGACGACGATCCCCTTGCCCAGCGCATTCTGCAGATAATTCGCCGTGATCCGCGCAATGACACCGACCGGCCCGCCCGGCGGCGTCGGCACGATGATCTTTACCGGCCGGCTCGGATAATCGTCGGCAAGCGCCGCGCCGGTTGTCAGCGCCGCAGTCAACAGCGCTGCCGCGAGCGAACGGATCATGGCGTTCCCCCTGTTATTCTTGATCGGGAACGACCGCTTTATCTCACGCTTGGCGTTTTGACCACGTACCGGTTGCCGCAGCACTGGCTTTGCGCCTCAACTGCCGCGTAACACCAAACGCTCCATTCGCATTGCTTCGATGAGATCGCTATTGAATACCAGCAGCTTTCGTCCGGCCGTGTCATCGGCATTCGTCACTTTGAGCGTGAGGTTGGCGTCATAGACGCGCTTGAGCTCAGTGTCGGCCAACTCGCCGCTGGTAATGAAGATGATCGCTGGCTTCTGCGTGCCCGGTTGCAAGGCGGGATTGAAGCTGTGGAAGAGAGCGCCAGTCGCCAAGGGCGTGGCGCGGCCGCGCGACGCCAACACGGCGCCGAGATAAACACGTGAGATTGCCTTGGCGCTGCCGTTGTAGATCGAGAATTGGACCTTCGCGCCGTTGAAAGACCCGGTCGGGTCCCAATAATATCGCTCGTTCTCGATCACGATCTTGGACAGCGTTTTGTCGGCATCGGGATCGCCCAGGTGGCCTTGGGCCCGCGCTATCTCGGCATCGATATCGGCAACGACGATGCCTATTACGGCCGCTGCGGTTTTGCCCTCGATCTTCGGCCGCATGCGGTCGAGCACTAGCGTTGGATTGGCGACGCCCTCGAGCGCTGCGATATTCGCCGGCACCCTCGGTAGGCCGGCCCGGGTGAATTCCGCGGCACCGCCCGCCGCCAACGTCACCAGCGCGATTTTGAGTCGATTGCGGTCTTGCACGTTCAATCTGGCATCGATGGCGTCGAGGCTCTTTTGATACGCCGGCACGCTTGACGCGTCGAATAACGGCTCGGAATCGCAGGCCGCCAGTGCGAGGCAGCAAAGCGCTGCGGCGCCGAGCGCCGTTGCGGCGGGGAAGCGATTTTTCAGCGATCGTGCCAGCGCGACAATCATGGGCGGCTCTCGACAACCGGATCCATCGTCTAATGGCTAAAAATCAACAAATGGTTGTGTCACGCCGCGACCGCGCCCGATGCTTAACGGAAGGTGGGCAGGCGGCGCCGCCGCAGTAGCCCTAGCGGCCTACAACCAATCGCGGTAAAGCGTAGACGGCCGGGGTGCGCGAGGCCTTCGGCGCTGGAAAACAAGGGTTTTTTCGGTGATTTGCCTGATCGACAACTACGACAGCTTCACCTTCAACCTGGTGCACTATCTCGGTGAACTGGGGGCGGAGGTCGAGGTGTATCGCAACGACAAGGTGACGAGCGGCGCCGTCATCGCCGCCGATCCCGATGCCATCGTGCTCTCGCCCGGCCCCTGCACGCCCAAGGAAGCCGGCATCTGCCTCGGTCTGATCGCGGAAGCGTCGGCGAAAATCCCGATCCTCGGCGTCTGCCTCGGCCACCAGGCGATCGGCGATGCTTTTGGTGGCAAGGTGGTGCGCGCGCCGACCCAAGTGCACGGCAAGCTGTCGGAGATCCGCCACAACGGCTCCGGCATTTTTCGCGGCATCAATGCGCCGTTCAAGGCGACGCGCTATCACTCGCTGGTGGTCGAGCGAGCGAGCATGCCGCAAGAGCTTACCGTGACCGCCGATACCGACGACGGTGTCGTCATGGGGCTCGCCCATACGCGGCTGCCGGTGCACGGCGTGCAATTCCATCCCGAGAGCATCGCGTCCGAGCACGGCCATCTGATGCTGAAGAACTTTCTCGACATCGCCGCGGCGTGGAACGCTTCGACCGGACGGCGGCAGGCAGCTGCGCCGAACCCGCCGCAACGCGTGCGAGCACGGGCCAATTGAGTGACTGAGGACGATACAGTGACCGCACAATTCAGGGGCCTGATCGGCAAGGTCGCGACCGGAGCTACGCTGACCCGCGACGAAGCGGCCGGCGCCTTCGAGCAGATGATGTCCGGCGAGGCGACGCCATCACAAATGGGCGCGCTGCTCATGGGCTTGCGCGTGCGCGGCGAGACCGTCGACGAGATCACCGGCGCGGTCACCGCGATGCGGGCCAAGATGGTGCGCGTGCAGGCGCCGCCCGACGCCATCGACGTGGTCGGCACCGGCGGCGACGCCTCGGGCTCGTTCAATATTTCGACCTGCGCCGCGCTGATCGTCGCCGGCGCAGGCGTGCCGGTCGCCAAGCACGGCAATCGCGCGCTGTCGTCGAAATCCGGCGCCGCCGACGTGCTCGCAGCGCTGGGCGTCAATATCGACCTTTCGCCGGAAAAAATCGGGCTTTGCATCCGCGAGGCCGGCATCGGTTTCATGTTCGCGCCGGCGCATCATCCGGCGACCAAGAACGTCGCGGCGACCCGCGTCGAGCTCGGCACCCGCACCATCTTCAACCTGCTGGGGCCGCTGTCCAATCCGGCCGGCGTGCGGCGGCAGATGATCGGCGTGTTCTCGCGGCAATGGACCGAGCCGCTGGCGCAAGTCTTAAAAAATCTCGGCGCCGAGGCGGTCTGGGTGGTGCACGGCTCCGACGGTCTCGACGAGATCACCACGTCGGGCCCGACCAGTGTCACGGCGCTGGAAAACGGCGCCATCCGCAGCTTTGAGATTTCACCGGAACAATTCGGGCTGACCAAGGTCAAGCCGGAAGCGTTGCGCGGCGGCGATGCCGCCACCAATGCCAGGGCGGTGCAGGAGGTACTCGAAGGCAAGAAGACGCCGTTGCGCGACGTGGCGCTGTTCAATGCGGCTGCCGCCCTCGTCGTCGCCGGAAAGGCCAAGGAGCTCAAAGCCGGCCTTGAGCTCGCCGCGCAATCGGTCGATTCCGGCGAAGCCGAAGGCCGCCTCGATCGGCTGATCGTGGTGTCGAACGATGGGTGATATTTTGGAAAAGATCGGAGCTTACAAGCGCGCGGAGATCGCCGCCGCAAAACTTGCCCGCCCGCTCGCCGCGATCGAGCGCGACGCCAAAGCGGCAAGCCTGCCGCGCGGTTTTTTGCGCGCGATCGAACGGCGGCTCAAGGCCGGCGACTATGCGCTGATTGCCGAGATCAAGAAGGCAAGTCCGTCGAAGGGACTCATTCGCGACGATTTCGATCCGCCGGCATTGGCCAAGGCCTATGAAGCGGGCGGCGCTGCCTGCCTTTCGGTATTGACCGATGCGCCGTCGTTCCAGGGCAGTCTCGACCATTTGCGCGCGGCACGCGCCGCCGTGGCGCTGCCGGTACTGCGCAAGGATTTCATGTACGATCCCTATCAGGTGACGGAGGCGCGCGCTCACGGCGCCGACTGTATCCTGATCATCATGGCCGCGGTCGATGATGGCTGCGCGGCCGAGCTGGAAGCGGCCGCTTCCGCGCTCGGCATGGACGCGCTTATCGAGGTGCATAACGAGCAGGAGCTCGAGCGCGCGCTGCGGCTGCAATCGCGGCTGATCGGCATCAATAACCGCAATCTGAAAACCTTCGAGACGACGCTCGCGACCTGCGAACGGCTGGCGCGGCGCGTTCCGGCCGACCGCATCATCGTCGGCGAGAGCGGCATTTTCACTCCCGACGATTTGTTGCGGCTCGGCAAGGCCGGCATTGCAACCTTCCTCGTCGGCGAAAGCCTGATGCGCCAGGACGATGTGGCGGCCGCGACGCGCACCCTGCTCGCCCGCAAATCCGCGCTCGCTGCGGCCCGGTGAAGCCGTGGCGCGCGGCACAAAAAAACTTACCCATCTCGGCACGCACGGCGAAGCCCACATGGTCGATGTCTCGGCCAAACCTGCCACCGAGCGCGTCGCACTGGCCGAAGGCCGCGTGTTGATGACGGCGAAGACATTGGACATCGTGCGCCAGGGCAACGCCAAAAAAGGCGACGTGCTCGGCACTGCCCGCATCGCCGGCATCATGGCCGCCAAGCGCACCCATGAATTGATCCCGCTGTGTCATCCCCTGCTGTTGTCGCAGATCGAAGTCGACGTCGCGCCCGATGCCAAGCTGCCTGGCATCCGCGTCACCGCGCGCGTAAAAGTGTTCGGCCAGACCGGCGTCGAGATGGAAGCGCTCACGGCCGTATCGGTCGCCTGCCTCACCATCTATGACATGGTGAAGGCGGTTGATCGCGGCATGCGCATCGAGGGCATCCGGCTCGTCGAGAAAAGCGGCGGCCGCAGCGGCCATTTTCGCGCGCGGGAGTAAATCAAGTGGCGTTGATTTCCGTTGCCGAGGCGCTCGACCACGTATTGGCGCACGCGGCACCCTTGCCTGCCGAAGAGGTGCCGCTCGAAGCGGCTGCAGGCCGCGTCCTCGCCTACGATCTTAAAGCGCGCCGCACCCAGCCGCCGGCCGATGTTTCCGCCATGGATGGCTATGCGGTGCGCGCAGCCGATGTCGCCGCCGCACCCGTCCGCCTGAAAGTCATCGGCGAAGTTCCCGCCGGCCGGCCATTTTCGGCCGAGGTTGGGGCGAGCGAAGCCGCCCGCATCTTCACCGGCGGTTTTGTGCCGGCCGGTGCCGACACCGTCGTGGTGCAGGAACTGACCAAGCGCGATGGCGATTGGGTCGAGGTGCAAAAGGCCACGGCCAAAGGCCGCAATGTCCGCTCGCAAGGGCTCGATTTCCGCCTGGGCGACAAGCTTTTTGCCAAAGGCCATCGGCTGACTGCGCGGGATCTCGCGCTGGTCGCCGGCATGAACCATCCGTTGGTGCCGGTTTATCGCAAGCCCAAGGTCGCGCTGTTTGCGACCGGCGACGAGCTGGTGCCGCCCGGCACCGAGCCCGGACCCGGCCAGATCGTTTATTCGAACGGCTTTGCGCTTGCGGCGCTGATCCGCGCCGAAGGCGCCGACTTCGTTGATCTCGGCGTGGTCGGCGACAAGCTCGATGACACCATCGATGCAGTCCGCCGGGCGCGCGATCTAAAGGCCGATATTTTGGTGACGACGGGCGGCGCTTCGGTCGGCGATTATGATTTCGTCAATCGGGCTTTTGCGGCTGAAGGCATGGTGCCGTCGTTCTGGAAGATCGCGATGCGGCCAGGCCGCCCGCTGATGCACGGCAGGCTCGGCGCCATGCAGGTACTCGGCGTGCCGGGCAATCCGGTCTCGTCCTATGTCTGCGCGTTTCTCTTTCTGGTGCCGCTCATCCGCAAGCTGACCGGCCGCGACGATCTCGTCACCCCGACCGAAGCGGCAATACTCGGCAGCGACCTGCCGGAGAACGACGAGCGTGCCGATTATCTGCGCGCGCTCCTCAAGGACGGTCCGGACGGGCCGGTGGCAACGCCGTTCCCGACCCAGGACTCCTCGATGATGGCGCCGCTGGCGCGGGCCGGCTGTCTCGTCATCCGCGCGCCGCACGCGCCGCCGGCAAAAGCCGGCAGCCGCTGCGAGATGGTACGACTCGATCGCTAAACGCCATTCCGCGCGACCAAAGAAAAAAGCCCGGGACTTTCATCCCGGGCCATTATCCCCCAACTCCCCTGTCCCCAACTTCCCCGACATTTATTGCCAGTTGAATTTATAGACGAGCGACGTGCTGAGCGTCTGCACCACCGGATGGAAGCCCATCGTCGCGACAGGAACGCCCGCAGTAAAGAGGCCGACATTCGTCGTGTTGAAGTAGTCGTAGCGATATTCGCTGCGCAGGAAAAAGCCGACCGGCAATATCGGAGCCAGCGAAGTCTCGGTGCCGCCGCCGAGGAACCAGCCGGTCTTCCAAAATGCCGCCGACGCAATGCCGGTCGGCACGCCGGTGATGGATGAGACGAAGCTCGAACCGCCAAAACGGGTGCCGGTCGCGCCACCGTTGATGTAGGTGAAGAGATTAGGACCGAAGGCCAATCCGGCTCGAGCGCCGCCGGCCCAGGCGGCGGTTTCTTTGATCTGCCCTACGGCGGCGCCGACGACATCCGTCGTGCCTTTGAAGCTTTCGAAGTTGTAGTCCGCCATGAGGCCGACGACGATCGTTGGGTTCCATGCGCCCATTCCGAGGCCGCCGAGTTGAAAGTCATAGCCGCCGCCAGCCGTGCCGAAATAACCCCGACCGCCGAATGTATCGACGAAGCAGGTCAGGCAGGCGCCGCCGGGAAAGAACACTTGCGTGTCGGCATTCCACATGCCGTAGCCGCCGCCGGCGTTCAGATAGAAGCCGGACCAGTTGTAGGCCGGCGCGACAACGGCCGGCGCCTTGTACATCTGCGGCGCAGGCGGCAGATCCGCCGCGAGTGCAGAGCCCGACAACACAGCCAAACCAGTCAGCGAAGCGGCAAGGAGTCTTTTCATCTCGTTCCCCGTCTAAGTTACCGAAATACCACCGAAACTTGCCCTCATGATAACGCACGAGTCGGCGAAACGCTGTGACACATCGGCATCAGTGCGGAAGATTCAACGGCGCCCGGACGTGAAAACCGCGGCGGTGTCAGCTTGCCCGACCTGCGCATGAATCGTTTTGTCGTGATCGAATCGGCATAAGTCGAAACGTCGGTCGCGCGCGCCCTCGCGACGGCCGGGTTGCTTGGCAGAATTCAAATTGATCCGATGAGATGAGGCACGACGCCTGGGCTTGACCATCGAGCGTTTCCGAGCGGCCAATTAATCTGCCGCGATTTCAGCGGCTTAACTCTAACGTCCGGCAAGCCCTGAGCGTTAAATTCGAGCGTTAATCGCGCGTTTGTCACGTTCGTCGTTTTCTTCACTTCAAATTAAATGGTTGCGGAACACATATGGAACAGATAGTGTCCGTTCATGATTTGTTTCGGCCAGGATCGCCCGACCGGCCGAACGAATGGGAAGCGAAGGGGAAGCGGCCATGTTGCAGGAACAGCACCAATGTTAACGCGCAAGCAAGCCGAGCTGTTGCGGTTCATCCATGAGCGCCTCAAGGAAGCTGGCGTGCCGCCCTCCTTCGACGAGATGAAGGACGCGCTCGATTTGCGCTCCAAGTCCGGCATCCATCGGTTGATCACGGCGCTCGAGGAGCGCGGCTTCATCCGGCGGCTACCGAACCGGGCGCGCGCCATCGAAGTGATCAAGCTGCCCGAATCGGTCGCCCACGGCTTTGTCGCGGGGCGCTCGCGCGGTTTCACGCCGAGCGTCATCGAAGGCAATCTCGGCCGCGTCCGCACTGCGTCCGAAGACGACGGCGGCCGGCCGGTCGCCGTGCCGGTGATGGGCCGCATCGCCGCCGGCACGCCGATCGAGGCGATCCAGACGCGCAGCCACACCATCAACATGCCGCCCGAGCTGCTCACCGCCGGCGAGCATTTCGCGCTGGAAGTGCGCGGCGATTCCATGATCGAGGCCGGCATCCTCGACGGCGACATTGCGCTCCTAAAGCGTATGGACGCCGCCGATACCGGCGACATCGTGGTTGCGTTGATCGACGACGAGGAAGCGACCCTGAAACGCTTCCGCCGCCGCGGCGCCTCGATCGCGCTGGAGCCGGCCAACACCTCCTATGAAGTGCGCATCCTGCCGCCCAACCGCGTGCGCATTCAGGGCAAGTTGGTGGGATTGTTCCGGCGGTATTAAACACCGTCATTCCGGGGCCGCGCGTTTGCGCGGAACCCGGAGTCCATACCCCCTGTTTTGCGAGACAAACGCAGCGCCAGTTCTGCGTAACCTGTGGCTATGGATTCCGGGTTCCTCGCTGCGCTCGGCCCCGGAATGACGACGCTTCACTGATCCGCTTCGATATCGTCCTGGCGCGGTGTCGCGTCGCGCGGTGGTGCGCGTGACGCTGCGGGCTGAGCGGCAGTCGGATTGGCAGTGTCAGTAGTGGCCCGCATACGCTGCGGCGCCCACGGCCGGTCGAAATTCGGCGGGCGGGCAGAATCGATCGCAAAGCCCGAACCGGTGCGGCGTAACGCCAACGCGCCGCGCTCGCGCAACATCGCGCGACCGATCACCTGGGCCGCGCAGTCGGGCGGCGTGTTGCGGGTCGTCATGATGAGAACTGCGCGACGGCAATCTTCCTCGAACGCGTCGGGCTTGAGGTCATAGGCGACGAGAGCGCCATCGGCGAGCTTGCCGATGCAGCCCGCAGCGTCGCAGGCGATGCCCTGCCCTAGCTTGCGATCGTGATAGTCACGTGCGTCGGCATCGGCCGCGAGCCATTCCTTGATGGCGAACGTATCGCCGCCGGAGTGGTGGAAGGCGAGCAGGCGGTCGGCGCCGCGCACCGCAAATGTCCGGCCATCGGCCGCCAGCAGAATATCAGGCCGTGGCACGCTCGCCGCCCATGCGATGCCGAGTGCCGCGAGCGCAACGCCGCTCCAGCGCAGCGGCGTCTTGAATAGCCCGATCACCAGCAGGCCCGCGGTCGCCAACAACAGCGGCCCGGTGCCGAACGTGGTGACATGGCCGACCGCTCCGGGCAGGTTCGCCACCCACAGCGCCACCATATTCATCCACTCGATGCCGTAACCCATTTGCCGCCAGAACTCGGCATCGAAGCCGAACGGGATGGCGAGAAGACCAAGGAGCCCCATCGGCATCACCCAGGCGGAGACGACCGGCATGGCGAGCAGGTTCGCAATCACGCCGTAAGGCGCCATCCGATGAAAGTGGTAGGCGGCATAGGGCGTGGTGGCGAGGCCCGCGACCAGCGAGGCGATGATGAGGCTCGTGATTTCGTTGGTGCCCCACAACGCGGCGCGTGAGCCGAGCGAGCTGTCGGTGCCCGCCTTCATCCGCGGCACGCCGCGATCGTAAGTGGCGATCAGCGCCAGCGTCGCCGCAAACGACATCTGGAAGCTCGGATGCACCACCGATTGCGGCGCCAAGAACAGCACCAGGAGCGCGGCCGCGGTCAGCGTGCGGACGGTCAGCGCCGGCCGGTCGAGCATGACGCCGACCAGCACGATGGCGATCATGAAATAGGAGCGTTGCGTCGCCACTTCCGCGCCAGAGAGCACCAGATAGAACGTCGTTGCGATCAACGCGCC
Source organism: uncultured Alphaproteobacteria bacterium (assembly GCA_963821175.1). Classification (GTDB taxonomy): domain Bacteria; phylum Pseudomonadota; class Alphaproteobacteria; order Rhizobiales; family Xanthobacteraceae; genus BOG-931. The sequence goes on from CAWGCU010000019.1 coordinate 169,473, forward strand.
GAACGCCGCCCATTTTTTTATCGGCTTCCTGTCGGGGAGACCCGGGATCAGCGCCAGCAAGGCGCGGACGATGAAGAACACCACGCCGGCGACGACCGCCATGTGATAGCCGGAGATCGACAGCACATGGCCGACGCCGGAAATGAACAACGCGTTGTAGAGATTTTCCGAGATCACGTCGCGCTTGCCGTTGAGCAGCATGGCGGCGATCGAGCCGGTGTCACCCGGCAGCACGGCGCGAACATGGGCGTCGATCGTGTCGCGCATGCGCTGCACCACAGCGTGGGCCCGCGACATAAGACCGGCGGTCGTTGGCGGCGTAATCACATTGACCGCGCCGCGGACAAAGCCGGAGGCGCCGATTTGTTGGAAATAAAGATCGCGGGCGAAATCGTAGCTGTCCGGCGCCAGCGGCTGCAGCGGCGGATCGAGCATAGCTTTGACTTCGACGAAGGAGCCCGCGGGCGGCGCCAGCCCCCGCTTGACCGAGAGCCGGACGCGTTGCGGCTTGTCGTCGATGCGGTTGCCTTCGATGCGGTCGACCCGCAACACGAAGCGGTCGGTGTGCTGGCTTTCCTCGCGCAGCTCGACGAAGCCCGCGATCGTCACGCCCGAGGCCGGATAATGCAGCACCGGGTGCTCGATCATGGCGGTCTTCATCGTGGCGGCGGCAAAACCCGCGGCAACGGCGAAAAGAAAGAGACCGACGATGAAAGCGACCAGATGCCGGCGCAGCAACACGGCGCCGATCACGCAAACGGCGGCCAGCGCCGTGGCCGCCCACCACGCCGGCTCACGTTCCGCGGTGAAATAGATGACGATGCCGAGACCGTAGGCGACGGCGAGCCAAGGCAGCAGGCGATCGGCGGCAATTTCTTGCGCCGCCCATTGCCGTAGCTGTGTGGCAAGAGCGAAATTCGGTCGTGGCCGAATGACATGCCACGGCCACCCAATGCCGCCGACCGGCCAAGGCCGAGGGCCTGACCACGTCCCAGCCCGCGCACCGGCGTGGGCACGGCTCTCTACGCTACCATCTTGTGCCACTGCGCGCCCCCTGCGCGCTAACTCACCAACGGCCTTATGCTAGCGGGGCGCGCGCCGGGTGGCGAGGAGGGTGTGAACGGGCCGGGATAAGTCGCCTGCCAGTGCTGCCGCGCCGGCCTGGCGCGATACGATACCGGCCGGAATCGCTTATTCGGCGGAAGACGGTGCGGTCACTTTACTTCGATCGAATAATGCCGCTTCACCGGGTGTCCCGACGCCGATAAGACACGGATGGTGAACGAGTCAGCGCCGTGATAATCCGCATTGGGCTCGTAGAAAACGAATTTACCGTCGGCTTTTCGTGCGTTACATGCGGCGAGCGGATCGTCCTTCGGAATGTCCGGAAAGTCATGACCGTCCAGCGTGGTGACCACACCGTGCTGCGGGTGTTCGACGAGGCCCGACGCCACTGGACTGGAAGAACAATCCGCCCAAACGTAAGTAAGAAAATCCACACGAAGCTTTTCCGCGGCAGTTACGATCCGCGTGAGTTCGAGCGTCTGGGTTCCGTCTCCCGGCGGCGTCGTGGCACTCGGCATTGCCGTGGCCTGCGCGCCCAATACGACCGGCTTCGTTCCTGACTGTCGCAGCGCGGCTTGCAGGTTTTTAATCGCTTCAGCGCAGCGCGGCTGCAGCTTGCCGTACGCTGCCGCAAATCCATCCATATTCAACGGGACGTTCCCGCGTTCCTTTCGGCCCAGCGCGATTCCAGGCAGCTCCATCGCCGTGTCGTCACCGACTCCGTCGAGCGTCCTCACAAAGCCGGAACGAACGTAGAAGTTGGGAACCGCGCTGACTTGGTTCAGACCGATCTGGTTGCCGCCGATGGCAATTCGTGCGACGGGCAAAGCTGTGCCCGAGAAATATGCATCTGACGGGAGCTGCTGCCGTGCAATGGTGAGATTCATGCTGGTCGCACCGTTGCAGGTGAACTCGATCATGACATCGATGTAGTGCGGCTGATCGCCGTCGACGCGAACAAAGAAAAGCTTGCTGACTTTCGGGAAAGGCTTGTCGATGAAACGCCACCCGGTTTCGCCGAATTCCCTGCGATCCATGCCGAAGCGCACGATTTCGTCGCGTTGCAGAAGCTTTACCGACTCGAACGGCGTGCCCAAGGCGGCCGAGAACAAGCCGTCGTCGATTCCCATCTCGCGGAGATAAGTTCGTATGCGCGCCTGGACCACTCGCATGGCCAGTGCCAGCGTGGCGCCGCGCGGCAGACTTGAATTCGGATCGAATCCGGCGTCGTGAATACCGAGTTTCACCCCCGGCGGGACCAGGCGGACCGTGCCGCCGGCCAGAGCGTAAACGCAACCCGAATTGCACTGAAAGGTGACCAGCGAGATCTCTGCTTCGATGGCCGTTCCGGAGCGCTTTCGGGCCGTGCACGAATTATCGGATGGCTTGTCGCTGCCGCGGTCGCGCGGGATTGTGTGGCCGACACTGACGGTGAATTTCTTATCGCGAATAAGGCGCCCGAGCGCGAGGCTTCCATTCGAGTTTCCGCCCGGCGAATGAAAGTAGATGGGCGGCCGGCGGTTCCCCAATGTTTTGAGCAGCTGGCGGAACCGATCGGCGGCACCGGCATCGATCTTGCCCTCGGCCGCAATCCATTCATTGCAGCCCGGCCCGCAGGCATTGGCGTCACCGTGGGCCAAGTAAAACTCGATTGGGGTCGTCAGCGCGGCATTCGGTGTCGCGGGGTCCGCCCGTGTCGGATCCGGCGATTTTTGCGCAACGGCGGCGCTGCCGACGGCGCAGATACTGAGGATAAAAGCGAAGGGGATTGCTCGGATGGACATGGCCGTATCGGTCTGTGCGGCACATAAGCCCTACCACAACCATGCAGGGAGTTCACGCTCGAAAGCTACCGTATTTCTTTGCTTTATGATGCATGCGGGGGCGAACTGAAAACGTGCCGGCGCGGTGGCGCCGAGATTTGCCCTACGCTCCGCCGCCGCCGGAGACCTTGGCCCAGGTGTCGCGCAGCCCGACCGTGCGGTTGAACACCAGCCGCTCCGGCGTGGAGTCCTTGTCCGGACAGAAATAGCCGAGCCGCTCGAACTGCACCGCGTCATTGGCATTGCGCCCGGCCAGCGCCGGCTCGACGCGGGCATCGGCGATCACGTCCAGCGAATTCGGATTGATGTCGGCGGCAAAGTCCGTCGCGCTCGGGTCAGGTTTTATGAACAACGGATTGTAGAGCCGCACCTCGGCCGGGATGGAATCCGCAGCCGACACCCAATGCATCGTCGCCTTGACCTTGCGGCCGTCGGGGGCGTTGCCACCTTTGGTGGCGGGGTCGTAGGTGCATTTCAACTCGATCACTTCGCCGGCCGCATTCTTCACCACTTCGCGACAAGTGATGAAATAGGCGTAGCGCAGCCGCACCTCGGTGCCGGGCGACAGCCGGAAGAATTTCTTCGGCGGATTCTCCATGAAATCGTCGCGCTCGATGTAGAGCTCGCGGCCGAAACGAACACGGCGGGTGCCGGCGGCGGCATCTTCGGGATGATTGACCGCTTCGACGTCCTCGCCTTGTCCTTCCGGGTAATTTTCGATCACCACTTTGAGCGGGCGCAGCACCGCCATGCGCCGCTGCGCGGTCTTGTTCAAATGCTCGCGAATGGAGAAATCCAGCATCGCCATGTCGACGGTGCTATTGGCCTTCGCAACACCAATGCGTTTGACGAAGTCGCGGATCGCCTCGGGCGGCACGCCGCGGCGGCGCAAGCCGGCGAGCGTCGGCATGCGCGGATCGTCCCAGCCGTGAACATGGCCGCCGCGCACGAGCTCGGTGAGCACGCGCTTCGACAGGATCGCGTAGGTCAGGTTGAGGCGGGCGAATTCGTATTGATGCGGCTGCGAGGGCACCGGCAGGTTTTGCAAAAACCAGTCATAGAGCGGCCGGTGGTCCTCGAATTCCAGCGTACACAGCGAGTGCGTGATGCCCTCGATGGCGTCGGACTGGCCGTGGGCGAAATCGTAGCTCGGATAGATGCTCCAGGCTTTGCCGGTACGCGGATGCTCGGCGTGCAGGATGCGATAGAGCACCGGGTCGCGCAGATTGATATTGCCAGAACTCATGTCGATCTTGGCGCGGAGCACGCGGGCGCCGTTTGGAAATTCGCCGGTGCGCATGCGGCGGAAGAGATCGAGATTTTCCTCCACGCCGCGGTCGCGGAACGGGCTGTTCTTGCCCGGCTCGGTCAAGGTGCCGCGCGCCGTGCGCATCGCGTCCTGGCTTTGATCGTCGACATAGGCCTTGCCGGCGCGGATCAAATCCTCCGCCCAGCCATAGAGCCGCTCGAAATAATCCGAGGCATGGTAGAGGTGCATGCCCCAATCGAAGCCGAGCCAGCGCACGTCGCGCTCGATGGCGTCGATATATTCCTGGGATTCCTTGGTCGGGTTGGTGTCGTCGTAACGCAGATTGCAATGGCCGCCGAACTCGTCGGCAATGCCGAAATTGAGGCAAATCGACTTGGCGTGGCCGATATGCAGGTAACCGTTCGGCTCCGGCGGAAAACGCGTGACCACGGTTTTGCGCCGCCCCGCCTCCAGATCGGCGCGCACGATGTCGCGAATGAAATCCTGGCCCGCTTCGCGAGCAGGCTCCTTTACCGGCGTCTCGACAACCGTCATGGATCAACCCGTATGGCGCCGCCGAAAGAGCCGGGCAACACGCCAATTCCTTAAGCCTAAGATGCGATTGCGCCCCGGATTGGACAAGTTGGCCCGCGGGGTCAAGCCCAGCGCTGAAAAAGCCTGCATCGGCTTACTGTCCTTAACCCTCAAGCGTGCTAAACGAGCCCGCGCCCGCGGATCAGGATTTCAATGACCGTCGTCACCCGTTTTGCCCCCTCGCCCACCGGTTTTCTCCATATCGGTGGCGCCCGCACCGCGCTGTTCAATTGGCTCTATGCCCGCGGCCGCGGCGGCAAGATGCTGCTGCGGATCGAGGACACCGACCGCGAGCGCTCGACGCAAGCCGCCATCGACGCCATCCTCGACGGGCTCAACTGGCTCGGCATCGGCTGGGACGGCGAGGTCGTCTATCAATCTGCCCGCGCCGCGCGCCACCGCGAGGTGGTCGAGCAACTTTTGGCGAGCGGCAACGCCTATCGCTGTTATGCAAGCCCCGAGGAACTCAAGGCCATGCGCGAGGCGGCGCGCAGCGAAGGCCGCGCCAAACTTTACGATGGCCGCTGGCGCGACCGCGATCCAAGCGATGCCCCGCCGGGCGTAAAGCCGGCGATCCGGCTCAAAGCGCCGCTCACCGGCGAGACCGTCATCGAGGACCAGGTCCAGGGCCGCGTGGTCTGGCAGAACGAGAACCTCGACGATCTCGTGCTCTTACGCTCCGACGGCACGCCGACCTACATGCTCGCCGTCGTGGTCGACGACCACGACATGGACGTCACCCACATCATCCGCGGTGACGACCATTTGACCAACGCCGCGCGGCAGAAACAGATCTACGATGCGCTCAGCTGGCCGGTGCCGGTCATGGCGCATATTCCGCTCATTCACGGCCCCGACGGCTCAAAACTGTCGAAGCGCCACGGCGCACTCGGCGTCGATGCCTATCGCGCCATGGGCTACCTGCCGGTGGCGCTGCGCAATTATCTGGTGCGGCTCGGCTGGGCCCATGGCGACCAGGAAATCTTCTCCACCGAGGAGATGATCGCGGCTTTCGACCTGCCGCAGATCGGCCGCTCGCCGGCGCGCTTCGACTTCGCCAAGCTGGAGAGCCTCAACGGCCATTACATCCGGCAAAGCGCCGACGCGGATCTGCTCGCGGCCATCGACCTGCTCCTGCCCCATATCGCCGACGGTACAAAGCTCGCCGCCAAGCTGACGCCGGACCTCCGCCAGCAATGGCTGGCAGCCATGCCAAGCCTAAAGGAACGCGCAAAGACACTTACTCGATCTTATTGATGGCGCTCAGTTTCTCTGGGCTGACCGACCACTTCCCATGGACGACAAGGCTGCCGCCCTGCTGACCTCGGACGCCAAAACCTTGCTGGCCGATATCGGCGCCGAACTTGCCGTCGTCGAGCCCTGGACGGCCGAGACGACTGAACAAGCGGTCCGCACCTTTGCGGAACGTAAAGGCGCAAAACTCGGCGCCGTCGCCCAGCCGCTGCGGGCAGCACTGACCGGCCGCACCACCTCGCCCGGAATCTTCGAGGTGCTGGCCGTGCTCGGCAAGGCCGAGAGCCTCGCTCGCGTCGCAGACCAGACCGGCACGCAACGCGCTTAAATAACGCAGGTTTACGTCGCAGGCGCCCTGTCACATGCCTATTATCTTGCAGTGCACACTTTGCTAAGCTACCCCCACAACGGCCGGATCGGGCTGCCGCTTCTTTGACCACCGCCCGCGATCTGCCGTTTCGGTTGCCACTTACTCGAGGATACGAACATGGACGCGAAGACCGGCGCCAACATCAAGACCGGCACGCTGAAACTCGGCGACAAGGACTATAACTTCCCGATCTACGACGGGACCATCGGCCCCGAAGTGATCGACATTTCGAAGCTTTACGCCGAGGCCGGCATCTTCACCTACGATCCGGGTTTCACCTCGACCGGCTCCTGCGAATCCAAGATCACCTATATCGACGGCGACGAGGGCATTTTGCTCTATCGCGGCTATCCGATCGACGATTTGGCCGAGCACGGCGACTTCCTCGAGACCTGCTACCTCCTGCTCTACGGTGAATTGCCGACCGCCTCCCAGAAAGCCGATTTCGTCGACCGCGTGATCCATCACACGATGGTGCACGAGCAGATGAGCCGCTTCTTCCAGGGTTTTAGGCGCGACGCCCATCCCATGGCCGTCATGGTCGGTTCGGTCGGCGCGCTGTCGGCGTTCTATCACGACTCCACCGACATCACCGATCCGCAACAGCGCATGATCGCCTCGATCCGCATGATCGCGAAAATGCCGACGCTGGCCGCCATGGCCTACAAATATTCCATCGGCCAGCCGTTCATGTATCCGAACAACAAGCTCGACTACGCCTCGAACTTCTTGCGCATGTGCTTTGCGGTGCCGTGCGAGGAATACAAGGCCAATCCGGTCATCGCGCGTGCCATGGACCGCATCTTCACGCTGCACGCCGACCACGAGCAGAACGCCTCGACCTCGACCGTGCGGCTCGCCGGTTCGACCGGTGCCAATCCGTTCGCCTGCATCGCCGCCGGCATTGCCTGCCTATGGGGCCCGGCGCACGGCGGCGCCAATGAAGCGGCGCTGAAAATGCTCGGCGAGATCGGTTCCGTCGATCGCATCCCCGAATTCGTCAAGAAGGCGAAGGATCCGAAGGATTCATTCCGCCTGATGGGATTCGGACATCGCGTCTACAAGAACTACGATCCGCGCGCAAAACTCATGCAGAAGACCTGCCACGAGGTTTTGAACGAGCTCGGCGTCAACGATCCCCTCCTCGACGTTGCCATCGAGCTCGAGCGCATCGCGCTACACGACGAATATTTCATCGAGAAGAAGCTCTATCCGAACGTCGACTTCTATTCCGGCATCACGCTGCGCGCCATGGGTTTTCCGACCACCATGTTCACGGTGCTGTTCGCGCTCGCCCGTACCGTCGGTTGGATCGCGCAGTGGAAGGAAATGATCGAGGACCCGCACCAGAAACTCGGCCGGCCGCGCCAGCTGTATACCGGCTCGCCGAAGCGGGAATATCAGCCGATCTCGAAGCGGAAATAATCAACCTGCTCGCAACGGTGGCCTACGGCGCGTCGTAGGCCCAGGTGAGATATGCGCCGCCCCACGTGAAGCCGCCGCCGAAGGCGACTAAAATCATGCGGTCGCCGGCCTTTAGCTTGCTCTCGTAATCCCACAGGCACAGCGGGATCGTCGCCGCGGTGGTGTTGCCGTATTTGTGGATGGTGACCATCACCTGTTTCGGGTCGAGCTTCATGCGCTCGGCCGTCGCCTCGATGATGCGTCGGTTGGCCTGGTGCGGCACCAGCCAGTCGATCTGGTCGCTGGTCAGGTGATTGCGCGCCATCAGCTCGGTGGCGACGTCCGCCATGCGGGCGATGGCGAATTTGTAGACCGCGGCGCCTTCCTGATGGACGTAATGCAGCCGCTTGGCCACGGTCTCGGCCGTCGGCGGCATGCGGCTGCCGCCGGCTTTCTGGTGCAGATGCGGCATGCCGGCGCCGTCGGAGCGGATCAGCGTGTCGACGATGCCGTACTTTTTGCTCGGCTCGACGAGGACCGCGCCGGCGGCGTCGCCGAACAGCACGCAGGTGGCGCGGTCGGTGTAGTCGATGATGGCCGACATCTTGTCGGCGCCGACCACCACGATCTTGCGGAATTTCCCGGTCTCGATGAATTGCGCGGCGATGGTGAGCGCATAGACGAAGCCGGAGCACGCCGCCTGCACGTCGAAGCTGCCGATGTTGCGGATGCCGACCATGTCGCAGATCAGATTGGCGGTCGACGGAAACACCAGATCCGGTGTCGTCGTGGCGCAAATCAGAAGCTCGACGTCGCCGGGCGCAGTCCCGGTCTTGCTCAAGAGTCCACGCACCGCCTCGGCGCCCATATGCGAGGTGCCGAGCCCTTTGCCCTTGAGGATGTGGCGTTCGCGGATGCCGGTGCGCTCGACGATCCACTCGTCGCTGGTATCGACCATTTTGGCCAACTCGGCGTTGGTGAGAACGTCAGGCGGCACGTAGCCGAACACACCGGTGATCGCCGCGCGGATTGCAGGTTTCCGGGCTGTTTTTCTGGACTTGCTCACGCCGGGTTCTTTGCCGTTTCGCTTGGAATTGTCCTTGCGGCCTTAGCAGGATGACCGGCGCAATGGTAGAGCGGCATCCGATCGGCGGTTAACACGGCTGTGGCGACGCATGGTGTTGGGCCACGTCGAGGACGATCGCCGCGGCTTTGGCGCTCGGCGCCTCGCCGCCGATGGCCATGATGGCATCGAGCCGGCCGAAGGCCTCGATCTGGCGTTGCCGCTGCGTGCGTGTCGGACAAGAGCGGCAGCAGCGCTTCGGCGAGGCGCTCAGGCGTGCAAGCGGACTGCAAAAGTTCCGGAATGACGTTCTCGCCAAGGACCAGATTGGCAAGGATGACGCTCGGCAGCGTTGAGCGCATCCGCATGAGCCGCGCGATGTTCCATTCGACAATCGACAAGCGATAGGCCGCAACGGTCGGTATGCCGGCAAGCGCCAATTCGAGCGTCACGGTGCCGGATGCGGCCAGCGCCGCCCGCGCCCGGCGAAAGGCGGCCCATTTGTCCGCCGGCTCGACCACGATCCGCGGCGCCACGGCCCAGCCGGCAACGCCGGCGCGGACTTGCGCCACCAGGTGGGGGACCGTCGGCAGCACGAGCTCCATCGGACCGCTGCGCGCCGCAACTTGCGCGATCGCGGCGCCGAATGTTCCAAGGAGATGCCTGATTTCGCTGCCCCTGCTGCCGGGCAGCACGAGAACAACGGGCGGATTTGCGCGGCGGCGTTGCGCCTCCTCGGCATTGGGGCGCAGTTCGGCGATGTGCTCGACCATCGGATGACCGACATAAAGACACGGCGGCCCGCCGAGCTTGACGTGGACCGCCGGCTCGAACGGCAGGATGGCGAGCACTTGATCGACATAGGCGCGCATGGCGCGCGCGCGACCGGGCCGCCACGCCCAGATCGAGGGCGAGACGTAATCGAGGATCGGGATTTTGGGCGCAAGCCGGCGCACGCGGCGGGCGACCCGGTGGGTGAAATCGGGACTGTCGATGATCACCAGCGCGTCCGGGCGCGCGGCGACCACGGCGGCGGCGGTTTCACGTATCCGGCGAAAAATCATCGGCAGCCGGCGCGGGATCGCCGCAATACCCATGATCGAAAGCTCGTCGATGGCGAATGGGCTGATGATGCCGGTCGCCGCCATGGCGCGTCCGCCGACTCCGTTGAAGGTCAATGTGCCGCTATGGCGCGCTTGCAGCGCACGGATCAATGCGGCGCCGAGCGCATCGCCGGATTCTTCCGCGGCGACGATATAAAACGAAAGCGGGCGGGTTTGCGGCTCGGGCCTCATCGCGCCGCGTCCTCGCCCACGCCCGCGACGAAAATCTTTTCCCGATCGGCCGCAGCGATCACCTCGGCCGCCTCGGCGATGATGGTTGAGCCGGCGGCGACCGCGACGCCGGCAAGCCCGGCGCGCGCCACGCCCTCGATGGTCCGCGGCCCGATCGAAGGCAGATCGAAGCGGCGGTCCTGGCCGGGCTTTGGCGCCTTGACCAGAACGCCGACGCCGGACGGCGTGGTGACCCTGCCTTGGCGGCGCAGATCGGCGATCCGCGCCAGCATATTGTCGGTGCCTTCCGCTGCCTCGACGGCAAGCACGTTGTTGTTGGCGACGATCGCGGCCTGGCCGACGTCGAACGGCCCAAGCGCCGCGATCAGTGTCATTGCGCGCGCGATATCGCTGCGATCGCGCTCCGCCGGCTGAGCGCGGCCGAGCACGCCTTCGGAGACAAAGATTTCCGGCGCCACGTCGCGCACGCCGATCACCCGCAAGCCGCCGCTCTCGGCGATGCTTGCGGTACCCGACAACAGCCGGTTATCGCCGCCGCGAAAAAAGCCGGCGATACGCGGCAGCAAACGGATGGTCTGCCAGTCGAGCCGCACTTGCCTCAGCGGCGGCCGCAACAGCGTGCCGATGAACAGCACCTCCTTGCAGTGCTCCGCCCGAGCCAGGCGAAAAAACCGCCCGAGTTGTCCGAGGGCAATCCAATGGTGGGGATAGCGCTCGACGACCTTTGCGTCGGCCCAACCCTTGATAGCGAACATCACCGGCTGGCGGCCACTGCGGACGATGGCCTCGGCGACTGCGCCGGGAAAGCTGCCGCCGCCGCAGATGATGGCGATGGGACCACGCTCGGCTTCAGCCATGGAAGCCCTCGTCAGGCGGCGTCATTCGTCCGGGCCGTCGTTCCAGCGCCGCGTGCGCGGCCGCATCAAGGGCCGCTTGTTGCCGGCGCGGATGAACGTGATCATCTTGCCGACCAGCGGATCGCCCGAGAATTCACGCTCGACCGCGTCGATGCGCTCGGCGATGCGGCCTTCGACAAAAAATAGCGAGCGATACGCGTTGCGAACGCGGTGCATCTCGGCGCGTGTGGCGCCGCGCCGGCGCAGGCCGACCATGTTCAATCCGACCAGCGCGCCGGTCTGGCCGAGCACGAAGCCGAACGGAATGATGTCGTCGCGCGCCGCCGACATGCCGGCCATCATCACGCCCTCGCCGATCCGCACATGTTGATGGATCGCGACATGGCCGCCGAGAAAGGTGTGGTCGCCGACCAACACGTGACCGCCGAGCACGACGTTGTTGGCGAGATTGACGTCGTTGCCGACCTGGCAGTCGTGACCGACATGAGCGCCAACCATGATGAAACAACGGTCGCCGACGCGCGTCACGCCGCCGCCGTCTTCGGTGCCGGTATTCATGGTGACGCTCTCGCGCAAGTCGCAAGCGGCGCCGATGATCAGCCTGGTCGCCCCGCCGCGATAATGCACCGATTGCGGCGGCGTGCCGAGCGACGAGAACGGATAGACTACGGTGCCGGCGCCGATCGTCGTTGCGCCGGTGACGTTGACGTGGGCGATCAGGCGCACGCCGCTTGCAAGCTCGACCTGCGGCCCGACCAGGCAATACGGCCCGATCTCCACGCCGTCGCCAATGCGCGCACCACTGGCGACGCGCGCGGTCGGATCGATCGCCATCTAGTCCTCGGCAATCATGGCGCCGATCTCGGCCTCGGCGATCAGTACGCCGTTCACGTGGGCCTTGGCGCGATACCACCACATGTTGCGGCGGTGGGCGATCTTGTCGACGTGATATTCGATGGTGTCGCCCGGTATGGCGGGCTTGCGGAATTTCGCTTTGTCGATGGTGAGGAAATACACTTTTCGCCCGTGCGCCTCGGGGCCGAGGTGCCACAGCACGAGCGTGCCCGCTGTCTGCGCCATGCCTTCGATCACCAGCACACCGGGCATCACCGGATCGCCCGGAAAGTGGCCCATGAATTGCGGCTCGTTGACAGTGACGTTCTTGATGCCGATGGCATGCTCGTCGGCGCGCATGTCGATCAGACGGTCGACCATGACGAAGGGGTAGCGATGCGGCAACAGCCGTAAAATTTCCCGGATATCGACGGTACCAAGCGCATCGCTCATTCGTCGCCGCCTTCGGATTTGCCGGCATAGCGCGCCATGCGGCGCACCCAGCTGACGCCGCGCAGCCACTCGCGCGACGGCTGGGCCGGCCAGCCGTTATAGCGCCCTCCGGCGGGTACATCAGAGGTAACTCCGGTGCGCGCGGCAAGCATCGCGCCATCGCCGATGGTCAAATGATCGGCGACGCCGACCTGCCCGCCCATCATGACGTAATCCCCAACATTGACGCTGCCGGATATGCCGGTTTGCGCGGCCAGCACGCAGTGTCGACCGATGGAGGTGTTGTGTCCGATTTGGACCAGATTGTCGATCTTGGTGCCCTCGCCGATGACGGTATCCCTGGTCGCGCCGCAGTCGATGGCCGAATTGGCGCCGATCTCCACGTCGTCCTGGATGATGACGCGGCGGGTCTGCGGAATCTTCTGATGTCCCTTCGGGCCCGGCAGATAGCCGAAGCCGTCCTGGCCGATACGGACACCCGGATGGATGATGACACGATCGCCGATCAACGCATGCTGGATCGTGGCACCAGCGCCGATCGCGCAGTCGCGGCCGATACGGACACCCGGCCCGATGACCGCGCCGGCCGCGATCACCGTACCGGCGCCGATCTCGGCATGGGGCCCGATGACCGCGAGCGGATCGACCGTCACATTCGCTTCAAGGCGTGCCGTCGGATGCACGCGCGCGTCCTTGCTGCATCCCTTCACGCCGAACAACGATGACGGGCGCAAGGCATCGGGAAACAGCGCGCGTGTGACCGCGACGAAGGCCCGATACGGCTCGGGCGTCACCAGGACGGCCAACCCTTGCGGCGCCTTCGCTTCAAAGCGCGGGCTGACGAAGCAGGCTCCCGCGCGCGTGATCGACAACGCGTCGAGAAATTTGGGCTTGTCGAGAAAGCTGATGTCGGCTGCGACCGCGGTATCGAGCGGCGCGATATTGCTGATGCGGCGGTCGAGCGGATCGCCCGCCCGCGGCTTGGCGCGCGTAAGCTCAGCGATCTCCTGGACCGTGAGCGCCCGCTGGGCTCGTGCAGTGTCCGCCATGCGCCCGTCCATGACGAGAGTTTAAGCCACGCCTAGAAATGCGTTCCGCCGCCGAAGGCGAAGAATTGGGTCTTGTCGTAACTCGTCTTCGTAATCGGATAGGCAAAATCGAACCGCAGCGGACCGAACGGGGAATCCCAGATGATGCTGGCGCCGACCGACGAGCGTACGAACGGGCTGTCGGCATACTGCATGCCGCATTGACAGTTGAAGCCGCCCTGGGAGGCGGCGACGAAGCCGTTGACTTCGCCGGTCGACGCCAGCTGCGTCTCGCCCTTGTAGCCCCACACCGAGCCGGCATCGACGAACACGGCGCCGCGGAACCCTGAGTCTTTGGGCAGGAAGTAGAACGGATATTGGAACTCCAGGCTGGCACCCCAGTAGTTGGTGCCGCCGATGGCGTCGTTCGCCGTTCCCGGCGTGATGTCGCGCGGGCCGATGCCGGCCGGCGAAAAGCCGCGCACAAGGTTCGGGCCCATCTTGAAGTCGTCGAGCAGGCGGACTCCCGAGCCGTCGAGCCCGACCATGTTGCCGGCTTGCAGATGCAGAATGCCGATGAGGTCGGGAACGACTTCGTAGTAGCTGCTGAAGTTGATGCTCGTGCGCATATAGGCGACGTCGCCGCCGAGACCGGCAAAATCCTGACCGAACGTGAGCAACCCGCCGGCGGTTGGGCTCTTGTTGTTGTCGAGCGTGTTGTAGGTCAGTCCGTATCCCGCCAGCGACGTCAGCGTGGTGCCGTTGGCCAGCTCGGCTCGCACCGGCAGCGAGGCTTGGCCGTAGAGCAGACAGCTCGTGGTGTTCGCATAGGGGAAAATGGGCGCGGTGTTTATGGCCGTCGGCGTCGCGAAGGTGTTGACGAAATCCGGATTGAGATTGTTGCAGCTATCGAGATAGGCCGGCAGCGTGATCCGCTGCGTGTAGATCGAATAACGCAGCTGCAATGCCAGGTCTTCGCGCAGCGCAATGCCGATCTTAAAGCTGCCGCCGTACGATTCCGTACCATATGACAGGTAGCTGTTGGCCAGCGTCTCTTTGGCGAACAGGTCGATGCCCGCCGCAAGCCGCTGATCAAGGAAATACGGCTCGACAAAGCTGAATTCCGCGCCGCGGACGAATTCACCGTAGGTCAAGGCGAGTTTGGCGTAGCGACCGGTGCCGAGCAGGTTGCGCTCAGAGACCGACATCTGGGCGAGCCAGCCTTCCGCCGTCGAATAGCCGCCCATGATGGAGAAATCGCCGGTCGATTGCTCCTCGAGCTCGACATTGAGCACCACCCGGTCGGGTGCCGATCCGGGCTCGTTGGTGATCTTCACCGACTTGAAGAAGTTCAGATTCTTGAGCCGCCGCTCGGCCCGGTCGACCAGCGCGCGGTTGTACGGATCGCCTTCGGCGATGTCGAACTCGCGCCGGATCACGTAATCGCGGGTGCGGATATTGCCGCGGATATTGATGCGCTCGATATAGGCGCGCGTGCCCTCGTCGACGACGAAGGCGACGTTGATGGTGCGCGTCTGCGGATTGCGGTCGCCGCGCGGGCGCACGCTGGCAAACGGATAGCCGCGCCGCGACACCTCGATGGTGACCTGCTCGACCGTCTTTTCGATCGCCTCGCCGTTGTAGATGTCGCCCTCGCGCATGCGTAGCACCGGCCGCAGCGACTGCGAGTCGATGGCACGGACGTTGGATTGAACGTCGACGGCGCCGAAGTGATACAGCGGCCCTTCTTCGATCGTAAAGGTGATGATGAAGCCCTTCTTGGCGGGATCGTATTCGGCAACCGCCGAAACCACCTGCACGTCGGCAAAGCCGTGCTTGAGGTAGAAGCGCCGTATCAGATCGCGGTCCGCTTCCATGCGGTCGGGGTCGTAGACGTCGGTGGTCTGCAGGAAGCTCAAGAAATTGGATTGGACGGTCTTGATCACCTCTTTGAGGCGCCACGACGAATAGGCCTTGTTGCCGACGAAGTTGACCGCCTTCACGCCGGTCTTCTCGCCCTCGTTGACCACGAAAATCAGATCGACGCGGTTGTTCGGCCGTTCGATGATCTGCGGCGCCACGGTGACGTCGAAGCGGCCATTGCGGTGATAGACCTCGACGATGCGCTGGGTATCGGCCTGCACCCGAGGGCGCGATAGCGAGTCGCGCGCCTTCGACTGGATTTCCTCCTGGAGCTGCTCGTCCTTCATCCGATGGTTGCCTTCGAAGGCAAGCCGGTTGATCACCGGCGATTCCACCACCGTGACGATGATGTGACCGCCCGATTGGGTGATGTGGACGTCTTCAAAAAGGCCCGAGGCGTAAAGCGCTTTCAGCGCGGCGTCGATCTTGGCGGCGTCGAGGCGCTCGCCAGGCGCGGCCTTGAAATAGGCGCGCACCGTTTCCGCTTCGACGCGGCGGTTGCCCTGGACCACGATGTTACTCGCGGACGCGCCAGCCTCGGCCGGCGGCGCTGCATACGCTGCGCCGGCCGACACGCCAACAAAACCTACTCCGAGGAGCAAGCAGGCCAGAACGAGCCCCCGTCTCACCCGCACACACATGTCCATGCGCTAAGCGCCTTTACCCCTAGTGGCCGCCCCCAGTGGCGGGTTACTTGCCTCGATCTCCCTCAAGTGCTTTCGGCTTAAGATGTTAATTCTACGCGCATTTTTGCCACGTCCCCACCCTTTGCACAACAGTCCCCACGCCAGATCTCGCCCCCGCGAGTACGTCCCACTTTGGCCACCTCAGGAGGTCGCCAAGTGAACTATGTCGTTGAAAGTTGCAAATATCATCAACATCAAGACGATTGCGAGGCCGATACGGAAGCCTACCTCCTGGGCGCGTTCCGACAGCGGCCGGCCGCGCAGCGCCTCGATCGCATAGAACAAAAGGTGACCGCCATCGAGCAGCGGGATCGGAAACAGGTTCAAAAGCCCGATCGACACCGACAGCACGGCCGCCAGATGCAGGAGGGCGACGAAGCCCGCGGTCGCCACCTGTCCCGACATTTGTGCAATCCGGATCGGGCCGCCGAGTTGATCGGCCGCCTCGCGGCCGACGACGACACCGCCGAGATAGCTCAGCGTGCGGTCGATGACGAACCAAGTCTCCTGCACGCCCATCCACAGCGCCCGCGGCGGCGGCACCGGCTGGAATTTCAAATCTTCGGCCGCAGTCGAGCGGGTAATGCCCAAAATGCCGATGCGATGCACGTTGCCGAAATTGTCCTTGATCTCCTTGAGGGCCGGCGTCGCCTTCAGCACCAGCTGCGTACCCTTGCGGTCGACGGTGATATTGAGGGGCTGGCCGGCGCTCTCGCTGACGACGCGTTGCATGTCGGAGAAGTCGCCGATGGCGCCGCCGTCGATCGCCACCACCAAGTCACCGGGTTGAAAACCGGCAGCGGCGGCGGCGCTTTCCGCCTGCACGGTGTCCACGCGGGCGGTCATGGATTGCTTGCCGTAAAGCATGAAGATGCCGGCAAAAATTACTATAGCCAAAAGGAAATTAGCCATCGGTCCGGCGACGACGATGGCCGCGCGCTTGGCCACCGGCTGAAACACAAAACTTTGCGATTTCTCGCTTTCGTCCATGCCGGCAAGGCGTTCCGTGTCCGGCACGCTCGCGGCATTCTCGTCGCCAAAGAATTTTACGTAGCCGCCGAGCGGGATGGCGGCGATTTTCCAGCGCGTGCCGTAGCGGTCGTTAAAACCGACGATCTCAGGCCCAAAACCGATGGAAAACACCAAAATCCGCACGCCGCACCAGCGCGCAATCAGGAAATGCCCCAATTCGTGGAAGAACACGACCAGGCTGAGGACGAACAGAAAGGGCACGACGTAACCGACCACGCCGCCCCCAAGCGCATGTAAATGCGACAATAAATACGACCCCATGACGCTGTCCTGCCGCCCCCGCCTGTCCCGCCCGATTCCGAACCTAGGATGCCATTGCGGCAATTTCGGGCAAGAGGTCGGCCGCTAACCTTCTCGCATTATGGTCAATTTCCAGCGCCTGCTCGACGGATTGGGGCTCCGCCATCTCGCCGCGCCGATCCGCCGCATCCAAAGTCGCCTCGACAAGAGCGGGAATACCGAGGAATCCCAGCCGCCTGGCAACGAATTCGCGCACCGCGATCTCGTTTGCCGCGTTGAGGATGGTAGGCGCCGCCCCACCCGCCGCGAGCGCCTTGCGCGCGATCGCCAGCGCCGGAAAGCGGACCGGGTCGGGCGCCTCGAAGGTCAGGGCCGCTACGCGGGCGAGATCGAGCCGCGGCGCCGGCGTCGCCATGCGGTTCGGCCAACCCAGGCAATGGGAGATCGGAATGCGCATGTCGGGCGAGCCGAGTTGCGCGATCACCGAGCCGTCGCGGAATTCCACCAGGCTATGAACCACCGACTGCGGATGGACGATGACATCGAGCTCGTCGGGCGACAGCGCGAACAAGTGATGCGCCTCGATCAGTTCGAGGCCTTTGTTCATCAAAGTTGCGGAATCGATGGTGACCTTCGGGCCCATGACCCAGGTCGGATGTTTGAGTGCCTGCTCCACTGTCACCGTGCGCAATTGCTGCGGCGACCAGCTGCGGAACGGCCCACCGGATGCGGTCAAGATGACGCGGCGCACTTCCTCGCGCTGGCCCGACATCATCGCCTGGAACACTGCATTGTGCTCGGAATCGACCGGCAGGATTGTCGCTGTCGCGGCCGCCGCGCGGCGCATGAACAAAGCGCCGGCACACACCAGACATTCCTTATTGGCGAGCGCGACCGTCGCGCCGCGTTCGGCCGCGGCCAATGTCGGCTTGAGACTAGCCGCACCGGTGATCGCCGCCATGACCCATTCGGCGGGCCGCTGTGCCGCCTCGACCAAAGCGTCGGCGCCGGCGGCAGTTTCGATGCCGGAGCCCGACAGCGCGGACTTCAATTCCTGGTAAGCCGAAGGCTCGCCGACCGCGGCAAAGCGCGCGCCGAGCTCGCGCGCGATATTCGCCAACGCGGTCGCGTTGCGGTTTGCTGTCACCGCCTCGACGCGATAGCGCCCGGGCTCGCGTTGCAACAGATCGATGGTGCTCGAACCGATCGAGCCGGTGGCGCCGAGTAGCGTTACGGATTTCGGCTCGCGCGCCAAATCTGGCCTGGCCGCCGACGATTTCTGCTGCGTCTTCTTCACCGGCTCTACCATACCAGCAAGCCCTGGGCCGGAGCATCGGGCCCTTGCCGGAGGATGCCGATCAGGAGCGCAACGAGTGCCGCAACCAGAAAGCCGTCGAGACGGTCCATCAGTCCTCCGTGACCGGGGATCAGGCTGCCCGCATCCTTGGCGCCGAAACGCCGCTTGACCGCGGATTCGAACAGGTCGCCAGCCTGGGTAAGGACTGAAAGCAGCAAAGCAACAATCCCTACGGCAACAAGCTTATCGACCCCGCTCGCATAGGCGACCGAGGTGCCTGCGGCAACCCCCCCCACGACACCGCCGACGGCGCCCGCCCAGGTCTTTTTCGGGCTCACCCGCGGCCACAACAATGGGCCGCCGCATACTCGGCCCACCGCGTAGGCGAAAATGTCGGTGGCCCAAACTGTTGCGGCCACAAACGCCACCCCGACAAAACCCCATGCGGCGTCGCGGCGAATGAGCGCCGGGCCGAGAAAGGCGATGCCGGCATAGACGATGCCGCACGATCCCCAAACCAGCGGATTGCGCGCCGGAAAGCGGCGCGGCCACGCCGCCATCACGCCGGCCGCGAGCGCCGCCCCGATGAAGATCATGGCGGCGGCGGCACCGGGCTCGTCGACGCCGGTCAATACGAGCGCAAACGAGAGTGCCGCAAATCCGGGGATCAGGATCCTGGCGTCAGCGCTGTCGGCAACCAGCTTGGTCCATTCCCAGAGGATGCCGGCGGCCGCGGCGGCGCAAAGCAGAAAAAACAGCCAACCGCCGATATAGGCAAGGACCAACACCAGCGGCCCAAGCACGGCGGCGGAAGCGACGCGAAGCACAAGGTTGTT
Source organism: uncultured Alphaproteobacteria bacterium (assembly GCA_963821175.1). Classification (GTDB taxonomy): domain Bacteria; phylum Pseudomonadota; class Alphaproteobacteria; order Rhizobiales; family Xanthobacteraceae; genus BOG-931. The sequence continues at coordinate 188,776 of CAWGCU010000019.1, forward strand.
CGCGCTGCCGAATTTTGACGCGAATTTTCCGGTTTCGCCGTTGTCGCGCTGATTGCTCACGATCCGGTCTGGGCGATCAAGCCGCCGAAACGGCGTTCGCGCCGGCGGTACTCGGCAATGGCGCCTTCGAGCGCTGCGCGGTCGAAATCAGGCCAATTGATCGGGACGAACACCAGTTCGCTATAGGCCGACTGCCACAACAGGAAATTGGACAACCGCTGCTCGCCGCTGGTGCGGATGATGACGTCGGGATCGGGGATGTCCGGCGCATCGAGATGGCGCGATAGAAGCTCCGGCGTGATGTCGCTCGCGGCAAGCCGTCCCTCGGCCACTTCGGTCACGAGGCGGCGCGCCGCACGCGCGATCTCCTGCCGCGCGCCGTAATTGAAGGCGACGACCAGCGTGAAACCGTCATTGCCGCGGGTCAGATCTTCCGCCTCGCGCAAGAGACCGCGAATGTCGGGATCGAGATCGTCGCGTTCGCCGATGACGCGGACGCGGATATTGTTCTTGTGCAGATCGACCAGATCGTTGCGGATGAAGCGCCGCAACAGCCCCAATAGATCGCGGATTTCCGACGGCGGACGCGACCAGTTCTCCGAGCTGAAGGAGAAAATCGTCAGGATGGAAATGCCCAGCTCGTTGGCCGCGCGCACCGTCTTGCGCAAGGCCTCGACGCCGCGGCGATGGCCTTCCACGCGCGGCAAGCCGCGGGCGGCGGCCCAGCGTCCATTGCCATCCATGATGATGGCGACATGGCGGGGACTTTCGAAGCCGTCGCCATTCCCCGCCTTGGTCAAAACTTCGCCTGTCGCGCTCAAACCGTCATGATCTCCTTTTCCTTGCCGGCCAACATCTTCTCGACTTCGGCGATGGTCGCGTCGGTTGCCTTTTGCACGTCGCCGGCCTGGCGTTTTTCGTCGTCTTCGCTGATCTTGTGGTCCTTCTCGAGCTTTTTCAAAAGATCGAGGCCGTCGCGGCGGACATGGCGCACGGCGACCCTCGCCGCTTCGGCATATTTGTGCGCGACCTTGGCGATTTCCTTGCGCCGTTCCTCGTTGAGCTCCGGGATGCGCAGCTTGAGCACCTGGCCTTCGGTCGAAGGCGTCAGGCCGAGATTGGCCGCCGAGATCGCCTTCTCGACCGCATGCACCATCGTGCGATCCCAGACCTGGACACTGAGCAGGCGCGGCTCAGGCACGCTGATAGAGGCGAGCTGATTGAGCGGCATGTGGTTGCCGTAAGCCTCGACCTGGACGTGCTCGAGGAGCGCTGTGGAGGCGCGCCCGGTGCGCAGGCCGGAAAGCTCCTGCTTCAGCGATGCGATCGCGCCCTGCATGCGGCGCTTGAGGTCGTTCATGTCGAATGTTGTCGTGTCCATGGCAGCCTCTCTGGCAGCCTCCTTGGCGCCTTGCGCGATCCGGGTCGGCGCGCGATTGCTAGCCGACGATGGTAAAGCGCCCTTTTCCGCGCAGCACCTGCTCGATCGCGCCCTGCTCCCGGATCGAGAATACGATGATAGGCATACGGTTTTCCTGGGCAAGCGCGAAGGCCGTGGCGTCCAGGATCTTCAGGCGCTTATCCAGGGCCTCCTGATGGCTCAGGTGATCATAGCGCTTGGCCTTCGGGTCCTTCTTCGGATCGGCGGTATAGACCCCGTCGACGTCGGTGGCCTTGAGGACAGCCTCGCAGCCCATCTCGGCAGCGCGCAGGATGGCCGTGGTGTCGGTGGTGAAATAGGGATTTCCGGTACCGCCGGCGAACACGATGATGCGCTCCTCGTCGAGATGGCGCAGCGCGCGCTGGCGCTCGTAGGTCTCGCAGACTTGCGGCATGGCCAGCGCCGACATGGTGCGGGCGCTCACTCCGGCCCGTTCGATGGCCGCTTCCAGGACCAGCGCGTTCATCACTGTCGCCAACATGCCCATGGAGTCGGCGGTCGGCCGCGACAGGCCATTTTCGGAGATCTGCGCGCCGCGCAACACGTTGCCGCCGCCGACCACGACGCCAAGCGCGATGCCGAGCTTGTGGGCGGCGATCAGATCGGCGGCAAAGCGGTCGATGGTCGGCTGATGGATGCCGAACTTTTCCGGGCCGCTCAAAGCTTCGCCGGAGAGCTTTACGATCACCCGTCGGTAGTTCGGCTTAGCCATCGAGGGGTCCGCTTGCGATTTTCGCCACTCGCTGCCGATTCCCGCGCAAACGCAATAGGATTAGCGCGTTTGCACGCGAAACCCACAGAGAACGACTTGGAGAGCGCCTTGGGCTTAATGGGTGCCGGCCAGCGCCGCGACTTCGCCACCGAAATCGCCGCTCGGCCGGTCGATGCCCTCGCCCAGCCCAAAGCGCACGAAGCCCGTCAACTTGATTGGCGCGCCGACTTTCGCCTCGGCCTCCTTGATGGCCTGCGACACGGGCTTCTTGCCCTCTTCGATGGCGTAGCCCTGTTCGAGCAGGCAAACCTCTTTGTAGTAAGTGCGAAGCCCCGACTCGACGATCTTCTCGACGACGTTGGCCGGCTTGCCTTCCGCCTTGGCGGCAAGCACACTCTTCTCGCGTTCGATGATTGCGGGATCGAGACCGGACGGATCGATCGCCTGCGGATTGGCCGCCGCGACATGCATCGCCAGCAGCCGGCCGAAGGCCTTGAGCTCGTCGGTATTTCCGGTCGACTCCAGCGCGACAATCACGCCGATCTGCCGAGGCCGTCGACCACCGAGCTGTGCACATAGCTCGCGACGACGCCCTTGCCGACCGCAAGCTCGGCGGCGCGGCGCAGCGTCATGTTCTCGCCGATCTTGGCGATGGTGTCGGCGATGGCATCGGCGATGGTGATGGAGCCGGCTTTTGCCGCCAGGATCTTGTTGACGTCGGGACCGGTACCGAGCGCCACATTGGCGATCATCTTGACCAGACCCTGGAACAGGTCATTGCGAGCGACGAAATCGGTCTCGGAATTCACCTCGACGATGACGCCTTTGTTGGCGCTGACGGCAACGCCGATCAAGCCTTCGGCGGCGACCCGCCCGGCCTTCTTGGCAGCCTTGGACAGTCCCTTCTTGCGCAGCCAGTCGACCGCGGCCTCGAGATTGCCGCCGTTCTCGGTGAGCGCTGCCTTGCAGTCCATCATGCCGGCTCCGGTCTGATCGCGGAGCTCTTTCACCATGCCTGCGCTGATGTTCGTCATCGTTGTCAGTTCCTATTTGGTCATTCCGGGGCTGAGCGAAGCGAAGAACCCGGAATCCATAATCGCTGGTTTTGAATATCGCTACGAACCTGGAAACCAAAAGACCGTGGTTATGGATTCCGGGCCCGCGGACTTTCGTCCGCGTCCCGGAATGACGGTTACTCGGCTTCGGCCGTCAGTTCCTTCGCCTTGGCGATCCAGCCTTCGACACGGCCAGGAAGGCCAACTTCCTCGCCGACATTATGCGCGGCGGTCGGCGACAGTTCGGCGATCTGCGTGTAGTGGAAGATGCCGAGGTCGTTGAGCTGCTTCTCGATCACCGGCGAGACGCCCGTCAGCTTTTTCAGATCGTCGGCGACGCCGCGCGGCCCCGACAGCGGCTCGAAACCGAGCTTGTTGGTTTCCGGCGGCAATTCCTCGGCGACGACCGGCTGGGCGTGTGCGCCGACATCCCCGCCGTGCGCCCCCTGCGCCCGCGAAATGCCGTCGATGGCGGCCTTGGCGACCAGGTCGCAATACAGCGTAATGGCGCGGCTGGCGTCGTCGTTGCCGGGCACCACATAGGTGATGCCGTCGGGGTCGCAATTGGTATCGACGACGGCGGCGACCGGCACGCCAAGCCGGCGCGCTTCCTTGATCGCGATGTCTTCCTTGTTGGTGTCGATGACGAACAACAGGTCGGGCAGCCCGCCCATGTCCTTGATGCCGCCGAGCGCGCGGTCGAGCTTGTCGCGCTCGCGCTGCAACGTCAGCCGTTCTTTCTTGGTATAGCCCTGCGCCTCGTTGGACGAGAGCATTTCCTCGAGCTTGCGCAGCCGCTTGATCGAATTGGAAACGGTCTTCCAATTGGTCATCGTGCCGCCGAGCCAGCGCGAATTGACGTAGTATTGCGCCGATTTCTTCGCCGCCTCGGCGATGGCGTCCTGGGCTTGCCGCTTGGTGCCGACGAACAGGATGCGGCCGCCCTGGGCAACGGTATCGCTCACGGCTTGCAGCGCACGGTGCATCATCGGCACCGATTGCGTGAGATCGACGATGTGGATGTTGTTGCGGGTGCCGAAGATGTACTCGGACATCTTCGGATTCCAACGATGGGCCTGATGGCCGAAATGCACGCCGGCTTCCAAAAGCTGGCGCATGCTGAAGTCTGGCAGCGACATATCAGTTCTCCGGTTGATCCGCCGCGGACCGAGAGCCCACCCCGGATGGGGCAGACACCGGACGGCTGTTTAGGCCAAGGTCCGCGTGTGAGATTGAGGGGCTTATATAGGCATGTGCCCCTCGGACGCAACATGAACTTCAGGTCTAAAATAGGCCGTAAGGCGTTTTAGGCCGGCTGCAGCGCCCCCTCCTCCCGGGTGACGTCGTTGACGAACAGCCAAGTCCGATCGACGAACGGCGGCGGCGAGGCTTTGCGGTTGTTGGCGAACTGCTCGCGCGATTTCAGCGTGACCCAGTCGGTGCGCGGTTTGCGTTCGACGGGATAGGCTTGCAGCGTCGCTTCGACGTCCTCGCTATGGCGCGACAAGAGCCGCGCCAGCACAAAACCGTCCTCGATCGCCATGTTGGCGCCTTGCGCCAAGGTCGGCATGGTCGGATGGGCGGCGTCGCCCAGCAGCGTCACCCGGCCGCGCGTCCATTGCGGCAGCGGATCGCGGTCATGGATGCCCCATTTGAAGACGTGCTCGACGTGGCGGAACATTTCCAGCAGCGCCTCGTTCCAGCCCGTCTTGGCCGCAATGAGTTCCTCGCGGCTCGACGGCACCGACCAGGATTCCTCGACCCATTGTTCGGTAACATGGCCGCAAAACATGTTGAGCTTGTCGCCGTTGACGCCGATCGGATAGCAGATGACGTGGCCGTCGCGCCCTATCCAGCCGAAATATTCGCCGTTTTCGAGGCTGACGCTGCCGCCGGGCCCGACCCGCTTCGGCACGCAATTCATCGGCACGATGGCGCGCCAGGCCATCATCCCGGTGAAGCGCGGCGCGCCGTCGCCGAAATGCTGGGCGCGGATCGCGGAACGGATGCCGTCGGCGCCGATGACGATATCGGCTTCGGCCGTCGTGCCGTCGGCAAAGTGTGCCACAGCGGCGTTGTTCACCGTGTCGGCGCCGACGCAGTGAGCGCCCAATTGCAGCGGCGTATCGCCGATCGCGCGACGCAGCAGGTTATGCAGATCGGCGCGGTGCGCGGTCATGTAAGGCGCGCCGTATTTTTCCCGCGCAATCGCCTTCAACGGCTCACGGAAGCGCAGCCGCCCTTCGTCCCAGGTGATCGACATGATGCTGAGCGGCTCAAACGCGTTGCCCATGAGCTCGTCCTCGAGCCCGAGCGCGCGCAACACCTTGACGCCGTTCGGGCCGATCTGCAGCCCGGCGCCGACCTCTTCGAGTTTTTGCGAGCGTTCGAATATCTGGACCTCGATGCCACGCTGGCGCAGCGCCACAGCGGCGGCGAGGCCGCCGATGCCGGCGCCGATGATGACAACGCGGAGCGGTCGCTTTGCGAGACCTTGGGTCATGCCGCGATTTTGGACTAAAGCGCTTCCACCGTCACCACGCCGGGCACGGCCTTCATTGCGCCGGCGATTTGCGGCGAGACCTTGAAGCGGCCGGGGAGTTTGACTTCCACTTCGCTGCCGTTTTGCAGCATCAGCACCATGCTGACTTCGCCGTCGGCCTGATCGGCGCCGTTGCGGCTTGAACCGCCCCGCTCAAGCCGGCGAACCAGGCCGTCGAGCGGCGCTTCGTTACGCAAAAATACGCGTAACCCTTTCTGCATTTTCGCCGCCGCCTCATCGAGCGGCTCGGCCGATTGGATGCGGGCGCGCACTTCTTCCGCCTGCACCTCGGCGGTGAGGAACAAAAGCACCGCGGTGCCCGGCTCCAACAGGTCGCGATATTGCGCGAGCCCTTCGGCGAACAGAACCGCCTCGTAATGGCCGCTCGGATCGGACAGGCCGATGATGCCCATCTTGGTGCCGTTTCGGGTGCGGCGCTCGGTGCGCGACACCACGGTGCCGGCGACGCGGCCGCCGCCGGTGCCGGCTTTCACCGCGCGGGCGAATTCGGCCCAGGACTGCACGCGAAGGCGTTTTAGGGCCGTGGCATAATCGTCGAGCGGGTGGCCGGTGAGGAAAAAGCCGATGGCGTCGAATTCCTTCTGCAGCCGCTCTGCCGGCAGCCACGGTTCGAGCACCGGCAGCGCCAGCGGCTCCTTGGTCGTCGCGCCGCCGAACAATTCGTCCTGGCCCAGCGCCGCGTTGTCGTGGGCGCGCTGCGCCGCCGCCAACACGATATCGACCGCGGCGAAGCTGCGGGCGCGGTTCGGCTCCAGCACGTCGAACGCGCCCGAGGCGGCGAGGCTTTCGAGCACACGCTTGTTGACCGCGCGCGGATTGATGCGGCGGGCGAAATCGGCCATGTCGGCGAACGGTTTTTCGCCGCGCGCGTCAAGGACGCTTTGCACGGCCTGCCTGCCGACGCCGCGCAGCGCGGCGAGCGCGTAATAGATGGTATTGCCCTCGACATCGAACTCGACGCCGGAGCGGTTGATCGACGGCGGCTCGACCTTGACGCCGAGCCGCACCGCCTCGGCGCGGAATTCGGCGAGCTTGTCGGTGTTGCCCATCTCGAGCGTCATCGAGGCGGCCAAGAACTCGACCGGGTAATTCGCCTTCATGTAGGCGGTCTGATAGGTGAGCAGCGCATAGGGTGCCGAGTGCGATTTGTTGAAGCCATACTCCGCGAACTTGGCGCAGGTATCGAAGATCGCTTCGGCGTCGTCGCGGCCGATGCCGCGCTCGACCGCACCGGAGATGAAACTGTCGCGTTGCGACGCCATCTCTTTGCGGTCTTTCTTGCCCATCGCGCGCCGTAAAATATCGGCCTTGCCGAGGCTGTAGCCGGCAAGGTCGCGCGCGATCTGCTGGACCTGCTCCTGATAGGTGATGATGCCGAAGGTCGCCTGCAGGATCGGCTCGAGCTTGGGATGCAGGTAATCGGTGCGCTCGTGGCCAAGCTTGCGCGCGCAATAAGTCGGAATATTCGCCATCGGCCCCGGACGATAGAGCGCCACCAGCACGATCAGGTCTTCAAACCGGTCGGGACGCATGTCGACCAGCGCCCGCCGCATGCCCTGACTTTCCACCTGGAACACGCCGACCGTTTCGCCGCGTGCCAGCGTCTCGTAAGTCTTGGCGTCGTCGAGCGGCAGGCTCGAAAGATCAAGATCGATGTCGCGCCGCCGCACCAGCTTGACGGCAAGGTCGAGTACCGTGAGCGTCTTCAAGCCCAGAAAGTCGAACTTCACCAAGCCCGCCGGCTCGACCCATTTCATGTTGAACTGCGTCACCGGCATCAGCGATTTCGGATCGCGATAGAGCGGCACCAACTCGGTCAACGACCGCTCGCCGATGACGATGCCGGCGGCATGCGTCGAGGCATGGCGGTGCAGGCCTTCGAGCTTTTGCGCGATGTCGAAGGCGCGCCGGGTGACGGGATCGCGGTCGCGCTCGGCCTGCAAACGCGGTTCGTCCTCGATCGCTCGCTTGAGCGTGACCGGGTTCGCCGGGTTTTGCGGCACGAGCTTGCACAGCTTGTCGACCTGACCGTAGGGCATCTGCAGCACGCGGCCGACGTCGCGCAGCACGCCGCGCGCCTGCAAGGTGCCAAACGTGATGATTTGCGCGACGCGATCGCGGCCATAGCGCTCCTGCACGTATTGGATGACCTCGTCGCGGCGGTTCTGGCAGAAGTCGATGTCAAAATCCGGCATCGAGACGCGCTCGGGATTGAGGAAGCGCTCGAACAAGAGGCCAAAGCGGAGCGGATCGAGATCGGTGATGGTGAGCGCATAGGCCACGAGCGAGCCGGCGCCGGAGCCGCGGCCCGGCCCGACCGGAATGCCTTGCGCCTTCGCCCACTGGATGAAATCGGCGACGATGAGGAAGTAGCCGGCATATTTCATGCTGGCGATGACGCCGAGCTCGAAGGCAAGCCGCTCGTGATAGTCCTCGGTGGTGAGGGCGTGAGCGAGGCCGTGCCGCTTCAAGCGCTGTTCGAGGCCGGCTTCGGCGGCGTTGCGCAGCGTTTGCGCCTCGTCCATCTCGCCCTCGCCGCGTTCGGCGGAAAACCGCGGCAGGATCGGCGCCAGCGTCACCGGGCGGAAGGCGCAGCGCTCGGCGATTTCGACGGTCGCGGCAAGCGCCTCCGGCAGATCGGCGAACAGTTGCGCCATCTCGGCGCGGCTCTTGAAACGGTGCTCCGCCGTGAGCTGGCGGCGCTCGCCGTCGGCGATCAGCTTGCCTTCGGCGATGCAAAGTAGCGCGTCGTGGGCTTCATAATCCTCGCGCGTGGCGAAGAACGGTTCGTTGGTCGCGACCAGCGGAATGCCGCGGCCATAGCCGAGCTCGATCAAAGCCGGCTCGACCGTGCGCTCGCTCGCCATGCCGTGACGCTGCAATTCGATATAGAGGCGGTCGCCGAACCGACGCTGCAATTCCTCGCAGCGCGCCAGCGCGAGCGCGTTCTGGCCGGCGGCGATCGCGACGTCGAGCGGCCCGGTCGGCCCACCGGTGAGCGCGATCAGCCCGTCGGTCGCGTCGTCGAGCCAGGCAAGTTTTATGTGCGGGCGCTCATGCGGCGCGGTTTCGAGATAAGCGCGCGAAGACAGCCGCATCAGGCTGCGATAGCCGTTTTCGCGCGCGGCCAAGAGCACGATACGCGGCCAGGTGTCGCCTGCGGCCGGACCGCGGTTCTCCTGGTCGCCGAAATCGACGCCAAGCGCGCAGCCGACGATCGGCTGGATGCCGGCGCCCGCCATCTTCTCGGAGAATTCCAGCGCACCGAACATGTTGTCGGTGTCGGTCAACGCCAGCGCCGGCTGGCGGTCTTTTTTGGCAAGCTCGGCGAGGCGAGCGATGGTCAGCGCGCCCTCGAGCAGCGAATAGGACGAATGGACGTGCAGATGCACGAAACCCGGCGTATCGCTTGCCATTTTGGCGGCACCCGACTTTGCAGCAACCGTTTTTGCAGGAGCCAATTTTTCAGCAACCATGATGCTCGGCACTCGCCATCTGCGATTCCAGAGGGATCGAAGATGGGGGAAGGCAAGCGGCGCTGTCCATTGCGGCGACGCCCGCCGCACACAGAAACTTTTGCTTTCAAGCCGCCATGCCCACGCGGCACGCCCGGCCGCTCACAATACTCCGAGCACCTCAGCCCAAACGGCCACCATGGCCAGGAACAGGGTGAGTGACGCTAGTGCGAGAGCCTCTTCGGCGACGCTGCGGACCATGGCTAAAGCCCCTCTGTTTGAACGAAAAGAGAACATAGTTCTTCTTTTGTTCTCTTGTCAATAGATGGTAGCGGGTCAGTTTGAATTGTGACGATATCTCGGTACTTTACGAAGCTCAACGAAAACGGGTATTGTGATCGGATGGTTGTGTTCTTCAGTGGTATTATCGTTGCGACGGCTGGGTTTTTTTGGCTCAAGATCGCCCTCCCGGCTTGGCACGACTTCGACCGGGCCCGTAAGCCACATTTACCCCGTTCGCCGTAGCCAGACGGCAGATTCATCCCAAAGCCGATCCGTGACGCTAGTGGCCATTGCCGGGCTGACTTTAAGCGTTCGGTGCAGCCGAACGAAACCGTAGTTCATCGCGTGCAGCGCGACGGCGCGCGCATAATTTTCGATCTTGTTTGAGAACGCGTATCGATCGGGAATATAGCAGCTATGCCGAAGTCCCTAAGGCCGCTTGGGAGCCGTAGTCACTTCGCGTAGCCCTGCGATCTCAGCCAGTCGATGCGGCGGGTTCCCTGCAGCCATTCATCGACTTCGGCTTTGCTCTTGAGCCCCTTGATATATCTCGGCTCGGCTCCCGGATATTCAGCGAGGATTTGCCAATCGTCCTCGGCGATCCGCTGCATTTTGAAGGTGACTCGAGGTTTTGCCATACCACCGACTATGCGCAGTCCGGCCTGGGTCGCAAGCCCTAATCGCTGCTCTTGCGAGCGGCGGCCGGAACAAAAGCCGCCTCAAACGCATTGTGAGCATGTAAAATTACACGCGGTGCACGGGGAATGTCGCCTGGGGAAGCGGCTGCGAGTTACCGGCTGTACGCGGCGTATTGCGCCGAGATCGCGCAGACGGTTACGGATTCGGGCCGTAAAGTCGCCCTTCTCGACATGGCGCAGGCCTGGGCAAAACTCGCCGAACACGTCGACAAAGGCAGCCCGCCGGGTGAGGCATCGGCCGCAACCCCTTGAAGGCTTTGCAAAGTCGCATAGCTCGCCATCCTCCGCCGGCAAATCTGAACCGACCGAACGCCCGGAACGTACTAACCTACCGCCGGGACGAATCGGTCCCCCGAACGCCAGGACGGGTCATGTAACGACGCGTTGTCGCCGCGTCGTCATCATCTGCCCACATCGGCATTCGGCAATCAGGAGGAGGGTTTATGAAGACACTCACTTTGACTTTGGCGGCGGCGCTCGCGCTCGGCTCCATGGCGTTGTCGGCGAATGCCCAGCAATTCGGCGCCGGCCACGCGCAGCTGCAGAACGCTACGCCGATCGTGAAGCAGGTGGCGTGCCGCGGTTTTGGCCCGCGTTGCGGGCCGGGATTCGTCTGGACCTGCGGCCCTTACGGCCGCTGCTGGTGCCGCCCCTGCTAAGCGGTCTTCGCCAACAACACCGATCGGATGCGAGGCCGCCTTTGCGCGGCCTCGTTGCTTATGGTCGACCGCTGGGAACCAATTCTCCGGCTGGCCGATGAATAACGGCGGGCCGGCGGCGTTAGTAGCGTAGAGCCAACGCAGACCCGGGAGGCCGGCCATGAGGTATCTGCTTGCTAGTCTGGGAATTCTCGTCGCGGCGGCGTGTTTGGATACGCCCGCGCAGGCGCAAAACTATCCATGGTGCGAGTATTTGGGCGGCGGCATGGGTGGCGGCGGCGGCCGCAATTGTGGCTTCATCAGCTTCGAGCAATGCATGGACAGCGCTCGCGGCAACGGCAGCGATTGCCGGCTGAACACCCAATACGTGCCACCGCCGGGCGAACACCCGCAGGCCACGCAGGCGAAGCGCAAATCGCACAAAACCTACTGAGCTTTGCCGGCAACGCGCGGCGCACGGCGGCGTTGTCACAGACCGAGGCGATCAGGCTGTGTTCAAGATCACTGCCCGATGCTGGGCTTTCGGTACGTTGGGGGCAGCAGAACAGGAGGCCACGATGAAATTTGCACTGTTTGCGCTAGGCGTTCTCGTTGCCGCATCCGCCATGGGCAATCGCGCCGAGGCGCAGAATTATCCGTGGTGCGCGTATTGGCATGGCACCGGCGGCGCCAGGAATTGCGGCTTTGTCAGCTTCGCGCAATGCCAGCTCACCGCCCAAGGCGCCGGCGCCGATTGCCGTGCCAATACGCAGTACGAGCCCAACAAGCCGATGCGCTAGCGGCTGCTCATTCGAGCTCGACGACCAGCCCGTCGCGGATCGTGACCCGGCGATCCATTCGCGCGGCGATCTCGAGGTTGTGGGTGGCGATGACGGCGGCAAGGCCCGAGGCGCGCACCAATTGGCTGAGCGCGCCGAACACGTGCTCCGCGGTGCGCACGTCGAGATTGCCGGTCGGCTCGTCGGCGAGCAGGATGCGCGGCGCGTTGGCAACCGCGCGCGCGATGGCGACGCGCTGCTGCTCGCCGCCCGACAGTTCCGTGGGCCGATGGTTCAGGCGGTCCTTCAGCCCGAGATAGCTCAACAGCTCGTCGGCGCGCTCGCTCGCCGCCTTCCACCCCAAGCCGCGTACCATCTGCGGCATCATGACATTCTCGATCGCGGAGAATTCCGGCAACAGGTGATGGAACTGATAGACGAAACCGATGTCGTTGCGCCGGATCCGCGTGCGCTGGATGTCGCTCAAGCCCGTGGTCGGCGCGCCGTCGATATAGACCTCGCCTGAATCGGGATGCTCGAGCAGACCGGCGATGTGCAGCAGCGTCGACTTGCCGGCGCCCGACGGCGCCACCAGCGCCACCGACTGCCCGGCCCACACCGCGAGCTCGGCGCTTTTGAGAATATCGAGCGTCGCGTCTCCCTGATGAAATTGCCGGCAGATGCCGTGCAGGAAGACGAGCGGATATTCTTCTTTGTCGGCGGTGGACGTTGCAGCCTCGCTTATCGTGGTGGTGTCGTCCATCGCGGCCTGATCAATCAATCACTCGTAACGCAGCGCTTCGACCGGATCGAGCCGCGCCGCGCGCCACGACGGATAGAGCGTTGCCAGGAGGGACAGCCCGAGCGCCATCACGACCACGGCGGTGGTTTCCCTGACGTTCATGTCGGCCGGCAGTTTCGACAGGAAATAGAGCTCCGGCGAGAACAGCTCGGTGTTGGTCAGCCACGACAGGAAGCGCCGGATCAACTCGATGTTCAGGCAGATCAGGGTGCCGAGCAGGAAGCCGACCACGGTGCCGACGACGCCGATCGAAGCGCCCGTGATCAAAAACACCCGCATGATCGCGCCTTGGGTGGCGCCCATGGTGCGCAGGATGGCGATGTCGCTGCCTTTGTCCTTCACCAGCATGATCAGGCCGGAGACGATGTTGAGCGCCGCCACCAGCACGATCAGGGTCAGGATCAGAAACATCACGTTGCGCTCGACTTGGAGCGCGTTGAAGAAGGTGGCGTTACGCTGCCGCCAGTCGACCATGTAGATCGGCCGCGCCGCGGCTTCGGTGACGGATTTCCGGAAACCGTCGATGTGGTCGGGATCGTTGGTATAGACTTCGATTGCCGTGACGTCGCCGGTGCGGTTGAAATAGGCCTGCGCCTCGACGAGCGGCATGAAGACGAAGGCGGCGTCGTATTCCGACATGCCGATCTCGAACACGGCGGCGATCTTGTAGGCTTTGATCCGCGGCGTCGTGCCCATGGGCGTCACCGCGCCGCGCGGCGCCACCAGCGTGAGATTGTCCCCTGCCCGCACCGAAAGCTGCTCGGCCAGCCGGTTGCCGATGGCAAGCCCTTGGCCCTGGTCGAAACCGTCGAGAGTGCCCTGCTTGATGTTCTTGGCAATCGAGGTGAGCTTGGTCAGGTCGGCGGAGCGAATGCCGCGCACCAGCACGCCCGAGGCGTTGAACGGCGACGACGCCAGTGCCTGGCCCTCGACGATCGGCGCCGCGAGCTTGATGCCATCAACCTTGGAGACGCGATCGGCCACGGCCTCCCAGTCGGTCAGCGGCGATTCCAACGGCTGGATTAGCAAATGCCCGTTCAGCCCGAGGATCTTGGTCAACAGCTCCTGGCGAAAGCCGTTCATCACCGCCATGACGATGATCAGCGTGGCGACGCCGAGCATGATGCCGAGGAACGAGAACCCGGCGATCACCGAAATGAATCCCTCTTTGCGCCGCGCCCTTAAGTAGCGCAGCGACAGCATCCACTCGAACGGAGCGAAAGGGTGCGTGCCGGTCGGCTCGGACATTCAGGTCAGGTCCCCGCAGGTCTGGTCCCCGCGAATACTTGGAGTTTCACACGATTCTGGCGGAATCGCGGAGTCCCTCATAAAAATCAATGGTTTCCCACTGATCATTTTGGCGAATTCCCCAGTCGCCAGAGGCGACACACCCGTCGCAAACCATTGATTTGAAAAGGATGGCATGATTCTCAGGCTGGGACCTCATGCCCCCGGCTTCGGGCCAATCTAATTGCGGAATCTGAGGTTCGACCGCGACAGCTGCTGGATCGTCGTGCAGCCCATCAGCTTCATGTCGCGCTCGATCTCAGTGCGCATCAGCGAAAGCGCGCGCTCGACGCCCGGCTGGCCGGCGGCAGCGAGGGGGAAAAGATAGAGCCGGCCTACGCCCACCGCCTTGGCGCCCAACGAGAGCGCCTTGAGCACATGGGTCCCGCGCTGCACGCCGCCATCGAATAGCACCTCGATCTTGTCGCCGACGGCGTCGACGATTTCCGCCAGCTGATCGAAGGAGCTGCGCGAACCGTCGAGTTGCCGCCCGCCATGATTGGAAACGACGATACCCGAACACCCGATATCGACGGCCTTCCTGGCATCTTCGGCGCTCATCACGCCTTTGAGGCAAAATTTGTCGCCCCACTGCTTGACCATGTCGGCGACGTCGCGCCAGTTCATCGATTGGTCGAGCATGTTGGTGAAGTAATCGCCGATGGAGGTCGTGCCGCCCTTCATATCGACATGGGTGTCCAGTTGCGGCAGCCGAAACTTTTCATGGGTCAGGTAGTCGATCGCCCATTTCGGCTTGGTCGCGAATTGGAACAGTCCCCGCAAGTTCAGCCGCAACGGAATGGTGAAACCGGTGCGCAGATCGCGCTCGCGATTGCCGCCGGTGATCGAATCCACGGTCAGCATCATGATGCGGACGCCGGCGCCCTTGGCCCGCTCCATCATGGCTTTGTTCAATCCGCGATCTTTATGAAAGTAGAATTGATAGACTTGCGGGAATGAAAAATTCGATGAGATGTCTTCCAGGCTCACCGTGCCCAGCGAGGAAACGCCGAACATCGTGCCGAATTTTTCCACGGCGCGCGCCACCGCGAGCTCGCCCTGATGGTGAAACAGCCGGTGCAAAGCGGTTGGCGAGCAATAAAACGGCATTTTCAGCTTTTGACCCAGCACGGTCACCGACAGGTCGACTTGCTCGACGCCGGCGAGAACGCTCGGCACCAGGTCGCAGTCTTCGAAAGCGCGCGTGTTTCTCCGATACGTCGTCTCGTCGTCCGCCGCGCCGTCGATATAATTGAAGATCGGCCCCGGCAGGCGCCGCCGCGCCAATTCGCGAAAATCATGGAAATTATGACAATGTGTCAGGCGCATGATTTCCCCCGGATCAGTCGCTCAGCTCTGACGTCGTGGTCAGATCGACTTTTACTCTATCATGTCCGCCGACGTTACCCCGATACCGGTTTGGCCCACTGCGGATTTCGGCAGCATGCCCACAGACTCACATGAATCGCTCCTAGGCCCTTCCAGAAATCCGGTTTGAGCGGGTACGATGCCTCGTGCAAAGCCTGGGGGCGGGCATGCGGCGACAAGGCTATCTCGATCTTCGACATAGCGTGACTGCTTGCCCGCTCGTGGAACTCGCGTAGCGGGCAGCAAAGCCATGAAAAAGCGACGTCAAAAGACGGCCGCGCCGAAGCACCGCAATGCGCCGAAGCTCGCTCGCGGTCGCAAGCCCACCGCTGACAGTCTGGACAAAATGATTGCGCTGCTGACACGGGAGCGAGACGAACTGCTGGAGCAGCAGGCGGCCACGTCCGAGGTTCTCAAAGTAGTCTCCGCCGGCGACCTCAACTCTGTTTTCGACGCGATGCTGGAAAAGGCGGTGCGCATTTGCGGCGCGGGCTTCGGCAATCTGTGGCTACGCGACGCAGACGGCTTTCGCATCGCCGCAACGCACGGCGCACCGCGCGAGTTCCAGGACTATGTACGGCTTCAACCGGTGTTCCGCCCAAGCCCAAGCATTGCGCTCGGCCAAATTGTCAATACCAAACAAGTCTATCAGGTTGACGACATCAGGGCCGCGCCGACATTCAACGACAAATTACGAATTGCAACGATCGAGCTTGCTGGAGCCCGCACCTTGCTCGGCGTGCCGATGCTCAAAGACGGTGAAGTGATCGGCGTGCTCGCCATTTATCGGCAGGAAGTCGCGCGGTTCACCGACAAGCAGATCGAGCTGGTGAAAAACTTCGCTGCCCAGGCGGTCATCGCCATCGAGAACACGCGGCTGCTCAGTGAATTGCGCGAGTCGCTGCAACAGCAGACCGCGACCTCCGAGGTGCTGCGCGTCATCAGTTCGTCACCGGGCGAATTGGACCCGGTGTTCGATGCCATGCTGGCAAACGCAACGCGGCTGTGCGACGCGAGTTACGGGACGCTGTGGCTTGCCGAAGGCGACGGTCACATGCGCGCCGCGGCGTTTCATGGCGGGCTGCCGGAGGCTTTCCTTGAAAAGTGGGGCGTCGGTGCGGTGTTTCGTCCTGGCCCGACGGTGCCGTCGGCGCGCGCCATGCGCAGCCGAAAACCGGTGCAACTCGCCGATCTCATGGCGGACCAGTCTTACATTGATGGCGACGCTCTGGCCGTGGCATCGGTGCAAGTCGCGGGCATCCGCACGATCATGTCAGTGCCGATGGTCAAGGACGATGTCGCCGTCGGCGCCATGACCATCTATCGCCGCGAAGTCCGCCCGTTCACCGACAAACAGATCGCGCTGGTGGCGAATTTTGCCGCCCAGGCCGTGATCGCCATCGAGAACACGCGATTGCTCAGCGAGCTGCGCGAGTCGCTGCAACAGCAGACCGCCACCGCCGACGTGCTCAAGGTCATCAGCCGCTCGACCTTCGATTTGCAGGCCGTGCTCGAAACGCTGACCGAATCCGCGGCCGGTCTTTGCGAGGCGGAGATGGCCACCATCGCGCGCCAGGAGGGCGACGCCTATTACTACGCCACGACCCATGGATTTCCGAGCGAGGTCGGTGAATTTCTCAAGAGCGTGCCGTACGCGCCCGGCCGAGGCAACGCGATCGGACGATGCCTGCTCGAAGGACAGACCATCCACATACCCGACGTTCTGGCGGACCCGGAATATGTGATGCGCGAAACTCAGGAGAAAGCCGGTTTCCGGACCGTCCTCTGTGTCCCGCTGCTGCGCGAAGGGCGGCCCATCGGCGTTATCGGATTGTTACGCGGCGAGGTGCGGCCGTTCAGCACCCAGGAAATTCAGCTCGTAACGACGTTCGCCGACCAGGCGGTGATCGCCATCGAGAACGTGCGGCTGTTCGAGGCGGAGCAGCAGCGCACGCACGAACTGTCGGAATCGCTGCAGCAGCAAACCGCCACCGCCGATGTCCTCAAGGTCATCAGCCGCTCGGCTTTCGAGTTGCAGACAGTGCTTGATACGCTGGTGGAGTCGGCGGCGCGACTGTGCAGAGCAGACAAATCTCAAATCCTGCTTCCAAGCGAGACCGAGCATGGTTTTTACGCCGTAGCGAGCTTTGGCTTTACTCATGAATATAACGAATATCTCAGAACCCTGACGTTTGCGCCGGGACGCGAGGGCGTTGTCGGGCGTGTTCTGCTGGAACGCAACCCGGTGCAGATAGCCGACGTTCTCGCCGATCCGGACTATCGCTTGCAGGAGACACAGCGATTAGGCGGTTTTCGTACGCACCTCGGCCTGCCTCTACTTCGCGAGGGCCATCCAATCGGCATACTTGTCGTGAGCCGAACCGCCGTTCAGCCGTTTGACGACAGGCACATCGAGCTATTGACCACATTCGCGGACCAGGCGGTCATCGCTCTCGAGAACACGCGACTGCTGAACGAGCTGCGCGAGTCGCTGGAGCGGCAAACGGCAACTGCCGACGTGCTCAAGGTCATTAGCCGCTCGGCTTTTGATCTCAAGGTGGTCCTGGATACGCTACTGCGGTCAGCCGGGAGATTGTGTGACGCTGATATGGGGGTCATCGCGCGGCGCCAGGACGACGTATTTTATCGAACGGTCGCGTTTGGTCTGCCTGACGATCTCGGTGAGCTTATCGAGGAGCAACCGGTAGAACTGAGCCGCAACAGTGGATCGGGACGTGCGCTGCTCGAGGGCAAGGTTATTCAAATAACCGACATCGAAGCCGACCCTGAATACACGCACTCAACGCGTGGAACCGGCGCCTTCCGCACGCTGGTCGGAGTTCCGATGCTGCGCGATGGCGTGGCGGTGGGCGTGATGACGCTGATGCGAAAGAGCGTGCAGCCGTTTACCGACAAGCAGATCGAGCTTGTCTCCACCTTCGCCGACCAGGCGGCAATAGCAATCGAAAATGTGCGGTTGTTCGAGGCAGAGCAGCAGCGCACATGGGAACTCACCGAGTCCCTGGAGCAGCAGACGGCAACTTCCGAAGTCCTGCGCGTTATCAGCAGCTCACCCGGCGAACTGGAGCCCGTGTTCGATGCCCTGCTGGCAAATGCCGTACGCATCTGCGGCGCCCAGTTTGGCAATTTGACCTTGTTCAACGGTGGCGAATTGCGGCTGGAAGCCATGCACAATGCGCCGCGCGCACTAGCGGAACTGCGACGCCGCAATCCAGTAATAGACCTGGAAAGTTCAATCGCCGGCCCCGTCGTAACAACGAAGCAAGTGAACCACGTTCGTGATCTCGCCGCCCAGGAACCATATGCCGGATCAGCCCTTGCAAAGGTGGGCGGCGCTAGAACGGCCTTGTCCGTCCCCATGCTCCGCGAGGACGCATTGGTTGGCACGATCAACATATATCATCTGGACGTTCGCCCCTTCACCGACAAGCAAATCGAGTTGGTGCAGAACTTTGCCACCCAGGCCGTCATCGCCATCGAGAATTCGCGGCTGCTCAGCGAATTGCGGCAATCGCTGCAGCAGCAGACCGCGACCGCCGACGTGCTCAAGGTCATCAGCCGCTCGACTTTCGATCTCCAAGCCGTGCTCGATGCGCTGGTGGAATCCGCGGCCCGATTATGCGACGCGAGCAGCGCCTTCATCTATCGGCGCGACGGCCAAACTTACCGGATGGATTCCACTTTTGGGTTCTCGGCTGAATACAGAGAATACATGATCGAACGAACCATCGCCCCGGGACGGGAAACCCTCGTCGGTCGGACGACCATCGAGGGCAAGGTCGTCCATATCCTGGATGCGCTGAACGATCCCGAATACACGTGGCGGGAGTCGCAACAACGGGGTGGCTATCGCACCATGCTCGGCGTGCCTCTGATGCGCGAGGGCATTCCCGTGGGCGTGCTATCGTTGCTGCGGTCCGAGGTAAAGCCGTTCACGGACCGCCAGATCGAACTGCTCACGACCTTCGCCGACCAGGCCGTCATCGCCATCGAGAACGTGCGGCTGTTCGATGAAATCCAGGACAAGAGCCGGCAGCTCGAAATCGCCAGCCAGCACAAATCGCAGTTCCTCGCCAATATGAGCCACGAGCTGCGCACGCCGCTCAATGCCATTCTCGGCTACACCGAACTGATGGCGGACGGCATCTACGGCCAGCTGCCGGAAAAGACGATCGACGTGCTCAAAAGGCTCGAGAGCAATGGCAGACACCTGCTCGGCTTGATCAATGACGTGCTCGATCTGTCGAAGATCGAGGCCGGCCAACTCGTGCTCGAACTGAACGATTACTCGCTCGAGGATATCGCCCAGACCGTGCGGAGCACGCTCGAGCCGCTGGCGGCCGACAAGAAGCTCGCGTTCAAGATCGAGGTGGCTCCGAAGCTGCCGCCGGGCCACGGCGATGGGCGGCGCTTGGCACAGGTCGTGATCAATCTCGTCGGCAACGCCATCAAATTCACCGATGCCGGCGAAGTGGTCATCAAAGCCACCGCGGCCAATGGCTCATTTCATCTCTCGGTGTGCGATACCGGACCCGGCATCTCCGCGGCAAACCAGGCAAAACTGTTTCAGGAGTTCCAGCAGGCCGACAATGCGATCACGCGCAAGAAGGGCGGCACCGGCCTGGGGCTCGCCATATCGAAGCGCATCATTGAAATGCACGGCGGCAAGATCTGGGTCGAGTCCCAGCTCGGGCAAGGCTCGACGTTTGCCTTCACACTGCCGGTCAACGTCGCGCAGCAAGTGAATGTCGAAGCGAAATAGCCGACTTGTCCGCTTGCGCGCCGCCGCCGCGCGCAGTTTCACGAGCTGAGCCGGACCACCGCATCGGCCGGCGTCATTAGTTCCCGCGTGCCGTCGGAGCGCCGTTTCACCTCGACTTTGCCCTCGGCGAGGCTGCGCGGACCGACCAGGATCTGCCACGGCACGCCGATCAGGTCGGCCATGGCGAATTTCGAGCCGGGCCGCTCGTCGCGGTCGTGATAGAGCGTGTCGATGCCTTTTGCAGAAAGTTCCGCATAAAGCTTTTCGCACGCCGCATCGGTGTCGCTCGCGCCCTGCTTGAGATTGAGGATCATGGCTTTGAACGGCGCCACCGGTTCCGGCCAGATGATCCCGGTCTCGTCGTGGGAGGCCTCGATGATGGCGGCAACGAGCCGGCTCGGGCCGATGCCGTAAGAGCCCATATGCACCGGATGATCGGCGCCGTCTGGCCCGGTCACCACCGCCTTCATCGGCTCGGAATATTTCGTGCCAAAATAAAAGATATGCCCGACCTCGATGCCGCGCGCCGATACCCGCTTGTCGGCCGGCAGCGCCTCATAGGCCGCCACGTCGTGCTTCTCCGAGGTCGCGGCGTAGAGCGAGGTCCATTTGTCCACGATCGCCTGCAGGCGGCCGACATGGGTGAAATCGACGTCCGGGCCTGGGACCTCGAAGTTCAGATAGTCCTTGTGGCAAAAAACTTCGCTCTCGCCGGTGTCGGCCAGGAGGATGAATTCGTGGGATAGGTTGCCGCCGATCGGGCCGCTCTCCGCCACCATCGGGATCGAGCGTAGCCCCATGCGCGCAAAGGTGCGCAAGTAAGCGACGAACATGCGGTTATAGGCGTGCTTGGCGCCGGCGAAGTCGATGTCGAACGAATAGGCGTCCTTCATCAGAAACTCGCGCCCGCGCATCAAGCCGAAGCGCGGCCGTACCTCGTCGCGGAACTTCCATTGGATGTGGTAGAGGTTGAGCGGCAGGTCCTTGTATGAGCGCACGTAGGTGCGAAAGATCGCCGTGATCATTTCCTCATTGGTCGGGCCGTAGAGCATGTCGCGCTCGTGGCGGTCCTTGATGCGCAGCATCTCCTTGCCATAGGCCTCGTAGCGGCCGCTTTCGCGCCACAGGTCGGCTGACTGGATGGTCGGCATCAAAAGCTCGATGGCGCCGGAGCGGTCCTGCTCCTCGCGCACGATCTGGCAGACCTTGGTCAGCACCCGCAGGCCGAGCGGCAGGAAGGCGTAAATCCCGGCCGCCTCCTGGCGGATCATGCCGGCGCGGAGCATCAGGCGGTGGGAAGCGATCTCCGCTTCCTTCGGGGTCTCGCGCAGATTGGGCAGGAAGAACCGGGAAAGGCGCATGGACTCTTCGCTTAGTGGCCGCGGCAGTGAAACCGGAACCGCGCCGGAAACACAAGGGCGGGAATTTGGGCAGGAATTTGGGCAGGAATTTAGGGGGGTATTTTTTTGCCGTTTGAGGTGGGCAGCCTCGTGACAAAAGCCTAGGGATCGATTACCAGTATTTTTGCGCAATCCCGAAACCGCCATCTCGTTCGCACGAGATTTCGGGAAAGCGGTCCAAGTCTTGGGAGGAATAAGTCTTGGGAGCATACCCGGACGCGTAAAGCGGCTTCACTGCCACGGTGAGGATGCGTAAAACCACATAAGTACGCGGAACTAAGGGTGCAGATGAGGATTCTCGAGCAGGGCTTTTGCCCTGCTTTTTCTTTTTTGCGATGAGGTCAGGGCCGCTGCCTTGGCGCTGCCTAATATCGCGCCTGGAATGTTAAAATAATCTCATAAGATGCTGTTTGAACTATCTATTCTTTATCCACGTTCGGCGCTCTCCCTTAAGGGGTCATGTGCAGCCCGAAGGGCGCCAAGAGGCTCTCCAACGTGACCAGGCGCTCGACATAGATGACGTAACACGCCGTAAAAACCACGGCAGAGACCAGCGTCGTCCAAACCAGCTTGCGGCGCAGGTTGGGGATCGCGGGCGCCCCCGGATCGGTGCCGGGCGAGACCTCGGCGTCCTCCTGCTGGCTGCGCACGCCCCATGGCAGCACCGCGAACAGCACGATCCACCAGATCAGGAAGAAGATCGCCACTGCGGTGGTGACGGGCATTTTTCAGGCCTGTTCCAGCTCGACCAAGGTGCCGGAAAAATCCTTCGGGTGCAGGAACAGCACCGGCTTGCCGTGGGCGCCGGTTTTCGGCTCGCCGTCGCCCAGCACGCGGGCACCGGCGGCTTTGAGCGCATCGCGAGCCGCGCGGATATCGTCGACCTCGTAGCACAGGTGGTGCATGCCGCCGTCCTGGTTGCGCTCCAGGAATTTTGCGATCGGCGAGCCTTCGCCGAGCGGTTCCAAAAGCTCGATCTTGGTATTGGGCAGCGTGATGAATACCGTGGTCACGCCATGGTCGGGCTGCGGCACCGCGGCCGAAACCTGCGCGCCGAGAACGTCGCGATAGACCGCCGTCGCCTTGCCGAGATCGCGCACCGCGATCGCCACGTGATTGAGCCTGCCGATCATGTCTTTGGGTCTCCTAGGGCCCGGCATCATATCCTACACGGTAAGCACGCCGAGCGCTGGCTCATTGACGCGCGGAGCCTGCCCGGCATTGCGTCGCGCAAAGCGGAATTCTAGTTTAGGGCATGCTTATACAAAACATCTTGCATCGATTGATTGGGGCCTGTGCGGTCACTGCCTGCGTCCTGCTTGCCGGTCCGGCAGGCGCGCTGCAGCTCATCACCGCGAGCGAGGCCGCACTGCCTGTGGATCAAAGTCGTGAGCGCGGAATATCGCGCGGGCCGACGGTGGTGATCGTATCTCCCTCGCCCGCCGCCGGCACGATCAAATCGCCCCTCGTCCTCAAAGTCAGGTTCGAGAGTCACGGCGCGGCCAAGATCGACGTCGACTCCGTGCTGATCACATATATGAAAAAACCGGCCGTCGATTTGACCCAGCGCATAAAGCCCTTCGTCGAGGCGACCGGGATCGATGTGGAGAATGCCGAGGTGCCTCCCGGCACGCACACGCTCAGGGTCAATGTCACGGATACCGAGGGTCGCTCAGGCTGGGCCGACCTCACCTTCAGCGTTTCGAAATAACGGCGGGATGAATGCCGAGAATCTGCATTTCTTATCGGAGGTCGGATTCCACAGCCATCGTCGGACGCATTTATGACCGCCTCGTCGGCCGTTATGGCGCCGAGTCCGTATTCATGGACCTCAACGACATTCCCTACGGAGCCGATTTCAGAAAGCACATACAGGCCGCGTTCCAGGAAACCAGCGTGCTCATTGCCGCCATCGGACCGGCGTGGATCGGCCAACAAACGAACGGCGCCGCGAGAATTCATGACAAACTGGATCCGGTTCGCGTCGAGATCCAAACCGCCTTGCGGCAACGGATTCTCGTGATTCCGGTTCTTGTCGACGGCGGCCGGATGCCGAGCGCCGACGACCTGCCGCGCAACATAAAAGAATTTTCATTCCGCAACGCCATGCGGGTGGATTCGGGCGTAGATTTTCCGCTGCACATGGAACGCCTGATGACGTTTGTCGACCAGGCGCTCGGGATTGAAAAGACCGGCAAACCGGCTGCGGATTTCACTGCCAGCCCGGGGGCGCCGCCGAATTCGCCGCACAACGCGGTTGCCAACTCGCCAATCGGTCCTGCGCGAGCAAAGGCTTGGCCGTCCCGCCTGCTACCCTATTTCGTGGCGCCGATCATTTTATCGCTGCTCGCGCACTATTTGATCATCATGAAATGGGACCTTGACCCCATTTTTCTACGCCTCGCCGCCATCGCCATTCCGATCCCTGTCGGATTTCTGTTGTTTCGAAGTCTTCACCTCGGCATTGGGCCCGCAATATTGCTGGGGCTTGCCGCCTCGCTCGCCGCGGTCGCCGGCATGTTGACGTTCGTCGGATTGGTCGACGCACACCCGATCCTGCCGGCCAGCACGCGCGAGTGGCAAGAGGTGGTCGAGTATGTTGCCGGCATGACGTTGGCGACCGGAGCCGGGAACCTGCTTGCACGCGCCATGTATGCGAAGGTTCCGGCCGGGCGGTTCTGAAGCTTCACCTGGCGGACGTTTCTCCGTACGCGGCTTGGGACTACACTTCCAACACGTGCACGTGGCAGATCGGCTTCTTGTTCCAGCGTTGCGCAATGGCGCCGCGCACGGCCCGCCGCACCGCTTCGGCCACCGCGTCGGCATCGCGCCGGCGCGGTTTTGGCATGGACTCGAACGCTTGCTCGACTGCGTCGCGGGCGATCTCGGCCATCGACGCGCCGCCGGCGTCGGTCTCAGGGATTCCAATCAGTTCGATTTCGGGGTCGGCGACCAGCGCGCCCTTCTCGCTCAGTGCCAGCGCGATCGTGACGATGCCGGAAAAGCTCAGGCGGCGCCGCGCCGCCACGGTTTTGGCCTCGGCGCTGATCAGCAGCGAGCCGTCCTTGTAGAGCCGGCCCGCGGGCACCTCGTCGATGATCTGGGCGCCGTCCTGCGCCAGGCGGACCAAGTCACCGTTGCGGCAGACCAGGACATGCGGCACGCCAGCGCGGCGGCCGAGCTCGGCATGTTCGTTGAGATGCAGCGCCTCGCCGTGGGCCGGAATCAGGATCTTTGGGCGCACCCAGGCGATCATGTCGAGAAGCTCGGCGCGGCGCGGATGGCCCGAGACGTGAACGAGGTGGGTGCGGTCGGTGATGACCTCGACACCTTGGCTGACCAGGCCATTGATCACCCGGGCCACGGCCTTCTCATTGCCAGGAATGGCGCGGGAGGAAAAGATCACGCGGTCGCCCTTGGCCAGCGTGACCTCGGGATGCTCGTCCTCGGCGATGCGCGAGAGCGCCGCGCGCGGCTCGCCCTGGCTGCCGGTGCACAGCGCCAACACTTTGTCGGGCGGCAGATAGCCGTAGCTCTGCATGCTGCGGAAATCCTGAACGCCGTCGAGATAGCCGGTCTCGCGCGCCACCTGGCTGACGCGCTCCATGGCGCGGCCGACCAGCACTACTTCGCGGTCCACGGCGCGCGCCGCGTCGGCAACGGCGCGGATGCGCCCGACGTGGGAGGCAAAGGTGGTAACGCAAACGCGGGCCGGCGCGGTGCGGATCAGTTCGGCGAGCGTGCGCGCCACGTCAGATTCCGACGGCGAGCGGCCTTCGCGCACCGCATTGGTGGAATCGCCAATGAGCGCCAGCACGCCCTCGTCGCCGAGCGCGGTCAATTTGGCCTGGTCGGTCGGCGGACCGATCAGCGGCGTCGGATCGATCTTCCAGTCGCCGGTATGGAGCACGACGCCGGCGGGCGTGCGGATCGCCAGGGCATTGGATTCCGGAATCGAGTGGGAGACGTTGATGAAATCGACCGTGAACGGCCCGAGATTCAAGCGCCCGCCGAGCGGCACCACTTTGACCGGAATTTGCGGCGCGCCGGGTTCCGATTGCCGCTTGGCCTCGAACAAGGCCGCCGTGAACGGCGTGGCGTAGAGCGGCACCTTTAGGCGCGGCCACAGGTCGATCAACGCGCCGATATGGTCCTCGTGGCCGTGCGTAATCACCAGCCCGACGATGTTCTTTCGCTGCTCGATCAGAAAGCGAATATCCGGCAGGATCAGGTCGATGCCGGGCAATAGCTCCTCGGACGCAAACGACACGCCGCAATCGACGATCAGCCATTGGCGGCGGCGCTCGTCGCCAAAGCCGTAGATCGAGAGATTCATCCCGATCTCGCCGATGCCGCCAAGCGGCGCGAAGACCAGTTCGTTCTGCGCCATCAGGTTCACCCGCTCGCCGCGACCGGGAAGACGTCGCCGGCCGTGATCGTCTGTAACGTGCCGTCGTCAAGGCGCAACAACAAGCGGCCGCGTTCGTCGAGCGCCTCGGCGCGGCCGACAAATTCGCGATTTTTTGGTAGCCGCACCCGCATCTCACCACCTATTCCCGCAGCACGCTCGAGCCAATCGGCGCGAATGGATTGAAAACTCGCACCGCGATGCCACTGCGCCAGCCGCCGCACCATCGCGCCGGACAGCGCGCCGAAAAGATCTTCCGCCGAGACCGGCGCACCGGCAGTCGCGAGATCGGTCGCCGGGTAAGTGGTGTCCACTGGGTGATGCATGCAGTTCACGCCGATACCGATGGCGACGGCAAGTCTGGTCCCGGCGCCCTCGCCTTCGATCAAAATGCCGGCGAGCTTTTGCCCGTCATAGAGAACGTCATTCGGCCATTTCAGCGCAAGCTTTTCGCGCGACGCGGCGGCGCGATCGACGATCGCATCATGAACGGCAAGCGCGGCGACGAACGACAATTCGGGCGCGTTTTCCGTCGCTGCCGGATCGCAAAGGAGCAGCGTGGCGTAAAGATTTCCCGGCACCGAAATCCATGCATTGCCGCGCCGGCCGCGGCCCGCAGTCTGCTGCCGCGCCGTCACCCAGAGCGGTCCCGTTTCGCCGCACCGCGCCAGCGCCAAAGCTTCGGTATTGGTCGACGGCAGGGTGTCGTGGGCTAAAAGACGAAAACCGGCCGCCGCGGCCGCGGGATCAAGCTGCATCAGAACAGGGAACGCGCGGCCGCGCTCGCCGCGCCAATGAGCGGCCCCGGATAGAGGAAGAATAAAACGTTGAACAGGCCGCAAACCGCAAGCACCACTTTCAGCTCGACGGGCGTGGGATAAAATGCTTCGGCCGCGTCGTCGAAATACATGATCTTGATGATCAGGAGATAATAGTAGGCGCCGACCACGCTGGCCAGCACGCCGATCACCGCCAGTATATAGAGCCCGGCCTTGATGGCGGCGAGAAAGACGTAAAATTTCGCGAAGAATCCGGCGAGCGGCGGTATGCCGGCCATGGAGAACAGCAGCATCGCCATGAAGAACGCGGAGGTCGGGTTGGTGCGGGCGAGGCCGGCCAGTTGATCGATCGATTCCACCATGCCGGTCGAGCGCCGCATCGACAGGATCACGGCGAAGACGCCGAGCGTCATGGTGAGGTAGATCGCCATATAGACCAGCACGCCCTGCACGCCTTCGGCCGTGCCGGCCGCAAGCCCGATCAGCGCAAAACCCATATGGCCGATCGACGAATAGGCCATCAGGCGTTTGATATTGCGCTGGCCGATGGCCGCGAACGAGCCGAGCAGCATCGAGGCGATGGCGACGAAGACGACGATCTGCTGCCACTGCGCGGTAATGCCGGGAAACGCCACGACGGTGGCACGCACGAACATGGCAATGCCGGCGACTTTTGGCGCCGCGGCAAAGAACGCGGTGACCGGCGTCGGCGCGCCTTCATAGACGTCCGGCGTCCACATGTGGAACGGCACGGCGGAGACCTTGAAGCAGAAGCCGGCGAAGAGAAAAACCAATCCGAAAATCAGCCCGATGCCGCCATTGGCGGCGGCTTGCGCGATGCCGGCAAAGCTTACCGTGCCGGTAAAGCCATAGACCAACGAAGCGCCGTAGAGCAGCATTCCCGACGACAGCGCGCCGAGCACAAAATATTTCAGGCCGGCTTCGGTCGAGCGCAGCGAATCGCGATGGCTGGCGGCGACCACGTAAAGCGGCAGGCTCATCAATTCGAGGCCGAGATAGAGCGCGATCAGATCGGCGGCCGAGATCAGCATCATCATGCCGAGCGTGGAGAGCACGATCAGCACCGCATACTCGAAGCGCTGCTGCCGCTCATGCTTGGCGTAATCGAGCGACATGGCGATGGCGGCGGCCGAGCCGGCCAGGGCCAGAATTTTGAGGAAGCGGGCAAAATTGTCGACGACGAAGCTGCCGTTGAAGCTGACAAGTTTGCCAGCGGGAAGCAGGTAAAGGATCACGCCGGCCGCGATCAGGAGCGCAATCGCCAGGCCGTCGATCACGCGGGCCGTGCGCGCGTCGCCATAGGCGCCCAGCATCAATAGCGCCATGGCGCCCAGCCCGAGCACGATTTCCGGCAGCAGCGGATAGAGCGTCGACATCTGTACGGCCGCGTTCATCGCCTCACCTTGCCATCGCCGCTTTGATCGGCGCCAGCGCGTGCTGATAATTGTCCATCAGCTGCGCCACCGAGGCGGCCGAGAGGTCGAGCACCGGCTTTGGATAGATGCCGAACACGATGGTGAGGATCACCAGCGGCGCCAGCACCACCATCTCACGCCAACCGATGTCCTTGATATTGAACAGGCTCGGCTTCTCGAGCTTGCCGAAAATCACTTTGCGGTAGAGCCACAGCGCATAGGCCGCCGACAGGATGGTGCCCAGCGTCGCCAAAGTCGCCACCCAGGTGTTGACCCGGAACGTGCCGATGAGCGTCAAGAACTCGCCGACGAAACCCGAGGTGCCCGGCAGCCCGACATTGGCCAAGGTGAACACCATGAAGGCGAAAGCGTAGATCGGCATGCGGTTGACGAGGCCGCCATAGGCGGCGATCTCGCGGGTATGCATGCGGTCGTAGACGACGCCGACGCAAAGGAACAACGCGGCCGAAACGATGCCGTGGGAGATCATCTGGAAAATGCCGCCGGCGACGCCCTGCGCCGTCATTGCGAAGATGCCCATGGTGACGAAGCCCATATGCGCCACGGAGGAATAGGCGATGAGCTTCTTC
The DNA here is from genome assembly GCA_963821175.1 of uncultured Alphaproteobacteria bacterium. Classification (GTDB taxonomy): domain Bacteria; phylum Pseudomonadota; class Alphaproteobacteria; order Rhizobiales; family Xanthobacteraceae; genus BOG-931. The sequence goes on from CAWGCU010000019.1 coordinate 217,252, forward strand.
ATATCCTCCTGCATCAGGGCGACCAGCGAGGTGTAGATGATGGCAATAATCGACATCGCGTAGATCAGCGGCGCCAGCGCTTGCGAGGCGTCCGGGAACATCGGCAGCGAGAAGCGCAAAAAGCCGTAGCCGCCGAGTTTCAACAGGATGGCGGCCAGGATCACCGAGCCGGCGGTGGGCGCCTCGACGTGCGCATCGGGCAGCCAGGTGTGGAACGGCCACATCGGCATCTTAACGGCGAACGAGGCGAGGAAGGCGAACCAGGCCCAGGTCTGCAGGTTTCGCGGGAAGGCGTGATGCAGCAGCATCGGGATATCGGTGGTGCCGGCCTGCCAGTACATCGCCATGATGGCGAGCAGCATCAGCACCGAGCCTAAGAGCGTGTAGAGGAAGAACTTGAAGCTGGCATAGACCCGGCGCGGCCCGCCCCACACGCCGATGATCAGGAACATCGGGATCAGGCCGCCTTCGAAGAACAGATAGAACAGCACCAGGTCGAGCGCGCAGAAGGTGCCGACCATCAGCGTCTCGAGGACCAAAAACGCGATCATGTATTCGCGCACCCGGCGCTGGATCGCAGTCCAGCTGGCGACGACGCAGATCGGCAACAGCGCCGTGGTCAGGACCACGAACGGCAGCGAGATGCCGTCGACGCCCATGGAATAAGTGATGGTGCCGCCGAGCCACGGCCGTTTCTCCAGGAACTGGAATTCCGCCGAGCTCGGGTCGAAGCGCCACAGCAAGATCAGCGAGATGGCAAAGGTGGCCAGCGTAGTCCACAGCGCGACCCAGCGCGCGTTGTGCACGCCCGCTTCATCTTCGTTGAGGAAGGCGATGAACAGCGCGCCCGCGAGCGGCAAAAAGGTGATGACGGAGAGGATCGGCCAACTCGTCATCCGTGCGCTCCGGTGAACATGAACCAAGTGATGAAGGCGGCGACGCCGATCAGCATGGCGAAGGCGTAGTGGTAGAGGTAGCCGGTCTGCAGGCGGACGACGTTCTTCGTCACATCGAGCACCCACGCGGACACGCCGTCAGGCCCGAACCCGTCGATGACAAAACCGTCGCCGCCTTTCCAGAACAAGCGGCCGAGCCACATGGCGGGGCGCACGAACAGGAAATCGTAGATCTCATCGAAATACCACTTGTTGAGCAGGAAGCGGTACAGCGGGGCCTGATCGCGCGCGAGTGCTTCGGGCAGATCGGGCCGGCGGATGTAGAACTGGTAGGCGACCAGGAAGCCTAAGATCATCATCACCGTCGGCGTCAGCGAGATGTAGAGCGGCAGCTGCTCCATGGCCTCGAGAATTTTGTTGTCCGGCCCGAATTTCAGCGACTCGCGGAAGAAGCCTTCGACATCGTGACCGGTGAAGATGGAGAGGAACGGCCAGCCGGCCGCGATCGAACCGACGGCGAGCAGCGCCAGCGGCACCAGCATCACCTTCGGGCTTTCATGGGCGCCTTCGTAATGATGCTGGTCGTGCGGCTCGCCATGGAAGGTCTTGAAGATCAACCGCCAGGAATAGAACGACGTCAGCGCCGCGGCGGCGACCGTCATGATGAAAGCGTAGCTCGCCATCGGATTGGTGCCGGCGGCGGCGGCTTCGATGATCTTGTCCTTGGAAAAATAGCCGGCGGTGAACGGAAATCCGGTCAGCGCCAGGGTGCCGACCACCATGACGCCATAGGTGAACGGGATTTTCCGCCACAAGCCGCCCATGTTGCGGATGTCCTGCTCGTGATGCATCGCCAGGATCACCGAGCCGGAGCCGAGGAACAGCAGCGCCTTGAAGAAGGCGTGGGTGAACAGGTGGAACATGCCGACCGAATAGGCACCGACGCCCATGGCGACGAACATGTAGCCGAGCTGCGAGCAGGTCGAATAGGCGACGATGCGCTTGATGTCGTTCTGCACGAGGCCGACGGTCGCCGCGAATATCGCCGTGGTGGCGCCGATGAAGGTGACGAAGGCGGCCGCGGTCGGCGCCAACTCGAACAGCGGCGACAGCCGCGCCACCATGAACACGCCGGCGGTCACCATGGTGGCGGCGTGGATCAGCGCCGAGACCGGCGTCGGGCCTTCCATGGCGTCGGGCAGCCAGGTGTGCAGGCCGAATTGCGCCGACTTGCCCATGGCGCCCATGAACAGCAGCAGGCAGACCACGGTGAGCGCGTCGAAATCCCAGCTCAGGAAATGAAGGCTCTTGCC
>CAWGCU010000020.1:0-21525 GCA_963821175.1 uncultured Alphaproteobacteria bacterium
TTTCTTGTTCTTCTTGTCGTCGTCGACCTCGGTGAACTCGGCATCGACGACGTCGTCCTTCTTGGCCTCGGCACCGCCGCCGCCTTCGTCGCCGCCACCGTCGGGCTGCTGCTCGGCTTGCTTGTACATCGCCTCGCCGAGCTTCATCGACGCTTGGGCCAATGTGTTGGTCTTGGCCGCGATGGCCTCCGCATCGGTGCCCTTCAAGGCTTCCTTGAGGTCGGCCAAGGCGGTCTCGATGGCGCGCCGCTCGGCCTCGCCGACCTTGGCGCCGTGCTCGGCCAGCGTCTTCTCGGTGCTGTGGACCAGGGCCTCGGCGTGATTCTTTGCCTCGACCTCGGCTTTGCGTTTCTTGTCGTCCTCGGCGTGAGCCTCGGCGTCCTTCACCATCTTGTCGATGTCCGCCTCGCTCAAGCCGCCCGAGGCCTGGATGCGAATCTGCTGCTCCTTGCCGGTGCCCTTGTCCTTGGCCGACACGTTGACGATGCCGTTGGCGTCAATGTCGAACGTGACCTCGATCTGCGGCACGCCGCGCGGCGCCGGCGGAATGCCGATGAGATCGAACTGGCCGAGAATCTTGTTGTCGGCCGCCATCTCGCGCTCGCCCTGGAACACGCGGATCGTCACCGCGGTCTGGCCGTCTTCGGCCGTGGAGAACGTCTGGCTCTTCTTGGTCGGGATCGTGGTGTTGCGGTCGATCAGCCGGGTGAACACACCGCCCAGCGTCTCGATACCGAGCGACAGCGGGGTGACGTCGAGCAACAGCACGTCCTTGACGTCGCCTTGCAGCACGCCGGCCTGGATCGCGGCGCCGATCGCGACGACTTCGTCCGGATTGACGCCCTTGTGCGGCTCCTTGCCGAACAATTGCTTCACGACCTCTTGCACTTTCGGCATGCGGGTCATGCCGCCGACCAGGACCACTTCGTTGATCTCGGCCGCGGACAGGCCTGCGTCTTTGATGGCCTGCCGGCAAGGCTCGATCGTCTTCTGCACCAGGTCGTCGACCAGCGCCTCGAACTTGGCGCGGGTGAGCTTCATGGTCAGATGCTTCGGTCCCGCGGCGTCCGCCGTGATGAACGGCAGATTGATTTCGGTCTGGGTCGTCGACGACAGCTCGATCTTGGCCTTTTCCGCGGACTCCTTGAGCCGCTGCAACGCCAGCTTGTCGCGGCGCAGGTCGATGCCCTGCTCTTTCTGGAATTCGTCGGCCAGATAGTTGACCAGCCGCATGTCGAAATCTTCGCCGCCGAGGAAGGTGTCGCCGTTGGTCGACTTCACCTCGAACACGCCGTCGCCGATTTCGAGAATGGAAATATCGAAGGTGCCGCCGCCGAGGTCATAGACCGCGATGGTGCCGGTCTTGGTCTTGTCGAGCCCATAGGCCAATGCGGCTGCCGTCGGCTCGTTGATGATGCGTAATACTTCGAGGCCGGCGATCTTGCCGGCGTCCTTGGTGGCCTGGCGCTGCGCGTCGTTGAAATAGGCCGGGACGGTGATGACCGCCTGGTCGACCTTGGAGCCGAGATAGGATTCCGCGGTCTCCTTCATCTTCTGCAGGATGAATGCGGAAATCTGCGACGGCGAATAGCTCTTGCCCTCGATCTCGACCCAGGCATCGCCATTGGAGGCGCGCGCGATCTTGTAGGGAACGAGCTTCTTGTCCTTCTCCACCATCGGGTCGTCGTAGCGACGGCCGATCAGGCGTTTGACTGCGAAAATGGTGCGTTCGGGATTGGTGACTGCTTGCCGTTTGGCCGGCTGGCCGACGAGCCGTTCGCCTTCGTCGGTGAAAGCGACGATGGATGGCGTGGTGCGCATCCCCTCCGCGTTCTCGATGACCTTCGGCGTCTTGCCTTCCATGACGGCGACGCAGGAATTCGTGGTCCCGAGATCGATACCGATGACCTTGCCCATGGTCCTAAATCCTCTCTCTTGCGGCAGGTCGGGGCAGGCCCGAAAGGCGCCCTTGGTCCGACCCCCTTATTCAACTCTAAATCGTCCCGGGCACAGTCCAACACTTCAAGACCGCTGCCGCGAGCCGATTTCCCTTGGCTCATATAGGAGGGCGGTATCGGGCCGCAAGCCAGTATGAGCGATTGGGTTATTGCGCGGTCGGCCAAATGATCGACCAAAGGATCGGTGCGGTCGCGGCAACAGCCGCCGCATCGGATTGAGGGTCTTTTAACGGTGTCGCGCCGACCCGCGAATTCGCGCCTTCACGCTAGCCCGGCATTAAGAAAAGCCTGCCACGGATGATGCAGGCAAGGGGACAACGGGCCAACGGCCAGCCGGAAACGGCGCCAGAACGGCCGCCCGTCAGCGGGAAGGCGTCATGGGTCGCAGCGATGTCGAGTTCGGCGCGGTGGTGGGCGAAATGCCCTGCCGCGCGGGCTCCGACCATGACCCCGTTCGCCGGTTTTTTGCGGTTTTGCCGCGGCCGCTACGCTTTCTCGGCGTCGGCGGGCTCGGCCTGATCACCGATCTCGCGGTCTTCACCCTCATCATCGCGCAGGCCCCCCACCCGCTGCTGGCGCGGCTAGGTTCGCTGGCGATCGCGACCCTCGTCACCTGGCGGCTCAACCGCGCGCTGACCTTCGACCGCAGCGGCCGCCGCACCGCCGACGAAGCCATGCGCTACGCCGCCGTCGCCGCCTCGGCCCAGACCGTGAGCTACGCCGTCTTCGCCGCCCTCGTCGTCACCGTGCTGGCCGCGATGCCGCAGCTTGCCGTGATCGTCGGCGCTGCCTGCGGGGCGCTGGTTTCCTATAGCGGCCAGGCGCTGTTCGCCTTCCGGCCGCGCACCCCGCCGCCCCGCCAACCAAACTCCGCCTGAAAGCAGTCCTTATGACCGTCGACGCCGAAGTGTTCGTGATCGGTGCCGGGCCCGCCGGCCTCACTGCCGCGTATTGCCTGACCAAGGAGGCGCGCTCCGTCATCATCATCGAGCGCGACCCGATCTATGTCGGCGGCATCAGCCGCACCGTCCAATACAAGGATTTCCTGTTCGACATCGGCGGCCACCGCTTCTTCTCCAAGTCGAAGGAGATCGTGGCGCTGTGGCAGGAGATCCTGCCCGACGATTTCATCGCCCGGCCGCGGCTGTCGCGCATCTATTACAACGGCAAGTTCTTCTCCTATCCGCTCAAGGCCTTCGAAGCGCTGCTCAAGCTCGGCGTCTTAACCTCGACCGCCTGCATGGCGTCTTACGCCTATGCCAAAGCCTTCCCCGTCGAACCGGCGCGCACCTTCCACGAATGGGTGCGCAATCAGTTCGGCGAGCGGCTGTTCCAGATTTTCTTCAAGACCTACACCGAGAAGGTGTGGGGCATGTCGTGCGACGAGATTTCCGCCGACTGGGCGGCGCAACGCATCAAGGGCCTCGATCTGTTGACCGCCGTCATCAATGGCCTCAAGCGCTCGCTACATATCGGCCGCAAGCCCAAGGCCAACGGCGATACCGTCAAGAGCCTGATCGAAAGCTTCCAGTACCCGCGCAAGGGCCCGGGCATGATGTGGGACGCGGCGGCGCGCAAGATCAGGGCAAACGGCGGCCGGCTGTTGATGGGGCGCGAACTTGTCTCCCTCGAATTCGACGATGCCGCCAATCTCTGGCGCATCGAAGTGGAAACCACGAAAGGCGAGCGCGAAAGTTTCACCGCGCGCCATGTCGTCAGCTCGGCGCCGGTGCGGGAGCTCGTGCCGCGCATCAAGCCAGTGCCGATCTCGCTCCTTCACGCGCGCGCGCTGCGCTATCGCGACTTCCTCACGGTAGCGCTGATGGTGCGCAAGGCAGAGCTGTTCGATGACAACTGGATCTACATCCACGACCCGAGCGTGAAGGTCGGCCGAGTGCAGAACTATCGTTCCTGGTCGCCCGAGATGGTGCCCGAAGGCATGAGCTGCCTTGGGCTGGAATATTTCTGCTTCGAGGGCGACAATCTGTGGGATGCGTCCGACAGCGATCTCATTGCGCTGGCCAAAAAGGAAGTGGCGCAGATCGGCCTCATTGCCGCCGAAGACGTGGTCGACGCCCACGTGGTGCGCCAGCCCAAAGCCTATCCGGTCTACGACGAAGACTATCGCGACAACATCGCCGCCATCAGGCTCGACCTCGAGGGCAGCTACCCGACGCTGCATATGGTCGGCCGCAACGGCATGCACAAATACAACAATCAGGACCACGCGATGATGACGGCGATGCTCACCGCGCGCAACATCCTCGCCGGGCAACGGCTCTACGACGTGTGGAACGTCAATGAAGACGCCCAATATCACGAGGCGGGCGAGTCCGGCGTGCACAGCGCGCTCGACAGCGTGCGGCTGGTGCCGGAGAAAGTGGCCGGCGAGCGCGCGGCCTAAACCACGGTCCTGAAAATGGCTGTCCCCGGACTTGGTCCGGGGATGGATGCTGGCTTTCGGAAAAGACCGCGCTCCCCCAATGCCTCACCAATAGGCCGCCTCAGTTGGCGGCCTCTTTCGTTGCAAATTTCCCTACCCCGGCGCTATTTAACTTCCCTCCTAAAAAATAGGCTAAGCTCGCGATTGCCGAAAAATCCAGCAGGACATGCGTCTTTGAAGCCCTATCCGAAATACACCACCACTGTGATCGGCGCCTACAGCGTGCCGGATTGGTACGAGCCGCTCGACCGGCTGATGTCGGTCGGTCAGCTGTCGATGACGGCGATGAGCGACGCACAATATCGCGCCAGCGAGGCTGCGATCCACGACCAGGAGCGGGCCGGGATCGACGTCATCACCGGCGGTGAAATGCATCGGCGCACGCACAATCGCCATTCACCGCCCAATGCCATGCTCAATTATTTCTGGCAAAAAATTCCGGCGTTCCAGGGCGCAACGCAGCCGAAGCCGATCACGCCGCACGACCCGAACGTATTTCATCCGGCGGCGACATGCCGGGCGCGGATCCAGGATAATATCGATCTTGGCTTGGCGGAAGAATTCAAGGCCGTGTCGGCGCTGACCGATAAGCCAGTGAAGATCACCATGACCGGCCCGCATATGCTGGCCAAGGTGGCCTATGACGAGCATTACGGCGACATCGCCAAGATGATGAGCGATCTCGGCAAGCTATTGCGCTACAATTTCAAGATACTGGCCGACGCCGGCTGCAAGCATATCCAGATCGACGAGCCGCTTTTCACCATGGCGGACGACGCTGAAGTCAACGCGGCAGTCGACATCATCAACATCGCGATCGAGGGCCTGCCCGACGACGTTCACACCTCAACGCACGTTTGTCAGGGCAACTACGCGGTCGGCAAGGAATATGACGCGCAGATCGGCCATCGCTACTTCGACGCGGGCCGCTACAAGGCCGATCTCGTCTGCAAGATCGAAACAAACTCTTATTTGATCGAACACGATATGACACACCACTACGAAGGGCTTTTGGGAAACCACCAGCTCGGCGTCGGCGCGGTCGACGTGCAGGACCCCAATGTGGAAAGCGGCGAGACCGTTGCGGCGCGTATCGCCCAATACAGATGGCTAGCGCCGGAACAGACGATCATCACCAGCTCCTGCGGTTTCAACCACCTGCCCCGCAGCGTTGCCGCCGGCAAGTTGCGGGCGATGACGGATGCCAAGCGCATTCTCGGTGGCTAGATCGTGACGGATTCCCCTACGGCTTTCACTCTCAGCGAAAGTGCCGAGATTCTGGCACTCGCCGAACAGATCGGCCGCATTGGCGTGATCGACTGGCAGGTAGAGGCCGGCACCGTGCGCCTGTCGCCGAGCGCGCGTGCGATGTACGGGCTTGCGGAATTCGATGGCCGTTATGAGAGTTGGATCGCAACCGTTCATCGCGAAGATCAGGTCCGACTGCGCGCTACGATCCAAAACGCCCTTACGGCAAAACAGCGCGAATTCGAGCTCGATTTTCGCATCGTGCGGCCAAGCGACAAGGAGTTGCGCTGGATTCTGGCGCGACGCCTTGTGTTCTACGATGATGGGGGTAAGCCGGTTCGGGTCGTCGGCGTCAGCATCGACGTCACCGACCAGAAGCGCGCCACCGCGCAATTGCACGCCTTTACGGAAACGCTGGAAGCGGCCGTCAAGGATCGCACGCGCCAATTGGAGGCCGAGAACGAAGCCCGCCGGAAGGCCGAAGAGCTGCTGCGGCAGTCGCAGAAGATGGACGCGATCGGCCAACTCACCGGCGGCGTAGCGCATGACTTCAACAACATGCTGGCCGTCATCATCAGCGGCACGAATCTGATCGAGCGCCGGCTTGCCAAGGGCGAGGACGTCAAAAGGCTTCTCGACGGTATTTCGGACGCGGCCTATCGCGCCGCCGAGCTGACCCGTCGCTTGCTGGCGTTTTCGCGGCAGCTGCCGTTGGCGCCAAAAGTGATCGACGCCAATCAAATGGTTAAATCCATCTCGGGGCTTTTGCGGCAAACCCTTGGCGAAGCGACGGTGCTGGAAACGGTGCTGGCTGGCGGGCTTTGGAAAACCCATGCGGACGCCGGTCAACTCGAAAACGCCATATTGAACCTCGCCATCAACGCGCGAGACGCCATGCCCGACGGCGGCAAAGTGACGATCGAGACCCTCAATTGCTATCTCGATGACGACTACGTCGGCAATTACCCCGATCTGGTCGCCGGCCAATACGTCATGATCGCGGTGTCCGACGAGGGTACGGGCATGTCACTGGAGACTATGGACAGAGCCATCGACCCCTTCTTTACGACCAAGGCTGTTGGCAAGGGCACCGGTCTCGGGCTGAGCCAAGTGTATGGCTTCGTCAAGCAATCGAAAGGCCATCTGAAACTCTATTCGGAAATTGGCCACGGCACGGCCGTCAAGATTTATTTGCCGCGCTATTATGGAACTGAACAAGTTGCTGACGTCGGCGCTGTGATCCGACAGCCTGAACGCAGGGGTATGCGGTCGGAGGTGATCCTGGTCGTGGAAGATGAGGATCGCATAAGGGAAGTTACAACCGAAGCCTTGCGCGAACTCGGCTATACCGTCCTTAATGCAGCGTCCGCCAAGCAGGCGCTGCAAATTCTGGAAAGTCGTCCCGAAATCGGCTTGCTGTTCACCGATATCGTCATGCCGGACATGAACGGCCGCCGTCTGGCGGAAGCGGCCGTCAAATTACGTCCAGCCCTCAAAGTACTTTACACAACGGGATACACCCGCAACGCGGTGGTTCATAACGGCGTGCTTGATCCCAACGTCGATTTTATCGCAAAGCCATTTACTGTCGATCAGCTCGGCCAGAAGATACGCGAAGTGCTGTCCTGATTTGTCGACGTCTTATGTTCAAGCGGCCTCAGACAGTGCAAATCGCCGGCAGTGATCCAGATACGCGGCTTCGTGCAAAGCAATCAGCTCAACGACGCCGGCCCACAACCAGGACGGGGCCTCGAGGGAGGCCTTATGATTTTTCGTCAAATCGGAGCGCCATGCCCGGCGCTGGCCCGGTTCCATTTGCCGACCGTGGGCGCGTCCGACGACGCCGCCAAGATAGCGTGCCACGTCCATAGCTTCCTCGCAGCTTAATCGATTGATCTCAATCTTGAGGTCTTGCGGCATAAGCTCCCGGACAACGACTGCTTTTCCAAGCAGCCTTGCCGCGATCATCCGCTCTCCGAGATTGGGAGAAAGCGCTTTCGCACCCGTCACGACGCGGATTGCATTATCCCGTGGCATTTCCACCTTCGATACCGTGGGAGCTGCCGCCTTCACGCCCTCTTTCACGTCGACCAAGCAGAAGCTTGAATCCTTGCCTTTTCCGATACGCAGTAATGCGGCGTAGCGCAGCCGCCCCAGCGAGCTGCAGCCCTTCATCCAATAGGCGGCGTCGAGCAGCTCGATGGGATCGTCTTTCGTTCGATCGCGAAGCGAGGTGAGAGTGGGCCTGACGGAATCGCTTGCGAACATATGGCTCAAGGCCTTGCGCTCTTCGGCGATCAGTGCCCAGAAACGCTTGCCCAGGGGAATAGTAGGTTTGACAGTATCGAGCCGCTCCTCTGCCAAATGTCGCCATCGACGTCGCGTGGCTTGCGCCAGCAGCGCCTGAATTGATTTAGGGCGGTGGGACTTGTCTTTGTCGATGTCGGAGCCGGTCGTCAGTGCCGCGAGGTAGCCCGCGATGAGCTCCTCGAAGATCCGCGCCGTCGTCACACCGGGCAGGTCCGAGCCGCGGGCCGCCGATGCCAGCGACAGGCCGAGCCGAACCAGATCGTGTGCGGGATTGCCGATCACGGTCTGATCGAGATCCCTGATCTGCACCCGGACATGACCCTTGGTATCGGCAAGCGGACCGAGATTGCCGACGTGACAGTCGCCGCAAATCCACACCGGGGGCCCGTCCGGTAATTTAACGCGGCGGCTGCTCTCCAGCCATTCGTAGAAGCTCACGGTACTCCCGCGCACATAGGCATGCGCGGAGCGGGCCATTTTGAGATTCCGAGTTCGAGTCAGAATCCGTTCGCGGTCGCCGGGCTTTATCATCGGTCAAGCGTTCTTGGCTTCGCCGGTGGAAGCAAGCGACCGACCAATCCGAGCGCTCAAATCCTGCCGAGCAAAAGCAAAATCAAAAGAATGACGATCACGACGCCCAGGCCGCCACCGCCGTAATAGCCGGTGCCGTAGAATGGACCGCCGCCAAACCCGCTGAAACCTCCAAGCAGGATGATGACCAAGATGATGAGCAGAATGGTTCCGATCGACATGAAATCGTCTCCTTAATTTCGATGTTTTGTTGCAAGGAAAAGCTGCGCCTTGCGGCGCAGCTTGCTGTGTCGTCAGTGCCAGAAAAGCGCCAGCAGAATGATGATCGGGATCGGAACGCCAAGCAGCCAGAGAAGAATGCCTCTACCCATGATGTGCTCCTCTATATTGTCCGGGGGACGAGAACGCGGTCATTCCATGTACCGTCGCGCAACGAACCGCCTTCGACCGCCGCAAGGCTTGCTGCGAATGCGCCGAACAACATGGCGGCGGTCAACCAGAAGGAAAGCATTGCAGCACCCTTCCGCGCGGTGTCGGCAGCGGTCTTCGCTTCGACGATCACGTCATTGACGCGCTTTTCGGCATCGGCCTGGCTCATGCCGGTGCGAGCAGCCACGACTTGCGCCACATAGGTCTTGTCGGTGGCGCTGAGGCCTTGATTGCCCTGAAAACTCGCCGTCCACAATCGCAGGACTTCCGCCCGCGATTGATTAGAATTTGCGCCGCTCGGCGCGGCGGGAATTGGATTGCCGGCAGCGGGTGCCGAGGCAGTCGCGGATGCCGGCTGTCCGGCAGTGTCAGGGCGGAACAACTTATCGACGTAGATATCCGCAGGATTGACGGAACGAGCGGCCTGCGATGCCGCACCACCCACGCCCGCCGCGGTGCCGTTGGCGAGATATCCGGTAACTGAGCTCAAGGCACTCGCGCTTAAAAGCGTGGCGAAGGCCCAGGCGATAAAGCCGTGGGCGGTATCGCGAAAGAAGACCTCTTGGGTGTGAACGCCCACCCATTTGGTTCGCAATCGAGCGGCGAGATAGCCGCCGACGGCCGACGACATCACGGCGACGCACACCAGATATATTCCGGTGCCGGTCTTGAATGTCGATGCCGAAACGCCGCTATCGCTCCAGGGCGATATGGCCGATAGGCCAAGCCCCGCTCCAAAGGCAATCAGAAGAAGCGCCAGTGCTGCCGCGCCAACAGCGCCGGCGGCTATCGCACCCCAAGACACGGCAGACTGTGCATCCGCGAGCGTGGACGCAGCACGCAGATCGGTTTCCATTTGATAACTCCTGGGGGACAGCGGTGGCCCCGCCTAATAATTCGGCACAATCAAGAAAGTTCCCGCCGCCTTAGAAGCGCCACGCACGGGACCCTTTCTCACCACTCGTACGGAGGCGTCAGGCCGCTTCCGCTTGCTGATTGACCGCGGCTTCCGCAATTTTGGTCAGCGCCGCATCGGTCTTTTTTTCTTCCTCGAGCGTTTGATCGAGCAGCCGAACGGCGTCATTCAGGCCGAGTTCCTGCGCCCAGGTCTTCATCGTGCCGTATCGCGAGATTTCATAATGTTCGACCGCTTGTGCCGCGGCCAACAAGCCGGCATCGAGCGCGGGCGAGCCCTTGTATTCTTTCATGATCTCGGCGCCCTCGCCGGTAATGCCGACAATGGCGTCGCAGGTCTTGGCCTGCGGCTTTTTGTCGATCGCGGCGAAAACCTTTTCCAGCCGCGCGACATGGCCTTCCGTTTCGCCGCGATGCTTTTCGAAGGCCTTTTTCAGATCGGGCGACTGCGCGGCTTTCGCCATCTTCGGGAGCGTCGCCAGGATCTTCTTTTCGGCAAAGTATATGTCTTTTAACGTATCATGAAAAAGCTCGTCCAGTTTCTTTGTTTGTTTCGCCATGATGGGCTCCTGTTGATGGGCGCTGTGCGCGGTGCATTGAGGCCCTGGCGCCGCGCGTGCAGCGCCTTTTTCGTCGGTGCAAACCGATTCCGAACATCAAGCGGCGCCCCACCTTTAAGTTCCGCCCGGTCGCCCTTATGGGAGGATCTCGCGCGTCAACGCGGAACAATTCGTTCCTCGCAGTGCTTGTGTTTTTGGATGCTCGGCGCGGTTAAGACACGCCAGGCAAAAACACATCTTCAATGGGAGAACGTTCATGTTGAAACTCGCCTGCACGACCGCCTTTGTTGCCGTCCTCAGCACCGCTGCTTTCGCTGAAGGCAACACGCAACTCGCGATTCCGGCCAATTCCTACACGGTGACCGACTGGTACAAGCAAAGCGTCTATGACCCGAAGGACGCCAAGATCGGCGAGATCATGGACGTTCTCGTCGACAAGTCCGGAAAGGTGACCTCGTTCATCGTCGGCGTCGGTGGGTTTCTTGGCGCTGGCGAAAAGGACGTTTCGGTTCCCTTCGACGCCGTGCGCGTCACGACCAAAGACAATAACAAATGGTACTTGGTCATGAACGCCACGAAGGACGACCTGAAGAGCGCCTCTGGATTCACCTATGACAAGAACTCGACCACCTGGGTGTCCGACAAGAAGTAACCGTCTGCCTTCGTGTCCGTTATCGGAGGTCTAGCTGAAGTGGCCCCCGTGTTGTCGGCGACGCTGTTCACGAGCCGAAGCGGACATTAACGCCATTTGCATCCACCCGTGCTGATGCGCGGGTGGATGTAGATCGTCCGTGGACGAACAACGAAGTCAATCGTCCAGACCGAAGTCCTCATCGGAACCTTTCCGCGTTCGGGTGAGTTGGCAGCAAGAATCCCCCGAGGATGTTGTCATCTGGAGTCATGGCCATGGACGAAAATCGCATCGAAGGCACCGTCAAAAATGTGGGCGGCAAAGTGGAGGAAGGTTTCGGTCGCGTCACGGGCGACACCAAAATGCGAGCCGAAGGGCTTGTGAACCAGGCCGCGGGCGCCGCGCAGGACTTATATGGCCAAGCCCGAGACGGCGCAGCCGATGCAGCCGGCGCTGCCCGAGATACGGCCGCCACGCTCGAGAAGTGGTTGCGTCGCACCGTCGAGACGCAGCCCTACACCACCGCCGTAGTTGCAATTGGCATCGGTTGGTTGCTCGGACGGATGCACCGGCCGCTATGAAGCGGATTGGTCTGGCCAGTCACTCAGTGCAGCCCTCAGCGTGCTCAAGTACGAAAACCATCTGTGACAAGCGAGCGATCGGGCTGCGCAGAATATCCAGGCCGGCAAATATGGCCTGAAAGAGCGGCACCAGAGGATGATAGATCGATGGCCGCTCGCGCGATATTTTTACTAAGCCCCGTGACCGCAATTCATTCAATGCCGATACCGTCCAAAACGGCGCGCCTTGCGCGTAGGCAAACGATTTGACGCGCAACCCTTGATCCTCGGCCATGCGCGTAAAACTGTCGCGATCGAACAGCACAAAATGGCGCGGCGCATGGTAGCCGCCCCATGAGCGCTGCCCAAATATCCTCGCATCCAGGGCGTCGTAGTTGGGCGTTTTGATCAGAGCTAAGCCATCCGGAGCAAGCAGCGAGCGCGCCTTGGCCAGCACCTCGTCGGGGCGCCTGACGTGCTCGATCAGATTGAGCATAAGGATGAGGTCGTATTTTTCTTCGCTCTGGAATTGCTCGACGGTGCCGAGGAAGTAACGATGTCCCGCCCGCTCGGCGGCAGCCTTGGCGCCGGGGTCGATATCGACAACCTGCGTTCTTGTTACCCTCGGATCGACCGCTTTCACGGCATCGAGCAGCCAGCCGGACCCTCCGCCAATGTCCAAGGCCGCCAGCTTTTCTCCTGGAATTTGCCTAGTGACAGCACGAAACATCCTGCGGTCGAGAGCTTGCTTGACTCTTTGCACCAACCCGGTCCGGCCAGCGGGAACGAAGGAATAATAATTCTTCGGGTAAATCTCATCGAGCCGGTCGTACAGCATCGGCGCTACGAACAGAACGGCGCAATCATTGCAGCGGTTGTAGCTGAACTTCTGCGCGGACGTGAAATACTCGATATCCTCTGCAACCGCGTGCAACGCGATGTTTGTGCCGTTGCAGATTGGGCACGCCGTAGGCATCAGTCATTCAGCCACAAGCGGCGAAAGGTCTCAAAATAAGTCGTGCGCCGCAGATCCATGACGCGTTTTATTTCGGTGCCTTGCAGAAACGCTTCCAGCTCGGGCAGGTTCGTATATGAGACCTGCGGTTCCCAATGATGCAGGAGGTGCCGGTTAAAGCCGGCGCCTCCGAATGTCGCAGAGAAGACATCGTCGCCAAAGAGCCGCGTGTAAGCGCCGTGATCGCGCATCCGGAAATCGCTCGTTGCAAGCGCCGAATCGTCGCGATGCTCAAGCAGCTGGCGGAGCGATCCAAAAAACGGAAATACCATGCCCATGCCGAGGAGCCACGCCAGTGCCGCCCACCACCAGCCGAGATAGATGCAGATGGCGACGATCGCTGCGTGGACGATTACGCCAGCGAGCAACCACAAGATGGCGTCTTTGTCTCTCGTCGCGACTGCTGCAGTTCGTTCGGTGCTCGCCCGACGAAACAGCAGCACCTCGATGGCCCTTATTCCAAATAACGTCTTCAAGAGAAAAATCAGATTAAGCGGGAAGAAATACGTGAATTCCGTGTCGCTCGTCGTGCCCAACTGCCGATGATGCTGGAAGTGGACCGGGCGGTAAGCGCCGATCGTGGTTCCGATCAGCCAGGAAATGGCAAAATCGCAAATACGGTCGCTGCGCTCCTTGGTTCCGGCAAGATTGTAATGCGCCCCCTCGTGGAGAAAGAGCTGGAGATAGGCAACCCAATAGCCGACAAGGCAGGCCCCGAGCAGCGCGGCGATGAGCTTTGGAATGCCCCAAGCTGGCGCCATAACCGTTAGACCAAACGACACGGCGAGAAGAACGTAACCGACGGCAATGTCGCGATAGACAATCGCGTAGCTCGGCTTCAAGTCGCGAACGAAAGCAACATAACGTTCGCCATTGCTGCCTATCAATTTGCCTCTCAGCGTGGCGAAGCTTCGCGAGTAATCTTCGCTGCCGACCAGTGCGTCAACGGTCTGCTCCGGCAGCGCCCGGACTTCGCCTCTATCGCCCTGTGCCAAGCGCCGCAGCAGCCAGCCCGCGAATATGATCAGCACGACCGGCGCCAGCGGAATCCCGATTGCGCCCGCGAACATCATCGTCACCGGCAGCGTCCAGACCGCCATCAGGAGCCAGTGGTCGCGCATGGTGTTGCCGGCGCGCTCGCGCAACAGCGCCACCACGAAGCCGAACACCACCATGTCGTAGTTGAGGATGTAGGGCGTGAACAGGAAGGTCGCGGTGACGAACAGCGCCAGCGACAGCGCCGGGTCGCGGCGCTTCCAGTAGGTCCAGACCACGGCGGCGAGCGCGAGCGCTGCCGTCGCATATTGGATGGCCCAGGCCGCGGCGAGCGGCAGGTGCACGAGACGGGCGCCGTAAAACACCGACGACACCATGGCAAACAGCAGACCGCCGCCGTTCTCGGTGAGCCATTGCTGCTGCGGTACGATCTTCTGCCAGAACTCGATCCAGATGCTCGAGCCGAACAGCATCGACGTCGCGGCGACCAGCACGGCCGTCGTCGCCGCGGCCGCTGCGATGGTCAGCCAGCGCCGCTCCAGCAGCAGGATCACCGGCAGCAGCATGCCGAGCTGCGGCTTGACGGTGAGAATGCCGAACAGCACGCCGGCGAGCACCGGCCGGCGATCAAGATTGAGCAGGCCGCCGATCAGGAGTGCCGCGCTGTAGAAGCCGTTCTGGCCGAAGAATATGCACACCGCGACGGCGGGCGCGACCGCGAGGAACAGCAGGTGCCGGCGTGGGATGGCGGCCGAACAGGCGAACAGATAAAGCGCGATGCCGACCACGCACCACGCCACGTAGGCCGGCAGGTAAGGCATTAGGCCGAGCGGCCAGATGAACAGCATCAAGTGCGGCGGGTACGACCAGTAATGCTCCTGGTAGGCCGTGCCGAGCATGTCGCGCAGCGCGTCGTTGTAGACCCGAACGTCGAACCACGCCGCAGGACCGCCGCTGAACGTCGAGCGGCCGCCCATCCAGGTGTTGAGAAAGTCCCGGCCGTAGACAAAATTCGTGCCGTCGACCCACGGTTTGCCGAGCGGCGGCAGGCCAGCGACAACGAGATATGCGATTTCGAGCACGACGAAGAACACCGCCGCGGCGACCATCCATTTGGTGTAGAATTCTTCGATCGGCGACTGGCCGGTGACCGGTGTTCGCGTCCCAATGCCGGCATATTGCGAAAACACCGACATGCGTTACCGTCCGTCGCGTTTGAAGATGGCGAGCCCGTCGGCGCTGCCGGCCTCGCGGTAGTCGGCAGCGAGCAGTGCGGACAGGTCGCGATCGGCGTTCACCCATTCGCTCCACGACGCGCCGCGATTGTCGACGACAATGCGGCCGGCGCGGTCGTCGATCAGGATGATGTCGGGCTTGCCGTCGCGAATTTCAGCGACCAGCTCAAGCCGGCCCGCTTCCATATAGGCCGCGAGGCGCCGGTCTTTTGCCGCGTCGATGCCGCCGCCAAAGCGCTGAATGGCGGCGTCCTCCATGATCCAAAGACTGCCGACGCGCGAGATCCATCGCCCCTGCACGGCGCGGACCAAGGGATGGCCAAGCGCAACGTCGGCCGAGATGAGGGTGATCGAGGGATGCGGCGGCACGATCCGCTCAACCATGGCGGTCGCAGCGCGGTCCTCGACGGCAAGATCGAGCCAAGCGAAGGATTTTACCGCAATGAAGCAGAACGCGAGGACCGCGCAAATATCCTTGAGACGGTAACCTTCGCCGGTCCGTTCCATCGCTTGACGCCGGCGGGCAATCGCCAGACCTAGCGCGATCAGCGCCAACGCCAGCATCGGATAGGATTGATAGGGCCAGCCCTTGCCTTGAACCACATAGGCGGCGGTAAACCCCGCCGAGGCCGCGAGCATCACCGCAAATACCGGATGAAAGCCGGTGCCGCGCCGCAGCGCCAGGATCATCAGAATTGCGCCGGCCCACAGCATGACTGGCGTGTCGAGAAGGCTCTGCGCCAGCGACAGCCGCACCGGCAGATACACATCGGCGACCAGCGGCATCACATCGGTCAAGAACGCCGGATAGAAGACAACGACGCAGATGCCGTAGGCAACCGCAATCGCCGCCGCGATCCAATTCTCCGGGACCAACAGCAGCCGCCATGAGCGCCGATGTAGCGCACTGACGGCTACCGCACAGGCAATGGCCAAGGCGAAATGGGGTTTTATGCAAATGGTTACGCCGGCGCCGGCGCCGGCGACGAGACAATGCCACAGCAGCGGCTTCACGCCGTCGGCGCGCGCGACCAGAAGCGCAAGCGCCGGCAGCACCGCGATCAGCGCGATGTGTTCACGCTCGCCGAATGTCTGCGCCGGCAGGATCGTCAGCGCCGCGAGCGTCAACACAGCGGCCGTCGCGCTTTGCCAATCGTCGAGCAGCCGGTAACGGCGGACGATGTCGCCTGCGATCGCGAGGCTGACCAGCGCCCCGGTCAGCACCAGGGCATCGATCACGATTTCCGGCGCCAGACCGAGCGCCCGCGCCAAGGCCACAGCGGGCAGATAAAGGAAAGTCGAAGCCGGCGGATTGAGCTCGATCAGATCGATGTAGAGGCGCTGCCCGTCGAAATCTTCTCGGACAGCGTGATCTCCCAGCTCACGTCAGTATTTGCGCCGACAAAATGGCGCACCGCCATTGCCGCTGCGAGGATGAGCGCGAGCGGCAACCAAGTCCTCAAGGCATCGTTGGGCCGGGCCGCAACCGCAAGGCCATGGTCGCCTGTCTGCGCAGTCGCGACACTCATCGCGTCGTCGCCCTCTCTGCGGAAGTTGGCGCGGCGATGCGATAACGCATGCTGTCGCCGGAATGTGACACCGTAAGCCCGCCAAACGCGGGCTGAAGCTACCGATTTGGCCTTAACGCCGCCTTTCGGCGGACCCTCGAAATGCGCCCACGATTTCGCGGCGCCGCCTTTTGATCGCCGCCTCCACATCGCGGCCGCAAGGGCTTCTTAACCATTCGTGAACTAGCGTGGCGCCGTTCGGTTGGGTGATAGTGCGATGGCGGCCGACCCCGGCGACATTTGCTACAGCATCGTGGTTCCCGTTTTTAACGAGGAAGCGGTGCTGCCGGTGCTGTTGCGCCGCCTCGACATATTGATGGAGGGGCTCGACGGGCCGGCGGAAACGATTTTCGTCGACGACGCCAGCACCGATTGCAGTCCGATCATCCTGCGCGACAAGGCCAAGACCGACCCACGCTACCGCTATATCGGCCTGTCGCGAAATTTCGGCCATCAGGTCGCGATCAGCGCCGGCATGGATGCCGCCGCGGGCCGAGCCGTCATCGTCATGGACGCCGATCTGCAGGACCCGCCCGAAGTGGTCGGCGAGATGATCGCGCGCTGGCGGGATGGTTTTGACATCGTCTATGGCAGGCGGCTGTCGCGCCATGGCGAAAGCCAATTCAAGCGCTGGACGGCGAGCCTGTTCTACCGCGTCCTCGCCCGCCTTTCGTCGGTCGATATCCCGCGCGACGTCGGCGACTTTCGGCTGATCGATCGCAAGGTCGTCGAGGCGTTTCGCGCCATGCCTGAGCGCGACCGGTTCGTCCGCGGCATGTTTGCCTGGCTCGGCTTTCGCCAAACGGAAGTGGCATTTCATCGGCTGCCGCGGTTCGCCGGAGAGACGAAATATCCGTTCTGGAAGATGCTCAAGCTCGCGGTCAGCGGCGCGCTGAGCTTCTCCGAGGCGCCGTTGCGGCTTGCCATCTGGTGTGGCTTGGCGGTGTCGGCGTTGGCGATGCTTTACGGAATCTATGTGATGGCGGCGTGGCTGGCGAACGACGATTTTGTCAAGGGTTGGTCGTCGACCATTGTCATCATCTCATTCCTGTGCGGCCTAAACATGCTGATGACCGGAATCATCGGGCTCTATATCGGCCGCATCCACGCCGAGGTGAAGCGGCGGCCACTTTATGTCGTCGCGCAGCAAGTGGGATTCGAGCGCGAAGCTGCCGCCGCCGAACAGGCCCATCAATTCCGCGGCGCCGTGGTGCGTGAAGTTTTGTCGCGAGAAGTTTGATCGATGGCCGAACTGTTCGATAGCTACGACCATAGCTACGACGCGGTCGTCCAATCGTCGATTGATTTTTCCGGGCTGTCGCACGACTTCTTCATGGCCGCCAAGGCGGACATTCTCCGCGACCTCATGGCTTGCCGCTTCGGCAGTGGACACAAGCCGACCGCCCTCGATGTCGGCTGCGGCGTCGGTACGTTTCATCCGTTCGCGCGCGGAATGTTCAGCCGCCTGTGCGGCACGGATATATCCGCGGCTAGCATCGCCCAGGCGCGGCGCAGTCATCCCGACGTCGAATACGAGTCTTACGACGGCAATATCCTGCCCTACCACGATGGCACGTTCGATCTCGCGGTGACGATTTGCGTGCTGCATCACGTCCTGCCAGAACGATGGCTCGGCTTCCTGCGTGAGATCCGACGGGTGGTCCGGCCGGGCGGCCTGGTTTGCGTCGTCGAGCACAACCCGCTCAATCCGTTGACGCGGCTGGCCGTGATGCGTTGCGAGTTCGACCGCGATGCGGTGCTGTTGCGGGCGGGCCAAACGCGGCGGTTGCTCGGGGATGCCGGACTGCGCCACGTCGATACGCGATATTTCGCGCTGCTGCCGTGGGCGACGCCTTTCATGCGACGCATCGAACACAGCATGCGCAACCTGCCGCTCGGCGCGCAATACGTCGCCTGCGGCGTTGCCTGACGCGGTACGACGCCAATCTCCTGCCACTGTCATGCTATAGCGTGTGCCGCCGTGGGACTATGCGCGGCGAACCGCGAAGGGAATAGGAATGACTTTGGCGCAGCTTGCGGCCGGCGGAAATGACTCGGCCAAAACCGGGCTCTTGCTGCGCCCCGGCTATCTCGATCGCGCTCAGCAACAAGCGTTGCTGGCAGCGCTGCACCGGATTTTTGAAGCCGCACCGCTGTTTACGCCGCGCATGCCGCGGTCGGGCCGGCCGTTTTCGGTGCGCATGTCGAATTGCGGGCCGCTCGGCTGGGTCTCCGACGAAGGCAGGCTACCGCTATCAGCCGACGCACCCGGTCACCGGCCGGCCCTGGCCGCCGATGCCCGATATGCTCATGGCGACGTGGAAGGATTCGGCCCGCTATCCGTCGCCGCCGGAGGCGTGTTTGATCAATTTCTACAGCTCGACCGCCAAAATGGGCCTGCATCAAGATCGCGACGAAGAGGATTTCGACGCGCCGGTGGTCTCGCTTTCGCTCGGCGATTCCTGCTTGTTCCGCGTCGGCGGATTAAAGCGCAGCGATCCGACCCGCTCGGTCCGGCTTAGCTCCGGCGACGCAGTCGTGCTCGGCGGCAATACCCGGCTGGCGTTTCATGGCGTCGACCGGATCGAGCCCGGCACATCGACCTTGCTCCCGGAAGGCGGACGGATCAATCTGACCATGCGCCGGGTGAATAGCTTCCGATGTCGATATCGCGGCCCCGGCCGGCTCCGGCACAGGCACATCATGATGAGCGGCAATAAACTCAATTCCGTCCAGACGGCGGCTGTTCTTGCCGCAACCCTCGCTTGCCTGGTTTTGTGCCTTGTCTTGGCACCCGCGGCGCACGCTGCCGATCCGATTTTCCCGATCGGGTCCCGCGTCGGCCTGGTGCCGCCGGCAGGGATGGTGCTGAGCAAGGGCTTCGTGGGCTTCGAAGATGTCGCCAAGGACGTACCGCATGCTGCATCGCGGCGCAACCGCCGGCGGCTTTTCCTGAAATCGAAAAGAGTCTGGCGACCGACGCGCTGAAGAAGAATGGCATCACCGTGGACAATCGCGAGGAGATGACTTTCGACTTCGGCAAAGGCACTTTGATTGTCGCCAAACAGACCGCCGACAAGACCCGTTATCGCAAGTGGCTTCTCAACGTTCAGACCAACGATCTCACCGCGCTGGTCAACGTGCAGATCCCCGAACAGGAGACCGCCTATCCGGACGCGGTCGTGCGCGCGTCGCTCGCAACGCTAGCGGTGCGCGTGACCATACCGGACGCAGAGAAGCTCAGCCTGCTGCCGTTCACGCTGGGTGACCTCGCCGGCTTCCATGTCGAAAACGTTCTTCCCGGCCGCGCCGTGATGTTGGTCGACACGCCCGACGGCGTGCCGACGGACAATTTCGACGTACGGATGTTTGTTGCCGCCTTTGACGGCGGCCCCACCGAAAAAGACGACCACGCCCAATTTGCGCGCATGACGTTCGGCCAGATCGTCGGCATCAAAGACGTGCAGATCACGATGTCGGAGCCGCTGCGGATCGGCGGCCAGTCCGGCTTTCAGACCACGGCGCAAGCCAAGGATATGAAGACCGGCGACGACATCATGGTGGCGCAGTGGCTGCGCTTCGGCACCGGCGGCTTCATGCAGATGATCGGCATGGCCAAGGCCGGCGTCTGGCCTGCCGCGCTGACGCGGCTGCGCGCCGTGCGCGACAGCATCCAGCCGCGGTAAGCGCGCGCGAAGTATCGGTCACCCTCTTGGCGAGCAATTGACTATCTGCGGCGGTCACCACAAGCTTGCGTCTGCTCGAATTGTCGTCCGCAGAGGAGGATCGCGAATGACATGCCGTTCATCTCATTCCAAGCGCGCGCTTTTGCTGTGGGCTGCCGCGATGGCGGGGTTATTGCTGTCATCATCGGTCGTCTCGGCACAGGAGTTTGAGATCAAGTCCGTAGCCGAGAAGAAAATCCAGCAGCTCCCACCCGGACCATTGTTTTGGCGGATCGACAACTTCCCCGCACTCGCGCAAGCGCAGGGCGCGGCTGGGCCGACTGCGCTCTTCGCCGAAGTGGCAGGCAAGGTTTGGCTGTTTACACTCGGTCCGAAGGAAGGTCGTCGCCGGGCGGCACCAAGGTGGTCGAGATCGGACCGTGCCGACCATCAGTGCGCCAGAGTATTTACTGCGTATCAACAGTGTGGGCGGGCCGCCGGGAGTTAAGACGCCGGTGCATACTCACCCGGGATCAGAAACTTTCTACGTGCTGACTGGCGAGCTTAGCCGGAAGAAGTCCCCATGGCGTGAACCGTATTCCGGCCGGTCAGTTCATGCCGGGACACAGCCCTGGCATGCCGATGGAGGTCTCTAGCAGCGGCGCCGGCGACCTGCGTGCTTTGGTCATGTTTGTGGTGGACGCCAGCAAGCCCTTCTCATCGCCCGCAATGATGCCTTGAGGTGCTTTGGGTTCGTTCGGAACCCGGCCGAGCCAGCGGCAGGTCCAACCACGTCCGCTATGCCCCGAAAGCGTAAGCAAAATTATAGTATCGGCGTCGGCCGCGATGGGCTCTTTGCGCTCGCGAAAAATCCGACGCCTTCGCCGCCCGGCATCTATCAGGCTGCGGCTGCGCGTTAGCGTGTCCGCGCCCTAATCAGGAATCCTGCACCGCAGTGGTGTTGTTGTCGTTGCCGGACGCTGAATTCGGCGCGGCCTTCGAGCCGCCCTTCGCCACCGCGACCAAAGCCGGCCGCAGCACGCGCTCGCCGATCATGTAGCCGGGCTGCATCACCTGGGGACGATGCTGCCGGCCGGCACCGACGAATCGGGGACCTCGTACATCGCCTGGTGGACGTTGGGATCGAATTTCTCGCCGTGCGGCGTGAACTGGCGGACGCCGTTTTTTTCCAGCGCCTTGAGCAGCTCGCGGTCGGTCAATTCGACGCCGTCGACCAGCGCCTTCATGCCTGCATTGGCATGCGCCAGCGCCTCCGGCGGCACGGCGTCGAGCGCGCGGCGGATATTGTCGGCGACGCCGAGCACGTCGCGGGCAAAGGACGCCACGCCATAGAGCCGCGAGAGTCGGTGACTTCGCGCTCGGTCCGTTTGCGCAAATTCTCCATCTCGGCGAGCGTGCGCAGCAGCCGGTCTTTCATCTCGGCAAGCTCGCGGTCGAGCG
>CAWGCU010000021.1:0-156785 GCA_963821175.1 uncultured Alphaproteobacteria bacterium
GACCACCGCGCTCGACGTCACGGTGCAGGCCCAGATCATCGCGCTGTTGAAGGACATTCAAAAGCGGCTCGGCATGTCGCTTTTGTTCATCACCCACGATCTGGGCATCGTGCGCAAGCTCGCCGACCGCGTCTGCGTGATGAAGGACGGCAAGATCGTCGAAGCGGGCACGGTGTCGCACGTGTTTGCGGCGCCCCAACATCCCTACACCCAGGCGCTGCTCGCCGCCGAGCCAAAACCCGATCCGGCGCCGCTGCAACCCGACGCGCCCGTCGTGCTGGAGGCCGAGCACATCAAAGTCTGGTTTGCGCTCACCCGCGGCGTGCTGCGCAAGGTGGTCGGCCATGTCAAAGCCTGCGACGGCATCAGCATCACGCTGCACCAGGGCGAGACGCTTGGCATCGTCGGCGAATCCGGCTCCGGCAAGTCGACGCTGGGACGCGCGATTTTGCGCCTGATCTCCTCGGAAGGCTCGATCGTGTTCATGGGCAACGAGCTGCAGAACCTTCGCTTCAAGGAGATGCTGCCGTACCGCCGCGACATGCAGATCGTGTTCCAGGACCCCTACGGCTCGCTATCGCCGCGCATGTCGGTGGCCGAGATCATCAAGGAAGGCCTCAAAGTCCATCACCCGAAAATGACCGATCGCGAACGCGATCAACGCGTCATCCAGGCGCTCAACGATGTCGGCCTCGACCCCGAAATGCGCTTCCGCTTTCCCCACGAATTTTCCGGCGGGCAGCGGCAGCGTATCGCGGTGGCGCGCGCCGTGGTGCTGGAACCGCACTTCATCGTGCTCGACGAGCCGACCAGCGCGCTCGACATGCTGATCCAGGCGCAGATGGTCGATCTGTTGCGCGACCTGCAGAAGCGGCGCAACCTGACTTATCTGTTCATCTCGCATGACCTGCGCGTCGTCGCCGCGTTGTCGAGCCGGCTGATCGTGATGCGACACGGCCAGGTGGTCGAGGCCGGCGATGCCGCTGAACTATTCCGCAATCCGAAGAGCGACTATACGCGCGCCTTGTTCGCTGCCGCGTTCAATCTCGAGACTGCGCCCGCGGGCGTGGTCGCGGAGTAATACGTTCGACATGCGCAAGTCCATCGTTCTCGCGGCCGGGATTGCCGTCGCCGCGTTGCTGGCAGGGCACGCCGCAGCGCAGGACCGCGACCACTCGATGGCGACTGTCGCGGAAATCCCGCTCACCGGCGACGACGGCCAGCAGGTGGCCAATCATGCCGTGAAGCTGTTGGGGCCGATTGATAAACTGCCCGGTGTGGTCACTGTGGGCAATCCGAACGGCAAGACGGCGCTGGTCGAATTCTACGATCTCAATTGCCCGTATTGCCGGATCGCGTCTTCCGATATCGCCGACATGGTCGACCTCGATCGAGAGCTCAAGCTGGTGCTGGTGCCGTTTCCCGTGCTCGGCATCCCATCGATCACGGCAAGCCGGGTCGAGCTCGCGGTGGCGAAGCTCGGCACGCCGCAGCAATTCTACGATTTTCACCGCAAAGTTTACGCCCAGCGCGGCGTCACCGACGGCGCGCGTGCGCTGGAAATTGCGCGCGGGCTCGGCCTCGACGCCAAGGCGTTGACCAAGCTCGCCGACAGCGACGAAATCACCCAAACGATGATAGCTCACGTCCGGCTGGGCAATTCGCTCGGCCTCGCCGCGACGCCCGCCTTCATCATCGACGGCGTCGCCATCCTCGGCTATCCCGGCCGCTACCGGCTGCAGGCGATCGTCGATGCGTCGGACGCCTGCGGCAAGGTCGTCTGCTAAGGCAATAAGCTACGGGGAGCAAAATGCGCGCGGCCGTCCGCAACCTGGGCTTTGCCTGCGCCCTTCTCGGCAGCATCACCAGCGCTGCAGCGCAGAGCTGGCCGTCCCATGCCGTCACTTTGACTGTTCCGTTCGGTCCAGGCAGCGGATCTGATACCGTCGCGCGCATCATCGCCGGTCGCGTCGCCGAAGTCTTGGGCCAGCCGGTGATCGTGGAGAACCTGGGCGGCGCCGGCGGCACCATTGCCGTCAGTCGCGCGGCCAAAGCCGCGCCCGACGGCTATCAGGTGGTGCTCGGCGCCGTGGACACGTTCGCGCAAAGCCAGTCGTTGTTCAAAGTCCCGCCATACGACGCCGTTGCCGACTTCACGCCCGTGGCACTCGCCGTCGAACAGCCGCTCATCCTGATAACGCGGTCGGAAATCCCGGCAAGAAATCTGCAGGAATTCGCAGCCTACCTGAAAACAAACCAGGACAAAATGCAGTTCGGCTCGACCGGCGTCGGCTCCGGGCCGTATCTCGCCTGCTTTCTTCTCAATGCCGCCATCGGAGTCAACGTCACGTCGGTGCCTTACCGCAGCTCGGCGCCGGCATTCACCGACATGATGGCGGGAACTCTCGACTATTACTGCCCGCTTGCGGTCGGCGCCATTCCGTTCATCGACAACAAGCAGGTCAACGCGCTCGCGGTCCTGACCGCGCGGCGTTCTTCGCTGCTGCCGGATTTGCCGACCGCCAAGGAACAGGGCTTTGACGTCGTCGACGGCTACTACTGGATGGGATTCTTCCTGCCGAAGGGCACACCGGAGCCGATCGTAACCAGGCTCAATGCCGCCATCGTCGCCGCATTGGACACGCCGGCGGTCCAGGATCGCTTGCGTGTCGTTGCCACGACGGTCGTTGCGGCCGAGCGGCGGACACCCGCCTATCTGAAAGCGTTTCTCGCCGGCGAAATCGCGAAATGGCGTGCTACGATGCAAGCAAGCGGGGTCACGCCGCAATAGAGCAAGCGCCAGCGCGCCATTGGAGTTTTTGGGATGAAACGCGTTCGCAGTTTTCTGGCCGGCTTGTCCTGTGCCGCGTCATTGATGGTCGCTGCGCCGGTATTCGCCGAGCCCGTCAAAATCGTCGTTCCGTTTGCCGCCGGCGGCCCGGTCGACCAACTGGCGCGCATCCTGGCGAGCGAGTTGGGGCCGAAACTCGGCGAGGACGTGATCGTCGATGACCGCGGCGGCGCCGGCGGCGCGATCGCCGCCGAATTCGTGGCGCGCGCCAACCCCGACGGCAAGACGATCCTGCTCGGCAGCCTGGGCGCGTTCGTCATCGGCCCGATCCTCAAACCGCCGGCGAACTACGATCCGGTCAAATCGTTCGAGCCGGTGATGCTGGTCGGCTCGGTGCCTTCCCTCATCGTCGTCAACAAAGAGCTGGGCGTCTCGACCATGGCGGAGCTGATCGCCAAGGCGAAGCAGCAAAAGCTGAGCTACGGCTCGGCCGGTCCTGGAACGACCATGAATATCGCCATCGAAATGCTCGATAACGCGGCGGGCGTGAAAATCACACACGTTCCTTATCGCGGCGCCGCGCCGGCCATCACCGATCTCCTCGGCGGCCACGTCGATATGCTCAATGCCGACTTGCCGGTTCTGCTGCCGCTGGTGAAAGCCGGAACGGTCAAGGCGCTGGCGCTGTTTTCCCCCGAGCGCTCGCCGCTGTTGCCGGACTTGCCGACCACCAAGGAACTCGGCATGCCGGACGTCATCATGGAAAACTGGTACGGCATCTTCCTGCCTGCCGGTACGCCGCCGCAAATGCGCGACAAGCTCGAACAGGCGCTGCTCGCTGTCGCCGCCATACCTTCCATCAAGGAACGTTTCGCCGAAAACGGCATGCACGGCATGCTCGGCCATGATGCTTTTGTGGCGTCGCTGGCGAAGCAATTCGCAGCCTGGCCGGACAAGATCAAGACGCTCGGCATCACTGGGGAATGACGCACCCGCGGCGCGCGCGGCGATACGTCCCAGCGGCAACCGTCTCGGCTTTTGCTCAGCGATATGGTCGGATAGCGTAGCAATGCACGCCGCCGGGGTGTGCCGCCGGGAATCCGACCTCATGAAACCTCACCGTCGACATATCTTGACCATGGTGGCCGGCGCATTGGCGCTACCGGCCGTTTCGCGCGCCGCCTCGGCCGAGAGCTTTCCGTCGCGACCCGTCACCGTCATCGTGCCGTTTGCGCCGGGCGCCCTGAACGACATCGTCGCGCGGCTCCTCAGCGACGTGATGGGCAAGACACTGGGCCAGCCCGTCATCGTCGAGAACCTCACCGGAGCCGACGGTACCATCGCCACCAATCGCGTCGCCCGCGCCACGCCGGACGGCTACACGATCGTCGTCGGCAACTGGAACACCCATGTCGCCAACAGCCTGATCTATTCGCTGCAATACGACATGACCAAAGATTTCGTGCCGGTGATGCTGCTGCCGGCGGCACCGATGGTGCTGGTCGCCAAGAAGGCAACGCCGGCAACCGACCTAAAATCCTTCGTCGCCTGGCTCAAGGCCAATCCCGACAAGGCGTCGATGGGCACCGCCGGCGTCGGCAGTCCGCCGCACATGCTGGCGCTATTGTTTCGGCAACGGACCGAGACAAAGTATGGTCTTATTCCCTATCGCGGCGCGGGACCGGCGATGCAGGACGTCATCGCCGGCCAGATCGACGCCACCTTCATCACCGTCGGGCCGGCGCTGCCGCAGATCGCGTCAGGCAACGTCAAGGTCTTCGGGCTTACGGCGCCGCAGCGCATGGCCGCGGCGGCGGACATCCCGACCATGGATGAGGCCGGGCTGCCGAGCTTTTATTTCTCTTATTGGTCGGGGCTTTACGTGCCGCGCGGTACGCCGCCGGACATCGTGCGCGCCATCGGCGCCGCTGCCGCCGCCGCCATGAACGACCCGCAGGTTCGCCAGAAGCTCGAACTCGCAGGCTTTTGTCACGCCAAGCGCCGATCAGCAGACCGCGCAGGCGCTGGCGGAGCTGCAGCGCGCCGAGATCGCCAAGTGGTGGCCGGTCATCAAGGCTGCCGGCATCAAAGCCGATTGAGACTTCGCTGGCGGCCGCTACCGCGCTTTGCCCAACAGCTCGGCGACCGGCACGCCGGAAGCGATCTTGGCCTCGCGCGCCTCTTCGGCCACGACATTACGCTGCGCCCGTTGCAGCACCTCGGCCGCGCGCTGGCGCGGGATGAAGCAGACGCCGGTTTCGTCGGCCAGAACGAGATCGCCGGGATTGACGGTGATGCCGCAGATCGCGACCGGCTTGTTGACCGCGATAGTCTGCACGCGCCATTTGCCGGTGATCGGGCTGACGCTGCGCGACCAGATCGGATAGCCGATGCCGCGGGAATGGTCGACGTCGCGCGCGCCGCCGTCGACGATGGCGCCGATCTCGCCCTGCCGATGGCCGATGGTGGCGGAAATGCCGCCGAGATTGGACACCTGGTCGACGCCTTGCAGCACGATGACGTCGCCTGCTTCCGCAAGATTATGCGCTTCGATCTCGCCCAAGCCCGAGACGCCGGCCTTGACCTTGTCCGCGGCCGGCGCATCCGCCGGCACGTTGCGCACCGTGAGCGCCCGGCCGACGATGCGCGCCTTCGGATCGGTCGGGCGCAACACCGCGGCCGGCACGGCGCCGACGATGCCAAGCTCGTCCATCGCGTCCGAAGCGATGCCGGTGAGATCCGGCAGCGCGCGGAAACCATCGAGGATGTCGGCCGGCAGCACCGGCAGATCCAACATGCCGAAGGCGTCCGCCGGGAGCTTGCCGAGCGTCTGTTTCGCCATGACGTTTACTTAGAAGCCGAACAGCTTGGTTGGATTATCGACCAGCATGAGCTTGCGGGTGCGCGCGTCGGGCGCGATCTCGGCGATGAGATCGACCAGTGGGCCGTCGTTGGGCACCTCGCCCGGCTTGTGGTTCGGATGCGGCCAGTCGGTGCCCCAGACGATGCGCTCGGGCGCATGCGTGGCGAGCGCGCGCGAGAACGGCAGGGTTTCCTCGTAAGAATGCGGGTGCTTGGTGATGCGGTCGCTGCCCGACAGCTTGACCCAGAAATTGCCGCGGTCGAGCAAACGCAACAACCTCCTGAACGCCGCTCCGTTCAAGCCTTCGGCGATATCGATACGCCCCATGTGGTCGATCACCACCGGCGCCTCGATCGCGGCGATGAAATCGTAGTAATCCACCAAACCGTTGCCGCCGACGTGATTGGCGATGTGCCAGCCATAGGGCGCGACCTTTTCGATGATCTTGTTCATCTCGTCGCGCGGCCGCGGTGCGCCACCGTGGGGAAAATACCAATGCAGCCGCACGCCGCGCACGCCGGCGTCGTCGAGCCGCTCCACCTCGTCGTCCGGCGTCGTCGGCTCCAGCAGCGCGACGCCGCGATAGTTGCCCTTGCCGGCCTCGAGCAGATCGACCAACACCCGGTTATCGCTGCCGTGCGCCGTCGATTGCACGAACACGCCGCGCTGGAAGCCTAAAAATTCGTGCAGCCGGAACAGATCTTCCTTGGACGCGTCGGTCGGCGTGAACGGCCGGTTCGGCGCATAGGGAAATTTGCTGTGCGGCCCGAACACATGGAAATGCGAATCGCAGGATAGCGGCGGCAGCGTGATGCTCGGCTTTTTCGGATTCGGGTCGGGCGGCGGGATGGTCGGGGTGAGATCGTCGGGGCGGATGGCCATTGGTGCTCTTTCGCAATTTCAATCGCAGCGCGCAGTCATGCCGCCATCTACCACAATTTCGGTCCCGGTAATGAAGCGGGCTTCATCGGAGGCCAAAAATAATACGGCAGCCGCCGTATCGCGCCCGTCCCCCATGAAACCGAGCGGGATTCGCGCGACGCGGGATTTGAGCAAGGCCTCGATGTCGCCGCCAGTACGCTGCTTGGCCAGACGCGCTTCCACCATGGGGGTATGCATCTGGCCGGGAATCACCGTGTTCACGCGGATACCGTTAGCGGCATATTGCACCGCCGTCACCCGCGAGAACTGGATCACCGCGGCCTTGGCCGAGGCGTAGCCGATCTGCGGCGCGCCGGTATAGCGCGTGCCTGACGCCGACGCCGTATTGACGATGGCGCCACAGCCTTGCGCGATCATGACCGGGATGACGTGGCGGCAGCTAAGAAAAACGCTCTTGAGATTGTAGTCGATCTGACGGTCGAACGTTTCCTCCGACATTTCCGCGACGCCGCCCGCGGCCGAGCCGCCAACGTTATTCACGAGTATGTCGATGCGGCCAAAAGCCTTACGACATGATTCCGTCATATCGCGTACCTGCGCATCGTCGAGCACATCGCAGATATGGGTCGCGATTTCGCCGTCATTGCCGACGCGCGCGACCGTCTCTGTCATCGAATCGGCATCCTTGTCGACGGCAAAAACCTTGGCGCCCTCGCGGGCGAACAGCACCGCCGCGGCGCGGCCATTGCCCCACCCCGGCCCGATACAGCCAGCGCCGCTGATCAGCGCCACTTTTCCCTCTAAACGTCCTGACATGATGCGTCGCCGTTGTCCCAGAGCGGGCGAATGTAATTGAGGCCTTACGGCCGCGCCAGCGCCACACCTCGATGCGCGGGTAACAAAAGCGGACATTCGCGGGCGCGACGATCACGTCGGCTTTGTGCCATTAGCGACCGAAGTTTGTTGCCGCGAAAGGGCTTATTCGATCACCTCATTAGCCGTCGCGAGTAGCGTGGCCGGTACATCGAGACCGAGTGCCTTGGCGGTCGTGAGATTGATGACCAGTTCGAACCTGGTTGGCTGCTCGACTGGGAGATCGCCGGGCTTCGCGCCACGCAGTATCTTGTCGACGTAGTCGGCCGCACGCCGGAATCGTTCCGTGTAGCTGGGTCCGTAGGACATCAGCGCGCCGTCTTTGACAAAATCGCGTGTACTGAAAATCGTCGGCAGCCGCGCGGCAAGCGCAGACATGAGAATGCTCGTGCGGTTGGCGACCATGAGTTGATCGACGGCAACATAAAGTGCGTCCGCACGGTTCTTGAGCCCCTCAAAGGCGGGAGCGATATCCTCAGCCCGCTGGATCACAAGTGGCGTGACCTCGATACCAAGCATGCGTGCCGCGGCCTGGGTCTCGCCCATCTCGAGCACGGGCTGGGCATTGCCAATGTTGAACATGATCGCCAACCGGTGCAGCCGAGGGACAAGCTCGCGCGCAAATTCCAGTCGCTTGCCAGCGAGCTCGTCCGCCTGGATCGACAGTCCAGTGACGTTGCCGCCCGGATGCGCCAGGCTTGCGACCAACCCGCTGCCGACCGGGTCGATCCCTACGGCAAAGACGATGGGGATAACCGCTGTCGCCTGCTTTACCGTAGGGACAGCGCTGCCAACGGTGACAATCACATCGACTTTGAGACGGACAAACTCGGCTGCGATCTCAGCGTAGCGCTCGGAGCGGCCCTGCGACCAGCGATACTCGATCGCGATGGTCTTGCCGTCGACCCAGCCAAGTTCGGCCAGGCGCGCCACAAGAGCAGCCGTCCATGGAGCAAAGGCCGTAGAATCCGCACCCAGGAATCCGATGGTGGGCAGCCTGTCTGCTTGCTGCGCCGCCGCAGCCAGCGGCCAACTGACTGCCGCTCCACCCGCAAACGTCAGGAATTCGCGCCGCCTCATTCGCCGCCCCGGCTCAGAACCACGCCACGACACAATTACATCAGGGATTGGGACCCGACGTCAAAAGGGGGCCGACCCCATCCGGCCTTATCTGCTTTTCCCCCGAAAGCGACCGGACCATCAACCTGGGGGGAGTTCGCTAAGTGCCATTAGCGACAATGTGCGCCGCAGTCATCGAGCGCCTATTCGATCACCTCGTCAGCACGGCCGAGCAGCGGCAGCGGGACGGTGAGGCCAAGTGCCTTCGCGGTCTTGAGATTGATAATTAACTCGACTTTCGTGAGCTGCTGCACGGGCAAGTCGGCAGGTTTTTCACCTTTAAGGACGCGACCGGCGTAGACGCCGACCAGACGATAGATTTCAGGAATGCTGCCTCCATAGCTCATCAAGCCGCCGGCCGCAGCAAACTCGCGAAATTGGTAGATTGCAGGCACCGCGTAGCGGAGCGCGAGCGTCGCCAGCTGCTCGCTACGCGTATTGAAAAATGCATCGGTGGCGATGACGAGCGCGTCTGCCCTTAGTTGAGCCATGTTCATAAAGACCAGTTCGATTTCACGCTCGGTGCTCGCGCGCAGGACATGGAGTTGAACCCCTAATGCTCCCACCTTGGCCTGCAGTTCTGCTGTGCTTGCCTCGGCAATCGCGGGATTTGCCGGATTGACAAGAAGCCCAATGATATTCGCCATCGGCTTTATTTCGCGCACCAACTCCAGTCGCTTCGGCATCAGTTCCACGCCCAGCGTGGTCAATCCCGTGAGATTGCCGCCAGGCCGGTTCAGGCTGGCGACGAAACCCTCCTTGATCGGGTCGGTCCCTATCCTAAAGACAATTGGAATTGTCGCAGTTGCCGTCTGTGCCGCCTGAACCGCTGACGTACTGTCGGGCGCAACGATCACGCTCACTTTACGACGCGTGAGATCGGCCGTCAGTTCCGGCAATCGATCGGCTTCGTTGTTTGCCCATCGGTATTCGATCGTGACGTTTTGACCCTCGACATAGCCACCCATCTTGAGACCCTCCCGGAATGCCTCCAAAGATCCCGGATTCGCGTCAGGTGATGTGGCGCTAAGATAGCCGATCACCGACATCGCCTGCTGCTGTGCCCGCGCAGCCAGCGGCCAAGTGACGGCCGTGCCGCCGAAAAGCCTGATGAATTGGCGCCGTCGCATGCTCGCCCCCAAGCTGCAAGACGAGACATTGTATCGGCGAAAACAGCGCCCGCGATAGAGGCCAAGTCCGGCGGACGGCGAACCACACACCGAAGCACCATGTCCGCCTCGGATCATCGGTGGACATTCGGCGGCGCCCGCGCCATGTCCGCTTCATGCCGAAAAGCAGACATTGGGCGTCAGTGAGTACAAGCCCTATCCCCAAAGCTCTCTGGTTGCGAGCTTGGCACCTTCGGCAAGCGCCTGCAATTTGGCCCAGGCGATTTGTGGATGGATGCGGCCGCCGAGCCCGCAATCGGTGCCGGCGATGACATTCTCGCGGCCGACCACCTTGGCATAGCGCACGATGCGGTCGGCCACGACTTGGGGATGCTCGACGATGTTGGTGGCGTGGCTGACGACGCCGGGAATGAGCAATTTTCCGTCGGGCAGTTTTGCGTCCTGCCACACCCGCCATTCGTGCTCGTGGCGGACATTGCCGGCTTCCACCGAATAGGCGCCGGCGTTGACGCTGAGCACCAGATCGACGATGTCGCGCAACGGAATGTCGGTGGTGTGCGGGCCGTGCCAGCTGCCCCAACAAATATGGAAGCGGATGCGGTCGGCCGGAAGCCCCCGCAGCGCGTGATTAAGCGCTTCCATGCGCACCTGCTCGAATTTCTTGAACTCCTTGAGCGGCGGCTCGGGATTGATCATGTCCCAGTTGTCGGGAAGGCTTGGATCGTCGATCTGCAAGACGATGCCGGCATCGACGATGGCCTTGTATTCGTCGCGCATGGCGTCGGCCGAGGCGAACAAAAACTCTTCTTCGGTCTTGTAATAGAGGTCGACGCCGCGGGCGAAGCTGCCCGGGCCGATCGAACACATGAAGCCCTCTTCGGCGCCGGTCGCGGCCAGCGCCTTTTTCAGATTGTCGATATCGGCCTGGAGTGCCGCATGGCCGGTATATTTGATCGGCCCGGTACAAGCCGCCCGCCCCACCGGCCGCCGCGCCGCGCTCCCCATAAGACTGCCGCTCGATTCCGGGTCGAGATAAAATTCGCCGAATTTCTGCCAGTCGCGGCGATTGGCGAACGAGGTCAGCGCCACGTCGGCGACGGTCGATTTCTTATGCTGGGTTTCGTGCGCGGCGGCGGCAGGGCTGCCCGCCGGTGAAAATCCCGACATCCGGGCAAAGGCGTAATTCCACCATGCCCCGTAATCGTAGGAGCCGCCCACCGGCTTGCCGAACTCGCCGTCGTCGGGAATGTCGACGCCGAGCTCGCGCTGTTTCTTGACCACATCGGCAACCGATGCGGCGAGGCATTGCGCGTAAGCCGCATCGCCTTTGCTTTCACCGACGGCAATTGCCTTGCTCATGGCGATGAGGTTCGCCGGCCGCGACAGGCTGCCGGCATGCGTGGTGAGAATGCGATCGGTGCTGTGCTTCATGGCTCGCGTAAAACTTCCCCAAAGTTTGTCGCCGCAGGTCGCACGATTGCGGCCCGCGGCGTCACCGTCAGATCAGCGGCCCCGGATTATTCCGGTATTTTTTCACAATGGCGTCGGCCGTCATATAGGCCAGCGCCTGGATGGTCAGCGTCGGGTTGAAGCCCGCGCCCATGGTCGGGAAGGTCGATGAGCCGACCAGGAACAGATTGGGGTGATCCCAGGTCTGGCTGTATTTGTTGACAACCGAGTCCTTCGGGTCACTGCCCATGCGGGTGCCGCCCTCGTGGTGGGCGCCCGGCGCGCCGGCCGGGCTGACCGGCGCCGGCCAGACTTGCGGGCCGCCCATGGCGCGGCCGATCTCGACGAGCTTGTTCTGCACGAACGCGACTCGCGCTTTCTCGTTCGGCCGTCGCCAGTCGTAGGTGACGCGCGGCGCCGGCATGCCCCAGGCGTCGCGCACATTCGGATCGAGATCGATGGTCTGGTCCGGATACGGCAGGTTCTCGGTCTGCGCCACCATGGCGCCGTGCCGCGCATAGGCCTTGGCGAAGAAGTCGCGATATTTTGCGCCCCATTTCGGTATGCCGGGCGGCGTCGCGATAGTTGAAGCCGCAATCGGACCGCCTTGCAGGTTCGGCGTGCCGATCGAGAGCTGCGCGCCGCGGATGAAGCCGAGGCCCGCGTGGTCGAAATTGTCGGCGTTGAAGTCGTCGATGGTGTGCTTCTGGGCGCTCGGGCCCATGAAGTTGTTGATGTAGCGATCGTCGAAGGTGACGAACACGTTCGCCATCATGTGCGCCATGATGTGCTTGCCGAGGTGGCCGCTCGAATTGGCCAGCCCGTTCGGGAATTTATCGGTCTTCGACAGCAGCATCAGCCGCGTATTGTCGTAGATGAACGGCGCCACGATGACGATGTCGGCTTCGATGGTGTTGTCGGTGCGGCCGGGGCCGTAATACGACACGCCCGTCACTTTGCCGGTGTTGTCGCTGTTGACGCGATAGCACATGGCGCCGGTGAGGAGCTTGAAATTGCCGGTGGCGTCGGCCTCGGGCAGTTTGGTGACCAGGATCGATGATTTGGCACCGACGTGGCAGCCGAACGCCTGGCAGAAGCCGCAATAGGTGCAGCCCGGCCGGTTGTTGTAGGGCACCGAAGCGATGGCGCGCGGCGACGAGAACGGATGCAGCCCGAGCTTTTTGGCGCCGGCCTCGAACAAGATCGCCGACTGATCGACGAGCAACGGCGGCAGCGGGTATTCGCGGCTGCGCGGCGCCTCGAAGACGTTGCCGCCGGCGATCGTCTTGCCCTGCAGGTTGCCGGCTTTGCCCGACACGCCAAGCTCGTACTCGGCCTGGTCGTAGAACGGCTCGATCTCGGCGTAGCTCAGCGGCCAGTCGACCAGCGAGGAGTCTTGCGGGATCGCCGACGCGCCGTAACGCTCGACGGTTTTGCTGCGCACGCGGAAATCGTCCTCGTGCATGCGCCACGACAGCGTGCCGTAATGCACCGTGCCGCCGCCGGCCTGGTTGCCGTTGTTCAAGCTCGGCATTGGATTGGCGCGCGCATTGCCGTTCGGCCGCCAGGTGACCGGATCGGTCTTGACGTTGGGCCGCAGATCCTGGCGCTCGAAATAGCGCAACTCGTCGTGCGGTTCGAAGTCCGCCGTCTTGAGCCGCGGACCGCGTTCGAGCCCGATCACTTTCATGCCGGCCTTGGCGAGCTCGGCCGCGATGATGCCGCCGGCAGCGCCGACACCAATGATCACGACATCGGTTTTCTCGGTTGCCATTCTATCGGTAGCCATGGCTCAGCCCTCCCTGCTCTTCGCCCGCGCCTGCAAGCCGACGATGGGCTCGCGCGTGAACGCTTTGGTGCTTTGCATGTCCTCCTCGGTGAAGATCGGCTGCGCGCCGGGGAAACCGACCAGGCGCCAGCCGGCAAAGTCCTTGTTGCCGCCATAGATCGGGTCGGCGAACATGCCTTCCATGGTGTGGGTGCGCAGCGTGTTGAAAAACGCCTGCGCGGTCGGCCACACGAAGGCGGGCGCCTTGCCCTGCTCCAGCGCGGTGATGGTTTCGTCCTGTTGTTCCGCCGTGAGCCTGCGGAACGGCTTGCCGTAAGTTTGCGTGCAGTGGGCGTCGAGCTGGATGAGGCCGCGCCGGTAAAAATCCTGCTGGTCGGAATAGGCGCCGGCGAGCGCAAGATCGATGTAGTTCAGGACGCCG
Source organism: uncultured Alphaproteobacteria bacterium (assembly GCA_963821175.1). Taxonomy (GTDB): domain Bacteria; phylum Pseudomonadota; class Alphaproteobacteria; order Rhizobiales; family Xanthobacteraceae; genus BOG-931. Next base: position 13,318 of record CAWGCU010000021.1, read on the forward strand.
GCATCGGTCGCCCCCGGCAGGCCCGGCGCACCTGGCATCAGCCGCTCGGTGAACGCGGTGATGGTGCGCGAATCGTCGTCGTTGAAGAACGCGCCGTGGCCGCCGCTCATGTCATGCATGACATGCTCGGCACGGTCCTTTGCCGGCGCATCCATCGCGGCGTGGTGCTGGTGATTGCTCTTGGCGAGTGCGTCCGGAACCAACGCTGTGGTCGCTGCGGCGCCGGCGCCCAGCGCGACCAGGAACGCACGACGGCCTTCATCATGCTTGGTCATGAGTGGATCCTCCCTTGTGCTCCAATCCGGTTCATCTGCTGCATTACGTGCAGCGAAGGCTTCCGGACCGGCGATGGGGCGCGTTCTGTCGAGATGCGCAGCCTCCAACGTTCAGACTGTGCCTTTTGCGCGGGTCAGGCAAGCTGTGAACTGCGCATGCGTCGCTGCACCGGAACCGCGGCAAACGCAGATGTCTTGGCACATTATTCGCGCGCTGCGGGCTTGCTAGACTGTCCGGCGTCGCGAGCGTAACAAGGCCAGGCCGAGGAGCTTTTGAAGAGATGCTTGGAGACCTGTCGGTATCGCTCTGGCGCGGCGGCAAGGACGGCCGCTACGAGACCTATCATGTGCCGCAGCGCGAGAGCCAGACCGTGCTCGACGTCGTGACCTTCGTGCAGCGCCATATCGATCCGACATTGTCGTATCGTTTCGCCTGCCGGGTCGGCGTCTGCGGCTCTTGCGCCATGACGGTCAATGGCAAGCCGCGCTGGACCTGCCGCACCCATGTGGCCAAGGTCGCGGGCAGCGGGCGCCTCGAGATCGGCCCGTTGGAAAACCTGCCGGTCATCAAGGATTTGGCGACCGACATGCAGCCGTTCTTTGAGAAGTGGCAGCAAGCTCAAGGCGTTTTTGCGCCGACCAAGACAAGGCACGAGGAAATCGAGCAAATCCGCCCCGACAGCCCGGCGCGGCGCTTGGTCGACGCGGCGATCGAATGCATCAATTGCGGCGTCTGTTACGCCGCCTGCGATACGGTGCGCTGGAACGCGGATTATCTCGGCCCGGCGGCGCTGACGCGGGCATGGACGCTGGACAACGACGAGCGCGACGCCGGCGGCGCCGCGCGCCTGCAAGCGGTGTCGGCGGCGGGCGGTTGCCACGCCTGCCACTCGCATCAATCCTGCCAGGAACTTTGCCCGCAGGCGCTCAATCCGACCGCTGCCATTGCCGGGCTCAAGCGCCGCACGACCGCGGCGTATCTCAAGGGCGAGATCAAGGCATGAACGTGCGGCTCTATCTGTGGCAGCGGGCGACGGCGGCGCTGATGGTGCCGCTCGTGCTCGTCCACATCGCCGTCATCTTCTATGCCACGCGCAATGGCATGACGGCGGCGGATATTCTGTCGCGTACCCATGGCAGCATCGTCTGGGCGTCGTACTACGGACTTTTCGTCGCCGCCGCTTCCATTCACGCCGCGATCGGCGTGCGCAACGTTTTGACCGAATGGTCGCCGCTTAACGATCGCCGTGCCGAGTTATTCGCCGTCGTGTTCGGTTTGCTGTTGGCGGCTCTCGGTGCTCGCGCGGTTTTTGCCGTGGTGCTGTCGTGATCGCGCGGGCAATAAAACATCGCGGCAGCGCGCTGTGGATCGCAGCCATGGTGCATCGGCTGTCGGGTCTCGCTTTGGCGATTTTCCTGCCGTTGCATTTTCTGGCGCTTGGCCTCGCCATCGACGGCGAAGCGAAGCTTGAAAGCTTCTTGCGCTGGACCGATCAGCCGCTGGTGAAATTTGCCGAAGGCGGGCTCGTCTTCCTGCTCACGGTGCATCTGCTCGGCGGCTTGCGCGTTTTGGTGATCGAGAATCTCGATTGGCGCGACGGCCAAAAGCAGCTGGCGACCATCGCGGCGGCGGTATCGGCGATCATCGCGTTCATATTTTTGGCGCGGGTGTTTTGAGAATGAACGTCGAACACCTCAAGACCGACATTCTGATCCTCGGCGCCGGCGGCGCCGGACTGTTTGCGGCGCTGCACGCCTTGAAGGCCAATCCCGATCTCGACATCACCATCGTCAGCAAGGGCCTGCTCGGCAAATGCGGCTGCACCCGCATGGTGCAGGGCGGCTACAACGTCGCGCTCAATCCCGGCGACTCCATCGAGCGCCATTTCATGGACACCATCGAAGGCGGCAAATGGCTGCCGCACCAGGAGCTGGCCTGGACGCTGGTCACCAAGGCGATCGAGCGCGTGCAGGAACTGGAAAACGAGATCGGCTGCTTCTTCGATCGCAATCCCGACGGCACGCTCCACGGCAAAGCCTTCGCCGGCCAGACTTTCGATCGCACCGTGCACAAGGGCGACCTCACCGGCATCGAGATCATCAACCGGCTGATGGAGCAGGTGTGGGCGCGGCCGATCCGCCGGCTCGAGGAACATCGCGCCGTCGCGCTGATCCCGGCGAAGGACGGCGCGCTCTCCGGCGTGCTGCTGATCGACGTGCGCACCGGCGAATTCCGTTTCGTCGCCGCCCAAGCCGTGCTGCTGGCGACCGGCGGCGGGCCGACCATGTATCGCTATCACACGCCGTCCGGCGACAAGAGCATGGACGGCCTTGCCATGGCGCTGCGGCTCGGACTTCCGCTTGCGCGACATGGAGATGGTGCAATTCCATCCGACCGGCCTGCTCGCCGGCCCGGACACGCGCATGACCGGCACGGTGCTGGAAGAAGGCTTGCGCGGGTCCGGCGGCCATCTCCTCAACGGCGCCATGCACCGCTTCATGGGCGACTACGATCCAAAACTCGAGCGCGCCACCCGCGACGTCGTCAGCCGCGCCATCTATGCCGAGATGCGCGCCGGGCGCACTACGCCGCAACGGCGGCGTCTATATCAAGATGGGCCATCTCGGGCCGGCCAAAGTGGCGAAGGAGTTCAAGGGCATGGTGGATCGCTGCCGCGACTGCGGTTTCGATCTGGCCGGCGGCCTGGTCGAAGTGGTGCCGACGGCGCATTATTTCATGGGCGGCGTCGTCTGCGAGGTCGATACCGCGACGGAGCGTTTCGGGCTGTTCGTCGCCGGCGAGGACGCCAGCGGCATGCACGGCGCCAACCGGCTCGGCGGCAACGGCGTCGCCAACTCGACGGTGTTCGGCGGCATCGCCGGCGACGTGATGCCGCGCTGGATCGCCGCCAATCCGGGTCATCGGGAGCCGGATGCCAACGTGCTCGATGCCGAACTTGCCCGCGCGCAGCATCCGTTTGCGCAAAAGCCCGGCGACTTGAATGCGCTGCGCGAAAAGCTGCTCGATACCATGTGGGACGAAGTCGGCGTCGTGCGCGACCGCGCCAGCATCGAGCGCGGCCTCGCGGCGCTCGACCGGATCGAAGCGGAACTCCTGGCCACCGGCGTCGCCGACGCCGACCGCCGCTTCAATCTGACCTGGCACGACTGGCTCAATCTGCGCTCCTTGTGCGAAGTGAGCCGGGTCATTGCGCTCGCGGCGTTGAAGCGCGAGAATTCCCGCGGCGCCCATTTCCGGTCCGATTTCCCGGAACCCGGCGACTTCGCCACTTCGACATTCACGGTGGCGCGGCAGGGCGCGAACGGCATCGAGATCGGCGAACAGCCCGGTGCAGTTCACCCATGTGAAGCCGGGCGAGACGCTGCTGCGCGATCGCATCGCGGCCGAATAAAATGAGGCGAACATGATTCCGCTGTCGAGCATCCAGCGCACCGCCGAGGATTTGATGGCGAAGGCCGCCATCGAAATTCCTGACGATTATCTCGACGGCTTGCGGCGCTGCGTCGATACCGAAAAAGGCGATCTGTCGGCCTTCGTCATCAAGGCCATGCTGGAGAATTACGAAGCCGCCAAGGAAGACCGCCGCGCCATGTGCGGCGATACCGGCCTGCCGCGCTGGTACGTCAAGATCGGCAACGACGCGCGCATCGAAGGCGGCCCGGTGGCGCTGGAAGCGGCGCTGCGCCGCGCCACCGCGCGCGCCACCACCAACGTGCCGCTGCGGCCGAACCGCGTGCATCCGCTGTGGCGCACCGATCACAACAACAATGTCGGCATCGGCGCGCCGGAGATCGAATATGCGTTCCATCCCGACGCCGACTGGATCGAGCTGACCACCGTGCACAAAGGCGGCCTGTTCGGCTCGGATTATCGCATGCTGTTTCCCGGCGACGGCATCGAAGGCATCAAGCGCTTCTTTCTCGATACCTTGATCGGCTTCGGCAAGCGCGGGCTCGCCTGCCAGCCGGCCATCGTCGGCGTCGGGCTCGGCGGCTCGAAGGACACCTCCATGGTGCTCGGCAAGCAGGCGTCCTGCCTGCGCGTCGTCGGCTCGCGCAATCCGGACCCGAAAATCGCCGCGCTGGAGGAGGAGTTCAAGGATATCGGCAACAATATCGGCATGGGCGCCATGGGTTTTGTCGGCTCGTCCATGGTGATCGATTGCCACATCGAGGTCGGCTATTGCCACACCGGCGGCATGCCGATGTCGGTGCACATGTTTTGTCTTTCCTCTCGACGCGCGTGCGCGCGTATTTCGACCGACGGCAAGGCGACGTTCCGCACCGACCCGATGTGGTTCACCGATTACATGCGCCGCTCCACGGTCGAATGGGGCCAGCAAGCGGCCGAGGCGGCGGAATAATCATGGCTGACCTCAAGACCGTTCATATCGAGCTTCCGGCGCGCACGGAAAATCTTCGCCAACTGGAAATCGGTTCGGTCGCCTATCTCACCGGCCGCGTCTTCACGGCGCGCGAGGGCGTCTACAAGCGCGCCATCGCGGACGGCGTCGGCATGCCGGCGGACAAGGACGCGCTCGGCATCACCAATTTCCATTGCTCGCCGGCGGCGTCGATCAATCCCGACGGCAGCTATACCGTCGGCGCGGTCACCGCGACGGCGTCGTTCCGTTTCGCGCAATGGCTCGACGGCTGGTTCAAAATCTCCGGCTGCAACATCATCATCGGCAAAGGCGGCATGACGTCGGCGACCTATCGCGAGCATTTCGTGCCCAACAATGCGGTCTATCTGACCACCGTCGGCTACGGCACCGGCGCGCTGCTCGGCCGCGGCATCAAGCGCGTCGCCGGCGTCTATTGGCTGGAGGAGCTCGGCCTCGCGCAGGCGGTCTGGGTGCTCGACGTGGAAAAATTCGGCCCGTTCCTGGTCGAGAGCGATCTTGCCGGCAATTCGTTGTTCGAGCGCGAGAACGCCAAGATCGCGCCCGGGCTCGAACAGCTTTATGCCGGCACCAAGTCCGGCAACGCTGCGCCGCTACGGCGAGACCGACGACAAGACCGAGGAAGTCATCTGAAGAAGGCCGATCGAGCATGGTGCGGGGGAGACAGAGACGATGAGCAGTATCGCGGCGAAAGCGTCAATCGCGCGAAAGAGCCACCACCGAATTGAGGGAGTTTGTCGTCATTGCGGCCTATCTCACCATCTGCTTCAGCGCGCTCGCCTATCTGAAAGCCGCCATTCTCCAGGCGCAAGGCATCCCGTTCGCGCCGTTTGCTTTCGCCGCGGTGAAGGCCCTGATCTGCGCCAAATTCGTGCTGGTCGGACGAGCGCTCCACCTTGGCGAGCGTTTCAAGGCGCTGCCTCTGATTTGGCCGACGCTGCACAGGTCGTTGGTATTTCTCGTGCTGTTGCTCATCCTCAACGCGCTTGAGGAGGTCGTCGTGGGCCTCATGCACCACCGCAAGGTCGCGGACTCCCTCGCCGAATTCGGCGGTGGTACGCTGGATCAACGGATTGCAACCAGCATCGTCGTGCTGTTGATCTTGATTCCCTTCTTTGCCTTTCGCTCACTCGGCGAGGTGGTCGGCGAGCGCAATCTCGTCCGCGTATTCTTTCTGCAGCGCCACCAATATCGATGCCGACTGAGGGCGTGTTGGAACCGGGGGCTCACAATGATGCGAACCAGCTTCTGCGATTTTTTTGGCGATCCTGGCCGTTTCGGCGCTGCCGTCGCAACGCGCGGGCGCCGATGAGGTACGACACACCACGTTCCCCAGTGTGCTGGTGGGACGGTGGGCGCCGAGCGCCGAGCTCTGCGCGGCGAAGGACAAGTCCAACATCACGATTGCGGCGGACGGCTACAGCACCGCCGACGGCAAGTGCAGCGTGCGGTGGATCGTGGAGACGGCGGGCTCGCTCGGGCCGAACTATGCCGTTCATGCCCAGTGCGAAGGCGATGGGCAAGCGGCCAAGGCCGATGTCGTCAATATGATTCTGCGGCCCGAGGGCGGCGACCGGGTCTCGATCGGCACGTCGTTCACCGATCTGAAGCCTTATCTGCGCTGCCCGTGAGGCTGACCCGCAAATACGCAAGCCGCGGCAACCGCCGGCTTCGGAGATGAACCATGAGCCCCGCTGTTTTGTCGTGCCTGATATTTGCGTTGACCCTCGGCGGCATCGTGCTCGGCGCGTTGCTGCGCACCACGTTGCCGCAGCATCATCTCAGCAAGGACTCGCAAGACATCGTGCGGCTCGGCGCCGGGCTGATCGCAACCATCGCCGCGCTGGTGCTCGGTCTGCTGATCGCATCGGCCAAGGGTTCGTTCGACACCCAGAGCGGTCAAGTCAAGCAAATCACCGCCGACGTCATCCTGCTCGACGCTTTGCTGGAGCAATATGGCCCGGAAGCGCAGCCGATCCGCGTCGCGATGCGCAGCGCGATCGGGCCGCTCGCCGACCGGATTTGGCACGAAAAGGCGGCGGATGCGGCGCGGCCGTTCGCCACGGACACCAAGGCCGAAAGCGTCTATATCGCCATTCAAGCGCTGTCGCCGAAGAACGACCTGCAGCGCTCGCTGCAGAGCCGGGCGGCGCAGATCAGCACCGATCTTGGCGCAAACCCGCCTGTTGCTGTTCGCGGAATCCGACAGCGCCATTCCGGCGCCGTTTATCGCCATCCTGGCGTTCTGGCTCATCATCATATTCGCGAGCTTCAGCCTGTTCGCGGCGCTCAACGTGACGGTGTTCGCCTTCCTGTCGCTGTTTGCGCTGTCGGCGTCATGCGCGATCTTCTTGATCCTGGAACTGAGCCAGCCGTTCACCGGCCTGCTGATGATTCCGAGCGCGCCGCTGCGCAACGCCCTTGCACCGGTCGGATAGAGCATGATCCCGAAAAGTGGAAACCGGTTTTCGGATAAGATTATGCTCAAACAAAAATTCTAGACCGTTTATTTGTGCTCGCGATACCAGCGCTCGGCGCCCGGGTGCAGCGGCACGTCCATCGGCGTCGACTCGGTCTCGCTGACCATGTGCAGCGCCGAGCCGCCGGTGTTCTTCTCCCACGGCACCTCCGCTTCGCGCGCGGCGAGCGCGCCGCAGATGTCGTAGGCCATCTGCTCCGGCAGCGACGCGCTGGTGTAGATCGGCCAGCCGCTGAAATCGAACGTATCGAAATCCCGCGCCAAGCCCGGGAATCGCGCCTTGGGCAGAACAACCCGCCGCCATCCCAACTGCCCGAGCGCATCGAACTCGGCCGGCTCGATCTCGAGCGGCACGAGACCGGCCGCCAGCGCCTCGTTGAGCCACACCTTGATGCCCTCGTCGAACACCGCGTCGATCTCGCCGCGCGCCAGCGGATCGAGGCGGCGCACGTCGGACGGCCCGCCGCAGGTGATGATGCGCCCGCCCCAGGCCTCGATGTCCTGAAGTTTGAAGCCGTGCAGCGCGAAGGCTTGCTCGATCAGGACCAAGGTCGAGTGCGTCGGATCTTCGCGCACCGAGACGCGCAGCGGATACTGCTTCGCCTTGATGTCCTTGAGCGAACGAATGCCCGTGCGCGGGTGAACCATGAAGACGAAGCGATCCCAGCTCGGATAGGACGCGATGATCCGCACCGGCAACGCCGTGCGGAACAGGCCGACGCCGCGATAGGCTTGGGTGAGCAGCGCCGACGGATTGACGAAGGCGGCTTCGAGCCCGCCCTTGGCCACTTCCTCGGCCAGAATGGCCGAGCCGGATGCCAGCCGCAGCCACGGCCGGAACGCTTCGCCCGAGCCGCTGCCGACCGTGATGACCATGTCGCGATTGCCGCCGTAGGGCGTCGCCGGATTGCCGGCGATATGCAGGCCGATCTCCCACAGGGTTTTGGCGCGCACGAAATTTGCGCCTTTCGGCAATGGTTCCATGGTGGACATCTCCAATCGGGATGCAGAGATCTTTAATCAGGCGAAATGGCACCGCGCACCGATCGCGATGCCGGGAAGCGAGAGACGAGCGTTCAACCGGCGAGGTCGTAGGGAATTTGCGTCGGGCCGTAGCGCTCGACCACCGTGTTGGTCGCGCGATCGTATTGATGCTGCAGCACCGTGCCCTCGCCGAGTTTTTGGCTGCGCACGATGATCGCCACCGAGCGGGTCGGACCGCCCTGCTCCGCGTGAATGGCGCGCGGCGCCACCAGATCGACCTTGCCCTGCGAGCCGGTCGTCACCGAGGCGAGCTTCACTTCGGCATGGCCCGGCCGGCTGCCGTCGTCGACGCGCTCGAAGCGCTCCAGGCTCTCGGTGCCGTCGAGCACGCCATAGAGCACCCAGGCATCGGCATGATCGTGCACGCTGCCGGTGCGGCCGGGCATGCGCACCACGCCGTTGACGACGAAGGCGTAGTCCGGATCGACATAGAGCAGGAGATTCTTGCGGCCTTCGGTCGACGGCCAGCTCGCCGAATGGGTTTTGAGCGTTTCGTCCAGCACCAGCCGCTCCAGGAGCGGCTTCGCCCGTTCCATGCGACGCTGATCGTCGTTTTCCGCCGCCCAAACGGCGCGCAAATCGCCGATGAATTTTTCGAAAACCGGCAAACGTTGCGCGGCAAGATTTGACATGGTCGTTTCCTTCACTCGAACAGCGGCTCGCCTTCGACCGTGCAGCGGCGCAGCAGCCGGCGCTCTTCTTTCGGAAAATCGGTGCGGGCGTGGATGGTGCAGCGGTTGTCCCACATCAGAAAGTCGCCGAGCTGCCAGACGTGCTCGAAGATGAACTCGCGGCGCTCGCCGATCTCGTAGAGCTGATCGAGGATGTCGTCGCTCTCCTCTCGGCTGACGCCTTCGATGCGCGTGGTCATCAACCGGTCGACGAACAGGGTTTTGCGCCCGGTATCGGGGTGCGTGATGAAGATCGGGTGCGCGTGATGGGGAATGCCGCTGATGTCGCCCGACGAATTGGCCTGCTTGGCACGATTATATTCGTGGATGTGCAGCGCCGTCTTGCCCTTGAGCTTCTCCTTCAGCGCCGGCGGCACCGCCTCGTAGGCCTTGTACATGTTGGAGAACATCGTATTGCCGCCGCGCGACGGCAGTTCGAGCGCATGGAGGAACGTGTATTTGTACGGCCGCGGCGTGTAGCCGGAATCGATGTGGAACCAGAACTCGCCCTCGCCGAAGGCGCCGATCGGCTTGCCGTCCACTTTGATGTTGCTGACCAGGAGCACCTTCTCGTTGTCCTGCTGGACGCCCTCGGTACGGGCGCGCAGCGCCTCGGGCGCCTTCTTGCGGGTGCCGAGATCGCCGAAATAGGAGGCAAAGCGCAGCTGGTCGTCCTGCGAGACTTTTTGGCCGCGGAACACCAGCACCAGATGCTTGCCCCAGGCGTCCTTGATGGCCTCCACCTCGTGCGCCGACAGCGGCTTGGACAGATCGACCCCGCTGATCTCGGCACCGCAGGCCGGCGACAACGGCGTGACCTCGATCTTGGACGTGACCTCGCTATCGATCGTATCTTGCATGGGGCGCTTCCTCCACGTCCGGGCGTCGGCTTCACGCCGGCCGACTTGATGTAAGATGTACCGCGGCCAGCCCGGCCCCTCAAGAACCCGGCAACGCCGCGCGGAGGAGACAGCCATGCGCAAAGTGATTGCACTCGCCCTCGCCTTGCTCGCGGCGGGCGCGTTCAACGCGCAGGCGCAGAGCTATCCGTCGCACGTCATCACCATCATCGTGCCCTACCCGGCCGGCGGCCCGACCGACACCATCGCGCGCCTCTTGGCCGAGCGGATGCAGGCAGCCCTCGGCCAGACCATCATCGTCGAGAATGTCAGCGGCGCCGGCGGCGCCATCGGCGTCGGCCGCGTGGCGCACGCCGCGCCCGACGGCTACACGCTGAGCATCGGCCATGTGCAGACCCATGTCTTCAATCCCGCGATCATGAAGCTCGACTACGACGTGGTGAACGATTTCGAGCCGGTCTCGCTGATCGCCGACACGCCGATCTGGATCATCGCCAAGAAAATCATTGCCCGCCGACGACCTCAAAGGGCTCATCGCCTGGCTCAAGGCGCAAGACGGCAAGGCCACCATGGGCACGGTCGGGGTCGGCGGCCCGACCGACGTCGCCGGGCGCATCTTCGCCAAAGAAACCGGCACCGTCGTTTCAAATCGTGCCCTACCGCGGCGGCGCGCCGCTCGCTGAGGACCTGCTCGGCGGCCATATCGATTTCGACGTCGGCCAGGCGGCCTCGACGCTGGCTTACGTCCAGAGCGGCGAACTCAAGGCCTATGCGGTACTGCAGCCCAAGCGCTGGTGGGCGGCGCCCGACGTGCCGACGCTGGACGAGCTCGGCATCCACAATATCGACGCCAGCTTCTGGCACGGCATGTGGGCGCCAAAGGGCACTCCGAAGGAGGCGATCACGAAGCTCAACGCCGCCATTCGCACGGCGCTGGCCGATCCCGCCATCCAGGAGCGATTCAAAAAAATCGGCCAGGAAATCTGGCCGGTCGACGATCAAACGCCCGAGGCGCTTGCTGCCAAGCAGAAGGCGGAAATCGCCCGCTGGACGCCGATCATCAAGGAGACCGGCATCAAGGCCGAATGACACTCATGGGCGCGCTCGACCAACTTGAACCGATCGAAAAGGCCAGCAAGGATGCGCTCATTGCGCTTCAGCTCGATCGCCTGAAGGCGACGCTGCATCAGGCTTACGAGCGCGTCCCGCATTACAAGAAAAAACTCGATGCCGCCGGCGTACATCCCGCCGACCTGAAAGAGCTTGCCGATCTCGCCAAATTTCCGTTCACCACCAAAGAGGATCTCCGGCAGAATTATCCGTTCGGCATGTTCGCGGTGCCGATGGCCGACATCGTGCGCATCCACGCTTCGAGCGGAACCACCGGCAAGCCGACCGTCGTCGGCTACACCAAAAACGATATCGACACCTGGTCGCTGTTGATGGCGCGCTCGATCCGCGCCGCCGGCGGCCGCTCAGCCGACAAGATTCACGTCGCTTACGGCTACGGCCTGTTCACCGGTGGGCTGGGTGCCCATTACGGCGGCGAGGCTTTGGGCGCAGCGGTCATTCCGGTCGGCGGCGGTTTTACCGAGCGGCAGGTGCAGCTCATCCGCGATTTTGCCCCCGACATCATCATGGTGACGCCATCCTATATGCTGGCCATCGCCGACGAGTTCGAGCGCCAGGGATTTTCGCCCGCCGACTGCAGCCTGCGGCTTGGCATTTTCGGCGCCGAACCCTGGACCGAAACCATGCGTGCGGAAATCGAGCGGCGCATGGGCATCGTGGCCCTCGATCTCTACGGCCTGTCGGAAGTCATGGGCCCCGGCGTCGCGCAGGAATGCGCCGAGACGCGCGACGGGCTGACGGTATGGGAGGATCACTTCTTTCCTGAGATCATCGATCCTGACAGCGGCCGCGTGCTGCCGGACGGCGAATCCGGCGAGCTCGTCTTCACCTCGCTGACCAAGGAGGCAATGCCGGTCATCCGCTATCGCACCCGCGATCTGACTAGGCTGCTTCCCGGCACGGCGCGCACCATGCGCCGCATCGAAAGAGTCAAGGGCCGCAGCGACGACATGCTGATCATCCGCGGCGTCAACGTCTTTCCTTCGCAGATCGAAGCGGTACTCGGCCGCGAGCCGCAACTGGCGCCGCATTACGTCTTGGAGGTGCGCCGGCCGCACAATCTCGACGAGCTCGATGTGCTGGTCGAGATGCGACCCGAGCTTGCCGGTAAACTGGGCGCCGACGACAATGCGGCGCTGGCGAAGCAGGCCGAGCATTTGATCAAGGCCTATGTCGGCGTCAGCGCCACGGTGCGCGTGCTCGAGCCGGGCACCATCGAGCGTTCGCAAGGCAAAGCAAAACGCGTCATCGACCGGCGGGCGAAAAGCTGAAACGCCGAATGGAAGAGTGAAAGGATCGCCGCGATGAGTGTCGATACCGCCATGCCTGCGGCCGAACTGCACTCCGCCGGCCTCGATCAGCACGCGGTTGCCGAATGGATCGCGGCTGCGCCAAAGCGCGCCGGCGATGGCTATGTCGATCGGCCGCGCTATTCGCGATACTGGCAGCTCGGCGCCGATCTGCTCGGCCGCCTGCCGAGGAAGCCGGCGCGAAGTGTTGGCGAGGCGCGCGCGGCACAGTCCATCCTCGCCGCCGCGCGCGAGCAGCGCGAGCATTTCCTCGCCGCTCACGCCGAGACGCTCTACGACGAGCTGACGCACCAACGCTCGCAATTCATTCGCTTGGAAGATCTGGTCTTCGCCGCGGCCATGGCCGTCCCCGGCCTGACACCGACCGCCGCGCAAGTCGCGGCCGAAGCCGAGCACCTGCAGGGCGAAAAGGACGGCGTCGAGATCGACCAAGGCATTTTCCTTGCACACGTGCTCGCCAGCGAAACTGCCGGCCGGCACCTGTGCCATGCCATGTTATTGCCGCGGCGGGAGACCGCCGAGCATTTGCAAAAATTCGCCGCCGACGGCCGCATCGATTTCGGCAAGGTTTTGATCGAGCGCCGCGGCAAGGCCGCGATCGTGACCTCGAAGAACGAGCGCTTCCTCAATGCCGAGGACGACACCACGCTCGACGCCATGGAGACCGCGGTCGATGTCGCCATCCTCGATGCCAAGACCGACATTGCCGTGCTGCGCGGCGGCGAGGTCGAGCATCCGAAATATCGCGGCAAAAAACTGTTCGGCGCCGGCATCAACCTGACGCATCTTTATCGCGGCCAGATTCCGTTTGTCTGGTTCCTCAGGCGCGATCTCGGCTTCGTGCACAAATTCTTCCGCGGCGTGGCGCGGCCCGAATTGCTGCCCGACGACGTGCACGGCACCGCAATCGAAAAGCCGTGGATCGCCGCGGTCGAGGGTTTTGCCATCGGCGGCCATTGCCAGATCCTGCTGACCATGGACTATGTGCTCGCCGCCAACGACGCTTTCATGACGCTGCCGGCGCGCAAGGAAGGCATCATTCCAGGCGCCGCCAACCTGCGCTTGCCGCGCTTTACCGGCGACCGCATCGCCCGCCAAGCGATCCAATACGAGCGCAAGCTCGTCTGCGACAGCCCGGAAGGCCGCCTGATCTGCGACGAGATCGCGCCGGCCGCCGACATGGACGCGGCCCTCGATCGCGTCATCGCCGGCCTGACCAGTTCCGGCGCGGTCAGCGCCACCTCAAACCGCCGCGCGCTGCGCATCGGGCAGGAGACGCTCGACACATTCCGGATGTATTTTTCCGCTTACGCTCGCGACCAGGCCTACTGCCATTTCAGCCCGGCGCTGATCGCCAATCTCGAGCGCGAGTGGAACGCGCATAACCGGAAGACTTGAACCTCACTCCACTTGCCGCAGGAACGTGCGTTCCTCGCAGATAATGAGGCGCTCCTTTTGCGCCAGCGCGAAGTTCGCGACGCCCGCGCTGTCGGACTTCAATCGCGCGCGATAGGCCTCGTAGGCTGCCAAGCTCTCGAACGAGATCAGCCCGTAGGCGATGTTGTCTGTGCCCTCGTGCGGCATCCAATAACCGACGACTTCGCCGCCGCATTTCGGAATGATTTTGAGCCAATTGCGCGCGTAAGCTTCAAATCCATCGCGCTTGTAGGGATCGAGTTGGTAATGGATGAAGACGGTGATGGTCATCGCGGCCTCCTGTCGGTTGCCTGCGCGCATTCTACGCGACGGCCATGCCGCGATGCTTCGGCGAATATCGTAGTTTCAAATTTCTCAGGAAGAAGCAATTCGCCTGATGCTGGTGATTTCGCTTCCGGCATTGCGGATGCGGGCTACTGCTTCGGCAACCGGCTCTATCGCGACGGCCATGTGATAGGCGTTCGCGTGCAGCAGAGAGTTCCGGTCGCGCACGACGGCGACGTGGCCTTTCCAGAAAATCAGATCGCCGCGCTTGAGCGCTGAAGGATCGGCGGACATCGCCGTTCCCAATGCCTGTTCCTGCATGTCGCTGTCGCGTGGACATGAGACTCCGCACGCTGTCAGCGCGACCTGGACGAGACCCGAGCAGTCGAGGCCGAGCGCGGTCTTACCGCCCCACAGATAGGGTGCGCCGAGGAAGCGCTCGGCGACCGCGACGAAATCCGTTTCATTCTGGTCGAGCGGCGCAAGATGCGTGGCCGGCACATAGGCGCCGGATGGCGTCACCGCCATGCGATCCTCGATGCGCGCGATGGCGAGGCGCGCGCCGAGCGGTAGCGCTTCGAGCGGCGGCAGTTTGATCGACGGTCCGGGAAACGCCAGCGTGCGTAGCGCCGTCACCTTATGCGTTGGCGTCGCGCCCGGCGGCGCTAGCGCGTTTTCGGGCAACCAGCCGACATAGCCGTCTGCCGCGAGCTGACCCCACGCCCAACCCTCCCCGTTCGAATCGTAGATGGTGAGGCGCTCGCCCTTGAGCGCCTCGGTTTCGAGCGGCGCGTCAGGCCGCGGCTCGCGGCGCAGCGGCGCCTGCGGCTCGATGACTTCGTAGACGCGGCCTTCGACATAACGCGCCGCTTTCACTTTGCCTTCGAAATGCTTTGCCGCAACATCGGCGCGTGCCGGCGTCAGGCGGGGATCGAACGCGGGCATCGGCCGTTCAGCCGTAGCGCGCGGCGAGCAGCGCGTAGAGCGCGCGCGCCGCCTGGCAGTCGCCGCCTTCCGGCCGGCCCGGCTTGGCGGTCGCCGACCAGGCAAACAGGTCGAAATGCAGCCAGGATTTTGCGCTGACGAAGCGGCGCATGAACAGGGCCGCGGTGATGGCGCCGCCCTGGCTGCCGCCGACATTGTTGATGTCGGCGATTTTAGACTCCAACATCGCCTCGTAGGGCCGCCACAGCGGCAGGCGCCACAGCGGATCGTTCTCGGTGCTTGCGCAATTCATCAACTCGCCGGCGAGCGCATCGTCGTCGGTGAAGAACGCCGGCACATCCGGGCCGAGCGCGACGCGCGCGGCGCCGGTCAGCGTGGCAAAATCGGCGATCAGTTCGGGCTTCTCCTCGTCGGCCAGCGCTAACGCGTCGGCCAGGATGAGCCGGCCCTCGGCGTCGGTGTTGCCGATCTCGACCGTGAGGCCTTTTCGCGACGTATAGATATCGCGCGGGCGGAAACTCGCGCCCGCGATCGAATTCTCCACCGCCGGAATAAGCACGCGCAGCCGCACCTTCAAGCCGCGCGCCATGATCATGTGCGCCAGCGCCAAAGCCGTTGCCGCGCCGCCCATGTCCTTCTTCATGTTGAGCATGCCGGACTCAGGCTTGATATCGAGGCCGCCGGTATCGAAGCAGACGCCCTTGCCGACCAAGGTCACGCGCGGATGCTTGTCGTCGCCCCACACCATGTCGATCAGCCGCGGCGTGGCCGTCGGTGCCGCGGCGCGGCCGACGGCGTGGATCAAAGGAAAATTCTGCGCCAACAAATCGTCGCCGACGATGGCGCTGATTTCGGCGTTGTGCCTTGTCGCAAGCTTCCGCACCGCCGCTTCGAGATCGGCCGGCCCCATGTCGTTGGCCGGCGTGTTGATGAGATCGCGCGCCAGCGTCACGGCTTCGGCAATGTGCAAAAGCTCGTCGCGATCGAGGCTTTGCGACAGTTCGAGCTTGACCTGGTGCCCGTCCGACTTGCGGTAGCGCGTGAAGCGGTAGGAGCCGAGCGCCACGGCGAGCGCGGCGAGCCGCGCATCGTGCGGCTCGTTGGCGAACCGGTATACACCGTCCGGCAACAGCTGCGGCAGGCGGCCGGGAAGGAATAAATCCTTCACGTCGCCGTTCGCCTCGATGCCGAACAGCACGCCGCCGAGACCGCCGGTGCCCGGCAGCAGCAGATAGCGCCCGGCCTTGGGCTCGAACCCCGCCGCGTCGGCAAAGGCGCGGGCGGGCGCGTCGAGGCGAGCGCGCACGTCCGCGTAGGTCGCTGCCGTAACGAACCAGATCGGGACCGCGACCGCCGTCCCGTGCGCAACAAAGATGGAGTTCATGCGCCCTGCTACCACGCCGCTTCCCGATCTGTCATGCCCCGCGATGACAGGCGCGTTCGTCCGCTCGGGCGGATCACATCCGAGCTACGCGGGCTTCGGAGATGACGTGTTTTGCGCCCGGCTGTGGCGCACGCCGTAAAGCCAATAGACCGCAAGCCCGATCAGAAGCCAAAGGCCGAAGCGCAGCCAGGTGTCGAGCGGCAGCCCGAGCATCAGCAGCAGGGCTGACGCCGCACCGAGTGGCGCAACGACATACACGGCGGGCGTCCGAAATGGCCGCAGCACGGCCGGCTCCCTGATCCGCAGCACGAGCACGCCGATACAGACGACAGCGAATGCGAACAGCGTGCCGATGCTGACCAATTCGCCGACCAGGCCGATCGGCAACAGCGCCGCGAGAATCGTCACGACGCTGCCGGTGATCAGCGTGGTGATATAAGGCGTGCGAAAACGCGGGTGCACTTTGGCGGCGACCGGTGGCAACAGGCCATCGCGCGCCATCGCATAGACGATGCGCGGCTGGCCCAAAATGCCGACAAGGATCACGGAGGTCAGACCGAGGATGATGCCGAGCTTCATGATCGGCGCCAGCCACTTCAGCCCGATGGCATTGATGCCGACGGCGATCGGATCGGGGACGTTAAGCCGGTCGTACGGGACGATGCCGGTCAACACGATGCCGACGGCGATGTAGAGAACAGTGCACAGCACCAGCGACCCAAGAATGCCGATCGGCATGTCGCGCTTCGGATTTATCGCCTCCTGCGCGGTCGTCGAGACGGCGTCGAAGCCGATATAGGCGAAGAAGACCACGGCGGCGCCACGCACCACGCCGCTCCATCCGAAATCGCCGAAGCCGGCATTGGGCGGAATGAAATGCCCCTCCGGGTTGCCCGCCGTCACCCAATTCCCCGTGCTGAAATGTGACGCGGCCGCGACGATGAACAACAAGACGATCGCAAGCTTGATCGCGACGATGACGTTGTTGACCCGCGCCGACTCGTGGATGCCGATCACCGCCAGCGCCGTGACGCCGGCGACGACGAGCATTGCCGGCACGTTGAGGATCGTGCCGGTGATTTGCCACGCGCCATGGGCGGCGTCGTAGGCCAGTGGCGCGCTCGCATAGGCGGCAGGCACGGTAATGCCGAGATCGTTCAGGAAGCTGACCACATAGCCCAACCAGCCGATGGCGACCGTCGCGGCGCCGAGCGCATATTCGAAGATCAGGTCCCAGCCGACGACCCAGGCGACGAACTCCCCCATCGTCGCATAGGCATAGGTATAGGCGCTGCCGGCGATCGGCACAGTCGAGGCCATCTCGGCGTAACACAGCCCGGGCACAGGCACAAGCAAACCCGGCGAGCACGAACGACAGGGTGATCGCCGGGCCGGCATTGGCCGCGGCGGCGTGTCCGGTCAGCACGAAAATGCCGGCGCCGACAATGTCGCCGACGCCGAGCGACACCAGGGTGAGAGCCGAGAGACTGCGCTTGAGCGGCACGCCGTCGTGCGCGGTGAGCTGCTGGAATTCGGCCTCTTCGGCCTCCGCCTGGAGGCTGGCAACCGTTTTTCGGACAAAATAATTGGTCATCGCGATGCTGGTGGTGAGCGGACGACAATTGAAGGCAAGCTAAGTTTCACCCGACGGTTCAGAATCGCCGACTTGTCCCCGAGACCGCGCTGTTGCAGGCACGCCTTGTCGCTCCGAAAGCGGACGATTGGACACGCCGGCTACCGCGTCGCCGTCTTCTTCACATAAGGCCCGAGCTTCTGCGAGGCCTCGTGCACATAGCTGAGATCGACCACGTCCTCGACCTTGACCGAGCCATCAATCTGCTTGCTGTCCTTGAAGAACTGCCAGAACATCTGCAGCGACGACATGTCGAGCTGGCCGTCCGGATCGACTGCCTGAGAGATGATGTCGCGGTGTACTGCCGGATCCTTGATGAAGGAGTACTCGGTGAGGATCTTGATCACCTGGTCGGCATTCGGCCCGGCGATGTGCCCGTCTTTCAATGAGTCATTGTAAAAGCGCATCGCCTTGACCAGTGCCACCATGAATTTCTTGGCGTTGCCGGGCTGATCCTCGACGAATTTTGGGCTGTAGAAGACCACCGCGGTCTGGCAGTTGGGGATCACCTCGTCGATGCCGACGATCTTCTTCGCAGTGCCCGATTTGAGCAATTCGGTGGTTGTCGGCTCAACCGTGAGGCTCGCATCGATCCCTTTGTTGGCGTAGGCGGCGATCTGATTGGGAAAGCCGAGAAAGACCGGATCGATATCGTTGTAGGTCAATCCGTTTTTCACGAGCGCGTAATTCATGATCGCATTTTCGCTGTTGCCGTTGGCTGACATCGCGACTTTCAGGCCTTTGAAATCCTTGACACTCTTGATCTTGCCGCCGTCGACCAGATC
This sequence comes from uncultured Alphaproteobacteria bacterium, assembly GCA_963821175.1. Classification (GTDB taxonomy): domain Bacteria; phylum Pseudomonadota; class Alphaproteobacteria; order Rhizobiales; family Xanthobacteraceae; genus BOG-931. Next base: position 31,960 of record CAWGCU010000021.1, read on the forward strand.
GGTGCGCGCCAGGATCGCCTCGAAGCCGTAGCCAAGGGCGTTGCGCGCCTTGTCTGAGACGACTTTGATGTTGATGCCGCGCTTGACCGCGTTGTAGAGCCCGGCCGAGGTGGCGCCCGAGCCGACGTCGACTTCACCGGAGCCCAGCGACGGGATCATCTTCGCTGCCGAATCGAAGCGCACGAAATTCACCTTCAGCCCCTGTTCGGCGTAGTAGCCCATCGCATCGGCGATGAAGAGCGGCGCGTCGCTCGAGGCGCCGATGGTGCCGATGGTCAGCTCCTGCGCCTGGACGCGGCCGGCGAGGCCGAGAGCTGCGGCAAGAGCAAAGCCGGCAACGAGCCATCGGTGAACATTACGCATCGCGGCCATTTGCATCTCCTCGATCACAATTCGGGATTCCCGCCGGCACGGAGAGCGTAACACATGGCCGCGCACGCGGCCTGCGACATTGCCGCCCTCACAGCCACGGCATGAGGGAAGCGTGGATGACATCCGGTACGCCCTCCCCGCCCACCGATTTGATGGCGCGGTCGACATCGTTAAGGCCGAAGCGGTGGGTGGTGACGAGCTCCAGCGGAAAGCGTTTTGACGCAAGCTGCGCCAGCGCCAGCTCGCAGGCCTTGTAGCTGTGGCCGCGCGCGCTCTTCATGGTGATGAACTTCACCGTGAATTTCTCCAGCGGGAAGTTGGGGAACTGCGCCATTTCACCCTGCGCCACGATGACGCCGCCCTTGCGCTTGAGCGCCTCGATGCCGAGCAAAATGGGAATAGTTCCGGCGCCGGCAGTGCAGTCGAGCGCAACGTCGACACCCTTGCCGCCGGTGATTTGCATGATGCGTTCGAGCGGATCTTCCTTCTGCACGTCGATGACGTGGTCGGCGCCGAGCTTTTTGGCGACGTCCATGCGCGCTTTGTCCTTGGACGTGCCGGTGACGATGATCAGCGAGGCGCCGGCCTGCTTGCAGATCACGGTCTGCGACAGGCCCTGCTGGCCGGGGCCCTGGATCAGCACCGTTGAGTTATAGCCGACGCCGCCGTCGAACAGCGACCACTCGACGCCGTTCGCCATCGGCGTGACGAGGCCTGCAAGTTCTGCGGAAACGCCCTTCGGCACGTGATGCACCACGGCGTTCCACGGCAGGTACATGTATTGCGCGAAGCCGCCCCAAAGGTGCGGCGGCTTTTCGTCCGACGTATAGCCGTAGCGGATGGCGTCGGGATTGGTGCGCCAGTTGGTGTTCTCGCAATGGCGGTACTGACCGGCGTGGCACCATTCGCACTTGCCGCATGACACGTAGTGCTCGACAAAGACGAGGTCTCCCTCTTTAAATCCTTTGCGAAGCGTGAACTCGCGGCCGGCCTTGGCGATATAGCCGATATTCTCGTGGCCCATGATGGTAGGCTTGTTGTTCGGCGGATGCTTGTAGAGCTTGACGTCGGTGCCGCAGATGCCGCCGACCTCCATCTTCATCAACGCGGCGTCCTCCGGGACGTCTGGCATCGGATATTCGCGGATTTCGGTCTTGCTCGGCCCGGTGCGCACCGCCGCCAGTACTTTTTCAGCCACAGAAAATCACTCCTTGTTGGTCTTCTTGCCCGTATAAATCCACTCTAGTGTCTCGTTTCCGCAATCCGCAAGCCCTTGCGGCTTCAAGGATGTAGGTACGATGCCCATCCCGTTCGACATCATGCGCTCGCGAAAGCCGAGCCCAGGCCATGATACCGTGGTCGATCGGGTGCGCGACTGGACGCGCACGCGCTTTGCGCTCACCGACGACGAGACGATCATGGTGTCGGAAGTCGCCTGCGGCGTCCCCGGCTGCCCCCCGGTCGAAACCCACCTGGTCTTCTGGACCGCCGCCGGGCGGCATCATTTCAAAATTTTCAAGCCGCTCGCCGACGTAGTCGAGGACGACCTGCCGCCGGCCTTCATGAAAAACGCGTTGGTTGCGCTCGAAGGCGTCGATTGCGACTGTTGCTAGTGGGTTTCCGCTAAGCCGACCGCCGTGAGCGCGTCGGCCTGGCGCTTGGCGACGCGGTCCATCGAGAACCGTTCGATCGCCTCGTTGAACAGCTGATAAAAATTCAGCTCAGCGCGCAAGTGCAGGAACACGGCACCAAGCCCGATCGCCGCACGATCCATGAACACGAACTCTCGCGGCACCGTCACCGGGCCTTTCTGCTTGAGCGCCTGGTGCACGCGGAAGGCTTCACGCCGGCCGTATTCCGACGGCTTCACGCCATCGGCAATGCTGCGCACACGGTCGTCGAGCAGTGGGGCATAGATGAAGCGCGCCCAGATGTTGAGCGTGTCGATGAGATCGCGCGACAGTTTGCGAAAACCCCAAGTCTCGTAGGCGTGCACGACGAGATCGTCGTCGCCGCGCAACAGCCCGTGATAGAGATCGACGACGCCGCGCACGAATTTCGGCGGGAAAATGCGGATGCAGCCGTAATCGAGCAGGTTGATGCCGGCGGGGGCGCCGTCGCGGGCGAAAACCGTGTAGTTGCCGAGATGCGGATCGCCATGGATGACGCCGAAGCGGCTGAACGGAAACCACCACGCGGTGAACATGGCGGTGGCCAGCGCGTTGCGAATTTCGAGCGGATCGTTCCTGTGGGTCAGCATCTTGCTGCCATCGAGCCAGTCGAGCGTGAGCAGCCGTCCAGTCGACAGTTCCGGCCAGGCGCGCGGCACGCGCACGATATCGACGCCGTCGAGCATGGCGCGGTAGAGCGCCGCGTGCTTGGCTTCGCGGCGGTAATCCAATTCCTCGCGCACCCGTGCGCCGACTTCCTTGCCGATTTCGCTGGTATCGATGGCCGAATCGAGCCGTCTTCGAATCGCGAGCAGCCATTGTAATTGCTGCAGGTCGGCTTCGACCGCGGACTGCATGTCGGGATATTGCAGCTTACAGGCCAGCATCGCGCCGTCGAGCGAGCGGGCGCGGTGCACCTGGCCGAGCGAAGCGGCCGCGGCCGGATGATGCTCGAAGCTCGCAAACCTTTTCGCCCAGTCTGCGCCGAGCTCGGCCATCATGCGGCGTTTGACGAAGGCCCAGCCCATGGGCGGCGCGTCGCTCTGCAGCTTCTGCAATTCGGCGGCGTATTCCGGCGGCAACAGATCGGGAATGGTCGCCATCAACTGGGCGACCTTCATCAGCGGCCCCTTGAGCCGTCCCAATGCAGAAGACAGCGCGCTCGCCTCGCCGGCGCGGTCGGGCTCGCCGCCAAGGAGCCGCCGGCCGGCATAGCGCGCCGCAACGCCGCCGACATTGGCGCCGACCCGCGCATAACGCGCGGCACGGGCGGAGAGACGATTCTTTTCGCGGTCGGTCATGGATCGCTGCTTATTCCGACGAGGAGGGCCGAGCCAAACCAAGGCGTCAGTAAGGCGACGGAATGATGGCGCCGATGGCCGGGTTTAGGCCGCAGTGGGTTCAAAAAGAGTGACAGCAAAGAGATCGTTGAGCAAACCCACTTGTGCCGGCACGTCGGGATTTTCGTGAAGATCGAGATGGGCAAACCTGTCGCCGCCGGCGAACAAGCCGTAAGCGGCGTGGAAGCCGAGCGCGCGATAGGCCTCGAACTGTTCTTCGCTGAACCACTGATCGAGCGTGGTCTCGTGCGGGAAGTCGCTATGGCGTTTCTTGTAATCGAAGACGCAGTCGTTTTCATCGCCGGTCAGCGAGGCTTTGATGTAGATCAGAATGCCCTTGCGCCCTGCCGGATAAAAGATCTCGCCGATGGCACAATGCGGGCCGTGATGCTTGGGCGTGTCGCTCTTGTCGTCGATCGACTGGCTCGTCTTCAGGCTCTCGTCGGCGATCTTCTGCCACGGCAAGTTGATCCTGACGCCGAGGTCGATCAACGCATAACGCTCCAGCGTATTGAACGATCCGAACGCCATTTGCGGATCGGCATCGACATCGACCGCAATGATGACGCCGCAGCGGCGCCTGAGCAGCTCGTAGATACCGAGATTCTCGATGTGACCGCCGTCGGTGAGATAGACCGATTTGCGGTGCTCGTTGAGCAAGCCGAAGACTTCGCCGAGAAAATAGTAATTCGCCAGAATATTGTGGCGCCGGCGGAATGCGGTCATGGTCGGCGCCTGGCCCGGCGCATCCGACGGCCTGGCATGGGCCAGATGCCGCGGATTGCGCAGCCAATAGCCCAGCCGGATGTTCAGCAAAGCCAACGTCGCCGTCAGCGGTTTGATGCTCTCGGCGCCCATGTTCGAGGACACCGCCGCACCCGACACCGCCATGGCGGTGGCGAGATCGAAGCCGACGGCGACTTTCTCGACGTCGCAGGTGGCAACGTAATCGGTGGATTTGCTGCCGACGAATTTCTGGCTGAAGACGAAAAAATCCGCGTTGCGCCCGCGCTTGTTCGCGGTCTTGGATTGCTGGACGTTGAGCGCCGCGTTGATCAAATGGTAAGGCCCGTTCAATCCGCTGATCGCGCTGAGCAACGGCCGTGCCGGCGGCAAGTCGTCGTCCGCGCCGAGTTGCGATGCCGGCTTGAACAGGAAGGCCGTTCCCAGCCGATCGCGGTAAAGCGGGTGCAACGAATTGGCGTTCGGCCGCATGAAGAACGAGAGGATGAAACAGGCCAATGCGACCGCGATATACAGCGCCGTCGCCGAATACCCCGGCCAGGCGAAAGTCGCACGCGCCGCATGGGCCAGCCAGGTAGGCGCCTCGCATTTGTAGGTGCCATTGATGCACAGACCCCAATGGGTGACGTCCAGATAGAGCACCCAGATCACGAGCGGCAGAATGAGGCCACCCACATGGATAGCCGCCTTCAGAGCCAGCCCCTTCATCTGCATCGACCACTTGGGCGACTGCGCGGCGCTCTTGACGTATTCACCGAGCTTGCTGGCGAGCAAGGCGATGACCGCCCCGACCGGCGCCAATACCGCGGAGAGCGTATCGATCCAGCGCTTCGCCACGACTGAAACATTGCCCTTCTCATCGACCATCGCATCGAGGATGAACGGCTGCAGCTCGCAAAACAGCACGACAAAGAACGCAATGACGAGCGAGCCGACCGCCGTGGTCCATAGCCCGGGTATTTCGGCTTTTGTCTCTCTGGCTTTCCTGGACTGAAAAAATCCCCAAACGATGCCGACGGCGAACAACAGCAAGGCCAGGTCGAGGCTGAGAAAGAAGTGCTTCAAGCCGAAGGGATTCAGTACCGCTATCTTCTCGCCGATGGGGCCGCGCAGCGAATAGTACAACAGCGTGAGCGCGGACGCGGCCAGAAGAACCGGCGCCACCAACACCACATTGACGATAAGGCCGCGCGCATAGACCGAGGCATTGTGCAAGAAGTCGCTCGCGCCGCTGGGAAACAGATAGTTCGAATGATCGCGGATATGCTGCAATGCGGGCGTTTCGTCCTCGGCCAGCCTGCTGGTGAATGGAAAATCGGCGTCCGCATCCAACGCGGCGGTCAGCGAGCAGCCGATATAGCCGCCGCCGGAGACCGTCGACAGATAGTCGACCTGCTTGAGCACCTTTGTTGCGTCGAGCCCCTGGAGCACGCCGAGGCAGAATGCCGCCGACCGGATGCCGCCGCCTGAATGCGCAAGGCCGACGACCTGCGCGTCTTTCGGCGGCCGGAGAAAACGCTCGCCGGCGGCGTCCTGCGGCACCTCGTCTTCGAGTGCGAATGTCGGGCGGCCGTCTCGCGTCCGCCGCGCGTTGATCAGCTCGACTTCTTTTTGAAAGACTTCGTAGAATTGGTGGCGTTTGCCGAATTCGCTTTCAGGCGCACTTTTCTCTTCGTCCGCCATGGCACACCCCCGCGCAAAAGGAGCCTAAGCTCAACCTGACCGCATCGCAATCAACGATTGCATGGCGGTTTTCGCGACCGCCTATTGTTCCAGCGCTTCCAATTCCCCGATCATCCGCTCGATCACGCCAAGCCCACCCTGCCAGAACGTCGGATCGCGCGCATTGAGGCCGAACGGCGCCAGCAACTCGGCATAGGGTTTTGTGCCGCCGGCCGACAGCATGGCGAGATAGCGTTCGACAAAACCGTCGTTGGCATTCTCGTAGACCGCATAGAGCGAATTCACCAGGCAATCGCCGAACGCATAGGCGTAGACATAGAACGGCGTGTGGATGAAATGCGGAATGTAAACCCAGAACGTCTCGTAGCCGGGTTTCAGCTCGATGGCCGGACCGAGACTCTCGCGCTGCACGTCGAGCCATAATTCGCCGATGCGCTCGGCGGTCAATTCGCCGCTCTTGCGCTCGGTGTGGACGGCGCGCTCGAAGGTATAGAACGCGATCTGCCGCACCACGGTGTTGATCATGTCCTCGACCTTGGCGGCGAGCATGGCCTTGCGTTCTTTGCCGTCGCGCGTGCCGGCGAGCAGTTTCTTGAATGTCAGCATCTCGCCGAACACACTCGCGGTCTCGGCCAGCGTCAGCGGCGTCGGCGCCATCAAGGCTCCGTTCGGCGCCGCCAGCACCTGATGCACGCCGTGGCCGAGTTCGTGCGCCAGCGTCATCACGTCGCGCGGCTTGCCCTGGTAGTTGAGCAGCACAAAAGGATGCGCCGACGGCGTCGTCGAGTGCGAGAACGCGCCCGGCGCCTTGCCCGGCCGTACCGGGGCGTCGATCCAGCGCTCGGCAAAAAACCGCTCGGCGATGGTCGCCATTTTCGGCGAGAACGCTCCGTAGGCGGTCAGCACCGTATCCTTGGCCTCGGCCCAGCCGATGGTGCGGGTTACGGACTGCGGCAGCGGCGCGTTGCGGTCCCATTGCGGCAACCGCTTCTTGCCGAACCATTTGGCCTTGAGCGCGTAATAGCGGTGCGAGAGCTGCGGATAGGCGGCGCGCACCGCCGTGACCAGTGCGTCGACCACCTCGCGCTCGACCCGGTTCGACAGATGCCGCTCGTCGGCGATGTCGGTGAATCCGCGCCAGCGGTCGGAGATTTCCTTGTCCTTGGCGAGCGTGTTCAAGATCAGCGCGAACTGCGCCACGTTGTCCTTGAAGGTATGCGCCAGCGCCTGTGCGGCGATTTTGCGTTTTTTGCCGTCGCGGTCCTGCAAAAAATTCAGCGTCGGCTCGATGGCCAGCGTCTTGCCCGACACCTTGAAGCGTAGATTGGCGATGGTGGCGTCGAACTGGCGATTCCACGCCGTGTACGCCGTCATCGATTTTTCGTGAAACAGCTGCTCGACGCGATCCTCGAGCTGATACGGCCGGTACCGGCGCACGTCATCGAGCCACGGCCGGTAATGGCCGAGCGTGGCATCGGCCAACGCCGCTTCGATCTGCGCGTCGTCGATGCGGTTGAGCTCGAGCTCGAAGAACAACAGGTGCGTCGAGGCCGCGGTCATCCGCTCCTGCATGTCGCCATAAAACTTGGTGCGCGCCGGATCGACCGTATCGCCCGCATGGATGAGCACCGCATAGGAGCCGAGCCGGCCCATGCGATCGCTGATCGCCTCATAGCGCCGCACCGCTTCACCGAGCGCTGCGCCGCCCTGCGGCGTGGCGGCGAGTGCCGCGAGCTTGCCCTTGTAGGCTTGCTCGAAAGCCAAGCAGTCGGCATCGGTGCGATCGAGATCGCGCTTAATGGCGGGATCGTCGAGGCCGGAATAGAGCGCGCTGAGGTCCCATTCGGGCAGCACGCCGTGCCGCGCCGCGCCGGTTTTTGACCTGGTTTTTCGCGAGATTTTCGACATGCGCTTGAGTGGCCTCACCGGCCCTCATTTGGCGCGGTTGCCGCCCAATCGCAAGGGCCGTCTTGTCGCGCCGGTCGAAAAATCCCGCGCTTGCCGGGATGCGCTTTGCGCGCTTTGTCCAATGCCGGTGCATTGAGCGGCCGCCTCGCGCCATTTAACATGGCCGCCTGGATTCGACGTCCGGCCACAGGCGAGGCACCGATGTTCGGCTGGTTCCAAGCGATGATGCCCAGGGAAGAGCGTTTCTTCGACCTGTTCACGCGGCATGCCACGATCGTCGTCGCCGGCGCCGAAGCGTTGCGCGGATTGCTCCAAGGCGGCGACAGCATCGAGCGCTATTGCAAGCAGATTTTCGAACGCGAGGCCGAAGCCGACGAAATCACCCGTCAGGTCCTGACCGCGGTGCGGCGCACCTTCATCACGCCGTTCGATCGCACCGACATTCAGGACCTTATTTCCTCAATGGACGATTCCATCGACCAGATGAACAAGACCGCCAAGATCATCGACCTGTTCGAGGTCAGAACTTTTGAGCCGCAGATGCGGGAGATGGGCGACGTCGTCGTGCAGGCGGCAAACCTGGTGCTCGAAGCGGTGCCGCTCTTGAGCGCGATCGGCACCAATGCGGGGCGGCTCAATACGTTGACCGCAAAGATCATCGCCATCGAAGAACAGGCCGACAATGTCTGCGATCAAGGCCTCAAGGCGCTGTTCCTGGCCAATCGCCAGAATAATCCGCAAGGCAATGCGCAAGGCAATGTCATGAGCTTCATCGTCGGTTCGGAGCTCTACGATCATCTGGAAAAGGTCGTTGATCGATTTGAGGACGTATCGAACGAAATCAATTCCATCGTCGTCGATCAGCTTTAACGAGCGCATGGCGCCATGACCGCTCTCTTGAGCCTGCCAGTGCTGATCGGCCTGATCGCCGTGGCGCTGGCGTTCGATCTGCTCAACGGCCTGCACGATACCGCCAATTCGATCGCCACCATCGTCTCGACGCGCATGCTGCGGCCGCGCTACGCGGTGCTGTGGGCGGCGTTTTTCAATTTCATCGCCTTCCTGTTGTTCGGCGTGCACGTGGCGCGCACCATCGGCGTCGGCATCGTCTCGGCGGACGTGATGGACGCGCGCGTCATTTTCGGCGCGCTGATGGGCGCCATCTCCTGGAATCTCATCACCTGGTGGGGTGGCATTCCGTCCTCGAGCTCGCACGCGCTGATCGGCGGGCTGGTGGGCGCCGGCGTCACCAAGGCCGGCCTTGCCTCGATCGTGTGGCCCGGCTTGCTGACGACCAGCGTCTTCATCGTGCTGTCGCCGCTGCTCGGCTTTCTTCTGGCGCTGTTTTTGGTGCTGGCGGTGTCCTGGGCTTTCGTGCGCGCCAATCCGCGGGCGGTGGAAGGCACTTTCAAATGGCTGCAATTTGCCGCCGCCTCGGCGATCTCGCTGGGCCATGGCGGCAACGACGCGCAGAAGACCATGGGCATCATCGCCGTGCTGCTGTTCTCGCAAGGCCAGCTCGGCAAGGAATTCTATGTGCCGTTCTGGGTGGTGATCACCTGCCAGGCCGCCATGGGGCTCGGCACGCTGATCGGCGGCTGGCGCATCGTCAACACGGTCGGCTCGAAGATCACCCGCATGACGCCGGTGCAAGGCTGCTGCGCCTCGACCGGCGGCGCCATCATGCTGTTCGCCGCGACTTATCTCGGCATTCCGGTTTCGACCACGCATACGGTGACCGGATCGATCATCGGCGTCGGCGCGGCGCGGAAAGCTTCGGCGGTGCGCTGGAATATCGCGACCAATATCGTGATCGCGTGGATCGTCACCATACCGGCCTCGGCATTGATGGCGGTTTTGTTCTATATTCTGTCTGGACTATTCTGATGACCGTGATTCCGGCGATGCAAGGCGACGAGCGATGACAGCCGCGCTGACATCCAAAGTCTACGACGTCGACGACTTCGCCGCGGCGCAGGAGTTTTATCATTCCAATGGCTGGACCGACGGCCTGCCCGTGGTGCCGCCGACTGAAGATGCGGTCGCCGCCTGCCTGGAATGGGCGCTGATGCCGCCGGACATGCTCATCGGCATCGAGCCGGTGCGCGAGCAGCCGATCACCGCGGAAAAACTCGCCATCAACGCGGTGATGGCCGGCTGCCTGCCGATGCACTTCCCCATCGTCGCCACCGCCTGGCAGGCGATGATGAAAGAAGAATTCCTGATGCATGGCGTGACGTCGAGCACCGGCGGCGCCGCAGTCCTCGTCATCATCAATGGGCCGGTCCGCCGCGAAATCGGCGCCAACTCCACCTTCAACACGCTGGGTAACAGCGACCGCGCCACCGCCGTGATCGGCCGCGCGCTGCGGCTTGCGCTGATCAATCTGCTTGACGCGCGCCCCGGCGGCATCGACCGCAGCACGCTCGGGCATCCTGGAAAATTCTCCTACTGCATCGCCGAGGACGAGGAGGACACCACCTGGCAACCGTTGTCGGTGGTGCGCGGCATCCCGGAAGGCCTCTCCGCCGTCACCGTGATGGGCGCCATGGCGCCGCGCCAGATCATGAACGAATGGACCAAAGATCCGCGCGAGATTCTTGAAACCTTCGCCGCCGAGATGCGCGCCAACCAGCGCCACTATTCGATCTACGGCGGCAATTACGCCATCATCATTCCGAAGCAGTTGCGCGATCACATCCAGGACGCCGGCTGGACCAAGCGCGACATCGCCGAATTCATCTACGAGCGCGCCCGCATCCGCCGCGCCGAATGGACCGACGTCGGCAAGGGCGCGGTGGTGCGCGACCGCGGCGAGACGGTTCACACCGCGCTATCGTCGCCGGATCATCTCCTCGTCGTCGCGGCCGGCGGCCCGGCCGGCGGTTTTGGCGCCGTCATCGCACCGTGGTTCGGCAGCAAGACCAAAGCCGTGACGGCAGCTATCGGCGCCTGCGTCGACTGCGAGCCGCCGAAAGGCTAAAGTACAAAAAGTACCAGCGGAGCAAAAACCATGATCCTTCGCGTGTTCGATCCGACGAATGAAAGAAAGGCCGCCGGCGGCCAGCCGGCGCCCCGCCCGGTTTCGCTCAAGGGCAAGACCATCGGCTTCATCTCCAACGGCAAAGAGGGCACCGCGGGCTACTTCGCCCACCTCGACCGTATGCTGCGCCAAGAATTCGGCGTCGCCGATGTCGTTTATCGGCGGAAGGCAAACTACAGCGCGCCGGCCGATGCGCATATCGTTGATGAGATCAAAAACTGGCAAGCCGTCGTCACCGGCGTCGGCGATTGAGGCAGCTGCTCATCGTGCAGTCTGCACGACTCCATCACGGCAGAACGGCAAGGCGTCCCCGCCATCGGCGTGATGACGGAACGTTTCGTCAGCGCGGCGGAGATGATGTGCCGGGTGCTCGGCATGCCCGGCTACAAGTTCGCCGTGATCGGGCATCCGATCAGCAATGCGTCGGATGAGCAGCTTGCCGCGTATGCGAGGGCGACTGTCGAGCGGGCGCGGCACTTGTTGTTGCGAACATAGTCGCGCGTGTCGCGCGATGTGACGTTACGGCCATGGCCATCGATATTCGCGAATGGGAACGCCACGTCACGCTGCCTGATGGACAGGCGGTTCACATCCGTCCGCTGCGGCCGGACGACGAGCCACTTTACGGGCCGTTCCTCGCGGCCGTGACCACGGACGATGTGCGCTTGCGCTTTTTCGGCCTGGTGAAAGAGTTCAGCCACGACTTTCTCGCCCGTTTCATCCAGATCGACTACGCCAAGGCCATGGCCTTCATCGCACTCGATGAGGCAACGGGCGCAATGCTCGGCGTCGCGCGCCTGCATGACAAAGCGGACACGACGTCCGGCGAATACGCCATCCTGATCCGCTCCGATCTCAAGAGCCACGGGCTGGGCTGGCAGTTGATGCAACTGATTATCGCCTACGCCCGCGCCAAGGACCTGCGCGCCATCGAAGGACAAGTGCTGCACGAAAACGAGCCGATGCTGCACATGTGCCGGGACCTTGGCTTCGAGATCAGCGAAGATCCGGATGCGCCGTATGTCTGTAATGTGCGGCTGGGGCTGTAGCCCGCGTGCCACTTAACACCCCATTAAGCCTCCTGCCGCAAAGTGACCCGAAACGGCACAGCGTGCTGCAACGAAGCCGCGAGGGGACGAGTAAATGGCCATCCTCATTGTCGATGACGATCCGGTGCAGTGCCGGCTGCTCGAGGCCATGCTGCAGAAGTCCGGCTATGAACCCATCGTGCTCGACAATGGCGATGCGGCGCTGACCTTGCTCGGCGGCGCCGACGGCGCGCGGATCGATTGCGTGATCCTTGATTTGGTGATGCCGAACCTCGACGGGCTCGGCGTGCTCGCGCGGCTGCGTCAAGCGTCAATCAATGTGCCGGTGATCGTGCAGACCGCACACGGCGGCATCGACAATGTGGTGTCGGCGATGCGGGCCGGCGCCATCGATTTCGTGGTCAAGCCGGTGGGCGTCGAGCGCCTGCTGGTTAGCTTGCGCAATGCGCTCAATACCAGCGCGCTCGAAGGCGAGCTCAGCCGCATCAAGCACAGCCGCGCCGGCACGCTCGGCTTCAATGACATCGTCACCAAGTCCCCCACTATGGCGGCCGTGCTGCGCATGGCGGAGAAGGCGGCGGCGTCGACGATCCCGGTGCTGGTCTCGGGCGAGTCCGGCGTCGGCAAGGAATTGATTGCGCGCGCCATTCACGGCAGCGGCGAGCGGCGCGCAAAGCCGTTCATCGCGGTGAATTGCGGCGCCATGCCCGAGAACCTGGTCGAGTCGATCCTGTTCGGCCACGAGAAAGGCTCGTTCACCGGCGCCACCGAGCGCCATGTCGGCAAGTTCGTCGAGGCGACCGGCGGCACCTTGTTTCTCGATGAGGTCGGCGAGTTGCCGGCCGCGGCCCAGGTCAAGTTGTTGCGCGCCATCCAGGAGGGCGAGGTCGAGCCGGTTGGCGCCCGCAAAACCGTCAAGGTCGACGTTCGCATCGTCTCGGCCACCAATCGCGACCTGATCGCCGACGTCAAAGCCGGACGTTTTCGTGAAGATTTGTTCTATCGCCTGCACGTCTTCCCGATCACCGTGCCGCCTTTGCGCGAACGCCCCACCGACATCCCGGCGCTGACCCGGCATTTTTTGGCGCGCTTTGCCGCCGAAGAGGGCAAGCGTATCCGCCTGATCACGCCGGAAGCGCTGCGCATGCTCGCGGCGTTCCATTGGCCGGGCAACATCCGCCAGCTGGAAAACACGCTGTTCCGCGCCGTGGTGCTGGCCGAGGGCGACACGATCGGGCTTGCAGAATTTCCGCAAGTTTCCGCTCAGGTCTCGGCCCAGGGTCCAGATCAGGGCGGCACGCCGAACCATGCCGGCGAGCCGCTAGTGCCGGACTTCGATGAACCGATTGCGCTGCCCGCCCCGTTTGCGGACCATCCCGACGCCGCGACGGCCATGACGCCCACAGCCACGGGCGATGCGCTGGCGCTGTTGGACGCCTCGGGCGAGGTGCGGCCGCTGGAAGAAATGGAGGCCGAACTCATTCGGTACGCCATTACCCATTATCGGGGTCAGATGTCGGAGGTGGCGCGGCGGCTGCAAATCGGCCGTTCCACGCTGTACCGCAAGCTCGAAGCGCTGGGCCTGAATACCGAACGGGATGAAGCCGATAGCGACGCCGTTGCAACAGAGCGACAGCCGCTGAAAATCGCATGAAGCGCCCGATTATTCCCGGTTGCGCACAGGACAAGCTGGGCCGGCTCACCTAAAGTGCGGCCGCCGCGGGTGTGGTTCCTTACTAATGCCTCGTTGGGGCCCTTAAACATCAGGCGGCGTGAGGTTGCGTCCATCGCGCAGGCTCTTAAGGAGAATTTGCAATGCCGGGCGTCCGCATCAATCAACTTCTCGCCTCCACCGCCGTCGTCCTGCTGCTGGCCGGCGCTCCCGCCGTGACGCTCGCCGGACCGAACGACATCGATAAGGCCCCCGCGGCGACAGCTACGCCGCAACCGCTCGATTCGCCGGACCTGCCGGCGACCGCGGGATCGACACCGCCCGCGACGGCGGAGCCGACCCTTGCTCCGGCAGCAGCCGCTGCACCGGCGGCAACTCCGGAACCCACCACGACCGCCAGCGCGCCTGCCGCACCTGCGCCCTCCGCAGCGCCGGTTGCGCCCGCCTTGAGCACGGCCGATGCCGCGGTCGTCGATCAACTGCGCAATCTCTCCAGCGGCAAATACGATCGCATCGTCGGCAATAAAAAGGACCGCACCATCGTCGACGCGTTCTATTCCGGCCGCGATTACGCGCCGCTGTGGATCACCGACGGCAAAGTGAACGAGCGCGGCAAGGCCGTGATCGCCTATCTGGGCCATGTCGACCAGGACGGTCTCGATCCGGCCGATTACCCAGTGCCGAACTTTTCAGCGCTGAGCGAGCCGGGCGACCTCGCCGAGGCCGAGCTCAAGCTCGACATGACGATCATCACCTACGCCCACCATGCCTCGGTCGGCCGTGTGCATTGGTCGCGCGTCAGCGGCGACATCTCTTACACCGTGACGGCGCCGGAGCCGGCCGACGTGCTCGCCGCCATGGTCGAAGCCAAGGACATGGCGAAAGCGCTCGACGCCTACGAGCCGCGCACCGCCGGCTACCTCGCGCTCAAGGCCAAGCTCGCCGAAATCCGCGCCGGCAAGGCCGACGCCAAGAAGTCGCCGGTCGCCAACGGCGCGGCGCCGAAAGTCGGCGCATCGGATGACCGGGTGCCGCTCTTGCGCGAACGGCTGAACGTCTCGGGCGACGGCACCACCTACGACAAGCCGCTGGCCGACGCGGTGAAGAAGTACCAGCAAGACCATCAGCTCAAGGTCACCGGCACGCTCACCCAGCAGACCATCGACGCGCTCAACGGCCACCAGCCCGACAAGCCGGTCGACATCATCCTCGCCAATATGGAGCGCTGGCGCTGGATGCCGCACGATCTCGGCAACACCTACGTCATCGTCAATCTTGCCGACTTCACGCTCCGCGTGATGCACGACGGCAAGCCCTACTGGACCACGCGGATCGTCGACGGCAAGCCGGAAATGCCGACGCCGATCATGCAGGCGGAGATGAAATACATCACCATCAATCCGACCTGGAACGTGCCGCCGTCGATCGTCAATCACGAATACCTGCCGGCCCTGCAGCAGGATCCGACGGTGCTCGAGCGCATGGGATTGAAGGTCGGCAAGAATCCCGACGGCACCGTGCACATCTGGCAGCCGCCCGGCGATCACAATGCGCTCGGCCGCATTCGCTTCAACTTCCCCAACAAGTTCCTGGTCTATCAGCACGACACGCCGGACAAGAATCTGTTCGCCTACGACAAGCGCGCCTACAGCCACGGCTGCATGCGGGTGCAGGATCCGCAGAAATATGCCGAGGTGCTGCTGTCGCTGGTGCGGCCGAACGACGGCTATACGCTTGAGCGCATCAAGAAGATGATCGACGCCGGCGGCGAGCAGGATATCCAGCTGCCGACCTACATCCCGGTCAACCTGACCTACCAGACCGCCTTCGTCGACGACGACGGCAAGCTGCAGTTCCGCGACGACGTCTACGGCCGCGACAGGCAGCTGCTGGCGATCCTCAAGGGCGACGACCGCAGGATGGCCGATGTCGCCGTCGAGCGCCGGGAAGACCCCTCGCATCGTCAGGTCCTGGCGATCCCGGATTCGACGCCGCTATTTGGCGGCCGCGGCTATGGCAGCTACGGCGGCCCGGGCGACGGCGGCAGCTTCTTCTCGCGGCTGTTCGGCGGGGGAATGGCGGCCACGCCGCCGCAGCCGGTGCGCCACGCGGCGCCACATCGCCGCGAGACCAGTTCCGGAGCCCCGGTCCAGCGCTAAGTCCCTGGAACTGCGCTAAAAACCGCGCCAGTCCGTTAACCACCCCATCGCATAGGCCGCCCCTCTTGGGCAGCCTATCCCCAGGCGGCCGGGTCTGGCCATTTTTCGCCACACTATGCCGTTAGCTCTAATGGTGTCGGGGGATGGGGCGACGGTAAGGTTTCGTTAACCCTTCCCAATTTAACACTGCGTTAGCGTTACTCGCCTCAGCTGGGGAGCCGGGACGAGACCGTGTCGCCAACGCGTCAAAGTGGGATGGGCTCGTGCCGTTTGGTAAGGCGCGCCTGAAAGCTGTCCGATTTGTTGCGGCGCGCGCCGGCTATGCGTGCGGCCTGACTGTCCTTCTGCTCCTGTTCGGTTCGCGAGCCCTGCAGAACGCCGTCGCCGAAGGCGACACCCGCACCGTCTCGCTGCACCACATCCACACCGACGAAGACATCACCATCACCTTCAAGCGCGACGGCCGCTACGACGACGCCGCGCTGGAAAAGCTCAATTGGTTCCTGCGTGACTGGCGCAAGAGCGAAGCAACCAAAATGGACCCACACCTGATCGACTTGGTGTGGGAGGTACAGCGCGAGGCCGGCAACAAGGCGCCGATCTGGGTGGTGTGCGGCTATCGTTCGCCGGCGACCAACGCCATGCTGCGCCACCGCTCTGCCGGCGTGGCGCGCTTCAGCCAGCACATGCTCGGCCGCGCCATGGATTTCTACATCCCGGGCGTTGACCTCGAACATTTGCGCGAGATCGGCTTACGGCTTGCGCGCGGCGGCGTCGGCTTCTATCCGACGTCCGGCTCGCCGTTCGTCCACATGGATACCGGCAGCGTGCGGATGTGGCCGCGCATGACGCATGAGCAGCTGGTGCGCGTGTTCCCGGACGGCAAGACCGTGCAGATCCCGAGCGACGGCAAACCGCTTCAGGGCTATGCGCTCGCGCTTGCCGAGATCCAGCAGCGCGGCAACAATCCTTCGGACAATTCGGTCGATGCGGCGCGCAATTCCGGCGTCGACGTCGGCGCCATGGTGGCGAGCGAGGACCGTCACAGCGTCAATCCGATTGCCAAGCTTTTCGGCCTGAGGAAGGGCGAAGAAGAAGACGATGCCGACTCGTACGCCCCCGCCGCGGCGCCGGCTCCTGCCGCAACCAGCCGCGCCAAAGCCAAAGCAGTCGCCGTTGCCGCCGTGGAACGGGTGAAAGCGGCGGTGACCAACGTGGCGGCGCAGACCAAACTTATTCGCACGAACTCATTTGCGGTCGCGGCCCGTACGCCGGCCGCACAGAAAGTGGCGCCGCCGCCCCCGACCGACGACCGCTTTGCGTCGCTCTCGCCAAATCAAGTCATCTTCGCCCGCGGTTACTGGCAGGGCCAGCCTGACGCCGCCGCCGCCGCGCAGCCGAAGAGCACGCGTGGCGTTGAAGTGGCGAGTGCCGATCCCAACGCCACCGGTTCCGTCGGCCCGTTGCCGGGCGCGTCCGACGACCGTGTGCCGTCGCAGCTCGCGCTCGCCTATGCCGAACAGTCGCCCTCCCACGCCATTGCGGTCGCGGCGCGCGCCGCCGTGGACAAAGCCGGCGCGGTCATCGGCGAGAGCGAGACCACGGTCGCGGTGAAAGGCGTCAACGATCAGCCCAAAACCTCGGTCCAGAAGGCCATTCAGCTCGCGGTGGCCGCCGTCAAGGTCAGCGAGCGTCTCGACAATCCGTGGCTGCGCGCGATCATTCTGTCGCCGAGCGTGCACCGTTTCCTGTCGACGCTGGCGTTCGGCGCCCGTGACGTCACCTACCTCGCCAGCCTGATAGTCAAACCAGCAAGCTCGGTGGTCATGACGTTCTCAGCTGACCCGAATCGCGGCCTGAGCCAGGATCATTTCAGCGGCAGCGCGATCGTGTTCCTGTCGACGATCACCTACCCGACCCGCACCGCGTCGCTGCAATAGTCTTCCGTCATTCCGGAAGCCGCGAAGCGGCTATCCGGAATCCATATCCGCTGAAATTGCAGAATTGGCGCCGAGTGCGGCCGAAGCGACTGTTGCCATGGATTCCGGGTTCCTCGCTTCGCGAGGCCCCGGAATGACAAATCATCAAATCATGCCAAGCGCGTGCAGGTAGGTCTCTAGAATAGCCTCCTGCTCTTTGCGCTCGTTGATGTCCTGCTTGCGCAGCCGCACCACGACGCGGAGCGACTTGACGTCGAAGCCGTTGCCCTTGGCTTCGGCGTAGACGTCGCGGATGTCGTCGGCGATGGCCTTCTTCTCTTCTTCGAGCTTTTCAACGCGCTCGACGAAGGCCTTGAGCTGATCCTTGGCAAAGCGGTGGGCGGTTTGCTCGTCTTTGGCGGCGGCAGCGGTGGCCATCGGGTACTCCTCGCATTTTCAACTGCGAGAGCTTTCGAACGCCAGCGCGCTTTGATCAAGGCGCAAGCCCGCTCATCCACGCTCTGCACAGGAGCGCGGCGTAAAAGCCGCAGGTTCAGTGCTTTGGGCTTGCTTTTTCGAATGCCGCCTTCTGATCGGGCGACGCTTCCTTCTGATGCTTGGCGCGCCATTCGTCAAAGGGCATGCCGTAGACGATCTCGCGGCTTTCGTCCTTGGTCATCGGCAGGCCTTTGGCGTCGGCCGCATCCTTCATCCAGTTGGACAGGCAGTTGCGGCAGAAGCCGGCCAGATTCATCAGGTCGATGTTCTGCACGTCGGTGCGGGAGCGCAGGTGCTCGACCAGCCGGCGGTAGACGGCGGCTTCGAGCTCGGTCTTGTCGTCGGTAGCCATGGTCTTCTCCGCGTTCTAGTTATGACAAAGATAGAGGCGGCAGGGCCGCCTTTCCATAGTCCGGTCCCGGGATGATCATGGCCGCGTCGTCGCGCGAATTGCTCGAATCGCTGTTCCGGACCGCGGTCGCGGCCGCGCACCCGTCGCAGTGCCTGCCGCCGAACCTGCCGGAACCGCCGCCACGGGGCCGCCTCATCGTGCTGGCCGCCGGCAAGGCGGCGGGGTCGATGACGGAAGTCGCCGAGCAGCATTATCTCGGCCGGATCGCCGATGATCGGCTCGCTGGCATCGCCGTCACCCGCCACGGCTATGGCCGCCCGACCCGGCATATTCCCATTGTCGAGGCCGGCCATCCGGTGCCGGACGAAGCTGGGCTTAAGGGAACCGAACGGACGCTGGCGCTTGCGCAAGCCGCGGGCGCGGACGATCTCGTGCTGGTGCTGCTGTCCGGCGGCGCGTCGGCCAATTGGATCGCGCCGGCCGCGGGCATCACGCTCGCCGAGAAACAGGCGGTGACGCGGGCGCTGTTGCGCAGCGGCGCCACCATCGGCGACATGAATACGCTGCGCAAGCATCTCTCGCGCATCAAAGGCGGCCGCCTCGCCCGGCTCGCTTTTCCCGCCAAGGTGGTGACGCTGGCGATCTCCGACGTGCCCGGCGACGATCCTTCCGTCATCGGTTCCGGGCCGACTGTGCCCGACCCGACGACGCTCGACGACGCCCGCGCCATCGTCGCCCGCTTCCGGCTCGATCTGCCCGCCGCCGTGGCCAAGGCGCTCGACGATCCGGGGAACGAGACGCCGAAGCCAGGCGACAGGATCTTTGCCGGCTCCGACTATCGGATCGTGGCGCGGCCGGCCGATGCGCTGCGGGCCGCGCAAGCCCGCGCCGTCGAAGCCGGCTACGAATGCGTGGTGCTCGGCGACCGCCTGCAAGGCGAGGCGCGGGAGGTCGCGGCGGAACATGCCCGTTTGGCCCGCGATTTGGGCGCGGAGCGCCGACGGGTGGTCATCCTCTCCGGCGGCGAGCTCACGGTCACGCTGCGCGGCCAGGGCCGCGGCGGACCCAACCAGGAATACGCTCTGGCGCTGGCCATCCACCTCGACGGCGCCCCCGGCATAGCGGCGCTGGCCGCCGATTCCGACGGAACCGACGGCGGCAGCGGCCGCCCCGACGACCCGGCCGGCGCCTTCGTCGATCCGACGACGCTTCGTCGCGCCCGGGCCGCCGGCCTCGATCCCGCCGCGTTTCTCGCCGACAACAATTCCACGGGGTTTTTCAACGGCATCGGCGACCTTTTCGTCCCGGGCCCGACATTCACCAACGTCACCGACTTCCGTGCCATCGTCGTTGACAGGCCGTGAGCGGAGGCCGGATTCTGCAGCGGACATGAGCCAGGCGACTTTTCTTCGACAAACGCTGAGCATGCTGGCGGTGGCCCTGTTCGTGGCGCTGGCGCTGACCGCTTCGGCGCGGCCGGCCGCGGCCGATTTCCGGCTCTGCAACAACACGCCGAGCCGGGTCGGCGTCGCCGTCGGCTACAAGGACGCCGACGGCTGGACCACCGAAGGCTGGTGGAACCTGCCGTCACGAACCTGCGAGACCGTGCTCAAGGGCAATCTCGTCGCACGTTTTTATTATGTCTACGCCATCGACTACGATCGCGGCGGCGAATGGACGGGACAGGCCTATATGTGCACGCGCGACAAGGAATTCACGATCCGCGGCATCGGCGATTGCCTGGCCCACGGCTACGACCGCACCGGCTTCTTCGAGGTCGATACCGGCGAGCAGCGCGCCTGGACCGTGCAGCTCACCGAATCCGCCGAGCAGCCGGCGCAAAAGCCACTGCCGCCGGGCAATCCGCTCAACGCGCCGCCGGCCGGCGCCGGCGCGACATCCACGCCCGTGCCGGGAAAGCCGGGAAACAAGACTCCATGAGGCGGCAGCGGCGGACCAAAGTCGTGGCCACGCTCGGTCCTGCCTCGTCGGACCGCGCCATGATCGGCCGGCTGTTCGAAGCCGGCGCCGACGTGTTCCGCATCAATATGAGCCACACCAATCACGACAAGATGCGCGAGCTGGTGACCACGATCCGCGCCGTCGAGGCCGATCACAACCGGCCGATCGGCATCCTGGTCGATCTGCAAGGCCCAAAACTTCGGCTCGGCGCCTTCACGGATGGCGCCGCCGAGATCGACAAGGGCCAGGATTTTATTTTGGACAGCGACGCCGCGCCGGGTGACGCCAAGCGCGTGCAGCTGCCGCATCCGGAGATTTTCGCCGCCATCAAGCCCGGCGACGCGCTGTTGATCGACGACGGCAAGTTGCGCCTGGTCGCGACCGACGTCAGTGCGCAACGCATCACGACGCGCGTCGAAGTCGGCGGCAAAATCTCGAACCGCAAGGGCGTCAGCCTGCCCGACACCGTCGTGCCGCTCGCGGCGCTGACGCCGAAGGACATCGCCGACCTCGAAGCCGCGCTCGATGCCGGCGTCGACTGGATCGCGCTGTCGTTCATTCAGCGCCCGGAAGACATCGCGGAGGCGAAGAAGATCACGCGCGGCCGCGCCGCGGTGATGGCCAAGATCGAGAAGCCGCAGGCCGTGACCCGGCTCGGCGACATTCTCGATCTCGCCGACGCGCTGATGGTGGCGCGCGGCGATCTCGGCGTCGAGATGCCGCTGGAGAAGGTGCCCGGCGTGCAGAAGGAAATGACGCGGGCCTGCCGCCGCGCCGGCAAGCCGGTGGTCGTCGCCACGCAGATGCTGGAATCGATGATCTCAAGCCCGGTGCCGACCCGCGCCGAAGTCTCCGACGTCGCCACCGCCATCTTCGACGGCGCCGACGCCATCATGCTGTCGGCGGAATCCGCGTCCGGCCAATATCCGGTCGAAGCGGTGGCGACCATGAACCGGATCGCCGAAGAAGTGGAACGCGACGCCATGTACCTGCCGTCGCTGCACGTGCTGCATACCGAGCCGGAAGCAACCGGCGCCGACGCCATTGCGGCCGCGGCGCGTCAAGTGGCGGAAACGCTCGATCTCGCCGCCATCGTGTGCTGGACTTCATCGGGCTCGACCGGGATGCGGGTGTCGCGCGAACGACCGAAATGCCCGATCGTCGCCATCTCGCCGATCGAGGGCGCCGGACGAAGACTGTCGGTGGTCTGGGGCATCCACTGCGTGATCGACGAGGATGCCCACGATCAGGACGACATGGTCGAGCGCGCCTGCCGCCTCGCCTTCAAGGAAGGTTTTGCCAAAGGCCGGCCAGCGCATCATCGTCGTCGCCGGCGTCCCGCTCGGCACGCCGGGCGCGACCAATTTTATGCGGATTGCGTTTGTGGGTTCGGACACGCACGACGAACCGTAGCCTGGATTGAGCCAACGGGTCCGGCCCGAAGTGGCCGGCCCGATGACAGGCTCCGCGAAATCCCGGAGTGGCATTCCCCGGATTGCGCAAGCGCACCGGGCTACAAATCAGATATCGCGCCCCTCGACCTTCTCGGTCAGCGTCTTCACCACGTCGGGGATGTGCTCGAGATGCGGATCGATCACCAGCGCCTTGCGGTAGGCTTCGAGCGCGTGCTTGTCGTCACCGATGTCTTGCAGGATGAGGCCGAGGCCCGACCACGCGGCGAAGTGGCGCGGCTCGAGCGCCAGCACCTCGCGGATGTCGGCAAGCGCATGGCCGTAATCGTCTTTCAGATAGTAGATGGTGGCGCGCTGGTTCCAGGCTTCGACGTATTTCGGGTTGATCGCGATGACGGCACCCAAGAGTTTTAGCGCCAGATCGTAGTCCTTGTCGTCGTTCGCGGCCTTGACCCGGCTCATCAGCAGATTGCAGGTGTCGCTGCCCGACACCACCCACACCGCCCAGATGCGCTCCTCGATCGCCTTGGCGCTGTCCTCGTCGGGCGCGATCTTCAACGCCTCGAACAATGTATCGAGCTTGATGGACGGCTCGCCGTGCCCGGCTTTGGGCAGGCCGCTCGGCGGATGGATCCACCCGTGCCGCTGTGAATTCTGCGCCGACGCGGGCAACGCCAGCCCGAGCACCGCACCGAGAGCAAGAATGGGGAATCGCAATCTCATGGCCGCTGGAGTCTATTCACCTGCCGCACGGCAACAAGCCCGAATAGCGTTCAAAGTTGCGCGAGCAATGCGGCGCAATTGGGCAGGTCGTGGGGTGGTACTGAGTCGGCCGACGGGCCAGCGGCCGGAACCGGCGGACTAGCCTTGGCGAGCCTTGAAGCGCCGGTGCGTCTTGTTGATGACGTAGACGCGGCCCTTGCGGCGCACGATGCGGTTGTCCCGGTGGCGGGCGCGGAGCGATTTCAATGAGTTACGGACTTTCATGGCACTTTTCCTTTTAAAGCGTTGATTAAGGACGCGGCCGGCCATTGTCAACTTTCGCCGCCGCCCATAGAGCATTGAAATATCGGTCGAATGCGATGCGCCCAGAAACCGCTTTGCTGCACTTGATCTCCGGCGTCGGCGCCAAGGGGCCGGCCTGCTTCCTGCTCGAAGTGGCGGGCAAGCGGCTGATGCTCGATCTCGGCGAGGGCCCGCCGCCGGGGCTGTTCCCCAAAGTCGACGACATCGGCCCGATCGATGCGCTGGTGCTCAGCCACGGCCACAGGGACCATATCGGCGGGCTGGCGCTCCTGCCTAAACTCGGCAATCCGCCGGTCTATGCTACCGAGATCGTTTTGCGCGCGCTGCCCAAAGGCGTTTCCGGGCGGCCGCTGTCCGTTCGCGGCCGCGGCGATGTGCTCGGCATCGTGGTCGAGACCGGCCGCAACGGCCACGCGCCGGGCGGCATCTGGCTGCGCTTCGCCATCGGCGGCGGTTTTCTTTACACCGGCGACTTCTCGGCGGAATCGATGCTTTATGCCTACGATCCGCCGCCGCCGGCGAGCACCGCGCTGATGGATTGCTCCTACGGCAGCTACGACGCGCCGCTTTCCGAATGCTGGAGCAAGCTTGCGCCGTTCGTGGAGCGCGGACCGCTGCTGCTTCCGGTTCCGGCCAACGGCCGCGGCCCCGAAATCGCGCTCGCACTGCGGCGCCACGGCCGCGCCGACATTTTTGTCGACGACGCCATGCAAAATGCGCTGCAACAGCTTTGTGACGGCGCCGGCGTTTCACTGCGCGACAGCGTCGGCGACGAAATCAAACGGCTCGCCTCAACCGTCAAGCCAATCGACGGCGCCCGCGGCATCATGCTGGCGGGTTCGGCCGACGGCACGTCCGGCGCGACTAAGCGCCTGTTTGGCGAATGGCAGGACAAGTCCGAGCCGGCCATCGTATTCACCGGCTACGTCAATCCCACGACGCCCGCCGATCGTCTGGTCAAAAGCGGCCGCGCGCAATTCATGCGCTGGAACGTGCACCCGCGGCTGTCCGACACGGTCGCGCTGGTACGGACGACGCAACCGAAGACCGTGATCCCGGCGTTTTGCGACCGCTCGCAGCTTACGGCGCTCGCCGCGGCATTTGCGCCGGCGCGGGTTACCATGGACGGCGATTTGGCGATTTAGGGCGCGGAGCGGATTGCGAAAAACTTATTCGATGACGTCGTCGGCAGTTGCCAACAGCGTCGGCGGCATGGCGATGCCGAGCGCCTTTGCGGACTTGAGATCGACGACCAATTCGAATTTGGTCGACTGCATGATCGGCAGATCGGCTGGTTTAGCGCCGTTGAGAACTTTTCCGAGGTAGCTTCCCGCTTGGCGATAGCCGGCCGCATAGTCGGGTGCATAACTGAGAAGACCGCCGATATCGGTGAACTCGCGTTGAGAATAGATCGCAGGCAGCTTGGAGCGGGCGGCAAGCGCCACGAGTTGGTCGCGCCGACTGGAGAACAGCACATCGGCGGTAACAAGCAGCGCGCCCGCCCCCTGTTGGGCGAAGGTGGCGAAGGCCGCGTCGATTTCCGCGTCCGTGGTGGCGCGCACAATAATCAATTGCCGATTGATTACGCGCGCCGCGTCCTGCGCCTCCTTCAACTCGACATCGGCATCCGGATATGTCGGGTTCAGCAGCACACCGATTGGCGCGGATCCGGGAATGATTTCGTTGAGAAGCCCCATGCGTTTGGCCTCCACGGCCGACCCGAGAACGCTGACGCCCGTGACATTGCCGCCGGGTTGATTGAGGCTCGTCACGATGCCGGCCTTGACCGGATCAGCGGCGCTGACGAAGACGATCGGGATCGTTGCGGTCGCCGCTTTTGCCACTTTCGCCGGATCGGTGCCGCCGGCGGCGAAGATCGCGGCAACCTTGCGGTCGACGAGATCGGCGGCGAGGCTGGACAGCTGATCAGCGTGGCCTTCTGCCAAGCGGTATTCGGTCGCGACGTTTTGGCCCTCGGTGTAGCCCGATTCACTCAAGCCTTGGCGGACCGAAACCATGCGGCCCGCGATGTAGCCTGGCGAAAGGCCACTCAGGATCCCAATCACCGGGATGGCCGGCTGCTGCGCGCGCGCGGCAAGCGGCCACGCCAGTGACGCGCTGCCGAGCATAGCTGCAAACTCCCGTCTTCCAATGCCGATTGCCATCTGTCCCCGTCCCGAACGGCATCATCCCCGCCGCAATGGGGGGGCACGGTATCACCCCTCCAGCGGCAGGTCTGTCGTCGTGGCTTCCTTCATTTCACCTGATCGCCACGCAGACGTGGGTGGCCGATGCCGAGCGGTTTGGCATCGAGCAGCACGATCGCGAGCCGCGCCGGCTCCTTGCCGCGATTGATCCAGGCGTGGTTGGTGCCGCGCTGAACCATGATGTCGCCGGCCCGCAGTTTTACGGTCGACTCGTCCATGTCCATCTCGATCTCGCCCGACAGCATGACGATGTAGTCGATGGTCTCGGTGCGATGCATCTCCGAGGCGATGCCCGGCGCGAATTCCATGACGATGAAGCGCGAGCCGTTTTCCGGCGGCGCGGTGCCGAGAATGCGGGCGCCCATGTCCTCGGCATTCTCGCCCACGGAAATATCCGCCGGCATCATGTCGCTGCACCACATCAAGGTCGAGGCAACGCCTTCGCGCGGCCGCTTGGTATTGGTCGCCGGGCCTTCGAGGATGACCTTGGCGACGTTCTTGCCGTCGTGACCGGTAATGACGCGACGGATCGGCTGGCTGGCCATGAGCATTCTCCGGATTTCTGCTTAAGCGTTACGCCGGGGTGCCGGGCGCGCGCTTGAGATCGATGAATTCGATGACGTTGCCGTCGGGATCGCGGATATAGGCGCTGCGGCCGACGAACACGCCGGCGCGGCGATCCTCTTCCTTGAAAATCTCGACGCCTTTGGCCGGCAGGCTTTGCAGCGTCTCGTCGTAGACGTCCGCCGTCACACGGAACGCGGAATGAATCTCGTGCCGGCCGGCGGCATTCTGCGTGATCGGATTCTCGGAAAACGTCAGATTGAAGAAGTCATCGCCCGCGCGCATGAAGACGATGCGATCGGTGCGGCCGATCTTGGTGAAGCCGAGGATCTCGGCGTAGAATTTTTCCGAGCGATCCAGATCTTTCACCGGGATCGTGAAATGCAGAACGCCTTCGACTTTCGGCATGGCCGTCCCATTCGCGCAAACTTTTGGCGCGGGCGCGCGATTACGCCCGCGTCAGGAACGACGATAATACGGATAAAGGCCCGGGATGATCTAGGTGGCCGTTACGCGCCGGGAACTCGGTGCGCATTTCGGGTTGCTGCGCCGGCTCCAAATCCCCCTCGCCCGCGGAAAAGCCGGTCATCAGATCGATGAGCTTGTTCCAGGTGCGCAGCATGATGCCAAGCGGCCGCGGCATGGCGTGGCGGCAAAAGGCGATCTTCCTGATTTCGTTGGGAATGTACCAGTTGCTGCGGCTGCCGGCGGGAAAGTAGACCATGTCGCCAGGGCCGAGCCGGCGGACGTCGCCCTTCTCGTCGGTGACGAAGGCCTCGCCCGAGAGGACGTGAAGGGTTTCGTCGATGTTGTAATTCCAGGTGAAACGGCCGGCGGTGCACGACCAGGCCATCACCGTGGAGGTGCCGTCGGCGGCGACGGCGAGCTTCGCCGAACGCGCCCGCGGCGTGCCTTCGGTGATCCAATGGGGTGCGATCGGGGCGTCGGTCAGTTCGACATCGGCGGCACAAGCGAAGACGACAGGTTTGGGCACGGCTCCCTCCAGCAAGACCAGCGGGCCATTAGACGCGGTAGCGCCAAACAAAGCGTAAACGCTGCGCGCCGGCCTGCACGCGGATGTTGCAGAGATGCCTTGCACGGCCGAAACGTTGAAGATGTCGTGCCTAGCCGGACACGCCGTCCGCCGCCTGCCGCGCGCCGGCGGTGGGCCAGTCGCGCCAGGCCCGCCGCAATGGCGTCGTCAGCGGCCGCTGGTCCGACTTGCGGCCGCTCAGATATTCCAGCCATTTCTCGTAGATGCCGATAGCGGTAGCGCGCCACGGGCTTTCCAGCCCGACGTCAAGCTCGCCAAACGGAAAACCGGCGATGAGGTGCTCGCGGCGATCGAGCAACGCGCGCTCGCGAAACGCGGCCGCGATCGCTGCCGCTTCGCCGTCGAAATAATCCAGCGGCAGGCCTGGATAATCGTCGCGCTCGCGCCGCAGGTAGCGGCCGACGTCGCGGCGGTATTCGCGCAGCAGGGTTTTGGCCTCGTATTCCGGATGGCCCTGGAGGAAGAGGTGAAAGCTCTTGTCCTGCCGCGCGAACATGTCGACGCCGGCGACCGCCGAGCGGGTGAGAATGCGGTAGCCGCAATCCGTAAGCGCCGCTTCCGGCAAATCGTTGTAGCGCGAGTGCGGAACGCGCAGCCCGGATTTTGCGTCGCTCGTCATCGGATGGGAGGCGGCCGGCTCGCAGCCGAATACGCCGAACAGCTTGCCGGCCAGCGGGCGGCGTTCGACGCCGTCGACGTGAAGAACGGCGGCGTGCGCAGCGAGGCATGACCAGATGGTCGACGTGGTGTTGTCGCGCGCCCAATCCACCACCTGGCTCAGCGTGGCCCAATACGGCTCGTCCTTCAGGTTCTTCATCTGCGGCTCGGTGCCGGTCACGATCAAGCCGTCGACATGGGCGCCCCACAGCTCGGAAACGTCGCGGTACCGCTCCGCCATGTCTTGGCGTGTGGTTTCGGCGCGTGGAAGCTCCGGGATCGAGAACAGCAACAGCCGCACGATGGTCTTCGATGCGGCGGCACGGATCAGATCGGTAAATTGCCGCTCCGTCGCATCGAGCGCCGGATCGGGCATGTTGTTGATCAGCCCGATGGTGACGCAGTTCGAGGCGTGGATTTCGTTGGTCGAGGCGGATCGCGAGGTGTCGAGGAGGAGCGGCATCGGCTCTGCGCTCCCGATCTACTCTGCCGCGAGCAGCAGCGAGCGGCGCGATTGCGCCGCGCCGAGCGCCTGGTCAAGATCGGCGATGATGTCGTCGATGTGCTCGATGCCGACGCTGAGCCGGATCATCTCCGGCTTGACGCCGGCCTTGCGCTGCTCGTCGGCCGACATTTGCCGGTGCGTGGTCGAAGCCGGATGGCAGGCCAGCGATTTGGCGTCACCCATATTGACCAGCCGCTTGAACAGCGTCAGCGCGTCATAGAAACTCTTGGCGGTCTCAAGGCCGCCGACGACGCCGAACGTCAGCAGCGAACAGGCGTGCCCGCCGAGATATTTTTGCGCCAGCTGGTGATAGGGGTTGTCGGCAAAGCCGGTGTAGTTGACCCAGGCCACGCGGCGGTCCTGACGCAAAAATTCGGCGACGCGGCGGGCGTTTTCGACGTGGCGCTCGACGCGCAGCGCCACCGTCTCTATGCCTTGCAGCAGCAGAAAAGCAGACAGCGGCGCCAGCACGGCGCCGGTGGTGCGCTGATAGACGCTGCGGCAGCGCGCGATATAGGCGCGGGCGCCGAAATGCTCGGTATAGATCAGGCCGTGGTAGGACGCGTCGCGCTCGTTGAACATCGGGAAGCGCTTCGGATGCGCGGCCCAGGGAAAGCGGCCGCTGTCGACGATGGCGCCACCGAGCGTGGTGCCGTGGCCGCCCATGAACTTGGTCAGCGAATGAACGACGATGTCGGCGCCGTATTCGATCGGGCGCAGCAGGATCGGCGTCGCCACCGTGTTGTCGACGATCAGCGGAATGCCGTGCCGCGCGCCGACCTTTGCCAGCGCCTCGATGTCACAGACGTTGCCCGCCGGATTGCCGACGCTCTCGCAGAAGATGGCGCGGGTGTCATCGTCGATCAGCTTTTCGATTGCCCCGGCCTGATCGGATTCGGCGAAGCGCACCTTGATCCCTTGGCTCGGCAGCAAGTGGGCGAACAGCGTGTAGGTGGTCCCATAGAGTTGCGGCACCGAGACGATATTGCTGCCCATGCTGGAGACATTGAGCACCGCGTAGTTCAGCGCCGCCTGCCCGGAGGCCACGCACAGTGCATCGATGCCGCCTTCGAGCGCGGCGACGCGGCGTTCCAGCACCTCGGTGGTCGGATTGCTGATGCGCGAATAGCGGTAGCCTTCGACCTCGAGGTCGAACAGGGCCGCGCCATGATCGGCGCTGTCGAATTCATAAGCGACGGTCTGGTAGATCGGCACCGCGACGGCTTTCGTCGTCGGATCGGTGTCGTAGCCGCCGTGCACGGCCACCGTTTCTCGTTTCATATCGTCCCACCACGCATCCCGAATGCTGGGCCATTCTATGGCGCTTCGGTTTCTTATCCGTGGCTGCCGGCATGAACATCGTAAGCAAGATTAATTGGAAATAATAACCTTAATTGTTTACGCGGCCGCCGCGCCAATCGGCACGGGGCTATGATCGGCCTACCGACCGTTTGAATTTTACCCGTGCTTGAAGCGAAAAATTCACTTTGTTTTGTCATCATCAGGCATGACCCTCATCGAGGCGGAACAAGCAAGACCGCAGATTGGCGGCAAGGACAGCGCGCTACGCGACTGGGTGCGTGCGCTGGAAGCCACTGCACCGATCGCCCGCAATCCGCAGCGCATTTTTCCGCGCGTGATCGAGGAGCTGGCCGAGGCACGCGGCGATGCCCCTGCTCTGCTCTCGGTGCACGAGTGCCTGACCTATCGCGCGCTCGACGAACGTGCCAACCGCTATGCACGCTGGGCGCTCGAGCAAAACCTCGGCAAGAGCGAGGCCGTGTGCCTCGTCATGCCGAACCGGCCCGAATACATGGCGATCTGGCTCGGTATCACCAAAGTCGGTTCCGTCGTTTCGCTGATCAACACCAACCTTCGCGGCTCGGCGCTCGCCCATTGCCTCGATATCGTTGAGCCGAAGCACATTATCGTCGCCACCGGGCTGTGCGACGAAGTCCGCGCTGCGCTTGCCTCCATGACGAGCCGACCAAAAATCTGGTCGCATGGCAGCGATGATTTTGCCCGCATCGATCGCGCCATCGAAGAATTGTCCGGCGGACGATTGACCGAAGCGGAGCGCCGCAGCGTGACCATCGCCGACCGCGCGCTCCATATCTACACCTCAGGCACCACCGGGTTGCCGAAGGCCGCCAATGTCAGCCATCACCGGCTGATGCAATGGAGCTTTTGGTTCGCCGGCCTCATGAATACCGGCCCGGGCGATCGCATGTACGATTGCCTGCCGCTCTATCACAGCGTCGGCGGTGTCGTCGCCACCGGCGCGGTGCTGGTGCGCGGCGGCGCGGTGGTGATCCGGGAGAAATTCTCTGCCCACGAATTCTGGGACGACGTGGTCAATTGGGACTGCACGCTGTTCCAATATATCGGCGAACTGTGCCGCTATCTGGTCAATACGCCGGAACAGCCGCGCGAGAAGCAGCACCGGCTTCGCTTGTGCTGCGGCAACGGCCTGCGCGCCGATATTTGGCAAAAATTCCAGGACCGGTTTGCGATACCGAAAATTCTGGAGTTCTACGCTGCGACCGAAGGCAACGTTTCGCTCTACAACGTCGAAGGCAAAGTTGGCGCCATCGGCCGCGTTCCGTCGTTCCTCGCCCATCGCTTTCCGCTGGCGCTGGTGAAATCAGATCCTGCGACGCAGGAGGCGGCCCGCGACGAGAGCGGGCTTTGCATGCGTTGCGTCACTGACGAAGCGGGCGAGGCGATCGGCAGAATCCACGATGGCGCGGCTCACGCGGCGGCGGAATTCGAGGGCTATACCGACGCCGAAGCCTCGCAGAAAAAAATCCTTCGCGACGTATTCGAACGCGGCGACGCCTGGTACCGCACCGGAGATCTGATGCGCACCGACGCCAGCGGCTATTTCTATTTCGTCGACCGGATCGGCGACACGTTTCGCTGGAAGGGCGAGAACGTCGCGAGCTGCGAAGTTGCCGCGGCGATCACCGCGTTCCCCGGCATTACCGAAGCGACCGTTTACGGCGTTCCCGTTCCCGGCACCGAGGGCGCGGCCGGCATGGCGGCGCTCGTGGTCGACGGCGTGCTGGATTTAGGGGAATTGCGCAAGCACCTCACACGCGCGTTGCCTGCTTATGCCCGACCGCTATTCCTGCGTGTCCAAGACCGCATCGCGGTAACGGCGACTTTCAAGCACCAGAAGACCGAGCTCGTGCGAGAGGGCTTTGATCCGGCCGCGTCGGCCGACGCCATCTATTTCGACGATCCGTCGCAGCAGGCTTACGTGCGGCTCGACGGCGCGCTGTTCACCCGCATTCAGGCCGGCCGCGTTCGTCTTTAGCCCTTACGCGGTGGCGCCAGCGTCCACGGTCAGCACCGTGCCGGAAATGTTGCGCGCCTTGTCGCTGAGCAGGTACTCGACGGCGTTCGCCACGTCCTCGACTTCGGCAAGCCGGCGCAACGCGCTCCTGCGCACCACCTGCTGGCGCTGCTCGCCGGCAAGGCCGTGGGTCATGTCGGTATCGATAAAACCCGGCGCCACCGCATTGACGGTGATGCCGAGACGCCCGACTTCGCGGGCCAGCGATCGCGTAAAACCAAGCATCGACGCCTTGGTCGCGGCGTAGACCGAAAGACCGCTATAGCCGGTAAAGCCGATGATCGAGGCGACATTGACGATGCGGCCGGCGCCTTCCGACATCATCGAACGCACCACGTATTTGGTCAGTATGATGGGCGACAGCGTGTTGACGCGCACCAGCTCGACGATTTCCGAATTGTGCATCATGGCAAGCGCGCCGTCGTGGCCGACCGCAGCATTGTTGACCAGGCCGAACAGCGGACCGAAATCCTTGCGCAGGCCTTTCACCAAACTCGGAATCTCGCCGACCTCGCCGAGGTCGAACGACACGAAATGCAGTGCGCCGTGCTTGGCCCGCTTGGCTTCGGCGATGGCGTCGGTGACGGGCTTGGTCTTTTGCCGCGCCAAAGCGATCACATCATAGCCGGCGCCGGCCAGCTGGCGGGCGATGCCGAGGCCTAGTCCGCGGCTGGCGCCGGTAACGAGAACGGTGCGTGCGGCTTCAGCCATAGCGCCGCGCCAATTTGCCCGTCGCCGCGACGTCGAGCGCCGGCACGATCGAGATGGCCGCCGGAACTTTGTGACGCGGTAGCGCCTCCCGACAGAGCGCCAATATGTCGTTCTTGATTTGCTGCTCGCCACCCGAACGCGCGCAATCGGCTTTCAGCACGACGTCGGCAATCACGATCGCGCCAGTGACAGGACTTTGCTTCGGCCGCACCAGCGACATCCGTACCTGCGGGTGCCGATTGATGACTGCCTCGATCTCCTCGGGATGAATCTTCAGTCCGCCGACATTGATGATGCCGCCGCGGCGTCCGGCGAAGACATAGCGATCGCCGCGCTGCTCCACCATGTCACCGGTGTCGACGAAGCCATCGCGGTCGCGCAAGCCGGCATGTTGTATGCCGAGATAGCGTTCCGCGGTGCGCGGCGAGCGGATGCGCAACGCGCCGTCGACGAGTTTCAGCTCGACGCCGTCGCGATCATGGTCCAGGAAGTTGGCAGGAAATCCGGCCAGGCCGTCGTTGACCTCGAAGGCAACGCCTGCTTCGGTCGAGGCATAGGCGTGGCCGATACTGGCCTCGGGGAACACGGCGCGCAGACTGTCGAGGATCGCCTGATCGGCGATTTCGCCGGAGAGGCGGACATAGCGCGGCGATATTTTGCCGATTTCGGGCGACATCAGCGCGCGGCGCCAATGCGACGGCGTACCCGATAGATGGGTCACGCCGCAGCGGCCGAGCCGGGCGAGATGATCGGCGATCGGCTCGCCGGCGCTGCGAAAGCACCAGCGACGCGCCGCCGACGATCGCGCGCAAAAAGATCTGCAGGCCGCCGTAGCGACGGATGTCGTAGAACGTGCCCCAAACGACGGCGCCGTCGAGACCATGCCCGGCGCCGATCGGCGCGATCAGACTGGCAAGGCTGTGCACGACCATCTTCGGCACGCCGGACGTGCCGGACGTGAGCAGCACCCATTCGGTCGGCACGTGCGGCAGCGGATGCTGTTCGGCTGGAACGATGGCCGGCGCTGCAAACGACACGCACTGGAAGGTCGAGGGCCGCGTGGTCCGGCGTACCCGCGTCGATCACGACGGCGTCGGCCTCGGCACAGGCGATCAAAGCGCCGAGATGGTCGGCTGCGGTATCGGGCGGCAAGATCGTCAGCCGGCGCGCCACGCCGTCGAGCTCGATCAGCGCCAGCGCGCTCGTGAGCTGGCTCGACGTCGCAACGATGACGGAGCGACCCGCAAGCTCGGCAAGCCGGCCGCCAAAACTTGTTCCGCGCGCGAGCTGATTGACGCAAAGCCGCGCCGCGCGATCCCAGAAGAATCGCTCCGGGCCCGCGTCGGCGATGCGGCCTCTAAGCGACGGCGCGTTGCTGCGCCATTTTCATACACTTTCACGAAGTCGCCGAGCGTCAGCGGGAACGTGGCGTCCTCGGCGGCCGTGAACGGATCGATGCCGAGCGTGTCTTCGAGGCGCGCGACGAGCACGGCAAAGCCGAGCGAGTCCAAACCGGAATCGAGCAGCACGAGATCGTCGCGCAGCGGCGCCAGCGTCTTGCCGTGTTCGCGCGCGATCTGCCTCATCTGGTCCATTATGGTTAATTTTATGCTCATCGTCGTATGGCCTACTGTTTCTTCACCGGCAGCCGGTATATTCGCGCAAGATTACAATCAAGTTCACGACGCTACCGTGGTCAACGCGAATGGACTGTTCCGTTCCGGCAATCCGCTGCCGTCAGATCGGCGAAGCCGATATTGCCGCCGTCGCAGCGCTCCTCGGCCGCGGGTTCCCGAACCGCACGCGGCAGTTCTGGTCTGACGCGCTGGCCCGGCTGGCGCGGCGTGAGCCGCCACAGGGTTTCCCGAAATATGGTTACCTTCTCGAGAGCGGCGAAGTTCCGGTCGGCGCGCTGCTGTTGATTTGCTCGACGCTTCGCGAGGGCGGCCGGCTCGCGACCCGATGCAATCTGTCGAGCTGGTATGTCGAGCCCGCCTACCGCGCCTACGCGACGCTCCTGGTGTCGCAAGCGCTCGGCGACAAAGACGCCACCTATACCAACGTCTCGGCGGCGCCGCACACCTGGCCGATCATCGAGGCGCAAGGTTTTTCGCGCTATTGCGACGGCGTCTTCGTCGCGGTGCCGATGCTGAAAGACCTGTTCGGCGGCAGTGGCGCACGCGTCTTCGACGCGCGTGAGAACCCAACAACGAGCTTCGATGCCTCCGAGCAGGACATCCTTCAGCGTCATGCCGAACACGGCTGCATCAGCCTGTGGTGCGAGGCCGGCGGACACGCCTACCCGTTCGTTTTCCGTCCCCGCGTCGTCAAGCGCGCGATCCCGTGCGCGCAGTTGATCTACTGCCGCGACGTTGCGGACTTCGTGCGCTTTGCCGGGCCTGTCGGACGCTACCTGGCGTGCTGTGGCAAACCCTTCGTCATCATCGATTCGAACGGCGCCATTCCCGGATTGATCGGCACATTCCGCCCTGGCCGCATGGCGAAATATTTCAAGGGCCCGCTACGGCCGCGGCTCGGCGACCTCGCCTATACCGAATACGCGGTGTTGGGCGTCTAGTTTTTTATTTTAGAGCGCCAGCGCCTTGCGCACTGCGACCGGCCAATGCGGCAGGTCGAGGCCATGAGTCGCGAACAGCGCCAAGGCCAGGCGATCGATGCCGAAAGCGACGCAACCGGTATGGGCCACTTCGCCGGACTCCGTGCGCAGATTCCAAGTCGTGCCGAAATGGTCGCGGTGATAGTTGAAGCTCATGCAGGCGGTCGGCTCCTCGGCGGAGCGCACCGGAATGAGCAATTCGAACTTCAAGGCCTGCTCGACCTGGCTCATCGCCATCAGCTTGCCGCCGCGGCCGAAGAACGGATCACTGGCGGTATCGATGCGCCACGGCAGGCCCAATTGCTTGGCGAAGCCAGGCGCCCGCGCCATCCAGGCGCGGCGGAATTCATCGACCTCTTCCGGCGTGCCGATGCGGACATATTCCCGCATGCGGAACGACTGCAGGCGGTCGAGATTTTGCGACGGCTCGCGGCGGAAGCAATCGCAGGCGACGTCGAAGGTCAGTCCGCCTGCCGGCACGTTGCCGCGGCTCGCGACCAGCGGATAGACCGGATAGCAGGCGGCGGGGCTCAGCACGAGATCGGCCGCCGCCAGCGCCTGCGTCCAATCTTCGCCGGCTTCGCTGCGCTCCACTGCTGATCTGACGTCGGCCTCGGCACCGCCGAGGCAGCTGACGCAGCCGAGAAAATGCGGAAAGCTCTTGAGATATCCGGATTTCTCCACCTGCCGGCGGCTCATCACCGGCGGGAAGCGCAACACTTCCGTATTCGGCTCGCAATAGCGCGAGATCAGCGCGGTGAGCCCGCCAACGACCTGTTCGAATATGGCGGTGCGCGCATAGATGCCGTCGATGCCGGTGGGCAGCAGCAGCGCCTCGGCGATCGAATCGAGCGAGCGTGCCGGCTGGGCCGGTTCCTTGAATGCCAAATTCATCTTGCTCACGCCTCTCGGTATGTTTGTTTTTATCGTTCCAACGAATTCAATCGCGCAGCGATGCCGGCGTGCTGCTCAGCAGCGATGCCGCTCCGATATTCGCCAAGATCCTGTCGTTGCTGATCATGACCGGCGACGACAGGATGTCGCGCAGGTGCCGGCCGACGCTGAATTCGCTGTCGTTGCGATAGCCCGCCAAGCCGCAGGCCTGCATCGCGCTCATGACGGTCGCGACCGCGAGCTCCGACGCGTTGACTTTCAGCATGTTCATGCCGGTCTGGAAGTCGATGGATTCGAGCGCCGCCGGATCGGATGCCGCCGCCTCGAACCGTTGCAGCGCCGCGGCGATCAGGCTGCGCAGCGTCCGCAGCGTGGCGTTGGCGCGGGTCAGGTGCTGGGCACCGGGCGGCATGGTGCCGCCGCCGCCATGGGTGGCCTTGCGCACGAAAGCGCGTGCGCGATCGACCGCCGACGCGGCGATGCCGGCCCAGGCGCCGCCCCAGGCCAGATGCGCGAACGGCATCATGGTCTGGGCGTGAATCTTGTCGTAGCTCACCGGCAAGATCTGCTCGGCGGAGCCGGAGGCTGAGAGCGCAAATCCCTCGCTGCAGGTGCCACGCATGCCGAACGCGTCCCAGCCGTTGAGCCGCTTGAGCGCATAGTCGTCTTTCAGGAAGGCGACCAGAACCTGGTCCGAGCTTGGCGCTTCGGGTGAACGCCGCGCGGTCGTGACGATGCCGTCGGCCGCCTCCGCATAGGAGATGACAGTTGCCTGGCGCTCCAGCGTGATGCGCGAATCGCGCCACTCGATCGGCGCTGAACTGTTGCGAACATCGCCGCCGGCGCGGCCTTCGGTGGTGGAAGAGGCGAGCAACAATTGCTCGGCGCAAAGCCGGCGCAACAGCCGCTGATGCCAGGCGCTGCCGCGGCCGTGGCGCACCAGGCAAGCGATTTTGGTCTGATGCATGGCGTAGATCATCGCGGTCGATGCGCAGTTGCGGCCGAGCATGTAGCAGACGTCCACGATGTCCGATATGCTGGCGCCCTCGCCGCCCAGTTCCGGCGGCACGGCGGCGCTCAACAGCCGCTCGGCACGCGCCGCATCGATTGCCTCTTTGGGAAACCGCGACTGGGCATCGACCGACGCCGCATGGGTCGCGGCCACCGCGGCGACTTTCTCCGCACGTGTCATCAGATCCGCCGAACCCGCGGCGTGAAGATTGCTGGCAGCGATGAGAATGCCGCGCATGGCGCTGCGCGCGACGCGGCGATCTTCATCAGCCTCTTGGAGCGTCATGATTCTTCCGGCATTCATGGCTGCGCTCGCGATGACGTTGGACCCTCCCGCGCCATCGAGCCTCGACAGCGCCTAGCAACCCCGGGGTACCGTAAAACTTCCAAATCATGGTGTTATTCGCCGGGGATTAGCGCAGTTCTTTGCCGTCAAGGTTACCAATCGCAAACACATCCTGTGGTAATTACGCTTGAGCGGCTTCACCCGGCCAATGCCGTGAAAAGAAACCGCTGCATCGTGTGACATTTGGGGAATATTCACCTTGCTCGACCGTACCAACGCTCACTCGACGGAACGCGTAGCGCAGCTCGTGCGCCAGCTGATGGCCAGGCGATCGATTGACCGGTCGGTCGGTTACGATGACATTCTCAGCGAGTGCGGCCTATCGTCGCTCGATACGGTCAACCTCATGCTCGCCGTCGAAACCGAATTCGATATCAAAATCCCCGACCGCGACATGACGCCGTCGAACTTTCGTTCGATTGCGCAGATCGACAAGCTGGTCGGCGCGTTATTGCGCAGCGACCAACAAGTCGGCTGAAATCCATACCTGCCCCGTGGTCCCGGCGGTCCGAGCCGCGCGGTATCAACGATGTGCCTTCTTGCCGGTTTCATCCGGCTAACCATCTTTTGGCGAGAAATCAGCCATCTGAGGGGTCAAAAATCATGTCTATACGGCCCGTGAAGCAAATCATCACGTCGAAGCCCACGGTCGAGGGCGCCGGCGTCAAGTTGCGCCGCGCATTCGGCTTTGGCGAAACCGGCGCTACCGATCCGTTCCTGCTGCTCGACGATTTCCGCAACGACCGGCCGGAAGATTATCGCGCCGGCTTTCCCTGGCATCCGCATCGCGGCATCGAGACCATCACTTATGTATTGGCCGGCAATGTCGAGCACGGCGACAGCCTGGGCAATCGCGGCAATCTCGGCGCGGGCGACGTGCAATGGATGACCGCCGGCCGCGGCATCATGCACCAGGAAATGCCGCACGGCGACGCGCAAGGCCGCATGCACGGCTTCCAGCTCTGGGCCAATCTACCGTCGTCGCTGAAGATGACGGCACCGCGCTATCAGGACGTCAAGGCGACGCAGATTCCGGAAGTGGTCGAAGACGACGGCACCCGCGTGCGCGTGGTCTGCGGCGATTTCTGGGGCAAGCGCGGCCCGATCGAAGGTGTTGCCGCCGATCCGCGTTATCTCGACGTCTGGGTGCCGCCGGGCAAGCGCAAGACGCTCGCGGTCGAGCTCGAGCGTCACGCCTTCGCCTATGTGTTCGAGGGCTCGGGAAATTTCCGCTCAGCGTCGCAACCGTTCGGCGTGCTGACCGAGAAGACCGATGGCGTCAGCGAGACCCTGGTCCGCGAGCAAACCGGCAACCGCTCGCTGGTGCTGTTCGACAGCGGCGACGAAGTCACAGTGCAGGCCGGCGAAGAGGGCATCCGCTTCCTCCTGGTTTCCGGCAAGCCGATCGAGGAACCGGTGGCGTGGTATGGCCCGATTGTGATGAATACCGAAGCCGAGCTACAACAGGCGTTCAGCGAGCTGCGTAACGGCACCTTCATCGGTTAAGACGCGCGGCTCATAAAACACCCGACCATGACGGGCGCGATCGGGGGACATGTGAGCCGCAACGAATCTAAGACGGTTTATTACGCCAGTATCGGGCCCGAGCTCACGCTCTACGACATCGACGTCGACGGCGCAGCACTGACCAAGCGCGGCGCCGTAACGCTGCCGGCAAACATCCAGTATGTCTGGCCGCATCCGTCGCGGCGCTATCTCTACGCGGTATCGAGCAACGGCGGTCCGCAGATCACGGGCGATACGCACCGCGCCAATGCGCTGACCATCGATCCGGCCACGGGCGCATTGCAACTGCACGGCGCCGCGGCGGCGCTGCCATCGCGGCCGATCCATTGCAGCGTCGATACCAGCGGCGCATATCTGTTGACCACGTACAACAACCCGAGCAACGTTACCGTGCATCGTCTCAATGCCGACGGCACGATCGGCGCGCCGGTCGCACAGCCGGAAAAACTCGACGCCGGCATCTATGCGCATCAAATCCTCGCCGCGCCGTCGAACGACACGGTGCTGCTGGTGACGCGCGGCAACGACGCCAAGCCGGACAAGCCGGAGGATCCCGGCGCGATCAAGACGTTCGGCTTCGATAACGGCGCGCTGAGCGGTCTTGCCTCGATCGCGCCCGGCACCGGGCTCGGCTTCGGGCCGCGTCATCTCGACTTCCATCCGACGAAACCGTGGGTATTCGCCTCGATCGAGCGGCAGAACAAGCTTTATGTCTATAAGCGCGATGCGGCCACCGGCCTTATGCGCGAGCCGATGTTCGTCAAGGACACGCTGGCGGATCCGAAACCAAAAGTGCGCCAGGCCGCCGGAGCAATTCACGTCCATCCGAGCGGCAAATTCGTCTATCTGACCAATCGCGCCTCGGACCTGGTGGATGCGAACGGCACGAAAGCGTTCACGGGGGGCGAAAATAATATCGCCGTCTTTGCCATCGATCAGGCGAGCGGCGAGCCGGCCTTGATCCAGAACGCCGATGGCCAGGCGATCGAATTGCGCACCTTCGGCATCGAGCCGAGCGGCCGCATGCTGGTCGCCGCCAGCATCAAGCCGGTGCCGGTCCGCGACGCCGGCGGCATCAAAACCGTTCCGGCCAAGATCTGCGTTTTTCACGTCGGCCACGACGGCAAGCTTGAGTTGAAACGCCAGTACGACATCGACACCGGCGCGCATCAGCAGTTCTGGAGCGGCATGGTCACGCTCTGAAGGCGGATCGGCGTGGGACGCGAAACCGCCTCGCGCGGCTGTAATTGCGCGCCGGGAACCGGCGTTATGGCTAACAAAGCCTTAATCAACAAAGCGGTTTACTGAAACGCAAGGCGGCTCTGCTTTTATGTGCGCGCTGAGATTGCGGCGATAAGAAACGCGAGCGTCGATCCCGGCTGTTTCAGCTCTCCGGTCCAGAAGGTCCGCCGCAATGCCAGTGCCGTCAGCCGACAAAAAATCGCTGTCGCATCGACTGCGCTGGCTATCCGTCGGCACCGCGCTTGCCATCGCTGCCATCGCCGGCGCCAACACGCTCATCCTGACGCAGTTGCATCACAGCACGCTGCGCGAGGTGCAGGACAACCTGCTACGCCAAAGCCTCGGTCTGTCGGAACTTGTCGAACGCACCCTGCAAGCGACCGATCTGATGTTGACCAGCGTGGCCGAACGAGCGAGCGCTCTCGCTTCCGCCGACGACGGCACGCAGCAGCTGGAAAGCGAGGCTTTTCACATTTTTCTCAAGGAGAAAATGTCAGGCCTGCCGCAAATCCATGTTCTCGGCCTGCTCGATGCCAATGGCATCCGCTCGAACTATGGGAAGTATTGGCCGGCGCCAAAAGTCGACACTTCGTTTCGCGAACATTTCCAAATGCTCAAATCCAATCCGAAGATGACGTCCTACCTCGACGCGCCCGAGCTCGGGACCGTTACCGGCGAATGGGTGGCGATCGAAGCTCGTCCGGTGCATGGCAGGGACGGAAAATTTTTCGGCACCGTCTTCGCCTCGACGGCGATGAAATACTTCGACGAACTGTTTCGCTCGACGTCGATGGGCGAGGGCTATGCGATCGCGCTCTTACGCAAAGACGGCACGCTGTTGACGCGGTATCCGATGGCCGGCCAGATCGGAATGAAAGTGCCGGCTTCGGTCCTGACCACGTTGTCGGATTCGCGTTTCGGTGTTTCGCGCCCGACCAGCGCGGTCGACGGGCAGGCCCGCATCGCCGCGGCCTACAGCCTCATGAAATATCCCCTCGTCGTCATCGTGACGCAAAACGAGGATTCCGCCTTCGCCCCGTGGCGCCGGACGGCGATCACCATGGGAATCATCGCTGCCGCGATGATCGGCCTCGTCATCATCGCCGCCTGGCTGATCGCGCGCTCGTGGCGGCAGCAGGAGCGCCTCAACGCCGCGCATGCGGAAATCATCGAATCCGACAAGGTCCGCGCGCTCGCCGAAGCCGAACTGATCCGGCAGCGGGATTTGGCGGAACAAAATATGCGGTTTACCGCCGCCGTCGAGAACATGACGCAGGGACTGTGCATGATCGACGACGATGCACGGCTGGTCGTGTGCAATGAGC
Source organism: uncultured Alphaproteobacteria bacterium (assembly GCA_963821175.1). Classification (GTDB taxonomy): domain Bacteria; phylum Pseudomonadota; class Alphaproteobacteria; order Rhizobiales; family Xanthobacteraceae; genus BOG-931. Next base: position 72,787 of record CAWGCU010000021.1, read on the forward strand.
GCTACGCGAAGATGTATCGGCTGCCACCGGAGTTGCTCAAGCCCGGCGCACTGCATCGGGACATTATCGCCCACCGTGTCCACAACGGCATCCTGAAGGGCGGTCAAGGCAACGTCGAAGTACAGCAGCAATTGTCCGCGCTGTCGGCGCTGCCGGCAGAAAAAAGATCGAGCCGGATCGACGAACATGCCGACGGAACGCTGATCCGCGTAACGCGTCAGCCGCTTCCCGGCGGCGGCTGGGTCGCGACCCACGACGACATCACCGAGCAGCGCCGCGCCGAGCAGGAGCTCGACAAGACCAAGCGGTTTTTGGATTCGATCATCGACAACATTCCGATTGCAGTGGTCGTAAAGGACGCCGTTACGCGCAAGTTCGTTCTCGTCAATCGCACGTTCCAGGCGATGCGCGGCCTGCGACGCGACGAGCTCGTCGGCAAATCCGTGTTCGCGTTCTACAACAAAAGGACTGCGGAATTCATCGATCACATGGACAGCGAGGTTCTCCACGGCCATCGCGACGGCAAGAATCTCGAATACGACGTCGATACGCAGGATGGGACGCGCATTTACGCGACCAGTCGCATCGTCATCCGCGACAATGACGGCGAGGCGAAGTATCTGATCGTCGTCATCAACGACGTGACCGAACGCAAGAAATCCGAGCAGCGCATCGCATTCATGGCGCATCATGACGCGCTCACGGGTTTGGCCAATCGCGCCGCGGTAACGCAGCAAATCGAAGAAGCGGCGGCACGCCAGCGTCGGCGGGGGGATACGTTCACCGTCCTGCTGCTCGATCTCGACCGCTTCAAGCACGTCAACGACACGCTCGGCCATTCCGCCGGCGACGCGCTGCTGCGGGAAGCAGCGGCGCGGCTCAAGGCGCTGCTGCGGGAAACCGACGTGCTGGCCAGGATCGGCGGCGACGAATTTGCCATCATTCAGAGCGGCGAGACCAGGCAGCGCGAAGCCGCAAGCGTCCTTGCCGATCGCGTCATCGAGATTTTCGCCACGCCGTTCGACATCGACGGCAACGAGGTCAATATCGGCACCAGCATCGGCATTGCGCTGGCGCCCGAGCACGGCACCAATCCCGACAGCCTGTTGAAGATGGCGGACATGGCGCTCTACGGCGCCAAATCGGCCGGCCGCAACGGCTATCGCTTCTTCGACCCGGATATGGGTGCGGCCGCCGACGCACGGCTCGCGCTGGAAAACGAATTGCGACGCGCCATCCAGCAGAACGAGTTCGAGCTGCACTACCAGCCGATCGTCGACACCAAGACGCGGCGGATTTGCAGCGCGGAAGCGTTGATCCGCTGGCGGCACCCGACCAAAGGCATGATCGCGCCCGATAACTTCATTCCGCTCGCCGAAGATACCGGCATGATCGCGCAGATCGGCATGTGGGTGCTGCGCACCGCCTGCACCGATGCCGCGCAATGGCCGGCCGACGTCAAAGTCGCCGTCAATCTATCGCCGCTGCAATTTCGCAAGACCGACCTGGCCGACGCCGTGATGACCGCGCTCGCCGAAGCAGGGCTGCCGCCGGAACGGCTGGAGGTGGAAATCACCGAGACGGCGCTGATCGAATCGGCGGCGGAATGTCTGCCGGCGCTGCACCGTTTCAAGAACGCCGGCATCGCCATTGCGCTCGACGATTTCGGCACCGGCTATTCGTCACTCAGCCAGCTGACGATGTTTCCGTTCGACAAGATCAAGATCGATAAATCGTTCACGCAAAACCTGACCAAGCGCGCCGAATGCGCCGCCATCATCTCGGCGGCTTTGACGCTGGCGCAAAACCTCGACATTGCGACCACCGCCGAGGGTGTCGAGACCAACGACCAGTACAAGCTTCTGCGCTTGGCCGGTGTGACGTCGCTGCAGGGCTACCTGTTTCAGCGGCCGTGCCCGGTATCCGAGATCAATTTCGACGTGACGTTCGGCGCCCCAGTGATGGCTGAGGTCGCGTAGGCTTGCTCAAGCGCCGCGGAGCGGTGCCGGCTGCTCGTCAAGCATGGCCTTGATCGCCAGCCGCGTGGTCTCGACGTCGAGACCGTGCTGTTGCACGAGATCGCGGCAATCGGCCAGGATCGCATCGGCGTCCTGCATGATCTTGAACCGCTTGAAATGATCGTCGTAATGCAGCCCCATGCTGGCGCCGACGATCTCATAGATGTTCATGATGCGGAACGGCCAGTCGCGCTCATGCGCGCACAGTTCGCGGTGATCGGAATGATAGACCGCGACCAAGGCATCGACGCCGGCGGCTTCGGCCGCCGCAAGCTCCGCCTGCTGCAACTGGCGGCGATATTCCGGCAGCACGCGCAGATTATTGCTTTGCAGCCCGACCGCCGGCTGCTGCAGGTCGACGATCTCGATGCCGGGCACGGCGCGCAAAATATCCTCGGCGGCTTCGACGACGCCATGAATGCCGGGATGGCGGTGCAGCGCGATCCGCATCGGCACGCGTTCGCGCAAAAGCGGCCGCAGCCGGTCGAGCTTCTTGCGCAGGAACAGCGTGAACGGCGTCATCTCGAACGGCTTCGCCCCGCGCGTCCTCTCCAATGTCGGCAGCGTCGTCTCGGTGAATTGCACCTGGCATGACGGGCACCACGACACCACTTGGCCGCTTTTGCTGTGCGACAGCTTGTCGATCGTGGCCTCGCCGAACCGCCCGGACGTGGCGACGTCGCCCATGCGCATCTGCACGATGCCGCAGCAATGGCTCGGACCGCCCATGACCTCATAGGTGACGCCGATCGAATCCATGATGTCGAGCGCCAACAACGCGATGTGCGGGGTCTTGAGCACGTTGCAACCGGTGTAGAACACGAAATCGGGTTTCTCACCGGTCACAGGCTTGTTGGCGCCCTGGCCGAGCCGCGCCAACAGCGCGTCGTCGAGTTGCATCTGCGACAGATGCTTCACCTCGACCGCGACCTTGCGGAATGCTTCGACGCCGTCGCGGCGCTGCGCCACCGTCTCCTTGCCGTGCGCCATCTCGATGCGCGCCATGTAGAGCAGGAAGCGCGGATTGACGCCGTAGCCGCAGGCCTTGATGCACTCGCCGGAGAGCAGGCACCCGCTCGCCCATTTGCGCGCCGCCTCGTTGCCCTGGCCGTGGCGCACGATGTCGATGATGCCGTCGATGACGTGCACCGGATCTTGCCGCTGCTCGACCGTCAGGCCTGCGGCTTCGGTGGCCGGGCAAACCTCGACACATTTGCCGCAACGGGTGCAGGCATCCGCCATGGCGTCGGCGCGCGCTTTCAGGGCCGCCTCGAACGTTCCGGTCTGTGGTTGCTCGGTCATAACGCCAGCGTAGCGCCGAATCGGGCCCGATTGAAGGGCCGGCCAAGGCGATGTAAGCCTTTGTCGATGCCCGGCCGTAAGCCGGGCATGCCTATGAATGAGGATGCAATGGGTGAATTCGCCATCGGCCAGCCGGTCCCGCGCTTCGAAGATCCACGACTGATCCAGGGCGGCGGCCGTTATGTCGCCGACATGGTGTTTCCCGGCACGGCGCATGGCTACGTGCTGCGCTCGCCCCACGCCCATGCCCGCATCCGCAAGATCGACACATCCAAGGCCAAAACCGCGCCCGGCGTGCTCGCGGTGATCACCGGCGCCGACTACAAAGCCGCAGGTTTTGGCGATCTGCCGGTGCCCGGCGGCCTCAAGCGTCGCGGCGACACGCCCGGCTATCGGCCGCGCTATCCGGCCCTGGTCGAGGACCGGGTGCGCATGATCGGCGACTATGTCGCCTTCGTCGTGGCCGAGACCTATTACCAGGCGGTCGATGCCGCCGAGCTGATCGAGATCGATTACGAGGCGCTGCCACCCATCGTCTCGACCGGCGATGCGGTGAAAGACGGCGTGCCGCTGGTCTGGGACGATTGCCCGAACAATATCGGCTTCATCCAGGTCGAAGGAAATAAAGAGGCGACCGACGCCGCCTTCGCCAAGGCCGCGCATGTGGTCAAGCATCACTTCGTGATCAACCGCGTCACGGCTGCGTGCATGGAGCCGCGCGGCTGCATCGGCATTTTCGAGCCGACCGAGCAGCGCTACACGATTTACACGACACTGCAGCGCACCAATGTCTTTCAGACCGAGCTGTCGCAATATGTCCTGAAAGTGCCGGACAACAAGATCCGGGTCGTGTGCGGCGATATCGGCGGCAGCTTCGGCATGAAGTCGGCCGTTTACAACGAAGTGGCGCTGGTGCTGCTTGCGGCAAAGCTGATCGGCCGGCCGGTCAAATGGGTAGCGACGCGCTCTGAGTCATTTCTGTGCGACGCGCAGGCGCGCGACAATGTCACCGACGCCGAGCTCGCCCTCGACAAGGACGGCAACTTTCTCGGCTTCCGGGCAAAGATCATCGCCGCGATCGGCGCCTATCTGCAGGTCGGCATGCCGGCCTTCACCGGCAATCTCGGCACGCTCGCCGGCGTCTATCGCACGCCGGCTTCCCACGTCGATGTGACGGCCGTGTTCACCCACACCCAACCGGTACGGCCTTATCGCGGCAACGGCCGGCCGGAAGCCGCCTATATCATTGAGCGCATGGTCGACCTTGCCGCCGACCAGACCGGCATCGATCCGGCGGAATTGCGCCGGCGCAACACCATTCCGTCGAGCGCCATGCCGTACAAGACCAGCGTCACCTTCACTTACGACTGCGGCGAGTTCGAGAAGAACATGGACATGGCGCTCGACGCCGCCGACAAGCGCGGCTTTGAGGCGCGCCGCGCGCAATCGCTCAAGCACGGCAAGTTGCGCGGTTTTGGTTTCTCCAACACCATCGAGCGCTCGGCCGCCGCCGGCCTCGAAGGCGCCGAGATCAGGTTCGACCGCACCGGCTCGGTCTCGATCTTCTCCGGCAGCATCAACCAGGGCCAGGGCCACGAGACCGCGTTCAAGCAGATCGTCTGCGACCGCCTCGGCCTCGACCCCAACGAAGTCACCTATATCCAGGGCGACACCGACCAGGTGTTTTTTGCCGAAGGCACCGGCGGCTCGCGCTCGGCGGCGTTCTCGGGCTCGGCCTTCACCATGGCGGCGGAGAAAGTCGAAGCCAAGGGCAAGGCGATTGCTGCCCATATGCTCAAGGCCGATGTCGCCGACATCAAGTTTGCCGACGGCGTGTTCTCGACGCCAAAGAGCAATCAGACGCTGACCATCAAGGAAATCGCCAAGGCATCGCTAGACCCAAAGAATCTGCCGGCCGGCCACGAGCCAGGCCTGATCGAAAAAGCGATCTACACCGGCAAGGTGGCGAGCTATCCCAACGGCGTCCACGTCTGCGAGCTCGAGATCGACGAGACCACGGGCGTCGTCGAAATCTTGAACTACAACGTGGTCGACGATGTCGGCACCGTGATCAATCCGCTGTTGCTGCACGGCCAGATCGACGGCGGCATCGCCATGGGCGTCGGGCAAATCCTGATGGAAGACATCAAATTCGACGAGCAGGGCCAGATCCTCACCGGCTCGTTCATGGACTACGCCATGCCGCGCGCGTCGGACCTCACCGGCTTCCACGTCGACAGCAATCCGGTGCCCACCAAGACCAATCCACTCGGCGTCAAAGGCGCCGGCGAAGCCGGTTGCGTCGGCGCCATGCCGGCAGTCGCCAATGCGCTGGTCGACGCGCTCTCGGTGCTCGGCATCAAGCACGTGGAAATGCCGGCAACGCCGGAGGTGTTGTGGCGCGCGATCCATGAGGCGCGCGCCAAAGGCGCTTAGGCAGCGACCACCGCCACGCACTGAATTTCGATCATCATCTCCGGCACGGCAAAACCCGCAACGGTGATCGCGGCGCTGGCCGGAAAATCCTTGCCGAAAATCTCGGTGCGCAGTTCCGTCATGCGCGTGGTGTAGCGCGCGTCGATCAAGAACACTGTCATGGTGACGAGATCCGAGAGCTTGGCACCGGCCTCGGCCAGCGTCTTCTCGATATTGCGGAAAGTCTGCCGGCATTGCGCGTCGAAATCGCCGGCCAGCGATTTGCCGGTGTCGTCCACGGCGCCGGTATGGCCGGCGACCCAGATCGTCTTGCCACCTTCGGTGACGACGGCCGGTGAGTAGGCGCGTTTTGCCGTCCGTGCCGCGCCGACGAATGACTTTTTCATGGTTGCGGTTCCTCGCCTGTTCCTGCCGTGGCATATCGCAGACGTCGACGGCCGGGACAAGCCCGGCCATCACGGCTTGGAGGCCCGCTTGGCGCTCAGATCGGCGTGTAATGGGCGCGCTCGCGGTTGAGGAGCTTGGGCAGTGCCTCGCCGGCGATGAGCGCCTTGAAATGCGGTGTTTGCTGGTGCGCCGCAAAGGCGCTCTCGTCATCGAACACCTCGTAGAAGAAGAATTCGGACGGCTCGGATTTCGACTGGTGAATCATGAACGCCCGAACGCCCGGCTCCTTTTGCGCTTGCGGCGCAAACCGCCGCAAAATTGACGCCACCGCTTCGTTCTCGTCCGGTTTGGCTTTCCAGAATGCTGTCACCACCAAGCCGTTTCGCAACTGCGTATAGTCGAGCATTGTTCCAACTCCTTTGCGCGGTTGAATAGCGGCGGATCGGTGATCGCGTCGCCGTGCTTACGTGCAACACGGCGTAGCCCGCTTCGATCGCGCGCGTCACGGCAAACCGCTTCGGGCCCGGCCGAACAATCGGCAACGGCTGCCCGGTTCCGGCTGCGCAGGCGGGACAAGCCAGGCCATGACGGCTTAAACTGTTCCGATGGCTGAAGCTCAGACCGACTTCAGACAGTACCCTGCCCCTTGCCGGCATTCGCGTGCTCGAATTCTGCCACGCCATCATGGGTCCGAGCGCGGGCCTGATCCTCGCCGATCTCGGCGCCGACGTGATCAAGATCGAGCCGGTGGCGGGCGATACGACCCGGCGGCTGGTCGGCTTTGCCGCGGGCTTCTTCGGCACCTTCAACCGCAACAAGCGCAGCGTCGCCATCGACCTCAAATCCGATGCAGGCCGCGCGCTGCTGCATCGCCTGGCGGCAACAGCCGACGTGGTGGTCGAGAACTACGCGCCCGGCACCATGGACCGGCTCGGCTGCGGCTACGAGGATCTATCGAAAACAAACCCGCGCCTGATCTATTGCTCGCTCAAGGGCTTTCTCAGCGGACCCTACGAGCACCGCCCCGCGCTCGACGAAGTGGTGCAATTCATGGCCGGGCTTGCCTACATGACAGGACCGCCCGGCCAGCCGCTGCGCGCCGGCTCTTCGGTGGTCGATATCATGGGCGGCATGTTCGCGGTCATCGGCGTGCAGGCGGCGTTGCGCGAACGCGAGCGCACCGGTCGCGGCCAATTGATCAAATCGGCGCTGTTCGAAACCACCGCCTTCCTGATGGCGCAACACATGGCCGGCCAGGCGGTGACCGGCCGCCCGCCGCCGCCGATGCCCGCCCGCGAAGGCGCCTGGGGCATCTACGATCCGTTCGAGACCGCGGATCGCGAGCAAATCTTTGTCGGGCTGACCAGCGACCGGCAATGGCGCCGCTTTTGCGAGCATTTCGCCCGACACGATCTTCTGCAAGATCCCGCCTACAAGACCAACGAGGATCGTGTGCGCGCGCGTCCAGTGCTGCGGCCGGAGGTCGCTGCGATCGTCGCCCGGCACACGCTGGCCGAGCTTGTCGAACTGTTCGACCGTATCGATATCCCGTTCGCGCCGGTTGCCAAGCCGGGCGACCTGTTCGACGATCCGCAGCTCAATGCCGGCGGCCGCATGCTCGACGTGGTTTTTGCCGGCGGCGTGCACGCCAAAATTCCGCGGCTGCCGGTCGAAATCGGCGATCACGATCTGGCGCTGCGCCGCCAGGCGCCGGCGATCGGCGAGCACACCGCCGAAGTCTTGGCCGAGCTCGGCCTTGCGCAAACTGAGATCGACGCCTTGAGTCGACGTTCGATTGTCACGGTCGGAGAACCACAATGAGCGACCTGCCAAAACGCGTGCATATCAGCGAGGAAGGCCCGCGCGAGGGTTTTCAATTCGAGAAAGGCGCCATCCCGACCGCGCGCAAGATCGCCCTGATCGACGCGCTGGCGCAAACCGGCATCGACCAGATTCAGATCGTCTCCTTCGTTAATCCGAAGGCAGTGCCCGGCATGGCCGACGCCGAGGACGTCGTGCACGGCATCACGCCAAAACCCGACGTCGCCTATACGGCGCTGTGGCTCAACGACAAGGGATTTGAACGCGCGCTGCGCGAAGATCGGCTGACGCTCAAGGGCACCATTCAGCTGGCCGCGTCGGAAAAATTTCTGATGCGCAACCAGAACCGCAACCTTGCGCAACAGCTCGCCGGCCAGCATACGATCGTCGAGATGTACAAGGCCAACGGCGTGCCGGTCGAGCGCGGCAGCTTGATGGCGGCGTTCGGCTGCAATTTCGAGGGCGACGTGCCGGTGTCGCGCGTGGTCTCGCTGGTCGGGCAAATCCTCGACGTGGCCAAGGAACACGGCGTCACGCTGACTTACGTCACGCTCGCCGACACCATGGCCTGGGCGACGCCGCTCGCCATCAAACGCACCGTCGGTGCGTTGCGCGAGCGCTGGCCCGATCTCGACATTGCGCTGCATCTGCACGACACCCGCGGCATGGCGATCGCCAATGCCTATGCCGGCCTCGAAATGGGCGTGACGCGCTTCGACTCCTCGGTCGCCGGCCTCGGCGGCTGTCCGTTTGCCGGGCACAAGGGCGCGGCAGGGAATGTCTGCAGCGAGGATTTGGTCTTCATGTGCAACGAGATCGGCATCGAAACCGGCATCGATCTCGATGCGCTGATCGAATGCGCGAAACTCGCCGAGGACGTCGTCGGCCATCCCCTGCCCGGCTCGGTGATGAAGGGCGGCGACCTGCAGAAGTATCGGGCCTAAGCCCTCCCCCCTTGTGGGGGAGGGTTGGGTGGGGGGTCGTTAGGTTACGTGAGAGCGTCGACGATTTCGCGTGACCTCTCGACCCCCACCCCTACCCCTCCCCACAAGGGGGAGGGGAAGTTACTCTTCGAGAATCTTCCAAATCCCGTTCGCCGAGACGACGATGCGGCCTTCGACGAACATTTTGACTTCCATGAACACCACCGAGCGTGTCGCCCGCACCACTTCGGCTTGCGCCTCGACGAATTGGCCGAGCTGCACGGAGCCAATGAACTGGATGTTGAGCTCGATGGTGGCGTGGCGCTTGACGTTGGTCGCCTGGCGCGCGGTCATCGCCATCGACTGATCGGCGAACGTCATCAGCATGCCGCCGTGCAAGTTGCCGGCGCGGTTGAGATGCTTTGGCTCGACAACAAAACCCCAGCGCAGCCGCTCCGGCGTCTCATGTTTCCAGATCGGCCCGACCAGATCGCCGAATGGCGTGTTATTGACGATCTCCCAGCCGTGCGCGGCCGGATCGAAAATTCTAGCATCGTCCATCGTCGGCTTATCGTTCATGCGTGCACCTTGGCGGCGGCCGGTGTGCGCTTGGAGAGACGCCGCGCCAGATCGGGGATGAGCTTTTCGGCATTGGCGCCGGCGGCCAGCGCGCGGCCGTTGGCGCCGAGCCCACGCACCGCCGCGGTATAAGCCGCGACCTCGCTGGCCTCGCGCACGGCTTGTGGGTAATCGGTCGCGAACACGAGTTGCGAGAACGACAATTCCTCGATGCCGAAGCGCACCCAGTCCGCGCCCCATTCGGCGGCGTGATCAGGCCCGGCCCAGCCGGCAATGTCGTAGTACAGGCGATGATCGAGATAATGATCGAACGGTGCCGATGGGCGGCGGCCGTGACGGTTGATTTTCGCCGTGCCCCATTTGTCGCGCTGCTGAAAGCCGCGGATGCGGCCAAGATAGCGGCCGATGCCGCCGGAAAAATGCGAGAACTGAATCTTCAATGTCGGCAGCTCATCGAGCAGGCCCGAATTGATGACGCGCACCGTTGCCGTCATCAGCGAGAATTCCCAGCCCAGCATGCGGCCAAGATCGTCGGCATCCATGCGGCTCCAGCGGATCACCCGCGGCAGCGGATGGATGAAGACGTAAAGGCCGAGATCAGCGCACGTTTTCCAGAACGGTTTTAGTTCTTCGGCATCAAGCGGCTGATCCTGAAGCTCGGACGCGATGACGACACCGGGAAAACCCAGCTCGACGGCGCAGCGCTTCAATTCGGCCGCAGCTTCCGCGGGTTTGAGCGCCGGCACATGGGCCAGTCCGATGAAGCGGCCGGGATGATCCTGCTCAGCCTGCCGCATGCGATCGTTGATCAGCCGGCATGTCGCCAGATCGGGCTGATCGAAGCCGGAGCCGCACGTGAGCACGCCGGCATCGATACCGGCCTGATCCATGACGCGGACATGCGCGGTGAGATCGGCGAGCAGCGGATTGAGCAAATAATTCGGATTGCCGTCCTGGTCCACTTGGACCGAGACCGCATCGGCATTGCCCTTGAGGAGTTCTGGCGGGGTATAGTGTTGCTGGAAGTCGACGAGCATTCAGTTACCGGGGATGTCGATTGATCAATACCCCGTACCTCACATGATCGCAAATTCTGTATTGCGCCGATCCGTCACCAGCATAGCGCCCGGATAATGGGTGATGCAAAATTCCGGCCGCACCGCCATGATCACCGATTGCGGCGTCACCCCGCAGGCCCAGAACACCGGGATTTCGTCGTCGCCGATCGGCACCGCATCGCCCCAGTCGGGCTTGGCGATGTCTTTTATGCCGATCATGTCCGGCTTGCCGAGATGCACCGGCGCGCCGTGCACCGACGGAAACCGCGTCGTGATCTGCACGGCGCGGATGGCGTTGGCGGGCGTCATCGGCCGCATCGACACCACCAGCGGCCCGCGGAACGGGCCGGCCGGTGTCGTCGCAATCGAGGTGCGGTACATCGGCACGGTGCAATCGCAGGTCATGTGGCGCAGCTCGATGCCGCCTTCGAGCAGCGCTTCCTCGAAGGAAAACGAGCAACCGATGGCAAAGGTGACGAGATCGTCGCGCCACCAGCGCATCAGGTCGCTCGGCTCGTCGACCACCGCGCCGTCGCGCCAGACCCTGTAGCGCGACAGGTCGGTGCGGATATCGAGATCCTCGGCCAAGGCCGGCAGCCGCCAATCGCCCGCCGCGCCGACGCCGATCAGCGGACACGGCTTTGGATTGAGCTGGCAAAAGCGCAAGAAATCCTCAGCGAGCGCGCGCGGCAGGATGGCGAGATTGGCCTGCACAAAACCGGGCGCCAGCCCCGAGGTCGGCCCGGCATGGGCGTTGCGCCGAATGGCATGGCGCGCCGCGACCCCGGTCTGGGGCGCCGCGGCGTCATCGTTTCGCATCGTGGCCAGCGCCATGGCGCGCTCCTGTTCGATCCCGGAATGCTGATTGCCCACTTTATCACCAAGGCCGCGCGGAAACATACCGCCGACCGCCGTCCCCGCCGCTGCCGCCGCGACGATGTTAGACGCGGGCGGCGTGGCATCGCCGCCGCGGCCAATTTGCGAAAACGGTTGAAACTAAACCCAATATCGCGTTTGCTAGCGGGACAAATTCCCCGCCAAGAGCCCGCCAAGGGTCTGCAGGGAGAGGGGAATGGGCGACGATCGCGTTTCCGACGCCGGGGCCCGCGACTGACGCAGGATGAGCTTTTTTTCCAACACCGCAATTCCAGTGGGAGGACTTTCGATGGCTGAGAAGTGGCAAGACGAGAAATGGGCCGAAGACATCTGGCATCGCGGCAAGGTCACGCGCCGCACCCTGGTCGGCTGGGGCGGCGGTGCGATCGGCGCCATGATGCTGGTGCCGGCGCCGTGGCGCGCCGCCTTCGGCGCTGCCAAACCCTATAAGATCGGCTCGGAGCAGCCGCTGTCGGGCGCCGGCGCTGCCGGCGGCAAGACCGCGGTGGTCGGCCTGCAGATGGCGGCCGACCGCATCAATGCCAGTGGCGGCGTCAACGGCCGCCCCATCGAGCTCGTGATCGCCGACGACGAGAGCTCGCCGGCCGTCGCGCGGCAAAAGACCTCAAAGCTGGTGCAGGAGGACAATATCGACCTGCACGTCGGCGGCTTCCTGTCCAACATCTGCCTCGCCTGCATGCCGGTGTGGGAAGACGCCAAGATCGTCAACATGATCAGCGTGTGCCTCGACACCACGCTGACCACCACGAAGTGCAACCGCTACAGCTTCCGGCCCTACGACTACGCGCCGGCGCAAGCGGTCGCCTTCGCGCCGACGCTGACCAAGATGGCCAAGAAGTGGCACATCGCCTTTGCCGATTATTCCTGGGGTCAATCGACGCGCGATGCCTATGTCAACGAGATCAAAAAGAACGGCGGCGAAATCGTCGGCACCACCGGCATTCCGCTCGGCACGCCCGACATGACGCCGTTCCTGTCGAAGATCTCCGGCGATTTCGACGGCCTGTTCGGCATCTTCTTCGGCAAGGATGGCGTCACACTGGTGACGCAGGCCTATGACCTCGGCCTGACCAAGAAATACAAGTTTGCCGGCGACGGCTCGATCTCGGAATCGACCAACCTGATCGCCATCGGCAACAAGATCGACGGCTTCATCGGCATCAACCGCTACATCCCGGTGTTCCAAGGGCCGCTCGATACGCCGTATCACCACAAGTTCTTCGACGAGGCGAAAGCGCGGCTCGCCAAGATCGATCCGTCGGGGCCGCTGCCCGACAAATACGTGCAGTCGAACTACGAGGCCATCAACTGCGTCAAGATCGGCATGGAGAAGTCGAAATTCCAAGGCCGCGACGACACCATGAAGCTGATCGAAGCGCTCGAAGGCCTGCAGATGAAGGAAGGCGACGACTTCCCGCAAGGCGACAAGACGCTGCGCAAGGAAGATCATCAGGCCTTCCCGCGCGAATTCATCTTCGAGGTCAGCGGCGGGACCTATCACCTCAAAGAGACGGTGGCCGGCGACAAGACCATGGCGCCGCCGGCCTGCAACTTCACCGCCTAAGTGAGCGCGCAACCGTCGATCGACATACGCTCCCCGGCGAGTGACCGGGGAGTGGCGTCGATCCCTATCCTCAAGACCGAACAGCTGTCCGTCCGTTTCGGCGGCCTCGCGGCGCTTTCCCAGATCGATTTTGAAGTCGCACGCAACGAGATCCGCGCCATCATCGGGCCCAATGGCGCCGGCAAGAGTACGTTCTTCAATTGCCTGACCGGCGTGCTGCGGCCGACCTCTGGCCGCATCATCTTCAATGGCGAGAATATTACCGGGTTGCGCTCCAACCTGATCTCGCAAAAGGGCATCGCCCGCTCCTACCAGATCACCAACATCCTGCCGAACGCCACCGCGCTGGAAAACGTGCGCATCGCCGTGCAGTCGCGCCGGCATGCCTGGAATATGGTCGCGCACCATAGCGGCTTTGCCGATATCAACGACAAGGCCGAAGCCGCGCTTGCCTCGGTCGGTTTGCTCGACAAGGCCTATGAGCTCGCCTCCAATCTATCGCACGGTGAGCAGCGCAATCTCGAGATCGGCATCGCGCTCGCGACCGAACCGCAGCTGCTTTGCCTCGACGAGCCGACCGCGGGCATGAGCCAGGTCGAGACCAACGAGACCATGGAGCTGGTGCAGCGCATCGGCAAAAACCTCACCATCCTGATCGTCGAGCACGACATGAAAGTGGTGATGGAGCTTTGCCACCGCATCACCGTGCTGCACTACGGCGCCATTCTGGCCGATGGAACGCCGGCGGAAATCCAGCAGAACCCCAAGGTGCTCGAGGTCTATCTCAAGACATGAGCGCCACCGACGATAGCGTACCGCTGATCCTGGTCGAGGACGTGCACACCTATTATGGCAAAAGTCACATCCTGCACGGCGTCACGCTCAAGGTCGGCGTCGGCGAAGTCGTCGGCCTCCTCGGTCGCAACGGCGTCGGCAAGAGCACGACCTTGAAGACCATCATGGGCCTGGTGCGGCCGAGCCACGGCTCGGTGCTGCTCGACGGCAATGCCATCACCGGGCTGGCGCCGCACAAGCTCGCTCGCCTCGGCATCGGCTATGTTCCGGAAGACCGCCGCATCTTCCGCCTGCTCACCGTCATGGAAAACCTGCGCACCGGCCTCGACCGCAATGGCGTGACCGAAGACAGGCGCCGCGCTTTGCTCGACAAGGTGTTCACCTATTTTCCGGTGCTGGCGGAACGGCGCCATCAGGCCGGCGGCACGCTTTCGGGCGGCGAGCAGCAAATGCTCGCCATCGCGCGTGCCATGATGTTGGAGCCGAAAATCATCCTGCTCGACGAGCCAACCGAGGGTTTGATGCCCCGCATGGTGTCGCAAATCGGCCAGATCATCGAAGTGCTGCACAATGAGGGCGTTGCTATTCTTCTGGTCGAGCAGAACGTGCCGTTGACGCTCGCCGCCAGCCAGCGCGTCTATATCATGGAGAAGGGCAGCGTGCGCCACCATTGCGCGGCGAGCGAGATCAACATCAACGACGCGCTTATCAAGCAATATCTGGGCGTGTGAGCCATGGACGCGGTAGCCCATTTTTTCCATAGTATTCCTATCGACCTGATCATCATCCAAACGGTGAACGGCATCGTCACCGGCATGATCCTAGCGTTGATCGCGTCGGGGCTGACGCTGATATTCGGCATCATGGACGTGGTGAATTTCGCCCATGGCGAACTGTTCATGCTCGGCGCCTATATCGGCTTCGTCATCTTCGCGGCCACCGGCAGCTTCTGGCTGGCGCTGGTCGGCTCGGCGCTTGTCGTCGCCATCCTCGGCGCGGCGATGCAGATCGTGACGCTGCGGCCGCTGATCGGGCGCGATCCGCTGAACACGATTCTCGTCACCTTCGGCATTTCGCTGATGCTGCAGAACTACGCGCTGTGGCAATTCGGACCGGTGGTGCGCAAAATCCCCGAGCCGATCACCAGTCACTTCACGTTGTTCTATCTGCAATATCCCTGGTACCGCATTGTCATTGCGGGGCTGTCGGCGGCCATCATCGGCGGCTTCTGGCTGTTCCTCAAATACGGAAAATTCGGCGTCTGGATCAGGGCCACCGCGCAGGACCGCGTCATGGCGCAGGCCATGGGCATTCCGGTGCCGCTGGTTTACACCGGCGTGTTCGCCATCGGCGCCGCCATGGCGGCGGCGAGCGGCGTGCTGTTTGCGCCGATGGCCGGCGTCAATCACACCATGGGGCTCGATTGGGTGCTCAAAGCCTTCATCGTCGTCGTGGTCGGCGGCATGGGCAATCTCGGCGGTTCGATCGCCGCCGCGATCTTCATCAGCCTGCTTGAAGCCTACGCCACGGTCTGGCTCGACCCGTCGCAGGCAGTGATCGTGTCGTTCGTCGTCCTGATCCTCACGCTGTTGTTCCGTCCCACCGGCCTGTTCGTACCGACACCGAAATGACCACCGCTCCACTCGAAAAACCGATGCCGCTCAGCAAACCGAAACTGAGCCATACCGCCGTTTACTGGATCGGCTTTTGCGTGGTCATGGCGGTCTTGATCGTGGCGCCATTGATGCTGCCGGAATTCTGGCGCCGCTTTCTCACCGAAGTTCTGATCTGGGGCCTGTTGGCGATGTCGTCCGATCTTCTGATCGGCTACACCGGCATGATCTCGTTCGGCCATTCCGCGTTTTTCGGGCTCGGCATGTACGGCGCCGCCGGAGCGCTTCTGCTCGCGAGCACGCCGAATCTATGGCTCGCCATGCTGTCCGGGCTCGCCGGTGCCGCCGGCGCGGCGCTGTTCGTGGCCTATTTCTCGACCCGTCTGCGCGACATCTATTTCGCCATCACGACGCTGATCTTCAGCCAGATCTTCTACGTCATCATCTTCACCTGGACGCAGGTCACCGGCGGCGAGAACGGCCTGATCTTCACCCGCCCGCATCTGTGGATCCCCTTCCTCTACGATGCGCGCTTCACCACCACGACCATGCACTGGTTCGTGCTGGCGATGGTGACGGCGTCCTATCTGATCCTGCGCCGCGTCACCCAATCGCCGTTCGGCATGGTGCTGCAATCGATCCGCGAGAACGAGCCGCGCACCCGCGCCATCGGCTATCCGGTCGAGCGCTACAAGATCGTTTCGGTCATGCTGTCCGGCCTGTTCGCCGGACTTGCCGGCGTGCTCTACGCCGTCCAGAACCAGTTCGCCGCGCCCGACTTCGTCTACTTTCTGACCTCGGGCGACACGGTGATCTACAACGTCATCGGCGGCATCGGCACGCTGGTCGGACCGATCGTCGGCGCCGGCTTCTTCCAGCTCATGCGCGAACTGATGGCGCGGCTGTTCGGCGATCAGTTCCCTTACCTGATCCCGCTCGGCATGATCTTCATCGCGATGATCATCTTCCTGCCGCAAGGCATACTCGGCTTTGCGCGACGATGGCTGAACCGATAGCGGCCGCGCGCGGTCTCAACTGCCCGGCAGAATTTTTGCCCAAAAACTCCGTGAGCGCGGTCACATCTTTCTTGTCGCCATCGAAGTCTTCGGCGATCCGCTCGTAAAAATGCGCGGCGCCTTCGTAGAGTTCGTGCGCCGTCGGGTCCTCGCCGACGAAGCCGGCGATCTCGTGCATCTCGGCGACCCAGCGATAGGCCTTGGGCGGCATCAGCGCCAAGCCGCGCTTGAACCAGGCGAACATGTCCTTCTGGCTCGAGCTGCAGCTCCGCGAACAGCGCGTCGGCGGAGCCGGCGCGGGTCGCCGCCAGCATCATCGCCGCGCCGATCGCCTGCGTGCCCTTGGTGATGCCGGCGTAAGACATTTTCAGCGCCGAGGCGGCGCTCATCGCGCCATCCAGCACGCGGACGTCGAGACCGTATTGGCGAAGCGTGGCAAAGCGCGGCGCCGCCGGACCGGAGGCGTAGAACCGCGGCCCGGCATCGCCCGGCTTCGGCGGCGAGCCGATGATGCCGGAATCGACGAA
The DNA here is from genome assembly GCA_963821175.1 of uncultured Alphaproteobacteria bacterium. GTDB lineage: Bacteria > Pseudomonadota > Alphaproteobacteria > Rhizobiales > Xanthobacteraceae > BOG-931. Next base: position 89,723 of record CAWGCU010000021.1, read on the forward strand.
CGGACAATCGGTCGGCGCGATCGACCGCGGCGACCCGATCCACTGTCTTCGGATTGATGGCGTTGCAATCGACATAGACCGGCTTGGCGTTGCTGGCTTTGAGCGCCGGCGGAAGCGCTCGGCAAGCGCTACGCATCGCCCGGCGGCAGGATCGACAGAATGAAATCGCTCGCCGCGATTTCCTCGTCGCCCGCAGCCGCCATGCCGGCGGCTTTCGCCCGCGTCTGCCGTCTCCGCGCTGCGGCCCGTGAGCGAGGTGAGCACTTTGAGCGCCGTTATCGACGAGCCTTTTTCCGACGGCTGCGCCCATCATGCCCGGCGCGATCACTGCAACGACAGGAGTCATAACGTCCTCGCTTTATGAAACGAGGCCACCATATCAGCTTGCATTCGCCAAGGGCTAGACTTCGCTGCCGTGGCAGCTCAGACGGTTTCGCGGGTGTTCGGGGTTTTGACGCCGCTCTGCAATCGCCGCCGCAGCGCCGACGTGCGGCCGTCGGCGCCGGGTTGATAGTAGACGCTGTAGCGCCCCACGACTTCGGCGAAGACGCGCGCGTCGGCCGGCTTCTTCACCTCGAATGAATCGAAGCCGGCGCGCACCAGAAAATGAAACTGATCGCGCAAGATATCGCCGGTGGCGCGCAGCGTGCCGCGAAAGCCGTAAGTCTCGCGCAGCAGGCGCGCCTGGCTATAGGCGCGGCCGTCGCGGAATTTCGGAAAATGGAGCGCTATCAGCGCCAAGTGGCCGAGCCACGGCTCCAGCTCCGCGACACGGCGGTTGTTCGGCCACGACACGCCCAGCGAGCCGTCGCGCCGGATCAGCGCGTCGGCTTCCGCCAAAAATCGCTTTGCCGACACGATGACCGGAACGCGGTCCGGGATCGGCGCGTCGTCGGCAACGCGGACGTAACGGTCCTCGACGATCTGGCCGTTCTCAACGAGTGGCATAGACGCGCTCCCTGAACGGCTCGACGCCGGTGCGCTTGACCGTATCGATGAACAGTTCGTCCGGCCGCTGCCGCAATTCCAGATAGGCCGCGGCGATGTCCTCGACCACGTCGGCCACCTGCGCATAGGGCACGGCTGGCCCGATCAGCGTGCCGAGCGTGGCATTTTCGTCGGCCTTGCCGCCGAGCGTGATCTGATAGAATTCCTCGCCGTTCTTCTCGACACCGAGAATGCCGATATGGCCGACATGGTGATGGCCGCAGGCATTGATGCAGCCGGAAATATTGATGTGCAGCCGGCCGAGGTCGCGCGCCAGGTCGCCGTTGCGAAAGCGCCGCGTGATCTCCTGGGCGATCGGGATCGAGCGCGCATTGGCGAGGCTGCAATAGTCGAGGCCCGGGCAGGCGATGATGTCGGACACCAGATTGACGTTCGGCGTGGCGACGCCGATGGCGTCGAGTTCGCGCCACAGCGCCGGCAGGTCGCGTTGCGCGACGTGCGGCAGCACCAGGTTCTGCTCGTGGCCGACGCGGATCTCGCCGAACGAATAGCCGCTCGGCCAGATCGGCGATGGCATCCATCTGTGCCGCAGTGGCGTCGCCCGGCGTGCCGCCTTCCGGCTTGAGCGACAGCGTCACGATGGCGTAGCCCGGCACTTTGTGATTGGCGACCGAGTTGCCGACCCAGGCATCGAATTGCCGGTCGGATTTACGCGCCGCGGCAAGCTCGGGCGTTGAGTCGTCAAGCCGTTGGTAATCCGGATAGCGGAAGCGGCCGGCGATCTCGGCGACGACGGCGGGATCGAGCGCCAGCGCGCCGTCCTTGATGCTCTGCCATTCCGCTTCGACTTCCTTGGCGAAGGCGTCGACGCCGAGCTCGTGCACCAGGATCTTGATGCGCGCCTTGTAGATATTGTCGCGCCGGCCGAACTGATTGTAGGTGCGCAGTATCGCCTCGACATAACTGAGCACGTCGCGCTTGTGCAGGAACGGCTTTATGGTCTTGGCGAGGAATGGCGTGCGACCGAGCCCGCCGCCGACCATGACCTCGAAGCCGATTTCGCCGGCGTCGTTGCGATGCAGCCGCAGCGCCAGATCGTGCACGCGCAGCGCCGCGCGATCGTGCGACGACGCGCCGACCGCGATCTTGAACTTGCGCGGCATGAAGGTGAATTCGGGATGCAAGGTGACATGCTGGCGGATCACTTCGGCCAAGACGCGCGGATCCTCGATCTCGTCGGGCGCAACGCCGGCCCATTGATCGGTGGTGATGTTGCGCACGCAATTGCCGCTGGTCTGCATGCCGTGCATGCCGACGCTGGCAAGATCGGCCATGGCGTCGGGCAGTTCGGCAAGCTTGATCCAGTGGAACTGGATGTTCTGCCGCGTGGTGAAATGGCCGTAGCCGCGATCGTAGCGGCGCGCCACGTGGGCGAGCATCCGCATCTGCTCGGACGACAGCGTGCCATAGGGAATGGCGATGCGCAGCATGTAGGCGTGAAGCTGCAGGTAGACGCCGTTCATCAGGCGCAGCGGCTTGAATTCCTCCTCGGTCAACTCGCCGGACAAGCGGCGCGCGACCTGATCGCGGAATTCGGCAACGCGCTCGGTAACGAGCGTGCGATCGAATGCGTCGTAGACGTACATAGGCGCCTCGGGGCTGCCAGCGGCTCAGATGCCGAAGGTCACCGGCAGCTCGATGGTCGGACCGCCAAGACGAATGAGCTCGCGCAGATTTCCCGGCCGCACATGGCCGCCGGGAGCGAGCTTGACCGGCGCCACGTAGGGGCCGACCGCGCGCAGGTCGTCGGCGGCCGCGGCGTCGATCAGAACGCGGGCGCCGGCAGAGTCGGTCGCGACCGCGGCATCGTCGAGATGGGTGCTCCAGCCGCCATCGGCGCGGCGATACACCACGGCGCCATCGCCGACGCGGTTGGCGGTCACCACGACCGGCCCGGTGATTTTGATTTTTTGTTCGAGCGGCGATGTCATAGAAGCCTCACGTGCATTGGGCGGGATTGGAAAGATCGCGAGCGAAAATCCCGCAATGTGGAACGCATTTCTATATATGGTGCAATTTAGCGCCGCAAATAGCAGAATATTCTGCCAAACTGGGTGTGTACGGCAGCAGGTCTCTCCTGGAAGGCGAGGCGAAACGGGAAGAAATTGGTCGTGTCGAACCGCCGCAGTTATTCGGCGCGGCACCGCGCTTACCATCCGCGCCATCGCCGCATAGACTTCGCGCGTCCCGGCTGGGGAGATGGCGATCAGTTGCCGCGAGTGGGACCATGAGCCAATTTGCGCGTCGCAATTTTCTGCAGCTTGCCGCGGCAACGGCCGCGGTCTGCACCATGCCGCGACGCGCCGCGGCGCTCGACTATCCGAACCACCCGGTGCGCCTGGTCATCGGCTTTCCGCCAGGCGGACCGACCGACATCTACGGCCGGCTCATCGGGCAATGGCTGTCGCAACGGCTCGGACAACCCTTCATCATCGAAAACCGTCCCGGCGCCGGCTCAACGATCGGCGTCAGCGAAGTGGTGCACTCGGCGCCCGACGGCTACACGCTGATCCTAGTCTCGACCTCGGCGGCGATCAGCGCGACGTTCTACACCAATCTCGATTTCAACTTGGTGCGCGACATCGCGCCGGTCTGCGGCGTGACGCTCGTTCCCATGGTGATGGTGGTTCATCCTTCGGTGCCGGCCAGTACCGTTCCCGAATTCATCGCCTATGCCAAAGCCAATCCCGGCAAGATCAACATGGCGTCCGTCGGCAACGGCACCACGCCGCAATTGGCCGGCGAATTGTTCAAGATAATGGCCGGCGTCGATATGCTCCATGTGCCCTACCGGGGCGCCGCGCCGGCGCTGACCGATCTCATCGCCGGGCGGGCGCAAGTGATGTTCGAAGCCATGGCGACGCTGGTCGAATACATCAAGGCCGGCAAGCTGAAAGCGCTGGCGGTGACGCTGCCGACGCGCTCGCCGGTATTTCCCGACGTGCCGAGCATCGCCGAATTCTTGCCGGGCTACGATGCCGCCGTGTGGTTCGGCGTCGGCGCGCCGAAAAAGACGCCGAGGGAGATCGTCGATCTTCTCAACAAAGAGATCAATGCCGGGCTTGCCGACCCGACGCTGAGCGCGCGGATCACCGATCTCGGCGGCAATGTGCTCAAGGGCCCGCCGTCGGAGTTCGAAAAACACTTCGTCGGCGATACCGAGAAATGGGCCAAGGTGATCAAGGCCGCCAACATCAAGCCGGAATAGCGATCAGCTTCCCGCCGGCTCGAAGGCGAAGGTCGCGCCCTTGCGCACCACGTAACCAAAACCCGGCGCGTTGACGTGGGCGCCGGCGATGGCGAGGCGTTCGCTTGCCGCCATGTCGAGGATGCGCTTGCGCGATTGGATCGCTTGGTTCTTGTCGAGATCGTAGGCCAGCGCCGCTTCCGGATGCGAAATCTGGATCGCCGAGAGATGCACTACGTCGCCGAACGCCATGAAGCCGCCGCCGGCAGCCGCGAGCAGCCAGCAGGTATGGCCCGGCGTATGGCCAGGTGCCAGCACCGGCGCGAAGCCGAGATACTCTTCGCCGTCGCGCACGCGCCGGATGCGGTCGAGATAAGGTTTGAGGTTGATCGCGGTGCGGGCGCGGTTGCCCTTGACCTTGTCGGGATCGTTGGCGCCGTGCGGGCGCATCCAGAAATCTGCTTCGGTCTGATGCACGACGATTTCGGCATTGGGGTAATGCGGATTGCCCGCATCGTCGACCAGGCCATTGGCGTGATCGGGATGCAGGTGCGTCATCACGATGTGGGTGACCGCGCTCGGTTCGACGCCGGCGGCGCGCAGATTGTCCGGCAGCTTGCCGAGCGTCGGCTGCATGGTGTTGCCGGCACCGGCGTCGATCATGATCGTCTTGCCGCCGCGGCGGATGAGAAAGTTGTTCACTGGGATGTAGAGCGAGCCGTCCGTCGGTGCCGCCGACCAGTCGGTCGGCGACGGCACGCTCCATGCCGATGACGAGATCGAGCGAGGTTTTCAGGATACCGTCGCTGATACCCTGCACTTCGACGTCGCCCACGCGCATGCTCGGCAGCGCCATATCAGAACCCTTCCCTGGTGAGCGCGATCATGCAGCCGGCGGAAATCACCACGGCGACGGACAGCACCGCGAACGGCACGACGAAGCCGCCGCCCGAATAGGCCAGAATGTAGCCGATCATCAGCGGCGACAGCGCGCCGGTCATCTGCGTGACCAGCGCCCGCACGCCTTGCGATTTCGCCATGTCGGCGGTGCCGATGACGCTGTGCATCAGCATTTCGGCGCAGGAGATGCCGACCTGTTGCGCACACAGCGCGCAAATCATCAGCGCCACGCTCCAGTTGGCGTTCGGCGCCAGCGCCGCCGCCATCAGGAACACCGCGGCCGAGGCCCAACCGAGCCCGGCGAACGGCGCGCGGCGGAACACGCGATCCGACACGCGGCCGATGATCAGGATCGTCACCACGGCAAAGCCGTAGATCACGAAGGTGAGATAGCCCGACGTGCTGAAGGTGAAATTGCGCGCGGTGCGCAGATAGGTCGGCAGCCAGATCGACCAGCCCCAGAAGAAGATCGCGTTGCAGGAGATCGCAAGCACCATCAGCCAGAAGCGGTGATTGCGCCAGACGCTGCTGACGCCTTTGAGGATCCGCCCGGGCGCATCGTCGTTGTTCTCGATGGCGCCCGAACGCGCCAGATCGATTTCCTCGGCGTTGACGGCCGGATGCTGCTCCGGCTTGTCGCGCACCAGGAACCACACCATCGGCAGCGGCAGAATGAGCGCAAGCAGCCCAGCGCATAGAATTGTCCACGCCAGCCGAAGTTCACGATCAGCGCGGTGACCAGAAGGCCGGTGAGCATCGGCCCGATCATGGTGCCGATCCACCAATAGGACGTCGCCTTGCCGCGCTCGCGCAACGCGAACCAGTTGGCGACCAGCGCCAGCGTGACCGGATAGCAGGCGGCCTCGCCGACGCCGAGGCCGATGCGCGAGGCGAGCAACATGCCGTAGCTCTCCGACATACCGGACCAGAAACAGGTCGCGGCCCAGATGACGAGGCTCGCCATGATGGAATTGCGCGGTCCGTAGCGGGTGACCGCCCAGCCCCAGACCGGCGCCGCGAGGCTATAGGAGATGAACATGCTCGAAGCGAGCCAGCCGAGCAGCTTGGTCTGGCCGGCGAGCTGCATCTCGCCCAAAAATTTCGGATCGGCCATGACAAGAGAAATGTTGCTCTTGTCGAACATCGAGATGATCCAATAGATCAAGCAGCGTCGGCGCGATGTAGGTCCAGCGCACGCGGGTCGCAGCCGCGATGCCGGCCGCGTCGCGCGAAAGTCCCTGCGGTGCCGTGATGGCCATCCGATCCTCCCCCTGAAGCGACGCGCGGTTTTGCTTGTTATGGGCCGGCGCCGGACCGTGCCGGCGCCGTTCGAAGTCGCGCGATTTCGCACGTAAAATGTTGCCCGAGCACCGGAACTTGTCAACAATACGAGCCATGCAAGAACCATCCGGCTCGCCGGCACATGCGGCTGCGCGCAGTGGTAGCACCGCGGAAGTTTTTGCCGCGTTCCTCCGCCTAGGCTTGACCAGCTTCGGCGGCCCAATCGCCCATCTCGGCTATTTTCACGAGGAGTTCGTCGTGCGCCGGAAATGGCTCGACGAAAAAACCTATGTCGACCTGGTGGCGCTGTCGCAATTTTTGCCCGGGCCGGCGAGCAGCAAGGTCGGCATCGCGCTCGGCCTGTCGCGCGCCGGCTATGCGGGGGCGCTGGCTGCCTGGACCGGCTTTACGCTGCCGTCGGCGATCGCGCTGGTGCTGTTCGGCTATGGCGTCACTTCGCTCGGCAACGCGCTCGGCAGCGGTTGGCTGCATGGGCTCAAAGTCGCAGCCGTTGCCGTGGTGGCGCAAGCGGTGCTGACGATGATGCGGTCGCTGGCGCCGGATCGCGCGCGCGCGACGCTCGCGGTTGCCGCCGCCGTCCTGGTTTTGGCGGTGCCGTCGTCGTGGGGCCAGATCGGCGCCATCGTGCTCGGCGCCATTGTCGGGCTTGCGCTGTTTCGCGATGCGCCGCCGGCCGATCATGCGAGCCTGCCGCATCCGGTCAGCCGCACGGTTGCGCTTGCCGCGATCGTTCTATTTTTCGCCATCCTGATCGGCTTGCCGCTCGTCGTCGCCGCGGTTCCGAACCATTCGCTGCAGCTGTTCGAAGCGTTCTATCGCTCAGGCTCGCTGGTATTCGGCGGCGGCCATGTGGTGCTGCCGCTGCTGCAAGCCGCCGTGGTGCCGCCGGGCTGGGTCAGCAACGATGCGTTCCTCGCCGGCTATGGCGCGGCGCAGGCGGTGCCCGGGCCGCTGTTCACGTTCTCCGCTTATCTCGGCACCGTGATGGGTCCCTCGCCCAACGGCTGGGCCGGCGCGATCCTGTGCCTCGTCGCCATGTTCCTGCCCGCGTTCCTCCTAGTGATCGGGCCGCTACCGTTCTGGGACGATTTGCGGCGGCGCCCTGCCGCGCAAGCGGCGCTGCGCGGCGTCAACGCCGCGGTGGTGGGGCTTCTGCTGGCCGCGCTCTATAACCCGGTGTGGACGTCGGGAATTAAGAGCGCCAGCGACTTCGCGCTAGGCGTGGCCGCGTTCCTACTGTTGTTCATGTGGAAGACGCCGCCGTGGCTGGTCGTTGCGTTCTGCGCGATCGGCGGCGCGGCCCTGACATTATTCCAATAAATCGCTGCTCAGGTCGGCGGCAACAAGGCGGCCAGTTCCTTGAACGGCTGATAGGCTGCATCGGCGCATTGTCCCGGCGTCGCATCGACGAAACTGGTTGATTTCGTTGCCGAGATAGATCACGAATTTTTCCTTATGCTGATTGTGACCGTTGAGCATGCACGCAGACGACATAGTGCTCGCTGGCGCCGACCTGCTTGAGCACCGGCGCGCCGATCATCGAATTGCGAAAGTCGGCGCGGTCGGTCACAACCTGCCCCAGATAGGTCGCAATCTGATTCCTGTAGTCGGTCGGCATGACATTGGCATCGACCGCCGGCTTCGGCGTGTTCGAACAGCCGGCGATGGCGACGGCGGCCAGCAGCAGCGCGAGCCCGGTGCGAGCGATCGTCATGGCTAAGTCGCGTTGACCTTCTAAAGGACGGCAATCCGGCACCGGCTCATTCCTCCGGCGACGGGCCGCACCAGCCGGGCAGATAATTGGCGTCCATGCTCTTGGCCAGTTGCAACGCCTTCTCGAGCCCGCGCTCGAAGTCGCGCTCGACCAATTTGCGCTTCACGCGCCGGCGCAGGAAATCCGCCCAGATGAATTCGCTGAACGGCGTCGTATCCTTGGCGTAGCCGCCGACACGGCGCAATTCGCCCGCCAGCGAGCGGATACGGGTCGTCGACCAGCCCGGTCACCGACTTGGGAATGTCCTTGTAGTGGCGGCGGCGCCCCGCGTCGTCGAATGGATGCATCCAGTTGTGATTGTCCATCACGAACCAAAAGGAATCGGGTTCGAGCATGCTCAGATTGGCGATGACCGTCACGGCGACTTCCTTGACGCCTTCTTCATGCAACGCCAGCGCCAGATGATGATGGTCGATGACGTAATGCCGCTGTTTCGGACCGAGGATCACCGGAATCATATGCTTGCCGAGAAAGTCAGCGTCCTTATCCTTTTTTTTCTCGGCTATCTCGCGCCAGTGTTTGCGCTTGGCTTTGACCTCCCGCATGCCGACGGTGATCTGGGTCGGACGCAGGTCGGTAATGGCGACTGGCGTCAGCCTGGGCTCGCGAAGGGTCATGTTCGGCTCCATCAAAAAGGTCCCGCCCGATCATACCGCGGCGGCGGAGCATCTAAAAGCAAGCCGCCCGGCGCTCATTTGCACCGGGCGGCGTTTCCGTCGACGACTTCGGCCAGCCGCTAATGCGCCAGCGGATCGGGCCGGATCTGGATGTGGACCGCCATGGGCGTCATGCCCTTGCCGCCTTCCTTGAGCCAGGGCGTGCGGTCGCCTTCCGACGACCACAAGCCCCTGCCCTTCCAGCCGGCATTCGGATCGTCGATGCGGGCATCAAGCCCCTTGGCATAAAAGCCGAGCGGATACGGGATGCGCAGCGACACCATCTTGCCGTTGACCAGCGCGGCAAAACCGTCGTTCTCGTTCGCCGTCGAGATCGGCACGTTGTTGCCGAGCCCGACCGCGTTGTGCTGGTCGACCCAGGTGTAGTAGCTCGCCTCGGCGCTGTTGTCGCCGATGCCTTGGAAGCCCGGGCCCGGATATTTGTAGAACGCCCAGCCTTCCGGGCAATGATCGCCGGTCGCCTTCGGGTCCGTTGAGCGGGCCCTTGCACTTGGAGCGATCGAAGCTGCCGAGATGGCCGCTGGCCAGCGACACCCAGACCACGCCCTTGCCGTCGATATCGCCACCGCGCGGACCGAAGCCCGGCATCGGGACATTATAGACTTCCGTGAGCTTGGTCTTCGGATCGAACCGCGCCACGCCGCCTTTGCCGGCGAAAACGCCGACCGTGAACCAGACCGAGCCGTCGACCGGGTTCGGCATCACCGCGTAAGTGCCCGAGCCGCCGACCCGCATGTCCTTGTTCGGATCGGCCGGCTGGCCCGGCTCGGTGTAATCGTCGAGCTGGCCGTTGCCGTTGGTGTCGAGCACGAATGGCGCCCAGCCTTGCGCTTTTTCGGCGCTGCCGGTCTGGTCGAACACTTTGGTATCGAGCCAGCCTGCCAGCGGACCGCCGCCTGAGGTCCACAGTACGTTGTCCTTGTCGAAGCCGAATTGCAGATGATGCGTGCCGAAACAGGTATCGACGAACGTGAACTTCTGCGTCTTCGGATCGAACATCGCCAGCTGCCGCTCATTCTTCTCGATCGGAAACGCCTTGGCATAAGGATTATCCGAGCCCTTGCGGCAGAATGCCGGCGTGCCGGGAGCGTGATTGGTTCCCGTCATCCAGACCCGCCCTTGGCTGTCGATCATGTCGTTGTGATTATCGAACTTGGTATCCCAGACCTTTTCCAGACCCCAATAGGCCGACGGCGCTACCGGCTTTTCCATCGCCGCATGGCCGGGCCCGAGCGCTTCGGGCACATCAGCGCCTTCCGGCGGCGTGATGTAGGTGACTTTCGCGGTCTTCGGATCGAGCACCGGCAAATGGTCGGTGGCGTATTCCGGCGAGCCGTAAAGCAGGCCGTTGGCATTGACCGTCGGGTTGCGCTTGTCCGACGAGATCAGGTCATGGAGATATTGCTTCTCGGTGCCCCAATCCCAGGTCGTCACGACGACATTGCGCTCGACGCCCTGCGGCCGCGGCGGCTTGTCGGACGGCAGCTCGCCCTTGGCGATGCGGTCGGTCCAGTCGCCGAAATATTTCAGCGGCACGCTGGCGAACTTGCCGGCCATCGGGTTGATCATCAGCTCGGCCGCCTGACCGGATTGGATGCGCCGCGCCCAGGCCTCCTGGCCGCTGTCGAAGTGGCCGAGCTGCGACGGGATGGTCCGCGTCGCCAACTGGCCGAGTTGATGGCAGCCGACGCAGGCTTGGTTCTTGATCGTGGTCAGCCAATCGGCTTGGGTGAGCTTATCGGGAATGTCGCTCTTGCCGTTGAATTGATCCGCAGCCGGAATTTTCAGCATCGCGAACCAATAGATCGCCGGATAATATTGCGCGGCGGCCGCGTCATCGGGCGCCGGCATGGCGGTGAGGTTCAAGCGCTTGCCCGGCTCGCCGTCGATCTTGGCGGAATCGACCAGGCCGTAGCCGCGCACCCATACTTTATATTTGGCTTTCGGCAGGTCCGGCAGCACGTAGCGGCCCTGGTCGTCGGTCACCACCATCTTGGCAAACCGGGTGCCCAGCTCGTTGGTTTCCGCGATCACCCAGACGCCGGCTTCGGCGCCGTGCGGGCTTTTGACCGACGCCGCTGATCGATTTGCCGTCGATCGGGACGCTTTGCGCGCTTAAGCGCACCGGCGTCGCGACCAGGAACGCCGCAACCGCAATCGCCGCCACGCCGCAAAAGAGTGCTCGCTTCATACAGACCTCCCTGAAGAATCGGTGCGCGGCGACTGGGCCAGCCCGATGCATGTTGTGATTTTGCGCGACTTTGCCCCAGGGGCTACCCACCCGCAAGGGGATTCCGCCATCGCGACGCCGCCATGCGGCCAGATCATATGCGTTCAGTTCGACGGATTGGCGGCGCTGCTCAACTTCTCGAACAGGCCGGCGAGGTCCTTGCGCACCGTCGCCAATTTCGAGAAGTGGTCGGTGACCACCGACACACGTTCTTCGAGCTCGCGTTTTGCGTCGGTGAAGGTTTTCACCCGCTCGGCGAGGTCGCCGCCCTCGCCCGCTTCGAGGCGCGCGATGCGCAAGGCGAGCTTGTCGCGTATGTCCTGCACCTGGGTGACAAGGCTGAGCACGCCGCTGTCGCCGGCTTCGAGCGGCACGAGCCGCGATTGCAGTTCGCCGAGCTTGCCCTTCAACTGGCCGAACACCGCCAGACGGTCCTCGATGTCCTTGAGCTCGTCTTGCGTCGTCGCCACGAATGTCGAGACGTCCTTGATGCGGGCATCGATGTCGGCTTTGCCGTCGGCGTCAGGCGCGATGATGCCGAGCGCGTTCTCGAGCTTTTCCATCAGCCCGTCGATGTCATCGTGCAGCGTGGCGAGCTTGGAGAATTGCGCGTTGAGTTGCGCTACGCCGTCGTCGAGCCGCGCCTTGTCGTCGGTGAAACCTTTTACGCGTTCGGCCAGCGGACCTTGCGGCGTGCGCTGGAGCGTATCGATATCGGCCGCCAGCACATCGCGCGCTTCGCTCAATTCCTTGACCCGGTCGGTCACGCCGCCCTTGGCCGCGGCGAATGGCGCGAGCCGCGTGTGCAGCTCGGCATAGGCTTCCTTCAAGGTGGCAACAGTTTTCGAGGCGGTCTCGATGTCATCGCAGCGCTCGTGGCACTGCCTGACGAACTCCGTCAGCTTCTTCAGGCGAAGGTCGAGCGCCGTCGCATCGTCGCCGCTGGCGATTTCGGCAAGCGCCCGTTCGACATCGTTCTGGCTGGTGTCGAGCTCCAGAAACAGCCGCTCGATCGCGCGCCGGTTCTCCAGCACCGGCGAAAGCCGATCCTTGAGCGCCTGCTGCTGGCCGCGGATCGCATCGACGCGCGATTGCAGGTCGCCGATCTCGTTGCGCTGCTGTTGCACCTGGGCGACGCGCTCGGCTTCGCCGAGCCGCTGCTGTACTGCGCCGATGGCATCTTCCGGATCGGTGCGGGCGAGATGGTGCACCGCCGCCTCGGCATCGATTTGCGACTTTGCCAGTTCCTTGGCGCCCTGGCGCACACCGTCGAGCCGCAACTCGAGCGCCTGCGCCGCCTTGCGTTGGCGTATCAGGGTGTCGCAGAGCCACACCGCCGAGGGCAACAAAACCAGCGGCACCAGCACGATGATCGCCCATGCCACTTTGTCGAGCAGAGGCTGCGGCCCGCAACGCGGCCAACAAGGCGGCTAGGTCCGGCCCCCCGGTCACGATCAAAATACCGACCGCGAGCATGAACAGAACGACGCAGATACCGACTAATTTGCCCATGCCGAACGCTTCACCCGATGCAAGTCTTGTTTAGTATGACAGGTCTTGTTTGGTACGACAGCGGCGCGCCGGGCACAAGTATAGGTTCCCGCGTGGACAAGCGCGGCGAAGCTCGTTATGGGGCAATGGCATGAGGAAGTCGCGGCACACCAGAGCCTTCCTGCTCGCAGCGTTTTCGCTTCTGCTCGCGGCCACAGACGCACATTTGGCCCACAGCGAAGACCAAGCGCCTGCCGCCGCCGCGTCAGCGCATTCGAACTGCCAGCCCTCGGCCTTCCGCGTCGTCGTCGATGTCGGCCACACCGTCGATGTGCCGGGCGCGCTGAGTGCCCGCGGCATGACGGAATATGCCTTCAACCTGCAACTGGCGCAGCAGATCAAAAAGACGCTGGTCGATGCCGGTTTCGACAAGACCGTACTATTCATCACCGCCAAAGCGCCACCGGCAGGGCTGTTCGAGCGGGCGATGGTCGCCAATCGCCTGCCGGCCGATCTGTTTATTTCAATTCATCACGATTCGGTGCCCGACAATCTCATTCATACCTGGCAGTACGAGGGCCAGGACCAGCAGTACAACGACGACTATCCGGGCTATGCGCTCTTTATCTCCAACGACAATGCCGACCGCGCCGGCAGCCTGCAGTTCGGCAATTTTTTGGGCAAGGCGCTGCAGGCACGCGGCTTGCACTTCACGCCGCATTACACGCTCGCCCTGATGGGCAATCGCCGGCGCCAGCTGCTCGACGCCGATGCCGGCGTCTACCGCTACGACCAATTGGTCGTGCTGCGCTACACGCGTATGCCGGCGCTGCTGCTCGAAGCCGGCTCCATCGTCAACCGGCAGGAAGAGTTGGAACTGGCGACGCCGGAGCGCCGCAGGCTCACCAGCGAGGCCGTCGCCGCCGCGGTCGAAGATTTTTGCGCGGCGCGGGCACATCCGAAAATCGAGCCGCTGGTGAAACGCCCGGCCAACCCACGCTCCGCCAGCCCGGTTGCGCGCTGAGCCGTCACGCCGGCGCGGCTTGGCTGGTTTGGCTCCGCCGGAATGCCAGCGCACTGATGATCATGAAATTGACCGCACTGACGGCGACGCCGGTGGCAAAGGCCGGCGCGTAATAGCCGAAATGGTCGTAGAGAATGCCACCGATCCAGCCGCCCGCAGCCATGCCGGTGCCGCTGCACAAGAGCAGCGTCGGAATCCGCCAATAGGCTTCGCCGACCGGGAACAATTCGCGCGAGGCTAAGACGTTTGCCGGAACAAGGCCACTGAAGCCGAAGCCGAATAGCGCCGAAACCGTAAACAGTCCGAGTTCGTCCTGGGTGAACATGAACAACGATAGGCTCGCCGTCTGGCATGCCGAGCCGACCAGCATGGTGTAGAGGCCGCCGATGCGATCGGACAGCGCGCCCCACACCTGGCGGCTCAAGAAGGCCGAGCCGAGCAGCACCGACAGCATCGCCGCGCCATGTACTGGGCTGATGCCGAGATCGCTGCAAAACGCCACCAGATGCGCTTGCGGCATCGACATCGGTACACAGCAGGTGAAGATCGCAAACATCTGCAAGGTGAAAACCAGATTGGCCGGCCAGCCCAGGACGGATTTTTTTTGCGCGCGCGCGGCGCCGCTCACCACAGCGTGATGCGGCGTGTCCGGCGGCGCTCCTAGAACAATGGCCGCGGCGGGCACGATCAGAACGAGCTCGATCGCGGCGTAGAACAGCATCGTATGCCGCCATCCGGCATAGGCGATGGCGCGTTCGAAGATCGAAGGCCAGATGGCACCGGCGAGAAAGCTGCCGCTGGAAATCAAGGCCAGCGCCGAACCGCGGCGGCGGTCGAACCAGCGGCTGACATAAACGTAGGACGGCGCGTTGATGCCGCCGATGCCGATCATGCCGATGAACAGGCCGTGACCGACATAAAGCGGCAAGGACGGGCCCAAGGTCGATAGCACGAGCCCTACGGCGATCATCACGGCGCCGCCGAGGACGGTCCAGCGTACGCCGACCCGTTCGGCGACGCGGCCCATGATGATGCCGCCCAGGCCGGCGCCGATCCAGACCAGCGCGCCCGCAAGCGCCGGGACCGAGCGTTCACCGTTGACCTCGGCTGCAATGTTTTTCAGCGCCACCACGGTGATCCACGGCGCGCCGAAGGCGACCGCCATGACCACGAGCACCACGGTCGCGACCACCCAGGACTGGCGCGTCTCCACCGACGACAGTGACAGTGATGGCGATGGTGATTGCAGCATGAACTTCGCGTTGCAGACGCGCCCGGCGGGGCTGGCTGGAGGCTGGGGTATAGCAGCGCACGGACTTGACTGACCAGAAAAAAGACAGAGATCAGTCATACATTATCGCGCGTGCATATCAGCGTGCGCATATTTGGAGGTCTCGCTTATGAGGGCGCGCGTCGCCGCCGCGGCAATGCTGCTGACGATGAACGTCTCGTCGGCATCCGCCACTGTCAGGATCTCCGACGATCGCGGCGGACAGATCGGCGATTATCTGGCCAAGTACCGTGCGCTGCGGGAAAACGGCGAACAGGTCATGATCGACGGCACCTGCGCGTCGGCATGTACGATGCTGTTGGGCGTCATTCCGCGGAACCGGATCTGTGTGACGCCGCGCGCCGTGCTGGCCTTTCACTCCGCCTGGACGCCGACGTCCGAGGGCGAGCAGATCAGCAGCGCGGGCAATTATTACCTGTGGTCGAATTATCCCCCCACGGTGCGCAAGTGGATCATCCAGCACGGCGGATTGCATGCGCGGATCATTTATCTGAGCGGGCCGGAATTGGCCGCGATGTATCCGGCCTGTCGTTGATTGGCGAAGAGCGCGCCCCGAACAAGCCGGCGACGGCAAATGTTATCTTCGTTGCGAATTTTCTCACGGGACCGTGATGGAATTGTAGCCGACTGAACTCGGTCTCCTGGGCGACGGAAAACAAGACACCCTTGTTTGCTCCGCAACCAGGAGAAAAATCATGACCAAATTTTCAACACTTGCTGTCATCGCAGCCGTCGCCGCCGCGGCGAGCGCATTACCGGCATCGGCCCAATCGTTCGATCCGGAAGCCGGCAGCGGCAATGTATTGTCGTTCAGTTACGGACCGATCGCCGCGCAGAACGACACAGTCGCCGTTCGCCAGGCCAACCCTGGCAAGGTTGCCGCTCGCCGGAATGGGCTGCATGCCTTCGCCATGGTTCCGCGCGGCTCGGCGGATGGCAATTCCAACGACCCGGCGCTGACCGGCGGCGGCAGCGCCGGCTACAATGAAATGCTCCAACGATTCTGAGCTGACGAAGAAAGGGGCGGGCTTTGGCTCGCCCCTTTTCCTTGCTTGTCCCCTCCTCGCTAGCACGACCCCGTCCGACAAAATGTTTCTGCATCCGGGAATAAACCACACGCCCAGCCAATCTGGTCCTCAGAAGCCGCCAAAGCCGCCTCGGCTTTGGGCCTGTCAGCTTCAAGGGAGAACGGCAATGAGCGAATTCGATCGCGACGAGGGCGTGAACCGGCGCAAGGTTCTCGAATGCATGACCTGGGTCAGCACCGGCGTGCTGTGGACCATTTCCGGCGGCGTGCCGCACTCGCTGGGCATCATGGGCGAGGCAGTGGCGCAGGAGGCCAAGGGGCTCATCTTCCTGCAGATCAGCGACAGCCATATGGGCTTCGACAAGCCAGCCAATCCCAATGCGCGCGGCACGCTGGAAGAAGTAGTCGGCAAGATCATCGCGCTGCCGCAAAAGCCCGCCTTCATGATCCATACCGGCGACATTACCCATCTGTCGAAAGTGACCGAATTCGACGACGCCGACCGCATCATCTCGCAGAGCAAGCTCGATGTGCATTATGTTCCCGGCGAGCACGATTTCCTCGACCCGGACCAGAAACTCTATCGCGACCGCTACGGCCGCGGCACCAAGGGTGCCGGCTGGTACAGCTTTGACGCCAACGGCGTGCACTTCATTGGCTTGGTCAACGTCGTCGATCTCAAGGCCGGCGGCCTCGGCAATCTCGGCAACGAGCAGCTGGAATGGCTCGAAGCCGACGTGAAGGACCGCTCCGCTTCGACTCCGATCGTGGTGTTCGCGCACATTCCGCTGTGGACGGTCTATCCGGAATGGGGCTGGGGCACCCAGGACGGCGCGCAGGCGCTGACCTACCTCAAAAAGTTCGGCTCGGTGACGGTGCTCAACGGCCACATCCACCAAGTGATGCAGAAGGTGGAAGGGAACGTCACGTTCCACACCGCGCGCTCCACCGCGTTCCCGCAGCCGGCGCCGGGCGCGGCGCCCTCGCCCGGCCCGATGAAGGTCGAGGACGACAAGCTACGCACCATGCTCGGCACTGCCAGCATCACGTTCAAGCAGAACGAGAAGCAGCTCGCCATCATCGACACGCCGCTGAAGAGCTAAAAGGACAAAAACATGTTGCGAAGTGCAATCAGCGCGGCGCTCATCGGCGCCGCGGTCGGGTCGGTGTTGGCTGGCGGCGTGCTGTTCGCCAGGGCGCAGACCGCGGCGGCTGCGGCCGTCGGCATCGACAACTTCACCTTCAATCCGGCGACGCTGACGGTGAAGGCCGGCACCACGGTGACCTGGACCAACAGAGACGACATCCCCCATGGGCTCGCCGCGACCAACAACGCCTTCAAGCGATCGCAGGCGCTCGATACCGACGACAGCTTTTCGTTCACCTTCACCACGCCGGGCACCTACCAGTACTTCTGCTACATTCACCCGCACATGACCGGCACGATCGTGGTAGAAGCTGCAACAGGCAGCAACACGACGCCCTGATGCTCGATCGCCTGCAGCACCAAGCGTCGGCGGCACCGTGGACGGCCGGACGCGCGACAATGACCGCAACAGACAACGTCGACGGCGACAGAGCGCGGCGTTTTCGCGACGCCGCGCTGCCGTACCTCGACGATGTCTTCACGCTGGCGCGCTACCTGATGCGCAATGCCGCCGACGCCGAGGACGCGGTGCAGGAATGTTATCTGCGGGCGCTGCGCCATTTCGACAGCTATCGCGGCCCGGCAATGAAGCCGTGGCTGTTGGCGATCCTGAAGAACGTCTGCGTCGCCGAATTCGCGCGCCGCAGCAGGCAACCGGTGCCCGCGGGAAGCGCCGAAGAAGACACAACGCCGGAAGAAGTGCCGATGTGGCAGGAGCCGCAGGCCTCGCCCGAAGCGGAGCTGCTGCGCCGCTTCGACGACGCCACCATCCGCCGCTTGGTCGGCGCCCTGCCGCAGCCGTTCCGCGAGACCGTCGTGCTGCGGGAAATCAACGACCTTTCCTATCGCGAAATCGCCGACATCGTGGGTGCGCCGGTGGGAACGGTGATG
Organism: uncultured Alphaproteobacteria bacterium; assembly: GCA_963821175.1. Classification (GTDB taxonomy): domain Bacteria; phylum Pseudomonadota; class Alphaproteobacteria; order Rhizobiales; family Xanthobacteraceae; genus BOG-931. The sequence goes on from CAWGCU010000021.1 coordinate 107,672, forward strand.
TCGCGGCTGGCGCGCGCGCGCGCCATGCTGCGGACGGCGTGGAATGCCGAGGATGAATCATGACCTGCGACGAAACCGAAATTTTGCTGCACGCGCTCATCGACGGCGAGCTTGATGCCGGCCATGCCCGCGATGTCGAGACCCACGTTGCGGCCTGCCCCGCTTGCGCGGAAAAACTCAGGGCGTTCCGCGCCATGCGCGAAGCGTTTGCGCAAGCGCCCCTGAAGGAAGCCGCCCCGGCACATCTGCGCAGTCGCATCGAAGCGGCAATGGCGGTGCCGGCGGTGACAATCTCCGCTCCGCGCCAATCATGGTTGGCGTCCACGCGCGCGTCTTGGCGCGAATCTTGGAAGAATTTCTTCGGCGGCTTCGCTGTCGGCACGGCGCTATCAGCCGCAGTGGCGGCAAGCCTCGTCATTGCCGTGGTCCGCAACGACCAAAATCAACAGATCGCCAGCGACGTCGTGTCGGCGCACCTGCGCTCGCTGCAGGCCGGCCATCTGACCGACGTGGAAACCAGCGACCAGCACACCGTCAAGCCGTGGTTCAACGGCAAGCTCGAGGTCGCGCCGCCGGTCATCGACCTGACCGCGCAAGGTTTTACCCTGATCGGCGGGCGGCTGGATTACATCAACGGCCAGCCGGTGGCCTCGATCGTCTATCGCCGGCGCAAGCATGTGATCAATCTGTTCGTCGCCCAGCAACTGGGCGCCGCGGTCCACGGCGTCAAGGACGAAACCGTGCAGGGATTCAACATCCGCCATTGGAGCGAGTCAGGCCTCGATTTGTGGGCGGTCAGCGATATTGATGCCGGCGAGCTCGATGAATTCGGCCAAAAATTCACCGCCGCGCTGCATGCGCCGGGGCCGTCCTGAACGGCTGATTCGTCCATAAACAACAAAATTGGCCTATATCGAGGTTTTCCAACGCGCCATTTGTTGGCTCGATCGTGATTTGTAACGTTCTGATTTTGGTCCGGCGGGTCTATATTGCGGCGGGCGCGGCGACTGCTCATCGATGGAAAGCGACGATGCTTCGAAATTTTGCCACGGCGGGGTTGCTCACGTTGCTCGGCATTTTCATCGGCGCGCCGGCATCGCAGTCCGAGACGCGCACGGTGAAGCTCGACCTCTTCATGATCGACTACAAATTCATTCCGAACCATCTGACCTTCGAGCGCGACGTGCACTACCGCCTGCACATGGAAAACCACGGCAAGGAAACCCACGAAGTCACGGCACCGACATTTTTTGGCACCACCGATATCGACAATCCCGAGGTGCTCAATCGCGAACACACCGAGGTGGTGATGCAGCCCGGCGACACCAAGGATCTGCTGCTGACGGCGCACAAGCCCGGCACCTACGATCTGCGCTGCTCCGATCACGATTGGAACGGCATGGTCGGCGGCATAACCGTCGAATAACCGGGTGCACCTCCTAACCGATTGTTTTCACTATGATTATGGCTCTAGCCGATTGCTAGAACTAATGGTCCGCTAATGCTTTTTACCTCGTTTCGTACGCTCAAAGGCGGGGGTTTCGTGTTCGTGGCGATGCCCTCAGCGGTCACTTAGCCAACCTGCAAAACTTATTCAATTTCGCTTGTCACCCTCGTCGTTCTACTGTAGGTTGCGTACACAACTTACAGGAGAATAATATGTCGATATACGGTTATGCGAGAGTGTCAACAGACGGCCAGACATTGGCGGCACAAGAAGCCCAACTCAGGACCAATGGCTGCGATAAAGTCTTCAGCGAAAAGGTGTCCGGTGCGTCGGCTGCAAATCGGCCAGAACTAATGAAGGCATTGGCTGAACTCCAAGATGGCGATCTGCTTGTGGTCTGCAGGCTCGATCGCCTTGCGCGTTCCACACGCGATTTGCTCAACATACTCGACACGGCTGCAAAGGCAGGAGCCGGATTTAGGTCCCTATCCGACCACTGGGCCGACACGACGAACCCGCACGGCAAGCTGATGGTCGTAATGCTCGCCGGGATCGCGGAATTCGAGAGGTCTTTGATTTTGGCGCGGACTTCCGAAGGTCGTAAACGTGCGAGGACTGCAGGAGTGCGCTTTGGCCGACCGCCAAAGCTCAGCGCCGAGCAACGCCACGAAATACGCGAGCGACGCCGCAACGGGCAGACGTTAGCCGCGATTGCGGCCGAGTTTGCAATGCATCCAACTTCGGTCGGGCGCTGCTGTCAGTAACAGGTGCCACATCGCTACGAAGGCTAAGGCCCCGGATCATGCTCCGGGGTCTTTTTCGTTAGCGCCTAGCGTCGGAAACGACCATCCGATTGCGCGAGCGCGTCAAGCGCGGCGAGATTGCGGCGGCGGTCAGAGCACTAGCGACCAAATGAAAGCAGAGACATAGAAGGCCATGTTTGCAAGGAAGCCTTGCCGTGGCGGATTTATGAGCAACAAGAATGCACCGCCATAGACTACGAATACGATAAGACCGGTCCAAACCCAAAAGTTGCACCATATATCAATCTGCCGTTTGCGCGCCGGCAACCGCAGCGCATACAGAAGCAGCATCACCGCAATCCAAACAGACAGCAGCAGCCAAAAAATTCCGAAAAGCAAACCACCGAAAGTCAAGTCAGCTAATCGCGTCTCAATCAATTCCGTAGGCCATGTTGCTCGGACGAGTATCCACGCCAGCAGAAAGACCAGCGCCGTTCGGATCGCTATTGCGATATTCTTCTGGCCAAGTGAGGGGTAGCCTTCTGGGGCGGCCTTGTTAGTCATTTGCTCTTGGCGGAACGATTGAGCGACGCGCCTTAAGGCGCCAAATCGTAAAGTAGCTGATACGCTCTTGCCACATATCCGATGTGGTGAGCGCAGTCCGCATATGCGATTGATCGACCGGCAGGCGGCACGCTACCCGCTACCCACTTCCCGCCGCCTTCGCTTCTGATTTTGACGCCCATGCCATCCGGGCAAACCGGGTGCTGGGCGATCCTTTGAAGGATCAAGCCTTCCACTTCGCTCGCGGTTTTTGTTGGTCGGGGCGACGTGTCTACTCGCCATTGCCCGGCTTGGGTTAGCTCCGCCCACAGGAACGATTGCTCCCCGCCGGTATCAGCAAAGAACAATGTTCCCTTGCGGCGATCATTCTCATCGTCGATTTTAACCACTACGGCGCGACGCCCGGCTGTATTGGTCCACACTTCCCCGAGATTGAACCTCATTGTTGCACCATACTCAATATTGCCCTAGTCAGTTGATCGAAGCCAAGGTCGCGTTCGAATTTTTTGGCAAGCTCGTCATGGATCGTAGCCAAAGCTATCTCGGCTTTGGCTTGTTGGTTCGCTAGTTGCTGTCGCTCAGGACGACCCTCGGAATATCCGGTGATCGCGCGAGACGCTACTAGCACATCATAGACGTGCTTTTCGATTGTCTCACAATACGCTCTGGTGTCGGGCGGAAAGAAAAACCGCGCCTCGTCGAGCTTCAATCGCAGTCGCTTAATCTCTGGGTCCGTGTGTCGCTTAATATCATCACCAAGAGGCGCATCGAAAATGGCTTCGATGAGATGCTTTGCTGCCACATAAATTTCGTATCTCTGGTCGAACAAGTCGTGTTTCAGTTTGTCATAGGCAATGTCCTTCTGCGCTTCCGCAGTCTTCGCTTGCCTGCGCGCAATCCCCACCTGGATCATGCCAAGTTTGTAAGTGATCCATGCAGCTGTACCTGACGCGATGATAACCGCAATCGGCCCCGCAAAGTCTTTGAAAAACCAATACATCAAAACCAATTCAGCACTCGGATAAGACGCGGTCAATAGCCTTAGCAACCTTGCAAGCGCCGGTCGCGCGGGATACGCTTGACCTATGCGCGCGATACTCGCAATTGTCATCCTGACGGTGCTGTCGTTCACGCCTTGCCAAGGCAACCCGCTTGATGATTGCACACTTAAAAACATGGCGGGAGTAACGTCCGATGCAGCCGCAAGATTTGTGCGACAAGCCTGTCTAGGGCAAATCTCGGCGGCCATCCCGCCAGAAGAACTTTTGATCCAACCGACGGCGGCCATGGGACCCGGACAATTCGACGACAGCAACCATCTGTACGTGACCATTCAAAACAATTCCCGATATGCAATCACTGAAATGATGGTTCGCGTTGCAACTGAAAATGACTCGAAGTGGAATGACTATGAGGCAACAAATTTCTATCAGATACCCAAGTATGTCGTGACTGGAATGCCTCCCGATCCCGCCACTTATTTGCAGATAAAGCCATTCACGACCGTTACCTTCTCCGTTACCATCCGCGAGCCAAATCTTCCCCAAGGAAAATGGAGTTGGAGGGTGCTTTCGGCAAAGGGGTACTTGGCCGCTCAGTGACCAACAAAGACGCCGCCGTTCCGACCTTGGTCGAATTGCGCAAGCACAGTTCGTGGGTATGGGTTTGGTGCGAACGATCCCAGCACCATGCCCCTATGGCCTACATGCCACTCATGATCCGTTGGGGCGCCAACGTATCAAGCGACAAGCTGAGACGGTGCGCGCAGTGCACCGCGTGCGGCCACAAGGGCGCGACGTTACAGCATCCCGGTTGGGCTATTGAACCATTCCCCAGTCAGTGCGAGACGTGAATAAATAAAAGGCCGGGCGATGTGCCCGGTCTTTTCGATTTCAGTCAGTGCGCGATGCACATCCGCCGAACATTGCGCAGCATAAGCTGAACAACAAAATATTGCTGCGCGAAGCACCGTGGTGTGCTACTATTGGTAGTCTTATTTTTTGTTGGAGTTTATCAGATGCCCACAGAAGTTCGTAGCCCGATTAATCGCAAGAGCAATGCCGTGCCTATGTCACCGGGGTCAAAGTCCAACCCGAGTCGCGCAAGTGCCGATGCAGCGACCGCACGGCACAGCGAGCAGCCAGAGCCCAAGCAGCAAGAAGTAGAGACCGATGCAAGGCGCAAGAAGCCTGCTCCGGCATCTGCTAAATTGTTTGGCCCCGAAGAGTAATCCTCGTGGGCCGGGGATGGCACCGCGTGAAGGGCACTCCGCCAGGAGTGCAATCGTTCGAGACCGCCGCGTATGAAACAGAAGTAATTCAGGCCGACCAAAACGCGGCTGGTGCTGAACAGATGACACATGCCAAAGAGCAATTAGCTCTTGGGCATGCGTATCCAGGACGTGAGCGCAGCCTTCCAAACGCCAAACTACAACGCGTCGCCGACTAGAGGTTCGGTCACATTCCGCCGAAGCGATAGTTGAGACCGGCTCGTATCTCGCTGTGATGTGATACTTCGAGCGACATTGCGGAAATATAAAGATACTCAAGTTTTGCACTTATATTCGGGGTAAACCCGTATTCGAGACCGCCCCCGAGCGCTGCACCAATCTGACGATCAGTGGGCGTGCAGTTTGCGAATACGCCTCCACAAAGTGCTGCGCCGCCCGGGGTCGTGAGGGTGGTCTTAGCCCCGAGCAATGCCAAACCGCCGGTGCCATAGAAAAGCCAGTTGTCGTTAGCATATCCCACTCGGGCCCTTGCGGTGCTTTCCCAGTCGATATTTGTCGTCGCGTGGAAGGTGCCGAGAGGCAAGCCTCCAATTGTGGGTATGAAAGTCCCAGACCCCTTGATGTTTGCCCAATCGAGGTCTGCCTCAAGGCCCAACACGACGTGCCCCTGTTGAATTTGGGCGCCGATGGTCCCACCGAACACTCCACCTGATATGCTCTGGGAAAGTCCGTCGAAACGGTTCGTAATGATGTTGAGGGGATCCTGAGTACCCCAGGCCCAACCACCATTCACGCCAACATAAAATCCCGTCCAATTGTAAACCTGCTGCACCATGGGGGCTCTATAAGCCGGCGCAGGTGGTAGATCGGCGGCGTTTGCAGCTAGAGATGTACCCAGCAGCAGCGACGTAAGTGCAGTTGCGCGAAGCATCTTATGCATGGTCGAACCCCTCTTTTCCAAGAGCCTTTCTAGGTCCCAAATGTGTCTAGACGTGTTCTATGAGAGAACATCGATAAAATATCCCCGGACTGTTGCGGAAGAGCAACGCCAGTGGTTTGCGTAATGGTTAGCGGCTAATCTGTGGGCGCTGGAAAAGCGGCGGAAAGCCCACAAAGCGGGCGCACGCTGGCTTTAAGGCGTTTCCGAATTTTTGATTTGCACAGTTTTGAAATCGGGTGGCAACGGCTCTTGCTTGCTTGGTATTTCCTTATATTTCATGCTCCATGGTTTATATTCGAAGGAATTAGGCAAGGGATCGGTACGACCACTTTTGTGAACTAAATACCTAAACTCCTGGCGATGCGTTTCTCCGAAAATGTCGCGGTAGGTGATCCAGCCGCGCGAAATCTTGGGCATAACATTCAATCTATGCCAAACACCTGACCGCGTTTCCGTATTCGGGTCGGGAATGATTGGGTCCTCCCGATCACGGTATACCTCATACGTGATGATTTTTTTCGGGTCTTTATCATCCTCTTTGTCGATCAGTGCGTGATGGACGGTCTTCATAAGTCCCACAGTGCGACCGGTGTTGCGAATTCCTAAATGGACCCCGACTCGCGCGCCGTGTCGATCTTCAATCATCAGCCCGTACCCCGGCCAGAGATATGCGCGTTCCACAATCTCGGTAGTGTTCCGGATGGTAAACCAGCCGACAATGACAAGACAGTATGTGAAAAAAGCGACCGTGAGGTCGGTGAAGGTGATTTTCGTACCGCATACAAATTCTAAAAAGCGGATCTTATCTTCTAAGTTCGAACAAACGGAATGCCCCACTAAGATCGGAAGCAAGACAAAAAATATCAGCCCTCCAACTATCCAAATCCTAAATTTGACGGAAAGCGATGTTTTCATTTCATTCCGTAGTTGGCGGGAGATGTGTTAAAGCCGCCACTGAAAGAGCGCCGACCAGTACCGTCATAACAATATAGAAGTACAGCTCGTTCCCATCCCTATTTTTCAGATTATAACCAAGGAACAATTTGTGCGTATAGATGATCGCGGCAAGAGCGATACCGCAGAAAAGAACAACGCCAAAGATGTGAACTATCCACAAAGTGAAAAACCATCCCCAGGAGGGAAATGACCTCCAGTGATGCTGCAACCCGTTCCTCACCCATGACACAACTAAGCCAGCGAAGATCGTGAGTGCGGTAATTCGGGCCTCTCCAGACATCAGGCGACTCTTGTCCCAACAAAAAAGTCCCGACGAATATTGTGTCGGACCCGAGAGGAAACATCAAGTTGCAAGATGCGTGAAGGTGTCACGGCCTGTATTCCGGGGCGTCCCTTGAGGTAGACTTGTCCCACGTGCAATCCGCACGTTTCCCCAAGGGGGCATTCCCAATGACACGCATAGTCTTTGCGGCGGCGCTTGCGCTCGCCGTCACGCTACCAGCCGTATCCGCACAAGCTCAGGCTCCCCGCACGTTTGTCTCGGCGGCAGGCAGTGACAGCAATCCATGTAGCTTCGCCGCTCCATGCCGACACTTTCAGGCCGCAGTGAACGCAACGAGTGCCGGGGGTGAAGTCGACGCGCTTGACCCGGCTGGCTACGGCCCGATCATAATCGGCCAGTCCATCACCATCGAGGGCCAAGGCTGGTCCTACATTGCACCGCCAGCTAACGGAAACGGAATCACCATCAATGCTGTGACCGGCAACGTGGTCATACACGGCGTATCGCTCAATGGGGCCGGTATCACCGGCGGCACCAACGGCATTGTGTTCAACTCAGGCGGCAGCCTCACGGTCACCGACTGCATGGTGCAGAATTTTGCCGGTAGCGGTCTCACGGGCATTGGCATCTTCATTCAACCAACGTCCGGCACAGTCAATTTTGCCATCACAAATACGAAGGTCGCCAGCAATGGGGTACACGGCATTTTGCTTTTTCCACCAAGCGGCTCAGGTACGGTCAATGCGAACGGCGTCGTCGACCATGTCGTAGCGATGGAAAACGGCGGTGACGGGATGGATTTTCAGCTAGTCCATGTGACCGGCGGATCGGTAGTCCTCGCTGTATCCAACAGCGTCACGAGCAACAATAAGGGCCGCGGAATTGAGGTCGGCACAGGGGGGGCACCGTTAAAATTTCAATCGACAGCACCAATATGAGCGGGAATGGCTTCTCAGGTGTGGGAATATTTGGCACCGCCCAAGCATTCATTGGCCACTCCGTCAGCACGGGTAATACCAGTGGCCCCGTCGAGAACGACACATCGCCGAATTCATTCTTCAGTTACAAGAACAACCAGTTCGATCAAGCCATTGGTACTACGCTGAACACAACGCTGGGATTGCAGTGAGGAACTCCGTCGCGCTCACATCAAATAACGGATCGCTTACAAAAGATGTCCCGGCCCATCCGATCCAGCCATGGCTTCAAGCCGGAGATCGAAGGGCCGGGACAGAAGCGCAAGTTGCCTCCAACCTGCACTTCTCAGAGAATGCGTGCCGTTTCTCACGCGCTCCCTTACTGAGAAACTCTCGTAACAAAATGGTCCCCCGGCCCCAACTGGGAGGAAAGAGCCGGGGGGCGGAGCGCCGAAAAAGAGGATAACAGCGCTCCAATGCCGCACTGAGGCAGGTCGCGACTCCGCAGTGCAGCGATACGCGCGAGCCACCGGCGAAACTGCCAAGAACACCGGAAGCGGCGCGATCTCGGTTAGCGAAGGGGACGTCCGCTTGCATCGAAGAATCCTTGATCGGTGCGAAAGGACGTCACTCGGCGCCCAGGACGTGTGAGTGCTTTGACAAAGGACTCGCCGTACCATGATGTTTCACACACATGGCCGGTGTGAGGGTCAAGTCTTTCGACTTTACGCAATTGCCCGGGAGGCACGTTGTCGTTGTTGCGAAGTTCGGATTTGGCCGCGTTGATTATCATTGGCTCAAAGTTATCTAACACTTCGTCAGGCAACCCGCGCATGTTGATTTTGTAGAGTTCATGATTTTGCAGGTGGTTCTTCTTGATCGCGCGCAAAACTTCGCGTCTGTAAGCATTTGGATCTTGGCCCAGGATCGGAGCCGGGGCGCGCTCACCGATGTCTCGGAGCGCCTCGTCGTAACGCTGCTGAAAAATCCGTGCGCTGCGTTGCTGATATTCGAGTTGTTGTTCATTCATCGGCATGATCAATCCCCCTCAGGCTCAGCCGGAGTAACTCCGGCGAGATCGGACATTGTCGATAGTTTTAGGAACTTGAGCCGAAGGCCATCGCCATCTTCGACAAAAAAGACGTTATCGCCTTGCGATAATGCGTACTGTCGGACTAGAGGCGCGGGAATTGTAAGATGAAGGCTGTTGCCCATCTTTCTTAATTGTTTGGTCGCGGGAATATCCATTGTGCAGCATAGCACAAAAGATGGCGCGAATAAACAAATTAGTTTGTTTGACTACCTCACGAAGCAAACAATTGATGCCGATCAGTAGTCGTATTCGTCCTCCGCATTTAAACTAACCGCAACCGGGTTCCGGTATTTTGATTGTAGTGGTTCGTCTAATTCGGCGGGATCGTCCAGCGGATAACTGCCCGGTGAGGGTGGCGTCGCACGTGATAGCTCTGCGGGTAAATCGCCCTCGTTGTCATCGCCGGTGTTCGTTGGCGGCAGCGGAGATAAATCTCCCGTGTTGAAGTGCCCATGCGATGCCGGGGGATTGTCGGGATCGGGAAGCGTGTTCAAATAATCGGCGATTTGTTTTTGCTCCGCAGCGTCTTTTTGAGCGGCAATTTGCCGCAATTTTTTGGAGCTACGCGCTTCCAGTGCATCCATGCGCTTGCAGATTGAGTTCACGCTATCAGCAAACGCCGCGATCTGGAGAGCACGTATCGCCTTCTGCTTCGTTTCGGTAGCCACTGCATCGATTCGCGCCGCTTGATGAGCGCGGATACTGTCGTGCCTCGCGTTCGTGTCGGGAATGTTTTCGAGGATTGAGGACAGCGGTCCACCAACCATAATCGCATTGGCCGGGGCAGAACCGGGGCTGGACACGGGGACAATGGCAAAGAGATCATCGGGTTTGTTCATGGCTGAAGGGCCTTGGTTGGAGGATTTGGGATTTGGGTTGACCGAAAAATAATCCTCTCGTCAAACCGAGAAACAGCGTCCGGAGTGGGTGAGAGGTGTATTGAGACGAAACGAGATTTGACTGTGTTTTGCTGTTGTCCGCGCACGGCCCATCCGCCGGAAGCCACGGAGCCAGAGTTCTAGGCGACACAATCCGTGGCGCGTGATCCATGGCCTAGTGCATCCCTTTAATCCCACCGATGTGGATAGTGACCTCAGGCTCACGCTCTACGCCGATGTGTCCTTGTCCAAGGCCCATCAGCAGTTCGGCCGCGCGCATACGATGATGCAGCGATGCGCTTGGGTCGTGCATGACCGCTCGTAGGAATGCGAGGGCTCCCAGGGACGGGTCGTTGTACAGATGCGTGTCAGCAGGGCCGGGGGAGACGGACGTATGCTCGGGCTCTGTAGGGCCTTGGGACGTGGTGATAGAGTCAGTCGGCTTACAGTGAGCAACCATGGCTAGTGTCCTGTGGGCCGTTGCCCACGTGTGAGCCTACTAGGTCTTGTGTGCCATCATGCTGATGCAGAAATTATAATATTCGCATTGAGCGTGTGTCGCATGGCTACTCAGCCTCCGGTTGGCCGAGTGATTCAGTCTGCTTTGCAGCGAATGAATCGGTCTGCTTAGGGCCGGGTGATGGGGCTGCACGAGGCTGGAAGTCGGGCGGCAGTCCGCCGACAATTCGCAGCGGACGCTGAGCGCTCGGCAGGCTTTCGAGAGCCGCGATGCGACGCGCCAGCATCACCAAACTGTATGACATCGTCCGCCTGTGGCATGGGCCTTTTCAGCGGGAAGTTGTATAATAGCACGCGCCACCTTCACTTGCAAATCGTAAAGAACACACGTGATCTTATTCGCCGTCGGAGCGCTGGCATTCGTAATCGGGGCAGTGATGTTTACGATCGGCGCTTGGCTGAATGCGTTATCGAATGCGTTGCGCGGGAAATTCGTGTTGGCCGGGGTGTGGATGTGCATCGGCATCTTTGTGGCCGATGCACTGAACGCGGTGATCAATGGCGGCGAATGGCACGACATGATGCCGGTGTATGTCGGCGTGATGGTCGTTGCTGTGGTGGGTACGATTGCGAAATATGCGCTGCGAATACGACGCCAGTCGCACGTCTAATGCAGCGCCGCAACGCCGCCCGCCATACCCCCACGATGTACGTTAAAACCGCCCGCCCGGACCCGCTGGTGCGCGTTGAATTGGTTTGGGCTGGCGCTGTGGCGGCGGCAAAACCCCTTACCAGCGGGTCCGGCATAGGCATTGCGGCCACTCAACAAAGGACATCACTTGGCTGCGCCTAGGTCCGATAATACGGCTCCTTGTGCGGGTCGGCAGGGACTTCGGATTGCGGGGCTGGCTCGGCGTCTAGTGGCCGTGACGGTTCGCCTAGTGCTGATGACGCTTGCGGTAGTTGTTTGATCCCGTTTATGCCTAGGATTGACGTCCCGGGTAAGGGAGGTAGGCCGCCGATCACGGTCTGTGACGATGCCGGGGATGCTGCAACGGCAGATTCTATCGCGGCGAGGCGTTCTTGTAGTTCGGCGATCTCCATAATATTTTTGCCGGCGATGAATGCGTTGATCATTCCGATTAAGTCTTGGGCCGACTGGACATCGAGACGGTTTTCGGCGACAGCGGCTTCAATAAGCGCAATAGATTGGACAGCGTTCTCGAGACTGTCGAGAGGTGGGAGAACTAATTCAGTTTCGATAAATCTGGGTGATGGGGTAGATTGCAATTTCGAATGTAAGAATGGAGCGAGCATATTTGCTGCGGAAGCACGGATAGATTCATCTTGGCTATTTGCCTGAAGTTCAGCCAATGTAAGGAGCGGGTCCTTATGACCGGCTTTGATTATTTGGTTGATGATTATCTGCGTTCGCTTATTCCGGCTCCCTACTTGCCGTCCTTCCGCGTTACCAGTTTCACCAGGAGCAAAGGGCATCGCGATCACTGCTGTTAGCAACGTGATTGTATCTGCTGGCCGCAGTATAGCACACAAAAATTGTAGATGCGCGGGCGGAGACATCTCCCGTTATGGTCTTAATGCGTCTTGTTGCTCGCAGGAAATATTGGCTTCAAATAAATCGAGCCACCATAGTGGCATCTGCTTCAGCAGTGCTTTATCAACCGGCTGCAAAGCCACTCGAAGTAGGTCGTGGCGAATCGTTCTTGTTGTGACTGCTTAGGCCGCTCCGCTATAACAGTGTCGCTGCATTGCCTTGAACAGCAGCGCCGCTTGCCCAACCAGCCGCGCCGGTAAGAGACGAGGCCAATGCCGCGATTGCAATTCGGATTTGCACATTTCATGACACTTTCCTCGCGCGAATATAGGTTGCGGAAGCTGCTTGCCGCCGCATAATCCTCTGCAATGCAGCAATTCGGCTAGTTTCTTGGCTATATGTGCCAGCTTCCAACAGGCGTCTTGTTTTGTTACGCCAAAGTGTTGTTCGCCGCGCGTCAGGCTGGCAAATAATGTAGTTCTAATATTCTCTACGCAGATGCTCTGGGGCGCGCCTAAGACAAACGCCGAAGCTCCCGGGGTGACTTGCCGGTCCAACGCTGACAGGCGTGGCTGAAAGAGCTCACCTCCGCGAAGCCGAGAAGCCAGGCGATCCTGGAAATAGGCATGCCATCGTCCTCTAGATAACGGACAGCCAAGCTCTCCTTGAGTTGCTGTGAAACTTCAATAAATGACACGTCCTCCTCGGCGAGCCTACGCGCCAGCGTCCGCTCGCTCATCGCGAGCCTCTTGGCAACAATGTCCGCATGTGCCTCACCGTGAGGAAGCAAGGGGGCGATAGTATTCTCAACCGTGACGCGGAACGAGCCGCGTTTGCCGTTGCGAGCCTTCAGGCTCTCTTCACAGTTTTTGAGAAGGATTTTGTTCAGTCGCGGGTCGGCGTCGAGTAGTGCCCACTCCGCTGAGCCAGCCGGGAAACTGATCTCGTCGGCGTTGCCGCCAAATTCGATATCTTTTCCAAGGAAACGCGCAAACTTCGATCTGCCTTCAGAACGGACGTGAAATCATGGATACGTGCTTGGGGAAAAGCGGCCGTCCGCTCAGTACGCGAGAAACTCGGACCGCCGCCACCATGCAGAATTCGATCTGCTGTCGATCGGCATGCCGTGGGATCCCCAAATAGGACAGGCGTAACCTTGGTTCGCGCGCTTCTCGATAATCAAGCACGATGGCTTCATTTGTGATGCGGCTGTAGCGGGAGACACGCTTTAACGCATCTCCGAGCGTGTCGGAGGATGCCATCACGTAATACAGCAATCCGAGATCGCGACAATCGAACTCTTCGGCCAGTTTCAGGCCAAGGAAATCGTCGTTTAGTGCCTCGGCGGCGGCTTCAAGAAACGCGATCTGGTGTCGGGCGCAAATGCGATGTTCGGGATCACCGATCTGGTCGACGGTCAGCCCAACGCGCGACAAAAGCGGCTCCAATTTGATGCCCGCTTTACGCACGCAATCGGCAGCAAGTCGCGTCAGCCCGCCTTGAGCCGTTGGTAAGCTAGCGAGTTGCTTAATCGATCGTTGCGTCGAGCTTTTCTTCATCGTTCACAACCAAGCATTGGGCGGAAAATAACAAGAAGCCTCTTGGCCCGCAACTTGTATCCGATCCGGGCGCAATAAAGACAAGTGCGCCCCTTCGGTTGGAGCATTTCACACCACCTATGATGTTGGGGGATCGAAAATCGCGGAAGTGCACTACCAGTGCACAACCTTGGGGTCTCAGGTTGTGCACCACCGGCTCTGCTGCACCACCACCGCAACCCCCACCCCATGGGGGTGGTGGTGTTGCAGTGTGGCATGATGGCCGCGCAACACTCCACTGCAACACCTTGCCAAGGTGTTGCACCTGAAAACCCATTGGCTCCTCATAGTCCCAACCCCTCTTGCAGAGGCCTCGCCGTGTAACCTTCCTTCTCTACTCTGTTGACCTTCATGGTCACGGGATGAAGATCCCCCCACGCTTCAAGCTTGTCGATGATCCCCTTTATTCGTTTGCGCATGGCCTTGAGATTCAAATCAACGCCCAAAACATTCGCGATCGGCACGCCAACCCAGTCTTTCGCCTGAGGGTCTGCCCGCCAAGCTTCGCGCTCCCGCAACGCAACGCGAATGGCTCCTTGCTGCGTTAATGTGATGTCGGTGTTATCTGCTTGCGGATATTCCCATTGCGTCACGACGCCGATTTTGTCGCTCTCAAAACCATCAGCCGCGTTTTCCAAATCAACCGAAACCTTCTCGTACCACACGGCATTGTCAGCGGCGGGTGGGAACAGATTGCTCTCGAAGTCTTCGCGGAAATAAAACTTACGCCGGGCCGGATTAATTCCAGCGTCTTCGGCCTCCTTTTCTGACATGTAGTTCAGTACCTCGGCATACCGCACGGCTGCATGGTTTGATGACGCGCCTCGCTGGCTTTCGAAATCGACAGCATCGCCATTTGTCTTCCGCGTGTGATGGTACAGCCGGATGGAATTATTGGTTATGTCCGCGATGTGAGCCCACTGCTCAGTGACCTGTTGCATCGCGTTGTTGTCGTTTTCTGTTACGCGGTGCGTGGACACAAACGGATCGCCCATAAACACATCAATCTGATTATCCATCAGTGCCTCGGTCACTCCCTTAACAGTTGGGACCGCAATCGTAATCCCGTTCCGCCCTATTTCAGCAATCTTGATTGGCATGTCACGGCCACTGTCGATAAATAATCGACCGCCAATATCCTGTTCAGTGATCCCATAATGCTTCATCGCAGCCGCGACGCGTTTATTGATCTCATCTAACGGGTCTTCGCCGTTCCAGTACCAAACTCGTGATATCGAGTGCGGATGGATGCCGAGCAACGGCTTTCCGGTGACCATGGCCAGTGCTTCGACAATCGCTTTGCTGGATTTACCGACCTTGGATGTCGCGACAGTCATCGATATAAATTTGCGAATGTATCCCGGTTCGTAAATTCCTCCACGCGGCTTCAGCAAGTTGGGTGCTGTGTGGATGTAAGGAGTGGCGCGTACCTTTATCGCTACGTCTGCGCCCGAAAGGTCCTCGTGCGGCTTCGCCTCGCCATCGCGGATAGACCGAACCAGGGTATCAAGTGTTTTTCCCTGATCATCCCAATGCGCAATTGCTGCTCTAAATTCCTTTTCGATGTCGGAGCGAGTAATCCACCCACGGGCAACCATCTGCCCCATCCAATAGGCGCGCTCGGTCAGCTTATTGTTTCGGCTCCCCAGTGGCGTGTTCTTTAATTCGTTCGCATACTCGTCCAGTTTTCTTTCAGCGTACTTGCGTCCTGCCTCAAGTTCAGTTGGTTTCGCCTTTCTCGGCTCCTTTGTCTCGATGATCGTGGCGCGTTGATCGTCTGTTAGGAACTCGACAATGAGCACAAACTCCTCAGCCAGCATCCGCCCACCGGTCACATTGATAAATCCGTCTTGGTTACGGAAAAAGGGCATATTCAGGCACTTTGGTTCGGTGTCGTCCTTCTGCTGCCGTGGGAAATACTCGATGCCTGCGTCTTTATCAGCATAACCAAGAAGCCGAGCTATCCCCCGGGAGACTTTGACTGATTCTGCAACGCTGATTGCTGTGGCATGAAATACGTAGATGTGAGCTCCACCGCTTTTTGATGGACGAATGTAAAATGGCAGACGAAGCCTTTGGAGTCTTATCGTTATTTGAGTGGTGTTGATTGTGTAGTCATCGATATCGACAACCGAAACTCTGGTGGAGCAGTCATCACACATCAATCCCGCCACCAGCGGATACTCGCCGGCAAGATGCTTCGCCCAAATGTTTGATGTGACGGCGCTGGTGACAGTGCGATACGATGGCTTGATCTTGCCGTCTTGTTCCCGAACAACAAATGTCTTTGGATTAGGATCGTACGTTACGTGGGAATGAGTGTTAGTTGGAATCAACGCCATTAAGCGTTCAGCAACATCCGACACTTGTTTCACAGTGCCGTTTGTGGTATTGTAATCATGACGGTTTATATCGTCGTCTGGAATACCATGCATGTGCCCCTCACCGGGCTGATTGGTACAAAGGAGACGGTTGTTATCGTCGTCATCATCAGACTTCTTGGACCCCGGAGCCTCATCCCCTCCGGGGTCTTTTTATTCGGCCGCTAGAGAGGTTTGGGGTTCTTGCAATTCTTGGCTTGTGTCTTCAACTGAGGCATTTGCCCCAGTTGATGCCGCAGCCTGCAAATTCACCGGCACTTCCCTGTCTGCATCAGGCAGAGCTTCGATCGCGGCGAGTGCTGCTGCGACATCGACCATCTTTGATCGCCAGTCCGAGTTAGTTTCAAACCCGATGTACTTAACAGTGATGTTCGCCTTGAAGGCCAAACGCATGAACTGATATCGGCTGAATCCGGTGTACGCACAGAAGTCTTTGATGGACATAAACTTGGGAAGGTTGGCGTTCATGGTCACTGCCTCCAATACTTTCCGCCTTAAAAAGTTGTAGCACAAAAAGATACGCGATGCAACGCAAAAGAGTAGTCAGATGATCGCACAACCTATTCAGAGATGCAAATAATGAAGATGAAAGTGCGCGGGTCCGACTATCAGGTCGGCCCGCTTCACACTACTCACTGTATCGGCGCTTCAGTCGTTGTCCTTCGCGCGCTCTTTCGTACTTGTCAAATTCGCAGAGCATGTTCTGCGTGTCTTGAGCGTGTGAAAGGTCCAAGCCTGCTGCAGAGAACAGCGGTTCGATCTTGGCGCGGAACAAAATTAGTTGACGGTGCCAAACGGCGTCATCCCGCCAAGGCGCGTCTACTAGACGCCCAAGGACGCGATTGAGGCCGCGCTTAGAGCCAGGACCAGGCGCGGCGAATGTCACCCAATCACGAGCGCCCAGGAGCGGCGGCACATATTTCATATCGGCAACGACTTGTGCGGCCATGAAACTGGCAAACCCCGGCATGTCTTTGAGACGACCACAATAACCAAGCAGCGAATCGTCTTCGCGCGGTCGCAATTGCTTGCGCCGTGACCACAAGGGTGCAAACACTGTCTGCGCCAGATGCTCCGCCTTGGGCGTCGTACTACCGCCGTTTGAGATGTTGTATGCGGGGCTGAAGCAAGTCTCGCCCCTCGACTTGCGTGCATTTAGGACAGCGGCGAAACGCTCAGACTCCCACGGAACGGGATAACCAAGCTCCGCAAGCGTATCGGGCCAGTTCACAAAGCGAGCGACAACCATCGCGAACCACAAGTCGGGATCGTCCTGATGTGGCGTGCGCCAATGGTCAGCAATCCAGCGTGTTGTGCGGTCATCTTCACGCCTGATATTGCAGAACCGAAACGTGTGCAGGATCGGGTCCGAGGTCCAAGGCCGTGGCAATCCTTGCTCACGGCGCAATCGGATGTTCTCGCGTTCGCGCATGACAGCGACGAAGCGGTCTGTGGGGTCGTTGATCGCGGGAATGTTCATGGTGCCCTCCCGCTCAAAACGGTACTTCGCCGTCGTCGTCATAGGGCGTGCCGTCAGCGTTGAGCCAGAAGTACGGTCCGAACGACCCGTCGCGTGGCGTGCGTCCGGCTACTGCAGCGATCATGTCGGCGACTGGAATTTCCGCTACGACGGCCCGCTTTGTTCCGTCCCAGCGGGACAGCACGATAATGCCAGCCGGAATTTTACCGGACTGCACAGCGTCGGCTAAGTAAGCCAAGCCGCTCGCACTGAGCGCGTGTTCGGGATATTTCGTCGCCTTTGGGCAGACCAAAGCACCAACTTTGGTTTCGGTATTGGCCCATAACTCATTGCTAGCGAGGCCGAGCTGGTCGCGCTTCTTTTTAGGAAACAATCGCCAAGCGGAGTTGTCGAAGCTGAATGCAGTGTTTTCGATTCTGGATTGTATGTTCACGATGGATCTCTCCCTTGTCTGCGCGGGAGGCCCAAAAGTGAAAAAGGCCCCACGCGCGTTTCAGCGCATGGGACCTACCTGCTACCAGTATTACCCGGTGTCGTGCTGTCCAAATCCCCTTTCGGGGTCGTCACCATCATCACGCCGCTGCCTGGATGAAGTCAAGTCCGGAATTAAAAATGTTAGTTCACGTTATCTCCTGCGCAACGACACGACATTATCGCTCGGTTGCGGACTAACGATGCTGTGCAGTCACCCTGATCCTGCGTTAGGACGGCTTTTGCAACGGAATAACATTCGTCGGCGCGCCCGTTCCCAACGCCAAGTCAAGCAACCGCGACGCAACGCTCTCCATAACCCTTTTATTTTCGTCAGCGTATTGGTGCCGGTCGTAAACGCTGGCGATGCCGCCCTCGCGATGGTTCTGTATGCGGTTCATCGCATCGCGACCGAAACCAAGGGCCGTCACTGTGGTGCCATGGGTTCGTCGCAAATCATGTGGCGTGGCGCGGGGAACATTTATCCGTTCGCAAATTCGGCGCATCAGTTTATCCAATTCCGAAACTTGTCCGAAAACGAAACCGCTATCGTCGGTGTTTAACTCTGCAATCATGTCGCGCACTTTGCCCGGGAGCCACACGCGATGCGTTTGGCCGTTCTTCGTACCCGGCCATTCAGTCGCTGCGTCTGACTTTCCGGGCATCGTCCACCAGCCATCGGCTATGTGTTCAGTCCGCATATAGGTAACTTCACCGGGCCTCTGGCCGGATAACAGCAGCACCTTGAGTGCCGTTCCAGCCATTCCCGCATTGTTGAATGCCTCCCAAAACAGCGGAACCTCACCGTCCGACAACACGCGCTCGCGGCTAACCATGGAGTTGCGCTCAACGCCACGACAGGGATTATTCGTCAGGATTTCCTGGCGACCGGCCCACGTGAAGATAGCCGATGCTGACGCCAAGACCTGATTGGCGGCGACTGGTCCGGTGATCTTGGCGAGCACGGCACGGACGTCCGCGCGGGTTATCGCACTGGCGTCTAGCTCGCCCCACGTGGGAAGTAAGTATCGGCGGACGAGTTGATCCGCTTGCGGCCAACTCTTATTTTTCCGCTTGGCGTACTCTTCGACATAGCGGGAAGCCAGTGCGCCGAAGGTGGCAGACTGGCGACCGATACGCTTTTCCGCCGCTGGATCTTTGCCATCCCGAACAACCGCGAGCATCAGCTCCGCGGCTTTCGTGCGCGCATCCGCCAAGCCGATCGCCTTGGCATCGCCTATGTGAAACCACCGGGAACGATTGCGATGGCGATAGATAAATTTGTAGGAACGGTGGCCGGAAGGTTGGACTTGAAGGGCAAGTCCCTTTTGGTCTGCATCCCAAACGAGGAAAGCGCGAGCCAGCGGGGGCACCTTCGCGACACCCAACACACTAAGCCGACGCTTGTTGATGGCCTGCACCAGCTAATCCTCAGCTAATGGGAAGAGCGAAATTAGCCAAATGGCAGTAAATTCCATGTCGATCTAAAATGCAACAAGTACCTGATTTAACTGCACAATATCCCCGCTGTTAAGATCACGATTGGAACGGCATGGTCGGCGGCATAACCGTCGAATAAACGCCAGACCGTTATCGCGCGTCGTCGGACCATGCGCCCGGGGCCGGCAGCCGCCGTTCTGGGCAAGATGGTGAAAAACATGCCGTGTCAGTGGCAGCCGATACCAGCGCTTGCTGCGACAACCGCCGCCACGACCCAATCGACGGACGTCAAAATATGCGGCCGACGCCGCGGCCGCGGCGATTAAAGACTTGGCAAGGCTGCGCGTCGCAGCACAGCCCTAAAAAACAATTTGTCGCGGCACCAATCTTGCTTGAACGCATTATCGGAGGGGCGCTTGTGGGCGGGCTCGTGGACACCTTGGAAAAAGGAGTCGCCGATGTGTGACTTTAGCCTTCAAAGCGTTCGGTCGCGGCCCGCGCAAGTGGGCGACAAGCTGGTAACGCAAGACTTCGGCACGGGAACGCGCGGGTTCGCCGCAGCCGATGACCGCGGCCTGGCAGTGTGTGTCCTGCCGGGAACCGAGCTGGCCTTCGCCGGCAACGTGGCGTGCCTGCCGGTCGGCCTGCTCGGCTGGAAGACCAAGACCATCAACCACCAAACCGCCATCTTCCGGCAAGTCAACAAGGACAAGATGGCGGCCCACCACGATGCGCTGGAATTTCCCGATGGGCGCATCGTGCTGCTGACATTGCTGTGCGAAGGCCAGACGGCCACCGTGCTGCAATTGCCGGCCACGCCGACAACCACGGAAGAGGCGCGCGAGCAGGAACGGGTCAGCTACGTCGGCTGAGACGCTGGTCCGGTCAGATTGCAATCGAAAACGTAACGAGCCGGCTGCCATGCTGGTGGCCGGCTCTTCAGCCGTTTCATTAATGCGCGAGTCGGTTTACTGGCCAGGTTGCCGCGGAAGCTCGCCGACGCCAAGCGGCGTGACTTACGTCGAAGCCGAGCCCCTTCTTTGCAAAGGCCGCCTTGCCTTGAAGGCCCCGCTGACACCGGGCGAGATTGTCACAGATACAGTCCGCTACGACCGATAAGCCGGTGGCGCCCACCCGCAATAGTCCTATTATATGTCATGCGCGTTGACATTGAGGGCGCGAAGCTCCGAGGAACGGCCATACCGTGTCCGCGTTTTGTCACAAATCGGTTTATCGAAGCGTTTCCGATAGCGACTGCTTTCGATCGAGATAACATTGGGAACCACGATTTTCACGTCATGAATTCTTCGCCATGAACGACGCGACCAAGGAAAGTCCAGTCGAGCCGGCCGTTGGCACGAGCGTGGCGCCGAGCCCGCAAGGCCAACCGCCGACGACGCGCTCGCTGTTCGTCAAAGTCTTTCCCTCGATCATGCTGCCGATGTTTCTCGCGGTGGCGGATCAGACCATCGTCGCCACCGCATTGCCGGCCATTGCCTCAGGGCTAGGCGAGATCGAGCGCGCGTCCTGGGTGGTGGTGTCGTATCTGATCGCCAACACCATCGCGGCGCCGGTCTACGGCCGGCTCGGCGACACGTTCGGCCGGCGCGGCATGATGATCTTTGCGCTCGCGATCTTCATGCTCGGCTCGGTGCTCTGCGCGCTGTCCCCCAATATCGAATTCCTCACCGCCGCCCGCGTGCTGCAAGGGTTCGGCGGCGGCGGCCTGATGACGCTGTCGCAGGCGCTGATCGGCGAGGCCATTCCGCCGCGCGAGCGCGGCAAATATCAGGGCTATCTCGCCGGCATTGCGGTGTCGTCCAGCACGTTCGGCCCGGTCGCCGGCGGCTATCTCACCCAGGCATTCGGCTGGCAATCGATCTTCCTCATCAACGTGCCGCTCGGGCTCATTGCCTTTTTTCTGGTGCTGCGCCTCGAAGCGCGCCCCGGCGATCGGCGCCGCACCACCTTCGATACGCCGGGCCTGGTGCTGTTCATCATGTTCGTCGGCCCCGTCATTTTGGCGCTCGAGCAGGTGCAGCGCATGGATGCGCGGACCTTGCCGATGGCATTCGGGCTATTGGCCTTCGGCATATTCGCGCTGGTAGCACTGTTGTGGCAGGAGCAGCGCAACACGGCGCCGCTTTTGCCGCCGCGGCTGTTCCGCAACCCGTCGGTCTGGCGCAGCGACGGGCTGGCGGCCTGCCATGGCGCGGCGCTGGTCTCCTTGATCACGTTCCTGCCGATCTATCTGCGCGCGGTGCGCGGCGCGTCACCGGCGGAAACCGGCCTGCTGCTGCTGCCGCTGACATTCGGCATCGGGCTCGGCTCGCTGATCACCGGCCAGCTCGTCACCAGGACCGGCCGCACCGCCATATATCCGACCTATGGGCTGGCCGCGGCGACGGCGGGATTGGTGTTCCTCGCCTTCGGCCTGGCGCGCCTGAGTCTCGGCCAAATGCCGTGGGTGTTCTTCTTCATTGCGCTGTTCATGGGCAGCGTCATGGCGGTGGTGCAGATCACGGTGCAAACCGAGGCCGGACCGCGCATGCTCGGCACCGGCGCGGCCATGGTGCAGTTCTCCCGCTCCGTCGGCGCGGCGTTCGGCACCGCCGCGGTGGCCGCGATCTTGTTCTCGATTCTCGCGGTGACGGACCGCGACACCGCAAGCCTGTTCGGCGCCATCATCGACCAGGGCCCGGAAGCCATCGCGGCGCTGCCGGCCGCGCGGCAGGCCATCGTCCAATCGGAAATCGCCGACGCGTTTCGTGCCGCCTTCCTCACCATTGCGCTGTTCACCACGGTCGGCACCTGGCTCGCCTGGTCGATGCCGCTGCGCCGCCTCTAGCGGACGCGAGGCATTGCGGCGCGCGCCGACACGCGGCAGACTCGCCATAATAAAATAACCAAGACATGACCAAAATCCTGCTGATCCGCCACGGCCACGTCGAAGGCATCAAGCCCGAGCGATTTCGCGGCCGGGCGCCGCTCGATTTGACCGAGCTCGGCCGCACCGAGGCACAAGCGGTCGCGCGGCGCGTCGCCGGCGCCTGGCGGCCGAGCAAGATCTATACGAGCCCGATGGGCCGCTGCATCGAGACCGGCGCCGCCATCGCCAAGGCCTGCGGCGCGCCGACGGAAGTTTGCGACGATCTGACCGACATCGATTATGGCGACTGGCAGTTCAAAACCTTCGACGAGGCCAAAAGCGAAAATCCGGCGCTGTTCGCCGCGTGGTTCGCAACGCCGCATCTCATCCGCTTTCCGAACGGCGAATCGTTGCAGGACCTCGCGGCGCGCGCCGCCAATGCGTTGCGGCTTGTGCTTGGCACGTCATCCCGACGACACCATCGTGCTGGTCGGCCATGACAGCGTGAACCGCGCGCTGCTGATGCAACTGATCGATCAACCGCTGTCGGCCTATTGGCGGATCGCGCAGTCGCCGTGCTGTCTCAACGAGATCGACATCACCGGAGGCAAGATCAGCGTGCAGCGTGTCAACGAGACGGCCCACTTGGAGGCTTTGGCGCGATGAACTTCGTCGGCCGCTCGGTCACGCGTCTTGAAGATCGGCCGCTCGTCACCGGCAACGGCCGCTTCGCCGCCGACGTCTCGTTCGCGCATCAACTGCACATGCGCGTGGTTCGCTCGTCCCACGCCCATGCGCGCATTCGCGCGATCGACACGGCCGCGGCGCGCGGCGTTCCGGGCGTCGTCGCGATCTGGACCGCGGCGGATGTCGCCGACATTCCGCCGATCGATTTTCGCCTCACCCGCATCGAAGGGCTCGATCCCTATCGCCAGCCGATCCTCGCCACCGATCGCGTGCGTTATGTCGGCGAGCCCGTCGCCGTCGTCTTCGCGACCGATCCCTACACTCGCCGAGGATGCCGCCGATCTCGTGACCATCGAGGCAGAGCCGCTGCCCGCGCTGATGGACGCCGACGCGCCGCCCGGCGCCTTCGATGCCGGCCATTCGACCGAAGCCGCCTTGGTCCGCAAGAGCTTTGGCGACGTGGAGGCGGCATTCGCGCAGCGCCCACGCCGTCGTCGCGCTCGATCTGAAGATCGGCCGCCACAGCGGCGTGCCGATGGAGACGCGCGGCGCCATCGCCCGCGTCGCGCGCGGCATTCTCGAATTGCACGGCGCCGCCAAGGTGCCGCATTGGAACCGCGACGCGCTCGCCCGCATGCTCGGCCGCGAGCCGTCGAGCATGCATCTGCACGAAGGCCATGTCGGCGGCGGTTTTGGCGTGCGCGGCGAAATCTATCCCGAGGACGTTCTGGTCTGCGTCGCGGCGCTGCGGCTCGGCCGCCCGGTGAAATGGATCGAGGACCGCCGCGAGCATCTGATGGCCGCCAACCAGTCGCGCCAGCAGCATTTTCGCGTCCGCGCCGCCGTCGATGCCGATGGCCGCCTGCTCGCCATCGACGGCGAATTCTTTCACGACCAGGGCGCCTATGTGCGCACCCACGCGGCCACCGTGCCCGATCTTTCCGCCGCCATGCTGCCCGGCCCCTATCGCATGGCGGCCTATCGCATGGTCGGCCGCATCCGGCTGACCAACAAGACGCCGTGCGGCACCTATCGCGCGCCCGGACGCTACGAAAGCACGTTCGTGCGCGAGCGGCTGATGGATGCGATCGCCGAGCGGCTCAAGATCGATCCGATCGAAATCCGCCGCCGCAATCTCATCGCCAAGAGCGAGATGCCTTACGTCCTCGGCTTCGACACGCTGGGCACGGAAATGACCTACGATTCCGGCGATTACGCCGGCCTGCTCGACAAGGCGCTTGGCGGCGGCCGACTGGAACAAGCTGCAAGACGATTTGCAACGCCGCCGCGCCGGCGGTGAAACGGTCGGCGCCGGATTGGCCGTGTTCGTCGAGAAAAGCGGGCTCGGGCCGTTCGACGGCGTGCGCGTGACGGTCGACACCAGCGGCGCCGTCGAAGTCGTCACCGGCGCGGCTTCGATCGGCCAAGGCGTCGAAACCGTGGTCGCGCAGATTTGCGCCGATGCGCTCGGCGTCGATTATCGCCGCATCCGCGTCGTGCACGGCCAGACCGATCGCATCGCCTATGGCATGGGCGCCTTCGCCTCGCGCGTCACGGTGATGACCGGCGAAGCCACCCGCATCGCCGCGACGAAAGTGCGCGACAAGGCGCTTGCGGCCGCGGCCTCGCTGTTGCAATCCGCGCCGGAGACCCTCGACATCATCGACGGCAAGGTGGTGCGCAAATCCGCGGCGCAAGGACCGTCGGTGACGCTCGGCGAAATCGCCCGCGCGCTGGCGCCCGCCGCAAAACTCCTCGGCGATGCGCTGCCCGGCCTTTCCGCCGAAGGCTGGTTCGAGTCGCACCACATGACCTATCCTTACGGCGTGCATCTCGCCGTGGTGCGCGTCGACCGCGACAGTGGCACGACCGTCGTCGAGCGCTATGTCGTCGCCTATGACATCGGCAAAGCCGTCAACCCGATGCTGGTCGAGGGCCAGATCGCCGGCGGCGTGGCGCAAGGTCTTGGCGGCGCGCTGTTCGAGGAATTCCTCTATGACGCCGGCGGCGAGCCGCTGGCGGTCAACTTCGCCGATTATCTGATGCCGACGGCGCGCGAAATTCCGCCGATCGAGATTTTGATCACCGAGGACGCGCCGAGCCCGCTCAATCCGCTCGGCCTCAAAGGCGCCGGCGAAGGCGGCGTCAATCCCGTCGGCGCCGTCATCGCCGCGGCGATCGACGACGCGCTCGGCATGCCCGGCGCCGTGACAGAGCTTCCGGTCACGCCGCAGCGGCTGCGCGCGCTGCTGCGGCCGCAACAGCCCGGCTGACGCTTATTTGTTCTTCGCCGCCGCGGCGAAGATGGTCTTGACCGTCGCGTTCAAGTCCGGCTTCGTCGCCGACAGATCCTCGGCGATGCTGGAAATTTTTGCCAGCATCGCCGCCTGATCCGCCTCGGGCAGGTGGATCGCGCTGCCGCCGGAATCCTTCCAGACCTGGCGTTGCGCGTCGAAGAACTGGTCGATGAACGACACCATGTCGACCGAGGTCTTGGTTGCGTCGTCGCGGACGATCTTCTGCAGATCGGCCGGCAAGCCGTCGACCCACTTCTTGCTCAGCACGGTGATGGAGCTGACATAGGGCTGGTCGGTCTCGACCACGTACTTCGCCGCGTCGATATAGTGCAGCGTCGTGTACTGGGTCATGGTGGTGAGCGAGCCGTCGATGGCGCCCTGCTGCAGCGCCGGCAGCACGTCGCCGAGCGTCATCGCCACCGGCGAGGCGCCCATCCGCTTGATCATCTCCAATTGAAACGGCGAGGCCAGCACGCGAATCTTCAAGCCCGCATAGTCGGACAGATGCTGGATCTGCTTGCGGGTGATGATCGAGGACGGCCCGATGGGGAAAATGCCGGCGCCGACCAAGCCCTTGTTGGCGCCCAAGCCCAGCATCAGGCCGGTCACCGCGGGATCCTTGATGGTGCGCTCATACTGCTCGCGGCTGGTGAACAGGCCGGGCGCACTCATCGCCTCGTAGCGCTCGTCGACGCCGACCAGAAATTCGGGCGGGCCGCACCAGCCCTGGATCGAGGCGAACTGCACGCCCTCGATCTGCCGCGGAATGGCGCCGAGCTGGCTTGCCGGATAGACCTCGGCCTTGATCCGGCCGCCGGAATCCTTTTCCACCGCGGCGGCAAAGCGCTTGAGCCACTCGTGCTGGGTGTCGTTCAGCGTGGCGGTGGAGAGCTTCATGGTGATGGGAGCGGTGCCTTGGGCCGCGGCCGGCGACGCCAGTAGCGCCGCAAACCCGGCAATGGCGACGGCCATGCCGATCGTCCGAACGGCCGCTTTTCGCTGTCCACCCATAGTTTCCCTCTCCCCTTTTGTGCCGCGCGGATAGTGCCGGACCTTGGCAGGCCGATCAATGGACAGCGTGCCACAGCCGCTTGGCTGCAACGTCAGGTGTCGGCGGCGATGAAATGCGTCACCTTGGGCACGCCCTGCCAGCGAAAACTTGTGCACCGCCTCTTGCACCAGGCGATCGGCATTGGTGACGCGCTCGTGCTGGCGCAAATGCTCCATCCAGGATTCGACGAGGAAGATTTCGAGGATGCGGCCTTCCTCGGCGGCGTCCTCGAACATGCCCCAGCGATAGGCGCCGTCGCGCCGCCGCTCGGGCTCAAGCTTGGCGAGCGCGTCGAGGAACGCGTCGCGGTCTTGCGGCCGGATGCGGTATTCGACCGTCACCAGGACCGGCCCACGATCATGTTCGATATCATGCGCGGTGATCGGCGCCGGCCAGTGCATGGACGGCGTCAGGTCGGTGCCCATGGCGGTTTGCAGCTTCCAGCGCCACGTCAGCGGTATGGCGGCGATGGCGCCGGCAGCGGCGAGAAAGTGCGCCGCCGGCAATCCGACCCACGCGGCAACCTCGCCCCAGACCGCGCTGCCGAGCGTCAGGCAGCCGAAGAACACCGTGGTGTAGAGCGCAAGCCCGCGGCCGCGGACCCAGTCCGGCAACGCCACCTGCGCCGAAACGCTCAACGTCGCCAGCGACGCGATCCACGTCGCGCCGGCGAGCGCGCTCGCCACGAGCGCAATCGCGGGCTCGCGGGCAATGCCGTAAAGCACCATCGCCAGCGCCTGGCCGAGCGCGCCCAATGCCATGACCCGATCCGGCCCGAGCTTCGCCTTCAGCCACGGCAACAAGAATGCGCCGCTCACGGCGCCGGCGCCGATGACGCCGAGCAGGATGCCGTAAAGCTCCGGTCCGCCCGCGATCTGGGAACGGGCAACCAGCGGCAGCAGCGCCCAATAGGCGCTGGCGAACAGGAAAAATCCGGCCGCCCGCACCAACGTGGCGCGCAGATGCGGATTGTGCCGGGCGTAGCGAAGACCGGCCGTCATCGCCCGGCCGAAATGCTCGGCTGGAAGCAGCGTGCGCGCCGTTCGCTTTTGCCGCCACCACAACAAGGCGCCGACGATGCCGAGATTGGAAATGGCGTTGATCCAGAACGGCGCGGCGATGCCGATGGCGGCGATGGTCACGCCGCCGAGCGCCGGACCGATGGCGCGCGAAATGTTGACGCCGACGCTGTTGGCGGCAATGGCCGGCGGCAAATCTTCCTTAGGGACAAGCTGCGGCACCACGGCCTGCCAGGCCGGAATGGTGAGCGCGCCGGCGGCGCCGATGAGGAAGGTGAACAGCAAAAGATTGCCGGGCGTGGCCAAGCCGAGCCCGACCATCGCCGCATAGATCGCCGAAACCGCCGTGGTCAGCGTCTCGACCACGATCAAAAATTTGCGCTTGTCGAAAATATCGGCGAGCGCGCCGGCCGGCAGCGCGAACAGGCAGATCGGCAACGTGCTCGCCGCCTGCACCAGCGACACGATCAACGGATCGGGATCGAGCGTGGTCATCAGCCAGCCCGACGCCGCGCTGTACATCCAGCCGCCGACATTGGACACCAAGGTCGCCGTCCAGATCACCGCGAACACCGGATGGCGGAACGGCGCCGCGAAGGATGTCGGTGAACTTGCGCCCGCCGCGTTGCTCATTATCGGTAACATAAGCCGGTCCGCTGCCGGCTCAAGTTCCATGATCGGCAGATTTCGGGTGGGCTTGCGCCCTGAGGAGTTGCTAGCCTTTGCCCGCAGTACAGATCGGAGGTCACGCCATGCCGGCCAAAACCAGCGCCGCCCTGAAAGCCGCCGACGAAACATCCGTCGATCGGCGCATCGACGCATACGATTGGAACACGGTCGGCGCCGATCTCGATGCCTTCGGCTGCGCCACATTGCCAAAACTGCTTTCGCCGCAGGAGTGCGACGACATCGCCGCGCTTTATCCGCATGAGGAGCATTTCCGCAGCCACGTCCACATGGCGCGGCACGGATTCGGCAAGGGCGAATATCGCTATTTCAAATATCCGCTGCCCGCGCTGGTCGGCGAACTACGCACGGCGCTCTACGCGCCATGTGGTGTCCTTCGCCAACGCCTGGAACGAGCGGATGAATATCGCCACGCGCTATCCGAAAGCGCATGCCGATTATCTGAAAATCTGTCACAAGGCCGGCCAGATGCGCCCTACTCCGCTCTTGCTGCAATACGCCGCCGGCGATTTCAATTGCCTGCACCAGGACCTTTACGGCGATCTCGCCTTCCCGTTGCAGGTCACGGTGCTGTTGTCGGCGCCCGGCCGGGATTTTGCCGGCGGCGAATTCGTCCTGACCGAGCAGCGGCCGCGCATGCAGAGCCGCGTCGAGGTGGTGCCGCTGCAGCAAGGCGACGCCGTGCTGTTCGCCGTTCACAACCGGCCGGTGCAAGGCACCAAGGGACCGTATCGCGTCAATCTGCGTCACGGCGTCAGCCGGCTGCGCTCCGGCCGCCGCCACACGCTCGGCATCATCTTTCACGACGCGCGCTAGCGCGCATTTCAGTGGACATGAACTATCCGAAGACCGGTCCACAGCTCGAGCGGCCGAGCAGCATAGATAGGCGGCAGCAGCCAAAATTCCCGAGCGCCGTGCGGATGGCGTGCTGCCGCGCCCATGTCACGATCAGCGCGCGCGACGCGGCGGCCTGGTTTTTTGCCAGCGCATTGAGCTGATCGTTGGTCGGCTTGACGACGAGCAGCGTGTAAGGCCAGTTCGCCAGGATCAGCACCGCGCCGGGCAGCCAGCGCCAATCCTGCGTCTGCCACGCCGCGATCAAGCCGAAAATTCCCGACAGCAAGGCGAGGCTTGCCTGCATCTTGAAGCCGCGCGCGTAGCTGAGCTTCCACTCCGCCAGCAGGCTCGCATCGTCGAGCGCCAGCCGCGCCGGCTGCTCGGCCTCGTTGACGTAGAACGCCGCGCCGGCAAATGCGGCGGCGAAGGCGAGCGCGGTTGGACCTGTTATCATGGTTCGATTCCTCGTTTCACGCCGGCGCCGGCGCCCGGTGCGCCATCCAGCGCCCGGCTTCGGCCGCGGCGAACAGTTCGGCGAGCGCCGCGTTGGTCGCGGCCGGCTCCTCGGTGGTGATGGTGTGGCTCGCGCGCGGGATCACCAGAAGCCCGGCGGTCGGCGCCGTGCGCTTGAGGAACACGCTGCCGTCGAGGCAGCTCTCGTCTTCGTCGCCGACGATGATCAGGAGCGGCACGGAGAATTTCTTCAAGTCCGCCTCCAGGTCCCACAAGGTCGGCCGCTTGCTTTGCAGCATCGACATGGTCAGCGCATGGCCGAGCGCGGAATGCTCCGACAGCATGCGGATGAATTCGGCATAGCCGCGCGGGTCCTTGTGCTTGTGGGTCTGGCGCATCTGGCCGTCGCCGTAGATTTTTGCCGCTTCCGCCATGCCTTTTTCGATGAACATCGCCGAGGTCTCGAGCGCCACCTTGCGCATGGCGGCGCGCTGCGCCGGATCGGGCAGCGAGCCCCAGCCGCAGCCGGCCGCGGCCACCGAGATGCAGCGGTCGGGATGATGCAGGCCGACATGCACCGCGGTGTAGGCGCCCATGGAATGGCCGACCACGTGCGCCTTCTTGATGCCGAGCGCGTCCATCAGCGCGATGACGTCGGAGCGCGCAATGTCCTGGCCGTAACGCGTCGGATCGTCCGGGATATCGGACGGCGGATAGCCGCGCTGGCTATAGGTGACGCAGCGATGGGTGCGCGCGAAATAGCGCATCTGCGGCTCCCACTGCCGATAGTCGCCGGCGAATTCGTGCACGAAGACGATGGGCGTGCCGGTGCCGACCTCTTCGTAATAGAGATTGGTGCCGTCCGCGGTTTTGATCTTTGGCATTGATCTGCGCCTCGTTGATTCAAGAACGAACGATGCCGCGCGCGGCGTCGCCGAGCGCCTCGACCGGCGCATCGCCGGCATCGAAAATCGCCAGCACGCGGCACGGGCACGCTTCGAGACCTTCGTAGCGCCAGGGAAAGGCGCCGATGATGCAGCGCTTGCCGAGCACGGTTTCAAGATCGCCGCCGAGATTTTCGGCGTGCAGCAAGCCTTCCTGGAACGCGTAATTGTGGAACGGAAACACGTCTTGCCTGACTTTGCGCCCCGAGCGCTTGTGCACGTATTCGAATGTGCCGAAATAGTCCGCCGGTGACTTGCCTTTTGCCTTTCTCGAACTCGCGGGCGACGTCGGGACGCATATGGCGGATCGAGGTGTTCATCGGATGGTCGCATGAGCCGGTATCCATGCCGAACCATTTGATCTTGCGCTTGAGCATCCATTCCAACGTCTCGAGCGTCGGGCCCGGGTGGTAGCAGAAATAGCGCACCAGATCCTGCTGGCTCTGGCCTTCGTAATATTTGTGCCAGCCGGTGTGCAGGATGAGAATGTCGCCGTCGCGGATCTCGGCGCCGGATTTTTCGATCATCGCCGGCGTGATCGCCGACCAGTCCGACACCTGCGGCGCCAGATCGACGACGACGCCGTGGCTGACCAGATAGTCGAGCGGCAGCGAAGCCATGTCGCCGGTCCGCCCGTCGGTCGCATGCATGGCGCCGTCGAAATGGGTGCCGGAGTGCATCGAGGTCTCGACGCGCTGGGCGACGATGCCGACCGTCTGCAAGTTCTGCGCGTAATACATCTTGTTGCCGGCATAACCGACCCAGCCGGGGGTGTGGATGCTCATGGTGTGGGAGAGATCGACGATCTTCATGGCAATTGGCTTTTCCCGGCCTATTCGCGTGGCGCGCCAGCATGGTACAAAATTTACGAAACTGGCAAACCATACCCATGAAGCTCGATCCCCTGGTAAAGCCGCGTTCGGTCGCCATCGTCGGAGCCACCGATCGCGGCGGGCCCGGGCCGCGCCGTCATCGAGTCGCTGGGCGCCATCGGCTTCACCGGGCCGATCTATCCGGTGAACCCGAAATATCCGACCGTGCTGAATATCAAATGCTATCCGAGCCTCACCGAATTGCCCGAGGCGCCGGACATCGTCGTGTTCAGCATCCGCAATCCGCTGATCCCCGAGCAGATGCGGCTTGCGGTCAAGCGCGGCGCGCGTGCCGCCGTCATCTACGACTCCGGTTTTGCCGAGCTGGGCGGCGACGGCGCAAAGCTCCAGGACGAGATCGCCGCCATGGCGCGCGAAGCCGGCATGCCGGTGTGCGGGCCGAACTGCATGGGCATTCTCAACCCGCAGGCGCGTGTCACCACCTATAAGCAGAACGTACGCGATCCGGCGGCGATCGTCGGCAATGTCGGCATCGTGTCGCAGAGCGGATCGGTCTGCATCGCCCTGTTGTCCGACCTGCGCCGCTTCGGCGTCAGCCTGTCGGTGTCCGCCGGCAACGAGGCGGTGACGCGCACCGTCGACTACCTCGATTATCTGATCGACGATCCGAACACCAAGGTGATCGCGACATTCACCGAGACCGTGCGCGAGCCGGAGCGCTATGTCGCGGCGCTCGACCGCGCCGCCGACGCCGGCAAGCCCGTCGTCGTCATCAAGGTCGGCCGCACCGAGCGCACCCAGCGCGCCATCACCAGCCACACCGGCGGCTTGGCCGGCTCGTCGCGCGTGTTCTCGGAGCTGCTGCGCGCGCATCGCGCCATCGAGGTCAACGATCTCGACGAGATGACGGAAGTCCTGGCGGTGTGCCAGGGCAAGCGCTGGCCGCGCGGCCGCGGCATTTCGGTGGTGACCGGCTCGGGCGGCTTGTCGGAACTGATCCTCGACAATGCCACCGCGGCCGGCCTCGATCTGCCGCCGCTCTCCGCCGCGGAACGCGCGGAAGCCGAGCGCGTCATCGGCCGCATCACCGGCGACGGCAATCCGTTCGACGCCTGGGGCAACGGCAATTACGCGGTCAATATTCCGCATGCCATGTCGGTCGTGGACAAAAGCGAGCGGATCGATTCCATTCTCTATTGCGCCGACGCGTCCAACGATCCGATCATCGGTCAGCCCAGCCGCGTGTTCGAGAACGTGGACATGCTCACCAAAGCGGCGGGCGCAAGCGAGAAGCCTTATTACCTCATGAGCACCCGCTCGGGCGTCATGAATCGCAAGCAGATCGACGGCATGCGCGACGCCGGGCTGGTGGTGATCGGCGGCACGCGCCAAGGTCTGGGCGCGCTCGATCGCATGGGCCGCTGGAGCCTCCGCTTGAAGCCGGTTCACACCAGCGCAGCGCCACCGCAGCCGCGACTTGCCGACGCGCTTAATCAGGGACGTCGCACCATCAACGAATTCGACGCCAAGCGGCTGCTTTCGGCCTACGGCATCCCGGTCACTCAAGAGCAGCGTGTCGCGACCGAAGCAGACGCGCTCGCAGCCGCCCGCGCGCTCGGTTATCCCGTGGTGCTGAAAATCGTGTCCGATGCCGTCGCGCACAAGACCGAGCTTGGGCTCGTCGCCGTCAATCTTAAAGATGACGCGGAACTGACGCGCGCTTATGCGCAATTGAACGAGCGCCTGGAAAAACTCGATCCGCGTCCGGCCGATGCCGCTTTCCTGGTGCAGGAATTCGTCGCCGACGGCATCGAGGTGTTCGCCGGCGTGTCGCGCGATCCCGATTTCGGCCTCTCCCTCGCCTTCGGCATGGGCGGCGTGGCCATCGAGGTGGTGCGCGATTTTGCGCTGCGCATGCTGCCGCTGCGCGACGGCGACGCCGAGGCGATGATCGCCGAGACGCGCGGCGCGGCGCTCTTCGGCGCGGTTCGCGGCCGCCCGGCGAGCGACGTGAAGAGCCTTGCCGCGTGTCTCTACGCGCTCGCCGACTTCGCCTGGCATCATGCCGCTTCGATTGCCGAAATCGATCTCAATCCCATCAAGGTGCTCCCCGAAAACCGCGGCTGCGTCGTGGTCGATGCATTGATCGTCACGCAACCGGCGGAAAAGAAATAACGAGGAAATAAGCCGCTAGGCCGCGACCGGCGCGACGTCGCAGACTTGCGTCACCGGCTCCGGCAACGCCGCGCCGGCAAGATCATAGCCGACGACATGCAAAATTCCCGACGCCGGACACATGGCGACCGCGAGCCGCGTGTAAGGATTGAGCACCGGCTCGCGCACCCAATTGAAGCGACCATCCGCCAACGCGCCGTCCCAGCTCGCCAGCGCTTCGCGACGCGCCCGGCTGTAGCCCGTCGCCTCGTCGAATGAGCTGACGAGAAACCGGCGCGTGCCGATGCGGCCTTCCCAGCCCGGTCGCGGCGGCACCCAATCGTTGGCGGCGCAGGTGTCGTCCTCGCGGGTGGCGAAACCGGTCTCGGTGCGCTCGATGACGCAGCGCTCATTGGCGCCGCAGCCGATCAGCGTGAAGATCACCGGCCGCGCCACCGGCGTCGTTTCCAGCAGGAGTCGCGCCGCGGAATAATTCTCACACGTCTCGAAAGTTTGGCGTAGCAATTGGTCCGGTGGCATGAGATCGGTGCGCTGCCATATCTTCAGGGCGTTCGCCGCAAAATCGAACGGGCGCAGCCAGCGATGCCGCATGCGCCGCCACATCGGCGCCTGGTTGATGCTGGCGGCAAAGCGGCCCGGCGCCATCGCGGTGAGCGCGCCGACATAGCCCGGCCAAGTCACGTTGAAGAAATCGCCGCCGGCGCCGCGCATCCGCGCCACCGCAATGTGGCGCCCGAGACCTTTGAACGGCCAATCCAGCGTGCGCAAAAGCCACGGCGCGCCATCCTGCTCGACGGCGCGCGCGGTGCAGCCCCACTGATACGAGGCATTGAGCAGCCAGATGCCGGAGAAATTCAGCGCTTCCGCGATCCGCGCAATCTCGGCCACATAGGGCGACCGCGAGCGGCCGAGCCAGCGGCGCGACGCCCAATCGAGCGCCGGAACCAGCGGCTTCGCCGCGGCCGGAAAAAACTCGAGACAGGCGTCGCGCAATGCGCGCGCTTGCTCGGCGTGTTGCCGCGCATGATGCGAGCGGTCCGCCGTCGCGGATATCGATGATCGGAATGGCCGGCAGGCTCATGATGCGAAATGCCGCTGTTTCGGCCCCTTCCAGTCGATTTCGACCGATAGTATAGTGCGGCCCATCCGACGGCCACGAGGGAACGCCATGAACATCGCACGCCGACATTTCCTGAACCTTGCCGCCGGCGCCGTCGCGATGCCCGCCGTGTCGCGCCTGGCGCATGCGGACACCTATCCCTCGCGGGCGGTGCATCTCATCGTGCCGCAGGCGGCCGCCAGCTCGACCGACATCCACGCCCGCCTGGTCGGGCAATTTCTGCAAGACCATCTCGGCCAGGCCTTTGTCGTCGACGTCAAGCCCGGCGCGGGCGGCAATGTCGGCACCGAGTTTGTGGTGCACGCGACGCCCGACGGCTACACGCTGCTCACGGTCAATTCGCAGAACGCCATCAGCCCGTCGCTCTATCCCGACCTGACGTTCAACTTCCTGCGCGACATCGTTCCGATCGGCCAGATCAGCCTGGCGCCGATGATCATGGAGGTGAATCCGTCCGTTCCCGCCAATACCGTTCCGGAATTCATCGCTTACGCCAAAGCCAATCCCGGCAAGATCAGCATGGCGTCGGCCGGCGTCGGCGGCCCGCAGCATCTTGCCGGCGAATTGTTCAAGTCGATGACCGGGCTCAATCTGGTGCACGTGCCCTATCGCGGCTCGACGCCGGCGGTCACCGACATGCTCGCCGGCCAGGTGCAGTTGATGTTCGACGTGACGCCGACTGCGCTGCCGCAGGTCAAGGCCGGCAAATTGCGCCCGCTCGCCGTGACCACGACATCGCGCCTCGATGCGCTGCCCGACGTGCCGTCGCTGTCCGATTTCCTGCCCGGCTACGAGGCCGAAGGCTGGCTCGGCATGGGCGCGCCGACCGGCACGCCGCAAGCGATCATCGACACGCTCAACAAACAGATCAACGACGCGCTCGCCGACGACGCGATCAAACAGCGCCTGACCGCCATCGGCGTCGTCGTGCAAGGCGGCTCGGCTGCGGATTTCGGCAAATTCGTCGCGTCGGAAACCGCGAAATGGGGCAAGGTGATCAAGGACGCCGGCATCAAGCCGGATTAGCTCCATCACTCCGCTTTGATGCCGGCGGCCTTGATGATCGGCCACCACTTCTCGATCTCCGCGCGTTGCAGCGCGCCCAGCGCCGCCGCGCTCTGCTGATCGGGCGGCGGCACGTCGAGACCGAGATCGGCAAAACGCTTTTGCACCGCCGGATCCGCCATGGCGGCCATAGCGGCGCGATTGAGTTTTGCGATGATGTCGAGCGGCGTGCCTTTCGGCGCCCACAGGCCGTACCAGATATTGATGTAGAGGCCCGGCAGTCCGGCCTCGTCCACGGTCGGAATGTCGGGCAGCGATTTCAGGCGCGTCTTGGCGGTGACCGCAAAGGCACGGATCTGATTGTCGCGCACGCGCTGCGTCGCCTCCGATACCTGGTCGAACATCATGTCGATGCGTCCGGCCATCAGGTCGAGCAGCGCCGGGTCGGTGCCGCGATAGGGCACGAATTGCAGATGGGTGCCGGTGAGATTTTCGAAATAGACGCCGGAAATGTGCGAGCCGGAGCCGACGCCCGCGGTGCCGATGGTGGCGCTCGGATTGGCCTTGATCCAGGCGACCAGCTCGGTGAGGTTCTTCGCCGGCAGCGTGTTGCGGCTGACCACCAGCATCGGATTGGCCGGCAATTGCGCAATCGGCTCGAAATCGCGAACGAGGTCGTAGGGCAACGCATAAATCGCGCCGTTGACCACATGCGTGCTCCAGTGGCCGATGCCGAGCGTGTAACCGTCGGGTATCGCCTTCGCGACGCGGCCGACGCCGATGCTGCCGGCGGCGCCGGTGACGTCTTCCACAATGACATTTTGTCCGAGCGTGCGGCCCATATGTTCGGCCATCACGCGGCCCACGACGTCGGTCGGACCGCCGGCGGCGAACGGCACCACCATGGTGATCGGACGCGATGGATAATCGTCGGCGACCGCGGCAACGATCGCGCCGCAGCCGAGCATCAAGCCGATGACGATTGTCGACGCCAGTTTCATCGCTCTCATCTCACGCCTCAAATTGCGAAAAGTCGATCGGCGCGTGGCGATCCAGGGTGCGGCGAATCGGCGGCAGCGGATATTTCAGGCCGGTGGCGCAATTGAACAGCACGACCTGGTCGCTGCGCTTGACCCGGCCGTCGGCGAGGCTTTGCTGATAGGCCGCGTAAGTCGCCGCCCCTTCCGGGCACATCAGAAAACCCTCCTCGCGCGCCACCTCGTCGAGCGCCTCCGTTATCGCTTCGTCGGACACCGCGATGGCAAAGCCGCCGCTCTCGCGCACCGCGCGCAGGATCAGAAAATCGCCGATCGCCTGCGGCACGCGGATCCCGGCCGCAATGGTGTGCGCGTCTTCCCAGCGCGGCGCGTGCTCCTCGCCCGCTTCGTATGCGCGCACCATGGGCGCGCAGCCCGACGCCTGCACCGCGACCATGCGCGGGCGCTTCTTGCCGATGAAGCCGATCGCTTCCAATTCGGCGAACGCTTTCCACATGCCGATCAGGCCGGTGCCGCCGCCGGTCGGATAGAAGATGACGTCGGGCACGGTCCAGCCGAGCTGCTCGGCGAGCTCCAAGCCCCATCGTCTTCTTGCCTTCGATCCGATACGGCTCCTTCAAGGTCGAGACATCGAACCAGCCGACTTTTTCTTTTCCTTGGCCGACGATCTTGCCGCAATCGTCGATCAGGCCATTGACGCGATAGACGGCAGCGCCCTGGATGCCGATCTCGCTGAGATTGATTTCCGGCGTATCCTCGGGACAGAAGATCGTGGTCTTGATGCCGGCGTGGCTCGCGTAAGCCGCCAGCGCCGCGCCGGCATTGCCGTTGGTCGGAATCGCCATGTGCTTGATGCCGAAAGCCTTGGCCATGCTCACTGCCATGACCAGGCCGCGCGCCTTGAACGAGCCGGTCGGCAAACGGCCTTCGTCCTTCACCAGAATTTCACCGCCGCGCAATTTTTTCGCCATCGCCGACAGCGGGATGAGCGGCGTCATCGTTTCGCCGAGGCTGACGATGTTTTCGCTGCGCCGCACCGGCAGGAGCTCGCGATAACGCCACAGATCAGGCGGTCGGGCGGCCAGCGCATCCTTGCTCAGCGCTTTCTTCACGCCGTCGAGATCGTAGCGGACAAGGAGCGGCTTGCCGGCGCGAGAGAGATTATGAATCTCGTCGGCGGCGTAATGCTCGCCGGTCATCGCGCATTCGAGATGGGTGACGAAGGTCGGCCGCTCGGTGGTCAGGTTTTCGTTGGCGTGCAAGGCGGGTCTCCGATGGCGGGGCGAGTGGTTACGCAATCTAACGCATACCGCAACCATCCTGCCCCGCGATAGCGGCAGATGAAGTCAATTGCGCGATGCTTATTCTTCACCTCCCCTGGAGCGGAGAGGTCGCTACGCGAAAAGTGGTTAGGGTGAGTGCGCGCGCAGCGCGCCCATTAGTGACGGCGCCAGGCCGATCCCGGACAAAACCGGCGCGACACCGGTGGCGTCAATTGCCATTACAAACGGTATTTATGCCGTTATCGATGCCATTACAGCCGGATGTTTTTCCGAAGTTCTGCTTGACGAAGTTGTCGAAGGTCTTCTCGATCGCGCGCCCGCCGTTGGTATGATTCATGTTGTGGTAGACGACCAAATAATGCAGCGGTTGTTCCCCACCCGGCAGCTGCGGCTTGAGCGGCAGCGGCAGGGCGTCACACGTCTTGTCCCGTAACGTCTGCTGGTTTCCGGTCACGCAACTGTCGCCGGCGTCCATCAACGAGAATGAGACTGGGCATGTCAGGGGCTCGAACAGGAACGTATGGTCGGCACGCAGGATCGGCGCCCCGGCATTGACGATGCAGGCCAGTCTGGTCGGCGGCGTGGGGCCGACGAAGATCATCGCCGCCTGGAGTCTTTGGCAATCTCGACGGCTTCGTCGAGGTAGACCGGATTATAGTCGAGAACGTTCGCCGGACCGTTGAGGTTGTCGGGGTTGACGTCGATGTCGCCGTGAAAAATCATGATCGGCATCGTCTTGAATTTCTGAATGCTCAAATCGCCGCGCGACGCAAAGTAATGGGCGGAGCGCCAGTTGTAGCCCATCACTCCGCTGGCGTCGGGATAGTAGTACGACGAGCTCCCTTGCGGGCACGCGGTCGGCACGCAGGCGGCCGACATTTGGGCGGCATAATCCGCAGAGGGTTTATGCGGCGAGGAGAAATTGGGCTGACCCAAAACGTTCAGATAGTTCAAGCTGAAGTCGGTGAATCCTTCGACGACGGCGAACGCGTCGACGGGCGCGCCCTGCTCGACGGCACGGTAAGTGATGCAGCCGCCGTGCGACCAGCCGTACATGAAGAGCTTGCCGTTCACATTGATATGGTGCGGATTGCTCAGGCTGCCAACGGTGATTGAGCTCGCGTGATGGACGAGGAGATCGGTGAGCGCCAGAACGTCGGTCACTTCGCCCAAGCAGAGCTCCAGATTGCCGTCGGAGGTCCATGTGCCCGGAGAAAACGCGGAGTCGTTCGAACCGATGGCGATTGGCTCCGCGCGATAGGACGACATCGCAAAGACCCACCCTCGCTTGGCCCAGTCGAAGCACTGTCCGAGGTCGCCGGCCACGCCAGCGGGGGTCCATCCTGCCGCGGTCACGAGGCCGTGGAGGCCGAAGAACCCGCCGTGGTTGTAGATGGCCACTGGATAGGGACCGCCCTGCGCCGGCGAGCAAATGAGGGCATAGATCTTCTTGCCATCTTCGACGGTGTAAGAGCCGACGCTCCAGGCAACCTGGAGGAAGCCGCCGGAGCCGGGCGGAGGAGTCGAAGTCATCCCCTGCACGTTCACCCACGGCGTCACGGGGTCGAAACCGACGCCGTGCTGATCGAACAGCAAGGTGGAGTTGCCGTCGGCGTAGCGCTCAAGAGCGTTCGGGGGGTCTGGACTGAGCGGCGATGCCCTCTGCATGGACTTGAGCGCAGCCGGACTGAACGTGCCGAGAGCGCTGCCGCCGGCCAAGGCAAAGATCTCAAGTTGGCCTTGGCTCGCCGCCACATCGGGAGCGATCGACTGCGGTGCCCAGTATTTGGGTGCGAACACGCCGGTGTAGGTCCACGGGTAGAGCGTGTAACTCGCACCGGAGGACGGCGTGTAGCTTTTGCCGGACGTTGCCGCAGGGACCGTGCCGATGACCTCGGCCTTCCCGGTGTTTTGGTCGACCGCCTGGATCGTGACCGTCTGCCCGGGAGACATGACGTAGCCCGACAGAGTTACGGGCTTTCTGGAATCCGCGTGGGTTCCGCTCGATGGGCTCAAGACGTCCGCCAGAAGTGGCGGACAGGCTAGCGCCAGAACGGACAAGCAGGCGACGAGGGTGAATACGGGTCGAACACTGCGCATGGCGATTCCCTTTCTCACCGAGGCCAGGGCCGGTACTCCGCTGCAGCGACTATAGCGCTTGTTCTTCGAATTTAACAGTTTCAGGTTGCAGTTCGCCGACCTAGCTTGCCGGCCGAAGGGGGCTTGGCGAAGCCTAGCCCCTAGCGCTGACTCGCGCGCTCTGTGCCGCTGCACCGCGTGAATCCTTACCGCGGCGCACTGCGACGATCTCGGCCAGAATCGAGATCGCGATCTCATCGGGCGTGATGGCGCCGAGATCGAGGCCGGCGGGTGCTTTCAGCTTCGCCAGGCGCTCGGCCGCGATGCCGCGCTTTGCCAGCTCGGCCTTGAGCGCCTCGGCTTTTTTGCGGCTGCCAACGAACGCCACGTAGTCGACATCGACGGCGAGCGCCGCGAGCAGTGCCGCTTCGTCGCCGCGCCCTTGGGTCGAGACCACGACATAGCGCGCGGCGGCGTCATCGGCCGGCAGCGCAAAACCTTCGATGCGGCGGTCGGCATCGGCGAATGCCGGCTGTTCGGCGGCGGGTGCACACACGGTGACGGCAAATCCGGAGCGCTTGGCGAGATCGGCGACGGCTAGCGCCACAGGGCTCGAGCCGAAAATCACCACCTGGGGCCGCGGCAGCACCGGCTCGACGAAAATGTCCATGGTGCCCTGGCTTGGGCACATGTTCTTGGCAAAGCGCACGCCGCCCTGCTCTTCGCCAGCCTTATGGCCCTGGCCGTCGAGCACATCTTCGGGCGCCACGGATACGAGGCGCGATTTGCCGTCGGCGAGCGCGTCCTTGGCCGCCTTGAGCACTGCCGCGCGGGCGCAGCCGCCGCCGATCCAGCCTTGCGAAATGGTGCCGTCTGGAAGGATCACCGCTTTGGCGCCGGCCTTGGCCGCGGTGGCCGCCACGGTGCGGACGACGGTCGCCAGCACGAACGACTCGCCCGACGTCTTGCGCGACGAAATATTGTCGAGGATGTCGTCGGCGCGATTCATCCCTTAAACCTTCGCCAGATAAGGCTCGAGCGCGGCAAGACTCTCGAGATTGTGCGCCGGCGCGAACAGATCGACATGGGGCAGCGCCGCCTGCATGCCGCGCGCCTGCGGGGTGTAATCGCGCCAGCCGATCAGCGGATTGAGCCAGATGATTTTTTTGCAACGCCGCCGCAGCCGGCGCATCTCCTCGCCGAGCTGGCCCGGCTCGCCGGTGTCGTAGCCATCGGAGACGATCATCAGCGCGGTGCGCGAATTGATGACGCGGCGCGCGTGCCAGCGATTGAAGGTGGCGAGGCTTTCGCCGATCCGCGTACCGCCGCCGATGCCTTGCGCCATCAGCGACAGCTTCTCGACGGCGCGCGTGACGTCGCGATCGCGCAGCGACGGTGAGACGTGGGCGAGGCGGGTGTGGAATACAAAAGCTTCGGCTTCGCGAAAAGCGTCGACGACGCCGTGCAGGAAGCGGACGAAGAACGCGGTGTAGAGGCTCATCGAGCCCGACGCATCGAGCAGCACCACGAGCCGCAGCGGTTTGATCTTGCGGCAGCGCCAGGCCAGATCGAACGGCATTCCGCCGTGCGAGACATTGCGATGAATGGTACGGCGCAGATCGATCCGCCGGCCGCGGCGGCGGATTTGGTCGCGGCGCACCAGGCGCGCGCGCATGACACGAGCGAGCCGCGCCGCGAGCGCATGCGTCGCCGCAATCTCTTCGGGATCGACGATGTGGCGCAGGTCGGTTGCCGCGAGATTTTCGACGCGCGACGCGCCCTCGCGGCGGCCCCTGCCCTCGGCCTGCGTTTCACCGTCGCCGTCGCTCTTCCGCTCGACGCGATCCGGCAGGCCGAGCGCTTCCTGCGGCACATGGGCTTCAGCAAGTTTTTTTACGGCCGGTGCATGGCTCGCGCTCGGCACGCCTGAGAGAACTTGCCGTTGCCGCATGCCGCGGCCTTGCCAGAAGGCGTCGAAAATTTCGTCGAAGCGCTCCCAGTCGGAATGGGTGGCGCAGAACAGCGCGCGCAAAGCTGGCTTCAGCGATGTCGGGCGCAGCGCGGCCGACGAGGTGAGCACCTGCAGCGCGTCGCGTGTCTCGGCAAGACCGACGCGGAAGCCGTTGTCGCGTAGCGTCCGCGCGAAGCCGGCGAGCCGGTGGCGGGTGCCGGGCGCGGCCATCACGCCACCTTGCCAAGGAGGCGCTCGCTGACTTCACGCGTCAGCCGCGCGCGGTCCTCGTGGGTTTTGAGCAGACAAATCATGGTCTCGTAGACCGCCTCCGGTTCCTGCCGCAGGTCGTGCACTTCGAGGCCGGCGAGCGTCGCCGCCCAGTCGAGCGTCTCGGCGACGCCCGGGACTTTACGCAAGTCCTCCTTGCGCACCGCGGCGACCATGCGGGCGATCTGTAGCGCCAGCGTGGTGTCGATGCCCGGCGTGCGCACCAGGATGATTTTCGCCTCGCGGTCGACGTCGGGGAAATCGACGTAGTGGTAAAGGCAGCGCCGGCGCAGCGCGTCGGACAGTTCGCGGGTGCCGTTCGAGGTCAGCACCACGCGCGGGATCGATGTCGCCTTGATGGTGCCGAGCTCGGGGATGCTGACCTGAAAGTCCGAGAGCAGTTCCAGCAGGAACGCCTCGAACTCCTCGTCGGCGCGATCCACCTCGTCGACCAGCAGCACCGGTGGCGTCGCGCGGCGGATGGCGGCGAGCAGCGGCCGCTCCAGCAGGTATTTTTCGGAGAAGATGTGCTCCTCAATAGTGTCGGCGTTTTCGCCGACGCCTTCGCGAGTTTTTATCGCCAAGAGCTGCCGCTGGTAGTTCCACTCGTAAAGTGCAGCGTTCTGGTCGAGCCCTTCGTAGCACTGCAACCGGATG
Organism: uncultured Alphaproteobacteria bacterium; assembly: GCA_963821175.1. Taxonomy (GTDB): domain Bacteria; phylum Pseudomonadota; class Alphaproteobacteria; order Rhizobiales; family Xanthobacteraceae; genus BOG-931. Next base: position 150,323 of record CAWGCU010000021.1, read on the forward strand.
AGTTCGGAACCGTGCACGGCGGCCAGCGCTTTGGCCACTTCGGTCTTGCCGACGCCGGCTTCGCCTTCGAGCAGCAACGGGCGCTTGAGGAACTCCATCAGCCACAAAGCGGTCGCGATATCGCGGTCGGCGACGTAGCCGACGGCGGCGAGTTTGTCGGAGATATTTTCGCGATCGAGGGTCATGATGTGACCGTCACTCCCGCTCCGTCATGGCCGGGCTTGTCCCGGCCATCCACGTCTTTCTTCTATGTCGAAGTCGTGGATGCCCGGGACAAGGCCGGGCATGACGAACGAAAGGCGCCGATCGCTACCCATGCAACCCGAGCTTCTCCGCCGCCGTCCAGGTGCGCCAATGGTCGTGCGGCATTTGGATGTGGGTCGAGCCGAGGAAGGCGAAGGCGTCGTTGACGGCATTGGAGAAGCACGGCACGCCGCCGACGTTGGGGCTTTCGCCGACGCCCTTGGCGCCGATCGGATGATGCGGCGACGGCGTCGTGGTCCAGTCGGTCTCCCAGTGCGGCGTCTCGACCGCGGTCGGTAGGAAATAATCCATCAGCGACGCGGTGGTAACATTGCCGTCGTCGTCGTAATGGATCTCCTGGCCCATGGCGATGCCGAACGCCTCGGTCAGGCCGCCGTGGATCTGGCCTTCGATGATCATCGGGTTGATGCGCGTGCCGCAATCGTCGAGCGCGTAGAAGCGTCTCACCTTGGTCTGGCCGGTATCGACGTCGACATCGACGACGCAGATATAGGCGCCGAACGGGAAGGTGAAATTCGGCGGATCGTAGTAATTGATCGCCTCGAGGCCGGGCTCCATGCCGGGCGGCACCTCGTGATAGGCCGCCCAGGCCAGCTCGGTCATGGTCTTGAAGCGCTCGGGATTGCCGCGCACCCGGAAACGATCCACGTCCCATTCCAGGTCGTCGTCGTGCACTTCAAGCATGTAGGCGGCGATCATCTGCGCCTTGGCCTTGATCTTGCGGCACGCCATGGCGGTGGCGGCGCCCGACACCGGCGTCGAGCGCGAGCCATAGGTGCCGAGACCATAAGGCGCGGTGTCGGTGTTGCCTTCCTCGATCATGATGTTGTCGGCCGGCAGTCCGAGCTCGGTGGCGATGATCTGGGCATAGGTGGTCTCGTGGCCCTGACCTTGCGATTTGGTGCCGAGCCGGCAAATGCCGCTGCCGGTCGGATGAATGCGGATTTCCGCGGAATTGAACATGGCGATGCCGAGAATGTCGCAGGCGCGCGATGGGCCGGCACCGACGATCTCGGTGAAGAAGGCGACGCCGATGCCCATCACTTCGCGGGTCTCGCCGCGTTTGAAGGCTTCGCGTCTTGTTTTCTGCTCGGCGCGCAGTTTTTTGTAATCGACCGATTCCATCGCCTTGTTCATGGCGGTGTGATAGTCGCCGGAATCGTATTGCCAGCCGAACGCCGAGGTGTATGGGAACTGTTCGCGCCGGATCAGGTTCTTGATGCGAAATTCCGCCGGATCCATGCCGAGCTTTTGCGCCATGATGTCCATGGCGCGCTCGATGCAGTAAGCGGCTTCGGTGACGCGGAACGAACAGCGATAGGCGACACCGCCCGGTGCCTTGTTGGTATAGACGCCGTCGACCAGGCAATACGCCGTCGGAAAATCGTAGGAGCCGCTGATGATACTGAACAGACCCGCCGGCCATTTGGTGGCATTGGCGCAGGAGTCGAACGCGCCGTGGTCGGCGATGGTGTAGCAGCGCATCGCCGTCACCTTGCCGTCCTTGGTGGCGGCGATTTCCATGTCCATGTGGAAGTCGCGGGCGAACGCCGTCGTCGACAGATTCTCGATGCGGTCCTCGACCCACTTCACCGGACGGCCGGTGACGATCGAGGCGACGATCGAGCAGATATAGCCCGGATAGGCGCCGACCTTGTTGCCAAAACCGCCGCCGATGTCGGGGGCGATGACGTGGATCTTGTGCTCGGGGATCTTTGAGATCAGCGAGCCGACCGTGCGAATAACGTGCGGCGCCTGAAACGTGCCCCACAGCGTCAATTCGCCCCTGATTTTGTCGAACGAGGCGACGCACTGGCAGGTCTCGAGCGGACACGGATGCACGCGCGGATAGACGATGAATTCCCTGATCGTCACGTCGGCCTTGGCAAAGGCGGCGTCGGTCGCGGCCTTGTCGCCGGCAGCCCAGGAAAAGATGTGATTGTAATGCTTGCGCTTGCCGTGGGCGCCGTCGGTCTTATCCTTCAAATCCTCGCGGATCATAGGCGCGCCGTCCGCCATCGCTTTCAGCGGATCGACGTTGACCGGCAGCGCCTCGTACTCGACTTCGACCAGTTCGACGGCGTCGGCCGCGGCCTCATGGCTTTCGGCGACCACGAAGGCGACTTCCTGATTCTGGAATAGCACCTTGCCGTCGGCGAGCACCATCTGCACGTCGCCGGCCAGCGTCGGCATCCAGGCGAGATTGACGGTTTTCAACACCTCGGCGGTCAGCACCGCGACGACGCCGGGCACCGCCGCGGCCTTGGTGGTGTCGATCTTTTTGACGCGGGCGTGGGCGTGCGGCGAGCGCACCAGGTCGCCGTAGAGCATGCCGGGCAATTTCAGATCGTCGACGTAATTGCCCCTGCCCTGGGTGAAGCGGACGTCCTCGACACGCTTGCGCTTGCAACCCATGCCTTCGAGTTTTTCGGCGCGTTCGGCGGAGGTGGGGGTCATGTCGTTCATTCTGCGGCCTCCTGGAACGGCACGCCGGCAAGTTTCGCGGCGGCATATTGAATGGCTTTGACGATGTTCTGGTAGCCGGTGCAGCGACACAGATTGCCGGAAATGCCGTAGCGGATTTCCTCCTCGGACGGATTCTTGTTTTCCTGGAGGAGCCGATAGGCGCGTAAAATCATTCCCGGCGTGCAGAAGCCGCATTGCAGGCCGTGCATCTCGCGAAAGCCTTCCTGCAGCGCATGCAGCGTGCCGTCGGCATTGGCCATGCCCTCGATGGTGCGGATGTCGGCGCCATCGGCCTGCACCGCGAACATGGTGCAAGACTTCACCGACTTGCCGTCGAGATCGACGGTGCAGGCGCCGCAATGGCTGGTCTCGCAACCGATATGCGGACCAGTGAGGCTGAGTTGCTCGCGCAGGAAGTGGATCAGCAAGGTGCGCGGCTCGACCAGCTCTTCGACGGCCTTGCCGTTCACCGTCATCTTGATGTGGGATTTGGCCATGGTTTGCGTTCTCCCCTAGCCGCGGGCTTTTGCTTTGGCGCGAGCAAGAGCGCGCGTCAGCATCACGCCGGCCATCTTGGTGCGGTAATGCGCCGGCCCGCGCGCATCGGTCGCCGGCGCGGTGATGGCTTCGGCCGCGGCCACGGCTTTTTTCACCGTCGCGGCATCGAGTGTCGAGCCGGTGAGAATTTTTGCCGCCTCCTCCGCCCACAGCGGTGTCTCGGCGACATTGGTCAGCCCAATCGAGCAGGTCGCGACCTTGCCGCCGCTCATGGTCAGCACCACGGCCGCGGCGGCGGTGGCATAATCGCCGATCTTGCGCTTGAGTTTTTCGTAAGCGGAGCCGTGTCCGGCAGGCGGCACCGGAATGCGCACCGCCGTGAGCACGTCACCCGCTTCCAGCGCGGTGAAATACGCGCCCTGGTAAAACTCGCGCGCGGCGATGCGGCGCTCGCCGCCTTTGCCGGCGACGTGATAGGTGGCGTTAAGGCACAGCATCACCGCCGGCATGTCGTTGCCCGGATCGCCGTTGGCGACATTGCCGCCGAGGGTGCCGACATAGCGCACCTGCGGATCCGCGACTTGCAGCGAGGTCTCGCGCAGGATCGGGATTTTTGTGCCGAGCAGATCGGAGCCGATCAGATCGTGCTGGGTCGTCATGGCGCCGATGACGATGTCATTGCCATCCGAGCGGATGCCTTTGAGGTCGGCGATGCCGGCGAGATCGACCAGATTCGCCGGCTCCGCCAGCCGCAGCTTCATCATCGGAATGAGGCTGTGGCCGCCGGCCAGCGCGCGGCCGTCGTCGCCCAATTTCGTCAGCAGAGCGACGGCTTCCTGGACGGATGATGGGCGATGATAGCTAAAGGATCCAGGTATCACGGGCATCCTCCCTTGCGCTTTTTTTCGGCCGAAGTCGTCACGACGGCCGTCTGTGCGCCAATACCGATTGCGTCTTTAGGGTAGCAATGCTCGCGCTGTGTGCGCCGCAGCAGCAAGCATCGGTGCACCGGCGCGTGGCATAGCGCACGAAAGGTCGCGCTTTTGCACCAATGGCGGCGTGCTTGCACGAATTGCGTCAGAATGCCTGACGTATTGGCCTCAAAGGCGGGGACTTTATCGCGCCGCAAAATGATGGCGACGCCGGAGTCCGGCGTCAGGATCGTCGCCGGTCAGCGCCGCGACTCGCGATTTAAGCCAGCCGATCCGGCTCCTGCTCACCGGCACCGCATAATCGTGACCGGCATCCATTTCGACCATTTCGTTGTCACCGGAACGCTTGTAGCCGACCACCCGCTCGATATTGACGATGTGGCTGCGATGGATGCGCACAAAGCGATCCTTGTCGAGGCGGGATTCGACGTCGCCGATGGCCAAGGGGCAAAACAGCTTGTCGTTGCCGTTGAAGATGGTGGTGTAATGCGCGTTGGCGTGGATGGCCACGACATCGTCGACGGCGACGAAATGCGTGCCGCCGTCGCGTTCGATGGGAAGATGGCGGGCGAATCGCCGCGGCGCGCCGGCGCCGCCGAGCGGCCCGTAGCTGCCGCGGCCGAATTCGGGATTGATGTCGTGGCCGTTACCGCCGGAATTTTGCGCCGTGGCGGCGACCGTCGCCGGCACTGTTGTTGTCATCGGCACGGTGCTGATGGCCGGAACCGGGTTCGCCGCCGTGCGTGCCGGATCGGGCACCAGGATCAACAAGAAGATTCCGGACAGGCAAAACGCCACGACGGCGACGATGATGGCAAGCAGGTCGGTCGACAGCGCCGGTGCGCCTGCCGAAGCCGCCGCAAACGGCAGCAAATTCAGGCCTTCCATCGCCGTGTAGTGCATGCCGGACACGGCGATGCCGAAGGCGATCGCGGAAAGGATGAGCGGCGGCCGGCCGCCACGGCCGGTGGCGAGCCAGAGCGCCAGGCCAGACGCGGCAATGGCGATCACCATGCTGGCGGCGACGAAATAGCGATCATGGACCATATAGGCGCTGGCGCTGAGCGCGCTCATGCCGATGTAGTGCATGGTGAAAATGCCGCCGCCCATCAGGCACGCCGACAGCGTCAGTCGCAGCATGGTCAGCGGCCCGGAACTGGTGGCAAACACCGCAGCTCCCACCACGATGACGCAGACCAGAAACGACAGCAGCGTCGGGAACACCAGATAGTCGACCTGAAACGGCATGCGCGCCGCCAGCATGCCGACGAAATGCATGGTCCAGATGGCGACGGCGAGCGAGAACGCGGCGCCGGCCAGCAGCAGGCGCCGCCGCATGCCGGTCGCCTCGCCGATCTGCACCGCCAGACTCAAGCCCACATAGGCGCCCTGGATCGCCATAACGATCGAGAGCAGGACAAGCCAGGTCTCATAACTGACTGGCATTGCCGTCATTCCTTCGCCAGGACACGACGCTTTGAGCCCATTCGCCAATGGGCTCTTGGAACCATTATAGATGAGTTTCAGCCGGCCGCGACACCGGCGCCATTGGCGTCTTGACCGCACAAGACCGAGGCATCGAAGATCGCCGTAACCGCCCGTCCTGGAATGGGCGCGGCGGTCGGCGGACGGGCATTTGTGACAGGCGATTTCCGCTCGACCGTGGCCGAAGGGTCACAGCCAAGGCGGTTCCACCGTGTTAAGTTGCACTCAATTCAACCCCGCTCCTCCCGCGGGGACCAAATGGGCCGCTCTCGTGAGCGGCCCTTTTTTGTGCCCATACCTTTTGTAACCATGCGTTTTGTGCCCATGCGCGTTCGTTGACCGCACCTTCAGCCTGGGCACGGCTCGGCTTATTCCCCAGCGGCCTCGTTTCGCAGTATCCTCCCTCCCGGAAACGCCGCAGGAGAAGCCCGATGGACATGAGCATTGGCGTGCTCGACCACTACAATGTGTCGACCCGCAAGCTGAAAGAGACCGTGCAGTTCTACGAGGACGTGCTGGGATTCAAGAACGGTCCGCGCCCGCAGTTCGATTTCCCCGGCGCCTGGCTCTATAGCGGGAGCCAACCGGTGCTGCACCTCAACGATATTGCGCACACCGACCGGCAACAGCCTTCCGATTCCGGCGTCATCGACCATGTCGCCTTCGGCAGCCGCGGTTTTGAGGCGATGAAAAAACATCTGGGCGGCAAGGGCGTGCCCTACCGCGTCAACCAGGTGCCCAACAGCACGCGTTGGCAGATTTTCTTCCACGATCCCAACAATGTGGAGATCGAGCTTAATTTCGAGACCAAGAATGAG
>CAWGCU010000022.1:0-92686 GCA_963821175.1 uncultured Alphaproteobacteria bacterium
TAATGCTTCCTGTTAATGTTTCTTGCGCATCTCGCTCGATGAATTGACGGTGGCGTGCAGGTTGCGGGCGAATTCGACGGCGCCGAACACCGCCATGTCAGGCGCGGTCTTGACGTATTCCTTGACGCCGAGGATCGCGGGCCGCGGCGCCTTCAGGATCGCCGCGCACAGTGTCGCCACCGCCTCGTCGAGCTTCGCCGCCGGCACCACGTCGCTGACGATGCCGAAGCTGAGCGCCCGCTCCGGGCCGATCTCGGCCTGCGAATAGACGAGATAGCTCATCGCCTTGCGCGGCACGCGATCGACGAACGACGACATCACCATGGTGGGCAGGATGTTGTGCGCCATCTCGGGCACCTGGAACATCGCCTTGTCGCTGGCGAGCGTGATGTCGCAGGCCGCGGCGATGGCGCAGCCGAAGCCGAGCGCGCGGCCGTGCACCACGGCGACGATCGGGATCTTGGCGTTGCGCATCGCGCCGTAGCAGTCGAACACCACGTCGCTGAAGGTGCGGCGCTCGAGCGCGTCGGGATCGTGCGTCGGGGTCGCGCCCATGACGGCGCGGCCGACGCAGAAATCCGCGCCGGCGCCGCGCAGCACGACGATGCTCGAGGTTTTCTCGGCGCCCTCGATGATGCCGGTCAGTTCCGCGACCATCTCGTCGGACACGGCGTTGCCGCGCTCCGGCTGGTTCAAGGTGACGCGCAGGATTTGCTCCGTCTTGTTGGGTCAGAATATCGGGCATGGTTGCTCCTCGCGCGTCACGCTTTGGATGATTGGATGGCGCGCCAGATGCGTTCCGGCGTCACCGGCATTTCGATGTGGGTCACGCCGAATTCGGCGAGCGCGTCGACCACGGCATTGACCACGGCGCCAAGCGCGCCGGTCGTGCCGCCTTCGCCGGCGCCGCGCACGCCGAGACGGTTGGTCGGCGTCAAAACCTGACTGATATCGGTGGTGAACGACGGCAGCAGGTCGGCGCGCGGCATGGCGTAGTCCATGAACGACGCCGAGAGCAGTTGCCCGTGCGCGTCGTAGATGCAGCGCTCCCACAGCGCCTGGCCGATGCCTTGCGCGGCGCCGCCGTGGGTCTGGCCGTCGACGACCATCGGGTTGATGGCGCGGCCGACGTCGTCGACCGCGGTATAGCGCACAAGATCGAGGTCGCCGGTTTGCGGATCGATCTCGACCTCGCAGACATGGGCGCCATACGGAAAGCCGAGCTGCTTGATGGTCTCGTCGGCAGTCGCCGCGAGCGGCCCGCGCAAATCTTCCGGCACGTCTTTGCCGTCGGCCGCCGCAGCGGCGACGTCGAAAATCCCGACCGAGCGGTCGGTGCCCTTGACGGTGAAGCGGCCGCCGGCAAAGGCGATGTCGTCCTCGGCGGTTTCGAGCATGTGGGCGGCGATCTTCTTGCCTTTTTCGATAATCAGATCGGAGGCGTTGCCCATGACGATGCCGGCGAGCCGCATCGAGCGCGCCGAATGCGAGCCGCCGCCCTCCTTGACGATGTCGGTGTCGCTCTCGTCGACATAGACGTCGTCGAACGGCACGCCGAGCCATTCCGCCACGCATTGCGCAAACGTGGTCTCGTGGCTTTGTCCGCTTGAGAGCGTGCCGACCACGACGTCGACCCGGCCTTGCGGATGCACGGTGATGTCGGCGCGCTCGCGCGGATAGCCGCCGGTGGTCTCGAGGTAACAGCACAGCCCGATGCCGCGCAGGCGCTTCCTCTTGCGTGCCTCGGCGCGGCGGCGCTTAAAGCCCGACCAGTCGCCGAGTTCCATGGCGCGGTCCATCACCACCCGATAGGTACCGTTGTCGTAGGTGATGCCTTGCGGGTTCTTGTAGGGAAACGCCGACGGCGGAATGAGATTGCGCTTGCGCAGCGCGACGCGATCAAAACCGTGTTCCTGCGCGGCTTTGTCGATCAACCGCTCGATGACGTAGATCACTTCCGGCCTGCCGGCGCTGCGGTACGGCGTGGTGCACATGGTGGTGGAGAGGACGGCACGCGCGCGGATGTGCGAGACGGGAATGCGATAGCCCGACGTCACCAGTCCGACGCCCTTCACCAGCGGCACGTAGGAGCCGCTGTGCGCGCCGACATTGCTGAGATTGTTGGTGCGCAGCGCCAGGAAGCGGCCGTCGGCGTCGAGCGCGAGCTCGGCGGACACCGTGAGATCGCGGCCCATATAGTCGGTGACGAAGGCTTCGTGGCGCTCGGCGGTCCACTTCACCGGCCGCCCGACCTTGCGCGAGCCCCAGACCACCAGCGCGAATTCGGGAAAGAAGCTGTTGCGCGTGCCGAAATTGCCGCCGATCTCGTGAGCGACGACGCGCACGGATTCGAACGGCACGTTCAAGATCGCCGCTATTTCTTTCTTCTGGCGCACGATGCCGCCCGAGCCGGCGTAGAGCGTGTAGCGTCCGGTCGCCGCGTCATAGACGCCGACGGCGGCCCGCGGCTCCATCGGCACGCCGGTGACGCGATTGACCCAGGTGTCGAGCCGCGTGACGTGGGCGGCGCGCGCGAACGCCGCATCGGTCGCCTTGGCGTCGCCGACTTCGGCATCGATCATGATGTTGGGCAAGTCGTCATAGAGCCGCGGCGCGTCAGGCGCGACGGCAGCCGTCGCGTCGATCACCGCCGGCAGCGGTTCATAGTCGACGACCACTTTCTCGGCGGCATCCTTCGCCTCAGTGATCGTCTCGGCGATGACAAAGGCAACGGCGGTGCCGACGTGGCGCACGCGATCGGTCGCCAGCACGTGATGCGGCGCCACCGGCACCGGCGAGCCGTCGCGATTGGTCAGCACGATGTCGGGCGGCGTGCCGGCGGCGGCGAGGTGCGGAATGCGCGTGAGCCCGTCGGCGAGCGCGTCCTGGCCGGTCAGCACCGCGAGCACGCCGGGCATGGCGCGCGCCGCGGTGACGTCGATCGAACGGATCAGCGCGTGGGCGTGCGGCGAACGCACCGCGGCGCCGTAGGCCTGGCCGGGCAGATTGACGTCGTCGCTGTAATTGCCGCGGCCGGTGACGAGGCGTGCGTCTTCCTTGCGGCGTACCGTTTGTCCGATGCCTGCATTCATGATGCGATGGTCAGATTGGCCGTGGTGGGGCGGCTATAGTCTCACAGGGAAACGGACGCGGCTACCTGCGCCCCTGGAATGACGTGGGGCGGGGCTAATGGGCGACCTTCTCCGGCTCCTCGACGCGGTGGAAGCCGAGCCGCTGCATCACCGGCTCGTCGGTGACGCGCAACAAGAGCGCGTCCTCGGCGGCCTCGTGGAAGTGCGGCAGCCAGGCCGGTGCGGCGATGACGTCGCCGCGGCGCCATTCGAAGCGCTCGCCGTCGACCGTGGTCGCGCCGGTGCCTTTGACCGCCGCGTACATATTATTGGCGGTGGTGCGGTACGGCGCGGTTTTGACCTTTGACGCGAGCCGCATCATGTGCAGCCCGATCGTGTCCATGGCCGGATTGCCGAGCTCGACCTGGGTGCCGAACCGGCCCGCCGGCGTCGGCGCCGCGGCGTCGAGGCGTTTGAGCGTTTCGCTCAACGGAAATACGAACGGCGAATTTTTGGTCGGCGGCGCCTTCTCGAACGCTTCGTGGGTATAGTCCTCCTCGGCCGGCTCGAAGAACATCGGCTCGAGCAGCTGCACCAGTGGCACGTCGAGGAAATCGAGCCAATAGGCGCAGGCGCGGCTGTCATTGCCGTGGCCGTGGCTCGACCAGTTCGGAGTGAGCAGCACGTCGCCGGGCTCCATGGCGATCTTGACGCCGTCGACCTCGGTATAGGTACCGGCCTCTGAATCCAGAATGAGCCGTAGCGCGTTCGGCGTGTGACGATGCGAACGCGCCCATTCGCCCGGCATGATCATTTGGTAGGCGGCGACCATGGTGCGCACGGTGCCGTAGCTCGCGTCCGACACCGGATTATAGAGGATGAGATTGCGCCGCTCGGCGAGCTCGGTGTTGATCAGCCGGCCGGCCGCATCGAGCGCGCCACGCGCCTGCTCATATTTCCAGTGCGCCGGCGCAAAATTCTTCTTCGGCGACGGCCACAACGAGGCGACCTTCTTGTTCCAGCCCGGCGCGATGCCGACCTGGCTGAGCTTGCCGTAAAGCTCTTCAAGGGTTCCGGATTGGGCGAGTTCTTCGCGGGAGGGGACCTTCATCGGATGCCTCGGCTGTGGAATGGCTCAATTGATCTTAGCGCGATCGGCCGCGCCGCGCACCACGTCGATAACGCATAGCGCATCTTTCGGCATGCGGTCGCCGCGCCAGGCAACGTGGCCGTCGGGACGGACCAATACGAACCGGCGCTCGTAAAGGGCTGCAATATGCGGCTCGGCGACCGCGGTGAAGGTCAGCGGCAGGTGACGTTGTTTGGCCGCCTCCAGGAATGGGGCGGCCTCGGCCGCGTCGGCGCCGAAACCGAGCAGCACAAAGCCGCGCCCGAACAGATCGAGCGTCGAGCGGCCGTCGGCGAGGACGGCATGGGGCGCGCGGTGGCCGGGTCTCGCCGTCGGCACATAGGCTCGCGGATCGTCGGGCGGCGCCGCGGTGCCGTCGGGCCAGCAGATCGGCGAGTTTTCGTAGCGGTAGCCGAGATGGGCGCCGAGCGTGAACCATTCGCGGCGCATGGTTTCGGAAAATTCGCGCCCGACTTTTTCACGCGTCGCCGCGCCCTGCGGCGTATCGTCGAGCAGATCGGGGTGAGGGGGAACCGACAACATGCGGCGCAGATTGCCGCTCGCCTCGGTGACGTTGCGCGTTCCAATGGGCTGGCGCTCGATGCTGTAGGAATTGAGGAGCCTATCGCCGCCCCAGCCTTCGATCGTGGCGGCGAGCTTCCACGACAGATCGACCACGTCCTGGATGCCGGTATTCATGCCAAAACCGCCGGTCGGCGACATGACGTGCGCCGCATCGCCGGCGATGAAACCGCGGCCATTGCGATAATGATCGGCGACCAGCTCGCGGCGCACCCATGGCAGCACGCTCAAGATTTCGAAGTCGAAGTCGCGGCCGACGGCGCGGCGGATCGCGGCCTTGACGTCGTCGGTCGTATAGTCGCGCTGCTCGGAGCCGCCGATGATGGAAAAGCGCCACTCGTCGCGGCCGTTGATGGCGACGATGGTCGACCAGGTGCCTTCCGGCCCGATGAAGATGTGGCGGTAGGCCTTGCCCTTGTCGTGCAGCGACAACAGGTGCGGGCAGCGGAAGATCACATTGGTGGTGTGGGTCAGCACCGGATTGCCCTGCATCGCGATGCCGAGCGTCTCGCGCACCAGGCTGCGCGCGCCGTCGCAGCCGACGATGTAACGCGCCAGAATTTCCTCGCGCGCGCCGGTCTCGGCGTTCTCGACCACGGCCGTGACCAGCTCGGCATTTTGCGTGAACGAGACCAGCCGCGTGCGGTAGCGCAGCGCGACATTTTTCTGCGAAGCCGCAAAGGCCCGCAAAATCGGATCGAACATGTTTTGCGGGCAGCGCTCGCGCCGTTGCGGGCTTTGCTTCGGCGGCGGCGCCTGGCCGATGCCGGGAAAGCGCTCGCGTCCGAGCTCGTAGCCGGTGAGGCTGGTCAGATAGATATTGTCCTGGGCATAGTCGCGCGGGTAGGGCGAGCCTTCGACCGCCGGCACCAAACCCCAGCGCCGGCAGAATTCCATGGTGCGGACGCCGACCAGATCCATGCGCGGCTGATAGATCGAGCCGTCGCTCTGCTCGACGAGCGTGCAGGTAACGCCACGCCAGCCGAGATCGCCGGCAAGCGCCAGCCCCACCGGCCCGCCGCCGACCACCAGAACCGGTATTACATTGTCCTGCAAGCGGCACCGTCAACGGGTAACTGAATCATCGCATCGTCCGCCCTGGTCCCGCGCGGCAATGTCGTGATCAGCCGCAGCACGCGACCAGGACGCTGACGGTAGGCGACCCTATCAAGGTGAAAGCGGGTTTCGACTTTTCCGCCGCGGCTTCCAGCGCCTCATCGGCGATCTCGAAGGCGAGGAGATCGTCGTCGCCCTGTTCGAGGGCCTTAATTTCGTCGTTCATTTTGCCAATCCGCTTTGCTCGCCGGCATCGCCGCCTGCCGGCAAGAGCCATCATAGCAAGCGGATTTTCGCAAGGAAAATTGGCGCCGCCCACTGCCGCCAAGGCCGGGATCGGCGGTTGTCGCCACCCGCCCGCCGTGACACCATCGGCGCCTCGGTTTGCAGGTTCGCACAAGAATGAGCAAGAAATTCGCCTGGGCCGCGCTGCCCGACGAGCAGCTCCTGAAGGTCCGCCTCAAGAACCTTCATGTGAAGGTCGAGGGCACTTGGCTCGAGGACTGCCTGCTGACCCTGCACGACGAGCTTGCCGAGCACGGCCTCACGGTGCGGCCGCACGCCTGGATTTCCAACGAATGGTTCAGCCCGGAGAACTCGCCGGGCATCGCCATGCCGTTCTTTCTCGCCCATCCGCGGCTACTGCGGCTGGAAAAGAAAATGATCTTGGACGTCGAGGGCGGCACCTGGAATTCGTGCATGAACATCCTGCGCCACGAAGCCGGCCATGTGGTGCAGCACGCCTATAAGCTTTATCGCCGGCGCCGCTGGCAGCAGCTGTTCGGCCCGACCTCCAAACGCTATCCGCGCTATTATCAGCCGAATCCCGCCAGCCGGAATTACGTCCAGCATCTGCGGCTGTGGTACGCGCAGAGCCATCCCGACGAGGATTTCGCCGAGACTTTCGCGGTGTGGCTGCGGCCGCGCTCGAACTGGCGCACGCGCTATATCGGCTGGCCGGCGCTCAAGAAGCTCAGATATGTCGACGAGCTGATGCGGGAAATCGCCGGCAAGCGGCCGTTCCTCACCAACCGGGAAAAGGTCGATCCGCTCAGCACGTTCAAAGAGACGCTCGGCGAATATTACAAGAACAAGCGCGAGCTTTATCTGGTCGATCCGCCGCGGACCTACGACCGCGACCTGCTGCGGCTGTTCTCGGCGGATCCAAAACATCGCCACGCCGAGACGGCGGCGTCGTTCATCCGGCGCAACCGCACCAGGGTGCGCGAGCTGGTCGCCAAATGGACCGGCGAATATCAGCTCACCGTCGATGCGGTGCTCGACGACATCATCGCCCGCTGCCGCAAGCTGAAGCTGCGCGCGGTCGGATCGGAGCGCCGGCTTGTCATCGAGTTCACGACGCTGTTGACCGCGAAAACCATGCATGCATTGTTTGGTCCGTCGCGGCGAAGGTGGATCGCGCTATGAAACGGCTTCGCGTCCTGGTGCTGGTTCACCCGGACCTGCTGCCCCCGGACTCGTCCAAGGGCTACACCGAGCAGCAAATCAGCGAATGGAAAACCGAATACGACGTGGTGACGACGTTGCGCCGCGCCGGCCACGACGTGAAACCGCTCGGCGTGCAGGACGAATTGAAACCGATCCGCGACGAGATCGAGACCTGGAAGCCGGACGTCGTGCTCACCTTGCTCGAGGAGTTTCACGGCGAAGCGATCTACGACCAGAACGTCGCGAGCTTCCTCGAGCTGATGCGCGTGCCCTATACCGGCTGCAATCCGCGCGGCCTGATGCTGGCGCGCGGCAAGGATTTGTCGAAGACGCTGGTGCATTACCACCGCATTCCGGTGCCGGCCTTCGCGGTGTTCCCGATGCGGCGCAAGGTGCGGCGTCCGGCGCGGCTGGCTTTGCCGCTGATCGTCAAGAGCCTGCACGAGGACGGCTCCTACGGCATCTCGCAGGCCTCCGTCGTCGATACCGACGAGAAGCTCGCCGAGCGCGTGAATTTCATCCACGAGCGGGTCGGCACGCCGGCGATCGCCGAGCAATATATCGAGGGCCGCGAGATCTATGTCGGCGTGCTCGGCAACGACCGGCTGCGCGTGCTGCCGGTGTGGGAGCTGACGTTCGGCAACATGGCCGAAGGCGACTGGCCGATCGCCACCGAAAAGGTCAAGCACGACACCGACTATCAGGAGCGCCGCCAGATTTTGCACGGGCCGGCGAAGAATCTGGCGCCCGAGCTGGCCGCGCGCATCCAGGCGATCGCCAAGCGCATCTACCGGACGCTGGAGCTCGACGGTTATGCGCGCATCGATTTCCGGCTCTCGGCCGACGGGGTGCCGTATTTCCTCGAGGCCAATCCCAACCCCGAAATCGCCGAAAGCCAGGAATTCGCCGCCGCCGCCAAGCATGACGGCATCAAATACCGCGACCTGCTGCACCGGATTTTGACGCTCGGCATGCAGCGCGCGGCGGGGACGGTGGCGCGGGCCGAGAAAGGCTGAGGCCGCGGCCGGCTCGCTTCATTTGTGGTACAACGAAACAGCGCTCCCTGAAGCGCTATCAGACGGCTTAGCGAAATCGAAATCGGCGCGATCGTCGCGCTGTACCTTCTCGGGGAAACACAATGGAAATCAGTCTTTCGGGGCGAACTGCCATCGTCACCGGCGGCAGCAAGGGAATCGGCTTTGCGGTGGCGACGCGGTTCGCGGCCTCGGGCGCCGACGTCGCCATCGTCGCGCGCACCGAGGGGCCGCTCAAAGAGGCGGTCGCGACCATCAGGAAGTCGACCCAGACTCGCGTCATCGGGATTGCAGGCCGATGTCGGCAAGGCGGCCGACGTCGAGCGCGCCTACGACGAGGTGATGAAGGCGTTCGACAAGGTCGACATCATCGTCAACAACGCGGGAACGTCACGGGCGATGCCGTTCGAGAATGTCACCGACGAAATCCTCCACGACGACCTCGAGCTGAAGCTGTTTGCCGCGGTGCGGTTGATCCGGCTGGTCGCGCCGCAGATGAAGGAGCGACGCTGGGGCCGCATCATCAACGTGCTCAACATCGGCGCCAAAGCGCCGCGAGCCAAGAGCATGCCGACGTCGGTATCGCGCGCCGCCGGCATGGCCATGACCAAGGCGCTGTCGCACGAGTTGGCGCCGCACAACGTGCTGGTGAATGCCATGCTGGTCGGCCTCATCCGCGCCGACCAGCATGTGCAGACGGCAAAACGAGCCAACATGACGCTCGAGGAATACTACAAGACGCACGCCAAGGAGATTCCGATCGCCCGCTTCGGCGAGGCCGAGGAATTCGCCAATCTCGCCTGCTTCCTGGTGTCGGAGCAAGGCAGCTATATCACCGGCACGGCGATCAATGTCGACGGCGGGCGTTCGCCCGTGGTGTGATGACGGACATCGCGGCCCGATCATGCTGTGATGCAGCTGTCGGGGGCAGAGCGGACGCTCAAGGGGCGAGCCGACAACGGCTTGTGGTCCACGCCCCATCAACTTGGAACCGTTCCAAGGTACTTGCGCCCCGCCCCGGGAAAGCGGATATTAGTTGCGATCGAGACCAATTGCCCGGCGCGCGGCACGCGCCTTCGTGAGGTCGCATGGATACCAAAACCCGCAAAGCGGACCACAAGGCGCCGAGCGCGGCCGCGCCGCTGCAATACCAGCCCGGCTTCGGCAATCATTTCGTTTCGGAAGCAGTCCCCGGCGCGCTGCCGGTCGGCCGCAATTCGCCGCAGCGGCCGCCGCACGGCCTGTACGCCGAATTGATCTCGGGCACCTCGTTCACGACGCCGCGCGGCGAGAACCGGCGCACCTGGACCTATCGCATCCAGCCCTCGGTCGTGCACCGGCCCTATGCGCGCATCGACAACGGGCTCATTCGCAGCGCGCCGTTCAACGACGTCGACGCGACGCCGACGCAATTGCGCTGGAGCCCGATCCCGATTCCGAAAAAGCCCACCGACTTCATCGAGGGCATGGTGACCATGGGCGGCAACGGCGACGTCGCCACCCAGGTCGGCATGTGCGTGCACATCTATGCCGCCAACCGCTCGATGACCGATCGCTGCTTCTACAATGCCGACGGCGAAATGCTGATCGTGCCGCAGCTCGGCCGCGCGCGCTTCGTCACCGAGCTCGGCATCGTCGAGGCGACGCCCGGCGAGATCGTCGTCATTCCGCGCGGCTTGCGCTTTCGCGTCGAGCTGCCGGACGGGCCGTCGCGCGGCTATATCTGCGAGAATTACGGCGTCGCGCTGCGGCTGCCGGAGCTCGGCCCGCTCGGCTCCAACGGCCTGGCCAATGTGCGCGATTTTCTCAGCCCCGTCGCGGCTTACGAGGACACCAAGGCGCCGTGCACCATGATCGCCAAATTCCAGGGCAATCTGTGGGCGGCGCAGATGGATCACTCGCCGCTCAACGTCGTCGCCTGGCACGGCAATTTCGCGCCGTACAAATACGATCTCGCCCGCTTCATGGTGATCGGCACCGTGAGCTTCGATCATCCCGATCCGTCGATCTACAGCGTGCTCACCGCGCCGTCCGACGTGCCGGGCACCGCAACAATCGATTTCGTCATCTTCCCGCCGCGCTGGCTCGTTGGCGAGAACACGTTCCGGCCGCCGTGGTATCACCGCAACGTCATGACCGAGTTCATGGGCCTGCTGCACGGCGTCTACGACGCCAAGGCCGAAGGTTTTCTGCCCGGCGGCGCCAGCCTGCACAATTGCATGACCGCGCACGGCCCCGACGCCGACACCTGGGAGCGCGCCAGCCACGCCGAGCTCAAGCCGCACAAGATCGAGGACACGATGGCGTTCATGTTCGAGAGCCGCTACGCCATGCGGCTCACGCGCTACGCCATCGAGTCGTCGGAATTGCAGCACGATTATTTCGAAGGCTGGCAGGGGCTGGATAAGCACTTCAAGACTTGAAGGCTTCTCCAAGCGTAGCGACGTGCGCCGCTAGATTTCCAGCGATCATGTTCTGATCAAAAGCCGACACCGGGTGTGACGCCGATGCGTGCGCCGCCGCCGCCGGCAGGCTTTTGCTCGGTGGTGCGCGACGGCGGATTGGGCTGGCTCGGCTGCTGGGTGGGCCGGGGGACGCTTGGTCGGGCGACCGTCGGCTTGCCTTTGGGGGAATCGATGCATTGGCCGCGAGCGGCAACTTTTCCGGGTGGGCAAAGCAGCGGGCAAACGCGTCCGGATTGCTTCGTCAACTCGGCGATGAGGTCGTCGGTGATGTGCACGTCGGCGCTCGGTTTGATGCCCTGTTTGTCGAGGTAGAGCAGGAGCGCGGCCATGGTCGCGGCGTCGAGACGGCCGTCTGCGGCGCCGGCAAAGCATCCGAGCCGGATCAATTGCCCTTGCGCGGAACGCACCTGTTCGGGCGTGTCGACATTGGGCACCGGGTTGGCGCGATCGAGCGCCGCAATGACCAGCGGCCGCAGCCGTTCACAAACGAGGTTTTGCTCAAGCGTTTTCAGATCGGCGATCGCGCCGGCACCCTCCGCTTGCAATGATCGTAGCCGATCCGCCTCGCTCCGGCACGCCGCCTCCTGCTCGTCATTGGCACCTGGGACGCGGATCGCCGTTCCGGGCCGTTGCTCAGGGGCCGTCGGGTTGGCCTCGGCCAAGCGCAGCCGCTGCCGGGCATCGTCGGAAAAAAATCCCGTCGGATGCTGTACGAGGAAAACCTGCCACGCCCGCGCCGTGTCGACTTTTTCGACCAGGCTGTAGTCGCTCTTTTCGCCTTGCAGATCCACTTCCGGCTGGAAGGGCGACAGCACGATCGCCGTGTTGCCGCCGCGCCGCAGCGAGCCGTAGACGAACGGCTCCTGGTTTCCGGTTTTCCGTAAAACCTCCTCGCGGACCCGTCCGAACGCCAGGCGGACGTCCAGTCCGCGCACGAACAGGTAGCGCAGCGCGGCGGTGTAAGGGCTTGAATCGGCATTGCAATCTTCCGCTTCCGATTCCGGCGTCGCCGCATAGGCGATCAGCGTGTTGGGCTTCGGGTCGGCCGGGTCCAAAACGGGGCTGATCTGCCCGGAAGCGCCTGCCTGCTGCTTGATGGTCCGCGCAAACGGATTGTCGCGACAGGCGTCGACGATGACGAGGCGCAGGCGCTTTGCTTTTCCGACCGCATCGGCGAGCCGTTGCAGCGAAACGGCTTCGTCGTCGGCGTCGCGATCGTTCACGAGTTTTGCATCCACCGGAATCAGATAGTTGGCGCCGTTTATCCCGATGCCGAGCCCGGCGTAGTACACGATGGCGATATCGGCATCGGCGGCGGCATCCTCGAACTGCCGGATGGCGCGCTTGAGCTGCGGACCGCCGGCGTCGTATTGCGTGTCGACGACGTCAAACCCGGCCTTCTGCAACATTGCGGCAATAGCGCGAGCATCCTTCGTCGGATTACCCAAGACTGGCGCATGTTGATAAGCGGAATTGCCGATCACCAGCGCAACACGGCGTTCGGCAAACGCAGCGTCGTTGCAAAATAGCGAGCCCAGCAAACCCAGAGCCAGAGCGACCGCGGCGACAACGAGCCTGCTCATCCGTCATGCCTCACTGCACCGTTCGTGCAGTGCATCAACCGCGGCCGGATCGCCGAACTCATTGCGCGGTCAGCGTGCCGGTCCCGTTGAATTTATAGCCGATGCCGGCGAGGACGGTACAGGTGCGCGCGTGCACGGTGACATCGGCTTCGTCGATCGTATTGACGAAGAAGTTGTGGTTGTAGTGGCCGAAATCGGCGTAGCGGAATTCGACCTTGCCCAGCCAATTGCCGGTCAGGACGCCCTCGATGCCGCCGCCGGCAGTCCAGCCGCCCTTGACCACCGAAGCGGTTTGGCTCCGCGGCGGCTCGATAAAAGGCACCCCCGTAACGCCCCGGAGGACGGAATCGCACCAGGACGTGAGGAACCCGCTGCAGGTCGCCCCGACCGACATCTGCTGCACGGCGACGCCGCCGGTGCCATACACCAGGACCGTCGGGGTGGAGAGATAACCGACCCTCGCCCTGACGCTGCCGTCCCAACCGAACTTGACCGTCGAGGAGTCCGCCTGCAGCGCTTCAATCCCGGGTGTGAGCAGAGCACTCGCCGCGGAGCCGTTGCCGAACGTTCCCGGAATGCCGCCACGCGTCATGCTGCTATTGCCGAAGGCTGCGTCGGCTTCGATGCCGCCGACCCATCGGCGGGTGATCTGCCAGTCGTAACCGGCGAATATTCCGCCTTGTGCCGCGGCACTGAAGTATTTCGATTGATTGGTCGTCGGGTCGGGAGTCGTTACGCCGAAGAGGGGAGCAAACAAATCGGTAAGAGGAAGCGCGTTCGTGGTCCATTGCGCGTTGGTGATCCTGTCGGCGCCCATGAGGCCCGCGTAAGCGCCGGTCCAGTTGTACGGGCTCGGCGGCGGCGCCTTGACCAGCGCCTTGACCGGCATGATGGCGGAAGCCGGCGCCGTCGGGTCGGGGTCGAAGGCGTTGAAATGATAGTTGAGGCCGAATTTGACCTCGTTGAAGTATTCCCTGATGGATACCGGCGTGGTGTCGGGCAGGATCATGGTCTTGGTGCCAAAGTTCAAATAGTCGTATTCGAGCTTGGCCGACCATGACGGCGTCAACGCCAACTCGAAGCCGGCCCCGGCGACCACGCCGAAGCGGGAATCGCTGACCGTCAAATCCTGCACGGCGCCGAACTGATTGTTGGTCGGGAAACAGCCGCCGGAAAAGAACAGCGAGTCGGTATTGCACGAGGCGTCGAGCGAATTATTGGTCCACGCGCCGCCGAGCTTGCCGTACACCAGTACGCGGTCGAGCCACGTATAGCCGACGCGCGCTGCCGCGGTCGCCAAGATGTGGACGTCATTGTTGCAGTTCTGCACGACGTTGAAATTATTCACGCCGTCCTGACACGACTGGCCGCCTTTGGCATTGGTCAAAGCAACGTCGCCTTCGATGCCCACGACCCAGCGGTCGATCTGTTTGTTGAAGCCGAGCGTGCCGCCGCCCAGGACGCCGGCGATCATCGGATTTGCCGATGTCGCGGTTTGCGGGAAGTTCCAGATCGTCCGGCCGAATGCTGCGCCGGTGAAACCGCCGACATAGAGACCGGTCCAATCGTAAGGCGCGGCCCGCGCCGGCCCGTCGTAGAGGGCGCCCGGGGTCCGCTGCGTCGGATCGAATTGGTAGCGCAGTCCGGCGTTGAAGCCGAACGCCTGGATGTCGGCGCCGTCCTTGAGATCGAGGCGCACATAGCCGAGCCATGGCGAACCGACCATCTGGCCGAATATACCCAAGCTATACTGACCGTAAGTTCCGACCCGGGTGCCGCTGACGGTGCCGGAAATCGCGTTGCCGCAGCCGTTGGGATAGGCGAAGGGCACGAGGGCGCACGGTGCGCCCGGGTGTTGCAATGCATTTCCGGCGAAGAACTCCGGCGCCGAGTAATTGGCGCTGACATTGCCGGCGAATTCGTGCCAGACGCTCGCCGTCGCAAACGGTGCCCACAACACGTTGCCGCCGGTGAAGCTGGTGCCGACCTGCGCGCCGACGCGGCCCAACCAGCTCTCGATGTTGTTGAACTGGACCGTGCCTGGCGGCAGGTACAGCGGATTGAAGGTGCTGCCGGCGCCGCTGGGCAGGCTGAGCGTGTCCACTTTGGTGTTCGAGTGGATGAAGCTGCCCGACGGTTCGAAGAACCAGTTGTTGCCGATATCGATTCTGTAGCCGGCCGATACGGTTTCCGACAGACCCAGCGCATCGAGCCTCTGGTTGCCCAACGCCGCCGGCGGCGCGCTGAGACTCATCTGATAGAAGTCGCTGCGCAGCAAGGCGTCGGCGAAGAAGTGGCCGTTGGTGTAGACGGCGTAAGCGCCGATGAACGGCACCTGGAAACTGCCGGTGAAAGCCGATCCCGCCAAATCCTGATCTTGCGATTGGGCGAAGCCGCCGGTCACGCCGACATGCAGCGTGGCGCCGCTGCCGCTGATATTGAGGCGCGCCAGGTCCTGTCCGAGCTGGAAGCCGGCATAGTCCTGCCGGATGTTGGATTGACAGTTGATCGAGCCGGTGGCGCCGGGGCCGCCGGGAAAGCCGCTTGAGAAGCCAGTCGTGCCGGGACTGATCGATCCGGAAAAATTGCCGCTCGCCTTGTTGTCGGCGCGGCCGCCGATCATGCGCCCCCACACGCCGCCCGCGGTCTGATCGGGTTGAGCGTTCGGCAGTCCGACCGCGAACGCATCGCCCTGGGCCTGGAAGGCGGTGTTCATGGTGCCGATCACCGACGTGATCGCATTGGTCGCGCCGACCACGCCGCCGATGATCTGCGTAAATGGATTGTACACCGCGGGTAACGTGCTGGTGCAGCCGGGCTGCACCTGGGCCGAGGCTTGCGAGGGAGCAAAAGCCAGAGCGACGAGAGGCCCGCCCACCAACATCCCGAACAGCTTTTTTCGAGCGCCGTCGATGCCTGCAATGTACGGCGCGGTCGCGGTTGCGCGCGCGGCCTCACGACCTTTGGTCGAAACACTTACCATCTGTTTGACGTGCCGCCCGGCGAAGATGAAGCGATTCCCCAACCACCGGCCACTATAGGTCGCCGCTTGATCGGCGAAAGCCAGTGTCCACCGGTAAGACTGTGATCGGGTGCATGATTTCGGAATGCGTGCCAATTCAGCAACAGTCGGAGTGAAGACATCCCCAGGTAGCGGCGCTCTATACATTCGCGCTCGGTTGAATTCGCCGCAATGAGCAAGCGAACAGGCGAAGTATTTAAGGCGAAAGCTCCCGCGCAACGCGAAAGCCCAAGCCGCCGTAGCGCGTGCCGACGGGTCCCCGCAGCCGGTATGCTGCGCGCAGGAGTTGCGGCGGATCGCCCCAGGAGCCGCCACGGATAACCCGCTGGTTGCAGTCGTTTGCCTGCCACGCCGCGCCGTCCGCGGGCGCGCCGTCATAGGTGTTGTGATAACAATCGTCGACCCATTCCCAGACATTGCCGAGCATGTCGTGAAGGCCGAACGCGTTCGGCGCGAATGAGCCGACCGGCGCCGTCTCCTTGTCGTCCCATTGGCTGCCGCAGGCGAAACAATTGGCCATCGCCTTGTCGTCGGCCTTGATGTCGTTGCCCCATGAATAGGACGTCGTCGCGCCGCCTCGCGCCGCGTATTCCCATTCGGCCTCGCTGAGCAGCCGGTATGTCTTCCCGGTCTGCTGCGACAGCCAGCGGACGTATTGCTGCGCGTCGTCCCAATCGACCAGAATCACCGGCCGGTTGCCGCGCCCCCAGCCATAGTCGTCCGGCCGCAGCCGGCAGCCGCCGAGCTCGTAACAGGTATCCCAGTTCTCGAAGGTGACCTCGAATTCGGAGACGGCGAAGCGCTGCGCGATCGTCACCGGATGCTGCGGAAATTCGTCGGTGTCGGCGTCTTCGGTATCGGCGCTGCTCGGCGACCCCATCTGGAAACTGCCGGGCGGAACGACGACCATTCCCGGGCATCGGGTGCACTCCTTGAATTGGTCGTTCGCTTTGAGCGCCTGCTCTTTGTCGTGGGACAGAACGGCGTGCCGCACGTAAAGGTCGGCCAGCAGCTCCAATCGTGTCTGGTTGGTCATGACCGCGTAGGCTGTTCCGGCGCAGCTGATGAGCAGCAGGACGCCTACGAACGCCGCGCGCAGCTGGCGTTTGCGCCTGGCGCTGCGGCGGCTGGCGTCGATCAAATCTTTGACCAGCGGAAAATTTCCGTCATAGCGGTCCGCCCAGGCGCCGTTCGAGTTGCCGTTGCTGCCACCACTGCCATCGCTCTTCCGTCGTTGCCGGCGAAAGAACGCGATGCTTGCTGGTCTTGAACCCCTTGGCTTCGACCACGAGCGATCGCCAGATCAGGCCGTCGTCGAACTCGCGTTTCAGCCAGCCGTCGTGCGGGTCGGCCAAGCGGTCCCAGCAACGGATCAGCGCTTCATGGCTGATGTCGATCGGGGTGCCGTCCGTGATCGGCTGCTGCGAATAGGGCGTGAGAAACGAAACACCGTCGCGGCGCAGCGCGTCGATGATGTCACGCAGCTTGTCGTCGCCGATCTGCGTCACGGCGACAAGATCGCGAAATGCCTGCGGCCGGCGCACCGCATGACCTTCGGCGTTCAGCTCGGTGAGTGCCCGGAACAACCGCTCGGCCGCGTAGCGCCGCTCCGGATCGGGAGCGGCTTCGTCGACAATCGCATCGGCGTGTCCGGACAACAGGTGAGAAAGCCCGCCTGCCGCCTCGAGCAGATCGGTATCGAGAATGATTTTGCCCCCGGGCGGCGTCGTGGCTGCCGCGGTATTCCACATGTACATCAGACCATGCTGGATCAGCGGCAGCTCGTCCTCGCGTCCCCTGACGTCGGCAATCAGCCGCTCGGCGAGATCCAGCCTCACCTCGCCGCCGTAAAGCGACGCCGGACGGCGGATCGCCCGCAACAGCCCGTCGCGGTCCATGCGCGGGACGAGGTATTGCGTTTGATTGACGGCTTCGGCCAGGCCGCTAAAGCGCGCGCATTCGCCGAGGAATTCCGAGCGCATCGTCGCGACAACGTGGACCGTGGCGCCCTGATCGCCCGCGGCGGCCGTATCTCCCCCGGTTGCCGGCGGTTGATCGCGGCCGCGCACCAGGAGGTCGACGAAAAGCTCGGCCTCCTCGCGGCTGGTTTCCTTCTCGAAACGAAACAGCTCCTCGAATTGGTCGACCAGGATGCACAGCCGCCGCGCTTTGAGGTTTTCAAGCGAGCCGGCGATGTCGGACAGCGTCGCCTCGCGCCGGTTGAATTGCCCCAAAATCTGGCCGACGCGCTCGACGTCGTCGCCGCGCCCTTCCAATCGGGCGAATTCCTTCGCCAAATTCCACAGCGGGCCGCCGGACGGCCGGATGCTGCAAGTCTGCCAGGGCGCGCCGGCGCGCAGATGTTGCCGCGCCAGCTTGGGCAATACGCCGGCGCGCACCAGCGACGATTTGCCGGAGCCGGACGAGCCGTGGATCATCACCAGATGATGGTCGGCGAGACGATCGACCACTTCGTCGATCATCCGCTCGCGGCCGAAGAAGATCGACCATTCCTCGACTTCGAACGGGCGGAGCCCCGGGTAGGGACTTTTCGGCCTGGCCGCGGTGAGGAGCTCCGAACTCGCGGACGAACCGGTGATCACGGCGCTCCAGCCGACGCTTCTTGTGCTTTGTTCAGCCAGCCGTGGAACTTGCCGCGCCAGTCTTCCTTGGCGACGTCGAAACGCTCGATGCCGTAACTCGACACATCGATCGGCAACGCCACGCCCGAACGGTCGAGCACCGCGCAGGGCAGCGGCGCGCCGCGGGCGGTTTGGATACGCTCGCGCTCATCGACGCCGATTTCCAGAAGGTCGCCGATGAATTTTTCGTCGCCGTCGGCGCGCACCAGGGCCAGCGCATCGCAGCGTTTTGCGGTCTCGATACGGGCGCGGCTCTCGCGCATCCAGTCGGCGATGTCGCGCCCCGGATCGGCCACCGTGCTCAGCGGCGCGATGCCTTCCAGCAGGAGGGCCTGCTTGACCTCGTCGTATGCCGTCGCGTTCTCGGGGCGCGCGTGGAGGTAAATCCGCCGTTGCGAGCTTGCCACGCCGGCAGTCCTGATTTCGGGTTTGGCGCGGCGCTCGGCATTGGCGCGCAATTCGCGCAGCCGCCGGGTGAGTGCGGTTTGCAGGCGCCACAATTCGCGAACGAAGGCCTCCCGATTCTCGGGACTGCCGCGCCAGCCATACGGCATCGAATCCTGTTTGTCGTGATACTGAAATCCGGGCATCGGGTGGCCGCGGGTGTCGCGCAGGAACTCCGGCCAGCGATTTTCATCGGTGCGCAAGGCGCGAATGATGAAGACGCGGCCCTGGTCGCGCTCCCGGTTCAGCACCTGCTGCTTGAACCATTCCAGCTCGTCCTGACACCAAGTCGAGGCCAAGTAGCGCGGCGACATGACGATCAGCAAAATACCGGAGCCCGTCACCTTGGCGCGGATTTCGTCCGAAAGCTGGATGGTCGGATCGATTTGCTCGTCGCGCCAGATATGCAGATTGTCGAATTCGATATCGACCGCGCGAATATCGGTTTCGAGCTTGCGGATCAGATCGAGCGTCCACTCCTTGAGCGGCGCGTCGGCTTCTGGGCTCAGAACTCCATGCGAATAGCTGACGAATACGTCATATTCGAAAAACGGTAGGAGAAATGCCATTCCCAGCGATCCGAGCCCGGTGCGGTAATGCTGCCAGAATCTCGATCTTACCACCTGTTGTGGTGCTGTCGAGGCCCGCAGGTTGGCTGCTGTGTCGGGCCCTCGCGCTACCGTTGTGTTAAACACGTCAAAGCACGGAGAGCATTATGAAGGTCATGCTCGCGTTTGTCGGCTTGTTCTTGGGCGCGATCGCCGGCGGCGTGATCGGTGTCGGCGCGGGCTTCCTCTGGACCACGGTGTTTCACACCAGCGACTTCGAGGGCTATTCCGGCATGTTGGTGTTCTTCACCTTCATGCCGATCGGCATCATCGTTGGCGCAGTGCTGGGAGCGGCAGGCCTCGTTTATCTCGCGTCGCGTCCTGAGGCACCATGAGCCGCCGAATATTGCCTTTTGACCCGAAGCGGTCATGCACCACCTAATTTTGCCGTGATGCACAACGCCGCTGCCAATGGTAGGCTTCGTCTTACGGAGGGCGAATATGAGGCGGCGGGACTTCATCACGCTTCTTGTCGGCACGGCGGCGTGGCCGATTGCTGCGAGGGCGCAGTCTAGTATTCCTGTTATCGGCTTTATCAACGGATCGTCGGCGACGGCCTACGCTGCATATGTGCAGGCATTCATCCGCGGACTTGCGGAAACGGGCTATACCGCCGGCGAAAATGTCGCAATCGAATACCGCTGGGCCGAGGGGCACTACGAGCGCATCCCGGAGATGGTCGACGAACTTGTACGCCGTCATGTTGCCATCCTCGCTCCGAACACGCCGACCGCACAGGCGACTAAGCGCGCGGCAGGCAATATCCCAGTGGTGTTTTTTACAGGCCAGGACCCGGTCGCGAGCGGCCTCGTCGAAAGCCTAAACCGCCCAGGCGGCAACGTGACAGGCGTGACCTCTATGTTTGGACAACTCGCGTCGAAGCTGGTCGGGCTTTTGCACGAGCTCGTGCCCGGCGCAACCTTGATCGGCTACCTCGTCAACCCGGGAAATCCGATCACCGAAGCGAATGTGCGGGACGCGGTCGATGCTGCGCAAAAGCTTGGTGAGAAGATTGAGATCGTGCATGCGAGCAGCGACGCTGAAATCGACGCGGCGTTCGATACGCTCCGCGGCATAGGTGCTAGCGCGCTGCTCGTGCAACCTGATGCTTTTCTCGTCAACAAGCGGATCGTCGCGCTTGCCGCGCAAAATGCGCTGCCTACCTTGTATCAGACCCGCGAGCTGATCGCTGCGGGCGGGTTGATGAGCTATGGGTCCAGTCTTGCAGACATGTACCGCCAGATGGGCGTTTACGCCGGAAAGGTTCTCAAGGGCGCAAACCCGGCCGAGTTGCCCGTGTTGCAGCCCGTCAAATTCGAGATGGCAATCAACCTGAAAGCTGCCAAGGCGCTCGGTCTGAAAGTCTCCGACAATTTGCTGTCGCTTGCTGATGAGGTGATCGAATAGGGCGAGCTTTTGCTGCAATGCCGTTGGTCTCCTAATGGCACAAAGCGTCATTTCGCGGCAATGCAGTATTCGGTCGCTAACGGCGGCGTAGCGGACATGGCGAATCTATGAGTACAGATCCCAGCTAAGCGCCCGAATGCTCGCGCAACACGTCGGCGGCGATGCGGTGCGCGTCGATGGCGGACGGAATGCCGCAATAGAGCGTGAGCAGCAGCAACACCTCCTGGATTTGCTCCGCCGTGCAGCCGTTCTTCAACGCGCCGCGCATATGGACGGCGAGCTCGTTGGGCTGTTTCGCCGCCGCCATCGTGGCGATCATGACCAGCGATTTTGTCGCCGGCGGGAGCGCCGTTCGCTGCCAGACGTCGCCATACGCATAGGCGTTGATGATGTGCTGCAGCGGCTTGCCGAAGTCGCCGAACGCGTTCATGCGTTTTTCCACCGCGTCGCGGCCGAATATTTCCGTGCGCAGTTTCAGCCCGCGGTCGTAAAGGTCCTTGTCGTCCATCGTCTGTTCTCCTGTGCGATTGCCGAGCGTGCGGCCGGATGTCTACAATGATTATGCCAGACCTTGAGTACACCATGACCTTGCCGCGCGAGCGCCTGTCCTATTCCTCGCCGTTCACCCGGTCGCCGCTGAAGCTGCCGGGCAAGGCGCGCATGGTCGTGTGGTCGGTGGTCAATATCGAGGAATGGGAGATCACGCGGCCGATGGCGCGGCAATTGTCGCAGCCGCCCATGGGGCAGACGCCGATTCCCGATATGCCGAACTGGACCTGGTACGAGTATGGCATGCGGGTCGGCTTCTGGCGGCTCAAGCGCGCGCTGCAAAACGCCGGCGTCACGCCGACCATGTCGATCAACGCCAAGGTCTGCGAGACCTATCCGGAGGTCGCGGCCGCGGCGCGCGATGCCGGTTGGGAATTCATGGCGCACGCTTATGTGCAGATGCCGATCCAGCAGATCGATGACCAGCGCGCGGTCATCCGGCAATCGTGCGACGTGATCGAAAAATTCACCGGCAAGCGGCCGACCGGCTGGCTCGGGCCGGGCCGTGGCCAGACCTTCGACACCTTGGATTACGTTACCGAATGCGGCCTGACCTGGTTCGGCGATTGGATCCTCGACGACCAGCCGCTGTGGGTCAAAACCAAGCACGGCCCGATCCTCGCCGTGCCCTACAGCGCCGAGATCAACGACATCACGCTGATGATCTCGCACCACCACGAATCCGATGTGCTGCTCAAGCGAACTATCGACGCCTTCGACCGGCTTTACGCAGAGAGCGAGGAGTCGACGCGCGTCATGGCGATCGGCGTGCACCCTTACGTCACCGGCGCCGCGCACCGCATCAAATATTTCGAAGAATTATACGACTACATCAACCGGCACGACGTGGTGCACTGGACCGGGCAGCAGATTTACGACTGGTACGCCGGTCAGGTGCCGGCGCGCTGATACGAGCGAATTCGCGCAACAAACCGGAGCCGTGCCGCGACGGGCTATGCAGGCGCCGCGTTGCTGCCATTCACATCGACAAGCGCACGGCGCGCGCAATTGACCAAATTCGACGCGAAGTGGGCCACGATTTCGCGCTCGCAGATTTTCCACGGCGGATTGACTAAATTATTGATACATCCGACCTGTCTACCTTCTTACCTTTCCCGCCGATCTTCGCCTGTAGCTTTGACGTTTTTTTCTGCAGCTTCATCATCTTCTTGTTTAGCTTCTTCATTTTCTTGGCCAACTTCGTTTTCTGATTGCCCATTTTATGCTCCGGTTAAAGCGAGTCAGCCAACTCCGGCGGCCCATTGGCGGAAGTCGAGGTTCATACGTTATCCCGCGGTCGGGTTTTGAAGGTTGGGACGTGCCCTGATTAAAATGAACGCACGGCATCGTGGCTGAGTTCCGGCGTCTGGCGTCGCTGATACGAGTCATCACCAGGGCGGCCACCGGACGGGGCGATTGCCAAAGAACAAACACCATCAAAAGCGGGGGCGATTTCGCGGCGGGAGAGCACCGGACCGCTGGAACTGCGGCGGGGCGCCTATCCAAGCAGCAGGGCGATCTCGCACGCGAGCCCTTGCTCGCGCCAATCAAAGCGCAGCTCGCCGCGAAGTTGGTCTCTGATTATGTTTTTCACAACGCGCGTGCCGAACCCGCAGTGCGTCGGGGGCGTAACGCTCGGGCCGCCTGACTCGGTCCAGCGCAAACTCAGCCTGCCGTCCGCCGCATATGTCCATGCGATTTCAACTTGACCGTCCGGGGTCGATAGCGATCCGTATTTTGCCGCGTTGGTCGCAAGCTCATGCAGCGAGATTGCGATCGCTGCGCTTTATTCGGCTCGAGCATGACGTCCGGGCCGTCAATTCGTACGCGTACGTCTCTGTCCCCGTAAGGCGAAAGCTCTTGCGCGACCAGAGTATGAAGCTCGGCGCCGGTCCAGCGCGATTGCGCAAACAGCGCATGGACCTTTGCCAGCGCATTGATGCGCCCTTCGATCAGTTTCTTGAGATCGTCAGGCGTATCGGCATGAGACAGATGCACCGCCGCCTGCACGGTAGCCAAGATGTTCTTCGTTCGATGCTCGGCCTCGCGCGCGAGATTGTCGATCAGTGCCTCGCTTTGCTTGCGTTCCGTTATATCCTGGAAGCAGTTGACGGCGCCGACGAGGTTTCCGTCGCTATCCTTGATTGCCTCGATGTCGACCAGCGCGATGCCGCGCAAGCCGTCCGGTCGCTCGATGTGGACTTCCTGTTGGTGCACGGAAACACCGGTGCGCAGCACATCGGCCATGGGGCACTCATGGTGCGGAAGCAGGCTGCCGTCCGGGCGGAACATTTTATACGATCCGCAGAACCGTTCATTGGGATCGCCGAGTTTAGGCGTTCGGCCCCAGAGTTCGGCAGCCCGGCGGTTGTATTGAACAACGAGACCGTCCCGGTCACAAACATAAATGGCAAACGGCACTTGTTCGAAAAGCCGCGTCGGCAACGCGAAGGCTTGTTCCTCGTCACGTAAATCTGAGACGGCACCGGCTGCATTTGCAACCGCAAGCCCCTCGATAGAGGCTAGCGTGGGCTTGCGTCGGGAGAAACTGTCAGACGATACGTTGCTCATCGTGCGATACTCCGGCACGGCGTGTCGCCACCGCCTCAAGCATGAATGCCGTTCCGTCCCGTGTGCTGCCCATGATCGCAACAGTTACGAGACCGTCAGCATTCGTTCAGCTTAATGGCATTGAGGGGCTGCACCTGTTCAATAGGGAACACATGCACAGTTATTTGATTATGGGCGGCGCGCCTGTTTAAGGGGGGCGCCGCGCAAAGCTATTCTCCGTCGTCGTCATCCTTCCTGAGTTCGGGCGCCTCATGCAGAACCATGGTCAGCAAGGAACTGTGAACTTCCATTTCGCCGTTGTACTTGATGAATCCCAGTTTGCGGAATTTGTTCATGAAGCCACTCACGCGCGACCGCGTGGTGCCGACCATGTCCGCGAGTGTCGCCTGGCTGATTTTTGCAATGACCCGCTCCGGCCTTCCCTCCTTGCCAAAATTCGCCAATAGGAGAAGCGCCCTCGCCAGACGCTTCTCGCTCGAATTGAAAAGCTGGTCCACCAGGTCGGCTTCAACACGGACGGTCCGAGTCAAAAGGTATGCTGTAAATCTCTCGGAAAACATTGGCTCGTCATGGAGCGCGCGCACAATGACAGCCTTGTCGAGCCGCATGATGGTGCATTCCGTCATTGCCACGACCGTCGCCAAGCGTCGTGGCTGGCCCGTCAGACAGGCCTCGCCAAAAAAATCGCCCTTGCGATGGAGAGCGACGACGGCTTCCTTTCCCTGCTGGGATATGACGCAGACCTTGACTTCACCCTCTTGAATGTAAAAGACCGAATCCGCCAGGTCGCCCTGCCGAAAGACCCTTTGACCCTTTCGATATTTCGCAATGGTCCTGCCGCCGTTTGCGGTGGTGAGAAACGTTTCGACGTTGAAGGCGAGCTTCTTCTTTGCTTTCACGACAGGGCTTTCATGAGCGGGTCAATTTTCAAATCGGGGCTGTCTGTCAGAAGCTGACACAGTGCCGAATTGCTGCTTGATTTTAATACCGGCGGGGCGCTGTGAAAACCAAAATCGCATCGGTCTGGGAAAACGAAGGCATAGGCGGGGTACGTCTTTTGATACGTAGCGCGCCTTATCGCGACATGCCAACGCGAATCGCATGGTTCTGGGGGGAACGAAGCACCAGCCGGGGTGTTCAATATTGTACAGTGTGTTCAATATTTTACACGTTTGGAAACCCATGCGCAGGAAAACTATCCTATTGTCGCGCGGTAATGCTTTCCAAAGGGCGCAGGTCCTAGGGGAAATCGGACGGCGACTGAGAGAACGATACGAGCTGGCACAACCCATGTCCGACCGTCTTGCCGAACTCGTTGGAAAAATTGAGCGGTCGGCGAATTGGAGGGCCGTAGAGTCGAAGCCCGCGAGATAAGCGGGCACGCGGGAGCGATGCATGATCTTATCCGAAAAGCGCGGCAAGTTCGAGCCGTTGAAATTCAAGGACGAGTACGAGGACGCCCTCCAGGACTTGCTGAAGAAAAAGCAGAAGGGCGAGAAGATCGAGCGGGCAAAAGAGCCGGCACGGTCCAACGTCGTCAATCTCATGGATGCGCTTCGCCAGAGCGTGAAATCGGGGCGCGGTAGCGGCGAGCGCCGAAAGCCCGAAAAGGCCGCGGCGCGCACCCCAAGAAAAGGACGCTCGAACGCGCGGCACAAAAAGGCGAGCTGATGGGGTTCGGACGATGGAGTTTGATTCTGAAGCTTCCGAACCCCTTCACCATAGCCGATCCTTCGGATCGGCGTTCTTGAACTAAGAACGGCGGCCGAAGGCCGCCTGTTCCTCTCCCGTGCGGGAAGAGGGAGACCAGGATCGTTGCCTTTGTCACTTTTTCCTTGACAAGTCTCTATTACAGTTACACCACAATCCTCGCTCATTGAAGGACGTGGCGCGGAGGCACATCGCGTCATGGGAGCGAGGGCGGTGCCCGCGGGCGGCTTTGCAGGCTGCTCCCGGGCGGCTTGGGCATCATGTCTCCCGGCATTATGACCGGGGTGGGAGGTGCATCCCTGGACTGGGACAGGCGAAGGCGGGTAACGCCCGTTCAGACCACGTCCCAGGAAGCCTGGCCTGAAGCTGAGCCTTTGGGATGGAATAACTCCCTTAGGTGAGAGCCGCGGTGGAACGCCGTCAAGCGTGCGCGCTCCAAAAGGGCGCGCGCCGCATCGCAAGATGCGGCGGTTGTTACCCAGCGTTTGCCGGCGTTCCGCTTCCTTCAATTAATTTAATTCTTGAAGTTTTGATCTAGCGAAGCTCAACGGACGAACGAAAGGCAGGCACCACCCCTGGCTTTCCTTTCCCCCGAACCGGTTTCGCGCTTGATGTGACCACATTTTTGCAAGCGCGCGATTCGCGATCGTGTGCATGACAGAAGCTCGCGCGCCAAAAACGCGCCGCGAGGACGAGAGCGCTTGGCCATGAAGGACGTCGAACAGAAAAAGCTGCGATGGCGGATTACGCGGAGCCTGTCATCGGGCCGGCCACTTCGGGCCGGACCCGTTGGCCAATCCGCCCTACGGCGGATCAAGTCCCTTGGCTTTAAAGATCGGAGCTGCGGCCGGCGCGGTCAGCGCCTTGATCAAAGCCCGTGCAGCGTCGGCCTGCTTGGCGCTTGCGGTGATCCCGGCCGAGTAAGTCGTGATCTGTTGCAGTTCCGCGGGCAGCATGCCGATCACGTCCACGTCGGGGTTCGACATCAGCTCGGACACCTGTTGCAGGCCGATCTCGGCTTCGCCGCTCGACACCAAAACGCTGACGCGGCCATTGGGCCCGCCGGCGGCGAGCTTCACTTTGGGTGTGACCTCCGCGGCGATGCCGAGCCGTTCGAACAGCTTCATGATATGGGCGGCCGTGATGCCGCCGCCCGCAGGCGCGGTGTGCGCGATGGATTTTGCGGCCAGCAAGGCGCGTTTGAGCGTTTCGGGCGTCGAGACATCCGGCCTGGGCGCGCCCTTGCGGACACAGATTCCGATGCCGGTGCTCGCGATGCCGGTCGGGCCGGGCAGGACTTTGCCTTGCCGGATGAGGTCGTCGAGCGCGCCGCTGTCGATGACGATCACGTCGGCCGGCTCGCCGCCGATGAAACGGCGGGCAATGCCGCCGGACGGTCCATAGCTCACGCCGACAGTGTTGCCGGTTTCGCGTTCAAATTTTGGTACGAGTTCGTCGATGGCCGCTTTCATGGCGGTTGTGATCAGCGCATGGATCTCCGCCGCCTGCGCCGAATTCGTAGCGACAATCAACGTCGCGATAAGCGCAAGCGCGCGCATGAATGTTCTTGGCGTCATAACGGATCGAGCCCCTTGGCTTTGAAGATCGGCTTCGCCGACGGCGCGGTGAGGGCCTGGATCAATGCCCGCGCCGCGTCGGGTTGTTTGGCGCTCTTCGTGATGCCGGCGGAATACATCGTGATCTGCTGCAAGTCCGCGGGCAGCATGCCGATCACCTCGACGTCGGGGTTCGACAACAGCTCGGTCACCTGCTGCAAGCCGATCTCGGCTTCGCCGCTCGCCACCAGCACGCTGACCCGGCCGTTCGGGCCGCCGGCGGAGAGTTTCGACTTCGGCGCCATCTGCTCGGCGATGCCGAGCTGCGCGAATATTTTCTGAATATGCGGGCCGACGATGCTGCCGCCGGCGGGCGAGGCGTAGGCCACGGTTTTCGCCTCGAGCATGGCGCGCTTGAATGCGTCCGGCGTCGACACGTCCGGCTTCGGCGCGCCGTTGCGCACGCAAATGCCGATGCCGGTGGTGGCAAGATCGATGCGGCCCGACACGATCTTGCCTTCGCCGATCAACTGGTCGATCGCCTCGCGGCCGGTGAGGAAAATATCCGCGGGCTCGCCGGCCGCGAAATGCTTGAGCAAAGCGCCGGGCGGCGCGTAGAGCGCGCGAACGGTGTGGCCGCCGGCGCGCTCGAACGGCGGAATCACGTCGTCGGTGACCGTCTTGAGCGCGGTGGAGATGAAGGCGTCGATTTCGGCGGCTTTGGCGGTTCCGGCCGCGGCGAGCATCGCGATGGCGATGGCGAGCATGCGCATGACTCTACCAGTGTCCTTTCCGGCGATTCCAGGCGTAGAGCAGATCGGCGAACCGGTCATAGCCGAAACAGGAGATTTGATGAATGCCCGGCAAGCCGACCAGCCAGGCGAGCCAGCCATCGCCCGGCGTGGCGCGCCAAATGGCGATCGCGCAATCGGCGCCGACATGCAGCCGGCCATCGGCATCGACGCCGTGCAGCCGGCGGCGCACATCCGCCAGCGGTGGCGCCGAAGCGGGCCAGCGCATCGGGCTCCGAGATTGATGTCGCGGAATTCGATTCCGCCGGCGCGTGCCGCGCGCATCAGCCGGCTGCGCTGCCAGTCGATGCCGGCGTTACAGACCGGGCATTTGGTATTGTACCAGACCGTGAGCTGCGAACTCATTGGCGGCGCTTCGTCATCGATCGCGGAAGCGGCTACAATACACCATGTTCGACTTCGCACCCTCAAGTGGCCAGCCATGATCGACGCCGCCGTCATCGGTCTCGGACGCTGGGGCAAATCCATCGTCGAAGCGGTGCAGGGCAAGCAGGCGCCTGCGCTTCATTCGCGGCGTGAGCAAAGAGCCCGAGCTCGTTGCCGATTTCGCCAAAGACCCACGGTTTTGAACTGGGCACGGAATTTTCCGATGCGGTCGCCGATCCGCGCGTGCAGGCGGTGTTTTTGGCGACGCCGCATTCGCTGCACGTCGCGCAGATCAGCGCGGTGGCGGCGGCGGGCAAGCCGGTGTGGTGCGAGAAGCCGCTGGCGCTGACGCGCGCGGAAGCCGAGCGGGCCATCGCCGCAATCACCAACGCCAAAGTCGTGTTCGGGCTCGGCAACAACAAGCGCTGCTTTGCCTCGATGCGCGAGCTCAAGCGCATCGTCGCCAGTGGCGCGATCGGCGAGGTGCTGCACGTCGAAGGTCACTTCAGCAACGAGCACTCCACCCGCGTCAAAGGCGGCTGGCGCGACGATCCGCGCAAATCTCCGGGCGGCGGCATGACCGGCGCCGGGCTGCATCTCATCGACGCCTTCGTCAATCTCGCCGGCCCCATCGCCACGGTGGATGCGAAAAGTTTTTCGCGCAAACCGCCGCCCGACCCGCGCGACGTCGCCGCGGTTTTGCTGCAGTTCGAGAGCGGCGCGACCGGGCTCCTCGCCACGGTGCGCGCCGCGCCGATGTTTTGGCGCGTGCACGTGTTCGGCACCAAGGGCTCGGCTGGAGGCTCGCGACGAGACGACACTCACGCTGGCGCGCATCGGCGAAAAACCCGAGACGCTGACGTTTCCGCAAGTCGATTCGCTCGCCGTGCTGCTCGAGGCCTTCGCCGAGAGCGTCGAGACCGGAAAGCCGTTCCCGGTCACGACCGCCGATATGCTCGACGTCGTCGGCGCCTTCGAGACGATTATCCGTTCGATGGCGGAAGGTGGGCCGGTGAAGGTGCGATGAGATTACTGCTGCGCAATACCCGCAGCTTCGCGCACGGCGTTCCAGCGCTTGTACTCGCTCGCCATGAAGGCGCCGAACTCCGCCGCCGTCGAGCCTTTGACCACCACGCCGACCGTGACCAGGCGCTCGCGCACTTTGTCGTCGGCGATGATGTCGTTGAGCGTCTTGTTCAGCTTGGCGACGACCGCTGCCGGAACGCCGGGCGGACCGAACACGCCGTACCACGTCGTAACATCGTAGCCCGGCAGCACGCCGGATTCGCTCGCCGCGGGGATGTTCGGCACGGCGGGAAAGCGATCCTTGCCGGTCACGGCGAGCGCCTTCAGCGCGCCCGACTGCACCTGGCCGAGCAGCGCCGAGACCGTGTCGAACAGCACGTCGGCGTGTTTGCCGAGCACCGCATTGATGGCTTCGGGCGAGCTGCGGAACGGCACGTGCAACAAATTCACGCCAGCGATCTGCTTGAACAACTCGCCGGCAAAATGCTGGGTGGCGGCGAAGCCGGGGCTGGCGAACACGATCTTGCCCGGATCGGCTTTGGCGGCGTCGACCAGCTCTTTCACAGTGTTGGCGGGAAAATCCGGCCGCGTCACAATCAAAAGGCTCGCGCTCGCCACCTGCGCCACCGGCGTCAGCGTGGCGGTGTCATACGGCATGTCCTTGCGCGTCACCGCGGCGATGATCTGGCCCGCAGTCATGATGCCGAGCGTGTAGCCGTCGGGCGTGGCGTGGGCGACCAATTCGTTGCCGAGGATGCCGCCGGCGCCCGGCTTGTTCTCGACGATCACCGGCTTGCCGAGCCGCTCCTGCATGGCGTCGGCGAGGATGCGGCCGATGATGTCGGCGCCGCCGCCGGCGCCGAACGACACGACAATACGGATCGGCTGCGCCGGCCAATCCTGCGCCGGCGCGGGCTTTGCCGTCGCCAACAGGCTAAGCATCACGGTGAGTGCCAGGATGGGCGTCTTCATCAGCGTCTCTCTCGTTTCGTCGCGCGGCGCTTCATGCGCGGGCTTTCACTGCGCCTTCGACCGTACGCCGCGAATTCCGAAACTCTCGAGCGCGCCGAGAATTCCGCGCGGCATGAAGATGATGCACAGAATGAGGAGGATGCCGTAGATGGTGTTGGCCGCGCCGATGAAATTGGTGGCGAACGCGACGCGCAGGCCCTCGTTCAGCGAAATCGTCAAGAGCGCGCCGACTGTCGATCCGAGCATCGAATACATCCCGCCGACGATCGCGGCGAAGACGATTTGCAGCGAAACGGCGATGCCGGAGACGGTCTCGGGATTGAGGTACATCAGATACTGGCCGAAAATCGCGCCGCCGAGCGCGGTGAGCGCCGCGCTGATCATGGTGACGCGCAGCTTTTCGCGCAAGACATCGATGCCGATCGAGGCGGCGGCTTCTTCGTCTTCCGAAATCGCCTCGAGCACCTGGCGGCCGCCGCGGTCGATCGCGCGCCAGACCGCGAGCCCGCCGAGCCACAGCACCAGCGCAATGACATAGAAGTAGCGCTTGTCGGGAAATTGCAGCGCATACCAGGAAAAGCCGACCGCGCGCTGCGTCAGGCCAAGCGATCCGCCGGTGATGTCGCGCGCCGCCACGATCGAGAGCAGGACCACCTGGCTCAGCGCCAGCGTGACCAGCGCGAAATAATGTCCGACCACCTTGAGACGAAAGCACGGGTAGCCGATGACGAGGCCAAGCAGCGCCGCCAGCGCCACGCCCAGCGGAATGCCGATCCAAGGCGTCACGTCGTAGTAATTCCACAACAGCGCCGGCACATAGGCGCCCACGCCCATGAACGCGCCGTGACCGAGCGAGACGAAGCCGAAGCGTCCCATCATCGACCAGGCGGTATAGACGAAGCCCCACAGCAGGATCTGGATCAACAAATGCATAATGTAGGGCGGCGCCAAGAACCCCAGCGCAGCGAGGATCGCGACGCCGCCGGCGATGGTGGCGCGTGGCGCGGTCATCGGCTGAGGATTCCCCGCGGGCGCACGAACATCAGCACGATGAAGAACGTGAATGCGAGCACGTAGGACAGCTCGGTGTTGGCGTAATAGCCGCCGATGGCGATGATCTGGGCGATGACGAAAGCGGCAATGAAGCCGCCGATCATGTCGCCGAGGCCGCCGAGCACGCAGATCATGAAGATGAGCGGCCCGAACGTATTGCCGATGAAGGGATGGACGTCATACTGCAGCGCCAAGAGGCAAGCGGCGAGCCCCGCCAGCGCCCCGCCGATCATCGACGTGATGAGATAGATCCGCCGCTGATCGGCGCCCATCAGGCCAATGATGTCGCGGTCTTGCGCGATGGCGCGGATCGCGGTGCCGATGAAGGTGCGCTTGAGGAAGAAATAGAGCGCCACCGCGCCGATAAGCGCCATGGCGAAGGCGAGCAGGCGCGCGTAGCTGATATAGACGTTGCCAAGCTCGATGACCGGCAGGCGGACGCCGATGTTGCGGAAATCGGTGCCGAACAGCAACGTCGCAAAGCTCTGCAAAAAAAACAGCAAGCCGCCGGTGGCGAGGAGCTGATTGATCGGCGCCGAACGCAGAATCGGTTCTATGATGAGCAGATGCACCAGCATGCCGAACGCCGCCAGGCCGACGATGGCGGCGGCGCAGGCGAGCGGAAGCGGCCAGCCCAGTCCGACATAGAGCCAATAAATGAGATACATGCCGCACATCACGATGTCGGCATAGGCGATCCACACCACGTCGATCACGCCGAAGATCAGATTGAGTCCCAGCGCGAGCAGCGCCAACACCCCGCCGAGCAGGACGCCGTTGACGATCGCTTCGAGCAGATAAATATCCATCGCCGCTACAGCCCCATATAGCTTTTGCGAATGAAGTCGTTGCCCTTGAGCTCGGCCGAGGTCCCCGCAAGCTTGATTGAACCCACTTCCAGCAGGTAAGCGCGGTCGACGACCTCGAGCACCTGCGGCACGTTCTGCTCGACGATCAGCACCGTCAGCCCGTCGCCGCGGATGCGATGGACGAGCTCGAACACCTGCTGCACGACCAGCGGCGCGAGGCCGGCGGAAGGCTCGTCCATCAGCAGCAGTTTGGGCCCCGACATCAGCGCCCGGCCGATGGCGCACATCTGCTGCTCGCCGCCGGACAGCGTGCCGGCAAGCTGGTGGCGCCGGTCCTTGAGGCGGGGAAACAGCGCGTAGACCCGCTCGAGCTGTTCGGCAAAGCGCCGGCGCGCCTGCGGAATGAAGGCGCCGATGCGCAAATTGTCCTCGACGGTCAGACGCGGGAACAGGCGCCGGTTCTCCGGAACATGGGCGATGCCCTGCTCGACCATGCGATGCGCCGGAAGGCCGCCGACGGAACGGCTTTCGAGCGTCATTGTGCCGCCGCGCAGCGGGATGAGGCCCGAGATGACGCGCATCAACGTGGTCTTGCCGGCGCCGTTCGGCCCGATGACGCCGACCGCTTCGCCCTTCGGCACTTCGAGCGACACGTCGAACAGCGCGCGGAACGAGCCGTAGCCGGCGGAGACCGCGGTCAGCGACAGCATTGCGCTCAAGGCCGCCCCTTGCCGAGATAGACCTCGGTCACGCGTGGATCGACCGCGGCCCGCGCCGGAGTGCCGTCGAAAATCTTCTCGCCGTGGTCGAGCACGACGACGCGATCGACGACGCGCATCAGCACGCCCATGATGTGCTCGACCCAGATGATGGTTATGCCCATGCGGGTGCGGATGCGTTCGAGCAGATCGGCGGCGTGCTCCATCTCCGTCGAGTCGAGCCCGCCGAGACTTTCGTCGGCGAGCAGGAGCCGCGGCCTGGTGGCGAGCGCGCGGGCGAGTTCGAGCTTCTTCAGCGCCGCGGCGCCGAGCCCGTTGGTCGTCGCCGACGGGTCGATTGGCAAGCCGACCAGGCCGAGCGCTTCCTCGGCGCGGTGCAGCGCTTCGGCGCGCGATATGCCGCCGGCCTCGCCGTAATAGGCGGCGAGCGTCACATTTTCGATGAGGGAGAGCTTGCGAAACGGCCGTGGGATCTGGAACGTTCGCGCGATGCCTTGCCGGCAGACTTTATACGCGGCGAGGCCGGTAATCTCGGCGCCCTCGAAGCGGATCGACCCCGCGCTCGGGCGCAGCGCCCCGGCGATCAGGTTGAACGTCGTGCTCTTGCCCGAGCCGTTAGGACCGATGAGGCCGAGAATCTCGCCTTGACGCGCCTCGAACGACACCTGATTGACCGCCAGGAATCCTCCGAAACGCTTGGTCAGGCCCTCGACCGCGAGCATTTTCAGCGCATGGCGTAGACTGACGACGCCGGCAGCGGCAAGACGGGATCCTGCGTCTTGATGTTGCTCGGCCAAACGACGGAAATGTGCTCGCCGGCGTTCTGCATGACGACCGGCGTCGAGCGCTCGTTCTGGCCGGAGAGCGGCGTTCCGGGACGGTAGAACTTCACGCCGTAGCCCTGGATGGTGCCGCCGGGCGGAATATCGACGTCGAGCGCCGCCTTGCGCACCGCCTCGGCGTCGAAGCCGCCGTATTTCTGCTTGGCCACCGGCAGCACGTTGTTGAGCAGCACCCAGGTCTGGTTGAAGCCCATCGAGCAATGCGGCGGCACGTCGTTCGCATTGGTCTTGGCCTTGTAGCGTTCGACCATGGTCTTGGTCAGATCGCCCAAGCCGGGCAAAAGCGAAGCCGGATTGATCAACTGCGCCGGCACCGGATCTATGTTGCAGAAATTGTCGATGTCCGGACCGAAGGTCGCGCGCAGCTTGTCGAGCTGGCTGTAACCGGCGCCGTCGCCGA
The DNA here is from genome assembly GCA_963821175.1 of uncultured Alphaproteobacteria bacterium. Taxonomy (GTDB): domain Bacteria; phylum Pseudomonadota; class Alphaproteobacteria; order Rhizobiales; family Xanthobacteraceae; genus BOG-931. The sequence continues at coordinate 33,878 of CAWGCU010000022.1, forward strand.
CCAGCATCTTGAACCGCAAGCCGCTTTCGCGCGATTGCCGCAGGAACAGCGTGATGTCGGGATTATAGCCGGCGTGGGATATGACATCGGCACCGGCGCGCTTGAGCTTGGTGACGAGCGACGACAGATCGGGCGCCGCAGCCGAGTAGCCTTCGCGCATCACGACCTGAAGCCCGAGCACCTTGGCAAATCGTTCGCTGGCCTCGGCGACGCCGACGCCATAGGGACCGTCCTCGTGAATGATCGCGACCTTGACGTCGCTCGGTTCCTTCCCGAGCTTGCCCTTGGCATTCTCGGCAACGAATTTGGCGAATGCCTCGCCATATTGATCGGAATGAATTTGGGCGCGGAAGACGTATTGCAGGTTCTTGTCCTTGAACACCGCCGTCGCCACCGCCGTCGTAATCCAGAGAATTTTCTTTTGCGCCTCGACTTTGGCGGAGAGCGGCACCGCGTGCGCGCTGGAATAGACGCCGTTGACGATCTCGACCTTCTCCTGGCCGAGCAGGCGTTCCACCTCGTTGATGGCGACGTCCGCCTTGCTTTGCGAGTCGGCGTTGATCGGCACCACCTTGTACTTGCCGGCAATGCCGCCGCGCTCGTTGACGAGATCGATGGCGATCTGGCAGCCGACCGAGCAGGCGACCGAGCCGCCAGCGGCGAACGGGCCGGACAGGTCATAGATGACGCCGATCCGGACCTCCTCGGCCTCGGCTCTGGCGAGACGTCCGCCGAGGCTCAATGTGGCGGCGGTTGCAGCGGAATTCTTTAAGAGCGATCTGCGTGAGGTCGCCATGGCGTGTTCCTCCCTGGCTTCCGGTTCTGTCGCCGGTTTTATTGTAATGAGGCTTGCAGTATTTGGAGATCGGGTTGGAAAGTCAACGCGCGTCGACTGATCCGCAGGCGATTTTACAAGCTGCGAAGGTAATCATCCAACGCCGCCTGGACGCGCGCCATGACGCCGTCCCATCCACGCTTCTCATCCTGGCGAAACAGGCGGGCCGTCGGATACCATGGGCTGTCGTCGCGATCGAGCAGCCAGCGCCAGTCGGGGATGAACGGCAATAATATCCACACAGGTTTTGCCAGCGCGCCGGCGAGGTGGGCCACGCTGGTGTCGACGGAGATGACAAGGTCCAGATTCGCAATGAGCGCTGCCGTGTCGGCGTAGTTCTTCAGTTCTTCGCCGAAATGCAGAACATCACTACCTTGCAGCACGGGCGCATCGACCTCACGCACCTCGCGCTGCAAACTGACATAGGTCGCATTGAAGCCCGCCAGGGGCGGCAAGAAAGCGCTCAGCCTCATCGATCGATTGCGGTCGTTATCGTGCGCCGGCAGGCCGGACCAGGCGAGGCCGATCCTGGGTCGATGTTGCGGCCCCAATCGGCTCTTCCAATCCATCACCGCCCGCGGCGATGCCCGCAGATAGGGCGTTTGCGACGGTATGGTCGCGGACTCGGTTCCGAGCGCCAGCGGCAGGCTCATCATTGGGCAATGCATATCGAAATCGGGCAGCGGTTTGCCGCTCGATACGATTTGCGCCCCACCGGGCAGCGTGCTCATCAGCTCGCGCAACGGCTCGTAGACTTCAAAGATCACGCGCGCGCCGCGCTCCGCGACGTGCGGTACGTAGCGGCAGAATTGAATCACGTCGCCAAACCCTTGCTCGGCATGGAGCAAGACGGTCTTGCCGGCAATCTCGTTCGACCCGAGCCACAGCGGTTGGGCGAAATTGCGCTTTATGTATTTCTGCCGCGCGGCTTCCCATCCCCATTCCAGCTTTTGCCAGCCGCGCTGGAAGTCGCCGGCCAGCATCCGGCTCATTCCTTCGTTATAGTGGGCCTCGACATAGTCCGGCCGCAGCGCGAGCGCGCGATCGTAGCTCGCCAGCGCCTCCTCGAGCCGCTCCAGCTTGTGCAGGATAATGCCCCGATTGACGAGCGCTTCGACATAGTCGGGCCGCAGCGCAAGCGCGCGGTCGTAGGTCGCCAGCGCCTCCTCGAACCGATTCAGCGCGTGCAGGGTGACGCCCCGATTGACGAGCGCCTCGACATAGTCCGGCCGCAGCGAGAGTGCCTGCCCGTAGTCCGCCAGCGCCTCGTCGAAGCGCCTTAGCGCATGCAGGGCGTTGCCACGATTGTAGCGCGCCTCGGTATAGTCCGGCTGCAGCGCGAGCGCGTGGTCGTAACTTGTCAGCGCCCCCTCGAACCGCTTCAGCTCATGCAGGGTAGCGCCCCGACAGGAGTACGCCTCGGCATCGTCCTGCCGCAGCGTAAGCACGCGGTCGTAGCTCGCCAGTGCCTCCTCGAACCGCGCCAGCGCGTGCAGCACATTGCCGCGACTGACATGCGCGTCGGTAAAATCCTGCCGAATGGCCAGGGCACGATCGTAGCTGGCCAACGCCTCCTCGAACCGCTTCAGCTCTTTGAGGGCGTGGCCGCGACCCAACAGCGCCTCGGCATGGCCCGGCCGCAGCGCAAGCGCACGGTCGTAGCTCGCCAGCGCTTCCTCGAAACGCTTCAGCGCTCTGAGCGCGATGCCACGATTGTTTAGAGCGGGAATATTGTTGGGATTGATCTTGAGCGCGCGGTCTATGTGCCGCAGCGCTTGGGCGTGATCGCCGCGCTTATGAAAAACGATACCGAGCAAATGCAGGCTGTCGAAATGGTCGGGCTGCGTTGCCAGAATTTGATTGTAAATCTCTTCCGCCTCCGCCAGCCGGCCGGCTTGCTGCAACGCGAAGGCTTCGGCCAACAATGACGTTACCTCGGACACGCATCAATCCCGGCTTATGAGATACGTCGGCACATCGCTGATCAGGCGGACGTCGTTGTCCTTCAATATGCCGAGGAAGGTGTCGGACCAGGTCATTGCACTCATACCGGCGTTGATGCGGCAGCGTGACACGGCGCATGACAACCGTGCGCGCCAAAGGGTAGGTTACATATATCGGCCGGCACCGGAGGGTGCTGCAACAATAAAGTGGAGGATGCTTTGAGCGGGGAGGGTATTTTGGCGCGGCTGACGGTGGCCGTCGCGATTGTTGCGGCGATCCTCGCGCTCGGAATGTCCGGCCCGGTCGCGGGCGACGATTACCCGAGCCGCCCGATCATCCTCGTCATCCCGCTGCCGCCGGGCGGCACCAACGACATCATGGCGCGCTCGGTCGCCGATAAGATGAGCGCAGCGCTGGGCCAGCAGATCGTCATCGAGAACCGCAATGCCGGCGGCAGCGGTACCGTCGGCACGCGCCAGGTCGCCCACGCCACGCCGGACGGTTACACCATCATTCTCGGCTACACCTCGACCTTGGCGACCGGGCCGAACCTCTACAAGAATGTCGGCTACGATCCGCGCAAGGATTTCGCGCCGATCGGGCTGATCGCCTCGGCGCCGGCGCTGTTGCTGGTGCACAAGGATTTGCCAGTGCACACCGTCGGCGGACTGATCGCCTTGATGAAGAGCGCCAAGGAACCTTATCAGGTCGGCACGCCGGGCATCGGCACGGTCAATTACCTGGCCTCGGTGCTGTTCGCGCAACAGGCCGGCGTCAAGGTCTTGCAGATTCCGGAGAAAGGCTCGAACCCGCTGATCACCGACATGATGGGCGGCTTCGTCAAGGTCGGCTTCAATCCTATACCGGTGTCGCGTGCGGCGCTCGACGGCGGCTATATCCGCGCGCTCGCCGTCACCTCGGCCAAACACTCCACGCTGATGCCGGAACTGCCGACGCTCGCCGAATCCGGACTGTCCGGTTTCGACGCGACATTGAGTTACGGCCTGTTGGCACCGGCCGGCACGCCGCGGCCGATCATCGAGCGGCTGAACAAGGAGCTACGCGCCGCGCTCGCCATGGAAGAAGTGCGCAAGCGCATCATCTTCGAAGGCGGCGAGCCCGAATCGACCACGCCCGAAGAGCACGCCGCGATCATCGACCGCGAAGAGACCAAATGGTCGACGGTCATCCACGGCGCCGGCATCACGCTCGGCGAGTGAACGGCAAAGACAGTAAAGCCGCAGCCGGCACCAAATCAGGAGATACCATGACAAAACTCACCAAGGCATTCGGTCCGTCGCGCCGCGGGATCGTCAAAGCCGCCGGCGCGCTCGCCGTCGGCATCGCCGCGCCGGCATTGTTGCGCGTGCGCCCGGCCTATGCCGCTTATCCGGAGCGCACCGTGAAGATCGTGGTCGCCAACACGCCGGGCGGTCCATCCGACATCATCGGCCGCCTGGTCGCCGCCGGGCTCCAGCAATCGACCGGCAAGACCTTCATCATCGAGAACCACGGCGGCGCCGGCGGCAATATCGGCATGGAATATGTCGCGCGGTCCGAGCCGGACGGCTACACGATCCTGCTGGCGACCAACGCCTATTCGATCAATTACGGCCTTTACAACGCGATCCCCTACGATCCGTTCAAGGATTTCGTTGCCGGTCTGCGAATTGGGCGGCTCGCCGAACATTTTCGTGGTGAAATCTGACCTGCCGGCGAAGACCATGAAGGAATTCATCGCGCTGGCCCGCGCCAATCCGGAAAAATTCAATGCTTCGACGTCGCCGATCGGCACCACGCCGCAATTGCAATTGGAGGTGCTGAAAAGCCGCGAAAATCTGCCGAAGCTGGAATCGGTGGTGTTCAAGGGCGGCGGCGACGCCATCGAAGCGCTGCTCGCGGGCACCGTGCAGATGTGCTCGGGCTCGCTGGCGCCGTCGCAGCCGCACATCAAATCGGGCGCGCTACGGGGGCTCGCGATCTGCGCCGAGCAGCGCTGGTCGGATCTGCCGGACGTGCCCACCATGGCCGAGGCCGGCTACAAGGATTTCGTGTTTGCGGTCGACGCCGTCCTGCTGGCGCCGGCCAAGACGCCGCCGGCCAATGTCAAATGGCTGGAGGCGGAAACGCTGAAGGTTCTGGTCACGCCGGAAATGAAAGACAAGTTCTTCCAGGCCGGCTTCTTCGTGCGCGCCAAGGGCGCCGACGAAGCTTGGGCACGCGTGACCAAGGAGATCACCCTGTTCAAAGAAGTCATCGATCAGGCCGGCATCAAGAAGCTGTAGCGACATCCGGCGCGCCATGAAACCAATGCCGATCGTTGCGGTCGCGGCAAGCATCGCTGCATTTGCCATCGTTGCACTTGCCATGGCGGGTTTGGCAGCCGCCAATGCCGCCGATTATCCGGCGCGGCCGATCACGCTGGTCGTTCCTTATCCGGCCGGCGGCGGCAACGACGTGATCGCGCGCCTCGTCGCCGCCAAGATGAGCGCAAGTCTCGGCCAGCCTATCGTCATCGAGAACCGCGGCGGCGCCGGCAGCACCATCGGCACCCGCGACGCCGCCCGCAGCGCGCCCGACGGTTACACGCTCTTGATCGCCACGAGCTCGTTGGCGATCAACCCATCGCTCTATCCCGATGCCGCTTACGATCCGAAAAAAGATTTTGCGCCGATCGGTTTGATTGCGACCAGCCCGAATTTCGTGCTGGTGAATCCTGCCGTGCCGGTGCATTCGGTCGCGGAACTGATCGCACTCGCCAAGAAAGATCCGGGTAAGCTCGACTTCGCCTCGACCGGGACCGGCACCAGCACGCATCTCGCGGCCCTGTTGTTTGCCATGATGGCCGACGTGAAGTTCACCGCGGTTCCTTACAAGGGCGTCGCGCCGGCCATCACCGATCTACTGGGCGGACAGGTGGCGCTGATGTTCTGTCCGATGGCGAGCGTTGTCGGCCAGGTACGCGCCGGCACTTTGCGGGCGATCGCGGTCACCGGCGCCAAGCGCTCGCCGCTGTTTCCGGACGTGCCGGCCGTGGCGGAGGCCGGACTGCCCGGCTATGCGGCGGAACTGCACTACGGCCTCGTGGCGCCGGCCGGCACGCCGCCGGAGGTCATCGCCAAACTCAACGCCGCGCTCAATAATGCCCTGGCCGACGGCGACATCCGGCAACGGCTTGCCGCCGATGGCACCGAGGTGCTGCCGGGAACGCCGGAAGCCTATGCCGCCGACATCGCCAGCGAGGAAGCCAAATGGGGCGCCATCATCAAGAAGACTGGCGTGAGTGCACAATGAGGCGACCGAAAATAGTTTACAATTTCTTAATTTTTTGAAGTAGCAGAAAATAGCAATCAAATAGCAACGAATTGTCGCGTATGGCTCGAAGCTACATCGGCTAATGCCGATGCAATCGGCATTAACGACTTATTAATTCGGCCGATCCGCAAATGCGAAGTAAAGTAGCAAACAGTAGCAATAGCGATGCCCCAAGGATCGAGACGAGGTGAGCGCCGCGGCGGTCGCCAGCGTGGCACACCGAACAAAAGTACTGTCTTAAAAAATTCTGCCATTTGTGCGGCGTCCTCCAGTCCGAATTCGTCACCTCTCGATTTCCTCCTGGGCTTGATGCGGGACCCAAAATTGCCTACCGACCTTCGCGTTGAGATGGCGAAATTGGCAGCACCTTTTGTCCACGAACGGCAAAAAGTCCGGCCTATTTACCGGCCGAAGTCAGTAACAGCGGGCTCGCCTCGCGGCATTGGATCGGGACAGGGGGCTGGCCCTGTTCTACGTCGTTCCAGTGCACCGTCTTATTCTAGCCACCGAAAAATGGACGGGGAGTTAAATGGCACGGCGGTCGCAGGAGCGGCTAATTTGTCGCCGTTGGATTATCTACTGAGCGTCATGAACGATGCCGATGCCGAGCCAGGTCTGCGGATCAAGGCAGCGCGAATAGCGGCACCATATCTTCATGCACATCCCGGGCACGGCCAAACGGGTCGTTATCGATGATCCATTCGGCTTCAATTTCGATCCTGAGCTGGCAAGGGAGCTGCGAGATGAGGAAGTAAATCATAATCGCAGATTACTTGTAACCGAATTCGAGACCTATGGTGCCGGCCCGGACGCGCGCGAGGCGACGGCTCGAATTGATCAGCTTGAACAGATGCTGCCGAAGCGTCGTCCGCCGGGGTATTTGCTGTTACACGCGAGGAATGATTGGGATCGCATCAAGGAATTTTTTGATGTTCGTAGGGAGCGGAAACTGACCATGGAGGAAGATGCTGAGGAGGCACATTTGATCGCCCGGTTCGCAGTGCACTCCATGACGTACGCTGCAAGCCCGGAGTGTCGCGGTCGAGAGCGTATTTACGAAATGAATTGCCAGGCGGCCCTTAGTGAGGCGGAACAACACGAGCTCGACGAGTTGGTCAAACTCTACCCCGATCTGCCCGGACCTCCCGATGACCCTGTGGAGCGCGCCATGACGGAGTACATTGAAAAAAACGACCCGGAAGCGAAAGCGGCCCGCCTCGAGCAGGAACGGCGTGAAAGAAACGACCCGTTCGGAGCAAGCACCCGCAAAATTCTGGAGTACTTTAGAAAACAAGATTCGAATCGACCTTAGCAATCGCCTCGTCGAGAAGCTTGAGCCTCTGGTCTACCGCCATCGCCCCGATCAAGTTGTTGACCAAGGCCAGTGCCGGTCGTTGCCCTGTTGATTGTGCATGCAGTTGGACCTGTTGCGCGGATGGCCGTATGCCTCGCGCTAATGCCGACAGACAGTCAGCAACGCGACGCGAGCATGCGCGCGCCTACTAGCTTCCCTTCTGTGGGGCACCTCGCAACCGGACTCCTGGCCCCCCGCCGTTGGCATCAACGAACTCAACCCCCGCGGCCTCGAGCGCGGCGGATGGCCTGATCATTGACCCGGGTGAGCTTGGTCTCGCTGGCGGTGAGTTTGGTGCGACGAACTTCCAAGCAAGCGACCCCCTCCATCAGTACGGCCTATCATTCATCGGAACGGATTAATGATCGTAACGCCCTCGACCTCTCGGCCATGGCTCATGTCTTCGGAATACAATTCCTGGCATCCGAGCGCGCGGGCGGCGGCGACGATGGCGGCGTCCCAATAAGATAACATGTGCGTCGTCCTAATCTCCAATGCGCCGGTCATGATCGGCACCGAAATTTCCTGCACCTTGAAGCGCAACCACGTGCGAATAAGCCCCGCTGCGATATTGTGTGGCAGCGGATCGGGCCGGGTGGTCCGGGTTGCCTGAACGTAGAACTCCTGCAGCACCTGTACCGAGAGCGCGTTGTTGCCCGCGTCGATGAGCGCGACGGCGCGATCGTGTTTTGTGGTCTCGGTCGGATCGCGGCTGATGGAGTAGAGCAGGATATTGGTGTCGAGAAACCGCAGGCTCGTCATCGGTCGCGCCCGTGCACGTCGTCACGCGACAGACGATTGGCGGCCGAGAAGGAGCGAATACGCGCGCGCAGCTCATGCTCCTCGCGTTCGAGTGCCCGAGAGGCAGGCTCCTCCGATGCCAATTCGACGAGAAATCCCTTGACCAATGCCGAGACTGAGGTGTCCCGCTCGGCAGCCTTAATCCGAGCCCGCCGGTAGATCTCTTCGTCCAGCGCTACTGTGATATTTTTCATATTCACACAATAACACAAAAAATGATGGCGACAAGGTTAGCCTGGGCCCTCTGGGCCTTTTTTGTTGCCGCTTTCCCAATCGGACCCCTGGCCCTCCGCCATTTTCACCGATGAATTCCACGCCCGCTGCCTCGAGCACGCGGCGGATGGCCTGATCATTGACCCGGGTCAGCTTGGTCTCGCTGGCGGTGAGTTCGGCACGGCGGATGAGCTTGCCGGAGCCGCGCCGCATTCGGGACCGCGATCATGTCAGATACGTTGCCCAGCAACTCTGTCTTGTTTGCGGGAGCACCCCCTCAGACGCTCACCACTTGCGCTTCGCGCAACCTCATGCTCTCGGGCGAAAGGTTAGTGACGAGTTCACGGTGCCGCTATGTCGGGGGCACCATCGCGAGGTTCACCGCTGCGGCGATGAGGCCGCATGGTGGGCTATTGCCGTGTCGGAACCGGTTTGCGACCGGGGCGACCGTCAGGGATGTACTCCTCGGGAAAATGATCCCGGATACGTTCCCACTCCGTATCGCTAAGTCGAATTATCACGCCTTTATAGCGGATCGACTCCCCTTCCGCAATTTTGGAGACAGGTTCTAGAAGCTATCTCAAAATTGCTGGCTGCCGTGCGCGGGCGGAGTTGGGGTCGGAACCGTAACCTCCATGGGATCGGATTTGCCGATTGACCGGATCCCTTAAGCCGCAGGAGGGGCGGCTGGCGAACAGCGGCCCCGTACAGGCCGCTCTCAGTAACGCGGAACAACACGAACTCGACGAGTTGCTCAAGCTCTGCCCCGATCTGCCAAAGCCTCCCGAAGACCCAGTGACTCGCGCGATGCTGGACTACATTGAAAAATGCGACCGCGAAGAGGCTGAGCGCATGGCTGCGAGGCGTGCTTCAATGATGCAAGCGTAGCAGGGGCCCGCTCGTTGGCCCCGTCACCCCTTTGTGGAAGTCGCGAGTAAGGCGATTTCGCAATAAGGGCGTCACCCTTGCTTTTTGGCTTCGTCGGATTCGGGCTGCTATCTGCGTTCAGTCCGGGAACGGCACATCATAATCTTTCGCGCACAACCCTCACGGTGATAATATGCTCACGCACCCAGTAGCCATCTGGGGTAGCTCTATGAACGCTTCCGAACGCAATCTTTACGTTGATCACCCCATCAGATATTCTGGTGTTTAACAGGATTGGGGGAAAAATTGGCCTTCAACTTATCCGAACTTCATATCGTGATGCGGCTTAGGCTCGATGGCTATTTGCCAGATGGTTGCGCCGTCGCGGAGATCGGCGCGCAGCAAGTTGACCCAAGCATCATCGAGAGCGGAAGGGATTTGGCCGATTTAGGCCGGGCATTCGGTGTAGCCGCGCCGATACCTGTTTTGGTAGTTAATCGCCCGCAAGAGGCGTTGCACCGTCTTGCGGGAATGCCAATGAGCCGCCAGATTTGGGAATGGCTCGGTATTACCTATACCGCGATCGACATCGACGAAAGCCCCGAATGCGTTCCGCTTGATCTCAATTTCGACGTGACGCCTAAAGCACTTGTTGGCAGACACCATCTGGTAACAAATTTTGGCACGACCGAGCATGTCGCCAATCAGCTAAACGCATTCAAGATTATTCACGACCTAACAGCAATTGGCGGCGTCATGCTCCACAATGTGCCTTGCGGCCGACCAAATCATGGGCTTATCAACTACACCGAAAAGTTCTTTTGGATGCTCGCGAGGAGCAATGAATATAAGACGCTGATCTTCGAAGCAAAACCGCCAGGCTCTCCGGTCGTCATTGTCGTCGCAATGCAGAAATGGCACAATTTGGATTTTGTCCCACCGATAGACGTACCTAATGGCTCTCATACAGAAAATCCCTACGTCAAGAAGCGTTATTGGCCGGTTTTTGACAGGCCAGCATTCGAAACCACTATTCTCCGCAAGGCTCGCGAATTCAAAAATCGCGGCCCTGAAATTATAGAGCAGGAAATGCAATTGCCTTTTCGCGAAGAAGCCTTGCGGGCACGCGAGGCGGCTGTTTTGCAGCGCGAACAGATAGTGACTGACCCAGAAAATCGCAACTTTTCTCGACGACTGCGGGCTTCGATTGCGCAGAATGCGCCCTTCCTTCGGGTGCTGAAACACAAGATAAGAGGCAATTACGGTCGGAGGCGTTGGGGTTAGGCCCGCTGCCCTCATACCAAATGGTCCAAAATGGTTTGTAGATGGCATCATAACTTACAATAATATTTTTCCGCACACGCCTCGGCACCTAAACTGTTTCGTAATATCGGGCATCCCGGTGATTAAAGAACAAAAATCTGGAGTTGGCGCTTGCGCTCACTGGAACTGTACCGATGACGAGTGTGAAACTGATAAGAAAAACTATGAGGCCGCAGAAGCCACCGTTAAACCGCCAACGCAGCTCTCACCCAAGCCGTAAATTCTCCTGGGCTCGTTGTTTGCCGGCGCTCATCCCGCTGTTTCTCGATCGCTTCCATTGGGGCGGCTAGGCTAGGTAACAAAAAGAGGGCCGCCTCTGGGCGGCCCTCTGTTATTTGATCAATCACAAGAGAGGTTGCGCGGTTGTGGCGGGAAAAGCGGGGTGAGGTTGAACCGGAGGACCTCTCCGGCAACCTCATTGTCCAGCTTGGGTCCGCCACTGAGGATCTGAACCGGCGCTATGAGCTCAATTCCGGGCAGGTCATCACCAACATCCGGCGCCGAGTACGGTATCCGGCAGCGCCGTGGATGGCGGCAGCCCTGGACGGTCGGGCTGAGGCCAGCGGGGGGTGATCGAGGCCAAGTTCATGTTGCCGGGTCGTTCTCAGAGGAAGCGCCCGCCGAGAAGTACATGCCGCAACTGCAGCACAATATGTGGGTGGTGGCTGCGAAATCAGCGGTGCTCTCGGTGATCACCGGGGGTGGCAAGTGGGTGGAGATTACTGCCCATGCCGACCCGTCTTACCGGCACCTCATAGTCACCGCGGAGCGGAAGTTCTGGCGCTGCGTCGAGAGCGGTGAGACCCTCGGCTTTTCGGAGTTGATCCCCCAAAGCCGAGAATTGAAGCGATCCGCATTTCGATATGAGCGCGTCCAATGCCCGGGCGGAGTTCGCCGCGGTGTTCTCGCGGACCCGTTCGGCGCACCTCGAACATGAACAGGCCAAGACAGAGCTTCACGGCGGCCTTCTGGTTGTCTAGACTATCAACTAGACTACAACAGTGAATTGCGCTCGGGATGTCCAGCCACTTTGCGACGCATGGCGCAGATCAGCCTGAGAGGCCGGGGAGGTTAAGCAGCCCTGACTGCGCATGGTCCTCATCCAGCCAAGGAGCCGAAGGGCAGGTCGCGACCGAAGGTGATTGATAAGAGCCTGTTGGCATTGCCAGAGCATCGCCGTGGAGGGGATCGCGATTACTCCGATATTTGGAGAAACTCACAGCTGGCAAGTCCGTTCCTGAAAACTATGATGGTTTGATTTTGTCGCTTGCTTGGCTCAGCGCTCTTTGACGTGACCGGCATAGCCAAGGGGTGGGGGGAGAGAACCATGAATTTCGATTACACGGACGAACAAAAGCAATTTGTCGAATCGGTGCGGCGCTTCGCGCAGGACCATCTCGCGGCCGGCGCACTCAAGCGCGCGCACGATCCGCGGTTTCCCTACGACGTGGCGCAGCTCATGGCCAATCAAGGCCTGATGGGTATCGCGCTGCCGGAGCGCGACGGCGGGCAGGGCGGCACCTTGATGGATGCGGTGATCGCGATCGAGCAGATCGCCGCTGTGTGCCCGCGGAGCGCCGACGTGGTGCAGTTCGGCAATTTCGGCCCGATCCGCGTCTTCGCCGAATACGGCACTGAGGCGCAGAAGAAGCGCTGGCTCGGCGAGCTTCTGGCCGGCCGCATGGTCATGAGTCTCGGCATGACCGAGCCCGATGCCGGCTCGGCAGTGACCGATCTGAAAACCAGCGCGCGGCTGGATGGGTCGCACTACATCATCAACGGCAGCAAGGTGTTTTCCACCTTCAGCCCGGATGCGCAGATTTTTCTCATCTACGTCCGCTATGGCCCCGGCCTCGGCGGCATCGGCTCGATGCTGATCGAGCGCGGCGCGCCCGGCTTCACCATCGCGGCGCCTTCGGAATTCATGAGCGGCGAGGAATGGTGCGAGCTGCATTTCGCCGATTGCCGCATTCCGGCCGAGAACGTGCTGCTCGGACCCGGCGGCTTCAAGAAGCAGATGGCCGGCTTTAACGTCGAGCGGCTCGGCAATACGGCACGTGCGCTGGCCTGCGGCCGCTACGCTTTCACGGCGGCGCGCGACTATGCGGCGACGCGCGAGCAGTTCGACCGGCCGTTGTGCGAGTTTCAGGGCTTGCAGTGGAAGTTCGCTGACATGGCGATCAAGCTGGAGAGCGCGCAGCTACTCCTTTATCGCGCCGCGACCCATGCCGATAACGGCCTGCCATCGGCCTACGAGACGGCAATCGCGAAAGTGGCGTGCAACCAGGCCGGCTTCGAAGTGGCAAGCGAGGCGGTGCAGATCATGGGCGCCATGGGCTTTTCCCGCGAGACGTTGGTGGAATATTGCATGCGCCGCACCCGCGGCTGGATGATCGCCGGCGGCTCGGTGGAGATTCTGAAAAACCGCATCGCCGAGCAGGTGTTCGACCGCCGCTTCGACCAACGCAAACGCTCGTTAACGGCAGAGTGAATTTAGTCTATCTCATAGCGGCTGATTTTCATTTTGTAATTTTGCGTGAATGTTGCTTGCGGCTGAAATCGTATGTGACACACGAATTCTAGAACGTCTGAGGTGCCAGCAGGAGCCGCACGGTTTTCAGCAACATCGCTTGGAGGATTATTGCCTATGGCCCGATTGTTCGCGCTCCAGTCGACCCCTGCACTTGCCGGCTTTCGAGACCAGTTCCACGGGGAATGCCGCATCGGCCTTACCTCCGCGTAGTTGTGGCCAGGGCTCGTCATAGACGAGGTCGAAAGAGAGGTCGGTGTATGCGCGCAAGGTCTGCGCGCCGACCCCGGAACTACGATATCGCGAAATTTTGCCATGCCTGTTCATAGTGGTAACGATGTGTCGGGCCTTCGAAAATTTAGGGCGCGGTAATACAGCAACGGCTGTTCCGTTTATGCATGGGGAACGCGTCGCAGGGTGGCCAAGCCGCCGAATTGACTTACCACGTAGATTGCCGCGAGCTCCTTTCGCGACGGCAACACCATAGTCCTGATGCGGACTACTGCACGGTCGCGCTGAGCCTCCGCACGCCGCGGCGCCTTAGAAAAATCAAGGTCACGCGCCTGCAAAGCTCGAGCATGACAGCGCAACCGACCCCTGCCAGCATGATCTTGAGCACTAAAATGGAGAAGTCGAAGCGGTACATCGGATCGACTGCAATTGCGGTAACGGTAACATTTGCAAGCAGGATTATTGAGATCCCAATCGACGCTGAAATAACGGCTTCAGACAAAAATAGCTCCCCCCAATAGGCCAGTCGCCGCCCGCCAATTGCTCTTTGCAACAGTCCAATGGCCGATGAAATCCAAGCGAGCCAAGCAAAACATCCCACTATAATCGTTATAGGATGATAAGCAGAATACCATAAGCGATCGATCGCGTAGTACAAATTCACTACAAAGCGTGGCTGACGCTCCAAGGGGATGAATTCGGCCTCGCTCACAGCGTGCTCATCGAATAGCCTGTCTCCGACATTGCCGCCTTCCACCAGCGTCGCATTATCGCCGAACGGAATGTGTAAGCCTCCTTGAAATCGAGGCCCAATCGTAAATCGGCCGTGAAGCCAGCCTGGATTGTACAACAATTGGAAGGAATTTCTCAGAAAGAGCTTCAGGATATAAAGAGGGTGGGCCCGTGAAATTTCGAGTGCCGCACCCAGCATTTTCCTATCAATTACCGAAACCTTATCGGCTAAGAAGCACCTACGGACTATAATGTAGTAATATCGGTTTGACTGAGTGGCGATCTTGTTGGTCAATTCAGAGGCCCCGTACCTATCGACATTCTCCTCTTTGAACTGAGGAGAACCTGGCATGTTCGCTAAATTTTTTGATTGGCTTGGAGATGGAAGCAAGCACTCATGAAGTCCGTTCAAGATCCAAGTAACGTTGGGACCCAGCTCAGGGGAGAGCGCAACTCCGAATTCCGACGCGTTGACGTAAATATTATAGAATAGTTGTATCCCCGGAGCCGCAACGTCCATTGTTTGCGTTGCTGCGTCACCCTGCAGAGTAGCGCGGTATCGGGCGTATGCGGTGTTTGCTCCGACAAACATCAGGGCTGCCAAAGCGACATACTTGAAGTTTCCGCGTCCGGCACGCCATGCACAAATCGGAATAAGAAACCAAAACAAACCTGTACCCGCATCGCGCATCAGTCCAGCTGCAAAAGTTGATGCGGTCATCCCGTACAGAGCGCCTGCCGACTTTGTCAGCGTGTATCGATTAAATGCATACAGAGTTAAGATTGTGAAAAAGATGTAGGGCTGATCGTGATGAAGAGTTTTCGACAGGAGAATCGGCGCTAGCGATAACGCTACTGCGATTCCCGTGTAATACGCGGCCCGCGGCAGCCACGGATGCAGCGTTAAATAGCAGAGCATAGGAATCGCTAAGCCCATAAGAACTTGAATAATGATGACCCCTGTCAGCGAATGGGAGAGTTCGTATCCGCTAAGCAACCAGATCAGCGCCATCCCGATCTCGCGTCCCTGTCCGCCATTTAGCAAGCCCCCATCGAGATGAGCATCCCTGAGCATCAATTCGGCGACTTTTGTGAAATCGCTGGCGCCGGGTTCGATATATACATTTCCGACATACAAGAAGAAGAATGCAGGGAGCGCACCAAGTAAATAGATCCTGATAAGATCAAATGGCCTTGAACGCGGCGCTGCCCACGCTGCAATAATTCGAGCGGCTGAGCTACAAGACATTGAACCTTGGCCTTTTCATACCGCAACTAAAGCTGGGACCAGTTTAGTTACAGCTCAACGGCGCGATTGCATCCTGCGTGGGATCTGGGGGAAGGATAATCTTTAGCACGGGGCCATCTGCCGAACATGTCCATTCAATCGAAAATTGCTTATTGCATGTCGGCGCCGGATTGCCGAGCAGCCTCCAATCGAAGACGAAGTTGCATTCGCGCTCGCCGGCACACGCGGACTTGACCCACTGCGTTGCATTCCCTTTCGGAGCACCGCAGTTCTCAGCCCAACTGGCGCTGATAACGTGTATCGTCCCAATGGGCGGAGCTTCGATAGCGACCTCGAGAGACCATACCCAAACTGCAAACGAGACGAAGGTGAAGGCCACAAGTAACAATGAAAGTCCCCTCCAATGACGCTCCGGCCAGATTAGACCTATGGGTTTTTGCGCAGAAGGTGGGGAGCATCCGATAGAGCCGCCAGGATTGCTGTGGTGAAGAAAGTCAACCACCTTTATCGCTCGTGCGCACACCCAACGTGGCCACGCTGTTGCGCCCACAATCAGGTTGGTGAAGGGCCATTGTCGCATGAAGGGATCCGAATTCGAAAAGAGGCACTCTTGATAAGCGGCTCGGGTCAAACCCGGTTGGCGAAGTGAACACTAACAAAGTTTTCCATTTTGCGTATCACTCGGATGATCCAGCCTTAGTTCACCGCCAGGTTATGGTCTTACTGATTTTACCCATATCTGATGCCTCATCGCGCGACGAAAAAAGGCCCGGAGATCAGATTGAACGCCGCCCAAAGCCCCAATCGAAGTGGCTGCTGCCTCGACATAAGAATCGATCCGCATCCTTCATCAAAATTAACTTTAGTATCGAACCCCGCAACGCAAGTTCAGCCTAAGTCTTAGCCGACTGCTGTGCTGGCGCATTCGGATTGCGATAGGCGCTCAGAACGCTCTCGAATTCGCCGAAAGCAAGGAGGTTGCCGTGGCTGAGCCAGGCAGCCTTGTTGCACAAGCGGCGCAGTGTCTCGTCCTGGTGCGACGCGACAATCAGAATGCGTGACCGCTCAACGAGCTGCAGCAGGCGTGCAAAGGCCTTTTTAAAGAAGCCTGAATCGCCGACACCGATGGCTTCGTCGATGAGCAGGATTTCCGGATCGCGGATGGTGGCGATGGCAAACGCCAAACGCATAAGCATGCCGTTGGAATAGGTGCGTACCGGCACTTTCAGGAAATCGCCGAGCTCGGTGAATTCGATAATGTCATCGGTGCTGTTTCTGATTTGCGCGCGTGACATGCCCCAAATGGTGCCGGCAATCTGGATATTTTCCATGCCCGTGGCATCCATACTCATGCCAAGCGTGGTATCGAACATCGGCGACACCTTGCCGACGACATGCACCATGCCGCTGGTCGGCGGATAGACGTGCGAGACCACTCGCAATAGCGTGCTCTTGCCGGCGCCGTTGTCGCCGACCAGCGCGATGCGGTCGCCGTCGTGGGCTTCGAAGTCGAAATTCTTCAGCGCGCTCACCATCAGGTGGGCGCCCGATTGGGCGAAGGGTCCGCCGATCGTGCGCCCGAGCAACGCCTTTTTCAGCGAAGCCGTTTTGACGTCGAAGATCGGAATATCCACGCCGACGTCTTTGAGTAATATGCTGGCCACGTCGTTCTCTTAGATCAGAGCCAAAAGACGATACGCCGGGACGCTCGAACCATCAGCGCCGCCGCGAGCACCGAGCCGACAATCGCCAGGGCTATCGCGGCGAGCCACGAATGCAGTCCGGCGAACTCGCCAAGCATGGGCGCTCGGGTGATCTCGATCAGGTGATAAGCCGGATTGAGTTCGGCAACGATCCTGGCGTCGCCGAGCGAGCTGACCGGCCACATGATCGGGGTTGCGAACATGCCGAGCTGGAAGGCGGTGCCGATGATCGGCTGGATGTCGCGATAGCGCGTGCTCAGTATGGCGACAACGGTCGTTAGCCAGATCAGGTTCACGAAGACCAGGATGAGGCCGGGTATGGCCAAAAGCATTGCCAGGTTTGGTTCGACCTTGAAGACGATTGCGACGGGTATGTAGATGATGATGGTGTGCAGAAATATGATGAAGTTTCTCCACACCATACGCATCACATAAACCGAATAGGGCAGCTTGATCTGCTTGATGATGCGGCTGCTATCGGTGAACGCAATGCAGCCGTCCTGGACCGTAGCCGACATGAAGCCCCAGACAATATAGCCGACTGTGAGGTACGGCATGTAATGCTCGAGTTCGATATGGAACAGACGGCTGTAGATGATGCCAAGCAGCAAGATGAAGATGCCCGTGCTCAGCGTGATCCAGAACGGGCCCAGCACCGAGCGACGATAGCGCTGGCGGATGTCGTCCCAACCCATGATGCCCCAGACCCGCCAAACGCGGAATCCAGCTACGATTTCGTCGGAGACCGTCTTGGCGATCCTGGTCTTGAGCGTCGAATTCGACAGCGATACGAAGTCGAAGGGGACGGCGCTCGTTGCCGTCGTCGATGGCGTGTCTTTGACTTGCGTCAGCATTTCAGAACGGTGACCTTCGAAAATGTAGTGCTTGCGACTTCAAGCGCCGCCGGGCGCGCCGGTCGGCGCCCTCATACCGGGTATTTGCCCAGATCGGAAGCGCAAAGCGAGGCGAAGGCCGCGCATCGTCAGCATGGTGCGCAACAGCGCGATTAGCGATGTCGGCCGCAGCCGATACCATAGCCGGGCCAGAATCAGCAAGCGCGCCAAGTTCCGGTGCCGCCAGGCCAAAATAAACTCCAATTCAGCCTTCTCGGCGGCGGAACGCGCACCCAGTTCGAGGACGACCGACCGCTCGATCGGATTGGCCTGGAGAGCCAGGCGGCACGTGGCGAAACGCCAACGGTTGCGGAACGCGTCCGCGTACCAGGACGGGAAACCGGGATCGGCGGCGATGCGGGTTGGAACTACGTCGAGAATATATTTGGTGCGTTGCAGGTCGAGCGCGGTCTTGCGCGAGACGCTGTCGGGAAAGACCACCCAGCTGGCGACGATTTCCGGCTCGAACAGGAAGCCGTATTTCAACGCCACCTTGCGGGCAATAAAACCGTCGGCGAACGTGCCGAGCCGGGCATCGAAGCCACCGGCCCAGGTGACGCAATCGCGGCGGAAGATCGCGCTTCCTGTCAGGATCCAGTTGTCGGTCGAGCGCAGCAAGTCTCGCGTGCCGGCGGCATCGATCCGCCCAGCGCGCAGCCGCGGCCGTACCGCGGGCCGCACGGCGAACGGCCGGTTACTGTGGCCGTCGATCAACATAGCTTCGCCGCAGAAGAGGCCGGTGTGGGGATCAGCTTCGAGCCGGCGCAGCGCCAGGGCGAAAAACCCCGGAAATACCCAATCGTCCGACGCGGCGAAGTAAACATATTTACCGCGCGCCGCCTCCAGGCCGTGCTGCAGGGTCGGGATGACGCCGATGTTGCTTGGATTGCGCAACAGGCGGATCGCTGGCGCGCTCGCGGCGATGCGCTCAATGACGGCGACGCTGTCGTCGGTCGAGCCGTCATCGATGACGATGATCTCGTCCGCCACGCGCTCCTGGGCCAGCAGCGCCGCCAAGGCACGGCCGATGAATTTGGCATGATTGTAGTTCGGCAAGACCACGGAAAGGGTGGGAGACATGGTGTGGCTATTTCTCACCCCGTTCTCCCCTGGGTCGTACGGATATGCGGGCAATCGTTCGGCCACAGGCGAAGGGCTCCCCAAGGCCGCTAATTCCGGCACCGTGATCGAGTCGCTGTCAGGTCAGCGGATGATTTTAAACAGAAAACTCGCGCGACACTATCGAAGACTATTGACAGAATTTGTCTGCGAAGGCGGAATTGCGATGCAAATGCGCGGTTGGGAAGTGATCCTGCATGCCAGTGCCTGTTCAAGGCGCGCTGGGCCGATCTTTCACTGTCTGTGTTGCGAGTTTTCTGTTTTGCAGCGTTGAAACAGACAGTTGCGTCGCGCTCGGCGGCCTAGAGCAGATATTTCCGGGACTGCCTTTGCCGTCGTCCTTTGGCCATTAAGAAAAGGGATGCCGGGTTTAATGGAAATCGCTCGAATGTCGGATCACGATCGTTTGGATCGGATCGAACGTAAGCTCAAAAGGATTGGCAAATACGTTCTCTTCGGTGTTGCATTGTTCACGGTCCTACTGGCCGTTGAGATGCAAAATATGTCGAGCGACATATTTTTCGGGTATGGCCGGTTCGCCCTGTGGTCTTTCGTCGGCGTCATGGCCGTCATGCGTCTTGTGGCGCGTGCCCCATTCCGCGATTGGGCGCGCATTCGGCTAGGTCGCCACTTATGGCGCGAGTTCAGCCGCACGCCTCAGACTTCTATTTTTTTTTGCTGCAACTTAGTGCGAAAACGTGCTGGGTGTTCGGCTGAATGCCCGGCAGGGCGACGTCATCGATCATAGAGAACATGAATACGTTATGGAAAAAGCGGTCCATGAGGGTTTTCAGCTCCGCGCCCGAGCGCCGGTAAACTCTGGCGTCGCCATGCGCTGATCTAGACCGGCATGGCAGGTCCTGGCCGCTCAATTGGGCCGCGAGGACATGAGGCGCCTCGGCGCCGAGGGTTTGCTGTGCAGTCGGCGGAGTATCGGCGCCGTACGATGGGCTGCCGATGAGTAGGAAATCGAAGTCGCGTAACAGTGAGTCGCGCAAGTTCCGAACAAAATCATCCTCCTCGTCCCGCGAAATGTATTGCAAGAAGTCGATGCAGAAAATCGAATCGACTTGTCGCGGCAATGGCGCCGAAAGAATGTCGTGTAGCTGCGCTTCGAATTTCCAGTCGTCCTGGAAGCGCCATTGCAAATCGTCGACGATCAATCGCCGAGGATCAAACAATATCAATTTTCTCGATTGCTGCAGGATAAGCCGCGCTCCGGCCTGGCTGGCGCAACCGTATTCGGCGACATCGTTTCGGATGCCCATCACCGCGGCGACGAACCGATAGTGCGCGAGATACGAAACCGAGCGAGCTTCGTCGTCTTGCCACAGCCGGCTCGCCCGCAATCCCCGCGAGAGCAAGCCGACTGCCGTTTGCAACGCTTCGCTAGCCGCCGCGTTGGGCTGCGCTGCCGTAAGGCCGGAGCATGCGAGTGCTGCTTCTCGCGCGAACCTTGCCGGGTAGGGCGCAGCCTGTTCCGACGCCCGTAGCGTCAGGCAGACGCTCGACCAGGCGCCGGGCGGCGGTGTGCTGCTGCTGTGCGCAGCCCCGTTGGCGAAGTAACTGGCGAGCGTCTCCGGCAATGCAGCCGCCGCCAGGAGCGGCGACCGGCTGTTTATTGCCGCCAGCCGCAGCATCGCGTTGCGAATGACCTCGCGTCGCGGGCTCAGCTCGACGTATTGGATATCTTCAATCCAAATCGACCGGTTCAGGAGCCGGCCGGCCTGGGCGGTAAAATTCCGGCTGAACTCGGTGGCGTCCGAGGCCGAGAGTCTGTTGATCGTCATGAGAATGAGCCGGCCCTTGGCCTTGAGCAAAGGCCCGATATGCTCGATGAGCGTATCGGATTGATCGAGCATCGCGTCGCCCAAAAACAACACACACGCGTCGAAAGCTCCGACGAGCTCGCAATATTGAACATGAGTCAACTGCAGCAGGTGCTCGGAGTTCAAGGTGACGATGTCACCGGGGGCGCCGACGACCCATGGCGCAAACGGCGCCGCGTCGTGGGCCACCAGCAGCGCACGTCCCTTCGCCGCCAAGATGTCGGTAAGCGCTTTGAGCGGGAGCCTGTAGTCTGGCCACAAAGGGTGCAATCTGGATACTTCAGGCGGCGAACCAAACAATTTCGCCCGCAAGCGCGGCAACAAAGAATTCGATCGGCTTGGCGTCTCGTTCAACAAAAACGACCAATCTGCCTTACCAAGCGGTCGATGACTTCGGTACCGGTTAACGGCAATCGACCCGACCCAGTAGGGATGCCGCCGATGGTCGAGTGGCGGCGCGACTAGTGACTGTCGAACGGTTTCAACAAAGGCATCCGACCGGGCAACGAATTGAGCCAGATCCGCCGGACGGTCGGCGGCATGGAAGACCACCGTCTGCATCACGTTGCGCCGGTGATAGTCGGTGGTCCATTCCGCCAGGCTTTGCGCGAGTTTCGCGGCGACCACGGGCCCCGGTTGCAAATTCTCCCACTCGTAGTCCCGCCGCTGCAGCTCGACCACGAGGTAGTCGTCGGAATCCGTCAAAGCTGCGATGTTGCCGGATGGACAGAGCTCCGGCACGAACGAATAGTCCCACGACGAGCCGACGACGAAATCGCTCACTTCCGGGTGGATCGCGATCGGATGCATCAGATAGAACCGCCCGATCAGGCAATTGTCGTCGACGCGCCAGAAAAGCCGGTTGGTATGCGCGTTGTCGGTCAGGCCGAAGTTGACGATGTTGGCCGCCGTCGCCGGATGTAGATGGGCGAGCGACCACCGCACGAGGTCCCGCGGTGGCAGGACGATCTCATGCGACTCAAGATCGAGCCGCTGCCGCAACAGCGGGGCGGCATCCTCGGCAATAATCTGGAAATTGCCAGCCAGGACGGCGCCGGCGCCGGCTTCGACTGTGCGCAGCACGGTCTTGAGCGAGCCGTCCGCGACGAGATAGTCCGACATCAGGAAAATGAAGCAGGTGTCGCCTATTGCCTCGCCGGACTGCCGCAACGCGCGTTCGAAGGCGAGCGTAATCGTCGCCGTGTGATTGCCTTGAGTGATGAGATCGTCGATCGACTGAATCTCGCAGGCGCAGTACCGTTCGAGCTTTTGCCAGGCCGGATGCGACCGGATAATCGGTTCGTCGGCCACGCTCGACAACAATACAAAGCGGCAAAGCTTCTCCCGGGCGATGGCCGGTATGTTATTTGGGACAAGTAGTGTCGGCAGGCAGAATTCAAGAAATCGGCCGACGAACTGATATCCCCAAACCGGCATCAAAAGCACTATTTGTTTTATCGTGTGTTCGCTTGATGCCTTTGCTTCGAAAGCAAGACCGGTCATCATTTTCTTTCCGAGGGCTGAATACTTCTCTGGGGTGAATTCCCTTAGTAACACGCGCTCCAAGCATGATAGATGGCGAAATATTTGCAAGCAAGGCCACGCTGTGTTGTGTTGACCGTTGCGGCTATCATTGCCGTAGATGCTCACGGATCATGATCGACACCTATGGAGTTGAACTGGAACTTTCAGCGAGTGGATGCTTTAATCAGAATGCCATTTACAGTATCTCGCGGTCGCGGCGGTATGGCGTTCCGTATCCAGGCATCCCCATTGTCTTCAGAAACTCGCTCGCGTTTAGCTGATCCGCGACGAGTCAGGTGGCGCTGTCGCAAATATGTCTCAGCAAGGCATAGACGATTTGCTCTAGCGCTTCGGCGATCCAAGAAAACGGGCCTATCTTCGAGAGACTCGTTGCGCTCCTGCGGACCCGTGCGCATTGGTTGCTGGATGGGAACTCAAATAATCTGCGGAATTTCGCTCATGGCTAATGGCCTTGAGCCATGCCAAATGGCCCAAGGCTCGGCCCTGCAAGCCAACCAATCGCCTTCCAGAATCAATGCTTTCTCAAACATCGCTGTCACTTCACCTCGCACGCCGTTGATAGCGATGGCTGTGCCAGAGATGCGCTCGACATTCTGAGTATCGGCGAATCCGCGAAGCACGCATTGGAAGTGAAGCGTACCCTTATTCGGCTCAGACAGCCTGAGCTTGACCCCATGGACGGCTGCTGACGGCCAGTTTACCTCGCCAAATGTGCGCGGGCGATCGCTGAGCAGGTAAAAATTCGGAGCCCGCAACACCATGAAATCGGTGTTGATGATCGCTCTTCGCTCGCGGTCGTACGCTTTGGTCGAATCAAATGCTCCAGGCTGCCACTGACAATTCAACCACTCGTTATTGCTCTTTAAAAAATCAATCGCTGCAAAGTACGGTCCGACCTGAGACACGTTGTCGACAATGATAAAGCCTCCGGGAGTGATCGAACGCGCGGCGCATTGAATATCGAAAAGCGCGAATTCATAGTCGTGACAGCCATCAACAAAAACCAACCAAGGACGAGTCTGTTCGCGCTGTATCTGCATGAAAAAACTCATGGAATCAGTTGGGTAAAAACGAACTTTGGATCGTAAACTGTCCGGCCAACTTTCGAGAACTGGAAGAAAGTGTTCGCTATCGAACGGCCCAATGGTGTGGACCACACCTCGCCCGTTCGCATCCAAGGCGCGACTAATGCACTCAGTGGTTCCGCCTTTGAAGCTACCAACCTCGACGACATGCTCAGGGCGAGCGTTGCGAATCAAGGAAAAGATCAGCGCTTGGCTGGTCGGGGAAATTAATGACCGAGCCCTTGCCGGGCTTGCCTCGAGATACTCTTTGGTTTGCCGAAATTCCGGTGCTGACATAATGACAGAAACTGGGTCCGCGACCGCAGAAAGGTCAACGACCGGAAATGGAATCTCATGCATGCTGCGGACTCGCTTCGCGCGTCTCTTTGTCTATTTTACTAAAGTGCGGAGTGTATATTCGCACGGTTCGGATGTCCGTGCAACGAACGTGGAATGTGCAAACGACCACAGCACGGATTGGGCGCCTTTGCATTTCGCTGCGACTGTTGTCACTAGTTTCCGACGACCATGCAGTCGCACTGGGTGATCGAGGAATTTCTCGCGCGCTGCTTGTTAAAATGTAATCCGAACTAATTGCACGAAGTAACATGATAAGGTAATGAGAATATCTCTCTCTTGCTTCCATTTGTCGAGATCGCAAAAAATAAGGAGAGCAAGAGAAATGCGAAAGCGCGGCAATCGCGCGATTTAATCGTATGGGATCCTATGCTCAGGTTCCTAAGGCAACTGGCGGCCAAAGTAATGCCGAATCGGAGATGC
Source organism: uncultured Alphaproteobacteria bacterium (assembly GCA_963821175.1). Lineage (GTDB taxonomy): Bacteria > Pseudomonadota > Alphaproteobacteria > Rhizobiales > Xanthobacteraceae > BOG-931. The sequence continues at coordinate 58,205 of CAWGCU010000022.1, forward strand.
CGTGGCTCGCAAAAATACTTTGACCGTCCAGTCAACGCCAATTCACCCCTGGGTCTGAGGAGCACATGTCCAAACTGCATCTCTGCGCGGATTCCGATATGATCGCAGACATCAAACTCATTGAGCGATTTTGCCAGGATTGGCAGGCCAACGCTTTTGCTTATCGACAGGCACTAAGGGATCTTCGAAGCGCGGCACAACGTCTTCTGCCCCTGTTAGGGAAATCTACAGCCGATCGCCCCTCAATTTCGCCCGAAGTGATGGAGAGGGTGCGGAATGTTGGAGAGGAAGTCGCTTGTCTAGCGAGGCAGCCTCTGTACTTCCCGGAGATGTTCCATGGGGTAACGCTGCTACCAGACGGCAATTTTAGCCCACTCACTCACAGCGATGCAATTCATCTCCGTGCAGGTGGGCTTCTTGGAATCCAAGACCGAGTCGCCATTGGCGATATGTACAAGAGGATTTTTCGGAATCGCAGCGCTCCTTTGCGAGTTGTTGAGATAGGCAGTGCCGTTGGCGGCGGGAGTACGCGAATTGCTGGCGACGCCGTCAAGCAAAGCGGAGGCACACTTTACTGTATCGATGAATGGGCAGGTTCGATGTATTTCGCATTTCTTGCGAACATGCGCATTCACGATCTCGAAGCCACAGTTGTGCCGATCCGCGGCCCTTCCGTTGACGCTGCGATACTGTTCGACGATGGATCTCTCGACGCCGTCTTCGTCGACGGGAACCATATTTACCCCAACGTACTCGCAGACATTGACGCTTATCTGCCTAAGGTGCGCAAAAACGGCTATATTTTTGGGCATGATTTATACGATTTGCCGAGCCGATTCGATCGACGTGAGCTTCTGAGCGTGTCAACGAAGAATAATACCGAGGTGACCTACACTTATTCTGAGAGCGAAGTTCAGCGCATCGACGTGCACCCGGGCGTCATACTCGCGGTTCAGGATAGGTTTGGCGATGAGGTCGAGCTATTTCCCGGCAGCGTTGTCTGGGCAAAACAGATTTGATCGATTCCTTTACGAAGGTTTTTGCAAGTGCTGCAATCGAACGATATTGTTACAAGCTGCTCGTTGGCAAATATGGCACGCGCATATGTTGGCGATTTTCGATTTTAAAGTTGTGGGGGCCGCATCTGTCGAAATTCGGTGTAGCGGCGAGTACTCCCCGGCGATTTAGACCGGCGATTTAGACCATGAGCAATTTCTAATCTGCCGCTATACACCATAAATGTCGTTGTTTATATTTCCTTGGGAGCTGTGCTACTTGTTCCTCCCCTCAAATGCGATAAAGTCGATCGTAATGCACAAGAGCTTTCTTGTTGGCGCCCGGATTAGGACTGAACACGACGCGCCTTTATCCTTTCTGACGCCCAAAGGCAATAAAGGCCACTGGAGTAAACATATTGACGGCTTGCGAGCGATTGCCGTGCTGTCCGTTCTATTTTACCACGCAAACGTCTTCAATGTGCCAGGAGGTTTTGTTGGCGTCGATGTGTTCTTCGTCATTTCAGGTTTTTTGATATCGAGAATTATCTATGACGAAATTAAATCACATGGAAAGCTCAGAGTCGTTGATTTCTACGAGCGCCGTGCGCGCCGTATTTTGCCCGTTTTTGTCGTTGTAACCGGCGCGGTTATTGTTGCTGGTTATTTCTTACTCCTACCAAACGAGTTCGCTGATCTCGGGCGTTCGGCCACTTATGCAAGTGTTTTCGCGGCAAACGTCTTTTTTTATCATGAAACCGCGTATTTTGGAGGCTTCGCGATAACGATGCCTCTACTTCACTATTGGTCGCTCGGCGTTGAGGAACAGTTTTATATTGTTTTCCCGTTAATCGCTTTCGCGATTGGCAGAGTTGCCCCGAAGCTACTGGGTGTTGTGGTTCTCTCCATTCTCGGTGCCTCTTTAGCATTGGCAGAACATTACATCGGGATTGATCCAAAGACCGCATTTTATTTGGCTCCGCCAAGGGCGTGGGAACTTATGGTCGGGAGTGTTCTTGCGCTGCCAAGCTTCCCGCACCTAACGCGACGTGCGTTGCGAGAAATGATTAGCCTTGTGGGGCTCGCGTTTATTATATTTGCGGTATTCAAATTCGACGCCACGACGCGCTTTCCGGGTATTAGCGCCTCCATTCCTGTGTTCGGTTCGGCCCTTATTCTCTGGGCCTGCGAGAGAGGCTCTACTTTTGTTGGAGCGCTCCTGAGTGTTCGCCCGCTGCGATCGGTAGGTCTGTGGTCGTATTCAATCTATATGATCCACTGGCCGATCGTTGCGTTCGCCCGAGTGCTGTTGCCTCAGGGATTTCATGGTATAGGTTTCGTGATTGTTGTTATTTCGATCGGTCTCGGTTGCGCTTCGTATGTTTTGGTTGAGATGCCGTTCCGAAAGCCACGGCAAATTCTTGGACGCTTCGTCCTATTTGCGGCTTCATTTGCATCTTTGTCTCTCTTGTTTATGACGGGAATATTGGTTTTCTGGAACCAAGGATTCCCCGACAGATTACCATCATCCGTGCAAAAAGTTCTAAAGTACGACAACCTCGACGTTACTAGCCTCTACCGCGTTGGTAAGTGCTTTATTGGGACTGATGGAGGTTGGCAGGATTTGGACACTGGATGTCTGTTTGACAGTCGGCGTCCGTCAGTGCTTCTTTGGGGTGATAGCCACGCTGCTCATCTCTACGCGGCTTTGAGGGATCTGTTCCCGGACGTGGTGATTCTGCAGGCGACTTTGGCCGCGTGTGCCCCAATTGTTGGACTCGTGCGCGTGGACATTCCTCATTGTGCGAAATTCAACGATGAAGTCCTTCGCTGGGCACAAGCAAAAAAACCCGATGCCGTCATTCTTTCGGCGGAGTGGCCTAGAGATAGCGATCTCTATTCCAAGCTGGACGATCAGCTGATGCTCCTTCGCTTAGCGAATATTCCAGTTACGATTGTTGGGGAGACGCCATTCTATATAGACCCCGTTCCCAAGATCCTAGCTCGACGAATGCTAAAGGAAGATTATGGTACTCGTGCAGAGGATGATGGAATAGGTGCGCCATACTGGGGCGATTATTATATGAAGGCTCGGTACACCAATCTGCCCGGCGTTCGATATATTTCTTCGCGAGATAATTTTTGTGTGGATCGCGAATGCCCTCTGATGACGGAGGCTGGCGTTCCGATATATTCAGACAGGGATCATTTCACACAAGAAGGGGCGATGCTTGTTGTAAGTCGTATGTTTCGCGATGGGATTTTCATGAAAGGAGCACGTTGACAGTGCCGTGTATCATTTCTTGGGACGGAACGATTGTCCAGGGGCGACAGTTTAGTCGCTGAAACGAGAGTGGCGGTATGTCTTCAGTCGCCTTGCCAGCACTGAGCCCTTGTAACTGGACCGTTTTTGGCTAGATTTTTCCGCGGGGTGACCTGCACTCCGTTTCAGGATCAGGTGGCAGGCCGATTTTCAGCCTGTTCGACTAGGTGCCCTCTGTTCGCCACCGATTGGGTCATAATGGCGCTCGGGGTTTTGTCGCCGATCGCGCTGTGAGGTTGCTCCTCGTTGCCTGCGGTCCGTTCCGTATGAGCGTGACCCGGAAGGGACGCCGCAAAACCCTTGCGGAATCCGGCTTTTAGGTGCCAACCATCTGTACTTGAAATTGGTGGCTTTTGAACGCATAAGCTCGCGCCCGACAGAGGAGGGATGGTGGCAGCGCCGACGGGAATCGACTTGGTGACGGGCGGGGCCGGTTTTATCGGCAGCCACCTAGTTGACCGCTTGCTGGCGCAAGGCCGCACCGTGCGCGCGTTCGACTCTTTTGTCGTCGGCCGACGCGCTAACCTCAAGCATCATAACGGGAATTCTAGCTTGGTGATCATCGAAGGCGATGTCGCCGATGCCGCCGCGATGGCCGCGGCTACCGCCGGCGTCGAGCGGGTGTTCCATCTCGCGGCCCGCGCCGACATCGTGCCCTCGATCCAGGAGCCGGAAGCCTATTTCCGCTCCAACGTCGACGGAACCTTTTGCGTGCTCGAGGCGGCTCGCCGTCACGGCGTCAAACGCCTGGTCTATGTCGCCTCCTCGTCCTGCTACGGCATCCCTGAGCAATATCCGACCGCCGAAACGGCTGCGGCCGACCCGCGCTATCCCTACGCCCTGACAAAATATCTGGGCGAGCAGCTCGTCATGCATTGGGCCCAGGTCTACCGGCTGCCGGCGGTGTCGGTGCGTTTCTTCAACGTTTACGGGCCGCGCGCGCGCACCAGCGGGACTTATGGCGCGGTGTTCGGTGTTTTTCTGGCTCAATTGCTGGCCGGCCAGCCGCTGACCGTGGTCGGCGACGGCGAGCAGACCCGGGATTTCACCTTCGTGGCCGACGTGGTCGATGCGTTGATCACGGTCGCCGAGAGTGACAAAATCGGCGAAATCTACAATGTTGGGAGCGGGCGGCCTGTCAGCGTCAACGAACTGGTGAGGCTTTTGGGGTCGCCGCCGACCGTGCGCATCCCCAAACGCCCCGGAGAACCGGATTGTACCTGGGCCGACATCGCCAAGATTCAGCGCGACCTGGGCTGGCAACCCAAGGTCGGCTTTGCCGACGGCGTGAAGGTGATGCTGCGAAAATATCGACTATTGGCGCGACGCGCCGGTCTGGACGGCGTCGCGCATTGCGGAAGCGACCAGCGACTGGTTTCGCTTTCTCGACGCCGAGCCAGTGACGTAAGAGGACGAGAATGGACTCAAGCGTCGCAAAACTAATCCCGCAGCCACCGGTCGGCCGGCCGCCAAGCCCGCGCGACAAGGTGCGGACCTTGGCCGAGGTCGCGGCGGCTTGCGAGCAGGCCCGGCGAGCCGGCCAGGCCGTGGTCCAGGCCCACGGCACGTTCGATCTCCTGCATCTCGGCCACGTGCGCCATCTCGAAGCCGCCCGCAAGCTCGGCGACGTGTTGATCGTCACCGTCACTGCCGATCGTTTCGTCAACAAGGGGCCCGGCCGACCGGTGTTCAACGCCGAATTGCGCGCCGAGATGCTGGCCACGCTCGAATATGTCGATTGGGTCGCCATCAATGATGCCGCCGACGCAGTGAGCGCGATCGAGCGCATCCGGCCGTCGGTCTACATCAAGGGCCAGGACTATCAGAACCCGCAGGGCGATATCACCGGCAAGATTTCGCTCGAGCGCGATGCGGTCGAGGCCTTTGGCGGGCGCATCCATTTCACCGACGAGGTGATCGTTCTGCATCGACCGAGTTGATCAACCGCCATCTCAACGTCTTCGAGCCGCATATCCGCGAGCATCTCGATACGCTGCGCCAGGACGGCGGCCTCGACCAGCTCTGCGAGCTGATCGAGCGCGTCGCCGACTACCGCGTGCTCATCGTCGGCGACGCCATCATCGACGAGTACCAATACGTCTTGCCGATGCACAAGACGCCCAAGGAGAACATGATCGCGACCCGCTACCAGGATCGCGAACTGTTCGCCGGCGGTGTGTTCGCTGCCGCCAATCACGTGGCGTCGTTCTGCAAGCAAGTCGACATCATCACCTGCCTCGGCGATTCCGACAGCCACGACGACCTGATCCGCCAGAGTCTGAAGCCGAATGTCGGCTTGCGAACCTTTACGCGTGTCGGCGCGCCGACCACGCTGAAACGCCGCTTCGTCGATCCCTCGTATATGCGCAAGCTGTTCGAGGTCTACTTCATGAACGACGAGCCGCTGACGCCGGACGTGCAGAGCGACGTCGATCGCGCGATCGTCGACCGGGCGGCAGACTACGACGTCGTCATCGTCGCCGATTTCGGTCACGGCCTGATCGCGCCGTCGTCGATCGAAGCGCTGACCTCGAAATCGCGCTTCCTGGCCGTGAATACCCAAAGCAACAGCGCCAATCTCGGCTACAATCTGATCACCAAATACGGCCGCGCCGACTACGTCTGCATCGACGCGCCGGAGGCCCGGCTTGCGGTCAGCGACCGGATCGCCAATGTCGGCGACATCGCGCGCCGGCTTGCCGAGAACCACATCGATTGCTCGAAGATCATCGTCACCCAGGGCAAGCACGGTTGCGTCACCTTCGAGCGCGGCGGCATCGTCCATACCATCCCTGCTTTCGCCAAAAACGTGGTGGATACGGTCGGCGCCGGCGACGCGTTTCTTGCGGTGACGGCGCCGCTGGTTGCGGCGGGCGCGCCGATGAACCGCGTCGGCTTCATCGGCAATGTCGTCGGCGCGCTGAAGGTCGAAATCGTCGGCCATCGGCGCTCAATCGAGAAGGCCGCCTTGATCAAGGGCATCACGGGCCTGCTGAAGTAGCACTGGAGCCGGGGACAAAGATGCGAGAATTGTTGGATCGTTGGATTCGGCACTTTGGCTAAGCGCCATGCGCGCCGCCGAGGTGACCGATCTGGCGTCGAAGAAACTGACGCTGGAATCGGGCTGCGAGTGGGTGCGCAAGGCCGCCCACGAGGCGCACAATGCCGGCAACAAGATCATTTTCATCGGCAATGGTGGCAGCGCCGGCATCGCCAGCCACTTGGCCATCGATTTTTCCAAGAACGGCGGACTTCGCGCGCTCGCCTTCAACGACCCCTCCGCGCTCACCTGCCTCGGCAACGATCTCGGCTACGAGAACGTGTTTGCCAAGCAGCTCGAATTCCATGCTCGGCCAGGCGACCTCCTGATCGCGATTTCGAGCTCTGGCATGTCGCCGAACATCCTCGGCGCGGTGAAGGAAGCGCGCGCACGCGGGACTGCAAAGTCGTGACATATTCGGGGTTCAGCGAAAGCAACGAGCTGCGGCGCACCGGCGACGTGAATTTTTATGTCCGCGGCCAGGACAAGGAATACGGCTTCGTCGAGGTCGCGCATCTGGCGCTGTGTCATGCCGTGCTCGATATCGACATGGGTTGGGGAACAAGCTGGGGCACCGGCTTGGCGAAGGCCGCCAAGGCGCCGGCAGCGTAATTACCTAGAGACATTGGAAAGCGTGATGGCTAATCGGTTCAAGCGTGTCCTCGTAACCGGCGGGGCTGGTTACGTCGGTTCGAACCTCGTCCCAAGTTGCTCAACGCCGGCTATGAGGTCGCCGTCCTCGATCTCTTTATCTACGGCGAGGTTTTTGCCGGCCTCAACGGACAGTGCGAAGCTGCAGCCAGGTCAAGGGCGACCTGCGCAATGCGGCGGATGTGCGCAAAGCGGTTGCCGGCTGCGACGCCGTGATCCATCTCGCCTGCATCTCCAACGATCCGTCCTTCGATCTCAATCCGGAGCTCGGCAGGTCGATCAATTTCGATTGTTTCCGGCCGCTGGTGCAAGGCGAGCAAGGACGCCGGCGTCAAGCGCTTCGTCTATGCCTCCTCGTCCTCGGTCTATGGCATCAAGGACGAGCCCAACGTCACCGAAGAGCTGCCGCTCAAGCCGCTGACCGACTATTCCAAGTACAAGGCCATGTGCGAGGAGGTTTTCGAGGAGGAGCGCGAGCCCGGTTTCGTCGCGGTCACACTGCGGCCGGCCACGGTCTGCGGTTACGCGCCGCGGCTGCGGCTCGATCTGACGGTCAATATTCTCACCAACCACGCCATCAACAACGGCCGCATCACCGTGTTCGGCGGCGAGCAGTTGCGCCCCAACCTGCACGTCGAGGACATGACCGACCTCTACCTGATGCTGCTCGAACAGCCGGACGAGGCGATCAACGGCAAGACATGGAACGCCGGCTATCACAACCTCAAGGTCCGCACGATCGCCGACATGGTGCGTGAAGAGGTCGGGCAACAGGTCGATATCGTCGTCACGCCGACCGACGACCATCGCTCCTATCACGTCTCGTCGGAGAAGATCCGGCGCGATCTCGGGTTCGTCGCCGGCGCGCACGGTCAAGGATGCCATCGTCGATCTGAAGACGGCGTTCCTGGCCGGCAAGGTGCCGAATTCCATGATCGACGATCGCTACTACAATATCAAGCGGATGCAAGCGCTGAAACTGAAATGAACAAGGTCGAATTCCTGTCGCCCGACGTCGATAGCGGTCGCGCGCCCGGTGGCGTCGCAGTGAATTGCGCGCGCCGCCGAAAGCGGCGAAGCTTTTGCTTTGCGTGTGGGGCTACAGCTACGTCCGCCAGTTCCTCGAATGCGGCCTGCCGACGCTGTTGGCGCCCGGCAACGTTCCGGCGCTGGCCGCGGCGCTGCCGACCGAGTTCATCATTCTGACCAGCGCCGATGACGAAGCCTTCATCGTCGAGCACCCGGCGTTCAAGCAGCTCAGATTTCGTCTGCAAGACGACGATCCATCCGATCGATCATCTAATCACCGACGGCAATTATTCGACGACCATTACGCTGGCCTTTACCGAGGCGGTGCGCGAGGCCGGCGACAGCATGGTCGACACCTGCTTCTTCTTCCTGGTGTCGGACTACATCGTCGCCGACGGCTCGTTCGCCAATGCGCTCAAGCGTATGCAGCAGGGCACCAGCGCCGTCGTCGTCGGCAATTTGCAGGTCGCCCGCGAATCCGCGTTGCCGTGGTTGCAGGAACGGCTGGCTGGCAATGAGCTTGCGCTGTCGCTTGCAGCCGCGTGAACTAATGCAATGGGCGCTCAACAATCTGCATCCGCTCGTTCTCGCCAACATCGTCAATCTGCCGTTCAGCCACAACACCGACAGCAACCGGCTGTTCTGGCGCGTCGATGGCAACACGATGATCGGGCGCTTCTATCTGATGCACATGCTGTGCGTGCGCCCGGAGGTCACCGATTTCGTTATCGGCTCGTCCTGCGATTATTCGTTCATTCCCGAGATGTGCCCGTCCGGCAATGTCGACGCGATTACCGATTCTGACGAATATCTTGTGATCGAGATGCAGGCTCGCACGCACGAGGCGAAATTCTTGCGTCCCGGCCCGATCCAAGTCGGGTCGCTGGCCAAGAGCTTGAGCGAATGGACCACCGGCGTTCATCGCAAGAATGCCAATCACTCGTTGTTCTTTCATGCCGAAGAGCTGCCGCCCGAGATCAATCGCAGTATCGAGGAGGCGGACGCCTTCATCGCCGAGGTCGCGAAAAATCTCAGCTAGCGAGCCACAGCCCTATCGCGGTCATCCCTATTGGCAAGGCGCCATGGCGGCGTTTCACGAGGTCGGCGGCCGTAAGCTCAACGACGAGGAATGGATCTACGCGCTCGGCTTGCCGGAGACCCGCGAACAGCTGACCAATTGGCTGCTCTGGCATTCCAAGTTCGCCCTGATGGGCAGGCCGCCGCACGTGCTGCCCTGGCATCCGGCCTGGCCGGATTTCCAGACCGTGATCCGCGAGATCGATTCCTTCTATACCGATCCCAACCAACGCATGCTGCTGTTGTCGAACGAGCCGACAGCGTTCAGTCGTGGCGCTGGCCGACAACGGCGAGCGCACTCACCGGCTGCGCTGCCGCCCGTTCCTGAAAAACCCGCCCGAGCGCTACGAGCGGTTGCACGACAAATTCGATCTATGCCTGCTTGAACTCAGCGAAGCCGATATGGAGGACGGCGGCGAGCTGACCGACCGGATCGTGCCGCTGCTTGAAGAACGGCGGCCGCATCGTTCTTTTCGTTCTCAATCACCGCGTCGTCGGATAAGGGCGGCGAGTTCGGCCGAAATGTCACGTTCCAAAGCTCCCGTTTCGTCCGCTCCAGCGCGGTGCCGACTGAAATTCACTTCGTACCTTCGAACCTGGCGCGGCGTTGGGGTCGCGTCGGGCTGTCCAAACTGCGACGGATGATGAACAGGATGGTGTGGCTGACCGCGCCGCTGACCGCGGTTTGCGCCGGCTTCCTGCTGTTGTGCTCGTTCGTCGGCAACCTCGATGCATGGCGGACTACGCGAGCGCGTCGCCCGACGCGGTCATTTGTCGAGCTTCGTCATGCGGCTCACCGTCGATGCGCCCAAAATGGAAACGTCGCAGGCCCATTGGCGTTCGGAAGCTGCGCGCGAAGAAGCACGAGGCTTGGCGATGCCGACAAGCGGCACGCTGCCCGCCGTCACGCAGGGAGACGCGCGAGCCGCAGTACAATCGCTGCATTGAGCTGCGCGATACGATCGGGCTGACCTCGCTCGGCCTGATGACCAATCAGGTCTGGTACGATGATCCGCGGCGACTGACGTTCCTGCTGGCGCGCTACAAATTCGTCGCCAAGATGTTTGCGGGCTGTCGCAACGTCGGCGAGGTCGGCTGCGGCGACGCCTTCGGCACGCGCGTCGTGCTGCAGGAGGTGCCGGACGTCACCGTCTACGATTTCGACCCGCTGTTCATCCAGGACGTCCGCGCGCGCCGCGACGAGCGGTGGCCGCTCAAGGCCGAAGTCCACGACATCGTCGCGGCTCCCTTGCCGCGCAAGCACGAAGCGCTGTTTAGCCTCGACGTCATCGAGCATATCGCGCCCATGAACGAGCACGCCTATCTGGCCAATCTGTGCGAGTCGCTCACCGAAAACGGCCTACTGATGATCGGCACGCCGTCGCTCGAATCGCAGGCCTATGCCTCGCCGCCGAGCAAGGCCGGCCACATCAATTGCAAGACCAGCACCGAGCTCAAGGCGCTCCTGGAGAAGTATTTCGAGCACGTGTTCGTGTTTTCCATGAACGACGAAGTCGTTCACACCGGCTTCTCCTCCATGGCGCATTATCTGTTCGCGCTGTGCTCGACACCGAAATGGGAAGGCAGCGATTTCAAGCGGCGGTCGAGCAGCGAATCAGCGCGAATTCGCGATCTGCGAAGTCCGCGACGGCTCCGGATATTATGTGCGAGTGACCCATCCCAATACCGAGCCGCAAAGGGTCGAAGGCTTTGCCACCGTCGCCGACGCGGCGCGTTGGATCGGCATCCAGGCGCTGAATTGGTCCAAATCCGATCGTCCGTCGTTCTCTTAACGCCGGCGCGGAAACTCGCGCGCTTCGCCATGGCATCAAGTCTGCGGATCGGCATCGATTTCGACAACACCATCATCACCTACGACGATGTGTTCCGCGCCGCCGCCGAGGCGAGCGGCCTGATCGCGTCGGGTTTCTCCGGAAACAAGCAGGCGGTGCGCGACGCCATCCGGCGGTTGCCCGACGGCGAGCTCGCCTGGCAGCGTCTGCAAGGCCAGGTCTACGGCAAGGGCATCGGCGGCGCGACTATGGTCGCCGGCGTCGAGACGTTTCTGCGCCGCTGCCGGGCCGAAGGCTGCGCGGTTGTCGTGGTGAGCCACAAGACCGAATACGGCCACTTCGATCCCGACCGCGTGAACTTGCGCAAAGCGGCGCTCGACTGGATGGCTGGGCAGGGGCTCCTTGGCGGCGATCACGGCATCGCCTTGGCGAACATTTATTTCGAAAGCACGCGAGCCGAAAAGCTTAAGCGGATTGCGGCGCTGTCGTTGACGCACTTCATCGACGATCTCGAGGAAGTGCTGACCGACCCCGATTTCCCGCCGGACGTCGAACGCATTCTGTTCGCCGATGGTGCTCAGCCGGCGTCGCCGTCCTACATCAGCTGTTCGACGTGGCGCGACATCGAGCGGCAGGTTTTTGGCGGAGCAGGTTCTTGAGCACGACCGACGGCGCGCTCGCCGAAGCGACCGGGATAGCGCAGGCGCTGGTCGGCGATACCGTCAAGGTGAGCCGGCTCGTCACCGGCGGCCGCAACAGCCGCATCTGGCGCGTGGCGAGCGGCGACCGCGCGTTTGCGCTCAAGCAATATCCGTCACGCCGCGACGACCCGCGCGATCGGCTCGCGACCGAAGTCGGCGCGCTGCGGCTGATGGAGCGCCATGGCATCGACACGGTGCCGCGCGTGCTCGGCGTCGACGGCGAGCACGGCTATGCGCTTTTGAGCTGGATCGAGGGCCGCGACGTTGCCGAAGTGAGCGATGCCGATATCGACGCGGCGATCGTTTTCCTCACCGCTGTCCACGGCCTGCGCGCGGCGCCCTGGGCCGCCGAACAGCCGCCGGCAGCCGAGGCCTGTCTCTCCGGCCGCGAGATCGAACGGCAGATTCAAGGACGCTTGGCGCGCCTGCGCGACACCGCCCGCGACGAGCACGAACTAATTGATTTTATTGATAATTCCGTCGCACCGCGGCTCGCTATCGAGAGCCCAAAGGCGCGCCGCGCGGTGACGGCAGCCGGCCTTGCTTTTGACGCCGAACTCCCGCAGGAATGGCGCAGCCTCGTTCCGTCCGATTTCGGCTTCCACAACAGCTTGCGACGGCCGGACGGGTCGTTGGCGTTCCTCGATTTCGAGTATTTTGGCTGGGACGATCCTGTGAAGCTCACCGCCGATATTTTGCTGCATCCGGGCCGGCCGCTCGAGCCAACGCAACGGCAGCGCTTCCGCCAAGCGGCGACGCAGCTCTACGGCGGCGATCCGGCCTTCGCCGGCCGGCTGTCCGCTTATCTGCCGCTGTTCGGCTTGCGCTGGGTGCTCATCCTGCTCAACGAGTTCATCCCGGAGCGCTGGCAGCGGCGCGTGCTGGCCGGCGAGACCGGCAGCTGGAGCGACGTCAAGGCGCGGCAGCTTGCGCTTGCGCGCGAGTTTCTCGCGTCGCTTGCAGACGAAGGTGGAGGGCTAAGCGATGGCAGCTCAGGCCGCGCCGGCGCTCAATCTCGCGACGCCACCGCTCGACGAGCGCTCAAAACATCTGCGCCGGCTCGCGGTGCGCACGCTGCACGGCGGCGAGCGCGGCCATGTCGGCTCCTCGATGTCGCTCATCGAGATCATGCGCGTGCTCTACGACGACGTGCTGCGCTATCGCGCCGACCGAGCCGAAATGGCCGGGCCGCGACCGCATGATCCTGAGCAAGGGCCACGGCTGCATCGCGCAATATGTCATGCTCGCCGAAAAGGGTTTCATTCCCTACGAGACGCTCGACACCTTCTGCCGCCGCGATTCCATTCTCGGCGGCCATCCGGAAGCGGCAAAGATTCCCGGCGTCGAGGCGTCGACCGGCGCGCTCGGCCATGGCCTGTCCTACGGCGTCGGCATGGCGCTGGCGGCGCGCATCGAAAAGCGCGATACCCGCGTCATCGTGGTCATGGGCGACGGCGAGATCAACGAAGGCTCGGTGTGGGAAGCGGCGCTGTGCGCCGGCAAGCACAAGCTCAGCAACCTCACCGCCGTCATCGACTACAACAAGATCCAGTCGGCCGGCCCGACGCGGGAAATCCAGGATCTCGAGCCGCTGCTCGACAAGTGGCGCGCCTTCAATTTCGCCGCCGTCGACGTCGACGGTCACGACGTCGAGGCCTTGCGCAAGGTCTTCGATCGCCTGCCGCTCGCCACCGACCGGCCGAGCGCCATCATCTGCCATACCGTCAAGGGCAAGGGCATCGCGTTCGCCGAGAACGATGCCAATTGGCACCACAAGTCGAAGATCGCCAACGACGTGGTGGCCAAGCTCTACGCCGCCCTGGAGTAACGCATGCGCCAGACCTGTCTCAACATGGTCTACGACCTCGCCAAGCGCGACAAGCGCGTGCTGTTCATCGGCTCCGATCTCAGTCCCGGGCTGCTCGGCGACATGAAGAAGGAGATGCCCGAGCGCTGGTACATGGAGGGCATCACCGAAGCCAATGTCATCGGCATGGCGGCGGGTTTCGCCATGGAAGGCTACATCCCTTACGTCAACACGATCGCGACCTTCATCACGCGGCGCTGCTACGAGCAGGTGGCGGTCGATCTTTGCCTGCATGAATTGCCGGTGCGGCTGATCGGCAATGGCGGCGGCCTGGTCTACGCGCCGCTCGGTCCGACCCATCTCGCCATCGAGGACATCGCCATCATGCGCGCGCTGCCGAACATGATGGTGACGGCGGTGTGCGACGCCAAGGAGATGGTGCGGCTGATGAATGCCACGCTGGAGTGGCCGCACCCGATCTATATCCGTCTCGCCAAGGGCGGCGATCCGATCGTCAGCCGCGACGAAAACGGTTTTGCCATCGGCAAGGCGATCCCGATGCGGCGGGCGCGCTCGCGGCGCTCGATCGTGCTGCTGGCGACCGGCGTCATGACCACCAACTGCCTCGCCGCGGCCGATCTGTTGGCGAAAGACGGTCACGATGTCTCTGTCGTGCATTTCCACACCGTCAAGCCGCTCGACGAAGAGGCCGTGCTGGAATTCTCCCGTGACGCCGAGCTTGTCGCCACCGTCGAGGAAGGCACCATGATCGGCGGCTTCGGCAGCGCGGTGACCGACGTTCTGGTCGAAAAACTCGGCTCAAGCCTGCCGACGCTCGTTCGCATCGGTCTGCCGGACGCCTTCCCGCACAAATACGGCCTGCAGGAAGAGCTGTTCGAGGTCTATGGACTGGCGCCCGCCCAGATCGCCGCGCGGGTGTCCAAGTCTCTGAAAGTAAAGGATAAAGTAGCCTGAGCGCGGCCGCCCCGCGGCCGGAGCGCAGGCGAAATGCGGCCATGACGAAGAGCTGATGGATGTTCCTCATCGTCGGCGGTGATTCCGAAATCGGCGCGGCGGCCTATCGCGCGATGAAGGCGCAAGGCACAGCGGTCGCGGCGACGACGCGGCGCAGCGAGCATGTCGCGCCCGACCGGCCGTTTCTCGATCTTGCGGCGCCGCTCGACGACTGGGCGCCGCCGCCGGGGACGCAAGCCGTGTGCCTCTGCGCCGCTATCGCGCGCCTTGCCGCTTGCGCCGACGACCCGGAGGGCTCCGCCCATATCAACGTGGTGCAGACCCTGGCGCTCGTGCGAGAAGCTCCTGGCGCGCGGCATCGCGGTCCTGTTCCTCTCCACCAATCAGGTGTTCGACGGCCGCACGCCGCATGAGCGGGCCGAGGCGCCGCATTCGCCGGTCAGCGAATACGGCCGCCAGAAGGCGCGCGCCGAAGCGGCGCTGCTGCGTCAGATGGAAAACGGCGCGCCGGTTGCCATCCTGCGTCTCGCCAAGGTGGTGTCCGACACCATGCCGCTGATCGGCGGCTGGATCAAAGACCTCACCGCGGCAAAGCCGATCCGCGTTTTCAACGACCTTGCGCTGGCGCCGACGCCGACCGATCTGGTCTGCACCGCGATCGCCGCCTTGCTGCAAGACCGCGCTCGCGGCATCTTTCAGCTCACCGGACCGCGCGACGTCACCTATGCCGACATCGGCGGCTTCCTCGCCGCCTATCTCGACGTCGATCAGAAATTGGTCAACGAGACGAGCGCGCGCGCGGCCGGACTGCCGGAAGGGCGCTACGCCGCTGAATACCACGCTTGATTCAAGTCTGTTGCGCGTGCATTACGGGCTCGAAGTGCCGGACGTGTGGGACGTCGTCGAGCGGGTGGCAACGAACACAAGAGACAAGGTGGCGAGCCCCACTCATGCCTGAGACCGCCGAGCAGACATCGCTCTCGCGAACGCTTCGCAATGCGATTCGCTTCAAGATAAGAACCAAGAAATTCGCGGCACGGATTTTTGATCTGGTCTTGGACGGCGTGGTGCGGCCGTATCATCAGAACGTGTTCTGGGGCGATCGGCTGCTGACCTTGGACAAGACGGCTGGATTTCTCAGCGAGCCGGGCTTTGCGGCGGCGCTGGCGCAGGCCGACAGCTCCACCGGCCAAAATCAATACCGGTCGCCGCAGGGCATCGCCTGGCGCTACAACACGCTGATCTGGGCGGCGCGCACCTGCATGGCGGTGCCGGGCGACTTCGTGGAGTGCGGCGTGTACCGCGGCGACATGACGTGGATGATGACCGAAATGGTCGATCTCAGCCGCGCCGGCAAGAAGTTCTACATCTACGACACGTTCACCGGCTTCGCCCCGCAATATTCGTCCGCGGCCGATTTCCCCGGCGCGCCGCAATATCTCGAGCATATCGACAAGGACTATCGGGCTTCGGATATCGAAAGCTACGTGCGCAATCGTTTCCGCAACAAGGACTACGTCGTCGTCACCAAGGGCGTGGTGCCGGATATCCTCCATGACGATCGCGCCGGAGCGGATCGCATTTCTGCACTTGGACTTGAATTCGCCCCGCGCCGAAACCGCAGCGCTCGAGGTCCTGCTCGATCGCGTCTCGCCCGGCGGCATCATCATTTTCGACGACTACGGCTGGAAGCACTTCCAAAATCACAAAGAGGCCACCGATCGTTTCATGGCGGAACGCGGCCAGGTCATTATGGAACTGCCGACCGGCCAGGGTTTGATGATCAAGCGATAATGACGGATTTAAAACGGCTCCGGCGCGCGAGCAGCTGCAGCGGCTGGGCGCCGTACCAGATCAACCACGGCTCGACGGTGAAATAGACGAACTGACCGTCGACCTGCGCCGGCTGAGTCAGCGTAATCGACAATTCCTTCGAACCCGCCTCGACCTGGACGCTCGCTTCGCCGGTGGTTTCGGCCGGCACCGCGCCGAAGCCGCGCAACACGACCTGCGCCGTGAGCCGTCCCGGTTGCGGCGGCGGCACGAGTTTGAGGCGCAGGCCGATGACTTTGTGGGAATTCCAGCGGATGCGCCCGGGGTTGAACGGCCGTTCGCCGACACCGTGCGTGACCGGTGCGCGCAGCACCATGAAATCGGTGTCGATAATCGTAGAGCGGCGGTGGTCAAAGGCCTTGTCCCGGTCGTAGTCGGTCGCCGCGGTGCCAAGCTCGCACCAATCCGGATTGGCCGCGAGGAAGTCGCGCGCCGCAAAGAACGGCCCGGGCTGGGCGACATTGTCGACGACAATATAGCCGCCCGGCGTGATGGCGCGGGCGCCGCAGGCGATATCGAAGGCGGCAAATTCGTAGTCGTGGTTGCCGTCGACGAACACCAGCGCAGGGTGAATGTTGTGCCTTTCCATATCGCCAAAGAACGTCATCGAATCCTTGGCGTGGAGTTGGACGTGACGAAATAATTCCGGCGGCCAAAGCTTGAGCACCGCGGCAATATACTCGCCACGAAACGGGTCGACCGCGTGCGCGATGCCTTTGCCGTTCGCGAACAGCGCACGGCAGATCGCCTCGGTGGTGCCGGCCTTATAGGTGCCGATTTCGAACACGTGATCGGGACGAAGATTGCGGATGAGGCTGTACAGCAAGGCTTGTGATTGAGACGATATCAGCGAGCGTTCGGCTACCGGATTGTCGAAGAAATATGCCTTGGTCGCCTCGAACTCCGGCGCCGCCATGATCTCCGCAACCGGATTCTTGCTGGCGGCCAGATCCATCCGGGGAAAAGCGATGTCCGAGATCGGCTTGACGTCGAGCCCCTTGTGCAGGCCGTCCAGGCGGATTTCGAGTTCCTTCGCTTTGCGTCGCAGGGCATCGGCGGCCATGGCGCCGCCGCGCGCAGCGACGAGCTGCGCCAGGCGAAGTCCACGTGCAGCAAGCCGTCGCGTCTTGCCGACAACGCCGTCAGACCGCGGCACAGGATTGTCGGAGCTCATTCTCAACGCCTCGTGCGATCGCCGCTGCGAACGATCCCGCTCAGGCCCCGCCGATCCGCAACAGCACGCGGCCGGCGGTGCCGCTGCGCACCACGTCGAGCGCGGCGTTGATGTCGTCGAGCGGGAATTCGTGGGTGATCAGGCCTTCGAACGACAGCCGCCCGGCTTCGATCAGCCTGATCAGCCGCGGGATGTCGACGTGCGGCACCGCATCGCCGCCGTGCGAGCCGGTCAGCACTTTGTTGAAATGGATCGGCAGCGTGTAGATCGAAACCTTCTCGCTCGGCACGCCGACCAGCACGCAGGTGCCGTCGGCATGGGTGAGATTATAGGCAAGCTCGATCACCGATTTCGCGCCGGTGGTCTCGATCACCTTGTCGGGACCTTTGGCGCCGACGATCTTGCGGATCTCCGCGTCCATATCCGACACCGCGTTGGCATTGAGGCAGTGGGTGGCGCCGCGGCTCTTCGCCATGTCGAGCTTGGCGTCGACCAGATCGACGGCAACGATCGGATTGGCGCCGGCGAGCTCGGCGAACTGCACGACATTGAGGCCGACGCCGCCGACGCCGAAGATCACCACGGATTCGCCGATCTTGACGTTGGCGTCGTTGTTGATCACGCCGGCGGCGGTGGTCACCGCGCAGCCCAACAGCGGCGCGTCGCGCAGATTGTAGTCGGGCGGGATCACCGTCATCCGGTTCTCCGACACGACGGCATAGTCGTTGAACGTCGTCACCCAGCCGGCGTTGAGCTTCTTGCCGCGCCATTGATAGGCGGGCGGCTGGCACTGGATGCCCTGGCTCGGCCGCCAATGCAGCACCACGGTGTCGCCGGGCTTCACCGTGGTCACGCCCAGGCCGATCTCGATCACCTGCGCCGACGCTTCGTGGCCGAGCAGATGCGGCAGGAACTTGTCGGGGCCCTTGGCGGCGGCGATCTCGTTGAGCTGGGCGCCGCAGATCGTCGAGTAGAGCACCTTGACCAGAACCTGGCCGACGCCGAGCGTCTCCGGCAGCGCGATCTCGTCGACGACAAGCGGCTCGCGCGACTGCGCCAGGATCGCCGCCTTCGCTGTCTTGACCTGCATCGCTACGGCCTATTCGAAATAGATGAATTCGTAGTCGCCGGTATAGCCGAAATGGTTGTAGAGCCAGATCCATTCCGACGTATGCAGGATCGATTCCGCGGTCAGCGCCCAGCATTCGAGATTGAACTGCTCGAGCTCGTTCCGATAGCCCTCGAGCATGATGTATTTGTTCTTGCCGACCCGGTTGATCTCCTGCACCGCGGTCTCGAGCTCGAACAGGCGCAGATTGTGCAGGCAGCCGAGCGAGATCACCAGATCGAACGCGCCGTCGCCGTAAGGATAGCGATCCTGGGCGCGATAGCGGAACAGATACGGCTTGATCTCGTCGCGGGCCTCGGCGAGGCCGTGTTTCGAGATGTCGAAGCCGGCGATCTTGAGCCCCGGCAGAATTTTCTTCATCTCGTAGAGCAGGAACGCCTTGCCGCAGCCGACGTCGAGCACGCTCGATCCGTCCTTGAGCCCATAGATGTCGATCAAGGCCTGCGCCACCGGCTTCCAGCGCCCATCGATGAACTTGTAGCCGCCATAGCCGTAACGGCGGTCGCCGTCCCAGTAGTCGAACTCGTATTCCTTCGCCTTCACCATGCAATGCACTTTGTCGTCGTTCATGCGCGCGAGGTAATCGCGCTTCGTCGCCTTGTGCAGCGGGGTGACGATTTCGAGCAGGCGTCCCATTACTTCACGTCCTTACTGAAAATGTGCCGGCGCGACGGCCGGCAAGCGATGCTGGAACCCGGCAATGTAGGGCAATCGAAGGTCGTCGATCGGCGATCGTGACCGATCGCGCGGCGTTGTAACCAGCCCTTGGCAGTTTGACAAGCGCACGTGTAGAATCGCTTCGTGCGGCGGCGATCGCAGCGACCTATAAGGAGAAAAATCGGCCATGCGGTCGTCGATCGGTCGGGTCCTGCTCGTGGTGATCGGAGGCTTTGCGGTGGTGGCGATATCGTTTTTTGCCACCATGCAAATTCTCGATTACTGGCTGACCCCGCAGGATCCGACCGCCAGCGTGATCCATGTCGTGGAAGCGACCTATGGCCTGGCCTGCAAGGACTTCGCGCCGCCGCCCGGCCACGCCAATCTGGTGAAGGTCGGCAATGTCACGGCGGCGCTGACAAGCGCCTGCGACAAAGCTAAGACGACCTGCATGTTCGCCGTCGACGCGGTAAAGATCGGCGACCCGGCCAACGGCTGCGGCAAGGACTTCATCGCCAATTGGCGCTGCGGCAGCGACCAGAAGGTCCATCAGTTCTATCTGACGGCGGAAGCCAGCGGCCGATCGGCCCTGCTCAGCTGTCCGGCGCCGTAAGTACTGGTGCGCGCCGCGGCGCCAATAGCGCACGAATCCACGTGCGAGCCGGGTGCTCGATCACGGCGTAGGATACCAGGCTGATCAGCGCCAGCAGCACGAGCGACCCCGCCCAGGTGACCCAGGCCACCGCAATATCCGTGGTCATGAGGCCGAGCCGCTTGAACGCGGACGGTATGATTTCATGCAGCATATAGATCGAATAGCTGACTTCGCCGAGCCGCACCGGGATGGCGTGCGAGAACAGTCGCGACCACGGCGTATCGTAACGCGCCACCAGATAGACCGTCATGGCGACAAGCGGCCCGTATAGCGGCGACGCGGTGCGGCCGATGAACGAGCTATGGTATGCGACCACGCCATAGAGCCACAGATGGATCATGACCACCGCCAAGATCGCGGCGAGCGTGACGGCCGAGGCGCGCGGGGCGGAAAGCGTCGGACGCCGCGCCAGATAAAGATGCGCCGCCGCGAGTCCTGCAAGAAACTCGCCGAGCCGGGCGGCGGGATTGAAATAGAGCAGCCAGCGCATCAGCGAATTCTTCGTAGCCGTTGTCGGTCGAGGCGGCCGGACCGAAAATCGCAAGCCCAGGCGATTGATGTCTTCCTCATAATATCGGCACAGCAGGAAATAGACGACGACGAGACAAAAGGCCGTCGCGGCCATGACGATCACGTCGCGCGGCGACCATTTGCGCCGCGCGATCAGCATCGCCACGACGACATAGGCCAAATAGAAGAACATTTCGACGCTGATCGACCATGACACCGCGGCGACCGGTCCGTATTGATAGGGCAGCGACGCCCGGCAGATCACGGCGTAGAACCAGCTTTGCGTCAGCGTCAGATAGAAGGCGAGGCCCAGCCAGTGCTCATCGGGCGCGCCGATTTGTCCGCAGGCGCTGCGCGCCGTGAGCCCGGTATAGGCGAAGTCGAACAGGAACAAGAGAATATAGAGCGGATAGAGCCGCGCGAACCGCGCCACGAAAAAAGCGCGCATGCCGCCGGGGCGGGGGATCGTCGCGTTGTAATTGTAATGGATGACGAAACCTGAGAGCACGAAGAACAAGGTCATGCCCAAACCGACCAGGGTCGAAGCCGTCACGGACAGCGGAGCGCCGCCCTCGAACGCCATGTAGTGCCCGCCCGCCACCAGCATGGCCGCGATGCCGCGCAGGCCGTCGAGCGCCGCAATGTAGCGGTCATGCGGCGCGGCACTGCTGTCGCTCGGATTATGCGGGTCGGTCATGGTCAAGAACCGGGGCAGGGTGCCGCGACGGCGGTTCCAAGGTGGAATCGAGAGGGACATCGACCGTAGGCATTTTCCCTTTTGCTTGGAAGCCCATGCCATAGCGCGGCAATTGACGCCTGGAGCCCTTGAGGCTTGCCGGCAAAGCTGCCAAAAGTGCCGCCTCTCGGCACAACGGCATTCATCGGGCCAAGGCACATTTCATTGTCTTTTCAGGACTCGACATCGCGCTCGCAGACGCATCGCCATTGGCTGGCGCTGGGGTTTTCCTTCGCGCTCACCGCGGTCACGCTGTTTTTCGTGTTCCGGGGAATCGACCGCCAGGCTTTTGCGCGTTTGTTGGCAACGCAGGACCGCGGCTGGCTCGCCGTTGCGGCGGTTTTCCTTCTCACCCAAATCTTTCTCGGCGGCGAGCGCTGGCGCTCGATACTCTGCGCTTTGATGCGCGGCCCGCCGCCGTCCGTGGCGAGCGTGCAGGCGGTGTTCTACGCCAGCATTTTCTTCAACTGCCTGCCGTTCGGCACCGTCGGCGGCGACGTCGCCCGCGTCTGGCTGGCGCGGCGGTTTGCGCTGTCGCTGAGCCAGATCGTGCTGTCCATTCTGGTCGATCGCGTGCTGACGGTCGCCGCCTTGATCATGCTTGCGCTGGCGACCTTGCCGACGATCTCCAGTCCGCTTGCCGTCACCGCATGGTTCGGCGGCGCCGCCATTCTTGTCGCCGGCGTGCTCGGCGATCTTGCTGCTCGGGGTCATCGAACGCCTGCTCGGGCGATGGCGGAAGCAGCGCCTCATCCATTTTGTCCTGCGCATGGCGGAGGAGCTGCGCCAGGTGAAGACGCGCGCCGGCTTGATAGCGCTTTGCTTCGCGCTGGCGTCGGGAGCCTGTTCCGCGTTCGGCGCCTATTGCATCGCGCGCAGTCTCGGCATCGGCGTCGGGCCGGTTCCGATGATCGCCGTCATCTCGATCATGACGCTGGTCGTTGCCTTGCCGATCTCGGTCGCCGGATGGGGCGTGCGCGAAATATCGCTGGTGGCGCTGCTCGGCCTCCTCGGCGTCGACCGCGAGGCGGCGCTGGCGCTGTCGGTGGAATTGGGCCTGATCACACTGTGAGCTGCCGGGGGGTGGTCTGGGGTATGGTGCTGATCACCACCTTGCTCAGCCTGCCGGGGGGCGTGGTCTGGTTGACGCTGCGCGACCATCGCAATGCCGCCTCACCGGCGAAATAACACGGCAGTTGGCAGGCGCAGGATTTCCTGGCAGGCAATGCCGGCGCGGCCCAAGGCCACGGTAGGGTTGCGGGGGTTTGGAGAGGCAGACCATGACCGGCGATCAAGCCCACAGCAAACCCGATGGTTATTGGGATCGGGCGGGCGAGCAGGGCTATGGCCAGGCCATGTATCGAAGTTCCGACGTCGAATCGCACGTCCGCGGCCGGGTTTGGCAAACCGCCATCGATATCGCAGGCTTGCTGGGCGTTCCGGCCGACGGCCGCGTGCTCGATCTCGGCTGCGGCGACGGCGCCTTTGCCAATCAGATGCTGGCCGGCCGCTACCGCGTGGTCGACGGCATCGACAAGTCGGAAGCGGCCATCAAGCGCGCCAATGCCGAGTCGCGCAATCTCGCGACCTATCGGGCGGTCGATCTGGTGACCTTCGATTACGACTCGCTGCCGCGCTACGACGCCGCGTTCCTGATCGGCATATTGCATCACGTCAAGCAGGCCACGCCCGACATCGTCCGCGCCATGGCGCGACGCACCGACAAGATGATCGTGCTCGAGCCGAACGGCACTCATCTGCTGCGCAAGGCGATGGAATATGCGCCGTCCTATCGCGCCGCCGGCGAGGACAGTTTCCGCAGCAAGGATTTGATGGCGATTTTCGCGGCCGCCGGCTGGCGCACCGAAATCTGGCGCCGGATGAACGTGTTTCCCAATTTCACGCCGGGCTTCATCTGCCGATGGCTTAAGCCGATCGAGCCGCGGATCGAAGCAAGCCGCATCGGAAACGCTTTGTGCACGGTCGACATGTACGGCCTGACGCTCGCACGATGAGCGAACTTGAGCGACCGGCACCCGTTGCGACGTTCACCAGGGCGGACATGCTCGCCGTTGCCGCGCTGCTCGGCGGCTTCATCGGCGTCGTGCTGTGGTTCGACCGGGTCGATTTTTACAACAAGCATTTCTTCGACACCGGCGCGATTGTCTTCGCCGACAATGTGGTGCGCATCGTCTTTGTCGGAATTTTCTCGTGGCTGATCTACGCCCCCGGCGCGGCGGTCGTGGCTCTCGTCACGACGCCGGGCGAGCGCGCCGCGCTGTTTCCCGCCGAGCGCGCCGTGCTCGGCTTCGGCATCGGCGTCGGCATCTGGCACGTCGTGATGCTGATCCTGGGTGTTCTCGGCCTGTACTACCAGGCGGTGATGGTCGCGCTGTGCCTGGTGGTTCTCGTCGCATCGGCGCGACATTTCGGCCGCGTCGCCGTCGCCGGCTGCCGCGCACTCGCCGACCGCTTCACCGCCTTGCGGCAACGCCGCGTATCGCCGCAAGAGGTCGGCGTGATTTTGATCGCTGTCGTCGCCGCGTGGGTGCTGCTGCGGCGCGGACTTTTTCCCGGCGGCAGCGGCGATTATTACACGCACTACTTTTATTATTATCTGGAAGTGCTGAAAAATCACGGACTCGCGCCAAACGACGTCTGGTACCATTACTACTACTCGAAGGGCAGCGGCCTGGTCTTTCTCGGCATGCTGCTGACCGATCCGGAAGCGCCTGCGCTCACGACTTTTCCCTGCGTGATCTTTGCCGCGGTCGCGATCGCCACATTGGCGGCGCGCATGGCGCCAGGCTCGCTGTGGCCGGCCGCGGGCGCCTTGATTTATCTGTTGTACTATCTGCTCAGTTTCAACGACATCGGGGGCAGCGAATTTCAGAAAGACCATGAGGAGATCGCGGCGCTCGTGGTCCTCACGGCGTGGGCGTTGTGCATGGAGCGCTGCGCTCCGCCGCGGCCGTTTCGGGTCATGGCCGCTGCCAGCGCAATTGCGGCGGCGATCGTGACCCAGGCGGTCGGGGCGCTGCTCAGTGTCTTTGTCGGACTGCTCTGCGCCTGGTCCATTGCTGCGCCGGCGCTGGCGCGAGATGTGGGCCTATGGCGTCGTCGCCGCCGCGATCGGCGGTGTCGTGCTTGCGGTGTTCGTATTGAGCTACGTGCAAACCGGCTTGGCGAGCGATCAGCCGCTCGATCTGATGCTCCGCTTCGCCGATGTCGGGCGGCTCGATCGATGGGGTGTGATCCCGCAGGTGATTGCGGTGGCCTGGATTCGGGATAACTACCTGGCTCTGGCTCCGCCGTTCGGTTGGGGAGTTTTCAAGCAGCTCTTCCAATTCATGCGGCTGAGAGGCCTATGGCCATTTCTGATCGGTCCAATCATCGCGGCAATCATTATCTACGTGGTGGACAGATTTGCGCCCTGGAAGCGCCCGCGGCTCAGCGATCCAGCGGAAGCTTCGTTTGCCGGAGCAACAGCCGCGAGACTTGCCGCCCTTTTGCTCTTCTTCATCGTCATCGCGCTTTTGGCGGGGCGCGCTCAGAGCATATCATTTGAAAGGCTCAGCTCTTTTTTTGTTCCCTTGCTGGTGCTGTTTGCAATTGCCGGCAGTGCATGGCTGTTGAACGGCAAGCTGCAGTCTCGCGGCGATCCGTGGACGTGGACGGTGCTGCCCGCCGTGTTGCTCATCGCGGTGCTCGGAGCGTGGCAGGGCAAGGACCATTGGTCGAGACGATTGCCTGCGGAGACGGCCAATGCACTGCGGTTTTTCTCCGGCCGCTTCAGCCTGGCGGACGCTTACGTGCACGCCTAACAGCGGCTATCTCCTTTGGCGCGATCAATCCCGAGGCGCTGAAGGCGGCGCGACAGGTGCCTTCCGGAACGCCGATCTGGAGCACCAATGTCGAATTCCTATTGCATGGTGCCCGGCTGCCTGATCGAAGACGTCATTTCCTTCAAGATGTCCGGCCGGCTGGATGAAATTCTCGGCGGCGATCCGGAACTGGCGAAGCAACGGTTGCAGGAAGCCGGGCTCAATTATTTTCTGTTCATGAAAGATTACCGCATCCTCGATCTGCTGCCGTTCAGCCGCCTGTTCGCGCCGGACACGATCGGCCGTTATCTCGGCGTCAAATGGAGCGACGGCTCGACCTTTTTGCTGACCTGGATCGGCCCCGACACGACGCCGATCGGGCCCGACTTCCTCGAAGCCTATGAGCGCCGGCGCGCCGAACCCGACGCCTTGCAATGGTTCAAGTTCGACGAGCTTGCCCCGCTGATCGCCGCCATCGCACCGCGCATGCGGGCGGCGACGCAATGGGGCGCCGCCGACAGACTGTTTACGTGGCGATGAATTCGGCTTTTCGGTAGGGGCGTCTTGTAGTAGGCGCCGTGCAACAATCATTCGGCTAACGTTTAAGTGCATAGCGTCCTTCTAATGTCGTCGCGGCACTAACGGAGCGGGGCGAGATCGGCGAGGGATGGGGAAAGCGTGCGCGTTGGACGCGGGTCTCTCGGTGTTGCCAGCCGTCTCGGTACTCACACGTAGGGCGAGACCGGGTAAGCTGTGGAATCCGTGTAGATCGCCCGGTCGGCCACCGGAACCTTGCGGCTTGTCAAAAACGGTCGGTGAGTTTGATTGTCATGGTGCATTCCTTCTCGCTAGGTGCGCCCAGGTACTCACTGGGTACTCAAAAATGCTCCGCAATGGCGCGAGATGGGTGAACTGCCACGAGTACGGGCGACCCTCTAAGACTTGCAAACCGCAGGGTTCGATGCAGCAACTAAGAAATTGAGCGAGGCCGCGCGAAACTCCGCGCAGCAGAGATAAGCTGGCTGCCGAGCGCCGGAGTCTCGCCAATCGATGCCCCGAGCCCTTGAGACTTGCCGGCAAAGTTGCCAAAAGTGCCGTCTCTCGGCGCAACGGCACTCGATCGGGCCAAGGCAAGTACCTTTGCCAATTCGGGATCGACATCGCGTCCTCAGACGCATCGCCATCGGCTGGCGTTGGGTTTTGCTTCGCGCTGACCGTCGTCACGTTGTTGTCTTGGTCCGGCATTCGACCGCCAGGCCTCTTGCGCGTCTATGTGGCAACACAGGACCGCGGCTGGCTCGGCGTCGGCGGTTTTCTTCTCACGCAGATCTTTCTCGGCGCTGGCGCTCGATCCTCTGCGCTTTGATGCGCGGCCCGCCGCCGTCCGTGGCGAGCGTGCAGGCGGTGTTCTTTGCCAGCATTTTCTTCAACTGTCTGCCGTTTGGCGCCGCCGGCGGCGTCGTGCGGGTCTGGCTTTCGCGGCGGTAACGCTGTCGCTTAGCCAGATCGTGCTGTCGGTTCTGGTCGACCGCGTGCTGATGGTCGCTGCTTTATCATGCTGGCGCTGGCGACGTTACCGACGATCTCCAGTCCGCTCGCCGTCACCGCGTGGGTTCGGCGGCGCCGCCATTCTTGTCGGCGGCGCGCTCGGCATTTTACTGCCCGGGGTCATTGCACGCCTGCTCGGGCGATGGCGGAAGCAGCGCCCAATCCATTTCGTCCTGCGCATGGCGGGGGAGCTGTGTCAGGTGAATAAGCGCTCGGGCTTGATCCTGCTGGGCTTCGCGCTCGCGTCGGGAGCCTGTTTCGGGTTCGGCGCCTATTGCATCGCGCGCAGTCTCGGTATCGGCGTTGAGCCGGTGCCGACGATCGCCGTCATCTCGATCATGACGTTGGTCGTTGCCTTGCCGATCTCGGTCGCCGGGTGGGGCGTGCGCGAAATATCGCTGGTGGCGCTGCTCGGCCTGTGGGTCGACCGCGAGGCGGCGCTGGCGCTGTCGGTGGAATTGGGCCTGATGATCACCTTGCTGAGCCTGCCGGCGGGGAGTGGTCTGGCTGACGCTGCGGGACCACGCAATGCCGCCGTACCGGCGAAATAATACGGCGGTTGGCACGCGCGGGATTTCCTGGCAGGCAATGTGGCGCGGCCCAAGGCACGGTAGGGTTGCGGAAGCACGGATTTGGGAGAGGCAGTCCATGACCGGCGATCGAGCCCACAGCAAACCCGACAGATTATTGGGATCGCGCGGGCCAGCAGGGCTATGGCCAGGCTATGTATCGAAGTTCCGACGTCGAATTGCACGTCCGCGGCCGGGGTTGGCAAACCGCCCTGGATATCGCCGGCAAACTGGGTGTGCCGGCCGATGGGCACGTGCTTGATTTCGGCTGCGGCGACGGCGCCTTTGCCAATCAGATCCTCGCGGGCTGCTATCGGACCGTCGCCGGTCTCGACAAGTCGGAAGCGGCGATCCGGCGCGCGCAGGCTGAATTGCAAAATGGCGCGATCTATCGTGCTGTCGATCTAGTGACATTCGACTACGACTCGCTGCCACGCTACGATGCAGCGTTCGCGCTCGGCGTCCTCCATCACGTCAAAGCCGCCACGCCCGACATCGTCCGGTCGCTCGCGCGGCGGACCAATAAGATGATCGTGCTGGAGCCGAACGGCAATAATCTGCTGCGCAAAGCAATGGAGTTCACGCCGTCCTATCGCGACGCCGGAGAGGACAGCTTTCGCAGCAGGGAACTCATGGCGATTTTCGCGGCCGCAGGCTGGCGGATTGAGATCTGGCGGCGGCTGAACCTATTTCCCAATTTCACGCCGGGCTTCATCTACCGCTGGCTTAGGCCGATCGAGCCGCGGATCGAACAAAGCCGTTTCTGGAACGCCTTGTGCACGGTCGACATGTACGGCCTGACGCTCGCAGGATGAGCGAACTCGAGCAACCGGCACCCGTTGCGACGTTCACCAGGGCGGACATGCTCGCCGTTGCCGCGCTGATTGGCGGTTTCATCGGCGTGGTGCTGTGGTTCGACTGGGTCGATTTTTACAACAAGCATTTCTTCGACACCGGCGCGATTGTCTTCGCCGACAATGTGGTGCGCATCGTCTTTCTCGGAATTTTTTCGTGGCTGGTCTACGCCCCAGGCGCCGGGATCTTGGCCCTCGTCATGCCTACGGGCGAGCGTGCCGCGCTGTTTGTCGCAGAGCGTGCCGTGCTCGGTCTCGGCATTGGGGTCGGCATCTGGTACGTCGTAATGCTGATCCTCGGGGTGCTTGATTTGTACTACCGCCCGGTCATAGACGGGATGTGCCTGATCGTTCTCGTCGCTTCCGCAAAGAATTTTGCGCATGTCGCAGTCGCCGGACGCGGCGCGCTCGCCACGCGCTTCAACGATCTGTGGCACGGCCGTGCATCGCCGCAAATCATCGGCGCAATCGTGATCGCTGTCGTCGCCGCGTGGTTGCTGCTGCGGAGCGGACTTTTCCCCGGCGGTGGCGGCGATTATTATACACACTACTTTTATTACTACCTTGAGGTTCTGAAAAACCACGGTCTTGCGCCAAACGACGTCTGGTATCAGTACTACTACTCGAAAGGCAGCGGCCTGGCTTTTTTGGGCATGCTGCTGACCGATCCTGAAGCGCCGGCGCTGAGCGCTTTTCCTTGTGTTATGGGTGCCGCGATCGCGGTAGCGACGCTGGCGGAACGTGTGGCGCCTGGCTCGCTGTGGCCGGCCGGAGGCGTCCTGGTCTATCTGCTGTTTTATCTGATCGGTATCAACGGCGGCATTGCCGAAGGCGAGTTCCAGAAAGATCATGAGGCGGCTACAGCACTCGTGGTGCTCTTCACCTGGGCGCTGTGTATGGAGCGCTGCGGCCCGTCACGGCCGTTCCGAATCATGGCCGCCGCAACTGGAATTGCAACAGCGATCCTCAATCAACCGGTTGCTATCCTGCTCGGCCTGTTCGCGGGATTGTTGTGCGCCTGGTCTATTTTGCGCCGGCGCTGGAGCGACATGTTGGGCTATGGCTGCGTCGCAGCCGCGACCGCGGTCGCGGTGCTTGCCATGTTCGTGTTAAGCTATTTCGCGACGGGACTGCCGCACGATCAGTTTTACGAACTGACGCTGAATTTTGCCAATTTTGCCAGCCTCGATCGTTGGGGAGTGATCCCAATGGTGCTTGCCGAGGTTTGGATCCGGGATAACTACCAGGCCTTGGTGCCGCCTTTCGGCTGGCAGACGTTCAAGCTGCTGATTAAATTCATGCGGCTTAACGTTCTGTGGCCATTCCTGGCCGCGCCTGTCATCGTCGCAGCCATTCTGCACGCCGCGGATGCGATTGCCGGCGGGAAGCTTGCCCGGTCGCGCGATCGATCCGTGGCGTCATTTGCCGGAGCGACCGCCGCCAGGCTCGCGGCCATGTTGGGCTTTTTCGCAGTCACGGCGCTTCTAGCGGGACGTGTGCAGAATATTTCATTTGAAAGGCTCAGCACTTTTTTTATTCCGTTGATAGTGCTGTTCGGGATTGCCGGCAGCGCGTGGGTGATGGATAGGCAGGCCGCGCATCGTCGCGATCCGTGGCTGGAGATGGTGCTTCCGATCGTATTGCTTGTCATTGTTGTTATTGGAGTGGCAAGCAACATTACATTGGACGCGGCGAACACCCGCCGAGACTGCCAATGCGTTGCGGTTTTTCTCCGGCCAGCTGAGCCTGGGCGAAGCCTACACGCACGCCAGCAGCGGCTACGCGTTTGGCGCGATCAATCCCGGCGCGCTCGCCGCGGCGCGGCAGGTTCCATACGGAACGCCGATTTGGAGCACCAATGTCGATTCCTATTGTATGGTGCCGGGATGCCTGATTGAAGACGTCGTGTCCTTCAAGATGTCGGGCCGGCTTGACGAAATTCTCGGCGGCACTCCGGAACTGGCGAAACAACGATTGCAGGAAGCCGGGCTTAACTATTTTCTCTTCATGAAGGACTATCGGATTATCGATCTTCTGCCCTTTAGTCGTCTATTTGCGCCGGACACAGTCGGTCGCTATCTCGGCGTCAAGTGGGCCGACGGCTCGACCTTTCTATTGACCTGGATCGGCCCCGACACGACCCCGATCGGGCCGGATTTCCTCGAAGCCTATACACGCCGGCGCGCCGAACCCTACGCCTTGAAATGGTTTAAGTTCGACGAGCTTGCCCCGCTGATGACCACCGTCGTGCCGCGCCTGAGGTCAGTGACGCAATGGGGCGATGCCAATAAGCTTTTTACTTGGCGGTAAATCCGGAAAAGACGGCATCACGGACAGAAATGTCGCGAGGATTTTCTCGGCGGTTTTCGGCATCTTGCAATGCGCTTGATGAGGCGCGCTCGGCGATACATCAAGTGGCGTTGCAAACTTTCGATAACACGTTTACGCAGAGCGACTCGTATAAACATGTCACCCTCTGTCTGTTCTCGCGTGTAGACTTGCTCACAGTCGTATTGCTTGTGCAGCAGCAGAATTTTTTCGGCGCGTAATTGAACAACACATGATTTCCACCATCCTGCGGAACCTGCATGAAACATAACGCCGCCCGTTCTGGCCCAGGTCGTGAATGTTACTCGCCGGCGCGCCGAGCCGGATGCAGTCAGACTGTTTCGGTTCGACGAGCTTTCCCCCAAGATTGTCGCAGCTCACGCCGTGGCTCAGATCGGCGACGCAATGGGGGGCCGCGCAACGCTTGCTGAACCAGGCCCTCAAGGGAGACGGCGTGGACCGACATGGCTAGGCGACATCCGGCGATCGGCAAAGGCAGTTTTGCAATTCGTCTGATACGCGCCAGGGCTGCCTGAATTTCAGCGGCATAAGTTGCCGGCGGGCACGTCCAGCGGCGTGGCAAAATTCCGTTGCAAACGTTGGCACAAGGCTGCGCGATACGCCTTCCGTCCGCTCGCGCTAGGTTGATCTGCTCGTAGTCGTTTTGCTTCTCAAGCAGCAGAAGTTTTTTTGGCGTGTAAATGAACAATTCATAGTTCCACGACCCCGCCGGGACTTCATGGAACATCACGCCGCGCACTCGGTCAAGCTGACGCAGCCGCTCCGGACCTCGCCGTGTTAAGGTCGCGCGGGGTGCTGTCGCGGAGCCATCGAAAACGGCTCGGATGGCGGCGCTAGCTTGCGAAATCCGCTCCCGTGGGCGGCGTCAGCTCCACGCCCGGTCGGTCAAACAGCGGCAGACCGGGTCCAGCAAATCTCTCGATGCAAGAACTACCGTCGCCCAGCTGTTGAGGGCCGATCTCGATGACCCGACGCGCGTTGTCAAGCGCTCCCAGGCGCTTCAACACGATCAGATCCTCTAGGAATTCACGCCTCAGACCGACGACTTTGCCTGTCGATCGACGCCCCAAAATCCGATCGCCTGTCGGGGCGTCCGGCAGAGGAAGTCTAGATCGTCGCGAGTGAAGTTGGCACGTGCTGCGCATGCGATCAACCTGGACTTGCTCCGGCGGATGCTGCAGCCGTGCACGAAGTCGCGCAGGCCGATTTCAGCGAGCGCGCATTTCGTCCGTAGGTCATAGCCTTGTCACTTGCCGGCGATTGTGCTTGATAGGCAGCAATTCCCGAAAGCGACGACTGTTACATGACACTCGGCGGAACAAGTCTCTAGGCTCGTTATCGTCGTGGCCATGATCGCAGTGTCCGCCTTCAATTTGATCAATCGGCCGATGGATATATTGAATTTGGATGGTCCTGCTAATAATTCTAGGATCGACCAGCCACGGGTTCTTTCGCTGGTTCTTTCGCACCTTCAGTCCGGCCGCACAGATCCTGGTGTTCTCGATCGCGGTCCAGGGATTCTATCTGCTGACGGCGAGCTATTTCATTCCGGACGGCGCGCTGGATTTCGTACGCTACGCCAGCGCCTTGATGCACTGGCAATCGGTATCGGCCGCCAATGGATCGATTAGCGTCGCCTGCTGCGGGCCTGCCGCTCGGGAGATAGGCTACCCGATGCTGCTGATCCTCAGCGGCATCTTGGTGACCGGATCGCTGATTGGCATAACGATCATCCAGAGCTTTATGGCGGTCTGGATTCCGGTGATAGTGTACAGGACGCTCGTTCACGCTTCTGAACGATGGGCCTACCTGGTCGGCATGTTCTCCGTCTCATCGCTAGCACCGCTGCTATTCGTCAAGTGGTTACACCACGATCAGCCCTATGTCTTCTTCAGCGTCGTGGACACGTGGTTGTTTACCCGGTTCGTGATCGGGGGACGGCCGCGCGATCTTTACTGGCTGACCGCCGCGCTGATCGCGACGACTTTTACACGCCCTGCCGGCGCCCTGCTGTTCCCGCTGATGCTGGCGATCGCCTACCTTGTACGGCGAGGACCTCTTAAGCCCTATGCGGTCAGCGTCCTGATCTTTCTAATCGCCACGGTCGCCTACCAGTTCCAGCGCTACGAGATGTTCGTCAGGGGCCAAGCCGATCCGCCAAGCT
Organism: uncultured Alphaproteobacteria bacterium; assembly: GCA_963821175.1. Classification (GTDB taxonomy): domain Bacteria; phylum Pseudomonadota; class Alphaproteobacteria; order Rhizobiales; family Xanthobacteraceae; genus BOG-931. Next base: position 90,598 of record CAWGCU010000022.1, read on the forward strand.
ATACCGGTCAGCAGGTCTTCTATAATCTCTACATCAATGCCGGCGAATATGGGATCGCACTAGGCCCGGAACTCGGACCCAACATGCGCGCGATCGCTGAAACAGTACGCGCGGATATGCAGCCCGATCCGGCCCACTCGACCGCACTGGCTGCGTTCGTCGCGATGGATCAAATGCCGCGGCCGTTCTACGAGAAATACTTCCTTCCGTTCTCCGCCGACGGGCTCGTCGAACAGATCTATCGGGTGCCCAACTGGGAATACTACTATATGATGTGTGAGTTGGTGACGAGCGATCGGCTGTTCCTTGGCGCATCGTGGGAGATCTTCAGCGCCCATCCGCTTTATGCCCTGCAGTTCGCGCTGCGCAACGCGTGGTATTTTCTCTACAACCCCGGTTGGGTACATGGTCGTTTCATCGTGAGTCCGATTTTCCAGAGCGTCCGTTATTTTCCGCCGGACCCGGTGGGCGGGTTTCCGGGTGCCTTCGTCGATGCACTGGTTCCGATGTATCCGTGGGATCCGAGCTTTACCCCCGCCAAGCGCGAGGCGAAGTTCGACAGTCTAGGCGCACAGCCGAACGGGGTGAAGCATGCCTATGCGGCGATCCGAGCAGCCTGGCTCTCCGCTTATCATCCCGTGGTGTCGTTCCTGTTCTGGTTGACGATCGCGGCGTGGCTGTCAGTCCTCGTCCACTGGGCGAGCGCGTTTCGTTGGAGATGGAGCGTCCGTTTGCGCGACGCGATCGGAACAGCGGATATTTATGGCCCGATCCTCGGGATCTCGACTATTCTCATGTACAACGTCATCGTGACGTGCGCCTTCGCCGAACCTGACTACCGCTACCACGATATGATCATTCTGATACGGATCGTTCTGGCGGGCTTCGGCGCGGTGGCCTGCAGCCGTGCAATGCAAGCGACCTTAGCCACGGTGACTCGGCGTAAACCGCCGATACGCCCCACAAGCATAAGCTCGCCCGATATGTCGGCGATCGAGCTCAGCGGTGCCTGGTTGCTGTACGGACTGATGTGTGTGGTCTGGGCCTGGTATCTCGTGTCGCAATCCGTTTGAGAGCATGTTCCAGCGAGTTCATCCTCAGGATAGCGTAGGCCCCTATGGGTCAACTGTTGAAGCGCGGTTTCGCGCTTCACTCAGCCCGTTCCTAAGTTTGTTCGCGGCCTGGCGATCTCGGGCCTCCCGCTCGCGTTGCCCGAGTTCGCGGTCGTATAAGCCCCGACCAGATTATCGCCCGAATCCCATAAGTTCTGCCCGCCGCTGCCAATTTTGGCATAGCATTTTCCAAGGATCGCGACAAAGGCCAGAACCAACACGGCGACCGCACTGCCAATTGCGGGACGGTTCGCTACTGCCATGGATCCAGAAGTGCGATGCCAACAGCGATCCAGACCCAGTAAAACGGTCGATGAAGCCAAATTTGCAGGCCTCCCACCGCAATCAAGCCTAGCCCGAGGCCGAAACACGGGAGAACCTGTTGCTGGCTGATCCCGGCGGCGCGACGGCAGCAATGATCCAAACCCAATAGAAACGCCGGCTCGGCGCCGCCGTCGGAGCCGTTTTGGACAGCGATGGGCTTTGAATAGGCGGCAATGTCATATTTCAATCGGGCTGTTCCAAACTTCATTAATTTCCTATCGGCTCGGCTCACTTGAACGACGTTGAAACTTACCGGTCGCCTGCCTCTACGCGGCCATGATTATTGCGAATGATTTGTCAATCAATTTTAGATGGCTCACCGCCTTCACTGCGGCACAAGGAACTCTCGTCCCCTTTGAAGCTAAGGCTGGATCAATGTACAATCCTTCAGCTCAACATAATTTCCAAATGCACTCTTATTGGCGTCAACAAATATTCCCTGAAGGACGGCCTCTTGACCTTTGGCGGGCGGTGAGCTGTGATTTAACGCTGAGCTCATTCCTGAGCATGCGACAAAGCCGTCGATTGGACCGCGGTCAGTCGCGAACAATGTCATTACACAATCTGGTCCGCAGCTCTGATCTGAGCCATTCCAAATTCCCTCAAAGCTAAAGCACTGATTCCTGCCATAGGCGCTACGACATTCGCTCGAC
>CAWGCU010000023.1:0-166332 GCA_963821175.1 uncultured Alphaproteobacteria bacterium
TCGTGGACGGCGGTTTGACCGCAGCCTGATCGGCGATTTTCCGCCGAGATTTCTAAAACGCCTCGGCCGGTAACGCCATGGTGCTCTCGGCGCCGGCCTTGATACGCGCCAAGTGCGTGGCGGTTGCCGGCAACATGCGCTCCATGAAGAAGCGGCCGGTGACGAGCTTGTCGTCCGTGCCCGCGGCTGCGGATTCGCTTTCGCCGCATCGACAATACGGCACCACATATAGCCGAGCGCCACCAGGCCGAAGAGCTGCATGTAATCCGTGGCGCCGGCACCGATATTGTCGGGATTGCCTGGCGCGTTCTGGGCGAACCACAGCGTCGCCTCACGCAACTCGCCGAGCGCCTGACCGAGCGGTTTTACGTAGGGCGCCATCGCCGCGTCAGCCTCCTTGATGTAGCCGGACACCTCGGCGAAGAATGCCTGCAAGGCGCGGCCGCCGTCCTTCGGCAATTTGCGGCCAACTAGGTCGAGCGCCTGGATACCGTTGGCGCCCTCGTAGATCATGGAGATCCGCGCATCGCGTACGAACTGCTCCATGCCGTGTTCGGCAATGTAGCCGTGGCCGCCGAAAATCTGCTGTGCGGCTACCGTATTGGCAAAGCCCTGATCGGTGAGCACACCTTTGATCACCGGCGTCATCAGGCCCATATGGTCGTCGGCTGCTTCGCGCTCTTTCACGTCAGTGGAGCGCCGCGCGATGTCGCCCTTGAGCGCGGTCCACAGCACCAGCGCGCGTGCCGCATCGTTGAACGCGCGCATGGTCATCAGCATGCGGCGCACGTCCGGATGCACGATGATGGGATCGGCGGCTTTTTGCGGAAATTTCGCGCCGCTCAGCGCACGCCCGGCAAGCCGATCCTTGGCGTAGGCGACGGCGTTTTGATAGGCGACCTCGGACAATGCCAGCCCCTGCACGCCGACGCTGAGCCGCGCGGTGTTCATCATCGTGAACATCGCATATAGCCCGCGATGCTTCTCGCCAGTGAGCCAGCCGGTAGCGCCGTCGTAATTCATCACGCAGGTGGCGTTGCCGTGGATGCCCATCTTCTCTTCGATCGAGCCGCACGACACCGCGTTGCGCTCACCCGGCGCGCCTTCGGCGGTAAGCAAAAATTTCGGCACGATGAACAGCGAAATGCCCTTGGTGCCGGGTGGCGCACCGTCGATGCGCGCGAGCACCAGATGGATGATGTTGTCGGTCAGATCGTGCTCGCCGGCGGAAATGAAAATCTTGGTGCCGGTGATTTTGTAGCTGCCGTCGGGCTGCGGCGCGGCACGGCAGCGCAGCTGACCGAGATCGGTGCCGCATTGCGGCTCGGTCAGGTTCATGGTGCCGGCCCATTCGCCGCTGATGAGTTTCGGCAGGTAGCGCGCCTTCTGCTCGGCCGAACCGTGGCTGTAGATCGCCGCAACCGCGCCCAGCGCCAGGCTCGAATACATGGCAAAGGCCATGTTCGATGAGTACAGGAACTCGCGGACGGCCTGGGTCAGCACCGTCGGCAGGCCCTGGCCGCCGAATTCGGCGGGCGCCGAGGCGCCGGCCCAGCCGCCGGCGACGAGTTTTCGGTAGGCGTCCTTGAAACCCGGCGGCGTGGTGACGGAACCGTCGGCGTGGCGCCGGCAGCCTTCCTTGTCGCCGACGCGGTTGAGCGGGGCGAGCACGTCCTCGCAGAATTTTGCCGCCTCCGTGAGCACGGCCTCGACGATGTCGGGGGTGGCTTCGGCAAAACCCGGAAGATTGTTGTAGCGGTCGACGTGGAACACGTCGCGCAACAGGAACATCACCTCGTCGACCGGAGCCCTGTAGGTCGGCATGACGTCGCTCGGCCTTCCGCAGGCTAGCCGACTCCAGGGCGCGACGGCCGGCGGGCGACCCGCCGGCATGCTCCCGCTTGGCGAGCCGCAGACGCGCGGCGTTATTTACCGATCCGGCCGGTCTTTAACGGCATGTTTACCCTATTCCGGAAAAGTCGACAGCCGGGGAAACAGGACCGCGCCGGCTGCATCGTCCCTCAGCAAGGTCGGCTCGGAGGGGACATCCTGCTCCGCCCATGTGGCTTTGGTCGTGAGAATGAAATCTGGCGGTCCGTGGAATCTCAGAGGCCTGCGCCCCGAGGCGCGGGAAGCCGTGCGCACGGCGGCGCGGCGCTCCGGCGTGTCAGTCGGCGAATGGCTCAACGACGTCATCGAGCCGGACGACGAAGAAGACGACGAGCCGACACTGTTTTCCGATTATGACGACCAGGACGACGATGAGCGGCCGCTCCGCTCGCGGTCCCGGCGCGACGGGCGGGAGCCGCAGCGACGTGACGATGATCGGGAGCCGCGGCAACGCAGCAACGATCGAGAAGCGCAGCAACGTGGCGATGAGCGTGGAACGCGGCGGCGCGGCGACGATCGTGAGCTAAGGCAACGCGACGTCGAGCGGGAGTCGCCTGAGCCGCGGGAGCGGCACCGCGATCGCGACGAGGAGCGCCCCCAGGAAGTGGAGCGCCGCCCAGAAAAAGACAGCGAATTTCAACGCGAGAGCGCCCGCACGCGCGGCGCGCTGAACCAAGTCCACTCCCGTCTCGACAAGCTTTCCCAACAATTGGAACGGCTGGCGCGCAGCGAGGCGGCCGCACGCCAGCTGGCGCCGCAGCGTCGCGCCGCCTCGCTCGGCGAGGGACGTAACGATGCCAATGGGCGGCTGACCGGAGCGCCGGCACAGCCGCGTCGTCCGATCGAGCGGCCTCCCGCTCCGGCTGCCGCGCGCAACCGCCCCGCAACAAATGCTGACAGTGTGTCGATCGACGACGCGGTGGCCGAGATCGCAGCGCGGCAACGCGCGCTCGACGGCGACCCCGCGCCGCAACCGGCGACCCGGGACGTTCCCGCCGAAATCGCCGCCAGGCAACGCGTGCTCGACGGCGATCCCTCGCCACAACCGGCGATCCGTGAGGCGCCCGCCGAGATCGCGGCCAGGCAACGCGTGCTTGACAGCGAGCCCGTGCCACAGCCGGCGATCCGGGAAGTGCCCGTCGAATCGGTCATCGACATCGAGGGCCTCGAGCGGCAATTGCGGCAGATCACGGCGCGGATCGAATCTCTCGGGCCGTCGTCCGACCTCGAAAGCTCGGTCGCGGCGATCCGTGGCGACCTCACCGACATCGCGCGCTTGATCACCGAGGCGCTGCCGCGCCGTGCCGTGGAATCGCTCGAGATCGAGGTCAAGGCGCTGGCGCAACGCATCGAGCACAGCCGCCAGTGCGGCGTCGATATGGGCGCGATTGCCGGCCTCGAGCGGGGCTTAGGCGACGTGCGCGAAGCGCTGCAAAACCTTAAGCCCGCGGAAAGCCTGGTCGGTTTCGACGAGGCGGTGCGGGCGCTGTCGCAAAAGGTCGACATGATCGTCGCCAAGGACGATCCGGCAGCGCTGCAACAACTCGAAACCGCCATCGGCGCCTTGCGTGGCATCGTCTCCCATGTCGCCTCCAACGAGACGCTGACCAAAGTCGCCGAAGACGTGCGCTCGCTCGCCGGCAAAGTGGACACCCTCGCCAGCACCGCGGCGAGCGGACAGAGTCTCTCGGCACTCGAGAACCGCATCGAGACGCTGACCAACGCGCTGACCGCTTCGACCGAAGCGGGAACCGCGGTGCCGCACGAGCTTGAAAAGCTGCTGACGGGGCTGATCGAGAAGCTCGAATGGGTGCAGCTGACGCACACCGATCACGCCGCGCTGGCGCATCTGGAAGACCGCATCGCGACATTGGTGCAGCGCTTCGACGCCTCCGACGCGCGGCTCGGCCATCTCGAAGCGATCGAGCGCGGCATCGCTGACCTTCTGGTGCATATCGACGAGCTCCGCGGCTCAAACGTCGACACGCTGTCCAGGCGCATGCCCGCCGCCGAAGAACCGCTGACAGTCCACGCCATCGAGCGCGAAGTCGCCGAGATCAAGCAAAGCGAGCAGCGCACGCTCGATTCGCTCGAAGCGGTCCAGGACACCGTGGAGCATGTGGTCGACCGTCTCGCCATGATCGAGAGCGGCATCCGCGAGACTGCGCCTCAGCCTGAGCCCGTGCCGGAACCGCCCGTAGTGGCGCCAGAGCCCAAGCTGAAGCTGCCAGCCTTCGCGGTTGAACCGGTCCCGGAGCCCGCTCCCGAAGCCCCGTCCATCGTGCCGATGGAGGAGGCCTCGCCTCGCACTGCCGCGCGAAAACCGATCGATCCCAGCCTGCCGCCCGATCATCCGCTGGAGCCCGGCTCAAGCCGCTCCCGGCCGACGGCTTCGGCCGCGGACCGGATCGCCGCCTCCGAAGCCGCGGTGAGCTCCACCAAGCCGCCGGTGATCGCCGATCCCGGACAAAAGCCCAATTTCATCGCCGCCGCACGGCGCGCCGCCCAGGCCGCCGCGGCGGCTGGGTCGAATACTGATGCCAAAGGCAAAGGCACGGCAGCGCTGAAGAATCCGAGCCAGCGCACGCGCCCGCTGATCATTGCCGGCGCCGCCGCCCTGATCGTGATCGGCTGCATACAGATTGCGTCGCGGTTGTTCGAGGCCGGACCTCAAGTTCCTCCGCCCGCTGCTTCCACCGAGGAGTCGCAGCCACAGAAAGCGGCGGAGCCCGAGAAAGCGCCGCCGCCCGTCACAGCACTGCCCGATCCGGCGCCGCCGCCTCCCGCGCCGCAGCCTCCCGCGGCTGCCGCGCCGGCACCGCTTCCCGTTCCGAGCACACCGCCGGCGGCGCTGCCCGCGCCGCAGCCGAACCCGAAATCCGGCGCCAATATCAGCACCAAGCCGACACAGCAGACCGCCTCCCGTGACAGCTCGCGGGAAGCGGTCGCGGCGGTTGCCGCCGCCACCGACGTCACCGGATCGCTGCCGCGCCCGGCGACGCCGCTGGGCGACAAATTGCCGGCCACCATCGGCGGACCGGCGCTGCGCGCGGCCGCGCTTTCGGGCGATGCGGCTGCCGCCTACGAGATCGGCACGCGCTTTGCCGACGGCCACGGCGTGCCGCGCAGCGGCGAGTCGGCGGCACTGTGGTTCGAGCGCGCCGCCAAGCAGGGCTTGGCGCCGGCGCAATTCCGCCTTGGCGGTTTTTACGAAAAAGGCATCGGGGTGAAGAAGGATCTCGCCGCCGCGCGCGACCTTTATCTCGCCGCGGCCGGCAAGGGGAACGGCAAGGCGATGCACAATCTCGCCGTGCTCTATGCCGAGGGCGTCGACGGTCCGGCGGATTACGCCAACGCCGCGCATTGGTTCCGCGAGGCCGCCGATCACGGCGTCACCGACAGCCAATACAATCTCGGCATCTTGTACGCCCGCGGCATCGGCGTGACGCAGAATTATGCCGAGTCCTACAAATGGTTCGCGTTGGCCGCGATCCAGGGCGACCAGGACGCGGCGAAGAAAAGCGACGAAGTCGCCGCCCGTCTCGACCAGCAATCGCTCGCCGCGGCGCGGCTTGCGGTGAAGACCTGGAGCGTGCAATCGCAGCCGGACGACGCGATCAACGTCAAGACGCCGCCTAGCGGCTGGGACGCGACCGCAAGCGCCGCACCGGCCGCGAAACCGAAACAGCAGCCGCAAGCAGCCAAAACGCCGGCGCCGAGCGCCAAGCTCAACTAATCAATCAATCGGCCAAGCACCGCGCCGCGGCGATGGCGTAGATGCGCCGCTCGCTCAGCATGTGCGCGGTGAATGACAGCGCGCCGAACAACGCCACGATGGCGCGGTCGCGCACATTGAGGCCGCCCGCATAGGCGCCGAACGCCGGCATGACCAGCCGCTTGCCGTCGCCGGCAAAGCAGCGCCGGCTCACGGCGCGGCCGCGGCGCGCGATCCGCGCCTGCGGATGCAGGTGGCCGGCGATTTCGCCGTCGCACGGACGCGGCGACGGCTCGTGACGGAATGTCAGCGGGCCGAGCGCCAAAATCTCGGCAAACCGGCCACCGATATTGTCGGCCGGATCGGGATCGTGGTTGCCGGCAATCCACAGCCAATCGCGACCGCGTTGCAGTGCTTTGAGCCCGGCGCGGCTGATGTCGCTCATGCGCGCCGGCCCGCCGCCGTCATGAAAGCTGTCGCCGAGCGCGATGACCAGACGCGGCGCGTAGCGTTCGATGAGCATGGCGAGCCGCGCCAACGTCGCCGCCGTGTCATAAGGCGGCAGCAACACGCCGCGCGCGGCAAAGGCCGAGCCTTTTTCCAGATGCAGATCGGCGACGACGAGCAGGCTTTCATCGGGCCAATAGAGCGCGCCGGCGCAATCGGCGACCAGCGCGGCGCCGGCGACGGCAATGTCTTGACCTCCCCCTGCAGGGGGGAGGACAGCGGGCGTAGCGCGCCGGGTGGGGGTCAGTGCGCGCAAGACTCGGCCCTCACTGCATCGCCTCCTTCACCAACTCCGTCCTCGGTCTCGGCCAGGAGCGTGTCGGCCGCTTCGCCGTAGACCGTCTCGCGCCCGATCTCCAGCATCACCGGAACCGCGAGCGGCGAGACGTGATCGAGCGCCTTATGGACGATTCGGCCCTTGATGCGCGAGAGCATATCGCCGAGCCGGCGCACGTCGAGCAGGCCGGTCGCGGCATCGGCCCGCGCCGCGCGCAGCAGCATGTGGTCGGGCTGATGGCTGCGCAGCACGTCATAGACCAGATCGGTCGAGATCGTGACCTGGCGGCGGGATTTCTCCTCGCCCGGAAAACGGCGCTCGATCAGGCCGGCGATGATCGCACAGTTGCGGAAACGTGCGCTTCATCAGCGCCGATTCGGCGAGCCAGGCTTCGAGATCGTCGCCGAGCATGTCCTCGTCGAACAAAGCCGCGAGCGAAAGATCGCCGCGCGCAAGCCACGCCGCGACGTCGCCAAGACCCCAGACCGCGAGCGCATATTCGTTGGCGACAAAACCCAACGGTTTGAGCCGCGCACGCTCTAGCCGCCGCGTCAGCAGCATGCCGAGCGTCTGATGGGCGAGACGGCCTTCGAACGGATAGCAGACGAGATAATATTTGTTGGCGCGCGGAAATGTCTCGACCAGCAACTCGCGCTGGCCCGGCATCTGCGAGCGCCATTGCTGGATTTCCAGCCACTCGCGCACCTGGGCGGGAAGCGCTCGCCACTCCTGCGGATGGGAGATGATGCCGCGAACGCGCTCGGCGAGATAGGTGGACAGCGGAAATTTGCCGCCTTCGTAGGCCGGGACCTTCGGATCTTCCGACGTCGCGCGCGAGACATAGACTTCGTCTTCGACCAATCGCCTCGTATTGCAGGATTTCGCCGGCGAACACGAAGGTGTCGCCCGGCACCATGGTCTCGACGAAATATTCCTCGACCTCGCCGAGCAGCCGGCCGCCGCGCGGAATCATTTTCGAGACGCGCGAGCGCACCAGACGAACTTTCAGCATGTCGGCTTCGACGATGGTGCCGACATTGAGCCGGTAGCGCTGCGCGACCCAAGGGTTGGCGATGCGCCAGCGGCCGTCCTTGCCCTGGCGGATGCGGGCGAAGCGTTCGTAGGCTTTGAGCGCATAGCCGCCGGTGGCGACGAAATCGACCACGGCATCGAAATCGACGCGGGTCAGCGCCGCATAGGGCGCCGCCGATGTCACTTCGGCGTAAAGGTCATCGCTGCAGGAACGGCTCGCCGCAGGCGCAGCCGAGCACGTGCTGCGCCAGCACGTCGAGCGCGCCGATGCGCGACGCCGGCGTGTCCTGCGCATTCTCGGCGATGGCGTCGAGCGCGGCGCGGCATTCCAGCACTTCGAAGCGGTTGGCCGGCACCAGCACGCCCTTCGACGGCTCGTCCATGCGGTGATTGGCGCGGCCGATGCGTTGCAGCATGCGCGAGGCGCCTTTCGGCGCGCCGACATTGATGACCAGATCGACGTCGCCCCAGTCGACGCCGAGATCGAGCGACGACGTGCAGACGACGGCGCGCAGGCGGCCAGCCGCCATCGCGGCTTCGACCTTGCGCCGCTGCGCCACGTCGAGCGAGCCGTGATGCAGCGCGATCGGCGAGATTGTCGTCGTTGATGTGCCAAAGGTCCTGGAAAATACCTTCGGCCTGGCTGCGGGTGTTGACGAAGACCAGCGTGGTGCGGTGCGCCTTGATGAGCGCATAAATCTCGCCGAGCGCGTAGCGCGCCGAATGACCGGCCCACGGCACACGCTCGCTGGAGTCGAGCATGGCGACATCGGGCGCGGCGCCGGCTTCGGCGACGATGAGATCGGCCAGTGCGGGCGCCGCCGCGCTGCGGCACCATGAAACGGCACAGATCGTCGGGCTCGGCTACCGTCGCCGAGAGCCCGATGCTGGTGAGCTCCGGCGCGAGGCGAAACAGCCGCGCCAGGCCGAGCGAGAGCAGATCGCCGCGCTTCGAGGTCACCAGCGCGTGCAGCTCGTCGAGGATCACGCGCTTGAGCGAGCCGAACAGATACGGCGCGTCGGCGGAGGCGAGCAGCAGCGCCACCTGCTCCGGCGTGGTCAGCAAAATCTCCGGCGGATCGCGACGCTGGCGCTGGCGCTTCGAGGTCGGCGTGTCGCCGGTGCGGGTCTCGATGCGGATCGGCAGCCCCATCTCGGCAATCGGCGTTTCCAGATTGCGCGCGATATCGACGGCAAGCGCCTTGAGCGGCGAGATGTAGAGCGTGTGCAGGCCGCCGTCGCGGCGGACGCCGCGGCCGGTCGAGATGAGCTTTCGCCCTGCGCCGCAGCTTGCGGGAACGATCGGCGCGCTCAACTCCACCAGGCTCGGCAGAAATCCGGCCAGCGTCTTGCCGCCGCCGGTCGGCGCGATCAGCAGCACCGAGCGCCCGGCCTCGCGCGTTGGCCAAAAGTTCCAACTGATGCGCGCGCGGCGTCCAGCCGCGGCTGGCGAACCAGCGCGCGAACGGCTCCGGTAGGACGTTTAGGCGTTCGAGGACGGTCACCCGCCAGAAGTAGCGAGCCGAGGCATCGCGGTCGAGGGCTGCGCCACCACGACGAGACTATCGACCGGCACGCCCTTTTCGCTGCGCACCGCGGCTTTGGCGAGATGCACGCGGCATGAGGCCGACGCCGCCGAGCACGCCGCGGACATAGGCCTCACCGTGGGCATAACGCAGCGTCGGCAGCAGCTTTGCGCCGTCGCCGGCATGGGTCTCGACCGTGAAGGCGAGCAGGCCGTCCGGGCGCGAGGACGCGCGCAATGCCGGCGATGATCGGCGCAAGATCGTTCACATAGACAAAGACATCAGCGGCGAGGACGAGGTGATAGTTTGCCATGTCGCTGGCTTCGTCTGCCAGAAAATCCGCAAGCTCGGCAGTCACGAGCCGATCGTAGAAGCCCTTGGTCGACGCCTGCGCGATCATGGCGGGCGACAGATCGACGCCGACGAGCCAATCGACAAATGGCCGGAAGACCGCGCCGCCGAGCCCGGTGCCGCAGCCGAGATCGAGCATCGAACCGAAGCGCAGCGGCCGTCCGCCCTGCGCAGCACGCGCTTCGACCGCCTCGCGCAGCAGCGCCGGGCCGCGATAATGCAGACGCTCGGTGAGCGCCGTGTCGTAGCGCGCCGGCGTATTGGTCGAACAGCCGGCGGACATAGGTTTCGGTCATCGCCGGCGTCGCCTCGCCGGCTCCGAGCCGCGCCAGTTGCAGCCGCGCGCCGTGATAATCCTCGGGATCGGCATCGCGCGCGTGCTCGAAAGCCGCAATCGCGCCGTCGCGGTCGCCGAGCTGCTCGCGGATGGCGCCGAGCGCGAACCAGGCCGTGGCGAAGCGCGGCGCCAGTTCCACGGTCTGCGCCAGAATATCGGCGGCGCCGGCCAGATCGCCGCGCGCGGCATGGTCGAGCGCCCATTTGTAGCGCCGGTCGGCGATCAGGTCGCCGGAGGAGACAAAGAGCGGGCCGGTATCGGTCATCGGGCGATGCTCGCGTGGCGCAGCGAAATGACTATTTATGACTCGCGATGCGTCCTGAAGACATCCTGGTGCCGACGCCGGCCGGCGTCTGCTGCAAGCGCGGCGGCTTCCATATCGACCCGACGCGGCCGGTCGAGCGGGCGCTGATCACGCATGCCCATTCCGACCATGCCCGCGCCGGCCACGGCGCGGTGCTGGCGACGCAGGAGACGCTCGACCTGATGCGGCTGCGCTACGGCGAGAATTTCGCCGGCACGACGCAGGCGGTCGGCTACGGCGAGAGCCTCGCGCTCGGCGGCGCGACGGTGACGTTCCATCCCGCCGGCCACGTGCTCGGCTCGGCGCAGATCGCGGTCGCAGGCCGAACGGCCTGCGCATCGTCGCCTCCGGCGACTACAAGAACGTCGCCGATCCGACCTGCGCGCCGTTCGAGCTGGTGCCCTGCGACGTGTTCATCACCGAGGCGACGTTCGCGCTGCCGGTGTTCCGCCACGGCGATCCCGACGGCGAGATCGCCAAGCTGCTGCGCTCGGTCGCGCTGTTTCCCGAGCGCGCCCATCTGGTCGGCGCCTATTCGCTCGGCAAGGCGCAGCGCGTCATCGCGCTGTTGCGCCAGGCCGGCTACGACGCGCCGATCTATCTGCACGGCGCGATGGAGAAGATCACGCGCTACTACGAAAGCCGCGGCATCGCGCTCGGCGAATTGCGGCTGGTGCGCGGCGCCACCAAGGCAGACCTCGCCGGCACCATCACGATCTGCCCGCCGTCGGCGCTGAACGATCTGTGGACGCGGCGCTTTCCCGATCCGCTCACCGCCTTCGCGTCGGGCTGGATGCGGGTGCGCGCGCGCGCGCGGCAGCACGGCGTCGCGCTGCCGCTGGTGATTTCCGATCACGCCGACTGGGACGGCCTCACCGCGACCATCGCCGCGACCGGCGCCGGCGAAATCTGGGTCACGCACGGCCAGGAGGATGCGCTGGTGCACTGGTGCGGCACGCGCGGCCTCAAGGCGCGGCCGCTCGATATCGTCGGCTATGGCGACGAGGACGATGAGCCGGCGAGCAGGCGGCGAGGCGGAGGCATGAACCGCTTCGCCGAACTGCTCGACCGCCTCGCCTACGAGCCGGCGCGCAACAACAAGCTGCGGCTGATCACCGACTATTTCCGCTCGACGCCCGATCCCGAGCGCGGCTGGGCGCTCGCCGCGCTGACCGGCGCGCTGAGCTTTCCGCACGCCAAAGCCGGCCTCATCCGCAGCCTGATCGCCGAGCGCACCGACCCGGTGCTGTTCGAGCTGTCCTACGATTATGTCGGCGATCTCTCCGAGACCGTCGCGCTGATGTGGCCTGACGCTTGCTCCCTCCCCCCTTGTGGGGGAGGGTGGGGTGGGGGGTCGGGAGGGGAAATCGCAGGCGTCGACGGTTGTAAATGAGCAATCGTCTCCGCCTTCTCATCCCCTCCCGACCCCCACCCCTAACCCCTCCCCACAAGGGGGAGGGGAACTCACTCTCACCGCCGTCATCGAAACGCTCTCCACGCTCGGCAAGGCGCAACTGCCGACGCAGCTCGCGCGCTGGCTCGATGCGCTCGACGAGACCGGGCGCTGGGCGCTGATCAAGCTCGTGACCGGCGGCTTGCGCATCGGCGTCTCGGCGCGGCTGGCCAAGACCGCGGTCGCGGCGCTCGGCGGCAAGGATGCGCAGGAGATCGAACTGCTGTGGCCCGGCCTCGCGCCGCCCTATCTCGAGCTGTTCGCCTGGCTCGAAGGCCGCGCGGACAAACCGGCGAGCAGCGACCCGGCGCCGTTCCGGCCGCCGATGCTGGCGCATGCGCTCGATGACGCCGATCTCGCCGCACTCGATGCGGCGCGATTTCATGGCGGAATGGAAATGGGACGGCATCCGCGTGCAGGCCGTCGCGCGGCGCGGCAGGACGGCGCAACGATCGCGCGGCTCTATTCGCGCACCGGCGAGGACATTTCCAAAAGCTTTCCCGATCTGCTCGACGCGCTGCACCTGCCCGGCGCCATCGACGGCGAGCTTCTGATCATGCGCGACCGCCGGGTGCAGTCGTTCAACGTGCTGCAGCAGCGGCTCAATCGCAAAACCGTCACGCCGAAGCTGATCGCGGAATTTCCCGCGCATCTGCGCGCCTACGATCTTCTCGCCGACGGCGACGAGGATTTGCGCGAGCGGCCGTTCGCCGAGCGCCGCGCGCGGCTGGAGAATTTCATCGCGCGGCTGGGCGACGAACGCGTCGATCTCTCGCCGCTCGTTCCGTTTGCGACCTGGGACGAACTTGCGGCCGCGCGGAACGATCCGGCGGCGGCCGGCGCCGGCGCGGACGCCGCCGGCGGTCGAGGGCGTCATGCTCAAGCGGCGCGATGCGCTCTACCTGCCCGGCCGGCCGAAAGGTCCGTGGTGGAAATGGAAGCGCGATCCCTTCATCATCGACGCGGTGCTGATGTATGCCCAGCGCGGCCACGGCAAGCGCTCGTCGTATTATTCCGACTACACGTTCGGCGTCTGGACGCGCGGCGAAGGCGGCGACGAGCTGGTGCCGGTCGGCAAGGCCTATTTCGGCTTCACCGACGAGGAGCTGTTGCAGATCGACCGCTTCGTCCGCCGCAACACCACCGACCGGTTCGGCCCGGTGCGCGAAGTGGTGCACGAGCCCGACCAGGGTCTGGTGCTCGAAGTCGCCTTCGAGGGCCTGCAGCGCTCGACGCGGCACAAATCCGGGCTGGCGATGCGCTTTCCCCGCATCAGCCGGCTGCGCTGGGACAAGCCGCCGGGCGAGGCCGACCGGCTGGAACGGCTGGAGACCATGATCGCGCGGATCGAGGAAGGGCGCGTCGCGTGAGCGCATCGCGACATCCTGCTCCGCCGGCCAAACTTCGCCCCGGCCACATGCGCGATCTCGACGCGCTGGTCGCGCTCGAAAACGCCGTCTTCACCACCGACATCTCTGTCGCGGCGGAGCTTTCGCCACTTTCTCACCGCGCCAACGAACTCGCTGATCGTTGCCGAAGAAAGCGGCAAGCTCGCCGGCTACGCGCTGGTGCTTTACCCGGCGCGCTCAAAACTCGCCCGGCTCTATTCCATCGCCGTCGCCCCGCACATCCCTAGCCGCGGCATCGGGCCGCTACTGCTCGCGGCGGCGGAAGCGGCGGCGGCGCGCCGGCGGCGCCGCGCCATGCGGCTTGAAGTCCACGAGCACAATACCCGCGCCATCGCGCGCTACGAAAAGTCCGGCTACCGGCTGTTCGGCCGGCACCACCGCTATTATGACGACGGCGGCGACGCGCTGCGCTTCGACAAGTCTCTCGGGGCGCGCCAAAAGCCCCGCCTGACTGTGACAGCCGAATCGGTTTAGACGGTGGACATCGTCGCCGGTGCTGTCGCAAACGGATTTGAATCCGGTTATGACGAATCGTGCCGTGCCTGATTTCGAACGCATGATCGGCCTTATTTTGCATAACGCTGGCGACTGGAAGGGAACCCGCCCATGACCGGCTGGGTCATCCTTGTCGACCAAGGCCGCGACCTGCCCAACGCCGAGACGCCGCACAAGGTCATCTCCACGGGCGAGTATTTGGCGCGACCGCGCCTGTTCGACATCGGGCGGCCGAAGATCGTCAACCTCGCCCGCTCCTACGCCTACCAGTCCAAGGGCTACTACGCCTCGCTGCTCGCCGAGGCGCGCGGCCACCGCGTGGTGCCGACCGTCGAGACCATGCTGGAGCTGCGCGAGCAGAAGCTCTACGAGCACGCGCTGCCGGAACTCGAGGACGAACTCAACCGCTGCGCCCGTCGCGCCGAGTTCCAGCCCGAAGGCGAGTTCAAGCTTTTGGTCTGTTTCGGCATCGCCCGCGACCCGCGCTTCGAGCCGTTCGGCCGGCTGCTTGTTCGACTGGTTCCGCTGCCCGGCGCTGGAAGTGATCGTCGAGCCCGGTACCCGGCTATCGATCGACCGCATCCGCCCGCGCGCCATCACCAGGCTGGCCAACGGCGAAGGCGAGTTTTTTCGCGAGTCGCTGAACAATCACACCAAGCGGGAATGGCGCGACCCCAAGGCGCGCTCGGTCGCCAAATACGATCTCGCGGTGCTGTACGATCCGAACGAGAACGAGAAGACGGCGCCGTCGTCGCCGAGCTCGATCAAGCACTTCGCGCGCATCGCCGAGAAGCTGTCGGTCGACGTCGAGCCGATCACCAAGCGTCAGCTCGCCGAGCTCGCCGAATACGACGGCCTGTTCATCCGCGAAACCACCTCGATCGACAATCACACCTACCGCTTCGCCCGCCGCGCCTGGCAGGAGGGCATGCCGGTGATCGACGATCCGATCTCGATGATCCGCTGCACCAACAAAGTGTTCTTGATGGAACTGTTGCAGGAGAATCAGGTGCCGACGCCGCCGACCGTGATCCTCGCCGAGGACACCGACCTGACCAAGGTGATCGACGAGCTCGGCCTGCCGCTGGTGGTCAAGATCCCGGACGGCTCGTTCTCGCGCGGCGTGCACAAGATCGAATCGCCGGCCGCGCTCAAGCGCATCTGCGAGGAGCTGTTCGAAGAGACCGATCTCCTCCTGGCGCAGAAATTCCTGCCGACCGATTTCGATTGGCGCGTCGGCGTGCTGGCCGGCGAGCCGCTGTTCGTCTGCCAATACCGCATGGCGCGCGGCCATTGGCAGGTGGTGAAGTACAAGGCCCGACGGCTCGTCCCACGAAGGCGGCTTCCGCGCCTTCGATCTCGCCCAGGCGCCGCGCGAGGTGATGGATATCGCGGTGCGCGCGGCGCGGCCGATCGGCGACGGCTTTTACGGCGTCGACCTCAAGCAGACCGACAACGGCATCGTCGTCATGGAAGTCAACGACAATCCGAACCTCGAACACGGCATCGAGGACGTCGTCGGCAAGGACGAGATCTGGATGCGGCTGTTGCGTTGGTTCGTCGAGCGGTTCGAGCAGTAGGCGCGCCTACGTCGTCGCCGCCGCCTTCGTCACCTGATCGAGCGGCCAGCGCGCCCTTGGCGCGACATCCAGCGGATCGGTGAGTCCGAGAGCAAGCCGCTCGGCGCCGGCCCAGGCGATCATGGCGCCGTTGTCGGTGCACAAGGCCGGCGGCGGCGCCACCAGCGTGGCGCCAACTTCGAAGGCGACGCGGTGCAGGACTTTCCGGATCGCCTGATTGGCGGCGACGCCGCCGGCGCAAACCAGCGCAGTCGGCGTGCCGAGGCGATCGCGGAACATGCGCATGCCGGCGCGCAGCCGGTCCATCACCACATCGACCACCGCCTGCTGGAACGAAGCGCACAGATCGGCGACGTCTTGATCACTCAGCGGCGCGATCTTTTCCGCCTCGAGACGCAGCGCGGTCTTCAGGCCGGACAGCGAAAAATTGGCATCGTGACGCCCAAGCATCGGCCGCGGCAACGCGAACCGCTTGGCATCGCCGTGGGCGGCCTCTTTTTCGACCAGCGGGCCGCCCGGATAGCCGAGGCCGAGGAGCTTTGCGGTCTTGTCGAACGCTTCGCCGATGGCGTCATCGACCGTGCCGCCGAAGCGCACATAATCGCCGACGCCGCGCACGGCGAGGATTTGGGTGTGGCCGCCGGACGCGAGAAACAGGCAATAGGGAAACGGCGTCGCATCGGTGAGCCGCGCGGTGAGCGCGTGCCCTTCCAGGTGATTGACCGCGATCAGCGGCTTATCGTGGGCGAGCGCAATCGCCTTGGCCGTGGTGAGGCCGACGATGACGCCGCCGATCAGGCCAGGCCCGGCGGCAGCGGCGACGCCGTCGAGCGCCTCGAACGACATTTGCGCCTCGGCCATGGCTCCGGCGATGATGGCATCGAGCGCCTCGACATGGGCACGTGCCGCGATCTCCGGCACCACGCCGCCGAATTCGGCGTGCTCGCTGACCTGTGAAAGAACGATATTGGACAGAATCCGCCCTTTGCCGTCCTCGGTCCGCTCGACCAGGGCCGCCGCGGTCTCGTCGCAGGTCGTCTCGATGCCGAGGATGACCATTTCTATATTATAAGGCTGCCAACATCTGGGCGCGGCCTAGCACCTGAAGGGCTCATGGCACAATCCTCGACCAAAACTCCGGTCCTACGCATCGGCTCGCGCGGCTCGCCGCTGGCGCTGGTGCAGGCGCGCGAGGTGCAAAGCCGCCTCGCCGTGGCCTGCGGGCTCGATGCCGCGCGGATCGAGATCAAAATCATCCGCACCACCGGCGACGTCATCCAGGACCGGCCGCTCAACGACCTCGGCGGCAAGGGGCTCTTCACCAAGGAGATCGAGGACGCGCTGCTCAACGGCGCCATCGACCTCGCGGTGCATTCATCGAAGGACATGACCACCGTGCTGCCGCCCGGCCTCGTGCTGTCGGCGTTTTTGCCGCGCGAGGATGCGCGCGATGCCTTCATCAGCGCTAAGGCCAAAACCTTGCGCGATCTGCCGCGCGGCGCGGTGATCGGCACGGCGTCGCTGCGGCGGCAAGCCTTGGTCAAGCGCTTGCGGCCGGACCTCGCCATCGTGCCATTGCGCGGCAACGTCGAGACGCGCTTGCGTAAGATCGAGGCCGGCGAAGCCGACGCGACACTGCTCGCCGTCGCCGGCTTGAAGCGGCTCGGCCTGCTCGACGCCGCGGCGGCATTGCTCGACGTCGACGAATTTTTGCCGGCAGTGGGCCAAGGCGCGATCGGCATCGAGACCCGCGCCGATGACGCCGCGACCCGCGCGCTGGTCGCCAAGATCGACGACCCCGATACCGCGACCGCGGTGACCGCGGAGCGCGCGTTTCTCGCCGTGCTCGACGGCTCCTGCCGGACGCCGATCGGCGGCCACGCGCGGATCAATAGCGACATCGTCCATTTCCACGGCATCATCGTAAAGCCCGACGGCAGTGCGGCATTAGAGGTTTTGCGCGACGGCCGCTGCGACCAGGCAGCGGAACTCGGCGCCGATGCCGGCCGCGAGCTCAAGACGCGCGGCGGCGCCGATTTCTTCGTGCGGAATTGAACGTGCGGATTCTGCTCACGCGCCCCGAGCCCGACGCGCAACGCACCGCCGCCGCACTGCGCGCGCAAGGTCACGACGTGATTACCGCGCCACTGCTGCGCATCGAGCCGGCAGCCGATGCGAAGATCGGCGCCGGACCGTGGGCCGCGGTTTTGATCACCAGCGCCAACGCCGCCCATGCCGTCACAGCGCACGCGCGCGTCGCGCCATTGCGCGCGCTGCCGGTCTTTGCCGTCGGCCGGCGCAGCGCCGATGCCATGGCCGCGGCCGGCTTTGCCGACGTGACGTCCGCCGACGGCGATGTGAGCGATCTGGCGCGGCTCGTCGCCACGCGACTGCAGCCGGCAGCCCCGCTCCTCTATCTCGCCGGTGAAGACCGCTCCGGCGATCTTGCCGGCGATCTGCGCGCCCAAGGCTTTGCCGTCGAGACCACGATGATCTATCGCGCCATGGCCGCGACCGGCCTGCCGCCTGCGGCAGCCGATGCACTGGCCAGCGGCATCGACGGCGTGCTGCACTTCTCCCGCCGCAGCACCGAGGCTTATGTCGACGCGGCGCGGGCCGCAGGCGTGCTCGCCAACGCGCTAAAACCGGTCCATTTTTGTCTTTCGGCGCAGGTCGCGGAACCGCTAGCGCAGGCCGGCGCCGCCGACATCCGTGTCGCCGAGCGTCCGAACGAGGCCTTATTGATCGCGCTTATTGCCGCGGCCTGATCAGTTGCCGCCATCTTTGCCCCGTACTATGCCGTGGCGACAAGCTTTGAACGAGCCGGCGACCGCGCCTTGGGAACTGCATGAGCGAGCCTGACAGCACACCGCGTCGACGGCCACCGACCATTGACCTGACGGCAACGGAAGTCGACGCCGAAAAGCCGGCGGCCGCGCAAGAACCGTCACAAGACCCGGCAAAGGGGCCGGCCGCAGCCAACGCGCCAGACCGCCCACGTTCGCCCATCAAAACGGCGGTCACTGGAATCGCAGCGGGCGCGATTGCGGTCGTCGCGATCGGCGCCGGGCTTTGGTTCGCTGGCTACGTGCCGCCGGGCCTGCTGCCGGTATCGCCGAGTGCACAGCCGACGAACAACGCGGCGATTGCTGAAATCTCGGCACGGCTGAGCAAGATCGAAGGCGCCATCGCCACTCCAAAGCCATCTCCACCGCCACAGCCCGACCCGGCGCTGGTCTCCCGTTTGGCCGCCGCGGAAGCCGCAGCAAAATCGCTGAACGATTCACTCGCCGCTCTCACGCGCCGCGTCGATGACGTTGCGGCTGCGGCGCAAAATGCGCTGGCGCAGGCCAAGAGCGCCTCGACCGCGGCCGATGCAGCGAAGAGCGCCGCGCAGACGAACGTGGCGCGCAGCGATCTCGATGCCCTGGCGGCCCGCATCGCACCGCTCGAAAGCACCGTGACGACGCTTGCCGACGACATAAAACACGAGACTGCGACTGCCGACGACCGCGCGGCGCGGTTGACGGTCGCCGCCGAGGCGTTGCGCGCGACGGTCGAACGCGGCGCGCAGTATCAGGCCGAGCTCGCGGCCGCCAAATCGCTCGGCGCCGATCCAAGCGCTACCGCCCCGCTCGAGGCCTTTGCCGCCGCCGGCGTGCCGGCCGCCAGGGCGCTGGCGCACGAACTCGCGAGCCTCATTCCGGCCTTGCGGCAGGCGGCCGACCCGGCGTCGAGCGATAGCTCGTTCCTGAGCCGGCTCGAGAGCAACGCGCAACACCTCGTCCGCATCACGCCGGTCGATGCACCGCCGGGCGACGATCCGGCATCGGTGGTGACGCGGATCGATGTCGACGCCGCGCATGCCGACATTGCCGCGGCGCTCGCCGATATCGCCAAATTGCCCGATGCGGCAAAACCGCTTGCCGCCGCATGGGTCGAGAAAGCGCAGGCGCGCAACGCCGCCATTGCGGCGAGCCGAAAACTTGCCGCCGACACGCTGGCGGCGCTCAGCAAGCCGAACCCGCAATGATCCGCGTCATACTCTTTCTCATTGTGGTCGGGGTTCTGGCCCTCGGCGAGGCGTGGCTCGCCGACCGGCCGGGCGATGTGGTTGTCACCTGGCAGGGCTTTCGCATCGAAACCTCGCTGATGGTGATGACCGCGGCGGCGGCGGCGGCGCTGGCGGTTCTGGCGATCGTCTGGAGCCTTGTCCGCGCCATCGTCCGCTCGCCGACCGTGCTGGCTAGGCGGCAGCGCGAGCGCCGCGGCGCGCGCGCCTATGCGGCGATCTCCGACGGCTTGATCGCGGTCGGCTCCGGCGATATCGACGCTGCCCGAAAACTTTCGGCCGATGCCAATCGCCTCGCGCCCGGCGAACCGCTCGCGCTATTGCTGAGCGCGCAAGCAGCCCAGCTCAGCGGCGACCGCGACGGCGCCGAGCGCGCGTTTCGCGCCATGGCCAGTCGCTCCGACACCAAGGCGCTCGGCCTGCATGGCCTGTTCATCGAAGCGCACCGCCGCGACGATCACGAAAGCGCGCGAGCCCATGCCGAGGAAGCCGCGCGCACCGCGCCGACGCTCGGCTGGGCCGGCCGGGCGGTTCTTGAAGCGCGCTGCAAGGACGGCGACTGGGCCGCCGCGCTGGCGCTGCTGGAACAAAGCCGCGGCGCGCTCGACAAAGCGAGCTATCGCCGCCAGCGCGCGGTGTTGCTGACGGCGCGTGCGCTCGCTGCCGAGAATTCCGACCGCGAGGTGGCCAAGGCCGCCGCACTCGAAGCCAACAAGCTTGCGCCGACCCTGGTGCCGGCGGCGGCGCTCGCCGCGCACCTCCTCGCCGACGGCGGCTATTTGCGCAAGGCCAACCGCATCATCGACACCGCCTGGCGCGCCAATCCGCATCCCGAATTGGCGCAAAGTTTTGCCGAGCTGCGCGCGAGCGAATCGGCACGCGATCGTTTGAAGCGGATCGATGCATTGGCAAAACGCGCGCCCGAAAATGTCGAGGGCGCGCTGGCCGTCGTGCGTGCGGCCATCGATGCCCGCGAGTTCGCCCGGGCGCGAACCGAGCTCGCACCGTACCTGGCGGCACCAACAAAGCGCGTCGCAATGCTGATGGCCGAGCTTGAGCGCGCGGAAGGCGACGAGGGCCGCGCCCGCGAATGGCTGGCGCGGGCGGTCAATGCCGCGCCCGATCCGGCATGGACCGCCGACGGCTACGTCTCCGACCGCTGGCTGCCGCTGTCACCCGTCACCGGCCGGCTCGACGCCTTCGAATGGCGCGTGCCGCTCACCGCAATGACGAGCGCCGCGCCAGTGATCGAGTCGGACACGGTGTTGGTCATCCCCGCCAAGCCCACGGCCGGCACCGCGGTGCACGAGCTGCACGACAGCGTCCCGCCCCTGCCGACAAACGGCTCCGCCGGGCCACTACAGCCAAGCCTGCAGCCGGCGCAGCTGAAAGCCGATCCAGTGATCCCGCTGGTCCACGCGCCGGACGATCCAGGGCCTGAAGCCGAAATCGTCGAAGAGACCGAACCCGAGCCAGATGCAAAACCCAGCAGCTGGCGGAAAATTTTCGAGTGAAATTTGCCAGGCGGCTTGCTAAATGGCAGGTGTAAGTGCACTATATCGCATGAATTATAGTGCATCATGGCGGATTTCCCGTGGCCAAGGCGACACCAAATCCGGCTGAAAAGCCCGCATTGCCAACCACAGCCGCCTCCGAAGCTGCGTTCCTCGCGGCGATCGGGAGCGAGGTCCGGCGCAACCGCGCCAAGCGCGGCATGACGCGGCGGCAGTTGGCGCAGACTTCGCAGACGTCCGAGCGCTACCTGGCGCAGATCGAAAGCGGCGTCGGCAATCCTTCCGTCAGCGTGCTGCGCGCCATCGCGCAAGCGCTCGACCTGCCCTGCGCCGCGTTGCTGCCGGAAGCGGGCGCGCGCACCGCGGCGCTCGGCGCGATCCTTGATTTGTTGGCGCAGGTGCCGGAGGGCGAATTGCCGGCGCTCGCTAACGACATCGAGACCCGCCTGGCGCGGCCGGGCAGTGCCGACCGCGCGCGGCGCATCGCGCTGGTCGGCTTGCGCGGCGCCGGCAAGTCGACGCTCGGCCGCATGCTGGCGCAGCACTTAAGCTGGCCGTTCATCGAGCTCGACCGGCTGGTCGAGGAGGATTACGGCGCCAGCATTCCCGATCTCATCGAGATGGCCGGCACGGCAACGTTCCGCCGCCATGAGCGCAGCGCGCTGGATCGTATCATCACCGCGCATGAGGCGGCGATCATCACCACGGCCGGCGGCATCGTCGCCAACCCGGAAACCTACGCGCTCTTGCTTCGCCGCAGCCACACGATCTGGATCAAGGCGCTGCCGGAAGATCACATGAGCCGCGTCATGGCCCAGGGCGATTTCCGCCCCATGGCGCAAAACCGCGCCGCCATGGCCGACCTCGTCGCCATTCTCGAGGCGCGCCGCGCCGACTATTCCCGCGCCGAGGCCGAGATCGACACGTCGGGCGATGCGATCGAGCAAAGTTTCGCCAAGCTTTTGCGTACCGTGACGGCCTTGCTGGAAGGGAGATAGCGGCCATGACGGCCAAGACGCTCCCCGACACCACGCTCTCCGACACCGGCTTTCTCGACCTCGATCCGCTGCGGCTCGAATACCGCATGATCGGCCCGCGCCCCGACGCTGCGCCGACCATCGTCATGCTGCACGAGGGCCTTGGCTCGGTCGGCTTGTGGGGAAGTTTTCCGGACGCAATCGCTGAGGCGACCGGCGCTGGCGTCTTCGTCTATTCGCGCTCCGGCTACGGTAAGTCGAAACCCGGAGCGATGCCGCGCTCGATCTCGTTCATGCACGAGGAAGCCTGCACGGTGCTGCCGCGCGTGCTCGACGCGATCGGTTTCCAGCGCGGCCTCCTGCTCGGCCACAGCGACGGCGCTTCGATCGCGACGATTTATGCCGGTTCCGTGCAGGACCATCGCGTGCGCGGGCTGGTGCTGATGGCGCCGCATTTTTTCATCGAGGAGATGGGCATCGCCGAGATCGAGCGCGCGCGCGACGCGTTCAATGCCGGCACGCTGCGCGAAAAACTCAAGCGCTGGCACGCCGACGTCGATTGCGCGTTCCGCTCGTGGAGCGAGCCGTGGCTGCATCCAGACTTCCGCAAGTGGGACATCACCGAAGCGCTCGGTTACATCCGCGTGCCGATCCTGATCGTGCAAGGCGCCGACGATCAATACGGCACGCTCAAGCAGGTCGAAGCGGCGGAACAGGAATGCTTCTGTCCGGTTGAAGCGGCGGTGCTGCCGAACGTGCGCCACGCCCCGTTCCGCGAAGCGCCCGAACTCACGCTCAAGATCGTCGCCGACTTCATCAACCGGCTGTTTCGCGACCATCACGAGGGCGAAAAACAGGCTGATTCAGGGGTTGCCGTGATATGAATTATAATACATATTAGCCGAATAGCTGCATTATAATACATATTGCCGAGCGAGGCAGAGATGGCTGAAACCGCAACTGCGCGTCCGCTGGCGAACGGCAAGACGCGGATCGATTTCCAGACCGAGCCGGCGCGCTACCGCCATTGGCAGCTCAAGATCGAGGGCGACGTCGCCACGCTGCTCATGGACGTCGACGAGAAGGGCGCGCTGTTCGAAGGCTACGAATTAAAGCTCAACTCCTACGATCTCGGCGTCGACATCGAGCTGGCCGACGCCATCGAGCGGCTGCGCTTCGAGCATCCAGGAGTGCGCGTCGTGGTGCTGCGCTCGGGCAAGCCGCGGGTGTTTTGCGCCGGCGCCAATATCCGCATGCTGGCCGGCGCCACCCACGCCCACAAGGTCAACTTCTGCAAGTTCACCAACGAGACCCGCAACGGCATCGAGGATTTGAGCGAGCATTCCGGGCTTAAATCCATCTGCGCCATCCACGGCACAGCGGCCGGCGGCGGCTATGAGCTGGCGCTCGCCACCGACCACATCATGCTGGTCGACGACGGCTCGGCTTCGGTGTCGTTGCCGGAATTGCCGCTGCTCGCGGTGCTGCCCGGTACCGGTGGCCTCACCCGCGTCTCCGACAAACGCAAAGTGCGCCGCGACCATGCTGACGTGTTCTGCACCACCGAAGAAGGCGTCAAAGGCAAGCGCGCCGTCGAATGGCGGCTGGTCGACGACGTGGTGCCGGGCTCGAAATTCGATGAAACGGTCATGGCGCGCGCCAAGGAATTTGCCGCAAAGTCGCCGCGCAACGGCGCCGGCAAAGGTATTGCGCTGACCCCGCTGACGCGCACGTTCGCCGCCGACGGCGTCGAATACGGTTCGCTCGCGGTCGAATTTAATCGCGCGGAACGGATCGCCACCATCACGCTGCGCGGGCCTTCGGCGCCGCCGCCAGTCTCAACCGACGCTATGGTGGCGCTCGGTTCAAATTTCTGGCCGCTTCAGCTCGCCCGCGAACTCGACGATGCGATCCTCAACATCCGGCTCAACGAGCTCGACACAGCGGCGATCGTCTTCAAATCTTCGGGCGAGCCGGCGCAGGTTTTGGCCTACGATCATTTCCTCGATGCCAACAAGGAGCATTGGCTGGCGCGCGAAATCCGCCATCTGTGGAAGCGCGTGCTCAAGCGCGTCGATCTCACGTCGCGCTCGCTGGTCAGCTTGATCGAGCCGGGCTCGTGCTTTGCCGGCACGCTCGCCGAGCTGCCGTTCGCCAGCGACCGCGCCTACATGCTGATCGGCGCCCGCGACGGCGACAACAAGCCGCCGGCGACAATCGCGTTGACTGACGTCAATTTCGGCGCCTATCCGATGTCGAACGGGCTCACACGGCTCGGCTGCCGCTTTCTTGCCGACCTCGCCGACGTCGAAGCCGCCAAAGCCGAGCGCGAAAAAATGCTGGACGCCGAGACTGCGGAGCGGCTCGGGCTCATCACCTTCGCACTCGACGACATCGATTGGGACGATGAAGTGCGCGTGTTCCTCGAAGAGCGCGCCAGCTTCTCGCCCGACAGTCTCACCGGTCTGGAAGCCAACCTGCGCTTCGCCGGACCGGAGACCATGGAATCGAAAATCTTTGCCCGGCTGACCGCGTGGCAGAACTGGATTTTCCAGCGCCCCAACGCGATCGGCGAGGAGGGCGCGCTGAAACGCTACGGCACCGGCCAGAAGCCCGTGTTCGACACCCGCAGAGTTTGAGGTGAAGCCATGACCATCGAGAGCGTCGACTACACCACCAAGATCCCCAACAACGTCAATCTCGCCGAAGACCGCCAGGTGCTGCGCGCGCTGGAGAGTTGGCACCCCGGCTATATCGACTGGTGGATGGACATGGGGCCGGAAGGTTTTCAGGATGCGGAGGTCTATCTGCGCACCGCCATCTCGGTCGATCCGAAGGGCTGGGCCAAGTTCGATTACGTGAAGATGCCCGAATATCGCTGGGGCATCCTGCTGGCGCCGAAGGAGGAGGATCGCAAGATTCCGTTCGGCCGCCATAAAGGCGAGCCGGTCTGGCAGGACATTCCGGGCGAATATCGCGCCATGCTACGGCGTCTTGTCGTCATTCAGGGCGACACCGAGCCGGCTTCCGTCGAACAGCAGCGCCACTTGGGCAAGACCGCGCCGTCGCTCTACGACATGCGCAACGTGTTTCAGGTCAATGTCGAGGAAGGCCGCCACCTGTGGGCGATGGTCTACATTTTGCAGAAATATTTCGGCCGCGACGGCCGCGAGGAAGCCGCCGAATTGCTAAAGCGCCGCTCCGGCGACGCCGACAAGCCGCGCATGCTCGGCGCTTTCAACGAGGCGACGCCGGACTGGCTGTCGTTCCACATGTTCACGTTCTTCACCGACCGCGACGGCAAGATGCAATTGGAGAGTCTGGCGCAATCCGGCTTCGATCCGCTGTCGCGCACCTGCCGCTTCATGCTGACCGAAGAGGCGCACCACATGTTCGTCGGTGAGACCGGCGTCGGCCGCACCATCCAGCGCACCTGCGAGGCGATGAAGGCGGCGGGGGTCGAGGACCCGAGCGATATCAGCAAAGTGCGAGACCTCGGCGTCATCGACCTGCCGACCATCCAGAAAAAGCTCAATCTGCATTACACGCTGTCGCTCGACCTGTTCGGCTCCGAGGTTTCGACCAACGCCGCCAACACGTTCACGGCCGGGATCAAGGGCCGCTTCCAGGAAACCAAAATCGACGACGATCACCAGCTCGAACATGCGACCTACCCGGTGCTGAAATTCGTCGACGGCGAGATCAAGAGGATCGACGAGCCGGCACTGACCGCAATCAATATGCGGCTGCGCGACGATTACACCGCCGACTGCCAGCGCGGACTGGATCGCTGGAACAAGATCATCGACAAGACCGGCGTCGCGTTCAAACTCGAACTCCCCCATGTCGGCTTCCACCGCCTCATCGGCGAGTTCAAGGACGTGAAAGTGTCGCCAACCGGCAAGCTCATCGACGAGGCGACTTGGACCCGCAACTCCAGCCAATGGCTGCCGTCGAAGGACGACGGCGATTTCATCGCCAGCCTGATGCAGCGCGTGGTCGAGCCCGGCCAATTCGCCCGCTGGATCGCCCCGCCGCGCGTCGGCATCGACAACAAGCCGGGCGATTTCGAATACGTGAAGATCGCGGCGTAGCCGTCATTCCGGGGTCGGCCGCAGGCCGGAACCCGGAATCCATAATCACAGAGTAGGCAGAACCAACGCCGCGCGCCTGCCGCAATGGCGGTGGTTATGGATTCCGGGCTCGCGCTTCGCGCCCCGGAATGACGGAATTCAGAATCCCTTCGGCTCCGCCAGCGGCCCTTCGCGTAATCGAGAAAGATCGAAGCGGTCGATCTCGTGGAGCAACTCCACGAACGCCCGCGCGCCTTGCATGAGCGAGGCCTCGCCCTTTTCGGCCGTCGCCAGCGTCGCGTCGCCGAGCGCGCCGCTCGGATGCAGATCTTGCGTCATCCAGGCAAAACCCGCGGGCCGATAGGCGCCGAGCCATTTGAACTCACGCGCCATGGCGATGGTCTCAGGCGTCGCGTTGGCCGCTTTGTCCATGCGCACCGTGCCGGGCTGCGCCGCCAGCATCAGCGAGGTCTCGACGTCGCCCGCGTGAATGCCGTGCCGCTTCTCCTCAGCCCCGAACGCGCCCTCCGGATAGCCGAAGCGATGCCAGCCAACGGTCACCGCCAGCATGCCGAGCCGCGTGCGCAAGTCGCGCGCCACGATTTCCATGGCCGCGACGTTGCCGCCGTGGCTGGTGACCAGCACCAGCTTACGCACGCCCGCCCGCGCCAGGCTCTCGCCGAGCTCGGTCCAGGCCGCGATCGCGGTTGTCGCCGCAAGTGTCAGCGTGCCGGGATAGGACAGATGCTCGGCGGAGACGCCGATCCGCTGCACCGGCAGGAACGAAACCGGCAGTTCTACGGGGAGGATGTTTTCGACCCGCGCCAGATAGGTTTCCGCAATATAGGTGTCGACACCGAGCGGCAGATGCGGCCCGTGTTGCTCGACCGCGGCGAGCGGCAGCACGGCGATCCAGCGCCCGGTGTCGGCGCCGGCGATGTCCTGCCAGGTCATGTCCATCCAGTTGCGTTTGGGCAGCGTCATCGGGGTCCCACTTTGCGGCGTCATGCTCTATTGTCGCGTCCGCGACGACAAGGAGCAACCGATGCGATTGGTAAAGACCTGCCGGGCACTGGCGGCCGGGCTCGTTATTTGTGCCGGCGCAGCGGCGGCACCGGCCTTCGCCCAGGCGCTCGACAAGGTCTCGTTCGGCACCAATTGGGTGGCCGAGGGCGAGCACGGCGGCTTCTACCAGGCGCTGGCCGACGGCACCTACCGGAAATACGGCCTCGACGTCACCATCGTGCCGGGCGGCCCGAGCACGAACAATCAAATCCTGCTGCCGGTCGGCAAGATCGATTTCTTTCTCAGCGCCAACTCGCTGCAGGGTTTTGATGCCGTCACCCAGAACGTGCCGGTGGTCGAGGTCGCAGCCTTGTTCCAGAAGGATCCGCAGGTCTTCATCGCCCATCCCGATCAAAACATCGAGAAATTCGAGGATTTGAAAAATCTGACGCTGTTCGTCTCGGCGGAGGGCGTCGCGACCTATTATCAATGGCTCAAGGCCGATTACGGTTTCAAGGATTCGCAAGTGCGGCCTTACACCTCGAATTCGCAGCCTTTCATCGTCAATCCGAAAAGCGCCATGCAGGGCTATGTGACCTCGGAGCCGTTTGCCATCGCCAAGGCGGCGAAATTCACGCCCAAAGTTTTCCTGCTGGCCGACCAGGGTTTTTCCGATTATTCGACGCTGATCGAGACGCGCCGCGATCTGGTCGACAAGAAACCCGACTTGGTGCAGCGCTTCGTCGATGCCTCGATCGTCGGCTGGTACAATTACATCTACCACGACAATTCCGCCGCCAATGCGCTGATCAAGAAACAGAACCCGGAGATGACCGACGATCTGTTGGCCTATTGCGTCGCCAAGATGAAGCAATACGGCATCGTCGATTCCGGCGACGCCACGACGCTCGGCGTCGGCGCCATGACCGACGCGCACATGAAGAATTTTTTCGACAAAATGGTGCGCGCCGGCGTCGCCAAGGCCAGTCTCGATTACCGCAAATCCTACACGCTGCAATTCGTCGGCAAGAAGGTCGGGCTCGATCTGCGGCCGAAACAGTAACAATGCCGCCGGCGCCTGCATCCCGCTCCGATTCCATCGTCGCCCTGCGCGGCGTCGGCAAGACGTTTCCGAGCGGCACGGTGGCGCTGGCCGGTCTCGACCTCGACGTGCGCCAAGGCGAATTCTTGTCGCTGCTCGGCCCGTCGGGCTGCGGCAAATCGACGGCGTTGCGGATCATCGCCGGGCTGACCGAGCCGACACAGGGTGTCGTCGATTGGACAGCGGCAGCCAAGATCGAAAACGAGAATCGATTGGGCTTTGTGTTCCAAGAGCCGACATTGATGCCGTGGGCCAACGTGTCCAACAATGTGTTGCTGCCGCTCAAGCTCAAGGGCGTTGCATCGGAGCAGGCATCCAAACGCGTCGAAGCCGCGCTCGATCGCGTCGGCTTACAAAAATTCGCCGCCGCCTATCCGCGCGAGTTGTCCGGCGGCATGCGCATGCGGGTCTCGATCGCGCGGGCGCTGGTCACCGAGCCTGCGCTGCTGTTGATGGACGAGCCGTTCGCGGCGCTGGACGAGATCACCCGCTTCAAGCTCAACAACGATCTGTTGCAGGTCTGGCAAGCGCTGCGCACCACAATTGTGTTCGTCACCCATTCGGTCTTCGAGTCAGTCTATTTGTCGAGCCGCATCGTGGTGATGGCGGCGCGGCCGGGCCGGGTCTTCACCGAACTCGCGATCGACGCGCCCTACCCGCGCGACCAGACATTCCGCACCTCGGCTGAATATGCCGCGCTGTGCCGCCGCACCTCGGACGCGCTCAGCCAAGCCATGGCGGCGGGAGGCGACGAATGACGACACGCAGCTCCGCGCAGGAACGCCGCGACCGCGTGCTGCGCGTCGTGCTGCCGGTCATCGTGCTGGCGCTCAGCCTTGCGGTCTGGGAATTGGTGGTGCGGCTGGCCAGCATTCCGCCTTATGTGCTGCCGGCGCCGAGCCTCATCCTGAAGACATTCGTCGCCGACAGAGTGCTGCTGACGCAATCGCTCCTGGTCACGCTCTTCACCACGCTGCAGGGCTTTATGCTGGCGGCGATCGGCGGCGTCGGACTGGCCGTGCTGTTCAACCTGTCGCGGCTGGTCGAGTATTCGTTCTACCCCTTCGCGGTGATCCTGCAGGTGACGCCGATCGTCGCCGTCGCGCCGCTGTTGTTGATCTACCTGCCGCAGCCTTTGGCGGTGCTGGCCTGCGCCTGGATCGTGGCGTTCTTTCCGGTGCTGGCCAACACCACGCTCGGGCTCAACTCCATCGACCGCAATCTCGCCGATCTGTTCGCGCTCTATAGCGCGTCCCGCGGCCAGGTCTTGTGGAACCTGAAGCTGCCGTCGGCGCTGCCCTACATCCTCGGCGGTCTGCGCATTGCCGGTGGGCTGGCGCTGATCGGGGCCGTGGTCGCCGAAATCGCCGCGGGATCGGCCGGCGCCGGCTCCGGCCTCGCCTATCGTATCGTCGAGTCCGGCTACCGCCTCAATATTCCGCGCATGTTCGCGGCTTTGGTGCTGCTATCCATCGCCGGTATCGTGATTTTCTACCTGCTGGCATTTGTTAATCATATTGCGCTGCGCCGCTGGCATGAAAGCGCGCTGGAAGCCGGGAGTTAAGGGTAGCCGGTGTATTGACCATAATCCCGGGGCGAACTTGCCCGGGTCGTGGGTCCCACTATATCCGAACGTGCAAAATGTTCGCGATGCATCTGCCCAGTTCCGTGACGTTGCCACGGAGTCGCACGAAAAAATGCAAAAAACGCCGCTGAAAACTTCATCGCCGGTATCGACCGACGACGCGCGCGCCGCCGTCTGGACCGGAATTCTCGGCGCCGCCAAACACCTCGGCAAGCGCGCCCCACTGCCGCTGCGCCAGCGTCCCACGGTGGTTCAGCTGCGGCAGGGCACGTCCGAGACGCCGGTCTATTTCATCGGCGCCGGCCTGTACGAGCTCAACACCGCGCAAATGATGCCGCCGCAGCATTCGATCTTTGCGGCCGAGATCGCCTGGCCGGCGGCGTGGCATGACGCCGCGGCTAGAAACGACACCGAGGCCACGCCGATCCTGGAAGACATGGTCGTGCCCTATGTAACGGCTTTGCGCGCGCACGCCGGCTCAACGCCATGCGTGCTCGTGGGATATTCGTTCCATGCGTCGATGGCGTTCGAGATCGCGCACCAAATCCTGGACGAGGGCGGCCGGGTCGACCTTGTGATGCTCTTGGATGCACCGGCCGAGTATCCGCTCCCGCACAAGATCGCCTGGAAGAACCTGCGCGATACCTGGAAGCCGGGTGCGAGCGAAAGCGCCGCATCCATCACGTCCCGTTTCGCCGTTTCGCTGTCCATCGTGCGCTGGACGCTCGCGGTGGCAGGACGATTCCTCAAGCGCCGCTTCGTCGAGAGCGTTTGGCGCGATCCCGGCGAACTGACCACGAAGCTCGATACGCTGGGACGCCCGATGCATTGGCCGCTGATCGAGCGGCTCTACGACAATTCGCTGCGATCCTACCGGCTGCGCCGCCTGGACTGCCGCGGCGTGCTGTTTCGGGCGGACCGGACGGAAGATTGCCCGTCGGCGAACGTGGATTACAGCCTGGGTTGGGCCGACCTGTTCGGCAAAGGGCTGGAAATCATCCAGGTGACCGGCGATCACTTCACGATGATGCGGGAGCATCCGCATGATCAGATGCTCGCGCGGGAAATGAGCGATGCGCTCGATCGGCATTGCACGAAGTCGCACCGCGCGACCGACAGCCCGGCAATTGCCGTCTCGTAAACGCGAGACTTATCGAAGACTCATCGCCAGCACGCGCGCGACATGCATCGCATCGCGCCCCGCGCCATCCTTGATCTGATGCCGGCACGACGTGCCATCGGCGACGATGATGGCATCCTCGGGCGCTTTGCGCACAGCGGGCAACAGCGACAGCTCGCCCATGGCGCGCGACACGCCGATCGTGTCGGCGTGATAGCCGAAGGCGCCGGCCATGCCGCAGCAGCTCGATTCGATGGGCTCGACGTCGAGATCGGGAATGAGTTTTAGCGTCGCCGTCACCGCGGTCATGGTGTCGAACGATTTCTGATGGCAATGGCCGTGCAACAGAGCCCGCTTTTTCGTTGCCACGGGGGAAAGATTGAGCTTGCCTGCGGCGGCCTCGCGCGCCAAAAATTCCTCGAACAGCAGTGCACTGCTTGCGACTTGGCGCGCCGTCTCGCTTTTCAGCAGCGAGGGTATCTCATCACGGAAGCTGAACAGGCAGCTCGGCTCCAATCCGATGATTGGCGTATCGGCCGCGGCGAACGGCGCCAGCACGGCGAGCGTCCGTTCCATTTCCTGGCGGGCTTCGTCGACCTTGCCGACGGACAGAAACGTCCGGCCGCAGCAGAGCGGCCGCGCGCCATCAGCGGGCGTTGCGACCGTGACGCGATAGCCCGCGGCGCCGAGCACCGCGA
Organism: uncultured Alphaproteobacteria bacterium; assembly: GCA_963821175.1. Taxonomy (GTDB): domain Bacteria; phylum Pseudomonadota; class Alphaproteobacteria; order Rhizobiales; family Xanthobacteraceae; genus BOG-931. Next base: position 31,023 of record CAWGCU010000023.1, read on the forward strand.
GCGCGGCGTCGATATTTTCGCGCTCGAAATAGCGATTGAAGGTGTCGGCGAACAAGACGACGTCGCGGCCCGTGCCTTGCTTGTTTGCGGATGGCTTGGTTTCGTCGAACCAATCCGAGCGCCACTTCGGTAGGCTGCGCTGCGCGCTGAAGCCGGCGATGGCTTCCGACAATTTGCCCGCGCCCGGAATCACGTCGCGCAGATTAAGGAGCCAGGACAGCTTTGCCGCCGTGGGCGCGTAGCGCGGCAGATAGCCGACCAGGCGGTCGTGCAGCGACAACCCTAGCTTTTCACTCCGCGTGCGCAACACCTCGATCTTCATGCGCGCCATGTCGACGCCGGTCGGGCATTCGCGCCGGCAGGCTTTGCAGGAGACGCAAAGTTTCAGCGTTTCCGCCATGTCATCGGACGTGAGCGCATCCGGGCCGAGCTGGCCGGTGATGGCCAGCCGTAATGTGTTGGCGCGGCCGCGGGTGACGTCGCGTTCGTCGCGGGTGACACGGTAGCTCGGACACATGACGCCGCCCGAGAGCGCGCGGCAGGCGCCGTTGTTGTTGCACATTTCGACCGCGCGCTGGAATCCGCCGCCGGCACCCGAATAGGCCGACCAGTCGAGCGCGCTGGTGATGTCCTCGGCGCGATAATCCGGGCCGTAGCGAAAATTGCCGCGGTCGTCGAATTTCGGCGCCCGCACGATCTTGCCGGGATTGTAGAGGCCGCGCGGATCGAAACGGTCTTTCACCTCCTCGAAGGCGTGCACCAGCTCGGCGCCGAACATTTGCTCGTGGAATTCCGAGCGTACGATGCCGTCGCCGTGCTCGCCGGAATGCGAGCCTTTGTATTCGCGTACCATGGCGAAGGCGTCTTCGGCGATGGCGCGCATGGCGCGCACGTCCTTGTCGAGCCGCAGATTGAGCACCGGGCGCACATGCAGGCAGCCGACGGCGGCGTGCGCATACCAGGTGCCGCGGGTGCCGTTTCTTTCGAAAACCTCCGTGAGCCGCGCCGTGTAATCGGCAAGATGCTCCAGCGGCACCGCGCAATCCTCGACGAACGACACCGGTTTGCCGGCCTCCTTCATCGACATCATGATGTTGAGCCCTGCGGTGCGCACTTCAGTGATGCCGGCTTGCAGCTTTGGATCGAGCACCTCGACCACACCGCCCCACTTGGCGCCGCTGTGGTCCCAGGCGATGCCGAGATCGCCGAGCAACTCGCCGAGCCGTTTCAAACGGCGCAAATTTTCGTCCCAGTCTGCTTCCGCGAATTCGACGAACAGAATTGCTTCCGGATCGCCGCGCAGGAACGCGTCGACCGTCGGCTTGAACATGGCGATGTCGGCCGCCAGGCCCAGCATGGTGCGGTCGATCAGCTCGACCGCGATCGGCCCGAGCGCGACGATGTGCTGCGCCGCCTTCATGGCTTCGTGAAAGCTGCCGAAATGGCAGGCACCCACCGCGCGGCGACCGAGCAGCGGCGAGAGTTTCAGCTCGATTTTTGTCGAGAACGCCAGCGTGCCTTCGGAGCCGACTAGAATATGAGCAAGATTGATGTCGTTCCTGCCCGGCACCAGCGCATCGAGATTATAGCCGCCGACGCGGCGCTGCACCTTTGGAAAGCGCCGCTCGATCTCGGCGGCCTCGCGCGCCGCAATGGCGAGCAGGTCGCGCACCAGGTCCGGCGGCACGTTGACGCCAGAGTCGCCGATGCGGCCGAAATGCGCGCCCGTGCCGTCGGCCAGCATGGCGTCGATCGACAGCACGTTCTCGCGCGTATTGCCGTAGCGCAACGAGCGCGCGCCGCAGGAATTGTTGCCGACCATGCCGCCGATGGTGGCGCGCGACGCTGTCGAGATATCGACCGGGAACCACAGCCCGGAGGATTTCAGCTTGCGATTGAGCTCGTCGAGCACGATGCCCGGCTCGACGACACAGCGCCGGCCGGCGACGTCGAGATCAAGCACGCGGTCGAGATAGTGCGAGCAATCGACCACCATCCCGCCATTGACCGTCTGCCCAGCCTGCGAGGTGCCGCCGCCGCGCGGCGTCACCGGCACCCCCTCCACGCGGCAAATCCCTATGGCGCGTTCGGCCTCCTCTATGGTGCGCGGCGTGACCAAGCCGAGCGGCATGATCTGGTAGTGCGAGGCATCGGTGGCATAGCGCCCACGGGTGAAGGCGTCGAAGCGCACCTCGCCCACCTGCTCGGCCTTCAGGCGGCGTTCCAAGCCGGGCAACAGCCGTATTGGCAAATTATCCTCCGCGCCCAAATCTGCCGCGTTCACAACAGCATAGAATTGCCGTCGATTGGGCTTGACCCGAATGTCGCATTCGCTATTCAACCCCACAAGCCGCGCGCGCCTCGGACATGCGCCGCCGTGGCGCGTGAATAGTCCGAAGGAGTGCCGATAATGCCGCAGAATACTTCGCGCGCCGCCGGGCGTCATTTCCTGCAGATTCCGGGCCCGACGCCGCTGCCCGACCGCGTGCTCCGCGCGATGGACACCCCGATCATCGACCACCGCGGGCCGGAATTCGCCAAGCTCGCCAAGCGCTGCCTCGACGGCGTCAAGACGATTTTCAAGACCACCAATCCGGTCATCATCTACACCGCGACCGGCACCGGCGCGTGGGAAGCCGCCCTCGTCAACACGCTGTCGCCGGGTGACCGCGTGCTGATGTTCGAGACCGGCCAGTTCGCCACGCAATGGAAGACCATGGCGGAAAAACTCGGGCTCAAGCCCGAATTCATCAAGGGCGACTGGCGCACCGGCGCCGACGCCGCGGCGATCGAAGAGCATCTGCGCAAGGACAAGGGCCATGAGATCAAGGCGGTCTGCGTGCTGCACAACGAGACCGCGACCGGCTGCCTTTCTCCCATTGCGGCGATCCGCAAGGCGATCAACGCCGCCGGCCATCCGGCGCTCTTAATGGTCGACACCATCTCGTCGCTGGCTTCGGCCGATTACCGCCACGACGAATGGGGCGTCGACGTCACCATCGGGGGCGCGCAGAAGGGCTTGATGCTGCCGCCCGGCATGTCGTTCAACGCCATCAGCGACAAGGCGCTGGCGGCAACCAAGACGTCGAAGCTGACGAAGTCGTTCTGGGCCTGGGACGACATGCTGACCATGAACAAGATCGGCTTCTTTCCTTACACGCCGGCGACGCAGATGCTGCAAGGCCTCGCCGTGTCGATCGACATGCTGCACGAGGAAGGCCTCGACAACGTGTTCACGCGTCACGCCCGGTTCGGCGAAGCGACGCGGCGCGCGGTGCGCGCCTGGGGCCTCGAAATCCTGTGCCGCGATGCGAAATACTATTCGCCGACCATCACCGCGGTGCTGCTGCCGGAAGGCCACGACGCCGACGCGTTCCGCAACCTCGCGCTCGAGACGTTCAACATTTCCTACGGCGCGAGCTTCGGTCCTTATGCGAAACGCTATTTCCGTATCGGCCATCTCGGCGACATCAACGACGGCTGGCTGATGGGCGTTCTCGCCATGACCGAAATGGCGCTCGGCCTTGCCGGCATTCCGCACAAGAAGGGCGGCGTGCAGGCAGCGATGGACTACATCGCCTCGGCGCATTCCGGCGGCGCGCGGGCGGCGGCGGAGTAACAGCTGTCATGCCCAACGGGTCCGGCCCGAAGTGGCCGGCCCGATGACAAGCTCAAGCGGGCATCCAGTAATCGGCGGCGGTGGCTACTGGATCATCCGCATTCGCGGATGATGACAAGTATTACGTCAGCGGCACCGAGCCGATCTGATCCTTGAACGCCTGGCGCGACGAAATCGCCGCGTACCAGCGCTCGAAGTTTTTCAGCGGCGGACGTTCCGGCACCAGCTGCCGGTAGCGGTAGGCCATGATGCCGACCGGAATATCGCCGTATGAAAACGCATCGCCTGCAAGGTACGCGGTTTTCGCAAGCTGCTCGTCCACCATGACCATGGCGGTCGTGGTGTTTTTTTTGCCGGCTTCGATCGCCGCGTGATCGCGTTTTTCCGGCGCCGTGCGGATCAGGCCCCAAAAGACCGGCGTGATCGCCGGCCCGGCAACGGACAATTGCCAGTCCATCCATTTGCTGGCATTGGCCCGCGTGTGTAGATCGGCAGGCTCCAGCACCGTCGCTTTATGCTTGGCGGCGAGATAACGCACGATCGAGTTCGATTCCCATAGCAGAAAGCCGTCTTCCTCTTCGAGCGTCGGCACCAACCCATTCGGATTCATCGCCAGATAGGCCGCCTCGCGGTTCTTACCGAACGGCCCGCCGATATCGATGCGCTCGTGCGGCAGGCTCATCTCGCCGACCGCCCACATCACCTTCTGCACGTTCGACGAGGTGTTCCGGCCCCAGATTTTGATCACGTTTTTCCTCCCGCCCGCTGTCATGCCCCGCGAAGGCGGGGCACCCAGTAAACGCTGTCCTAGAAGCAAAATGCAATGTCGGCGATTACTGGATCGTCCGCATTCGCGGACGATGACAGCATTGTCAATCCAGCCGGCGGGCTTCCTCGGGCAGCATGATCGGGATGCCGTCGCGGATCGGATAGGCGAGCTTGGCCGCGCGCGAAATCAGCTCCTGCTTCTCGACGTCGTATTCCAGCGGACACTTTGTCAGCGGACAGACCAGGATTTCCAGAAGTTTTGGATCGACGGAATCGGCGGGCGGCGTGGACATCGAGTGCTTGCTCCGGTTCGGCTTTTTACTGCAGAGGCGTCTCGCCTGAGGTCTTGCTCTTGGCAAGCTCGATCTCGGTGACGGCGACTAAAATTTCGGCGCGGGTTTTCAGGTCCGGCGCTTCCAGCATGGCCTGCTTCTCGGCGGCATCATAGGGCGACATCATCGCCAGCGCATTCACCAGCGCCTCGTTGGGGGCATTCTCGATGCCGTCCCAATCGGCCTTGAGGTTGTTGGCCTTGAGGAAAGACGTCAGCGCGCGCAAGAGCGACTTGCGGTCGACCTCGTCCTCGCCCATGCGCGGGGTGAAATCGTCGACGAAGGGCTGATAGGTCACCTTGCACTGCCGGTACGGCGTGGTGACGGAGAGTTCCTCCGCAATGCGGAAGCGCGCAACGCCGGTGAGCTGGATCAGGTAGCGGCCGTCGCCGCTTTCGGCGAACTGCGTCATGCGGCCGACACAGCCGACATGAAAAAGTTGCGGCTTGTCGGGATCCGCTCCGGGATGGGCGGGATCGGGCTGGATCATGCCGATCAGACGATTGCCCGAACGCAACGCGTCGTCGATCATCGCCAGATAGCGCGGCTCGAAAATATTGAGCGGCATCTGCCCGCGCGGCAACAGCAAGGCGCCCGGCAACGGAAACACCGGAATCACGTCGGGGACGGCCTCAGGCCCCCTGTAGGCCGCATTCATCGGCATGTCGCACTCCACTCCGCGACGGCACCGAAGCGCAACGAGGGAGTCGCGCTACGCAAACAAAATCGAGGACAGCCGCTTGCGGCCATCGATCGTGGCTTCGTCGGTCGGACCCCATGCATCGAAAAACTGAACGAGTTGCTTGCGCGCGCCGTCGTCATTCCATTTGCGATCGCGTTTGACGATCGTGATTAGGTGCTCGAGCGCATCGGCGCGTTGGCCTTTGCCGTTGAGTGCCAGCGCCAGATCGAAGCGCGCCTGATGGTCGAGCGGATTGGCGGCGACCTTCTGCTCGAGTTCGTCGATCGGCCCGACCGTTTTGGCCTGCTCGGCAAGCTCCAGCGCGGCGCGGGCCGCAGCGACCGCGGCATCGTTCTGTTTGGCCTCCGGCACCATGGCGAGCGTCTGCCGCGCCTGATCGAGCGCGCCGGTCTCGACATAGGAACGCGCCAGACCGCCGAGCGCCGGCACGTTGGTGTTGTCCTCGGCAAGGAGCTGCGCATACATCTCAGCCGCACCGGCCGCATCGCCTTCGGCGAGCGCCGCGTCGGCCGTTTTCAGCAAATCCTGGGCCTCGCCGCCGATGCGATCCTTGGTCAGCCGCTCCAGGAAAGCGACGACCTGGCTCTCCGGCAACGCCCCCATGAAACCGTCGGCCGGCTGGCCGTTGACGAAGGCGATCACCGCCGGAATCGACTGGATGCCCATCTGGCCGGGGATCGCCGGATGGTCGTCGATGTTCATCTTGACGAGCTTGACCTTGCCCTTGGCCGCCTTGACGGCCTTCTCCAGGATCGGGGTGAGCTGCTTACACGGCCCGCACCAGGGCGCCCAGAAATCGACCAGCACCGGCTGGCGCTTGGATTCCTCGACGACGTCTTTGACGAAGGCCTGTGTCGTCGTGTCCTTGACGACGGCATCCGCCGTGATGGTTCCAGCTTCCTGCAGCATGTTTCCTAGCCCTAGACCCCTCTGTTCCCCCGATTAAATGGTGAGACGGCGGGCAAATGCAATCGCGGTTTCGTGTCCGGTTTCATGCCGGCTGGCCCGAGACAGCCTCGATCCGCGGCGTATGGCTGGTTGCGTTGAGGAACTTGAGCAGCCCGTCGCGGGAAATCGTCGTCGTCCCGGTATTCACCAGGGGATGAAAGTTGAGCACGTCGTGCGCCATCATGGCGGCGTCGAGCACCACCGTGACGCGGCCGGCCGTGTCGTTGATGGCGGCGAACGGGGTCACCGAGCCCGGCTCGACGCCGAGGAGCTCGCCCATCAGCTCAGCCGAGCCGAACGAGAACCGCCCGGTCGCGCCGAGCACCCGGTGCAGCGATTTCAATTCGATCACCGCATTTTCGAGCGCCACCACCAGGAACGCCGTGCCCTTCTTGTCGCGCAGGAACAGGTTCTTGGTGTGTCCGCCGGCGATCGTCCCGCGCAACTCGCGCCCCTCATCGACGGTGAAGACCGCCGGATGGGTCACGGTTTTGTGGGCGATACCGAGCGTATCCAGGTAGGCGAAAAGGTCGTCCGGCGCGGCGGGCATTAACGGTTTCATAGGCCGGCTGGGCGACGGTTGCCAAGCCGGTCGCTCTTTGGCATAGCAAGGCTGCGGCGCGGGTCTTTGGCCCGGTTTGCCGGCTTACCCTTCTCGGATGCGGGTGTAGCTCAGGGGTAGAGCACAACCTTGCCAAGGTTGGGGTCGAGGGTTCGAATCCCTTCGCCCGCTCCAATTACAAAATGATTTCAATAACTTAGAGCAATGATCGATTTGATCCCCAGCGGCTCCATTTCGGGGGAAGCAGGGGGGAAGCAGTCGGCGGTAAATCGCGCCCCAAGGGGCTCCTTTTTGCTCGCGCACGGTTTTGGGATTCCTCGCGATCCGCGTGCACGCGGCCGCGCAAGATCCGCCGGAGCATCGGGACGCTGCCTCGCGAGTATCCGGGGAAGTCTACCGCCCCACTGCCCCGGAAAAAACTTTTCGGCCAGAATGTCGGTGATGACTTCGCTCTCACCAAGGTCATCGGCAACAGGCTCAATGTGGCGGTTACCGAAGGCCAAAGCTTCAAGGGCCGACTTATTCAGATTACAACTCCGACGGCCACGCACGCCAGTGCATCGAGACGCGGTTTGATAAGAGATCGGGGCACGCCTCGCTGGCCCCGCCGCCAAAAATTTAATAGTGAAAGCGGAGGCCCGAGCAGCAGGGGTTGGGAGCGGAAATCACTGCGAACGGCGTACACCGCTCTGTTGACGCATTGCTTCGCCCTTGGTTCCGTTCCAATAATGGGAGGCACTAATGGGGCCGTTGCCGCAAGCGGCTGGGGAAGCGCAGTGCCCAATCAAGACAACGCGAACCAGAAATCCGAAGCCGATCTGGATCGACAAATTATCGATCTCGGGCATGCCATAGCGCTCAATCCTAAAAATGCGAGTGCCTACCGGGATCGCGCCTTACTGAATGTACGAAAGCGCGATTTCACTCATGCGCTAAACGACCTCGACCAAGCGATCTTTCTTAATTCAAAGGATGCAATCGCATACTACTATCGGGGTTATATCCAGGGCGTAAGGAAAGAAAATACCAAAGCGATTGAGGATTTTGGCAAGGCGATCGAACTCGATCCCGCCCGTGGAGAATTCTATCGCGCGCAAAGAGAAAAACTTTTGAAGGAAGGGGCATCCCAAAATCAGCCCCAGACCAATATTGATCCTAATAGCTCCCAAGTCGGGTCCAACGAGAGCACCCAAAAAGGTCTTGCAGGTTTCTGCAAGCGCTTGGCGCAATACTACGCCGAATTCCTTTCCACTGATTTTAAAAAACAGCGCCTCCCACGTCGCCGTCTTCAGACTGCGGACGCTGAGGGTCGTCTCGTTGGAATTCCGCTACGGAAATATGCAGGCTTTCAGCAAGAAATGTGGGAAAGGCTAGGGAGGTCTATAGGGACCGGACTTCTCATTCAGCGTCCCACGGGGCGTTTGGCGTTCGGCCCTACCGAAGGCCGTACTGGACGCGATCGCAACTCATATTTCCGGCGTGAATCAGGAAGAGTTGGACCGCATCATTAGTAGCGTGCTCTCTCGGCTGGCGAATGTGGCAAAAAAGAAGGGATCTGATCCCGTCATCGCTTATGAGCAGTTCATCGAAGAGATTCGCGCGGCTCTTGCTCGTGGCATTATCTCCCCGTTACTCGACAGAATGGAGGGATTTTTTGAGCGCACTGAGAACAAACCGATCGAGTCGCTAAGAGAACTCGAAGATCAGCTTTCGTCGAGGCTCGCAAATGGGGTCGAGAGCGCGTCCGGGGCAGCATTTTCGAGCCTTCTCGTCGAGGGCAACTCAGAGCCGCTTGAGGCGGTATTACGCGATCAGTTAGATGCCCGCGTTGTGCGATCTGAACTCGAAGCATTCTTTGCGAGCTTCAGCGCTAGCGATCTCTACGTGGAGTTGTCCGATCTAGTTCGTTCGTCGCGACTGATCGACAACGCCGATTTCTATTTGCACATCGGCGAGATACATCACGGCAGCCAGGTTTTCCCTGCCTTCTATATTCCGTTTACGGCCGAGCGTACTGAAACAAGCTTCAAAATAAGCTCAGACCCGCGCATTTTCGTCAACAAGCGCGCGATGGACTACGTCGCGCAGGAAGTCGCCCGAGCTGAAAAACGCGCAACGATCGCGTCCGTTCTGCCGGACCGAATTTTTTATCTCTCACCCGATCAATCCCCCGTTAGAGTTGCACAGAAGCTATTCGATGACATGGCCGCCAGCTTTAATCTTAAGGCGGAAATCGATTTCAAGGAGGCGCGCGACCAAAAAGTAAGCAGCATGTTTGTCGCAGCGACGAACAGGCTTTCGTTTTCCCTGTTCGACCGATCCGACGAGTCGATGGTAAATGACTATGAAGCGCTGGTTACTGGGATCGACGCGGGCGGTGGTGTTGTCGATTTCTTTCAATCGCTCATCGATGATTTTCTCCTGACAAATCCGGTCTCTGTGCGAAACGACTTGGAGAAGGCGTGGGAGGAAATGCCCATGCCGCAACGATTGGTTTTCGATAGCCCTTTGCCGCTAGTCGAAGAACAGCGAAAGATACTCTCGGCCATCAAGCATCCCAAGTCACGGTTTATTGCGGTCGAAGGGCCACCGGGTACTGGCAAATCGCATACCATCACTGCCGTTGCATTCGACCTCATCCTCTCCGGCAAAAGCCTGCTTGTCCTTTCGGACAAAAAAGAAGCTCTGGACGTAGTTGAAGAAAAGCTCAATCAAGCATTGGCAAAAGTTCGCCCTTCGGAAGATTTTCCAAATCCTATCTTACGTCTTGGAAAGGACGCATCAAACTATTCCAAGTTGTTGAAGAAGAGCGTGATTGAGCGGTTGGAGGTCAATCAGCGGGTCGTGCGTCAGAAGCGACCGGAACGTCAGAGTGCGCTCGAAGAAGAACGGAACGAATTGACGACCGGGCTGGAAAAGGCTGCCACGGCCTACGCTGCGGTTGATGTCCAAGAAATAGCAAATTTCGAACGCGACATTTCGAAGCTGATCAATGAGTGGCCCGACGCGAAAGCCATTCTGGAGGACCAGCGGCTTTCCGCATTAATTTATGATATCGGCGTGCTCAGCGAGTACTTACGGTCCAAAGCCATGCTGGCCGCGCTGCTGAAATATCAGGGAAGCAGCCCGAGGCGTTTGCTTGAGATCGCCAAACTGGACAAGGCGCTGGCGTCGTTTCCGATCGATGCATCCGATATCACTCCGATCACATCGTTTTCTCTTGAAAAGTTGCGTCTGCTTGAAGCGGCGATTGACGAAATCGAGGGGATGAAACTCATTGCATTTGGCTACTTATTTGCCGGCAAAAAGCTCCGTGCGACAGCCAAACTGTTGAGTGATCAGTGCAAGATCGAAAGTGAAAAACCGCATCGTGAACTCGGGAAACTCAAATCGCTTCGCGACAATTTTCGGAGCCTCCGGGATCACCTCGCGAAAGAACAGCTTGAACCCGAATTCGACACCGCTGTTTTTCTCATCGTGTCGCAGCTTGTCGCGCGAGGTCGGTCTCCGCTTTTACAGCCACACGCGCTTGATTGTGCACGTCGGCTTGACGATGCAGTGTCCCAATCTTCCCCCATTTTTGCCGCTGCGAAGGACCAGTTCTATTCGGCAATGCTCGCTGGTAACGACGGGCCGTTGGGTTTCGTGGTTCGTCTCGCAGAACTTAAACTCCGGGAGGCGCGCATTGCCGCTCGTTTCGCAAACGTGCCAAAAATCGACTATATCGGCGCGAAAGCCAGAATCGAGAGTTTAAATACTCAATCTCTCGCCGAGCACATCGACGAGAGCTTTATAAACTTCTACCACAATAAGAAAAACGACGCGATGGCGCTCGGAAAAATCATACGAGAAAAGCAGCGCTTTCCGGTAGATAAGTTTGCCGATATCCAGAGCGCGTTCCCCTGTGTCATTGCGGGTTTACGCGACTACGCGGAATTCATTCCGTTGGAACAGGGCCTATTTGACCTAGTAATTATCGACGAGGCATCACAGGTATCGATCGCGCAGGCGCTGCCCGCGATAGTGCGGGCGAAAAAAGTACTTGTACTCGGGGACCGCAGTCAGTTCGGAAACGTGAAGACATCGAACGCCTCGAAAGAGGTGAATACCGCTTATATGCAAGACCTCATTAAGGCGTTTACTGAGGATTTTGGGAACGTCAGTCAGATTGTTCGCACAAAGATAGACCTGTTCAATATCCGAAGCAGTGTACTTGATTTCATTGAACCGATTTCGAACTTTTCAATTCAACTAAAAAAGCACTTCCGATCCTACCCCGAGATGATTGGGTTTTCTTCGAAATACTTCTACGGCGACAGCTTGCAGGTTATGAAGATCCGCGGCAAGCCGATAGAGGATGTTATTGAGTTTGACCCAATTGATCACGATGGCGTTATTGACCGACGGAATGTCAATGCTCTTGAGGCAGAACGCATCATTGAAAGGGTCACTGCGCTTCTCGACACCGATCGTCCGCCGAGCGTCGGCGTAATTACTCCGCACACTGAGCAACAAGCCTTTGTTGCCAAGCTCGCAAATGACCACCCCCGTTCGGAGGAGCTTTACGATAAGCTTCGACTAAAAATAATGACCTTCGACACGTGCCAGGGTGAGGAGCGCGAAATCATCTTTTATTCGCTAGTTGCGACGGCTGAGAAGGACAGATTGGCTTATGTTTTCCCAAAGAAACTTGACCGCGATGAGGCTGCAGAGGTTGATCATAATTTGCGTCTGCAGCGGCTTAATGTTGGCTTGTCGCGCGGTCAAGAAAAACTAGTGTTCGTCCACTCGAAGCCAATTGAAGAATTCTCGTCGGCATTACGGATTGCTCTTCTTCATTACAATAAGGAACTTGAACGTGCAAAGACCATGCCGACGGAATCCGATTTGGACGATGCATCTCCCATGGAGCGGAAAGTTCTCCATTGGTTGAGCCAAGTACCTTTCATTCGCGATCTCGACGGCGATTGCGAAATCATTGCGCAGTTCGAACTTGGAAAGTACCTGAAGCAACTTGATCCGTCATATAACCATCCTGAGTACCGGGTCGATTTTCTCATTCGGATTTCGGCAGATGACCGGCAATATCAAATGGTGCTCGAATACGATGGTTTCGAATATCATTTCGCCAAGGGTGTTCCGTCAGGGATGATTAATTCGTCAACGTGGCGGACTTATCTTACCCCGGGGGATCTTGAACGCGAGAAAGTGTTGGAGAGCTTTGGTGTACAAATGATTCGTCTTAACCGGTTCAACCTTGGCACGGATCCGGTTTCGACAATTGACGCGCTGCTACGCGAGCGATTGGACGGAATGATCAATGCTGGTGGGCCGCATGATGTCGTCGCGAAGACGGCTGAAAAAGCCAATGAGATAGAGGAAGGCCTCAAGGTCGGGGAGTACAAGCGCTGCAAGAAGTGCGACCGTGATCTACCTACTGAGAAGTTTCGCGATAAAAACGCGAAATCTGGGTTGGGGCGCTATTGCCAGTATTGCAAATCGCAGTCCCCGGGGTTGGGTAAGCCACGGTTTAGGCGCCGTCATCGGCGGTGGTGACTGGAAATTTCGTTGTAGATCACCGGGTACGCGCTTTTCTCCGTGCCGGCAATTTCAATAGTTCGGCAGGCTCAACCTCAAGAACAGTGGCAAGCTTCCCTATGATCTCTAGTCCAGGATAACTCGCGCCCTTTTCTAGCCTGCTCATGTAGCTGCGATTCACCTCTGCCTCGTGGGCCAAGTCCTCTTGGGACAGCCCTTTCGCGTGGCGGAGCCGTCGCAGATTGGCGGCGAAGACTTGGCGCAGGTCCATGCGCTAAGCCAAGCGCCTTGTTGGCTATTGACCCACCGCTTTAAACCAACAAAAATGGCAGATCGGGGGGATTGGCAAGCGTAGCCAAAAGCCCTCGCCCGCGATAATTCCGAGGCCAGGTTGGGAACGCGCTAAAGTCCCAATTAAGGGTGAGAAGCTGTGAAGCCCTGGTTCTTGTTGTTGGTAGCTGCGGCTACGCTCGGGGGCTGCGCGAGCGCGGCGGAGCTCGCCGCGGCCGACGACAATACGTGCCGGGGGTATGGGTTTATAGTTGGTACGGATCAGTACGCGCAATGCCGCGAGAGGCAGGACGTCGCGCGAAAGAAAGCTGACGCCGAAGCTCTTGCCGATCTGAGCAATAGATTAGCCGCTGCCAACGCGGCATTAGCTAACACCCCGCCGCCTGCGTCGCAGCAATCCCTAGATTGCACGACCAGATCCATTGGCGCTGGTACGACGCATACGACCTGCTACTGATTGCTGGCCTCGCTTGCCACCGCGTCGCAGGTCATCCAATGGCGAATAAGTAAATCGACTGACGGCGCTGGCTTTGAAGAACAGACCGTCAGTAGATTTCAGCGGTTATTGGCAACGATATTTAGATCGTAACGCACGGACATGATTTCGGTGCTGGAGTTGACCGTGGTTTCCAGCCACTGGTAGTTTCTCGAAACTGTACCCGAACGTCGTGGACTTGATCGAGTGCAGCCAAACGATCAAGCATTCTCCGCAGAGTACCATCGCCTCCAACATATTCAGCGTAGATTGCCCGTAGAAGGCGATCAGCTGATCCGGGGTCGCCGGCAGTGTTAGGAAGAGCTTTGTTTCGGTGCTTTTCCCATAGCCGCAGCGATTGTTCCGACGTTCCGATGATACCTGCCAGATGGCGCTGAGTGGTCTCCATCTCTAAACGAAGAAAACGAAGCTCCGCGCCAGTGAGTGGTTTTGGAAGAGAGATTAGCCATCTCCCAATGGCATTATGCAGGCCAGCGGTATCTTGAATGGATACACCTTCCCCGTATGAAGTTTTGTGAACGCGATACCCATTTTCGAGGAAAATGTTGTCGAGGCCGCTTTCCCTGTACTGATACATACTAGCCTCCTTCCTCAGAACGTGTTGATGACAAGAACCTTCGTGGCCCACTCGATTGCCACGACGCATGTCAACTCCTCTCCGGCCGCGTGCCGGTAGAAGTTCATTTGCCAATTTCCGTGACCGTTTATGAACGGCCCTTCCGTGATGGTTCCTTTTTGTACGCATAGCTCCATTTGACGCCGAGTCTTGCGTCGCTGTTGCGCACGCCGCTGGCCGTAGCCGATGACAATGATGTTATCGGTATCCGCGGCGATCATACGAACCACCCGCTGTGCCTCAGTGGCAGAGAGGGAGCCCGGCTGTTCCGTCGCGGGCCGAAGTTCAATCACCTGCGCCGAAGCCTGTGGTTTCTGCACAGACCTCGGCTTTGGCTTTGGCGGTTCGGCGCTGCTCATTTGACCTATAAATATTATAGGTGACCACTTTGTCAACATGGCGAAACGCCGTTGGTTCCGATGGCGGAGTTATGCCCATTTCTATTGGCTTTATAGGGAGGTAATTTTATCGGCATTTCTTCCCCGACTCGCGCCACATCGTCCTCATTCGACCGGCGGCAGCGAGTTCGGCGGGAAGTAGCCGACATCAAACATCGCCCCCCATTTACGCTCCGTTCATCGAGTTTAGCCATTATGCATCACAATTTTGGAGGCAACCAATGGCGATTGCTTACAGACGATTGAAAGGGCGCCGTTCAGGTAAAGATCGGCGCAGTGGGGTTGATACACGTACCGAAGAGGAAAAAAAGCTAGTCGGAGAAAGACGGTCGGGGACCGATCGCAGATCGGGCGTAGATCGGCGATCAAACGTCAAATAAGCCGCTACCCCCACGATCCGCTGTGCCTCGTCGGGTGTCATAACGTAACTCGCTCAATAAGCGTCATCCGGCGCCCGCGAACTGTTCACCCGTTTGGGTAAACGCTCACTCTCCACCTCAATCGCCCCGCGCCCGACGGCTCAGCGGCAAGCGAGACGCGCCGGCCTCATCATCACCGGTCCACGTCTCGCTCTGACCAGCGCGTGAGGGATAAACCACGCCGGCCATCTCCCGCTATGACAGCATGGTAGGAAGCGGCTCTGGGCGTTCGTGAGGCGGCGTGTGGACGGAATAGAGGCAACGGCGGCCGACAAATGAAGAACCCCGCCGCACTTTCGATGTGCGACGGGGTTAGGAGGTTCTCCGAGCCCTATACTCCGCCGGGAGGAACTGGGCTCAATTACTGATACCATATGCTCGCATGGGATTGATGCCTTTGTTGTGAGCAAGCCTGTCTAAGCGTTGGGCAAAGCAGGCAGACCGTCGAGAGGCCAATCAAAACTCGTTGCTACGTCTCAATTGCGCCGTGCAGGTGTAATCTGTTTGACCCCATGACAACGACAAAGCCCATTTTCTACGCGGTGCTGGGTGACGGTCAGCGCTGGGTCGTCGAGGTCGAATGGTCGGACGGGACGATTGAACCAGTTGACGAGTTCCAGCACCAATTTGAGGCCACCGATTGGATAACCAACCAATCAAAAGCGTGGCTGCGAGACCGGAGCTGACGGTTTGGATTGTCTCTCATGCCCCGAGGCAATTTTCCGGCAACCGTAGCGGGAACGCAAGAGTAGCTGCTACGAGGTTTTTCTTTGGCCCTTTAGGAGGCCCCGCAGAGACAGAGGTCTTCCATGACTGTCAACGCAGCGCTGAATTTCGTGCCCACACTGAAGGCATGAGAATGTTTGGCGCTCATAGAAGTCCCCATATTCGGGATGCGGAGTGCGCCTACATACGCTCATCATTCTTCCACATGCTGTGCAACGGGGCGGATCGTCCACGCCGAATGAGCGCGGTGTTCGCTGCTCTAGTGTCATCACACAACTCCCCAACCACCGCAAAAATATACTCGCCCGGACATGGCAATTCCATGACAAACATCATTGACGCGAAGGCCCCTCGCCGAGTCCCGCCGCAATCGCCCTCTGCAGGACGGTGACCGAGTCCGGTCTCTCCGCTCGCTCCGCGCCATCGTGACCCACAAGCAAAAACCCCGGCAGCGATGCCGGGGTTTCAAGTCAGCACGTTTGGATTGCTGAATTGGCCGAGACGCCATTTGTGTCCATGCCGCATTGGCCCATAACTGCCTCGATAACGAACGGTCGGTGTGGCAGCTTTGCGGGGGTGGACTCAACCGGTCGACGCAACGCCCCTTCACTCTAATCCGCCACGTTGGAATGGCATGCATATGGAGGGACATGCACGGACACGGTTCATGCCGCAGCTGAAGGCAAAGCGCTGAGAGGGCTGGAAGAGCTGCCAATATTGGCGGATAACGCCTGAGCCGCTCGAAGGAACGAGAGCGGTGTCTAATGTCTTGGCTCTTAATGGAGAAATTGCTTCGGCACCAACAGTCGGTGCGCTCCAGTGAGGGGTGTTGCGTCGACCGGTTGAACTCACCGGGGTAATGCAGCCGCGCGTTCCGTGGGATGGCGCGGCAGAAATTGACCCATAACGACATTGCTTGACTAGCAAATACTGCATTGCGAAAGGTTAATTCTCTCCTCGGAGACCGTGCTTAACGTTCTGTGGCTATCAAGGCTTCTCTAGAAAAAGAACGCGAGACACCATCTTTTGAATCAACGAAAGAGTTTCTCTCGCCAGCGGTGTGATGGGCCGCTGGGCGGACGTAACCAATGACAGCGGGATACTGAGTTTGGGCTTTACGATGGGCCTCGTGATAAAGCTCCGCTCAAAGCCGTGACCACTCAAGGAAATGCGGGGCAGGACAGCATGACCGTAGCCCTCGTGGACGAGGTCGAGTACTGATGTGATGCTGTCGATCTCAAATTCAATCTGGGGCTTCAGTCCCAGTTGCGCTAATTGCGCTTCGATAAACATCCGATTGGCATTCATACGGCTCGTGAGGATCAAGGGGTAGCTCGGTATTTCCCGCAGCTGCACCGATTCGCTGGAACGATACTTTCTGGCCGCCTTGGACGAGATCAGGAGCAGTTGCTGTTCTTGCAGTGGTCGAATCTCGATTGATGGCAGCGGCGCCGGATTGAAAACCAGCCCGATGTCTACACGCCCTTCCATGATCCGCTCCACAACAGATGCGGATAATGCTTCGACGACACTTACGTTTCCCTTCGGAAAGGAAGTGCGGAAGGATTTAACGAATGGGACCGTGAGATGCCTCGCAATGGTTGGAGGCAGACCAAGGATGACATGGCCCACCATCGCGTCCCTTGTATCGGTAAGCTCGTCGCGCGCGCGGCGAACTTGCATAAGGATCCCTCGCGCATGAGCGAGGAGACGCCTACCGGCGTCCGTTGGCGTGACGCCGCGCCCGTTGCGATGCAGCAGGGTCTGCTTGAGCTCTATCTCCAGGTGGCGCACCTGATGGCTCAGCGCGGACTGGGCAACGGAGAGCTGCGTCGCAGCCCTGGTGAAACTGCCCAGATCGGCGACCTGCACAAAGTAATCGAGCTTTTTGAGATCCATTGGTGGGTCCGGCCGTAACGGTGGACAAGCTGTGTTATCTATTTTTCAGATTTCTGATAGTCCAGTATCACTATTCCACATCTATGCGAAATGTCCAATAGTCTTCGAGTTGAGACATTTGCGGTCGGATGGATCGCGATGACGATCTCGGCGGATCAGCGCAATTAACAATAAGCACGACGGGAGGAGTCAAGTCATGGTTGTCGTCACCAAAACACGAGGACTCAGCGCGGCTGTCATGGTGTCGGTAGGGACGTTTTGGCCCTGCCTCTCACACGCAGATCAGCCCGGTATCGGCTATACGATCACTAGCCCCGATGCTTCCGTGGTCGGATACGTCACGACAAATTCGGTGTCGATCAAAGTTACCGGACCTTCGAACGAAGCAATTCGTCACCTCAAGCTTACGGTAAACGGACTCGACGAGCCTAATGTGCTGTCGCAAGACGGCACTGGCGTCGTGTCCGGCTTGAGAGTCGGGGCAAATACAATTCTGGTGTTTGAGTCGAATCTGCCCTTTGAGGGGAAGTCCTCCAGGGAGCCGGTCGCGCAGCTCGTGATCGAAAGAGCAACGGGACCTGCAGCCACGTGTGCATCGCTTGCTACCCTGGTCAAATTCCCAATCAAGCCAACAGAGATCACACCTACCGAGTCTGCGGCTGGGACCACAATCACTCTAGCTCAGCTAAATCCGGCGACCGCAACCCTACCCGAGCACTGCCAAATACAGGGGCTGCTGCGGGCGCGAACGGGAATCGCTGGGCCCGCCGCTACTCCCCAATTATACGAGACGAAGTTCGAGGTGCGCTTGCCGACGCTCTGGAACGGAAGGTACATGTTTCAGGGCGGCGGTGGCACCGAGGGTAGCCTTCCAGCAGCGACCGGGGCACAGACGGGCACCGCTTCTTTCCCCGAGTTGAGCAATGGATGGGCCGTGGTCTCCCAAGACGGCGGCCACGAATCGTCCCAATTGCCGCCTACGACACCCAAAACTGCGACCGGCCCGAGCATTCTTCAGGTGAACATGTTTTATCCCGACGCACAGGCGGTTAAGGATTGGGCCTACAACTCAATCGACATCACCACTCAGACCGCAAAGTATCTGATCGATGCCTATTACGGGCGCCCAGCAGACCACTCTTATTTCGTCGGCTGCTCGACGAGCGGCCGGCAGGCGATGGCGATGACTCAGTTGTTCCCGAACTATTACGAGGGCGTCATCGCGGGCGATCCCTTCTACCTCCCGCCGGATATTTCGCTGAGCGAGACGTGGGGGCTGGAGCAGATCATTTCCGTGTCTCCCAAGGACTCGAGCGGGAACCCCATCTACACGCAGGGATTCCCGGTCAGTGATCAGAATCTGTTCACCAACGCGATCCTGGCCGCGTGCGACGCGCTCGACGGGCTGGTGGACGGCGTCATCGACAACAGGGCGGCATGCCATTTCGACCCGGCAACCTTCGTCTTCCCCTCGTCGGGGCCTTACGGCTCCATAGCGCCCGGTCAGCCCTTGCAGTGCCCCGGCGCAAAGGGAGCAACGTGTCTGAGCCCCGCGCAAGTGGCCGCAGTGAAGAAGATCGCCCAAGGTCCAAGAACCTCGCAAGGTGAGCAGATCGTTACGCCGGATGGGACACTCCTGTCTGGATATCCGTTCGACGGCGGCTTCATGCAGCCTTCGGGCATCCCGACACGCGACATCGGCACGCCGACTTCTCCTCCGGGCAACATCGGCCTGGGATCGGGTCAATTGCCGTTGTTTTGGTTTGCCGTTCCAAACCCGACGTACAACCCGCTCACGGTCAATTACGATACGGACATTAGTCTGGTCACCGCCCACTCGCCGGCGGTCAACAACTCGACCGACATCTCCGGACTTCGTCAGGCGGCGGTGGCAAGCTGATCTTCTACCACGGCCTGAGCGACTCGGGTCCGCCGTGGCCGTACACCGTCGAATACTTCCACAAGGTGGCGGAGCGCCAGGGGCACGGTCGTCCGATGACATGCTTCGTCAGGCAGAAGACTTCATGAAGCTTTACCTAGTTCCCAACATGGGGCACTGCGGCGGCAACGCTTCGACTGACCGTTTCGACATGCTCACGCCGATGGTCAACTGGATCGAAAACGGCATCGCGCCCAATACCGTCGTCGCAACCGGCGTCAATTTCAGCCCCGTGTTGGGCACTCTCACGAATCTTCCGACCACGCGCAGCCGCCCGCTTTGCCCATACCCGCAGACGCTTCGGTACACGGGCCCCAAAGGGGGTGACATCAGCGTTGCCGCGAACTATTCGTGCGTCGAAGGGGACTTTCACAAGTTCGACGATCATCGCGACGAGCATCTCTTCAGTTCGACGATCCTCAGCGTTAGTTCGGGCTTTCCGCATTACGGTCGGATCGGGACTGGAAACTGATCCGACCATCGACAAGCGTTCCTTCTTTGTGAAATCTTAAACCGCGGGAGAGAAATGATGAGGGCTCAATATTTTTGTCAATCTTCGAAGCGGGGCCTGACGGCCGTGCTCCTTGCTGTGGGCGTGGTCGCCGTCCTGACCCTGGGAACGCAGGCCGAGCAGGCGCGAAAGCCAGAGGTGACGATCCGTCCGGGCCAACTCGTCGGTCAATATCTCGGTCACAACGACGATGTCGCGGTTTTCTTCGGCGTGCCCTATGCGAAGCCACCTCTCGGCAACCTCCGCTTCGCACCGCCACAGCCGCTGGTGTCCTTCCCGACTCGACCGTTTCTCGCCACCAACAACAGCATTGCCTGCGAGCAGGCGACACCGTCCGTCGCCTACACCCCGACTCCGGTGCTGACCGAAGATTGCCTCATCCTCAATGTCTGGGCGCCGCGCGAGCCGGCGCCGGGACGGCGTCCGGTAATGGTATGGATTCACGGCGGCGGCGGCATCAGCGGCAATTCCAATCCTTATAAGGGGATTGAAGCCGTCGAGCAGTCCGGCATCGTGCTCATCACCGTCAATTATCGGCTCAATTCGTTCGGATACCTGGCGCTTCCCGGATTAGACGCCAAGAACCCCAACGGTTCGTCCGGGAATCAGTCGGTCCAGGATCTCATCCTGGCGCTGCACTGGATTCAGGACAACATCGCAGCGTTTGGCGGCGACCCCCGCAACGTCACTATGTTCGGCGTGTCCGAGGGCTCCAACATGAACACCGCCCTTCTCGGGGCGCCTCAGGCCGCCGGGCCTGTTCCATAAACTCATCCTGGAGAGCCTGGTTGGAGCGGGCGTCAACAACACGACGCGAGCGCAGGCCGAGACGAATGCGATGAACAGCATTCACACACTCGACATCAACGCGACGAATCCGTTGGGTTGCCTCGCGCAGGAGGGCGATCCGGCAAATCTCCTCGCCTGTCTGCAGGCGCTTCCAGCTGTGCAGGCGTTGCGCATTGCCTCGCCTGGTCTCATCATCGACGGGTCGACGGTCCCGCTTTTCAGCACGACCGCGCTGACGAACGGTCAGTTTAACCACGTGCCGATGATCATCGGCAGCAATCAGACGGAAGGCACGTTCTTCTCGAACGTCACCCGAACCGAGGCGCAATACGCGAGCCTGCTGTCGGGCATCTTCCCGGTTAGCAAATATGGCACGACCGCGGCGGCATTGGTCTCCTATGTCGAGAATACGCTCTATCCCTCCGCCGCTTTCCCAACGCCGGACTTCCCCTCGGGCTCGCCGAGCTTGGCGGCGGCGATCGTCACTGGCGACAACGGCGTCGTCTGCAATGCAGAAAACGTGCGCAGCATCGTTTCGCAATTTGTCCCGGTCCGCGGCTATGAATTCGCGCAGCCCAATCCGGTCGAGCAGGTTCGGGAGACCCCGGCGGCGGGAATCATTTTCAATGACGGACATACCACCGAGGTCGCCTACGACTTCTTCATGGATTCGACGGGCGCGCCGCTCACCGGGCAGGGCACCGCCGACCTTCCGGCGGGCGATCCGGCGCAATGGGGTAATGGCACACTCTATGATGCAGCGCTCTCGCGCAGCATGATCGCGTATTGGACCGCGTTCGCATGGCAGCCAGCGCTCGATTTCCGGCCGCTGGATATTGGCCATTTCTTCCTTGAGCCCCCATTTTTCCTGCCCCACTGGCCGGAATACACCCCGGCGAGGCCCACGGTCCAGCTCCTCATCAACCACTCTGCCAACAGCGCGCGGCATTCGCTCGGCCCTCAGAGCGATTTTGTTGGGCGGCACAATTGCGACTTCTGGGCCAATCCGACGGTCGGCGGCGGGCACCCCGGCAATCACCTGTTCGCTCCTTCTGGCCCGAACTGACCGGTTCGCGTTGCGGGGATTTAGTGAGGATGTGCCAATTGGCACATCCTCACTGTTTGGCACTCTAGGCGGCAGACGATCAGGGAGTGGCCGATTCGTCGACACTATTGGAAAAGCTCTTCGCTCGGCCATCTGCCGGCGCTTGGCGCTATGTCGCCGATCGGCTTGAGGTGGCCGCGGGGGGTCATCCGAAATCATCAGCATGATTGGCCCTACTTTGCCGGCGAATGACCGCCGCGACGACCTTCAGCTTACGTATTTGGCGCCGACTTTGTCGCCCTGCCGCCAGACAACCTTGTATCTGCCGTCCTTCGCGGGACCGTCGCCCGAGAGGAGCAGTACAAATTCATCAGGAACTTCGAGTCCATTAATGTAGACGCGCACGCCGCCGTCGGAAATGTCGGTGATGATGCAGTAGGCCGGTGCTGCGTCGTAGCCGAGCTGTATCTTCGCCATACGCGCAAGAGGATAACGCGGTGCCGTGCGTTTCTCTGCAGACTTGAGCGAGTGCATGATGCACGGCTCCGTTGCGGGCATCCGAACCGATCTGGGTTAGAACACCTACTGACCTGCAATTGCGCGCAGCCTAACGCGCACCCTTAAATTATCCTCGTATTGTCTGAAATTGGCCGGACGGCGGAAAGCGGCGGGCGCCCGCGCATGAACTCAAGTCGTTCTAGGTAAAGATGGTGACATGCTCGTTATTTCTCAGGCGGAAGTATTTCTTGAACACAGACCTGATCAATCAGATGCTCTCGGCGCAAATCCGCCAAATGCGCTCTTTTTTCGTCGTTCGTCAGATTAGCTCCAATCCCGTTGGTCATCACCATAACGAGCGTGCGATCATTCATATCCAACCAATAGGATCGTCGGACTAGCTTGTTGTTGCCGTCTCGCACGAATGGATTGTCAATGTTCTCGCTCAGGTCGGGTTGGTAAAATTGCGCCATGGCTTTTCCGTTTGAAGCTCAGGATAAGTACTCACGAATTTTCGCCAGCAGTTGGCGTGGACTGTAGGGCTTCGGCACATATGCGTCACAGCCAGCCGCCTGCGCCTTTTGTTCTTCACCACTAAGCGCATAGGACGTTACCGCGATGATAGTGATCGACTGCAAAGCCGGATCGGTCTTGAACCGCCGCGTCGTCTCGTAACCGTCAATGCCGGGAAGTTGAATATCCATCAGGATAAGATCGGGCCGCTGTTTGGCCACTGCCACAAGCGCCTCTTCGCCGCTCACAGCCTCGACGATTTCGTAGTCGGTAAAGGTCAGCATATCGCGAATGATTTGGCGGTTATCCTCCTGGTCCTCCACCACCAGAATGCGCTTGCTCATGCCGGTTCCACCTGCCGCTCAACGCGAACCGGGACCGTAAACGAAAAAGTCGAACCGTGGCCTACTTGTGACTCAAGCCAGATTTTGCCACCATGCATTTCGACGATACGCTTGGATATGGCGAGCCCCAAGCCGGTGCCGCCCTTCTTGCGGGTGATCGCATTGTCGGCCTGCTGGAATTCCTGAAACAGCTTGGCCTGATCGGCAGCGGAAATGCCGGGTCCGGTGTCACGCACCGACAGATGGAATGAACCATCGGTCGCGGTGGCTTTGATGACCACTTCGCCAACGTCAGTGAACTTGATGGCGTTGCCGACGAGGTTGATTACGACCTGCGTCAAACGTCGCCCATCGCCATGCCCCGCTGGCAGTTTAGGAGCAACATCGACCTTGAACGCTAGCTTCTTGTCAGCGGCCAGGGGCTCTAACGTACTGCGGACGGTTTGGGCAATATCTTCAAGAGAATAGTCGGAGAGATCGAGTACGAGTTGGCCAGCCTCGATTTTCGACAAATCAAGCACGTCATTAATCAAACCGAGCAAGTGTCTGCCGTTACTCTCAAGCCTTTTGAGGACGCCCATCGTCTTCTCTGGCAGTTCACCGTAGATGCCGTCCGCCATCAGTTCGGTGTAGCCAAGAATGGCGTTGAGTGGCGTGCGTAGCTCGTGGCTCATGTTGGCAAGGAACTGCGACTTGTGCTGGCTCGCCACTTCAAGCTGGCGGCTCTTGTCCTGGATTTCGTCGAACAGCCGCACGTTCTCGATGGCGATTGCCGCTTGGTCGGCGAAGGTCGACACCAACTCTATCTGCCTGTCGGTGAACGGACACACCTGCAATCGCGTCAATGTCAACACGCCATTCGGGACGCCCTCACGAAGCATTGGAACACCTAGCATGGTGCGATAGCCGCCCAAATTCTGTGCCTCCGTGAAAGTGTACTCCGGGTCCGCCAGCGCGTCCGCGATCTGAATAACCTTGCCTTCGAGCAATGCGCGCCCCATCGCCGAACCGCGCCCCGGCTCTACCGGCAAAGCCCTGAGGCGTTCGAGGAACTCGGGCGAGTATCCGTAAGTCTCGGCGCGAACAAGCCGTCCGTCCTTCTGGCGGGTGATAGTGGCGCAGTCGGCATCACACAGCCGGGCCGCCGATTTCGACGAGGGTCTGCAGCACGGACGTAAGGTCGAACGTCGAGCGGCTGATAATCTTAAGAACGTCAGCGGTGGCAGTCTGCTGCTGTAGCGATTCACGCAGTTCGTTGAGCAGCCGCGTATTCTCGATAGCGATGACGGCCTGGGCGGCGAAGTTCTGCACCAGCGCGATCTGCTTATCGGTAAAGGGCCGGACTTCTTGGCGGTAAATGACAATAGCGCCGACAAGTACGTCGTCTTTGAGCATCGGCACGACAAGGGCGGTTCGAGCGCCCGCAAGGTCGACAATAGGAACCAACGCGGGGTCGCGCTCCAAATATGACACGTCGTCTGTCAGGTCGATGGTGTGTTGAAATTGCTTGGTCGCGGCCATGCGAGCAAGGGGATGATTGGGACCGGGATGGACGCTGGGATTACGTTGCCGTAGTTCGTTCCACGCGGTCGGTGCATTATGCATCGCACGGACTTGGAAAACGCTTCCGTCGTGAAGCAAGAGATTGCCGAACTTGGCGTCGCAGATGCGCGTGGCGCTTTCCAGCATGGTCTGGAACACTGGATCAAGTTCGCCCGGCGAACTTGAGATGACGCTCAGCACTTTCGATGTAGCCGTCTGTTGCTCCAGTGATTTGGAAAGCTCGCGCGTGCGCTGCTGCTCTGCCTCGAACAGGCGAACGTTCTCGATGGCGATCACCGCCTGATCGGCGAAGGTGGTGACCAACGTGATCTGCTGCTCGGTGAACGGCTGTGGCTCTGCTCGTGTCATCGCCATGACGCCGATGCAGCTTCCCTCTCGAAGCAACGGGACGCCCAACATGCAGCGGTAGCCACCCAGTCTTCGGCCCTCACGGTAGTTGTACTCCGGGTCGGCTAGAGCGTCGGGAATATGAACAGTGGCACCCGTCAGCGCAGTTCGCGCCACCAGCGTGCCGCGTCCCGGGACAATCGGGTGATTTTTGACGTACTCCTGATATTCCAGTGAAAAGCCATTGTGCGCCCCGAGCCGATAGAACTCGCCGTCACGCAGGAAGATTTGCACATTTTCCGCTTGGCACAGTCTGCCCGCCGAATTAGCGAGGGTCTCAAGGACGGTCTGTAGGTCGAACGTCGAGCGGCTGATGGTCTTGAGTACTTCGGCCGTCGCGGTCTGCTGCTGCAGCGACTCTTCGCAATTCATTGAGCAGCCGCGTGTTCTCGATGGCGATGACGGCTTGGGCGGCGAAGTTCTTTACTAGTTCAATCTGCTTGTCGGTGAAGGGACGAACTTCTTGGCGGAAAACGGTTATGGCACCCATAAGCGCATTCTCTTTCAGCATCGGCACGACGATAAGCGACCGTGCGCCACCTAACTTTGCCGCAACGTTGGGTGCCGATCCTGCCAAGTCGTCAGCAATGCGAACTACGTCTTTTGTCCGCAAGACGCGGTCTAGCCCAGTTCCGGCACTTGGCTTAAACGGCCCACGCTGCCGGAGAAACTCAGCATGAGCCGGTAACACGCCGAACATCGCGCTCAGATCGAAAGACTTCGCTTTCGTATCGGTACAAAGTGCCAAAATGCGCGTCGCAAATCCGTACTGCATTCTCCAGCATCGCCTGAAACACCGGCTCAAGCTCGCCCGGTGAGCGTGAGATGACCTTTAGAACCTCAGATGTCGCGGTTTGCTGTTCCAGCGATTCACTGAGATCGTCGGTGCGCTGCCGCAATTCATTGAGCAGCCGTGTATTCTCGATTGCGATGACGGCCTGGGCGGCGAAGTTTTGCAAAAGATCAATTTGCTTCTGGCTAAAGGGTCGCACTTCCTGGCGGTAGATGCCGATCCCGCCCACGAGCTCCTCATCCTTGAGCATCGGCACAATGACCAAGGTTCGCGCGCTCGCGCTTTGAGCATGTGTCGGCGCTACCGAATTATTCGCAGCTATGTCGGTGATTTGCACTACTTGCTTGGTCTCAAAGACCCGACCCATTGCCGTTCCCGGCCCGCGTCTAATCACAGGCTCTCGCAGTCGCAAGTCGGCAAAAGCGGGAGGTGCATTATGCGTCGCAACAACGCGAAAATTGTAATCGCCTTCAGAAAGGACGAGCGTGCCGAACTTGCCGTCACAAATCTTTACTGCTTTTTGCAGTAGGATTTCGAATACCGGTTTCAGTTCGCCGGGCGACGAACTGATGACGCGCAGCACCTCCGCAGTGGCTTTCTGCTGCTCCAGCAACTCGTCGCGCTCGCGTTCGAGTAACGCATTTTTCGTGTCGGCGTTGGTGCTGGAAGTGTTCCGACGCCCCCTGACCTTTGGCGCACTGGGGCGCTTTGCTTTTGTCGTCGTGGGTCGCCGATTTTTCATGGCATCGCTGTCTGCGGCCCACTTGCCGATGGCGGCCATGCTGCCGCCGCGACGCCAAGAATACCAGGAAACCCCCGCCGCTTCATGACCGCCCCAGGTTCAGGAGATGCCATCGTATCGACTCAGACCATTGCCCAGGAAGGGGTTCAGACTGGCTTTATGGGGCTGCTACGGCAGGATATTTGAGCATTCCGCCCACACCTCGTCGCGCGGTACGTCAAAGCGCTGCCGCGCATCGTCGTCCCAATAGGCTGTGATGGCAGAATTGAAGATTGGCCGCTGCCGCATGCGTGCATACCAGTCCGCAACGCGTGGCCGCCTATTCTCCCATAACCCGGCAAGACCGAGCATATCGGCGCGATTGACGTAAGGAATAGCAGCCGCATCGGCCAGCGTGAAGGAACTGCCCACGAGATAATCGGATCGCACCAGCGCATCATCCATGACGCCGACGAACGTGTCGAAGCGGCGCGCCGCGTCCATTGCGTCGGGTGCCGCGAGTCCAATGTCCATGATCTGCTGCAGGCGCTCGCGTTTGACCGGATCGAGCGTGCGGGACACGTAGGCGTCGCGACCGTCCGGGGACTGACGCATGAAATAACGGCGGAACGCCACCGCAGCGGTGATCGTGCCACAGTGAACGTGCAACTCGTCGACGCGCTTGAGCCACAGCCGCACCTGCGACCGTGCGTAGGGATCGCTGGGCATCAAGGGAATTTCTGGGAAGGTCTCGTCGAGGTATTCCATGATCAGCGTCGACTCGATGATCACCTTGCCGTCATGCACCAGCGTCGGCACGACCGCGTTTGGATTAAGCTTAAGATATTCTGGCCGATATTGATCGCCGCGTTGCAGCCAAAGCACCTCTCCCTCCCATGGCAATGCTTTTTCCGCCAGCGTCAGCCGCACCTTGATAGCGCAAACTGATGTCGTGCCGTAGTAGAGGTAAAGCATCGTAGACTCCGCTGTCGCGCGCACGCGTCGGGGCCGAGTTTGATTGCGTCTAAGGCGACCACTCACCTCGACGGATCAGTCGCCAGCGCCTTTCTTACATTAGACTGAGAAACCCCGAACTGTCGGGCTATTCGCGACGGCGTGATGCCAGCTTTAAACGAGGCGCGAATTGCATTCACCTGACCACGCGTCAACGGGATTTCGGCGATTTCGACCTGCCGCCGTTTAGCGGTCGGAGTTAACCGCTTCGTCGTCAATTCTTGTGGACGTAGAGCCGATGACGGCATTTCCGTCCTAACGCTTGGCGGCAATCTGCCCCGCCGCTTCGCCTCATCGAATGCAGCCTCAAAAAGCTCGTCCAATTCTCCGTCACCCAATTGGCTGATGGCATGGCGTAGGTTTTTGGGCAGGATGTGCCGCTGCGGTGCGGTTTCAGTCGCCTCTTTTGTTGTATCCACTGTTGGAGACGGGACGGCGGCTTTTACCTCGTCGGTTGAGAGGAGGCCGGGTATTGCTGGTTCATCTGGGTCGCGTCCCATGACGCAATCATGGCGTGGTCAATGAACGTCGGCAATCGTCTTTTTACTCGATCACGACTTTAGTCTCTACCATTGTGGATTGATCTTCCACTCGATACGTGCCGAGCCTTTGGACTTACGGCCGCCCTCGACATATCCCTTTGACTTCCCGCATTGCGGACAGGGGCGGCCATTCTTATGCAGCCGGCCGCTCACGAGAAACACCTTGCCGCATGATCGGCATGTGAAGGCGGCGTTGTTTCCTTCCCAGTCCTCGTCGTGGCCGATGGCATCGGGATCTAGGCGATGCGTTACCAGGGGTGCCCCCTACATTGAGTTCTTGCGCGGTGCTATCTGCTTCCGGCGCCCACCGTGCCATCGGGCATCACGCGGCTGCGATCCCGGCCCGTCGCGCTCGCGGACAACCTGGAAACCCCTGGCGCGCCGTCCCTCGGCTCGCCGCTTCGCCGCATAGTCCTCCAGCTCCTTTGCTAGATCAATTCCGGGCTCTGCGCGTGCCCGGATATAGGCGGCGAGCATTTCAGCATCTTCGGCCGGCAAGCTGCTCCGGCCGGCTCGCCAGCCTTGTACCGTGGCCCATGTAATAGTGGGACGACGCAATATCTCGCGCACGCCCGCGCGCAGTCCGGGGAACGTGTCCCGAGACCATGGGATTGCCCAGCGGATTGCCCGTGCGGCCAGTGTGTATCTGTCGCACAGCAGCGGGGCAGATATTGAGCGACGGCGCCAACCAGGGTAGTTGCGCGGCCCGCTTTGATGAGTTTCCGCTTTCGTCGCCGTTTCGTCGATCATGATGAGATTATAGAACATTTCAGGGGTCGCCGCGACATTTTTGGCCGCAGCGTGGACATGCTGAAGTGGTTGACAGCGATTAGCAACATTGCCGAGCGCAACGACTTACACCGTTAGAACGCTGTAACTATCCGGTTGGCCTTGCAACCGAGGTGTCCAAGGAGTGTCCCCGGCAGTTAGGACCCTCCACCACATGATTTGCGGTTCAGCGGATCAAGCGGTTGCTTTCTGGGCACGCGCGGAAACATGTCAGTGAACATTTCTAGGAATACCCTTGGAAACCAACCGCACGAACCGCTTCATCCGCAACTCGTCAACCACCATTGCGCCGCATGGCCGTGATCGTCCGCTTGCCCCTCAAGCCGCAGGCCCTTAGCGATTCGCCCCTTGTGCCGGCCGAGCCATTTGCCAAGTTCGCGAGCATCAACCAAATCCCGCTGCCCGGGCACCATCAGCAACGCTTCCCGAAGCGCTGGGTAGCTCTTTTGGAAACCTTTCTCGCTCGACGATGATGCATTTGTGAGCTGAATGATTTGCGCCGCGGATAGCGCCTTGTCCTCTCCTATCCCAACCGCCTCTTTCAATGCCGCAAAGATTGCTTCGGTCGCCTGTAAATCGGGATCATCCTTGCGCGCAGTCTCCATAGTCTCTAGCGGGTCCGGTCGGCCCATCCACATGAGCGGCGACCGAACGGTGTCCGACCAACCTTCGAAGGATGGAAGCCGAGGGGCGGGACCAGGCCTACCCGCCACGAGGTAGGCGCGGACTACCGTGAGCGCCGCTGCTACGTAGAGTCCTCGATTGGCCAGGACTTCAGCAACTGGATTGCGTTTGAACTGACGGCGTTCGGGACGCTCCTCTCGGGCATCAAGCGTGCATAGGAGCACCCGTCGCGTCATATCTCCGAGCAAGCGAAGATTGTTCCCTGTTGCGAACAATGTGCAGCGTGACTCGATGCGTGCGAGTTCGGATTTGCCAAGTATGCGAATTTCGACGACCGGGCGCTCTACGATCTGGCAGAGCGCGTCGCCACCCAGATCACCATTGACGTTATCGATATTGATTATTGGCTGACCAGCCAGGAGGGCTGCGCCAAGTCGCTTTTCGGTTTCTTCCTCATTCCGGCCTGCCGCCATAGCAGGACAGGGCTGCCCGATTGCGATCGCGGCGGCAGTATCGAAAAGGAAGCTTTTGCCGCTACCGGCTGTTGGAGCGCGGGCGGCATGCATTGGCGCAACAGTAAACGCACCACGAGCGATTGGCGTGATGAGGGAGGAAAGCGCGACAGAGCGGCTTGCGTTGTCAGCGAAAGGAAATTCATCGAGGAGGCCATCGAGAAGCTTCAGGGCGGCGAGCGCATCATCGCGGCTCGGCAGATCGGGAATAACCGGCATTGAAGGTGGGTCCATGAGAATCAACTGCGTGGCAGCGTCATATCCCTCCGTCACGAGAAGAGTGCCATCGGGGCGCAGCGTCGGCGTGGTAATTACGCCCACCACGCGATTGAAGGTCCACTCTCCAAAGCGGTGCAGAATTAATTGGGCTATCTCTGTTGGCGGGTTAATTGCCACCCATCTCTTCCGCCGGCTGCATAGCGCTCAAACACGGCCGAGCGGCAGAGAAGGTCGACCATATAAGGCTGAGTGACTTCCTTAAGCCTTGCCACTTTCGTACGGCGGCCCTGTGTAGCCTCAACTTCCTCGATGACAGGGCGCACGAGCGATGCTTCACGACGATATATCGGATGACCGGCTCTGATAATTGCCTGTTCTCCCGCGGTCGCCTCATTGGAAAGACCGCCGCCGAGTACCCGTATGGATCGTACCCTGTGGTTTTGCCCTTCGCTCGCAGCGCTTTGAGCTCCTTGCGCATGAGCCGTTTCTGAAACTTCGTCGCGTGCTTCTTGGCTGTTCGCTCGGCTAGTACTAGCTAGGTGGGGCACGACAGCCGGCTTTGTTGCGTGCCTCTTCCAAATGCTGCTGACGACAGCCTTAATCTCATCGTCACTGAGTGGCGGCCTATTAAGCTGATTCCAGCGTAGACACCTGGCTATTACCTTCCCATAAGCATCGCCCTCACTGATCGCCGATCCTGCTCGCCTTGCGCATTCGTTGTTCCGCTGTCCTTCGGCATATCCCTGCGACCAGTCGGGCGAAGGCTTCCCAAAGCCCTCCAACGCCCTGTCCTTCAACGGCTTCAGCGGTGTGCGCAATATCAAAGCGTTGGTTAAAGCGTTCTGAAAATCGGCATCCCGAAAGTTATCGCCATCGCGCGTGTGTATGAGCCGAACAAGTTCGCCGTCCGAACCGTCTTTTTGGTGTGGGAATCCGGGAATTCGCATCACCCGGGGCAAATCGCAGATTTGAGGGTCGCTTCCAAGCAATGCGCTCAACTTTTTCTGCGTTTCAGCAAATCTCGTCAGCGGTGCATCGCTGACGCACCAATAGCAGTGGTATCGTCCGCTACTACTTTGGACGCCGATGTGTGGCATTAGTCCGAGCGCCAATATAGCTGCTTTCATTTCAACTGGCGCTACCCCGTCACAATCCGCAAAATATGTTCGTACACCAACTATATTTTCGCGGTTGCGGCGACCGCAAAGCGTCGTCTTATTCACGGTCACAAATATGCCGGCGCCCAGCCGAGAAGCGTCGACTAGCGACGCCCAATGCTCGTCAAGCGTTCCGTGAAGCACTTTCGCCAGCGGGTCAGTGATTTGCCCTGTCCGAGGGTTTACCTGGTATGTCTTTTTCCTTTCATCGGAGTCAGTGAATGTTTGAAACGTGAACTTTTCGGCATCGGGGTCAAGGTATTGCAAAAAAATGTGCGCCGCTTCCCGATCGAGCACTGGGAACTGTGAAACTGGGGCCGCGTCAGACATTGGCCTGTCGTCGGCTATGCGGTGCGCCCATCGCAAGGTCGCTTGTCGTGCGGCGGCGTGTGCCCAGAGCTGTTGTAGCCCAGTCACTTAGGTCGGCAACTGAATAGTAGACGCTGCGATTCAATTTCCGATACGGCGGCGCATTGCCACCCGTCACGCGCTGTTTCGCGAGGGTAGCAGGCGTACGCTTGATGCCGTATTCCTCGACAAGGAACTTGCACGTTTCGGGCGGTGTCAAGAATTGTGGACACATGGAGAGCCTCGGGAAAGGTTGAAGAACTTCCATTCCCGAGAAGAACAGATCAGCGGCCGGCAGAATACGGACAGCGGCGGACAAGCGCCAAAATCGAAATTACTTGCGGCCTTGGGCCCTTCTAAGTGTTCGGTCGCTGATTATGAGCCCGGTCTCGTTTTTAATTTTCCGAGCGACATCCTTCAGGCTGATGCCTGCCGGGATACCATTCGGGTAATTATTATTGATGAATTCCGCGACAGCGCCTCGCTTCGTTCGCTTTGCACCAGCGGGACGCTTTAGATGAGCAGAGATTTTGTGGAACTGCAAACGTCCTTTGAGCCACTTCTCGAATTCACCGCAATCAAGCGTTAGCGTCTTCGCCCAATTGTCATTTGAAGGAATGTGACGGTCGATCGCCTTCAACGCGGTGCTAGCCACCCCGCGCCAAGTCCACAATGTGCCACCGTGATTGAATTCTGTGTCAAGCGTCGTGCCTTCCGGCAGAATGGGCAATAGTTCGCCGTGAACAATTGCGCTTAAAACCCAGCTCCATAGCGTCCGCTGTGCAAGCGCGTACTGCGCGCCCCCGTTCTCTATCAAATCTCGAAGACTCGCTTGCTCGCCTGCCATTTGATCCCGTCGCGCTATTCAAGAGATCACGATTTCATTGTGTGCTGGCGCCTCTTCGCAGCGGGACGACTTCGGCCTCGGCCTTTCCGTCAAGTGAGGATGCGATACGCGTGGCCACGCGGTCGGCCGCGGCTACAAGTGCTGCATCGGGAACGTGCGCGTAGCGTGCGGTTATGCCCGGAACCGAATGGCCGAGCAGCCCGGCAATAGTCAGTTCCGAAAATCCCATTTCGGCTGCGCTCGCGGCGAAAGAGTG
This sequence comes from uncultured Alphaproteobacteria bacterium, assembly GCA_963821175.1. Lineage (GTDB taxonomy): Bacteria > Pseudomonadota > Alphaproteobacteria > Rhizobiales > Xanthobacteraceae > BOG-931. The sequence goes on from CAWGCU010000023.1 coordinate 63,749, forward strand.
CCGCAGCACGTGCACCGTTACGCCTTCCAACTCGGCCTTAGCACAGATGCGCTCCAATACCTTCGGTAGGCCGACAAAGTGCCCGTCACCGTGAGACGCGGGGAACACCCAAGCGCAACCGTCGCGAACGGGCTGCGCCTCGATCAGTTTCACCGCTTCGGCACCTATCGGCCGGAGTTGTGCGCCGCTTTTGGTATCCTCGAAGCGGATGCAAGGTGTGCGACCATCAACCCATGCACGGGGAAGCTTAAGGGCCTCCATGCGACGCAACCCGGTCAACAATAACAGGCGAATAGCTGCAAGGGCGGTTGCGTTCTCTCCTGCCGCCTCGGCTTGGCGCATCTGCCCCCCGAGCTTGGCTATTTCTTCCAGCGTCAGGAATCTCCGTTGCTTGCGGTCGGGCGGCTTCTTTACCCCGCGCGCTGGGTTGTCTTTGATCAACTTCAGGCGCTTGGCGTATTCGAGGATGGTAACCGTCATCCCCAGTGTGCGGGACGCGACGCCCGGGCCGCCCGTCGCGATGCCTCCGCGCCCTTTCTTATTGCGTGGCTTGGCCGTCTTGCCGGCTATGATGTTGGATTTCATCCGCTCAATATCGGCCGCCGTCAGGCTGCGGACGGTGAAACGGCCGATCAGCGGCTTGACGTGCGTTTCGATCCTGCTCCTGTCCATGGCCAAGGTAGACGCTTTGATGCGGTTCTTAGCTTCTGCAAGGTACAAGTCGCATAAATCGGAGACTGTCATAGCGCCACGCACGGCGTGCCGCTCGGCTGAAGGGTCGCCGCCCCTGATCGCGGCCTTGAGAGCATCGCTGGCGAGGGCCCGGGCTTCGTCAGGTGTCAGAGTACCCACTTTGCCGATTACGAGGCGGCGCGTACGACCCTCCTTGTTGCGATACTGCACCAGATAGGAGGCGGCCCCGCTCGGCTTCATTCGGATGCCGAAACCCTTCAACGCACCGTCACCGGCATCCCATTGGAAAACATCCTTACCGCTGCGATCCGGGCGCAGGGCGTCAACGACGCGTTTGGTAATTTTCGGCATCGGCACTACCTTTCGCGCTTCCCCGGCTCTGCTGGTGGCTTCGGGGAAGCAGCGGGGAAGCACGGGGAAGCAAACCAGGGCAAAAATGGTCAACGACCGTAACTCTACGGTAAGCCAAGATAGCGCGGCTCGTCAATGCAAAGTAAGCAGCGGTAAGCTGGGGGAAGCAGGAGAGAAGAGGCTACCTGAACCTTGCCAAGGTTGGGGTCGAGGGTTCGAATCCCTTCGCCCGCTCCAAGAACCAAGCCTTGGTGTTATTCCAAGGAATCACATCCGAAACAGCGTGAATTCGCCGTGTGGCCGCAGATCCCCGCAGGAATGCTGCAGCCAACATTCATTAGCCCGGCTTGTGCCCACGTTGCCGTGAATGACGGTTTCCGATTGTTTCTTAGCTCCGAGAGTCAGGCAGGCGTCTTGAGACATCTTTCCAAAATTGCATCCGTACGGAGTACAAACCGGTGCTTCCTCGCGCCAGCTGTTGGGATACTCCGCTCCACCAAAGCACGCGAAATTTCCGACGATCGAGTATGCCTTTGTTGACGTAAATGGAGACCGCCAGACATAGTAAGAAATCGCGCCTAACGACATAACAAATAGTCCAGAAATTACGGCCGCCTTCCAGATCCATCGCGCCGCTGGCCGCGAGATAGAACTCCACTTCCGCGCTCGTTAGCTCGGCGTCCGCCCTTGCTGCACGCCGCCTCTCTTCCACGCGCGGCAGCTCCTGCTCTGCTGCTCGGCGCGTTTGCGCCTCGCGCGGCATGCGGTCTGTCTGAGCATCGGCCTCGGGCTGTGCTGCGCTCAGCAACGCCTGTACCGCGGAGGCGAGCCGTTGAAGGTGTTGCTCAACCGGTGGCGGAGCCAGTGCACCGAGCCCATGTAATATCGCAGCGACTTTTCCGGAGTGACGTCCTCAATTCGAAACGGAACAACGGGCTTTTCGCCGTCGAACGCTTGTTGCACCTCGCGGCTGACCTGCCTCGATCGGTTTGCATGTGCCGAAAAAATGAGAACCATGACGCGGCAGCTGTCTATCGCGTCGACGACGGACGCCGCCCAATCCGCACTAGGCGCAATATCTCGCGGGGCTAGCCAGCACCGGATGCCTTCCGCTTCAAGCTTCGCGCACGTGGCATCCGCCATCGCCTTTTCCTGATGCGGATAACTGATGAATACGTCGAAGGCCATGCCACTTCAAAGCGTACTAAACCTCGCTGCAGGAGTGAACCCGGCCGCCAGGGGTCATGAGCCGGCAATCAGCCGAGACGAGGTCAGCCCAAGAACACGGCAAGCACCATCAACACGCCGACGCAGAGCGCACCCAGGCAAGCGACCAGCACCGCACCGGCAATGACGTCTTTGGCAAGCTTGATCTCGGGAGCGATATCGGGGTGCAGATGATCGATCGGATATTCGATGGCGGTATTCGCCAGCTCCAAGCCCAACACCGACGCGATCGAAAGCGCCACGAGGCCGCTCCAGAGCAGACCGGGACGCAATGCGATGGTTACCACCACCGCAATCGCCCCGATAAAGGTCTGGGTACGAAGACTTCGCTCGCGCCGCCACGCCTGCTGAGGGCCGTTCAACGCAAAGCCGAGACGATCCTCGAATGACTTATTTTTCATTTCAAGCGCCTCTTGTTTGCCGCGCGCCCTCTTCCCTGAGCATCGTGTAAGCTCACACCCGATCGCGTATAGTGAGCACTGCAAAAGCGCAAAAAATAAAGAGACCCATCATCAACCCGCGCCTAATCCCCCTCCTCCTGCTCTGGCTGTCCGGCGCGTGTCTGCGGCTCACGGTGTTGGCGACGCCGCCGGTCGTTCCGCTCCTGCACGCCGACTTGCATCTGTCCGAGACGCAGATCGGCTGGCTGTCGAGCATGCCGCCGATGATGTTTGCGATCGCGGCGGTGCCGGGCTCGCTTCTGATCGCGCGGTTCGGCCTCATCCCGGCTTTGCTGGTCGGACTGTTGCTCACTGCGCTCGGCGGCGCGGCGCGCGGCGCTATACCGGATGCGACGTTTCTGTTTGCCTCGACCGTCGTCATGGCGGCCGGCGTCGCGATCATGCAGCCGATATTGCCGCCGCTGGTGCGGGCTTGGTTTCCCGCGCGCATCGGTTTCGCCACGGCGGTCTACACGACCGGACTTCTCATCGGCGAAATTTTACCCGCGGCGCTGACCATTCCCCTGGTGTTGCCACTGGTCGATGGCAGTTGGCGGTTGAGTTTCGCGATCTGGACGATTCCGGTTTTGCTGACCGCAGTTGTCGTTGGGGCTTACGCGAAACGACTCGATGGCGCCAAAAACGCCGCTCCCGCAGCCAACACCTTGTGGTGGCCCGATTGGCGGCGGCCGCTGATCTGGCAACTCGGCCTGATCCTCGGCAGCGTCAACGCCATCTATTTCGTCAGCAACGCATTCCTGCCCGATTATGTGATCGCCCAAGGCCGCCCCGACCTGGTCGGTGCCGCGCTCACCGCGCTCAATGTCGGCCAATTGCCGGCGGCGTTTTTGATGCTGGGTTTGGCCGGATCGCTGGTGACGCGGCCGTGGGCCTATGCGGCGAGCGGGCTGGCGTCGCTCGCTGCGGTGATCGGCATGGTGATGTCGCATGGCGTAGGGATCGTGGTCTTCGCCGGCCTGCTCGGCTTCACCGATGCGCTGACCTTGATCCTGGCGCTGGCGCTGCCGTCGATGCTGAGCGCGCCCGACGACGTGCACCGCACCTCGGCCGGCATGTTCACCATCAGTTACAGTTGCGCCATGCTGATGTCGATCGTCGGCGGCTGGCTGTGGGATTTGACGGCCATGCCGGTCGCGAGCTTCGCGCCGATCGCGCTCTGCGCCATCGTCATTGTCGCCTTGGCGTCGACGGTGAAGAATGCGCACCAATGACGCGCGAAACCGGGAGAGTGTCGTGAGGTCGAGCAGGCTCGTTGCCGCGTTGACGTTTGTCGCTTTGCTCGCAGCGCCGGCCCGCGCCGAAACTTTTCCGGATCATCCCGTCCGCCTGATCATTCCCTTTGCACCCGGCGGCAGCATCGACACGCTCGGCCGCATCCTCACCGACAAGCTCTCCACCCTATGGGGTCAGTCGGTGTTCATCGAGAACCGCGCCGGCGCCGGCGGCACGGTCGGCTCGTCGGTGGCGGCGCAGGCCGCGCCCGACGGCTACACGATCGTTTTCGGCGGCCAGTTCATGGCGGCGAACGTGACGATCGCACCTTCGGCGAATTTTGACCCGGTCAAAAGTTTTGCGCCGGTGATCCTGGTGGCGACCGGCCAGGATGCCTTGATGGTGCCGGCGAACTCGCCGTTCCATTCGGTCAAGGAGATCGTCGATTACGCCAAGGCGCATCCGGGCGAGCTCACCTATGCGTCGCTCGGCATCGGCTCGAGCGGCCAGCTCGCCTCGACGCTGTTCAGCGAGGTCACCGGCATCACCTTGCAGCACGTGCCGTATAATTCCTTCAGCCAGGCGGTTACCGACGTGTCGGCCGGACGGATTTCGGTATGGCTCACCACGCTCGGCGGCTCGATCGGTCACATTCAGGCCGGCAAGCTGCGCGCGCTCGCGGTGTCCGGACCCACGCGCGCCGCGCAGCTGCCCGACGTGCCGACCTTCGACGAGCTCGGCGTCGCCTATGGCAACGACACCAGCTGGTACGCGCTGTTCGCGCCGGCCGGCACGCCGCGCGACGTCATTGCCAAGATCAATGCCGACACCAACAAAATCCTCGCCGACGCCGACATGAAAGAGCGCGCGACAAAGCTCGGCTTTCGCCTGGTCGGCGGCTCGCCGGAACAGCTCGGCGCGCATCTGCGCAGCGAGATCGGCAAATGGGCCAAGGTCGCCAAGGCGGCCGGGCTGGAGCCGAAGTGACGCGTCATTCCGGGGCGCGGGCTCTTGCCCGCGAACCCGGAATCCATATTCGCTGACCTGTGATTATGGATTCCGGCTCTCGCCGCTTACGCGGCTCGGCCGGAATGACGAAGTCATATTAATACCCGACTGCGAGCCCGCCATGGGTGCGCGGATCGGCGGCGCCGACGAACCCTTCCGGCGTGACGACGATGGAATTGACCGAGGTGAACTTCCCCGTCGACACGACCTTGTCGCCGCGCGCTTGCAGCACCGCGATCAGATCGGGCGAGACGCCGGGCTCGGCGAACACCTGGTCGGGCAGCCATTGATTGTGAATGCGCGGCGCCGACTCCGCGCTGGCGATGTCCATGCCGCGGTCGATCACGTCGACCACCACCTGCAGCACCGCGGTGATGATGCGGCTGCCGCCCGGCGAGCCGGTGACCAGGAACGGCTTGCCGTCTTTGAGCACGATGGTCGGCGTCATCGACGACAGCGGCCGCTTGCCCGGCCCCGGTGCGTTGGCTTCGTAGCCGATGAGCCCGTAGGCGTTCGGCGCATCGGGCTTCACGGCGAAATCGTCGAGCTCGTTGTTGAGTATGATACCGGTGCCCTCGGCGACCAGCCCGACGCCGTAGCTGAAATTGAGCGTATAGGTGTTGGATACCGCGTTACCGAAGCGATCGACCACCGAGAAGTGCGTGGTGTTGCGGCCTTCGGGCTGAACGGTGCCACCGGCGCGGATCGCGCTCGCCGGCGTCGCGTGCTCCGGATCGATGGTGGCGCGCCAAGTGGCGGCGTAGTCCTTGGAGATCAGCTTTTCGACCGGCGCCTTGACCTTGTCGGGATCGCCGAGGAACAGGGCGCGATCGGCATAGGCGCGCTTCATGGCCTCGACCATGAGATGCGCCGCGTGGCCGTCGTCTTGGCGGCCGAGATCGTAGCCTTCGAGGATGTTGAGCATCTCGATCAGCTCGACGCCACCCGATGACGGCGGCGGCATGGAGACGATGTCGTAGCCGCGATAGGTGCCGCGCACCGGCGTGCGCTCGAACGCGGTGTAGCTTTTGAGATCGTCGGCGGTCATGACGCCGCCGGCTGCCTTCACGGCGGCGGCGATTTTGTCGGCGATCGGGCCGTCGTAGAACGCGTGCGGCCCGTCTTTGGCGATGGCTTCGAGCGTATTGGCCAGATCGCTTTGCACCAGAGAACCGCCAAGCGCCAGCGCCGTGCCGTCGGGTTTGAGAAAGATTTTTGCCGAGGACGGCCAGCGCTTGAGCCGCGCCAGCTCGTTGGCCGACATATCCGCCAGGTCCTCGGTCACCGGCATGCCGTCGCGCGCCAGCTTCAGCGCCGGCGCGATCAGGTCGGCGAGGGTGAACCGGCCCGAGCCGTAACGCCGCGCCGCGAAAGCGAGACCCTCGACCGTGCCGGGCACGCCGATGGCGAGCGCGGAGTCGCGCGATTTTTGCGGATCGGCGTTGCCGTCCGCATCGAGAAAGGTTTTGTTCGTGATCGCCGCCGGCGCGGTCTCGCGATAGTCGATCGCGGTATCGTCGCCGGACGCCTGGTGGATCAGCATGAAACCGCCGCCGCCGAGATTGCCGGCGCGCGGATAGGTTACGGCGAGCGCAAAGCCGACCGCGACCGCGGCATCCACCGCATTGCCGCCCTGCCGCAGAATGTCGGCGCCGATGCGCGCCGCAGTCGCCTCCTGCGCCACCACCATGCCGTTCTTGGCGACGACCGTTTGGGCATGGCCGATCTGCTCGTCGCCCCGCGCCGCGATCGGCAGCGTGAGCGCGCCAACAAGCACAAGGCATGCAAGGCGAAGAATCGAACGTCGATGCAACATTGCGCGAACGGTGACCTGCGGCTTTCACAACATCGACGGCAGGACGCGGTCCGGCGGGCGGTGGCCGTCCATGAAGGTCTTGATGTTGACGATGACCTTTTCGCCCATGTCGTTGCGGCCTTCGACGGTGGCCGAGGCGAGATGCGGCAGCAGCACCACCTTGCCGGCGCGCGCGAGCTTGACGAGCTTCGGGCTCACCGCCGGCTCGTGCTCGAAAACATCGAGGCCGGCGCCGGCGATCTCCTCGGCCTCGATCAGGCGCGCCAGCGCGTTCTCGTCGATCACTTCGCCGCGCGCGGTGTTGACGATGTAAGCCTCGGGCCGGATCAGCTTGAGCCGGCGCGCCGACAACAGGTGATAGGTCGCCGGCGTGTGCGGGCAATTGATCGAAATAATGTCCATGCGCGCCAGCATCTGGTCGAGGCTCTCCCAGTAGGTCGCGTGCAATTCCTCCTCGGCGGCGGCCGCCATGCGGCGGCGGTCGTGATAGTGGATTTTCAGGCCGAAGGCGTGGGCGCGCCGCGCCACCGCCTGGCCGATGCGGCCCATACCGACGATGCCCAGGCGCTTGCCCCAGATGCGATGGCCGAGCATCCAGGTCGGGCTCCAGCCGGTCCATTCCTGGTTGCCGGTGAGCACCTGGGCGCCCTCGGCCAGGCGCCGCGGCACGGCGAGGATCAGCGCCATGGTCATGTCGGCGGTGTCTTCGGTGAGCACGCCGGGCGTGTTGGTCACGGTGATGCCGCGCTGCACGGCGGTCGCGACGTCGATATTGTCGACGCCGTTGCCGAAATTGGCGATCAGCTTCAGGCGCTCGCCGGATTGGCTGAGCACCGAGCGGTCGATGTGATCGGTCACCGTCGGCACGATGACGTCGGCGGTCTTGGCGGCGGCGACCAGCTCGGCATGGCTCATCGGCTTGTCGTCGGCATTGAGGCGGGCGTCGAACAATTCGCGCATGCGCATTTCGACGCTGTCCGGCAGCCTGCGGGTGACCACGACAAGCGGCTTTTTGCCGGACGCCATTGACTGCCTCTCACGCAAACCGACCCGCGGCCGGCGACCCGGAAATCGGCCGGATGCCGGCCACATTGGCCGGATGCCGGCCGCATCGGCCCGTTCAGGTCTCTTTAACCGCCCTCGCCGACACTGGAATGGGCAGGTGGTTCATCAAAATCTCTCTACCAGATGGCTGCGCTCCGACAAAGCGCGCCGGGGTTCCCCCGGCGTCACGACCTGATCGGGCGTGTCGCGATGACATTGCGGCACCGCAGGCCGATGATCGGGTGGATTCGGGCCGCGATCGTGGCGCCGCTGGCGCTGGCGCTCGCCGCCGGCGCGGTCCGGGCCGGCAGCGACAGCACGGCGAGCGGCCTGCCGGTGCCGCGCTTCGTCAGCCTCAAGACCGATCGGGTCAATGTGCGCGGCGGCCCGGACAAGGACCACGACGTCGCCTGGATCTACACGCGGGTCGGCTTGCCGGTCGAGATCACCGCCGAGTTCGAGAACTGGCGCCGCATCCGCGATTCCGACGGCACCGAGGGCTGGGTCTATCACTCGCTGCTGTCGGGCAAGCGCACCGCGACCGTGCAATTGAAGTCGAAGACCGACCTGGCGCCGATCTATGCCAAACCCGACGCCAAGAGCGCGGTGACGGCGCAGCTGCAGGTCGGCGTGCTGGGCACGGTCAAACACTGCACCGGCAAATGGTGCCAAATCGCCGGCGACGGTTTCGACGGCTGGATCGAGCAGAACGAGCTGTGGGGCGTTTATCCGGACGAGAAGGTCGAGTGACGTCTTCGTCGGATCAGACGCCTGCTTCCGGCCGCAAGCCTGCACCACCACGCTCGATCCGCGCGATCTCATAACCCTCCGGCGCCACCGGCGCCTTGCCGACGAGCACGTCGGTCGCGGGGATATCCATCAGATCGTTCTGGTCTTCGATGAAGAAGTGGTGGTGCTCGGAATTGTTGGTGTCGAAATAGGCCTTTGAGCCGTCGACCGCGACCTGGCGCAGCAGGCCCACTTCGGTGAACTGGTGCAGCGTGTTGTAGACGGTGGCCAGCGACACCGGCACTTTGGCGCGGGTGGCTTCCTCGTAGAGCATTTCGGCGGTGACGTGGCGGTCGCCCTTGGCGAACAGGATCCAGCCCAGCGCCATGCGCTGGCGGGTCGGGCGCAAGCCGACTTCGCGCAGCTTCTCCTTGACGTCGTGCCAGGGGCAGCCGGTGCGGTCGGCGCGGTCCGGCGGCAGCTGCAAGGTCGGCCCGGCAAGCCCGGGGGAAAGCGGACGCGCGGATGAAGGCGACTGTGTCATTGGCGTTACCCACTGCCCCGTCTGGGGCCAGCAAGATTGTTGCAAGTGAAATCATTATACGCCACGCTGCGCCCGCTGCAACTGTCCAGGCAATGCGCCGCAGGGATGGCTTGCCGGCGCACCGGCGCCGGGGTGCGGCTTTGCCCACAATACCCCAATATGTTAGGGATTCAGCCGGGTGATCGGCCCGGGGCGGAGCGGAATACGGATGCAGGATCGCCGTTCAAACTTCGACTATGAGGATTTGCTGGCCTGCGGCCGGGGCGAGCTTTTCGTCCAGGGTCCGCAATTGCCGCTGCCGCCCATGCTGATGTTCGATCGCATTTCCGAAATCGCGGAAGTGGGCGGCGAATACGGCAAGGGCCTGGTGCGCGCGATGCTCGATCTCAAGCCCGACCTTTGGTTCTTCCCCTGCCACTTCAAGGGCGACCCGGTGATGCCGGGCTGCCTCGGCCTCGACGCGCTGTGGCAATTGCTCGGCTTCTTCCTCGGCTGGCTCGGCTCGCCCGGCAAGGGCCGCGCGCTGGGCATGGGCGAGCTGAAGTTCTCCGGCCAGGTGCTGCCGACCATGAAGAACATCGTCTACGGCATCGAAATCAAACGCGTGATGCGCTCCAAGCTCGTGCTCGGCGTCGCCGACGGCTGGCTCTCGGCGGACGGCTCCGTGATCTATCGCGCGTTCGACCTCAAGGTCGGCCTGTTCCGCGACACGGAGCCGCAGCCGAGCCGAAGCTTGAGCACCGCATGATCCCGAAAAGTGGTCACCGGTTTTCGGTTAAGATCATGCTCAAACTAAAATACTAAGCGCAAAAATTTTCTAGTGAGGCAAATATGAAGCGCGTGGTCGTCACCGGGATGGGCATCGTCTCGTCCATCGGCAACAACACGCAGGAAGTGGTGGCGTCGTTGCGCGAGGCCAAATCCGGCATCGTGCGCGCCGACAAATATGCCGAACTCGGCTTCCGCTGCCAGGTGCACGGCGCGCCCACGCTCGATCCGAGCGATGCCGTCGACCGCCGCGCCATGCGTTTTCTCGGCGGCGGAGCGGCCTGGAATCACGTCGCCATGGAGCAGGCGATCCGGGATTCCGGTTTGACCGATAACGAAGTCTCGCACGAGCGTACCGGCATCATCATGGGCTCGGGCGGGCCGTCGACGCGCACCATCGTCGAGAGCGCCGACATTACGCGCAGCAAGGGGCCGAAGCGCGTCGGACCGTTCGCGGTGCCCAAGGCAATGTCCTCGACCGCCTCGGCGACGCTGGCGACCTGGTTCAAGATCAAGGGCGTGAACTATTCGATCTCGTCGGCGTGTGCGACGTCGAACCATTGCATCGGCAATGCCTATGAGACCATCCAGGTGGGCAAGCAGGACATGATCTTCGCCGGCGGTTGCGAGGAGCTCGACTGGACGCTGTCGGTGCTGTTCGACGCCATGGGCGCGATGTCGTCGGGCTTCAACCAGACGCCGGACAAGGCTTCGCGCGCCTACGACGCCGACCGCGACGGCTTTGTCATCGCGGGCGGCGCCGGCGTGCTGGTGCTCGAAGAGCTCGAACACGCCAAGGCGCGCGGCGCGAAGATCTACGCCGAGGTCGCCGGCTACGGCGCGACCTCGGACGGCGCCGACATGGTGGCGCCTTCCGGCGAAGGCGCGGTGCGCTGCATGAAGATGGCGCTCGCCGACGTAAAACCGCCGGTCGACTATATCAATCCGCACGCCACCTCGACGCCGATCGGCGATCTGCGCGAGATCGAGGCGATCCGCGAGGTTTTCGGCGCAAAGTGCCCGCCGATCGCGGCGACCAAATCGCTCACCGGGCATTCGCTCGGTGCCGCGGGCGTGCAGGAGGCGATCTATTCGCTGCTGATGATGAATTCGGGCTTCATCTGCGAGAGCGCCAATATCGAAAAACTCGATCCGGCCTTCGCGGATATGCCGATCGTGCGCGAGCGGCGCGATAACGTGACGCTCGGCTGCGTGCTGTCGAACTCGTTCGGCTTCGGCGGCACCAACGCCTCCGTCGTGTTCAAGCGGCTGGATGCCTGATGCCGGGACTGATGCACGGCAAGCGCGGCCTGATCATGGGGGTCGCCAACGACCACTCCATTGCCTGGGGTATTGCCAAAACGCTTGCCGCCCATGGCGCCAAGCTTGCCTTCACCTATCAGGGCGAAGCGCTCGGCAAGCGCGTGAAGCCGCTGGCGACTTCCGTCGGCGCCGACCTGGTGCTGCCGTGCGACGTCGAGGACATCGTCTCGGTCGACGCGGTGTTTGCCGAATTGGGCCGCGCCTGGGGCTCGCTCGATTTTCTGGTCCACGCCGTCGCCTTTTCCGACAAGACCCAGCTCACCGGCCGCTATGCCGACACCACGCGCGAGAACTTTGTGCGCACCATGGTGATCTCGTGCTTCTCGTTCACCGAAGCGGCGAAGCGCGCGGCGGCGTTGATGCCGAACGGCGGCTCGATGCTGACCTTGACCTATAACGGCGGCCTGCGCGCCATGCCGAACTACAACGCCATGGGCCTCGCCAAGGCGGCGCTCGAAGCATCGGTGCGTTATCTCGCCGTCGACTTCGGTTCGAGCGCCATCCGCGTCAACGCGATTTCGGCGGGACCGATCCGCACGCTTGCGGGCGCCGGCATCGGCGACGCGCGCGCCATGTTCGCCTTCCAGCAGCGCCATTCGCCGCTGCATCGCGGCGTGACACTCGACGATCTCGGTGGCGCCGGACTCTATCTGCTCTCGGATCTCTCGACCGGCGTCACCGGCGAAATCCATTTCGTCGATTCCGGCTACAACGTCATCGCCATGCCGCATCCCGACGCTCTGCGTGCGGATCAGCAGCGGCCGCCGGACGACGGCGGGAAATAATCACAGCTTCGCCAAATGCGGCATCACCTCCGCGCTGAACAAATTCAGCGAACGCAACGCGTCGGCGAGCGACATTGTGCCGAGGAACAGATACGTCAGCAGATAATTGACGCCGAGCTCCCTGACCTGCCGCTCGATCTCGGCCCGCACGGTCGCCGGCGAGCCAGCGATGACTGTGCCGTCCTCAACGCAGGCTTCGTAAGTGGCGCCGCGCGGCACGTTCAGCCGCGAGGTCAAGCCGGTGACGCCGTGTTTGGCGCGCAGCCAATTGAGATTGGCGAGATGCACCTCCATGGCCGGTTTGCCGAAGCGGTGCGCTTCCGCATCCGTGTCGGCGACAAAAATATGCCGCTGCACGCCGATGACCGCGCCGCCGGGAAATTCCGCCTTGGGCTGAGCCGGCGCGCCGCGTTGCGCCAGCGCCTTCTTGTAGGCATCGATATTGGCCTTGGCGGTCGTCATCGGCCCGAGGGTGACGAAATGCAGGCCGTGCTCGCCGCCCCAGGTCGAGCCGATCTCGTTCGAGGAGGCGTACCAGAACGGCGGATGCGGCTGCTGCAGCGGCCGCAGCGCAATCGGCACGTTTTCGTAGACGTAGTGGTCGCCCTTGTAGCTCAGCGAGTCGGTGACCAGGCCGGCGCTGAGGCAGTGAAACGCGTCGATGAAAATTTCGCGCGACTGGTCGTGCTCCACCTTGTGGTATTTCAGCTCATAGGGTGAAACCCCGCGGCCGACGCCGACGTCGAGCCGGCCGTAGCTCAAGTGATCGAGCATGCAAATCTCTTCGATCATGCGCAGTGGCGAATAGAGCGGCAGGAGGTACACCAGCGGCCCCATGCGCATGCGCTTGGTCGCCCGCGCCAGCGCTCCCATGAAGATGCCGGGCACCGGCACCATGTTGAGCGGCGTCGCATGATGCTCGGCAAGGTGCAGGCAATAGAAGCCGGCCGCATCGGCCGCTGCGGCGAATTGCAAACGTTCGTCGAACAATGTCGTGAGCGGCCGCGCGCCATCCTCGATGTGGTCGAACAATCCGATTTTCATGATGCCTCGTTGTGTGCTGCGGCGCGGTTGGTCGCGCGCTAGTTTGTTTTCGGCAAAAGCCCGACGCGCCGGCCCATGTCGCGGCAATCCTCGTCGGTCTTGAGGCCTGCGGCGTGGATGCCGTGGGCGGCGAGTTCCTCGTCGCGCTCCCCGGTATCGCCGGTGACGCCGACCGCGCCGATGACTTCGCCCTCGGCATCGCGGATCAGCAAGCCGCCGGCTTCGGCAAACAACTGCTCATCGCTCGCCGCGATCAGATACCGCATGAAGATCGGCCGCTCCTCCGCCCGCTGATGCACCAAGCTCGAGCTACGCCCCAGCGCAAGCGCCGCATAGGCTTTGCCGAACGCCATCTCGAAACGGATCATCGACGCGCCATCTTCCTTCTTGAAGGCTTTCACCTTGCAACCCGGCTCGACCACGATGACGCTGATCGGCCGGCAGTCGAGCTCGACGCCGCGCGCGATGGCGGCGTCGATGATGCGGTCGGCTTGCGCCATTGTGATCGTACTCATGTGCAGGAACTCATAGGACAGCCCTCCCGGCGCGGTGTTGTGCCATCTTCCGCGACGCTCGGCCATATACCGGACCTCGCAGATTTGCATTCAAGACATGTGGCACGGCCTAGAAAGCGGCCTTGATCGCATGGACAGCGTCTTGTTCGCGTTGATGAGCTTGTCAAGGACGGCGCGAAGCGCCGCCGCCTTCGGCGGTCTTCGATCCTTGACAAGCTCATCAACGCGAACCACCGGTAGCCATGCGATCAAGGCCGCCTCTCAATGCAGAGGTATTCCCCCAGCCCTCCCCTTGCCTCCTCCGCGCCAGCGGGCCACATGTGCGCCGATGCACGCCCCCGCACCCCCCATCGCCATCGAGCGTCTTGTCAAAACCTACAAGACCGTCCCGGCGGTGGACGGCATTTCGTTCACGCTGACGCCGGGCTCGGTCACGGGACTGCTCGGCGGCAATGGCGCCGGCAAGACCACGACCATCGCCTCCATCATGGGGCTCACCACGCCGACCTCAGGCCGGGTCACGGTGCTGGGCGCCGAGATGCCGCGGCAGCGCTATCGCGTGCTGCACCGGATGAATTTCGAAAGCCCCTATGTGGCGATGCCGATGCGGCTGACCATCCGGCAGAACCTCACCGTGTTCGGCATGCTCTACGGCGTGCCCGATCTGGCGGCGCGCATCGCCCAGATCGGCGCCGAGCTCGATCTCACCGATCTGCTCGACCGCCAGACCGGAAAACTCTCGGACGGGCAGAAGACCCGCGTGGCGCTGGCCAAAGGTTTGATCAACGCGCCGGAACTGCTGCTGCTCGACGAGCCCACAGCCTCGCTCGATCCCGACACCGCCGACTGGGTGCGCGGCCGGCTCGAGCGCTATCGCCGCGAGCGCAACGCTACGATGCTGATCGCGTCGCACAACATGGCCGAGGTCGAACGGCTGTGCGACCGCGTCATCATCATGAAGCGCGGCCGTATCGAGGACGACGACACGCCGGTGAAGCTTCTGGCACGTTACGGCCGGCGCACGCTGGAAGAAGTCTTTCTCGACGTGGCGCGCGGCCGCGGCATCGAACGCGAGGCGGCACAATGACGACACTCAGCGACGGTGTGTTGGATTTCTCGCCGCGGCGCACCGGCGCGATGATGCTGCGCTATTGGTATCTGTTGCGCTCGTCGTGGCCGCGGCTGCTTGACCTCGTCTATTGGCCGACGGTGCAGATGATCACCTGGGGCTTCCTGCAATACTACATCGTGCAGAACGCCGGGTTTTTTGCCCAGGCCGCCGGCACCTTCATCGGCGCCGTGCTGCTGTGGGACATCCTGTTCCGCGGCCAGCTCGGCTTCTCGATCTCGTTCATGGAAGAAATGTGGGCGCGCAATATCGGCAACCTGATGATGAGCCCGCTGCGGCCGTTCGAATTCATCAGCGCGCTGATGGTGATGAGCATCGTGCGGTTGGCGATCGGGACCGTGCCGGTGACCTTTCTCGCGATCGCGTTTTTCGGCTTCAACCTCTACAGTCTTGGCTTGGCGCTGGTGGCGTTCTTCCTCAATCTGATGCTCACCGCCTGGGCGGTCGGGATTTTTGTCTCCGGCCTGGTGCTACGCAACGGTCTCGGCGCGGAAAATCTCGCCTGGTCGATCATGTTTTTGTTCATGCCGCTGACTTGCGTCTACTACCCGGTCTCGACCTTGCCGGCGTGGCTGCAGCCGGTGTCGTGGGCGCTGCCGCCGACCTACGTTTTCGAAGGCATGCGCGCGCTCTTGATCGAGCACACGTTCCGGCCCGACTTGATGCTCCATGCGCTGGCGCTCAACGTCGTGTTCTTCGCCGCCGGCGTATTCGCCTTCCTCAAGCTGTTGCAGAGCGCGCGCCGCCACGGCTCGCTGATCCAGGCCGGCGAATAAGCCGCCCTTGCCAAGAGTGTGTGCCAAGAGTGTGTGCCAAGACTGTGTGCCAAGCGTGTGTGCCATGTGAAGCGCGAATGGCCGCAACGCGTTGGCCTTCATACGTAACGGAAATGGCAATCATTGCGGTTATCTTGACGACGTGACATACCATCGTCACAATGCTGCACTGCAGCAAGCCGGGTTAGGGTCATCAATGGCGATCGGAGAGTTTGGCGGCGCGCCTGCCGTGCCAGGCGACAGCAGCGCTTTGCTGTCCGCCGCGCCGATGTATTGGTTCTACGAGATGAGCCACGCGGCGCTCAATCCGGCGCGCGCCTGGGCCGACGCCACGCGGCTGTTCTACAAGAACCCGGTCAATCCGCTGTCCTTCACCACCTTCGGCAAAACGGTCGCCGCGGCGGCCGAATTGTTCGAGCGCTCGACGCGGCGCTACGGCCGGCCGGAATGGCGCATCACCTCGACCCTGGTCGGCGGCGAGCGCGTGCCGGTGCAGGTCTCGACGGTGTGGGAGCGGCCGTTCTGCAAGCTCGTCCATTTCGAGCGCGTGTTCCAGCATCAGCCGCGCCGGCCGCAGCCGCGGCTCCTGATCGTCGCGCCGATGTCGGGCCACTTCCCCACGCTGTTGCGCGGCACGGTGGAAGCGTTCCTGCCCAACCATGACGTCTACGTCACCGATTGGGTGGACGCGCGCATGGTGCCGCTGGCGGAAGGCCGTTTCGATCTCGACGATTACATCGACTACGTGATCTCGATCCTGCACGCGCTCGGCGGCGACACTCACGTCATCGCGGTGTGCCAGCCGGCGGTACCGGTGATGGCCGCCGTCGCGCTGATGGAAGCCGATGACGATCCCTATGTGCCGGTGTCCATGACCTTGATGGGCGGGCCGATCGATACGCGGGTCAACCCAACCGCGGTGAATGCGCTCGCCGAGCAGCGCGGCACCGAATGGTTCCACGGCCACGTCATCACCAAGGTGCCGTTTCCCAATCCGGGTTTTATGCGCGATGTTTATCCGGGCTTCCTCCAGCTCAACGGCTTCGTCAGCATGAATCTCGAGCGCCACATCGAGGCGCACAAGCAATTGTTCCTCAATCTGGTCAAGGGCGACGGCGATTCCGCGGGCAAGCACAAGGAATTCTACGACGAATATCTCGCCGTGATGGATCTCGCCGCGGAATACTATCTGCAAACCGTCGAGACCGTGTTCGTCCGCCACGCTTTGCCGAAGGGCGAGATGACCCATCGCGGCCGGCCAGTCGATCTCACCAAGATCAAGCGCGTCGCCCTGCTCACCATCGAAGGCGAGCACGACGATATTTCCGGCGTCGGCCAGACCGAGGCGGCGCATCGGCTATGCGTCAACATCCCGCCCGATCACAAAGCGCACTACTTGCAACCGGCCGTCGGGCATTACGGCGTATTTAACGGCTCGCGCTTTCGCGCCGAGATCGCCCCGCGCATCGCCGATTTCATCCTGTCGATGGGTCACATGGCGCGTCGCGCGCACAACGGCGCCGCCAAGCGGCGCGCCCACGACGGCGCGGCGCTGCAAGAGGCTTGATCGCCGCGCCGGCTGCGGCCTTCGCGTGCTGCGCCGAATCGTGGCAGTATTCGCCCCGTCTGTGCCCGGATGCTCCACCATGCCGCTGCGTGCGCTGCTGTATCGTCGCCCGAGTGAGCCGCAGACGATCGAGATCGTCTTCGACCGATCGGTTTATCTGGTGCAGCTGCGCCGGCATCGGCAGGCGCGGCGTTACACGTTGCGCATCCAGGCGACCACGCGCGAAGTCGTTCTCACCATCCCACCGCGCGGCACGCTGAAGGAAGCGGGCGAGTTCGCGCAAAAGCACGGCGGCTGGATCGCGGCGCGGCTCGGGCGGTTGCCGGAGGCGGCGCCGTTCGCCGATGGCGCCGTGGTGCCGCTGCGCGGCGTGCCGCACCGCATCGCGCACCGCCGCGGCATGCGCGGCACCGTGTGGGCCGAAGTGGCCGGAGACGGCGAGCGGCTCCTGTGCGTCGCCGGCAATTCCCCGCATCTCGACCGGCGCGTCGGCGATTACCTGCGCCGCGAGGCCAGGCGCGAGCTTGAAACCGCGAGCTTGAAATTCGCCACGGCGCTTGGCGTCGCCGTCAAGCGGATCACCGTGCGCGATCAATCGAGCCGCTGGGGCTCGTGCTCGACCACCGGCCTGCTGTCGTTCTCCTGGCGGCTCATTCTGGCGCCGAGCCATGTGCTCGAATACCTCGCCGCGCACGAAGTGGCGCACCTCGTCGAAATGAACCATTCGCCGCGGTTCTGGCGGCTGGTGCAACGGCTTTGCCCAGATCACGACCGCGCCAAAACCTGGCTCGACTCCCATGGCGCCGACCTGCATCGCTACGGGTTGGTCGATTCCGGGCAAGATGTGCGCTGAGAAACAATCGCCGCGCTAAGTAACAATCAATGCGCGCGATTTGTCGTCGCCGTGACCACCGGCATGCCTGACGAATGCACGTCAAACGACAATTTTGTCGCCACCAGGACCAATGTCGCCGCCAGCAATAGCCGCAGCGCCTTCTCCGGCACGTGGACAGCGGTATAGCTGCCGATCACGATGCCCGGCACCGATCCGAGCAGC
This sequence comes from uncultured Alphaproteobacteria bacterium, assembly GCA_963821175.1. Lineage (GTDB taxonomy): Bacteria > Pseudomonadota > Alphaproteobacteria > Rhizobiales > Xanthobacteraceae > BOG-931. Next base: position 81,798 of record CAWGCU010000023.1, read on the forward strand.
AGGGGAATCAACAGATCGAGATTGATCGAGCCGAGCCACCAATGGCCGACGCCGGCGACAAGCGTCAGCGGCACCGCGTGCGCGATGTCGGAACCGACGATGCGCGCCGTCGGCAAATGCGGATAAAGCAGGATCAGGGCAGTGACGCCGATGGCGCCGGCGCCGACCGACGAGATCGACACCAGCACGCCGAGCACGGCGCCGACAATGATGGTCAGCGTCGCGATCCGCTGCGGCGGCAACGCGCCGACCCGCGCCGCATAGCGCCCAACGATCCTATCGCGAAACACCAACATCAGCGCGGTGGCAAACAGCGCGAGCGTCAGCACGCCGGCAATGAGCTCGCGCGCCGCCGCGCCATTGATGTTGATGTAACTCAGCGCCCAGATGGTCAGGACAGTCAGTGGCACGCTGCCAGTGGCCAAGCGCCGCACCACGCGCCAATCGACGGTCCGATTGTAACCGTGGACCAGGCTGCCGGCCGTCTTGGTCGCCGCGGCGTAGAGCAGGTCGGTGCCGACCGCGGTCGCCGGATGAACCCCGAACAGCACGATCAGTATCGGCGTCATCAGCGAGCCGCCGCCGACACCGGTCAAGCCGACCAGCATGCCGACGGCGAAGCCGGCCACCGTGTAAAACGGCTGCAGCGACTGGATCGCGTTCATGCCGTGATCTCGCAACAGTTCGTAACAACCGCAATCATTGCCATGCCGCTTGGGCCGACGATGTCCGCACTTTTAGGGTTATGAGCGCCCGTGCACCAGTCCCCCGATCGTGGCCCAAGATCGTGGCCCAAGACCGATAAGCGCCGCAAGGCCGGCCGGTTCCGATCGAGAAATGAAATTCTTTCGCACCGTAGCAATTGAGTAAAATCGCACTGGGTTTGTGACATCTGCATGTCACGCATATGAGGTAGTCCTGACGCAGCGGTGCGCAGCTGAAAAAATTCAATTGTTGACGGGCTTGTTGTTTGCAAGCGGCACGTTTTGACGCAGCGGATTACACTAAACCGTGATCCACATTGCATCGGCAGATCCCGCTCCTACTTGTTGATCATTAGGCCAACCGGGCGGCTCCCCCATCCCCCCGACACCCTGTCGCCTGGCCCCATAAGCCTAAGTATTGAGGCAACACCTAGAACCCCAAGCGCGTACTCTGCTTGGGGTTCTTTTTTATGGCAGCCGCGGCGGCTGTGGGTAAGTGGTTGCCGGCCTTCAATTCTTGACCAGGTCGCCGAGCAGGCTCGCAGCCACCGCGAGTTTCGACAGCGTCAGCCCGGAATTGGCGATCTCATGGATCGCCAGCCGAATGCGCTCGACCTCGTCGCGGCGCGGCGCGACCCAGGCCTCCACCGCGGCAGCGCCGGCCGCGTCGGGGGCGCCGTTGCCGACCATGGCCGCGGCGAGCCGGCGCTCGGCTTCCCCGATCGAATCCCGCGCCCGGTCGAGGGCCAGCCGGTCGAAATAATCCGCAATCGGAATAGTGCTTGCGGCATTGGTTATGCGATCGAGCCGGAAAAAGGCGCCAGCGGCGAAATAGGTCGCGGCCACCTCGCCGATCGCCTTGCTGGTGCGGTCGGCGACCAAGACAATGTCGGGCGCGGCCGTCAGCGACGGCAGATTGGACAAACGCCTAGCGAGTTCCTCCGGCACGCCACCCTCGACGAGCTTGGCTTTGCGCGCGGCGCACGCGCCCAAGCTGTCCTCGGACAGCGCGCCGTCGAGCGCGGCTTCGACCGCGGCGATGCCGTCGTAGTAATGCGCCACGACCTCAGCCAGGCCTTTGGACAGATCGACATTGCGCAGGAACCAGATGATGCGGTCGAGCAGGAGGTCCTGCACTGCCGCGTAAAGCTCGAGCTGCAGTTTTCCGGAAACGCGATTGTCGAGCCCGTCGATCGCGGTGTTGAGCGCGGTCATGCCAAAACTGTCGCGCACGGCGGCGAAGGCCGCGGCGATGAGGGCGGGCGCGGCGCCGGTCTGGTCGGCGATGCGCACGATCAGCGAAGGGCCGCCGCGGTTGATCATCGAATTGCCGAGCTGGGTGGCGATGATCTCGCGGCGCAGGCGATGATGTTCGAGCGCGTCAGGGAAACGCTCGGCGATCGCTTTGGGGAAATAGCGGCCGAGCTCGCGGGCCAGGTAGGGGTCGTCGGGCACCGCGGACTCAAGCAGATCTTCGTCGAGCGCCAGCTTGGCGTAGGCGAGCAGCACCGCCAGCTCCGGCCGGGTGAACGGTTCCGCGCGGCGGCGACGCTCGGCAAGCTGGGCGTCGTCGGGCAAATACTCGACCGCGCGGTCCAAGTGTCCGCGCTTCTCCAGCGTCTGGATCAGGCGCTGCTGGAAGCCAAAGGCCTCCATGCCGCGCTGCTCGGCGAGCGACAGCGCCAGCGGCTGCAGATAATTGTTGCGCAGCACCAGCGCCGCGACGTCATCGGTCATTTCGGCAAGCAGCGCGTTGCGCCCGTCCATGGTCAGCCGGCCGTCGCGCAGCGGAACGCTCAGCGCGATCTTGAGATTGACCTCCATGTCGGAAGTATTGACGCCGGCCGAATTGTCGATGGCGTCGGTGTTCAGCCGGATGCCGCGCAACGCCGCCTCGATGCGGCCGCGCTGGGTCATACCGAGATTGGCGCCCTCGCCGATCACCTTGCAGCGCAAATCCTTGCCGGTGACGCGGACGGCATCGTTGGTACGGTCGCCGACCGCCTCGTCGCTTTCGTCGGCGGCGCGGATATAGGTACCGATGCCGCCAAAGAAGATCAGGTCGACCTGCGCCTTAAGGATGGCGCGGATCAAGTCCTGCGGCGTCAGCCGTTCGCCGACGCCGAACAGCTTTTGCGCCTCGGCCGACAGCCTGATCTCCTTGGCCGAGCGTGGATAGACACCGCCGCCTTTGGAAATCAGCGCCTTGTCGAAATCCTGCCAGCTCGAGCGCGGCAGATCGAACAGGCGCTTTCGTTCTGCAAAAGTGCGCTCCGCATCGGGGTCGGGATCGATGAAGATGTCGCGGTGATCGAAGCCGGCGACGAGTTTTGTCGTCTTCTCGCGCAACATGCCGTTGCCGAACACGTCGCCCGACATGTCGCCGACGCCGACCACGGTGAACGGCGTCGCGGCGAGGTTGATGTCCATCTCGCGGAAATGGCGCTTGACCGATTCCCAGGCGCCGCGCGCGGTAATGCCGATTTTCTTGTGGTCGAACCCGGCAGAGCCGCCGGAGGCGAAGGCGTCGCCCAACCAAAAATCATGGGCGATGGCGATATCGTTGGCGATGTCGGAGAACGTCGCGGTGCCCTTATCGGCGGCGACGACCAGATAGGGGTCGTCGCCTTCTTTGCGCACGACGTCGCGCGGCGGGACGACGCCGGCCGTGCCAGGCCGGATATTGTCGGTGATATCGAGCAGCGTCGACATGAAGATCTTGTAGGTGGCGATGCCTTCCGCCTGGATGGCTTCGCGCGTGCCGCCGTCCGGCAGATACTTTGGCACGAAACCGCCCTTGGCGCCGACCGGCACGATGACGGCGTTCTTGACGTTCTGCGCTTTCACCAGGCCCAAAATTTCGGTGCGAAAATCCTGCGGCCGGTCGGACCAGCGAATGCCGCCACGCGCTACCTTGCCGAAGCGCAGATGCACGGCCTCGAAGCGCGGCGAATAAACGAAAATCTCGTAAAGCGGCCGCGGCAGCGGCATGGCGTCGACCTTGCGGCTGGAAAACTTGATGGCGATGACGTCCTTGGGCTGACCGTCGCGGTCGAGCTGATAAAAGTTGGTGCGGATCGCCCCCTGCACCGCATTGACGAAGTGGCGCAGGATGCGGTCCTCATCGAGGCTTTCGACCGCCTGCAATGCGGTTTCGATGGCCGAGGCGATCTCGGCCTCGCGCGCCGTGCGCTCGTCGTTCGACGCCGGCAGATGCGGATCGAACCGGGTGTGGAACAGGGTCACGATCTGCGTGGCGATGGCGGAGTGCTTGCGCAGTGTCGCCCACATGTAGTCTTGCGAATAGGGCACGCGGATCTGGCGCAGGAAGCGCGAGACAGTGCGAATGAGCGCGACGTCGCGCCAGCCGAGCCCGGTCAAGAGCACCAGCGCGTTGTAGCCGTCGCTCTCGGCCCGTTTGCCCATGACGACGAGGAAACAGGCTTCGAGCCGCTGCTTGAGCGCGCCAAGGTCGATCGGCTCCCCCGACGCGCTTTCCAGCTCCATGTCGTGGAACCAGACTTCCGCGGCGTCCTCAGGCTTAATGTGATAAGTGCGCTCGTCGACGACGCGAAAGCCCATGTCTTCGAGCACCGGTACGCGTTCCGACAGCGAAATCGGCCGGCTTTGGCTGAACACCTTCAGCCCCGCGCGCCACAATCCCGCGCCGCCCTGGCGATAAAAATCGACACCGAGCGGCCGCTCCGGCGTGAGCAACTCGACGACGCGCATGTCGCCAACGGCCATCGCCGGCGAATAAACCTCGCGATAATCGATCGGGAAGGCGCCGCGGTAGCGGGCCGACACTATGTGCGCCTTGCCCGGCTCGTAGGCGGCGGCGAGCGCTTCGTTCAAGCCGTCGATCCAGTTGCGCACGATTGTTTCGACAGCGCGGTCCAGCGTCGCGCGGTCGGGATCCGGCGCTTCGCCCTCGGCGCGGCCGATGATGAAATGCACGCGCACCAGTGGCCCTTCGGTGAAGAACGGATAGAAGGCACGCACCGCACCGTTGAACGCCGTGACCAGATAATCGCCGATCAACGCCCTGATCGCGCTGTCGTAGCGTTCGCGCGGAACGTAGACGAGGATCGAGACGAAACGGTCGAAGCGGTCGCGCCGCGGCAATATGCGCACGCGCGGACGCGCGTCGAGCTGCAGGATGGCCAGCGCGAAGTGATAGAGCAGGTCTTCGTCGATCTGGAACAATTCGTCGCGCGGATAGGTCTCCAGCACGTTGACCAGCGCCTTGCCGGAATGGCTCGCTGGCTCGAAGCCGGCACGGCGGATGACGTCATCGGCCTTGCGCCGCAAATAGGGAATGGCGCGCACCGACCGCGTGTAGGCGGTCGAGGTGAACAGGCCGCAGAGACGGAATTCACCGACCAGCTTGCCGTGCCGGTCGAAGCGCTTGACGCCGATATAGTCCATGTCGACGCGGCGGTGCACCGGCGAGCGCAAGGTCGACTTGGTGATGACGAGGAGCCGGGGCTGTTCCAGGAACGCCCGGATTTCCGGCGTGATGACGAGCGGCTGGTTCCAGCGCTGCAACGGCCGCACGTCGCGCGAGCGCAATAGCCCAAGCCCGGTCTCGAACATCGGTTCGAGCACCTCTGCATCGCCGGTGAAGGCGTAATCGCGGGCGCCGAGCAGGGTGAAATTGTCCGCCGCCAGCCATTCCAGAAACTGCACGGCTTCGGCAATTTCGCCGGCGTCGAGCGGCGGAGGATTGGCGCGCAACTCGGCAATGACCGTGCGCAGCCAGTCCAGCATCGGCCGCCAATCCTGCACGGCGACGCGAACCTGGGCGAGGATGTCTTCGAGCGCGCGCACGACCTCGGCGCGCCGCGCTGCCTCCACGACGCCTTCGATGTGAATATGGATGAAGCTCTCGTGCCGGCCGCCGTCTTTCGCGGCGCCCTTGACGGCCGTTAGCGTTCCCGCCGCGTCCCGCTCCACGGCGAACACCGGATGGACCAAAAGGCGGATATCGAGGCCGCGTTGATTGAGCTCGCCGACAACCGAATCGAGCAGAAACGGCATGTCATCATTGATGATATCGAGCACCGCCACGGTGCGCATCGCCGGTGCCGGCTCGAAGCTGATCTTGGGCGCGCCGGCCTTGCGTTCGGCGAACAGCGACCACGACCTCTCGGCGATAGCGGCAAGCTCATCGGGCCCGTAGCGCTGCAAATCGTCGGGCACCGCAGAGCCAAGCAATTCGGCAAGGAACGTGCCGGGGATGTCGCTTGTGCGCTTTGCCAGCGCGGCGGCCGCCGCGCCGATGAGCGCCTGGCCGGCGCTGTCATCCGTGGTGTGGGGAAAATCCTGGACGTTCATGCTCCCGTCCCGGCTGGTCAGCGCGGTCGGCTACGATAATACTCGCACAATATGCGCATCCGCCATCGCCACCGTTGTAAAGATGGCATGCGGCAAGGGCGTTTCACAGGGGGCGAAGTGGCCAAGCAGCGAAGCAAAACCGATCAGGCCAAAGGTAAGGCGAAACCGCGCCCCAGTGCGGCGGCCGGCGACGATACCAAAATCACGGCGCTGACACTCGAGCCGGCAACCCTGTCGCCCGACATGGCGGCCTATTTCGCCAAATGCGAGGAAAAGCTCGGCTTCGTCCCCAATGTGCTCAAGGCCTACGGTTTTGACATGGCCAAGCTCACGGCCTTCGTCGGCATGTACAACGACCTGATGCTGGCGCCGTCGGGCTTGAGCAAGCTCGAGCGCGAGATGATCGCGGTGGCGGTATCGTCGCACAACCGCTGCTATTACTGCCTGGTCGCCCATGGCGCCGCGGTACGGCAGCTGTCCGGCGATCCGGTGCTGGGCGAGTTGATGGTCATGAACTTTCGCGCGGCGCGCTTGTCCAAGCGCGAGCGCGCCATGCTGGACTTTGCCGCAAAACTCACGACCGAGTCGTGGCTGGTCGAGGAAGAAGACCGCGCCGCGCTGCGCCACGCGGGCTTCAGCGACCGCGATATCTGGGACATCGCCGCCGTCGCCGGCTTCTTCAATATGACGAACCGCGTCGCCTCGACCACCGACATGCGGCCGAACAGCGTCTATCATGGCCAGAGCCGATGATATTTTTCAGCGGACGTGGCAACCGCAAATCATTATCATGGCGGCCGTGAATCGGAATCTTGGGGGCTTACGATGCACGCAGTTTTTACGAAGGGCTTGACGGTTGCGGCTTTCGCCGTCGTGCTGACGACAACCGGTGCGGCCGCGCAGCCGGCAAGGCTGCCGCCGAGCGAAATCCAGACCACGTTCTTCAACGGTCAGCCGTTCACGGCATCGACGCTGTCGAACGTCAAATACAAGATGACGTTCCTGGCCGACGGCAAGATGAAGCGCGAGCCGATCGGCGGGGGCAACAAGGGCGAAGGCACCTGGAAGCTGTCGAAGGACGGCTTCTGCACCACCTGGGGCGGCTCCACCATGGCCAATTGCTTCACCCTGGTGAATGCCAGCGCCAACAAATGGTCGGTCATGAAGGGCTCGACCATTCAGGCAATCTGGACGAAGTGAAAGTTGCTTCCTCAAATATGCGCTGAAAGATCGTGGATCGTCGGCTGTTCGCCCGTGAGCGGGTTCGCCGGATCCCAAGCATAGCGCAGCGTCTCGAAGCGCATGGCGCGGGTGTCGAGCATGACCAGGCGCCCGACCAAACCCTCGCCGAAGCCGACGATCTCGCGGATGACCTCCAGCGCCATCATCGATCCGACGACGCCGGCCAGCGCGCCGAGAACGCCGGCTTCAGCGCAGGCCGGAACGGTGCCGGGCGGCGGCGGCTCGGGAAACAGGCAGCGATAGGTCGGATTGGGCTTGCCGTCGGCGCTGCGCTCGTAAGCGCGGATCGTGGTCAGCGTGCCGTCGAAAGTGCCGAGCGCCGCCGTGACCAGCGGCTTCTTGGCAAAATAGCAGGCATCGGCGACCAGATAACGCGTAGCGAAATTATCGGAACCATCGGCCACAATGTCATAGCGCCCGATCAGCGCCAGCGCGTTCTGCGCGGTCAGCCGGACGCCGTGCGGTTCCACGGCGACATGGGGATTGAGCCGCTGGATCTCCTCCTTGGCGGTATCGACCTTGGGCCGGCCGACATCGGGCGTGGCATGGATGATCTGCCGCTGCAGGTTCGACAGCGAAACCACGTCATCGTCGATCACGCCCAGCGTGCCGACGCCGGCGGCGGCGAGATACATCAGCGCCGGCGCGCCGAGCCCGCCGGCGCCGATCACCAGGACGCGGGCGCGGCCAAGCGCGGCCTGTCCCGGCCCGCCAACCTCGCGCAGCACGATGTGGCGCGCGTAACGTTCAAGCTCTTCCGCGCTCAGCATGGCGACAGCATAGACCGGAATGGCGCGGTGGACGACCGACTTGCATGTCACATCAGGTTTGTCTGGAAAGCCGAGAAAGCGGCCTTGATCGCATGGACAGCACCCTGTTCGCACTGATGATCTTGTCAAGGATCGTAGACCGCCGGAGGCGGCGGCGCTTCGCGCCGTCCTTGACAAGATCATCAGTGCGAACAACCAGCATCCATGCGATCAAGGCCGCCATCCGATCATTGTATCGATCCAGTAACTGCATTGCGCCGCCCCACCGTTACGCTACGCTGAACCAATCTCGCGGGGTGCGACGATGGGGATCAGAAAAGCGGGCATCGTTCTCGGCCTGCTGGCGGCGGCAGCCTTGCCGCTGCTCGCAGTGCCGTCGGCCGCGAAACCCGCCGCGAAGAAACCCGCCGTCGCCGCAAAGCCCGCATCAGACGATCCCGATTCCGCAGTCGAGACTATCGTTCCGCCTTCGCAGGGCACGCTGGCGGCGGCGGGATGGCGCATCATCGATGACTTGGTCACGGGCGCCCGGCTCGGCCTGCCAAGTGCGCTGGTGCCCAAGACCGTGGCGGCCCGCATGGGCAGCCGTTGGACCTCGCGAGGGGGACAAATCGACATCGAGACATTTCGCCTGCACGAGGGCGCGCTGCCGGCTTTGTTCGACGCCGAAAAGAAAATGCGCCGTCGCATCGTCGAGCATTCGACGGTCACGCCCGACTCCTTCGTCATGTCGGGAATGCAGGGCCTGAAACGATTTATCGTCCGAGCGCAGTCGAGCGGCAGCGAGCTGCGCGGCGTCACCATTCTGTTCGATCAAGCCATCGAAGGCGTCATGGCGCCGATCGCCGCCGCGATGGCCAATACCTACCAGGGCTTTCCCGACCCGAATGCCGCACCGCCGCCGGGGTTGAGGCGCAGCGTCGAATACGGCACCGCCATCGTGGTGAGCGGGCAAGGACATCTGATCACGTCGGCGCAAATCGCCGACGGCTGCCAGGCCATCACGATCCCGGGTTTTGGCCATGCCGAGCGCATCGCCGCGGACAAGGCCAGCGATGTCGCGCTGCTGCGCGTTTACGGCGCGCAAGACCTTTTGCCCGTGGCGTTCGCCGGCGACAGCGGTACCGGCGATGACCTCACCCTTGTCGGCATCGCCGACCCGCTGGCCCAAGCCGGCGGCGGCGCTGTCACGCGCGCACCCGCGCATCGAAGCGCACAAGGCCTCGACCCGACACCGAAACTTGGTTTCTCCGGCGCCGCCGCAATCGACGCGCAGGGCCGCTTCGCCGGCATGGTGGAGTTGCAATCCACCGCGGTCGCCGGCGCAGGCGCTGTCAATCAGGTCACGCTAATACCCGTCGAAACGCTGCGCGCTTTTTTGCAAGCGCAGAATATCGCGCTCACCACCGGCCGCAACGCAATAGATCAATCGGTCGTGCGCGTGATCTGCGTGCGGAAGTGATTACCTGTTCTGAAACTTCGGCGGCCGCTTTTCGATGAAGGCGTGCATGCCTTCGCCCTGATCGACGGTGGCGAACAGCGAATGAAAGATGCGCCGCTCGAAGCGGATGCCTTCGGCCTGCGAGGTCTCGAAGGCGCGATTGACCGCCTCCTTCGCCGCCAGCACCGACGGCAGCGACATCGATGCGATCGTCTCGGCGACTTTCATCGCATCGTCGAGCAGGCTCGCCGCCGGCACGATGCGCGCAACCAGGCCCGCGCGTTCGGCTTCCGCGGCATCCATCATCCGGCCGGTGAGGATGAGGTCCATGGCCTTGGCCTTGCCGACCGCATGGGTGAGCCGCTGGGTGCCGCCGATGCCGGGAATGATGCCGAGCTTGATCTCGGGCTGGCCGAACTTTGCATTATCGGCGGCGATGATGAGATCGCATTGCATGGCGAGCTCGCAGCCGCCGCCGAGCGCAAAGCCTGCCACCGCGGCGACGACCGGTTTGCGCGCCGCCGCGGCCTGATGCCAGTCGGCGCAAAAATCGCCGAAGAACGCCTCGGCGAAATCCTTGTCGGCCATTTCCTTGATGTCGGCGCCGGCGGCAAACGCTTTGTCCGAGCCGGTGATGACCATGCAGCCGATATTGGTATCGGCCTCGAACGCGGCGATGGCCTGGCCGAGCTCGCCCATCAGTGCGCGATTGAGCGCGTTGAGCGCTTGCGGGCGATTGAGCCGGATCAGGCCGACCCGGCCGCGTGTTTCGACGATGATGTTTTCGTAAGCCATGCTGGCCGCTCCCGGATGATGCAGACCTGACCGATATTCGCGGCCGGCCACTCTGTTATGATGACTCAACAGGGAGGGCGCCGTGAAGCCAAGCGAAATGATTGCCTATGCGGGCATTGCGTTCGGACTGATCGTTGCCGCGACCATGGCCGTCGCGTTCTTGTCCAGGCCGGCGCAGGCCGCCGACGAGCCGCCATTGATGCTGGCGCGCGACGGTTTCTTCTACGTCAACGCCAAGACGACGACGGTCGACGGCAAGGATTACGTCAGCCATCAGATGTACGTCGAGGTGCGCATCCCGGCCAAACAAACGCATCCTTTTCCGATCGTCATGGTGCATGGCGGCACCATGTCGGGCACCAATTACATCGGCACCCCGGACGGCCGCGAGGGCTGGGCGCAATATTTCGTGCGCCAGGGCTATGCGGTCTATGTGGTAGACCAGCCCGGCCGCGCGCGGTCCGGCTATCTCGCCGCGGCTTACGGGCCGATGCACAATGTCGAGCGCGGCAACGCGCTGTCACGCTTTGTCGCCCAGGAAAAATTCAAGCTGTGGCCGCAGGCGGCGCTGCACACCCAGTGGCCGGGCAGCGGCGAGCCCGACGATCCGGCGACGGTGCAGCTTGCTGCCAGCCAGATGCCGGCGATCGCCGATTTCGCCTCGCAACAATTCTTCAATCGCGATGCGCTGTTGGCGCTCTTGGAAAAAATCGGCCCGGCGATCCTGCTCACCCATTCCCAGGCCGGCGCGTTCGGCTGGCCGGTGGCGGATGCGCGGCCCGATCTGGTGAAGGCGATCCTGGCGGTCGAGCCGAACGGTCCGCCGTTCTATCAAGTCGAATTCAAAGGCGCGCCCGATTGGTTCAAGCAAGGCACGCTGGCGCTGCCTTATGGAATAACCGCGGTGCCGCTCACCTATGCGCCGGCGATCAAGGACGCATCCGAGCTGAAGATGGTGCAGCAGGACAAGGCCGAAGCGCCCGACCTGGTGCGCTGCTACGCGCAAGCCGAGCCGGCGCGGCAACTGCCCAATCTGCAGAAAATGCCGATCCTGGTGCTCACCGCGGAGGCGTCCTACCACGCGCCATACGATCACTGCACGGTGAACTATCTGCGCCAGGCCGGCGTCAAGCCGACCTATATCCGGCTCGCCGATATCGGCATCAAAGGCAACAGCCACGTGATGATGCTGGAGAAGAACAACAAGGAGATCGCCGCGGTGCTGGCGAAATGGCTGGACGAGGCGCTGCCGGACTAATTTTCCCTCTCCCCGCGTGCGGCTCGCTCCTCCCTCTCCCCGCGTGCGGGGAGAGGTGAATTCATTTCTGGCAGCTCGGACAATAAAACGTCGAACGGCCGTTCTGCACGATGCGCTTGACGGTGCCGCCGCAGCCGGGCGTGCGGCACTTCTCGCCTTCGCGGTCGTAGACACGGAAATTATGCTGGAACATGCCGAGCCCGCCGTCGGTCAGCTTGTGATCGCGCAGCGATGAGCCGCCGGCCTTGATGGCGTCGTTGAGTACGCGCTTGATGCTCTCGACCAGACGCTCGGCGCGCTCGTTCGGCGCGCCGGATTTTGTGGCGATGGTCGACGCCAGGCGCTTCGGCGACAGCCGCGCCAGATACAGCGCCTCGCAGACATAGATGTTGCCCAGCCCGGCGACGATGCGCTGATCCAATAGCGCCGCCTTGAGGCTGGTCTTCTTGCCCTTGCAGGCAAGCGCCAGCATCGCGGCGTCGAAGGCGTTGCCGAGCGGCTCCGGGCCGAGCCCACGCAACAGCGGCTCGTCGTCGAGTTTTGTCCGCGCGACGAGCTTCATCGAGCCGAAGCGGCGCGGATCGTTGAAAGTGACGATGGCGCCCGACGACATGTGAAACACGACGTGATCGTGGGCGACGTGCTTGGAGCGCTCGTGATAATAGGCGCCCGGCGTGTTCTGGCGTTCCTTGGCGAAAACATGGAACGAGCCCGACATGCCGAGATGCATCACCAGCACGTCGCCGGACGAGAGGTCCGCGAGCAGATATTTGGCCCGCCGGCCCATGCCGGTCACGGTTGAGCCTTCGAGGCGCTTGGCGAAATCCTTCGGCAGCGGCCAGCGCAGGTCGCCGCGATGCACCTCGACCTTGGCGAAGCGCGCGCCCTCCATCGCCGGCTCAAGCCCGCGGCGCACCGTCTCGACTTCAGGCAGTTCGGGCATCGTTCGATCCGGCGCTCGTGGCCACGGCCATATGGTTAATTTCAACAACACATAGCGTCGCTTGCGCCACCGCGCTATGGTTTGCGTGACAGGGAACCAGCGATGGCAGACACCCATTTCGGCGCACGCCAGGTGCCGCTTGAGGACAAGCAGGCGCTGGTCGACGACGTGTTCCACAGCGTGGCGCCGCGCTACGACCTGATGAACGATTTGATGTCGCTCGGCCTGCACCGGGCCTGGAAGGATGCGCTGGTCACCGCGCTCGATCCGCCGAGAACCCGGCCGTTCGCGCTGCTCGACATCGCCGGCGGCACCGGCGACGTGGCGCTGCGCGCCATCGCGGCCGGCGGCGAATTCACCCGGGCGACGGTGTGCGACATCAATCCCGACATGCTCGCGGTCGGCCGCGAGCGCGCCGAAGCCCTTCACCTCGGCGACGCGATTACCTTCACCGAAGGCAATGCCGAGGCGCTGCCGTTCGCCGACCGCAGTTTCGATGCCGTGACCATCGCGTTCGGCATCCGCAACGTGCCGCGCATCGATACGGCGCTCGCCGAGGCATTTCGCGTGCTGAGAATCGGCGGCAAATTTTTGTGCCTCGAATTCTCCGCCGTCGACGTGCCCGGCCTCGACCGGCTGTACGACTTCTACTCGTTCAACGTCATCCCGGCACTCGGCCGCGCGGTGACGGGCGACGCCGAATCCTACCGCTATCTGGTGGAATCGATCCGCCGCTTTCCCACAGCCGGAAGCCTTCGCCACCATGCTGCGCACGGCCGGCTTCAAGCGGGTGTCGTTTCAGCAAATGACCGGCGGCATCGTGGCGCTGCATTGCGGCTGGCGTTTGTGATCTCCGCTCCCGCGCATCTCGTCCGTCTCGGCCGCGCCGGCTACGTGTTCGCCCGCGAGGGCGTGTTCGGCATCGTCGATCCATCCGCCGTGCCGGTGCCGGCGCGGCCCTTCCTGCGGTTGGCGCGCCTGATCGAGCGGCGAACGACCGGCGGCGCGGACACCCGCCTGTCGACGGCGCTGACCCGGCTCGGCCCGAGCTACGTCAAACTCGGCCAGTTCCTGGCGACGCGGCCGGACGTGGTCGGCGCCGCGCTCGCCAAAGATCTCGAGCGGCTGCAGGACCAGATGCCGCCGTTCCCGCAAGGCGAGGCCGAAGCGGCGGTCGCCGCCTCGTTCGGCAAGCCGCTCAAAGCGGTGTTTTCGAGTTTCGGCCCGCCGGTCGCCGCCGCCTCGATCGCGCAAGTGCATCGCGCGACGGTCGAGACTGCGGACGGGCCGCGCGCCGTCGCGGTCAAAGTGCTGCGGCCCGGCGTCGAGAAGAGTTTCCACGCCGACCTCGGCGACTTCACCTTCGCCGCGCGGCACGCCGAAAATCTGTCGGCCGAAGCGCGGCGGCTGCGCCTCATCGAGGTGGTCGAGACGCTGCGCCGCTCGGTGGCGGTCGAAATGGATTTCCGCCTCGAGGCGGCGGCGCTTTCGGAAATGGCCGAGAACACCAAGGACGATCCGGATTTCCGCGTGCCGACGGTCGACTGGGATCGCACCACCAAGGAAGTGCTGACCTTGGAATGGATCGACGCCACGCCGTTGTCCGACCGCGCCCGTCTTGTGGCGAAAGGCTTTGACCTGCCGAAACTCGGCCGCGTGTTGATCCAGACATTCTTGCGCCACGCGCTGCGCGACGGTTTCTTTCACGCCGACATGCATCCGGGAAATCTGTTCGTCGACGACGACGGCCGTTTGATCGCCGTCGACTTCGGCATCATGGGCCGGCTCGGGGCCAAGGAGCGGTTGTTCCTCGCCGAAATTTTGCACGGCTTCATCACCCGCGATTATCACCGCACCGCCGAGGTGCATTTCGAAGCCGGCTATGTGCCGCCGCACCATTCGGTGGAGAATTTCGCCCAAGCCATCCGCGCCATCGGCGAGCCGATCCACAACCGCACCGCCGAAGATATCTCGATGGCGAAACTGCTCGACGCTGTTGTTCGAGGTGACCGGCCTGTTCGACATGCGCACGCGGCCGGAATTGCTGCTGTTGCAAAAAACCATGGTGGTGGTCGAAGGCGTCGGGCGCTCGCTCGATCCCAAACTCGACATGTGGACCACCGCCGAGCCCGTGGTGCGCGAATGGATGACGCGGCATCTCGGCCCGGCCGGCAAGCTGGAAAACGCGGCGCAGGGCGTCAGCCGAGCTGGGCCGCTTCGTCGGCAGCGCGCCGGCGCTATTGACCCGCGGCGCCCGCGTGCTCGATCAGCTCGACGCGATGACGCGCGACGGCCTGTTGCTGTCGCCGCAAACCATCGCCGAGTTCGACAAAGCCGAACGCAGCCGCTTCCGCTGGACTTTGGCGGCGCTGTGGGCGATCGCGGCGCTGCTGCTTTGGATCGCCTTCAGGGTCTTGTGATAGCAATGATTGCAATGCAATCATTGCGGTGCTAGCCTCTGATAGTCCAGAGGAAATTCCAATGGCCAGTCTCACTGTCCGGCAGCTCGACGACAAGCTGAAGAAGCTGCTCCGCCTGCGCGCCGCGCGCCACGGCCGGTCGATGGAGGACGAAGTCCGCGTCATCTTGCGCGAGGCCGCGGAACAGACCGGCCACGACATCCTCGAGCATTTCGAGCCGCCATCGCAGCCGGCGCGGCAGAAGGCGCGCGCGGCTGAGGCGAACGGCAACCGCGTCCTGCTCATCATCGGCGGCGGCATCGCCGCTTATAAATCGCTCGATCTGATCCGGCGCTTGCAGGATCGCGGCGCCCAGGTGCGCTGCATCCTCACCGCCGCCGCGCAGCATTTCGTCACGCCGCTTGCCGCCGCCGCGCTGAGCGGCGAGCGCGTTTTCACCGATCTGTTCGATCCGCACAGCGAGTTCGACGTCGGCCATATTCGTTTGGCGCGCGACACCGATCTCATCGTCGTTGCGCCGGCGACGGCGGATCTGTTGGCCAAGATGGCGGGCGGCCACGCCGACGATCTCGCCACCGCCGTGTTGCTCGCGACCGACAAGCCGATCCTGATCGCGCCGGCGATGAATCCGCAGATGTGGGCGGCCAAGGCGACGGCGCGCAATTTTGCGCAGCTTCGCAGCGACGGCGTGCACATCGTCGGGCCGAACGCGGGCGAGATGGCGGAGCGCGGCGAAGCAGGTTTGGGCCGCATGGCCGAGCCGCTGGAAATCGTCGCCGCCGTCGAAGCGATCATGCACCGGAGCGGATCGCTCGCCGGCAAGCGCGTCCTGGTCACCTCGGGACCGACCAACGAGCCGATCGATCCGGTGCGCTATATCGCCAACCGTTCCTCGGGCAAGCAGGGCCACGCCATCGCCACCGCGGCGGCGGCGGCCGGCGCCGAGGTGGTGCTGGTGTCCGGCCCGGTCAATCTGCCCGATCCGCCGGGACTCTCGGTGGTGAAAGTCGAAACGGCGCAGCAGATGCTCAAGGCGGTCGAGCAGGCGCTGCCGGCCGATGTCGCGGTGTTCGCGGCCGCCGTCGCCGACTGGCGCGCCGAACGGCCGAGCGACAACAAGATCAAGAAGCAGCCAGGCAAGACGCCGACCTTGGCGCTGACGGAAAATCCCGACATCCTCTCGACGATCGCGCACCGCAACGCCGGCCGGCCGCGGCTGGTCATCGGCTTTGCCGCGGAGACCGACAACGTCATCGCCAATGCCCAGGCAAAACTCGCCAAAAAAGGCTGCGACTGGATTTTGGCCAACGATGTCTCGCCCTCGACCGGCATCATGGGCGGCGACGTCAATACCATCCATCTGATCACCGCGGCCGGCGTCGAATCCTGGCCGCCGCAATCGAAGGACGACGTGGCGCGCGCCCTGATCGCGCGGATCGCCACGGCGCTCGCGGAGACAGAACAGTGAGCAGTCAAACGCCCATCGAAGTGCGCATCGTCCGGCTGCCGCACGCGCGCGATCTGCCGCTGCCGCAATATCAAAGCGCGCTCGCCGCCGGTCTCGATCTCATGGCCGCGGTGCCGGCCGACGCGCCGGTCGACATTCCGCCTGGCGGCCGCGCCGTGATTCCGACCGGCGTCGCGATCGCATTGCCGGCGGGCAGCGAAGGCCAGATCCGGCCGCGCTCCGGATTGGCGGCGCGCCACGGCGTCACCGTGCTCAACACGCCGGGCACCATCGACGCCGACTACCGCGGAGAATTACAGGTCATTCTTGTCAATGTTGGCGCGGAAAAATTCGTCGTTTCGCGCGGCATGCGCATCGCCCAATTAGTAATTGCGCCAATTCAACATGTAAAACTTGTTGAATGGAACAGTCTAGATGCAACAGAACGCGCCTCCGGCGGGCTAGGCTCTACGGGATTGGAATCAAACACTAAATAAATCTGCGCCAAATTGCCGAACTACTAGGCAATCGGCTCGGGTGTAGTATGTTACCTCCTCACGAACTATTCCCCGCCAGCGACGTTTCCCTCATACATGCCTCTGCTCCCCCACAAAGGACTCCTCGCGATAGCGGCCGTCATCGATGTGGCGGTGCAGGCACCAGGATGTCCGATCTCGGCAAAAACGCTCGCGGCTCGCCATGCTTTGCCGCCGCGACATTTGGAGTCCGTCCTGCAAAGCTTGGTGCGTGAAGGAATCTTGAAAGGCATCCGCGGCCCGCGCGGCGGCTACGAATTGGCGCGCGAAGCGCGCCGCGTGACCGCCAACGATATTTTACGCGCCGCCGGAACGGTCGACGAAGCCGACAACGAGCCCGTCGGCTCCGAGTTGCTCAGCAAAGTGGTGCTGCCGGCTTTGTCGGGCGCGGAGCAGCAATTCGGCGTCGCTTTGAGCCGCATCAATCTGGAAGACATGGCGCGCGACGCCGAGGCGCTCAGCACGTCATTAATTGGCCGCGCCGCCGCCGCGCGGGCTTGAGCCCGGTTCCATCGCACTCACGTTCACGATCTGGACTCTTTCGGCGCGATTCCGCTTGAGAGTAAAGTCGAGCAATTCGCGGGGCTTTTCCCCGCGATGATCCGCTGGCAATGGGCGGTTGTGGCAGCCAGCAGAGGCGAAGGGGCATGCCGGACACGATCCGGATCAGCGGCAGCTGCGCGCATCCGTGGCGACGCGGATTCTTGACCGCCATTGTTGGCGCCGTCTTTCCCTTCCCCGCCAGTGCCGAGCAACAACCGGTCCTCGCGCTGCACGAGCTCGTGGCCAGCGCCCAGGACAGCATCGACCGGCATGAAATCGCCGTGCTGGTGGTGGTGCTCGGGCTCGTGCTGTTCGCCGTCGTCACCGCGATCATGCTGGTACGCGCGCGCACGCGCTGGACGCGGCTGGAGACTTCATCGCGCGACGAGATCGCTACGCTACGCAGCGATCTCGACCGCGCCAATGCGCTGCTGTTTTCCGAGCCGCAGGTGATGGTGGATTGGCCGGCAGGCTCCGATGAGCCCCGCATCGACGGCGATCCCGAGATCGTCGGCGTCGCTACGCCCCATCGCGTGCTCGCCTTCGGCAGCTGGCTCGAAGCCAGCAAGGCTTACGCCATGGAACAGGCGGTCGAGAACCTGCGCGGCCGCGGCGAGGGTTTTTCGCTGACGCTGACCACGCTGCACGGCCATCCGATCGAAGTGCAGGGCCGCGCCATCGGCGGCCGCGCCGTGCTGCGGCTGAAGGACGCCAGCGGCGTCAAACGCGACCTAGTCGAGCTTTTGTCCCGGCACGAGAGCTTGCTGAGCGAAGTCGCTTCGCTGCGCGCTTTGATCGAGAACCTGCCGTCGCCGGTGTGGACGCGCGACGCGGCCGGCCAATTGACCTTCGCCAATGCCGCCTATGCGCGCGCGGTCGAAGCCAAGAGCTCAGCCGATGCGGTCACGCGACGCCTCGAGCTCCTCGATAGCTCATCGCGCGACAATATTTTGGGCGCGCTCGCGGCGAACGGCTCCTATGTGGGGCGGCTACCGGCCGTGGTCGCAGGCTCACGACGCACCTTCGATGTGCTCGATTTCCGCACCGAGACCGGCAGCGCCGGCATCGGGCTCGACGCCACCGAAGCGGAAACCATGCGCGTTGCGCTGGCCCGCATGGTCGACGCCCACCGCCGCACGCTCGATCAGCTGTCCACCGGCGTCGCCATGTTCGATGCCGATCATCGGCTGACGTTCTACAACGCCGCCTATCGCGCGCTGTGGGATCTCGACGCCGCCTATCTCGACCAGGGCCCGACCAACTCGGCGGTGATCGAGGCGCTGCGCAGCGCCCGCAAGCTGCCGGAAGAGCAGGATTTCCGGCAATGGAAGGCGGAGCTGTTCGAAGCCTACCGCGCGGTCGAGGCCAAAGAATATATGTGGCACCTGCCGGACGGGCGCACCGTGCGCGTCGTCACCACGCCCAATCCGGACGGCGGCGTTACTTATCTGTTCCACGACGTCACCGAGCGGCTCGACCTCGACCGGCGCTTCGAGGAAATGATCCGCGTGCAAGGCGAGACCCTCGACAATCTGGCCGAGGGCGTCGCCGTGTTCGCCAGCGACGGGCGCCTGCGTTTGCATAACTCCGCCTTCGCCCGGATGTGGCGGCTCGCGCCGCAGGCGCTGGCCGAGCGGCCGCATATCGAGACCATCACAGCACTGTGCCGCCCGCTGCACGGCGACAACGCAACGTGGCAGAAGCTGCGCGAATTCGTCACCGCGATCGACAGCCGCGAGCCGATCGAGGCCAGACTCGAGCGCCGCGACGGCACCGTACTCGATTGCACGACGGTGCCGCTGCCCAACGGCGCCACCTTGGTGACGTTCCACGACGTGACCAATTCGGTAAACGTCGAGCGCGCGCTGCGCGAGCGCAATGAGGCGCTGGTAGACGCCGACAAGATCAAGATCGATTTCGTCCACCACGTGTCCTACGAATTACGCTCGCCGCTGACCAACATCATCGGCTTCGTCCATTTGCTCGGCGACCCTTCGACCGGGCCGCTGGCGCCAAAGCAGCGCGAATATCTCGACTTCATCACCGTCTCCACCGATACGCTGTTGGCGCTGATCAACAACATCCTCGACCTCGCCACCATCGATGCCGGCCGGATGCAGCTCAATCTCGGCAACGTCGACATCCGCGCCGCCATGGCGGCCGCCGCCGCAGGCGTGCAGGATCGCCTGGCCGGTCCCGGCCTCACGCTGGACATCGGCGCGCCAAAGGACATCGGCGCATTCACCGCCGACGAACGGCGCCTGCGGCAAATCCTGTTCAACCTGTTGGCCAATGCCGTGAGCTTCTCGCCGGCGGGCGCAACGATCACGCTGCGGGCGGAGCGGCGCGCCGACGCGGTGATCTTCGCGGTGACCGACCGCGGACCGGGCATTCCGTCCGAGGTGCTGGAAAAGGTGTTCGACTGGTTCGAGTCCCATCCGCTCGGCTCGCAGCATCGCGGCCCGGGACTGGGCCTCTCCCTGGTGCGCTCGTTCGTCGAGCTGCACGGCGGCACGGTCAGCATCACCTCGGTTGTCGGCGAGGGCACGACTGTGACATGTACGTTCCCGACCGGGGAAGCCGCCACGCTCACGGCGGCCTAAATCACGATGCTGCTGACGACCACGGGTGGCGCAAGCTTCACTGTGACCATCCCGAACGAGGCGGCGCTGGCCGCCTTCATGACCGATATCGCCGGCGCGCTCGAGCCCGGCGATCTGGTGACGCTGTCCGGCGATCTCGGCGCCGGCAAGACCACCTTTGCCCGCGCGCTGATCCGCTATCTGGCCGGCGACGACAGCGTCGAAGTGCCGAGCCCGACATTCACCTTCATGCAAACCTATGAGCTGCCGCGCTTCCCGCTGGTGCATGCCGATCTCTACCGGCTGTCGGGCACCGCGGAATTGGCCGAACTCGGCTTCGACGATTTACCGGACGGCGCCGTGGTGCTCTTGGAATGGCCCGACCGCGCCGCGGGCTTCCTGCCGCCCAATCGTTTCGACATCACGTTTACGCTGGCACCAGACCTCGGCGCCGAAGCCCGCTATGTCCGCTATGTCGGCTACGGCACCTTCGCGCCACGCGCCGAACGCATTGCGCTGGTGCGCGCCTTCCTCGACGAATCCGGCGTCGGCGCGGCGTCGCGCCAACGCATGCAAGGCGACGCCTCGACGCGCATCTTCGAGCGCCTCACGCTCGACGACAAAACCATGATCCTGATGAACGCGCCGCCGCGGCCCGACGGCCCACCGGTGCGCGACGGCAAGCCCTATAGCGCCATCGCCCATCTGGCCGAGGATACGATCCCCTATGTGGCGCTGGCGCGCGGCTTGCGCGATCGCAACCTCTCGGCGCCGGAGATTTTGCACGCCGATCCGGCGCGCGGCCTCATCGTCATGGAGGATCTCGGCGAGGTGCGCATCGTCGATGGCGACCCGCCGGCGCCGATCGAAGCGCGCTACGAAGCCGCCGTCGACGTGCTGGTGTCGCTGCATCGGCGGAGATTGCCGGAGACTTTGCCGATCGCGCCGCATTTCGACTATCGCCTGCCGCGCTACGACGCCGACGCGTTTTTGATCGAAGCCGAGCTGCTGCTCGACTGGTATCTGCCGAGCGTCGACGCGCCGCCGACCGACGATGCGCGCGACGCCTTCGCCGCGCTGTGGCGCAACGCGTTACGGCCGGCGCTCGAAGCGCCACCGACCTGGGTGCTGCGCGATTATCACTCGCCCAATCTGTTGTGGCTCGCCGACCGCGAAGACGTCGCCCGCATCGGCGTGCTCGATTTCCAGGACGCCGTGATCGGGCCCGGGGCCTACGACGTCGCCTCGATCCTTCAGGATGCGCGTGTCGACGTGCCGGAGGCGCTGGAGGTGGCGCTGCTCAGCCGTTATGTCCGCGCCCGCCTCAAGGACGACCCGAAATTCGACACCGCCGGCTTCACCCAGCTTTATGCGACGCTGGCGGCGCAGCGCGCGACAAAAATCCTCGGCATCTTTGCCCGGCTCGACCGCCGCGACGGCAAGCCGCAATACCTGCGCCACATGCCGCGCATATGGAATTACCTGCAGCGCGCGCTGGCGCATCCCGCGCTCGGCATGCTCGCCGATTGGTATGCCACCAATGTGCCCGCCCGCGATGTATGATGGGGCGAATCGGGCAGCGGCGGGATCAGGCGCGATGATGCCGAACAGCGCGTTCGTGTTGGCAGCGGGGCTGGGCACGCGCATGCGGCCGTTCAACGGCAGCATCCCGAAGCCATTAGTCGCCGTCGCCGGAAAATCGCTGATCGATTATTCGCTCGACCGATTGGCTGAGGCGAACGTCGCGCGCGCCGTGGTCAACGTGCATTATCTCGCCGACGCGCTGGAACGGCATCTGGCGCAGCGGCAGCGGCCGAAAATCGTCATCTCCGACGAGCGCGACACGCTCATGGGCACCGGCGGCGGCATTGCCAAGGCGTTGCCGCAATTGGGCAATGCGCCGTTCTTCCTGGTCAATTCCGATACGTTTTGGCTCGACGGCGTAAAACCGAACTTCGTCCGGCTCGCCGATGCCTTCGACGCCGCGACGATGGATGCCTTGCTGCTGCTGGCGTCGGCCACCGGCAGCGTCGGCTATGAAGGCCGCGGCGACTTCGCCATGTCGTCCGATGGCCGGCTGCAACGGCGCGGCGAGCGCGAGGTGGTTCCCTTCGTCTATGCGGGCGCGGCCATTCTGGCGCCGGCGCTATTCGCCGATGCGCCCTCTGGTGCGTTCCCGTTGACGCGCCTATTTGATCGTGCGGGCGACAACGGCCGCCTGTTCGGCCTGCGCCTTGAAGGCGTGTGGATGCATGTCGGCACCCCGGACGCAGTCACCGCAGCCGAGGCGAGACTAGCCGCCACCCATTAAAACTCACAGCCATCTATTGGAATCTGCTAGACCGGCGCGGCGATTTTCCGCGAACCCAAAATGGCACCGCGCGTTTTCACCATTCCGGCGTCGGCGCCGTTTCTGCCGACGCTGATCGAGGCGTTGATCGGCGGCAAGCTCGGCTTTGCCGCCGCGCGCGATCCGTTGGCGCTGGCCGCGGCCACGCTCTATCTGCCAACGCGCCGCGCCTGCCGGCTGGCGCGCGACGCCTTTCTCGACGTGCTGAAAGACGACGCGGCGATCCTGCCGCGCATCGTCGCACTTGGCGACATCGACGAGGACGAGATCGCGTTCGCCGAAGCCGCAACCGGCGACATCGCCGCCGACGCGCTGGCGCTGCCGGAAGCGCTCGGCGGCATGGAACGGCGCCTGTTGCTGGCGCAGCTCATCAGCAAGTGGGCGACGTCACCCGAACTTCACGGCACCAGCGGCGCGCCGCTGGTCGCCCAGACACCGGCGGGGGCCTGCGCGCTCGCCGACGATCTGGCGCGGCTGATCGACGACATGACGACGCGCGGCGTGCCGTGGGACGGGCTCGACAAACTCGTGCCCGAGGAACACGACAAGTATTGGCAGCTCACGTTGGAATTCCTGCAGATTGCCCGCAGGCACTGGCCGGCGGTTCTGCAGGATCGCAATCGCATAGAGCCCACGAAGCGACGCGACGCTTTGATCAAGGCGGAGGCGGCGCGGCTCGCGCGCAAGACCGATGCCCCGGTGATCGCCGCAGGCTCGACCGGCTCGATCCCGTCGACGGCCGAATTGATTGCGACCATCGCCCGCCTGCCGCACGGCGCGGTGGTGCTGCCCGGTCTCGATACCGATCTCGACGAGGAATCGTGGCGGCTGATCGCAGGCGACGCGAAAAAGAAAATCGCGCCGGCGCCCGGGCATCCGCAATTCGCCATGCATGCGCTGCTGACGCGCATCGGCATCGAGCGCGACGCGGTCGCAAGCCTGGCCGCGCCACGCAGCCGCGACCGGTTGCTGTCGGAGGCGCTGCGGCCGGCGGCCACGACCGATATGTGGCGGCAAAAAACCACCGATCAAACCTTCGCGGCGCACGTCGAAACGGCGCTCCAGACGCTCACGGTGATCGAAGCGGCCAATGCCGAGGAAGAAGCGCTGGCGATCGCCGTGGCGTTGCGCGAGGCCGTGCACGACGGCAAGACTGCCGCGCTGGTCACGCCGGATCGCACGCTCGGGCACCGCGTATTGGCCGCGCTCAAGCGTTGGAACATCGAGGCGGAAGATTCAGGCGGCGAAGCGCTTGCCGACACCCCGGCCGGCGTTTTCGCCCGTCTCGCCGCCGCGGCCGCGATGCAGGGACTGGAGCCGACCACGCTGTTGGCGCTGCTCAAGCATCCGCTGCTGCGGCTCGGCGGCGGCGGCGGCGGCGGCGATCGCGAGCGCGCGATCACGACGCTGGAGCGCGCGGTGTTGCGCGGGCCACGTCCGCGCTCCGGTAGCCACGGCCTTGCCCACGCGCTCAAGACATTTGGCGCCAGCAGAGAAAAATTGCATCGGTCCGATCCGCGAAAAGCTTTGACCGACGGCGAGCTTGCCGCCGCGACCGATCTCGTCGACCGCCTCGCCGCTGCGCTCGAACCGCTGGAAAGCATCGGCCATAAATCGCTGCCGTTCAGCGAAATCGCCAGGCGGCATCGCGCCGTCGTCGCCGCGCTGTCTGCCGAAGACGGACAAGAGATCGCGCTCGCCGGGCCCGCCGGCGTAAAGCTCGCCGACGCGCTCGACGAACTCGCGGACAGCAAAGCCGCGGCCGGGCTCTTGGTGGCAACGAACGATTATGTCGAATTGTTCGCAGCCGCCCTGGCCGGCCGCGTCCTGCGCCGGCCACCGCGACATAACGTGCGCGTGCGCATCCTTGGGCCGCTTGAAGCACGGCTCACCGATAGCGACAGGGTCGTGCTCGGCGGCCTGGTCGAAGGCACTTGGCCGCCGGAGAGCCGGACCGATGCCTGGCTCAGCCGCCCGATGCGGCTCGACCTCGGTCTCGATCTGCCGGAACGCCGCATCGGCCTCTCGGCGCACGACTTCGCCCAGCTCCTCGGCGCGCGCGATGTGTTCCTCAGCCACGCCGCCAAGGTCGCGGGCTCGCCGACCGTCCCTTCGCGCTTCATCCAGCGTCTCGCCGCCGTTGCCGGCAAGCGCTGGGACGCCGCCATTGCGCGCGGCGAAAATCATCTCGCCTGGGCGCGCGAGCTCGACCGGCCGGAGCAACCACCGCAACCGGCGGAGCGGCCGACACCGACGCCGCCGCGCGCGGCACGACCGCAAAGCCTGTCGGTCACCGAGATCGAGCACTGGTTGCGCGATCCGTACACGATCTATGCCAAGCACATTTTGAAACTCATGCCGCTCGATGCGGTCGACACCGACCCGGGCGCGGCCGCGCGCGGCACGATCATCCACGCCGCCATCGGCGATTTCACCAAGCGCTTCGCCAAGGCGCTGCCCGCCGACCCGGCGGCCGAGCTGATCGCGCTCGGCGAGCCGCACTTCGCGTCGCTCGAGGATTTTCCCGAAGCGCGGGCGTTCTGGTGGCCTCGTTTCCGGCGCGTCGCGCATTGGTTCGCCAACTGGGAGCGCGCGCGCCGCGGCGGCATCGCCGAAATCATCGCCGAAATACGCGGCAAGACCGAAATCCCGCTCGCCGACGGCGCGTTCACGCTGATCGGCATTGCCGACCGGATCGAGCGTGGCGCCGACGGCCGCTACGTCATCCTCGACTACAAGACCGGCGCGGCGCGGAGCGAAAAGCAGATCCGTACCGGGCTAGCGCCACAGCTCACATTGGAAGCCGCGATCCTGCGCCGGGGCGGTTTCAAAGATATTGCCGCCGGCGCTTCGGTCGCCGCGGTCGGTTATGTGCTGCTCAGAGGCGGCGAGCCGCCCGGTGAGGACGAGCCGATCGCATTCGAGAGCGGCACGCCTGACGAGCACGCCGACCGTGCCTATGAAAAGCTCGCCGAGCTGGCGCGGCGTTTCGACGACGACAGCGTGCCCTATCGCTCGCTCGTGCATCCGATGTGGAAGACCTATTACGGCGCGTACGATCATCTTGCCCGCGTCAAGGAATGGTCCAGCAGCGGCGGCGCCGGCGACGATTCCGGGAGCGGCGGATGAGAAAGCCGCACACCATCCCGCCGCAGGTGCGCGAGCTGCAGCGGCGCGTATCGAACCCGGACATTTCGGCCTGGGTCGCCGCCAATGCCGGCTCCGGCAAGACCCACGTGCTGGTGCAGCGCGTCATCAATCTCCTGCTCGACGGCGTCGAGCCGGAGAAAATCCTCTGCATCACCTTCACCAAGGCCGCCGCCGCCAACATGGCCAAGCGCGTGTTCGACAAGCTCGCCGCCTGGACCACACTCGACGACGCCGCGCTGGACGACGCGATCCGCGAGGAATCGCTGACACCGCCCGATCCGCAGCGCCGGGCGCTGGCGCGGAAACTGTTTGCCCGCGCGCTGGAGACACCGGGTGGCCTGAAGGTGCAAACCATCCACGCTTTTTGCACCCAGCTGCTGCATCAATTTCCGTTCGAGGCCAATGTCGTCGCGCGCTTCACCGTGCTCGACGAGGCCGAGCATACGCAGTTGCTCGAGCAATTGACGCTCGCCGTGCTGCTGCAGGGCGCCGCGGCGCCCGACGGTCCGCTCGGTCGCGCACTCGCCACCGCGATGGTCGCGGCGGCCGATCAGACCTTCCGCGACGTGGTGCGCGAAGCGATCGGTCAACGCGACAGCATCGTGCGGTGGGTCGCCGACGGCGGCGTGGCGGCAGCAGTTGCCACTCTATCGGCGACACTCGGCGTCGATCCGGATACGACCCTGGCGGACATCGAGGATCAAATCGTCAATGGCCCTATTCTGCCGCGGTCGGACTGGGCCGAGCTTGCCGCCGTTTGCCGGGAAAGCTCATCGCGCGATCAGGAGCAGTGCGAGCGGCTCACGCTGGCCGCGCGCGCCACCGGCGCCGAACGTGTCGAAGCCTATTTGAAGGTCTTCATCGACACCAAATCGCAGCCGCGTGGGAATTTGCTCACCAAGCCGCTGGCCAAGAAGCATCCCGAGCTGGCGCTGCGGCTCTTCGACGAACAGTCCCGCGTGTTGCGGCTGCGCGAACAGCGCAACGCCGCGATCTGCCGCGAGCGCAGCTCGGCGCTGCTCACCATCGCCTATGAGGTCTTGAGCCGTTACCAGTGGGAAAAGGACCGCCGCGGCCTGCTCGATTACGACGACCTCATCGACAAGGCGCTGGAACTGCTCGGCAACGTCGATGCCGCCTGGGTGCACTACAAGCTCGATCTCGGCATCGATCATCTGCTGATCGACGAGGCGCAGGACACCAGCCGCAAGCAGTGGGAGATCGTGCGCCGGCTGGTCGCCGAATTTGCCGCCGGCGCCGGCGCGCGCCCCGTCAAACGCACCATCTTCGCGGTCGGCGACGAGAAGCAGTCGATCTATTCGTTCCAAGACGCGGCGCCGAAGGAGTTTGCCGATGTCGGTCGTGTCTTCTGGCGCGAGCATACCGACGCACAACTCGAATTCATCATCTGCGAGCTCAAGCACTCGTTCCGGTCCGGCACCAATATCCTCGCCGCGGTCGACGAGGTGTTCAAAAGCCCGGAGATGACGGCGAGCGTTGCCGCGGTCGAAGGCGAAATCCCGCCGCATATCGCGCTGGACGACGCGCCGCCCGGCGTGGTCGAGATCTGGGAGCCGGAGAAACCGGACCCGCCGCGCGAGGTCGAGCCCTGGCAGGCGCCGTTCGATACCGTGAGCGAGACCAGTCCGCGTGAAAAGCTGGCGCGGCGGATCGCGCGCACGGTGCGGCGCATGGTCGAGAGCCGCGAAGCGGTCGGCGTGGACCGCAGGGCGGCGCGCTTCGGCGATATTCTCGTCCTGGTGCGCCAGCGCGGCGCGCTGTTCGAAACCATTATCCGCGCGCTGAAGAACGAGAACGTCGATGTCGCCGGCGCCGACCGGCTGGTGCTCGCCGAGCACATTGCGGTGATGGATCTCATGGCGCTCGCCGATGCGCTGCTGTTGCCGCAGGACGATCTTGCACTGGCGACGGTGATGCGCAGCCCGTTGTTCGGTTTTTCCGACGAAGAATTATTTGCCGTCGCCTGGAAGCGTGACGCCTCGCTGCGTACGGCACTGGCGCAAAAAGCCGGCGACAGCAAAAAGTTCGCCGACGCCAACGTCCGCCTCGGTGAGTTGGAGCAGGCGGCGCGGCGCGAGACACCGTTTGCATTTTTTGCCGGCGTTCTTGGCGCCGGTGGCGGGCGCAAGCGCTTCCTGGCGCGGTTCGGCCCCGAGGCCAATGATGCGCTCGACGAATTCCTCAATCTCGCGCTCGACTACGAGCGGCGCGAGGCACCCTCGCTGCAGGGCTTCGTCGCCTGTCTGCGCGACGCGCGTGCCGAGGTGAAACGCGACATGGAGATCGCGCGCGACGAGGTCCGCGTCATGACCGTGCATGGCGCCAAAGGTCTCGAAGCCCCGATCGTCATTCTCGCCGATACCATGACGCCGCCCGCCGGGCCGCGTCCGCCGCGGCTGCTCGAACTCGCCGGCGGCCCTGTGATCTGGGCGGGTCGCAGCGCCGACGATGTGCCCAGCATGGCGACAGCGCGCAATGCGGCGCGGAGTGAAGCCGAGAATGAATATCGGCGTCTCCTGTATGTCGCCATGACGCGCGCCGCCGATCGGCTGATCGTCGCCGGCGCGGAGGGCGCGCGCACGCGGCCGAAACGCTGCTGGTACGATCTGCTGCGCGAGCCGCTCGAAACGTTGCTGGTCAAGGAAGACGACAACGGCGAAACCGTATTCCGTTATCGCAAAGTGCCGTCCACAGCGGCGCGTGCTGCGGCTGCAAGTGAAGAGAAAGTCATCCGTCCTGTGCCGCCGGCGTGGCTGCGGCAGAACGCGCCCGCCGCAGCGCGGCTTGCCGCGCCGCTGTCGCCGTCATCGGCTTTCGACGAAGACATTTCACTTGGCGCGCCAAGCGCTGCCTCCGCGGCCGATCGGCAAATGGCGCTGGAGCGCGGTCGCCTGGTGCATCGGCTGATGCAGTCGCTGCCCGATATTCCGGCCGAGCGCCGCCGGGATGCCGCCGTACGCTATCTCGCCCACGCCGCCGCGGACTTTGCCGCGGACGAACGTGCCGCGATGGCGCGGCAAGTCCTCGCCATCCTCGACGACAACAACTTTGCCGAAATCTTTGCGCCGGGAAGCCGCGCCGAGGTGCCAATCGTCGGCCGCATCGCGCGCGCGGGAAGAGGCCCAATCCCGGTCGCCGGGCAGGTGGACCGCCTCGCCGTCACCGGCGATACGGTGCTGATCGCCGACTACAAGACCGACAGGATCGTTCCGGACCGGCTCGACGAGACGCACCCCTACGTCACCCAGTTGGCACTTTATCGCGCAGTGCTGGCCCGCGTATTCCCGGGAAAAAAAGTGCGCGCGGCGCTGCTTTTCACGGACGGGCCGAAGCTCATGGAAGTGCCTGCCGCAGCGATGGATGCGGCTTTGACCAAGCTATAACCGGGCCCATGACATAGGGGTCACGCTGCGGTGAAGCTCCCTTGACGCCTCGGGAGGCGGTTCATAGGTTCATCGCCCAAGGCCCGCCGATTCTTCCGAAAAAAGTGAGGTTTTTCATGGTCGATAAAACAACCGATGCGACCTTCGAACAGGACGTGCTCAAGGCGAGCGGGCCCGTAGTCGTCGATTTCTGGGCGGAGTGGTGCGGCCCGTGCCGCATGATCGCGCCGGCGCTGGAAGAGATTTCCAAGTCGCTCAACGGCAAGGTCAAGATCGTCAAGCTCAATGTCGACGAGAACCCCGGCACGGCGGCCAAGTTCGGCATCCAGTCGATCCCAACCCTGATGCTGTTCAAGAACGGCGAACTCGCCTCCCGCCAAGTCGGCGCCGCGCCGAAGCAGAAGCTGGAGCAGTGGATCACCGCCGCGGTGTGATCTGATTTCGTCCCTCAATGCCGAAAATGCCGCGTCCCCGTCACCACCATGGCGATGCCGTGGTCGTCGGCGGCTTTGATCACTTCGTCGTCGCGCATTGAGCCGCCGGGCTGGATCACCGCTGTGGCGCCGGCTTCGATGGCGACCAACAATCCATCGGCAAATGGAAAGAACGCGTCGGACGCGACCACCGAGCCCTTGGTCGCTGGCTCCTTGAGGCCGGCGGCTTCGGCGGCGTCTTGCGCCTTGCGCGCGGCGATGCGCGCGGCATCGACGCGGCTCATCTGCCCGGCACCGATGCCGACCGTCGCCAAATCCTTGGCATACACGATGGTGTTCGACTTGACGTGCTTGGCAACGCGGAAGGCGAAGCGCAGGTCGCGCAACTCGGCATTGGTCGGCGCGCGCTTGGTCACCGGCTTCAACTCCATGTCGTCGACCACGGCGTTGTCGCGCGATTGCACGAGAAGCCCGCCAGCAACGGTCTTGGCGGTCAACCCGGCGGCGCGTGGATCGGGCAGGTCGCCGGCAAGCAAGAGCCGCAAATTCTTTTTGGCGCCGACGATCGCGATGGCCTCCGCCGTCGCGTCCGGCGCGATGATGACTTCGGTGAATATTTCGGTAATCGCGCGCGCCGCTTCGGCGTCAAGCGTACGGTTGAGCGCGACAACACCGCCGAACGCCGATACCGGATCGCAAGCCAGCGCCTTGCGATACGCGTCGAGCAAATTTTCGCCCTCCGCCACGCCGCACGGATTGGCGTGCTTGATGATGGCGCACGCCGCGGTGCGCGCCGGATCGAACTCGCCGACGCATTCGTAAGCCGCGTCGGTGTCGTTGATGTTGTTGTAGGAGAGCTGCTTACCTTGCGCCTGCCGCGCGGTCGAGACGCCGAACCGCGGGTCCGGCATGCGATAGAACGCCGCCGCCTGATGCGGGTTCTCGCCGTAGCGCAATTTCTCGATCAGCCGGCCGCCGAAGGCACGATAGTCCGGCGCGATGTCGGCAAGCGCGTTGGCGAACCAATTCGAAATCGCTGCGTCATAGGCAGCCGTGCGCGCATAAGCCTTGGCGGCGAGCCGGCGGCGGAGCGCAAGCGTGGTCGCGCCGGCGTGCTGCGTGAGCTCGGCCAACACTGCGGCGTAATCGCTCGCCTCGACCACCACGGCGACGTCGTCATGGTTCTTCGCCGCGGCGCGGATCATGGCCGGGCCGCCGATGTCGATGTTCTCGATGCAGGTGGCGAAATCGGCGCCGCGCGCAGTGGTGGCTTCGAACGGGTAGAGATTGACCACCAACAGATCGATCGGCCGGATTTTGTGTGCGCGCATCGCTTCGGTATGCGCAGCATTATCGCGCATCGCCAGCAAGCCGCCATGGACCGCCGGATGCAGCGTCTTGACCCGGCCGTCCATCATCTCGGGAAAACCGGTGAGATCGCTGACGTCGAGCACCTTGAGCCCGGCATCGCTCAAGGTCTTGCGCGTGCCGCCGGTGGAAACGAGTTCGATGCCGTGGCCGGCCAGCGCGCGGGCGAAGTCGACAACGCCGGTTTTGTCGGAGACGGAAATGAGGGCGCGCGATACGCGGCGGAGATCGTTGGTCATCGCCTTTCTCTACTCCCTCCCTCGCGCGCGGGGGAGCCGAAAATGCAAAGTGTTCACAACGGCAGCCGCGGCTCCTCTTCGCGCAGGCGG
Organism: uncultured Alphaproteobacteria bacterium; assembly: GCA_963821175.1. GTDB lineage: Bacteria > Pseudomonadota > Alphaproteobacteria > Rhizobiales > Xanthobacteraceae > BOG-931. Next base: position 112,851 of record CAWGCU010000023.1, read on the forward strand.
CGCGTGGTGCCGGCGGTGGCGAGGGCCGCCGACGTGGTCTGCTGGAAGGTCCACAGCACGCGCGGCGTGGCGCCGGCGTGGCCGCGGATGACCAGCTGCGACGTGCGCCGCGGACCGGTGCCGGCGAGATAGACGGAGTCCTCGAGCTCGACGCGGGCGTCGGGCGCGGTGAACGTCCACACCTCCTTGTTCGCCGTCATCAACATGACGCCGTGGCCGTCGGTCAGCCGGGTCGCCTTTACGGAAGGGTGAAGGTGGAAGCGCACCGCGAAGCGGTCTTCGGTGGCCCGAAGTTTTGCGCTGCCGTCGGCGGCGAGGAACATGTCCTCGCCCTCGAACCGCCCGCCGTCGGCCGCGAGCAGAATGGTCCGCTCGTGCAAAATGCCGTAGCGGTCGGCATAGCCGTCATGGGCCGCGCGCAACACGATGCCGTCGGCGCGATCCTCGCGGGTCGCAGCGACATTGCTCGGGCCGCCGAGCATCGGCGAGCCGCCGAGCACGCGCCGGAACGCAGGCGTCTCGACAAATCGCGCCGACGACGTGTCGTTGAAGGTGACCGTCGAATGCGCCGGCGTACCGCGGGCGAACGGCCGCCAGTCCTCGCGCGCCGTCTGCGGCATGCCGCAATTTACCACCATCAGGCAGCCCTTTGGCGTGGAGAATTCAAAAGACAAAAAGCCGGCATGAGCTTCCAGACTCATCTCGATCGGCGGCGCGCGGCCGGTATCCATGATCAGCACGCCGCCCGACGCTTCGAGCCGCTGATAGGCCGAATGCGGCGCGTTCGACAGCGGCGCACCGTGGATCTCGTCATAGGCCAGCAACGTCAGCAGCAATTCGGCCGGCGTCGCGCCCATGCCGTTGAAATGCGCGAAGGTGCCTTCGGAGTGACGGAAGAAACGCAGCATCGGCATCATGCGGTCGATGGCGTTGAGCAGCGCCTGCGGCGGCGCGATGTTGCGCGACGAAAACGCTTGTCCCAGCGGCAACAGTTCCAAAAGTATCTCGATGATCGCGCAGGGATCGCGGCTGGCATGGCCGCCGTCGGGCAAAATTTGCTGCCCGATCTCGTGGCGCAACCGCTCGGTCGCGGATTTGATGTGGCGCGCCTGGCCGGCGATGCACAGCGCCGCATAGGTCAGCGCCATCTCCGCCTGCATGCGCGCCACGCCGCGGCGCGCGTCGCCCGCGGTATGGCGCAGATAGCGCACCTGCCGGACCAGGCTGCGCAGGAAACGCCGGTAGAACCGCGCATCGGCGTCCTGCAACACCAGCGGCGCCTGGCTGAGCCAGGAGATGATGCGCCGCGACAGCACGTCGGGCCGCCACGCCACCGGATGCCACGAGCCCTGCAGCGTGATCCACTCGTCGACCAGCGCGCGGGCATTGGCCCGCGTGATGCCGGATTCGGCGGCGCGCAGATGGCGCAGCCAGCCGAAACCCAACAGCGCCGTCGCCCATTCATCGGATGGCGGCTCCATCTCGAAGATCGAGCGGCCGTCGCAAACCACGACCTTGCCGGCAAAGGCGAAGCGCCCGGAATAGATTTCGGTGGCCAGCGTGGCGTCTGCCGTGCGCAGGTCCTGCGGCGCGATCAACAGGCGGTCGGCCTTGAGCTGCGGCAGCGGCCAACGCAGCAACGGATGGCCGTTGAGCCGCCCGGCGGCTTGCCGCAAGCCTCCGCGCAGCAACAGCCATGACAGCTTCAGATGATTAGCCACTGAACCGCGCGCCATCGCCGCGCTCGCCCCTCCAGGAAGTGCGCCCTCTCCTACCCTCGCCCGCTTGCCGAGAGGATGAGGAGGCTTGCCGCACCATAACGAAACGTCGTACGGACAGGGAATAAACCCTTAAACCATTGAAAGTCTATATCTTTTCAAGCCGCGCCGCGTAGAACCCATCGACCCCGGCGAAGCGCGAATCAGCAGCGGTAAAATGGCACGGTAGCGTGCGCAGATCGCCGTCCGCGTTGATGAAGTCGGTTTCGCCAAAAACCTCCGCGGCCGTGATCGGCACGCGCCGCACGCTTGTTTCGCGCGCCAACAGATCGGCAACCACGTCGGTGCCTTCTTCGGGTTCGAGCGAGCACGTGCAGTACACCAGCGTGCCGCCGGGTTTGATCAGCGTGATCGCGCGATCCAGCAAGCGGCGCTGCGACGCGGCAAGCGACACGATGTCGGCTGCGCGCTTGAGCCACGGCACGTCGGGATGGCGGCGGATGGTGCCGGTCGACGTGCACGGCGCGTCGAGCAGCACGGCGTCGAATTGTTGCTCCGGATTCCACGTCGCCACATCGGCGCAAACAAGCTCGGCTTCGAGCGACAGGCGGGTGAGATTCTCCTGGAGCCGCTTGAGCCGCCCCGGCGCGCGATCGACCGCCGTGACTTTTGCGCCGGCAACAACAAGCTGCGCCGTCTTGCCGCCCGGCGCGGCGCACAGATCGGCGACGCGCAAGCCCGCGACATTGCCGAGGAGATGAGCCGGGATCGAGGCTGCTGCGTCCTGCACCCACCATGCGCCTTCGTCGAACCCCGGCAGCGCGGTGACGGCGCCATGCACGATGGTGCGCACCGAACCGGTCGGCAGCACGCGACCGTCGAGTTTTGCCGCCCAAGTTTCAGCATCCGATTTCACTGTCAGATCAAGCGCCGGCTCGCGGCCATTGGCGGCGGCAATGGCGTGCGCGGTCGCCTCGCCGTAGGTCTTGATCCAGCGCGCCATCAGCCATGCCGGCGTATCGAGTACCGGTGCATCGAGCGCCGCGATCCGCTCGGCGCCTTCGCGCGCGATCCGCCGCAGCACCGCATTGACCAGGCCGGCAAAGAACGACGCTTTACGATCCTCGCGCGCGAGCCGCACCGCGAGATCGACCGCGGCATGGTCGGGCACTTCGAGAAACAGAATTTGGGCGGCACCGATCAAGAGCGCGGTCTCGACCCGCGGCGCCTGCGCCGGCAGCCCCTCCTCGAGAAAAGACCCAAGCAGATGGCGCAAGGTGCCGAGCCGGCGCAGCACGACGGCAACGATCGCCCGCGTCAGCCCGCGATCGCGATCGGGGAGCGCGGCAAGCGCCGCGGTTGCGGCTCGCGCATCGGACCCCTCAAGCATCTCATCGAGCGCCCGATGCCGGCCCAGCACGCCCTCGACGATATCGGCAGCGACGCGCCGCACCGCCAGACCGGGCGCGTCGTCGCGCTCGCCGGAGCGAGGCTTCTTCTTGCGCGCATTTTTCGCCAAAAATTCCTCCTTGCAGCAGGCGCACGGCTACGCCAAGTCAGAGGCGATGCCAACCGACCCGCAGTCACAAAACCCTCCAGCGCCCGAACCCGAGGGCCAAGCGAGCGAGAAGCGGCCCCTGCCGCCGGCGGCCGAACGCGCGCTGGCCGAAGCAGCAGCGCGCCGCGCCGAACGCGACCGCAATGCCGATCATCCCCAGGAATCCGGCGGCCGCGGCGGCCTCGATCCGACCCGTTATGGCGATTGGGAAAAGGACGGTTTGATCTCCGATTTTTAGCCTTGCGTCGCCGGTTTGAGCGAATTTGGCTTGACGCCCGCGCAAGGAAAGGAATAATATCCTAGGAACTCATCATCGCGCGTGGGAAGCGAGCGGCGATGCCTCATCTGTCTTTTTCAGCTCTAGCCAATCCGCGACGCGGCAACGCTTGGCTCGTCGCCTGTGCATTGCTGGGCCTGTGCGTGATCGCCGTCGAGTTCATCAATCCGAACCTCCTGCCGCACCCGAAGGCTGCGCCGATGTCGGCTCACCGGCCGTATGGCGATGGCGGCCGCCAAGCCCTGGCGGGCACGCGCGTCTATGCGGCCGAAGTGGTGCGCATCATCGACGGCGACACCTTCGTGGCGCGCATGCGCACGAGCCCCGGCGGCGAGGTCGAAACCCGCGTGCGGCTGCGCAGCATCGATGCGGCAGAGTTGCATGCCCGCTGCGGCAAGGAGCTACGCCTGGCGCTCGCCGCGCGTGCGGCGCTGCAACGGCTGCTCGTCGACGGACGCGTCACGCTCTCGCACGTCGGGCCCGACAAATATCCCGGACGCATCGACGCCAATGTGGCGACCCGAAGTACCAACGACATCTCGGCCGCGATGCTCTCAGGCGGCTTCGCGCGCACTTACGACGGCGGGCGGCGCGGCAGTTGGTGCAGGTGAACCAGGAATTCAGTGATCAGGTATCAAGATTGCTTGCTTCCTGATTCCTGATCTCCGACTACCTGATCACCACCACGGGCGTGCCAACCCCGACGCGACCAAACAAATCCGTGACGTCTTCGTTGAACATGCGGATGCAGCCGTGCGAGACGAAATGGCCGATCGAGCTCGGCTGGTTGGTGCCGTGGATGGCGTAGTCGAGGCCGGAGAGCGTCATGGCGGCGACGCCCATCGGATTGTGCGGCGAGCCGCCGGGAATGAGCGGCGGCAGTTTTGGATTTTCGCGCCTGATGTCCGGCGGCGGCGCCCAATCCGGGCTGACATATTTGGCGTCGATCGCCGACGTGCCCGACCATTGCTGCCCGGCGCGGCCGACACCGACCGGATAACGGATCGCCTGGCCGGCGCCGACGACCAGATAAAGATGCCGCTCGCTGGTTTTCACCACGATGGTGCCGGGCGCATAGGCTGCCGGGAGCGCCACCAGATCGCCGTGCGCCTGCGCCGGCTTGGCCGCGAACGCGGCAACAGCGGCCATCAGCGCGGCCGAAAGCAGAAATTTCCCACGCATCGTTCATTACTCCGGTACGCAACTATGACTAATTGGGATTCACCATAGTCCAAACCGCGCGCCCGCTCAGTAGCGCCGCTTGAACACGGTAAAGTTTCTCTAAATTTTAGCAGGAAGCGCAGGCTCGCTCCTCCCTCCCCCTTGTGGGGAGGGAGGGGTGGGGGTCGGGAGGTGATGCGCGTTCGTTGAGGCAAGCACAGCGCGAGGCGTCTTCGCTCTCGCTTTACCTCGCGACCCCCACCCCTGCCCCTCCCCACAAGGGGGAGGGGAAAGAAGGGGAAAGCGTTACGCGCTCTCCTTGCTCTTGTTCTGCCGGTTGTTGACCAGATCGACGACCATGGCGGGATCGTCCAAGGTCGAGGTGCCGCCGAGGTTGCCGTACTTGTCCCCGGCGATCTTGCGCAGGATACGGCGCATGATTTTGCCGGAGCGCGTCTTCGGCAGGCTCGGGGCGAACTGGAGGTCGGGGAGGCGATCGGGCCGACCTCCTTGCGCACCCAGCCGGTGAACTCCTCGGTCTGCTGTTCGCTGGTCATACGAAGCAAAATTAGCGCACAGGAACGGGAGGGAGTGCTATCTTGCGCAACCATCGATTGTTATGTTTAAATTTATCTATGCCACAGGAGGGCGACGTTAATGGCAGACGATACTGAGCCAGTAAACGAAGGTAAGTGGTGTTTTGCTTGGTTTGCTGCGAAGCCGCCGACCACCGGCACCGAGAAGGCGGCTCTGGTCACAGGCAGCAAATGGCAGGGCACCAATCCCACGATTTCGATTTCATTTCTCGACGGCACTGACGCGCAGAAAGCGTTAGTGCGTCGCTTTGCCGTCGAGTGGATTACCAATCTCGCCAAGCTGAACTTCAGCTGGCAGGACCCGCCGAATACCGACATCCGAATCTCATTTCAATACAGCGGCTCGTGGTCCGTAATCGGCACCACGGCGAAAAACATCCCAAAAAATCAGCCAACGATGAATTTTGGATGGTTGACGCCCGATGTGACCGATGAAGAAGCCAGGCGTGTCATTCTTCACGAATTCGGTCATGCCCTTGGCTTGATCCACGAGCATCAAAACCCGCTCGGCACAATCAATTGGAACAAGGCCGCGGTGATTGCCGACCTATCGGGACCGCCCAACAACTGGGATGCCGCCACCATCCAGCACAACATGTTCGAGCAATATCCGTCCAACGAGATCGCCGGCACGCAGCTCGACTGGCATTCGATCATGCTCTACCCGATCCCGATAAGCTGGACGAACGACGGAACGTCAGCCGGTATGAACAACACTTTGTCGGATGACGACAAGAAGTTCATCCGCAAGCAATACCCGTAACCGTCCATGCCGCTAGCCGATCGGGCCCTGGTGGTCGGGATCAACGTTTATCCGGGCCTGACGACGCTGTCGGGTGCGGAAAACGACGCACACGCTTTCCACGAGTGGGTGACAGACCCAAATGGCGGGCGTGTCGATCCGAAGAACGCCTTGCTGCTGCTCAGCTCGAAGTTCACGCCGCCGCCGACAGGCGCCGCCGATGCGCGGCCGGCGAAACAGGAACTCGAGGATTTTTTCACTCAGGTAGAAAACAGCGCGCAGGAAAACAATCAGGCTGGTCGGGGACTGAAAGCGGGCAATCGGTTTTGGATGTTTCTCTCCGGTCACGGCTTCGCGCCGTCGCTCAATCTATCGGGCGTGTTGATGGCGAACGCACAACAGGGCGTTTCTCACAATTTCGCGGCGATGCTTTGGGCTGATCGCCTGTACGAGGGCGGCTGGTTCGACGACGTGATCCTGTTTCAGGATGCCTGCCGCGAACGCTTCGCTGCGGCCGCTCTAACCCCGCCGACGTTGGATTTGCGTCAGGCGCCCAGTGCTCAAAGACGCCGCCGAATTCTATGCGTTCTCGGCGAAGGACATGAAGCTGTCGAAGGAAATTCCCATGCCGCAGGACGGTGATAAGGTCCGCGGCGTATTCAGCGTGACGCTGCTGCAAGGGCTACGTCTGGCACGCGATCCGCAGACCGGCTCAATCACGACGCCGCAGGTTCGGTCGTACTTGCAGGCCAACATGAAAAATCTGCTGAGCCCGGCCGATCTGACAGACGACGACATTGCCCGCATGCCGGAAGTCCTCGAATCCGAACCATTTGATCTCGTGGCGGCACCGCCGCCCGCGCCGGTGCCGGACTTTCCGGTGCAAATCACGATCTCGACACCCGGCGGCGCCGGCAAAATCCTGGCGGGTGATTTGACCAAGATTGTGGCGCAAGCTAACCCGGCCCCTGCAGTATGGCCGTTGCGGCTGCCACGAGGCCTTTACAAGGCTGCTGTAGACGGCTCAGGCGAGCAGAACTTCGAGATATCCGGAGCCCTGTTGCCTGATGGAAGCATGAGGCAGACCGATGTCCGAGTTCTGACAACAAGCTGACCGTGTCCGTACCCGACTCGACAGCTGAAATCTCGATCATCGATGGCAATCTCAACCGCGTCGCGCGCAGCGTCGGGCACTTCGAGCAGAATCTCAGCCCGGGAATCTACAAGGTCCAGGTCCAGGTCGGGCCAAGCATCGACGAGCAACTGGTCTCGCTCGATCAAAACCGCGATCTGCAATTCGCGGCGCCCGAAATCCCCTCGGCGGTGCCGCTCGAAAGCAGCTCACGCAGTCACGAATACCAGAGCGCGCTCGCGGTAGCGGCGGCGGCCAACCCCATCGACCACTTCGGAACTGGATCGTCGATCTTCGTGTTCGCCCGCGAATGGACCAAGAGCAGCACGGGGACAGACGACAATCCCGCGCAAGACCTGTCATTGCTCAAGGAGGACGGCACACCGTTGGTCAAGATTGCCGACCGGGCGGATGTGCATCTGCAGGACGATCCGTCGGCGGGGTGGCGTGCCGACCTGTCCCCGGGAGCTTATCGGCTACGGCTCGAGCTGCCCGACGGCACCGGCTACGAACGCTCGCTGTATGCAACGCCGGGATTCCAGACGCAATTATTTCTGCTGACTCGTGAGTATCTTCTCAACGACCATAGCGTCTGTCACCGCGCCGATCTCGATACCGGTGCAGTCGCCATGTCGGCGAACTTCGCGTTCGACCCGGCCGCACCGCGCGCGCGCATGACAGAGCTTGCGATCTATGCCCTGACGCAGACGCGAAGAATCTTGTCCGACGCCCTGCTGAATGGGCTGCTTGACGAGAAGTTCGACGATCCGATGCTCGGGATTTTGGGTGCCCACCTGGTCTTGCGCGATCACCCCGAAGATTCACAGACGTTCCAGACCGTTACCAATAATTTGCGCCGGATTGTCGGACTCGACCATCCCGACGTGCAGGCGCTGTGGCTGGCGCGCAAGGATCGCGGCGATGTCACTACGCTACAACTGCAGACACCGCCGATGCTACGCCAGAGCTGGGACATCGCTACCGAGAAGAGCGTGCCGGATCCCGATGTTATTTCAGCGCAGCTTGACTTGGACGCGATCTCGTCCGCGCCCTGGCTGATCTGGCGCGCGAATCGCGCCGCGCTTGGCGCCAACGAGACGGCCACGGACCAAAGCGCCTTCTTGACGCACGTACTTTCCGAATACCTGAAGAGCCGCAACCGGAGCGATGAAGAGCTCGCGAAAGTCATGCAGGGGTTCTTCGGCAAGGCGGCCGATAGATTGCTCAGCCTGTTGCCGCGCGCTTTGCAAACATTCAGGTCCGCCAGAACGCCGGGCCAGATGACGCTTCCCAAGCTCAGCAATGACGATAAGATCGAGCTTGCCCGCGTGCTGGGCGTATCCGGCCGCGTTCTCGAAAACACACTGAAGAAACTGTCCAGCTGACCGACGCTCCGCCATGTTTTGAGATTTCGGGCCGAGGTTGGCTCGTCTCGTTGCAAAGGCGCGTCGGCGAGGGACCGGGATCGAACCGTGGCGCTTTGCCGCTTCATCCGCTGGCGAGGGAGCCTCTCTCGCAACGTGTTTTGGCCCCCCTGCCCGCGGGCGAGACGGTCTGGATCGCAGCCATCCTCGATCCCGGCATAACGATAACCGGCGCGCAGATCGATGGCAGCATGCTCGATCTCGTGGCAACGTCAGGACTGGGCGACAAAGTCTTTGTCCGCACAAAAGCCTTTGCCCTGGACGATGGCGAACACCCGGGTTCGATCTTCGCGAACCCGGCGGCGTCGATGGAGGATACCAAGCGCGATCACGTCATCTTCAGTTTCGAGAGCGCCGACGGCTCCGCGACGACCCATCTTGGCGTCGTGTTTGGAACGCCCGGGCTCTATGAAGCACGAAGCGGCCTGCCCCTGTTGGCGCCGCTGCCTTTGAGCGCAACGTACGGAGGGTGGCGGCTACCGTGAAGGCGCAGCCAGCGCGGCACCGTTACGCGCTCTCCTTGCTCTTGTTCTGCCGGTTGTTGACCAGATCGTCGACCACCGCGGGATCGGCCAAGGTCGAGGTGTCGCCGAGACTGCCGTACTCGTCCTCGGCGATCTTGCGCAGGATGCGGCGCATGATCTTGCCGGAGCGCGTCTTCGGCAGGCTCGGGGCGAACTGGATGAGATCGGGCGAGGCGATCGGGCCGATCTCGGTGCGCACCCATTGCACCAGTTCTTTGCGCAAATCCTCGGTCGGCTGCACGCCGTTCATCAGGGTGACATAAGCGTAGATGCCCTGCCCTTTGATGTTGTGCGGATAGCCGACCACGGCGGCCTCCGACACTTTCGGATGCGCGACCAGCGCCGACTCGACCTCGGCGGTGCCCAGCCGATGTCCGGCGACGTTGATCACGTCGTCGACGCGCCCCGTGATCCAGTAATAGCCATCCTCATCGCGGCGGCAGCCGTCGCCGGTGAAATATTTGCCCGGATAGGTGCTGAAATAGGTTTCGACGAAACGCTGGTGATCGCCATAGACCGTGCGCATCTGGCCGGGCCAGGAATTGGCGATGCACAGATTGCCGCTGGTCGCACCCTCCTGCACCTTGCCTTCGGCATCGACGATCTGCGGCACGATGCCGAAGAACGGCCGCGTCGCCGAGCCGGGTTTCAGCTGCGTAGCGCCCGGCAGCGGCGTGATCAAAATGCCGCCGGTTTCGGTCTGCCACCAGGTATCGACGATCGGGCAGCGGCCATCGCCGACCACGCGGTGATACCATTCCCAGGCTTCCGGATTGATCGGCTCGCCGACCGAGCCGAGAAGCCGCAGCGAGGCGCGCGAGGTTTTCGTCACCGGGTCGTCGCCGGCCTGCATCAGCGCGCGGATCGCCGTCGGCGCGGTGTAGAATATGTTGACCTTGTGCTTGTCGATGACTTCCCAGAACCGCGACATCGACGGATAGTTCGGCACGCCTTCGAACATCAAGGTGGTGGCGCCGTTCGCCAGCGGGCCATAGACGATGTAGCTGTGGCCGGTGACCCAGCCGACGTCGGCGGTGCACCAGTAGATGTCGCCGTCGTGATAGTCGAAGACGTATTGGTGCGTCATCGCCACAAAGACGAGATAGCCGGCGGTGGTGTGCAGCACGCCCTTTGGCCGCCCGGTCGAGCCCGAGGTGTAGAGGATGAACAGCGGATCCTCCGCGTTCATCTCGGCGCACGGGCATTCCGCCGTCACCACGGCGGCGGCCTCGTGGTACCAGACGTCGCGCACCGGATCCATGTCGACGGGCGCGCCGGTGCGTTTGACGACGATGACGAAGTCGACCGAATGTCCAGATCCTGCTGCTTTAGCGATCGCCGCATCGGTATTGGCTTTCAGCGGCACCTTGCGGCCGCCGCGTAAACCTTCGTCGGCGGTGATGACGACTTTCGATTGGCAATCCTCGATGCGGCCGGCGAGAGAATCCGGCGAGAAGCCGCCAAACACCACGGAATGGATCGCGCCGATGCGCGCACAGGCCAGCATGGCGTAGGCGGCTTCCGGAATCATCGGCAGGTAGATGGTGACGCGATCGCCTTTCTTGACGTTGCGGTTGCGCAAGATATTGGCGAAGCGACAGACCTCGTCGTGCAATTCCTTATAGGTAATGTGCTTGGAATCTTTCGGATCGTCGCCTTCCCAGATGATGGCGGTCTGGTTGCCTCTGGTGTGCAGGTGGCGGTCGATGCAGTTGTAGGCGACGTTGGTGGCGCCGTCCTCGAACCATTTAATCGAGACGTTCTCTTTGGCGAACGACGTGTTCTTGACCTTCGAGAAATGCTTCATCCAGTGGATGCGCTTCCCCTGCTCGGCCCAAAAGCCGTCGGGATCGGCCAGCGAGCTTGCGTACATTTTCTTGTATTCGGCCTCCGAGATGAAGGCGCGCTTGGTCCACTCAGTGGGAATTTCATAGATCTTATCCGACATGCAGTCCTCCACGGCGCGCGCTGGTGCGCGCATATTCTTCAAATTTGCGCCCATTATCGGCGCCGCTGCCGCGGCGGACAAGCGGGCCAACAGTCTCAACTTGTAGCCCGGGGTGAGCGAAGCGAAACCCGGGGAGTGCGTGCGGCAATTCAGCCCCCGGATTTCGCTACGCTCAATCCGGGCTACGGCCTACCGCTGCGCCTTGAATTCCTGGTTCGGGAACGCCGACGCATCGGGCGTTTTGATCACAACGTAGGCGTGATCGAGCTCCATGTGGCAGGCATTGCAGCCCTGGGTGAGCTGCTCGTAGGCGGCGGCGAATTTTTGCGCGTCCTGCTGCTTGATGGCCGCTTCGACGGCGTTGAGTGGTTGAGTCATCGCCAGGTCGACCAGATCGCCGACCGGCATGCCGCGGAATTTCGGCACCGCCTTGATGATGCCGGCGAAGACTTGGCGGAGCTCGGAGAGCGCATAGTTGGCGAGCGCCCAATTCTCCGCCTTGCCGGCGAGACCGAGCTTGGCGTGACGCGGCTGAATGAGCGTGTTCATCAGGTCGCCCATGCCCATGACATAGGGCACCGGCCCAGGATTCGCCGGCGGCGCAGCCGGCGCCGTCTGTGCGGAGGCCGCACCGGCCACGCCGACAAGCGGCAGCACGGCGAGGACGGCGATACGCGCGATGCGAATACTCATGACACGCCTCAAACCCCAACCCATCCGATCACCGCGCCCGTCACCACCAGAACGATCAGCCAGTTACCAAGATCGATCAGAAGCAAGCGCTTATCGCGGCCGGAGAAGCAGAAATTCACCACCATGGTGGTGAGGATGAAACCGAACCACAAAAACGCGCCGGTGATGACGCCGTTCTTGAGCGTCACCTCACCTGGGCCGAGATGGCCGAGCACGCCGGCCAACATCCAGGCGATGACCAGGTTGCCGATGAAGGCGTAGAGGAAGGGCAGGAACGCCCCCGGCTTTTTCATTTCCTCCTTGCACTGTTCCGGCGTCTTGCCCTGCGCCGCCTGGTAGATTTGGCCCAAGCTCATGTACCAGCCGGCGCTGGCGAGCCAGGCGACCACGGCGGCGATGAGGACGGCGACAAAGTTGATTCCGGCAAATGACATGGTGTTCCTCCGGCCTGTTATGGCCGCAAGCCTAGCGGGAAACGAACCGCTTCGGGAGGCCGGTTGGGAACAAATCCTCAGGACGCGCGATTGCCGTAGCGAAAGCAGTCGCATCATGTCGCTTCAAGATCATGGATCGGAGGAGAAAGGCCGCACAACGGCGCCGCGCGACCGTCCGCCGCAGTCCGCATCGACCATGTGGCTCGTCAAGCGGCTCGGGCTGACCTACATCGACACTGCCGCATTGACGATAAAGCGCCAACGCCACGGCCGTGGTTTTCGCTATCTCGCAGCCAGCGGCAAAACGGTCCGTGCCGCGGAAGCAAAGCGCCTCGCCTCGCTTGCCGTGCCGCCGGCCTATGACGACGTACTCTATGCGGCCGATCCCACGGCGCATATCCAAGCCACCGGCCGCGATGCCGCCGGCCGGCTGCAATATCGCTATCATCCCGGCTGGCAGCAGGTGCGCGAAACCCGCAAAGCCCGCCGCCTCGCGCGCCTCGCCGAAGCGCTGCCGACCATTCGCCGCAGCATCGGCCGCCATCTCGCGGGCAAAGAGCCGACGCGGGCTTTCACTTTGTCGGCGGTCATCGAACTGGTCGCCCGCAGCGCCATTCGTCCCGGCACCGAGCAATATGCAAAACTGCGCGGCACGCGCGGCGCGGCGACGCTGTTGAAATCGAATGTCACGGTCTATGGCGAGACGGTGAACCTGCGTTTCCGCGCCAAGGGCGCCAAGCAGATCGACAAGGATATCCACGCGCCGAAACTCGCCGCCGCCATCGACGTGCTGCGGCAACTTCCGGGACGGCGCCTGTTTCAATACCGCAGCGACACCGGCGACCTGCGCGCGGTGAGCGCACAGGACGTCAACCTGTTCTTGCGCGAGATCGCGGGCGTCGAGATTTCATTGAAGGATTTCCGCACGCTGCTCGCTTCCGTGTCGGTACTCGAAGCGTTGGCGCGCGCCGAGCCGGCGACCAGCAAACGGGCGCGAAACCGGCAAATTCTCGACGCCATCTGCGAGGCCGCGGCCGAACTCGGCAACACGCCGGCGATTTGCCGCAAGAGCTATGTCCTCGAAACCGTGGTCAACGCTTTCGAGGACGGTGAGCTGGAGCGGTTCGCCGAGACGCTGCGCGCCTCTCGCTCCACCGCCCGGCGCGAACAGATCTTGGCTAAAGTCGCCGCGCAGATTGGGGACGCTGCCGCCTGAATAGCCTTAAGCCGACTTCATCCCGCCCATCTTGCAGACGAGCTTCCATTCGTCAGCGGTCACCGGCTGCACCGACAGGCGGCCTTGTTTCACCAGCACCATGTCTTTGAGCTTCGTCTCCGCCTTGATCGCGGCGAGCGTCACCGGCTTCGGCAATGGCTCGACCGCACCGGTGGTCACGGCGACCCAGGGCTCGTCCTTTTTGGCGGTCGGGTCGGCAAAAGCCGCGCGGAGAATTTCGCCGATGCCGACGACCTGCTTCTCGTCACCGGTGTGATAGAAGAAAAATTTTTCGCCCTGCTTCATCGCCTGCAGATGTTTGCGCGCCGCGAAATTACGCACGCCGCTCCACGGCTCGCCCTTCTTGCCGCGCTTGACTTGATCGTCCCAGGAAAACTCCTCCGGTTCCGTCTTCATCAGCCAATACGCCATCGTCATTCCTCCGACTTCAAAGGCCGCGTCAGCAAAGATTTTATCGCCTCGTCCAATGTCATCGTCTCGGCGAGAAGCGCGGCGACGGCCGCCGCGATCGGCATGTCGACCGAGCGCTCGCGCGCCATGTCGAGGAGCACCGGCGCGGTGAAGGCGCCTTCGGCGAGGCCGGTGCTGATCGTGCCGGGTTTTTGGCCCTGGCCGAGACTGACGCCGAACTGGAAATTGCGCGACTGCGGGCTGGAGCAGGTCAACAGCAGATCGCCGAGGCCGGATAGCCCCATCATGGTCTGCGGCTTGGCGCCGAACGCTTTGCCGAAGCGCGTGAGCTCGGCAAAGCCGCGCGTGGTCAACGCCGCGCCGGCGCTGGCGCCCAGGCCGCGGCCGGTGACGATGCCGGCGGCGATCGCCAGCACGTTCTTGGTGGCGCCGCCGATTTCGACGCCGCGCATGTCGGTGGAGTGATAGGGGCGGAAGCTCGGCGAGCCGATCGCCTGGGCAAGCTCTTGGGCAAGCTTGCCGTCGCGCGCGGCAAGAGTCACCGCGGTCGGCAGGCCGCGCGCCACGTCGGCGGCGAAGCTCGGTCCGGACAGGATCGCCGGCGTCGCGTTCGGCGCGCATTCGGCGACGATCTCGGTCATGAATTTTTTGGTGCCGCGCTCAATACCCTTGGCGCACACGATCACGGGCGTGCGCGCCGCGAGCGATGACGCGAGAGATTTCGTGGCGCTGCGTACCGCCTGCGCCGGCACCACCAGCAGGATCGCCCGCGCCCGCGCGGCAGCGGCGAGGTCGGCCGCAATATTGATGCGGTCGTCGATGCGCACGCCGGGCAGGAACAGGCTCTCGCGCTTGTTGGCGAGCTGCGCCGCATTGGCGGCGTCGTGCTCCCACAACGTCACCTGCCGCCCGGCGCGCGCGCAGGTCAGCGCCAGCGCCGTGCCCCAGGCGCCGCCGCCGATGACTGCAATGTGGTCGAACGCCATGGTCCCAGAAGTCATGCCCGGCTTTATAACACTTCGCCGCGCAGCAGTTTGGGCACGTCGCCGACCAGGCCCGCCGCCTCGCGGATGAACAGGCGCTTCAAATTCGGCACCCGGTCGACCAGGCCAAGCCCGATGTCGCGCGCCAGGCGCAGCACATCGGAGCGGTTGGAGAACAGCCGGTTGAGGCCGTCGGTGGCAATGCCCATGGTTACCGTGTCGAAGCGGCGCCAGCGCTGATAGCGCTCGAGCACCGTCGCCGAGCCCGGATCAAGCCCGAGCCGCGCCGCATCGACGATGACTTCGGCCAGCGCCGCGACGTCCTTCAATCCCATATTGAGCCCTTGCCCGGCGATCGGATGGATAACATGGGCGGCGTCGCCAACGAGCGCGATGCGCTCGGCGATAAACGAGCGCGCGACGAAAAACCCCAGCGGATGCACGCGCCGCGCGCCGACCGCGTTGATCTCGCCGAGATGCAGCTTGAAGCGTTTTTCAAGCTCGGCATGGAACGCATCATCCGGCAGCGCCACGATGCGCTCGGCCTCGGCCTTGGCCTCGGTCCACACGATCGAGGAGCGGTTGCCCTGCACCGGCAGGATCGCGAACGGTCCGGCGGGAAGAAAATGCTCCTCGGCGCGGCCGCCGTGATCGCGCTCGTGACCGACGGTGGTGACGATCGCCGATTGATCGTAAGTCCAACCGTGCGTGGCGATGCCGGCGCTTGCGCGGATCGTCGAACGCGCGCCGTCGGCGGCGGCCAGAAGCCGCGTGCCGATCACGCTGCCGTCTTTAAGCTCCGCGACGGCCCGTTCGCCGTCATGGCTCACCTCGACCACGCCGGAAGCAAGCAGCGTGACGCCTTCGGCCTTTGCTTTTTCTGCCAGCGCAGCGACGAGATGGCGGTTCTCGATCATATGGGCGAACGGCTCGCCCGGCTCGACCTCGCCCGCAAAGGTGAGAAACACCGGCCGCATGGCGTCGTCGAGCCGGCTGTCGGTGACCACCATGTCGAGGATCGGCTGCGCCTGCCCGCTGACGGCATCCCAGACGCCGAGCGTCTCGAACAATCGCCGCGCCGCAGCGACGATGGCCGACGCGCGCTCATCGCCAGCGTGGCTCACGCCGAGCGCCGGATCGGCGACCGTGACGGCAAACGACGGCCCGAGCGCCTGGCGCAGCGCAATGGCAAGCGTCAGGCCGGCAAAGCCGCCGCCCGCGATCAGTACATCGACATTCTCACGCGCCATAGCGCCATTCTATCACGCCTGTGCCGGGCTTGACCCGGCCATGGAACCCGTATGCAAGGGGAAACGAAATAATAGGACAGCGCATGGCCTCCGCCGTTCAGGAAGTCCTCGACATTCTCGATCTCGAGCCGCTGGAGGTGAACCTGTTCCGCGGCCGCTCGCCGCAATCGCGCTGGCAGCGGGTGTTCGGCGGCCAGGTCATCGGCCAGGCGCTGGTCGCCGCCTGCCGCACCGTCGAGGACGTCACCGCGCGGCCGCCGCATTCGCTGCACGCCTATTTTCTGCTCGGCGGCGATCCCAAAGTGCCGATCATCTACGAGGTCGACCGCATCCGCGACGGCAAGAGTTTCACCACCCGCAACGTCAAGGCGATCCAGCACGGCCGCGCCATCTTCTCGATGTCGGTCTCATTCCACCTCTCCGAACCCGGCCTGACCCATCAGGTCAAAATGCCCGCCGTGCCGAAGCCGGACCAATTGCCGAGCGACGAGGAACTCAAGGACCGCATCTATCCGCTGTTGCCCGAACCGGCGCGGCGCTACTACGAGCGCGAGCGGCCGATCGAATTCCGCCCCGTGGAGTTCAGCCGCTATCTCGGCGAAAAATCCGAAAACGGCCGCTTCGATATCTGGATCCGCGCCACCGGCCGGCTGCCCGACGAGCCAGCGATCCATCAATGCGTGCTGGCTTATGCCTCCGACATGATGCTGCTCGACGCGGCGCTGATCCCGCACGGCCGCAGCGTGTTCTCGGAAGACATCATGGCGGCGAGCCTCGATCACGCGCTGTGGTTTCACCGCCCATTCCGTGCCGATGAGTGGTTGCTTTATGCCCAGGACAGCCCAAGCCTCGCCAATTCGCGCGGTTTTTCGCGGGGCCTGATCTTTGCCAGCGACGGCACACTGGTCGCTTCGGTGGCCCAGGAAGGCCTGCTGCGGCAGCGCCGGCGCGCCAAGACCTGAGCTTTGCGGCACGGCGTAGCATTGCTATCGTTCGCAGGCGACGAGGAGTGCAGCCGTGGGAATGGGTGCGAGCATATTGCCGCTGCTCAGGAAGCTGAAGCAGCAGGGCCATATTGCCAACGGCTCCGCGGTCATCGAAATCGGCGCGCAACAGCTCGACAATTCCTTCATCAAGGCGACCCGTGACATTGCTATCGTCGGACGATTGTTCGGCGCCTTGATGCCACCGCCGGCGTTTACCTGGACCGGCGCCCGCAGCGACACGGACCTGTTGGCCGGAGCCCCGCTGGCGCGCGCGTTCTGGACCTGGCTGGGGCTCGACTACGCATCGATCGATATCGACGGCTCGCCCGGCAGCATTCCGCTCGACCTGAACTATGACGAAGTGCCGACCGAATTCATTGGCAAATACGACGTCGTGACGAATTTCGGCACCACCGAACACGTCGCCAACCAGCTACAGTCCTTCAAGATCATCCACGACTTGGCCGCCGCGGGCGCGCTCATGCTGCATGTGCTGCCGGCCGGCGGCATGCTCAACCACGGCCTCGTCTCCTACAATCCAAAATTCTTTTGGATGCTCGGCCGCAGCAACGGCTACAAGATCGCGTTCATGTCCATGGGTTGGTCCGCTCGCGATCCCGGATTGCCGAAAGACCTGCAGGATTTCTTGGCGCTTTATGACCGCGACGCGGCATCGCAGTTCGCGGATTTTCGGATGCCCGAGAGCTCTTTGGTCGTCGCGCTGCAAAAAGTCTTCGACACGCCATTTGTCGCGCCGCTCGACGTGCCGACCGGCACCACGACCGAGCACGCAAGCTTGCGCGAGCGGTACTGGTCGGTGCTCAAGGCCGATGTTTCCTTTGCGGCGCGCGAGCGCGACCTGTTGGCGCGCGTTCGTGAGGTTTACGATCGCGAGCAATCCTTGGCTGCCGCCGAGGTCGATCTCCAGCAGCGCAAGCGCGACGTCTACGAGCGCGAACAGTATGTCGCGGCGCACGAATGGACAGCGCGGATGCTCGTTGCTCCCATAAGAGCGACGCACAAATTTCGCCAATGGCTGCACGCCCGGTCGCCGCGATGGCTGATCGCCGCCAAGCGCAAAATGTTCGGCACTGCGGGCGCAAAATCCGACGGCACGTGATCGCGCGGAACTTGATCGAATAGGCCGACGAGCGGCCATTCATATCCTCGGCATGGTGGAGTACTCTGCCGCAGACCCACGCTGTCGCTCCCACCCGCATGCTAAGAGGCTGCCATGAAGCTCGTCATAGCGATCATCAAGCCGTTCAAGCTCGAAGACGTGCGCGACGCGCTGCTGGCCGTCGGGGTGCACGGCATGACCGTCACCGAGGTCAAGGGCTACGGCCGGCAGAAGGGCCATACCGAGATCTATCGCGGCTCCGAATACGCGGTGAATTTCCTGCCGAAAATCCGCATCGAGGTCGCGGTAGCGGCCGATGAGGTCGAGCGCGTCGTCGAAGCCATCGGCAGCGCCGCCAAGACCGGGCAGATCGGTGACGGCAAGGTTTTTGTCACGCCGATCGAGCAGGCCATCCGCATCCGCACCGGCGAGACCGACGCCGACGCGTTGTGACATCTGCGGCTGCTGCACCGCAAAACTGCGCGCCTAATTTTTAATCAGACCGATTACTTTCTGCCCGTGAGGCCAGCGCCGCGGCTTCGCGCGCTGCCCTGAAATCGAGCATCTGCCCGAAAAGCGCTTTCTTATCAAATTGTTAAAGCCGGCCGCCGAGTTGGCACGGCGCTTGATTGCTTGCCGCCCGGTACCACCGCATGGGGGCGAGTTCCTGCGCGGTTTCAAGCTTCGTTGTAGCCGCCCAAGCGTCGCAGCACGCCTGGGCGACAGGGGATCACATCACATGAAAATCGTCATGGCCGTCATCAAGCCGTTCAAGCTCGACGAGGTCCGCGACGCTCTCACCAAGATCGGCGTTCAGGGACTGACCGTCACCGAGGTGAAGGGCTACGGGCGCCAGAAGGGCCACACCGAAATCTATCGCGGCGCCGAATACGCCGTGAGCTTCCTGCCAAAAATCAAAATCGAAATCGCCTGCGCGTCCGATCAGGTGGACCGGGTTATCGACACCATCACGACGGCGGCGAAAACCGGACAGATCGGCGACGGCAAGATCTTCGTCTTCGGTCTCGATCATGCGGTGCGCATCCGCACCGGCGAGACCGACGCTGCCGCGCTCTAGAGCATGATCCGGAAAAGTGGAAACCGGTTTTCCGAAAAGATCATGCTCCACGAAAATGCAAAATCCGCGCACCAATTTCACGGACAGGAGTGAAACCATGTCGTTGAAGAGATTCTCTCGCGCGGGGCTCATTGCTCTCGCTGGAGCGATGTTGCTGGGCATCGCGCTGAGCGTCCCGACGTTCCATTCGTCCTACGCCCAAGCGCCCGCGGCGACAAATCCGCCGGCAGCAACCGCGCCGGCACCGGACGCCGCGGCTGCTCCCGCTGCTGCGCCAGCCGATGCCGGGCCGCTAGCTTGCGACGGCGTCAAGGTGACGGAAAACTGCACGCCGAATTCGGGCGACACCGCCTGGATGCTGACCTCGATGGCCATCGTGCTGATGATGACCATTCCGGGGCTGGCGCTGTTCTACGGCGGCATGGTCCGCAAGAAGAACGTCGGCGACACCATCATGACGAGTTTTGCCATCACCTGCCTGATCAGCATTCTGTGGCTGTTCTTCACCTACAGCATCGCGTTCCGCGCCGGCACGCCGTTCATCGGCGGGCTGGATCGAGCGTTTCTGCAGAACATGATCAGCAACACCTTCAACAGCGCGGGCGTGGCGCAGAACATCGGCACGCCGAATTCGCTGGCGCCGACGATTCCTGAATCCGTCTACTCGATGTTCCAGCTGACCTTCGCGATCATCACTGCGGCGCTGATCGCCGGCTCGTTCGCCGAGCGCATGAAGTTCTCGGCGATGCTGTGGTTCATCGGGCTGTGGGCGATCTTCGTCTATTCGCCGGTGGCGCATTGGGTGTGGGGACCGGACGGCATCTTCAACTCGGCCAACGACAAGGCCTGGGTGAAGGTGCTCGATTTCGCCGGCGGCACGGTGGTGCACGTCAATTCCGGCACCGCCGGCCTGATGGCGGCACTGATGCTCGGCAGGCGCAAGGAATCCGGGCCGCCGCACAACATGGTCTACACCATGATCGGCGCCTCGCTGTTGTGGGTCGGCTGGTTCGGCTTCAACGCCGGCTCGGCGGTGAGCGCCGGCATGCAGGCCGGCATGGCGATGCTGGTCACGCACGTCGCCACCGCGACAGCCGGCTTCACCTGGATGCTGGTCGAGTGGATCATGCGCGGCAAGCCGACCGTGATCGGCATCTGCTCGGGCGCGGTGGCCGGACTTGTTGCGATCACGCCGGCCTCCGGCTTCGTCGGCCCGATGGGCGCGTTTGCCATCGGCGTCGCCGCCGGCATCATCTGCTACTGGGGCTGCACCGGCCTCAAGCACATGTTCGGCTACGACGACGCGCTCGACGCCTTCGGCGTCCACGCGGTCGGCGGCGCGTCGGGCGCCATCCTCACCGGCGTGTTCGCCGTCGCCGCCTACGGCGGCACGTCGGGCCTGATCGAAGGCAATGCCGGCCAGGTGCTCAACCAAGTCATCGGCGTCGGCGTCGTCTTCATCTACGACGTGATCGTGACCTTGATCATCCTCAAGCTCGTCGATCTCGTCATCGGCTTGCGCGTCAGCGTCGAAGTCGAGCGCGACGGTCTCGATCTCGCTCTGCACGGGGAGACGGTGCAGTAGTTAGAGCATGATCCCGAAAAAGCCTGTCCCGGACTTGATCCGGGATGGATACCGGTTTTCGGAAAAGATCATGCTCCAATAAAAAGTCCGTCTACGGTCGGGGCGGACCTCCCGGCACTGCCCCGATCGTCGAGAGGCCCTGGCGCGAGCCGGGGCCTCTTTTCTTCTTTGTAGCCCGGATTGAGCGGAGCGAAATCCGGGGGCGGCGGTGCAGCTAAACCATCGTCCCCGGATTTCGCTCTGCTCAATCCGGGCTACTTGCTGCTTGCGCGGCGGCCTTGAACAGGCCGTGCCACGTTCGCCGCAGTACTTCGAGTTTTTGGCAGATGAGCACGCGGTCGCGGCGACGGCCCCAGCTTCGGCGGGGTTGGCGAATTCGCGCAAGCCATGGCCGATGAGGCGTATGGCGTGCGCCGCGTCCAGCGCCTCGTTGAGCGGCTCTTCCATATCGAGGCAGAGGCTGGTGAGCTTCGCCGCCGCAGCCTTGGCCGCGCGCATGGGTTTACGCGCACGCTTGCGTCGCGCAGGCATGGTGTAACTCCCGCAATCCGGCTATTAGGGAATAGCGTAATCAGCCTTTTTAGTCATGTCAAGATAAAATTATCATGCCATGTCAATAACTGCTACCCAATGCCGTATGGCGAGAGCCGCACTCCGAATCGGTGTGTTGGCTCGCCGCCATGGCGAAGGTGGCGACCGGCACAATCACGCGCCTGGAAGCCGGCGAGGTGTTGAAGCCGCGAACTCTCGACGCAATCCAGCACGCCCTGGAAAAAGCCGGCGTCGAATTCATCGATGGCGATAAACCCGGTGTGCGGGTCAAATAGCATTCGCCGTGTTATAGTGGTGGCGTGACCATCGAAGACATCGAAAAAGCCGTCGCCGAACTGCCGCCTGACCAATTCTCGCAATTCCGCGATTGGTTCGAGCGGTTCGATGCCGCGCGCTTCGACCACAAGATCGAGCGCGACGCGGCTGCCGGCAAGCTCGACAGGTTCGCCGAGCAGGCCATCGACGATTTCCGCAAGGGGCGCGCCCGCGAGCTATGAAGCATTTCGCGAGCCGTGCGTTCTGGGAGGCCTACGACAGACTTCCCAAGCAGGTCCGCGATCTCGCCGACAAGAATTACACCCTGCTGAAAGAAAATCCGCGGCATCCGTCGTTGCAATTCAAGAAAGTCGGACGGTTTTGGTCGGTGCGCGTGGGTTTACGCTATCGCGCGCTAGCAACTGAAGCCGACGGCGATCTCATCTGGTTTTGGATTGGATCGCACGCCGATTACGACGCCATGGTCGACTGAGCCGCGTGTTTCATTTTGGCGACGACGATGGACCGCGTGGGCACGGCGCTCCGCGCCTTTGCTCCACCCTACGGACTGCTTCTGTTTCGTCATTGCCGGGCTTGACCCGGCAATCCATGCGGCAACCAAGCTTGCAGTACCATTTTGAAGGGTCGCGACCGCCGCACGTCAGCATGGACCACCGGGTCAAGCCCGGTGGTGACGAGAAGAGCGAGCAGGCTGATGTTTTGATCGATCAAAAACTGCAAATCTTTCCGCGGCTCATTGTTACGCAATTTCAAACCGTTGCGCCGCTTCAGCGGTTCTCCGTCCGCCGTGAAATACGCCGAGAGCAAAATCGAAGACGGCCTCCGACCAAATGACGGCTCAGCTGCGTTGGTTTAATTGTCTTTGCTTCAAGGGCTTAAGGGCTTCTACTGAATCTTTGTTTGCTCGCGTCCTTGACGCGCCACTTTTGTCCGATACGGAAGAACCATCCCGCTCACTTAAGGACGCCTTCCGGAGGCATTTCGAAAGGTGGAGCGGGTGCGGTTCCCGCGGGCGGATTTGCAGTCCGCTCCCGGGCGGCTTCGGGCATCATGTCCGCCGGTACTACGGCCGGTGCGTGGGGTGCTTCCACTGGGCTGGGACAGGAAAGCGCGGGTAACGCCCGTGCGGACCGCGTCCCAGGAAACCTGGCCTGGAGCCGAACCATGGGGTCAAAGCCTTGGTAAGCGCCGCGGTGGAGCGCCGAAAGGCGGGCGCGCTGCGATCAGCGCGCTGCCGTGCTCCGCTGAGCACGGCCATGTAAGTGCGCCTTTTCGGCGCTCCGCCTCCCTTTATTTTTTTGGAGGCAAAAAATTCGTGGCTTTGGTCTGCAAAACTCGGGCGCGGGTGCGTCGCGAGAATGAGATTGCTTGCTTCACCTCTCCCCGCGTGCGGGGAGAGGTCGAGTGAGCGTAGCGAACGAGGGTGAGGGGGCCTCTCCGCGATTCTGAGCGTTGCGGATGAAGCGATACGTTGCAGACACTTCACCCATACTGCGCCCAGCGGAGAGGCCCCCTCACCCCACCCTCTCCCCGCGCGCGGGGAGAGGGAGTAGCGAGCGTCGTGGCTAAGTCCCAAAAGCCGATGGTTAATCGCGCCTTAACCTCGGGGCTCCTATGCTATGCGGGCGCTGCTGCGGGTGGCCCCGCTGTGATGATGTATCGTATGACCGGCGACACTTCCCCTCCGCAAATTGGCGCAAAAGCCTCGCGCGCCACCGGCTCGCGCTCGCCGTTCGTGCGGCTGCGCGAGTTGATCGATCGTTTCCCGCCCGGCCAGTCGGCGATCAGCCTGGCGGTCGGCGAGCCGCAGCATCCGATTCCGCCGTTCGTCGGCCCGGTCATCGCCGCGCACGTCAACGAGTTCGGCCGCTATCCGGCCAACAAGGGGCTCGACGAGTTCGGCGTCGCGGTCGCGGGGTGGCTGGGCCGCCGTTACGCGCTGGAGCGCCCGGTCGATCCGGCCAACGAAGTGCTGGTGCTCAACGGCACCCGCGAGGGACTTTTCCTCGCGGCGCTCGCCGCCAAAAACTGGGTGACGCCGCGCGTCGGCCCGCCGGCCGTGCTCATCCCCAATCCGTTTTATGCGGCTTATGCGGCCGGCGCGATCGGCGCCGATTGCGAGCCGGTCTATCTGCCGACCACGCGCGAGACCGGCTTCCTGCCCGACCTCGATGCGCTCGACGACGCATTGCTGGCGCGCACGGTAGCGTTCTACATCGCCTCGCCGGCCAATCCGCAGGGCGCCGTCGCCGACCGCGATTATCTGTTGCGCCTGACCGCGCTGGCGCGACGTTTCGGTTTTTTGATTTTTTCCGACGAATGCTATTGCGAGATCTATAGCGAGAAGCCGCCCGCCGGCATGCTCGAAGCGGCCGGCGCGGATTTCGCCAATGTCGCGGTGTTCCACTCGCTGTCGAAGCGCTCCAGCCTGCCGGGACTGCGCATCGGCTTTGCCGCCGGCGACCGTTCGTTCATGCAGGCTTATCTCGAATTGCGCAACGTCGCGGCGCCCATGGTGCCGACGCCGATGCAGCATGTCGCCATCGCGGCCTATAACGACGAGAAACACGTCGAGGAGAACCGGCGGCTCTATCGCGAGAAATTCGACCTCGCCGACCAGATCATCGGCGACCGCTACGGCTACAAGCGCCCCGCCGGCGGATTTTTTCTCTGGCTCGACGTGTCGGCGCACGGCGGCAGCGAGGCGGTGGCGCTGAAACTGTGGCGCGAAGCCGGCTTGCGCGTGGTGCCCGGCCGTTATTTGGCGCGCGAGCAGGACGACGGCAGCAATCCCGGCGCGGATTATATCCGCGTCGCCATGGTGCAGAACAACGAAATCACCGCCGAGGCGCTGCACCGCCTCGTCGCGGTGCTCGGCTAGAGCATGATCAAGATCATGCGCAAACTAAGGGCAATGCGATGTCGATGATCGATCGCAGCCTCGACGGCATGGCCTCCCTGTCCGGCCTGCTCGGTGCCTTGCTGAAGCGGCGCTTGCGCGAGGTCGCGGGCATTGCGCTGCTCAGCCTCGCCATGATGACGGCGCTCGCGCTCGCCACCTGGTCGGTGCAGGACCCATCGCTGAGCCACGCCACCGACGCGCCGGTGCGCAATCTGCTCGGCCATACCGGCGCCATCACCGCCGACTTGTTGATGCAGCTGCTCGGCCTCGGGTCGCTGGCGCTATTATTGCCGATCGCGATCTGGGGCTATCGGCTGCTCGGTCACCGGCCGCTGAGCCGCGAGAAGCTGCGCATGCTGCTGTGGCTGTTCGGCGCGGTGTTGGCGGCGGCGTTTGCGTCCTGCCTGCCGCGTAGCGCGCACTGGCCGTTGCCGTGCGGGCTTGGCGGCGTGGTCGGCGACGCCGTCTTGCGGCTGCCGACGCAGCTGTTCGGCGTGCCCATGGTCGGCGCCAATCGCCTTGCCGCGACAATCGTGCTCGGCATCGCGGCGCTGGTCGCCTTTGCCGGCGCGGCCGGCATCATCTGGCGCGACACAGCGGACGACGATAGAAGAGGACAAGGCCGTCGACGAAGACGACGACAGCGGCTGGATTTCGCTCGGCCGGCTGATGCATGCGGTTTTGAGCTTCCGCGCCCGCATCGCCCGCCTGTTCCGCCGCCGCACCGTGACGCAAGCCGCGTCGCGTCCCGCGGCGCCCGCGCGGCGCATCGAGCCGCGCTTCGACGCGCCGTCGGTGCAATATGCCGGCGACGAGCCCGACGATGCGGTCGATGAAGCCCAAGAGAACGATGCGGCCGAGCCGCGCGCACCGCGCAAACCGCGTGCGCCCAAGCCGCGCCGGTCGAGCGGCGGCTACACGCTCCCGGCGCTCGAACTATTGACACAGCCGAGCAAGATCAGCCGCACCACCGTCAGCACCGAGACCTTGCAGCAAAACGCCACCGCGCTCGAAGGCGTGCTCGGCGATTTCGGCGTGCGCGGCGAGATCATCAATGCGCGGCCGGGACCGGTGGTCACGCTCTATGAGCTCGAGCCGGCGCCCGGCATCAAATCCTCCCGCGTGATCAGCCTGGCCGACGACATCGCCCGCTCGATGAGCGCGCTCTCCGCGCGCGTCGCCGTGGTCTCCGGCCGCAACGCCATCGGCATCGAGCTGCCGAACCCGACGCGCGAGAAAGTCTATCTGCGCGAGCTTCTCGCCTCGCGCGATTATGGCGACACCACCCACCGGCTGCCGCTCTGCCTCGGCAAATCGATCGGCGGTGAATCGGTAATGGTCGATCTGGCGCGCATGCCGCATCTGCTCATCGCCGGCACCACCGGCTCGGGCAAATCGGTCGCCATCAACACCATGATCCTGAGCCTGCTCTATCGGCTGCATCCGGACCAGTGCCGGCTGATCATGGTCGATCCGAAAATGCTGGAGCTTTCCGTCTATGACGGCATCCCGCATCTCCTCACCCCCGTCGTCACCGATCCGAAAAAGGCGGTGGTGGCGCTGAAATGGGCGGTGCGCGAGATGGAGGAGCGCTACAAGAAGATGTCGAAGCTCGGCGTGCGCAATATCGACGGCTACAATGCGCGCGTCGTCGAGGCCAACGGCAAAGGCGAAAAACTCACCCGCACGGTGCACACCGGCTATAACCGCGACACCGGCGAAGCGATCTATGAGCACGAGGATCTCGATCTCGAGCCGCTGCCCTATATCGTCGTCATCGTCGACGAGATGGCCGACCTGATGATGGTCGCCGGCAAGGACATCGAAGGCGCGGTGCAGCGCCTCGCCCAGATGGCGCGCGCCGCCGGCCTGCACGTCATCCTGGCGACGCAACGGCCGTCGGTCGACGTCATCACCGGCACCATCAAGGCGAATTTCCCGACCCGCATCTCGTTTCAGGTCACCTCGAAGATCGACAGCCGCACCATTTTGGGCGAGCAGGGCGCCGAGCAACTGCTCGGCCAGGGCGACATGCTCTACATGGCCGGCGGCGGCCGCATCAGCCGCGTGCACGGGCCGTTCGTGTCCGACGAGGAAGTCGAGAAAGTCGTGCGGCACCTCAAGTCGCAGGGCACGCCGGAATATCTCGAAGCCGTCACCGCCGAGGAGCCGCAGGACGCGGACGGCAATCCGATCTTCGACGCCACCGCCATGGGCGGCGGCGAAGGCGGCGATCTCTACCAGCAGGCGGTGCAGGTCGTGGTCCGCGACCGCAAGGCCTCGACCAGCTACATCCAGCGCCGGCTATCGATCGGCTACAACCGTGCCGCCTCGCTGATGGAGCGCATGGAGCAGGAAGGCATCGTCGGCCAGCCCAATCACGCCGGCAAGCGCGAAATCCTCGTCGAAGGCGCCGACGAGGATGCCTATTGAGAATCGACGCATTGGCCTTTATTCGGAACCGGCAGCCGCGAATTCGCCATAACGCGCGATTAGCGGATTGCGGCGGGGCGTATCGGGTACGGCAGGAGAAGACTATGGCGGGACGGCGCGCGACGACGATGCTCGCGGCGACACTATGTACCGTGCTTGCTATGGCTTCGGCGTCTGCCGAGAACGTGCCGCTGCCGACGCCCGCGCCGCAGCCCAAATCCGGCGGCACGCCGCCGTCCGCGGTCAATCCCGGCCCGCCGCCGGCGGGCGAAGCCGCGCCGTCGCGCCCGGGCTTCTTTCCCTTCTCGTTCATGGACAAGGGCAGCCCGGCGCCGAAGACGACCACTGCCTTCGACGCCAAGCAACGCGCGACTCTCGACCGGATCAGCCTTTATCTGTCGAGCGTGCAGACCATGGTCGGCAATTTCGTCCAGGTCGGGCCCGACGGCGGGAAGACGCAAGGCACCTTCTACATCCAAAAGCCCGGCAAGGTGCGGTTCGAGTATAATCCGCCGACGCCGATCGACATCATCGCCGACGGCTCCTCGGTGGTCGTGCGCGACCGCAACCTGGCGACCCAGGATCTTTATCCGCTGTCGCAGACGCCGCTGCGCTACCTGCTCGCCGACCGCATCGATGTACTGCGCGACACCGACGTCATCAGCGTGACCTCCGACGACACGTTCGTCACGGTGGTCATCGAGGAGAAGCAATTGGTGGTCGGCACCAGCCGGCTGATGATCATGTTCGACGCCAAGGATTTGGCGCTCAAGCAGTGGACAGTTACCGATCCGCAGGGCCTCGACACCACCGTCGCCGTATTCAATCTCGACGCGACGAAGAAGCCCGACCCGAACCTGTTCGTGATCAATTATCAGCGCAATACGGGAGCAAACTAGACGACGGACGACAGAGGACGGATGGCAGTTCGAGAACCGCTGTCTATATTGTTAAGCTGATCGTTGTCGATGCGATTTTTCTGTCGTCCGTTGTCTGTCGTCCGTCCTCCGCATGCAGCTCAAACTCACGACCTGGAACATCAATTCGGTGCGGCTGCGCATCAATCTGGTCGCCAAATTCATCAAGGCGGTTCGTCCCGACATTCTGTGCCTGCAAGAGACGAAGTGCCCCGACGACGCATTCCCGCTCAAGCGTTTCAAGCGGCTCGGTTACGAACACATCGCGCTCAACGGTCAGAAGGGCTATCACGGCGTCGTCGTCATCTCGCGCCTGCCGTTCGAGAGCTTCAATGCCCAGAGTTTTTGCGGCAAGACCGACTGCCGGCATGTTTCCGCGGTGTTCGGCGAGCGCGCCGGATTGCGCGACCCGATCACGGTGCATAATTTTTACGTTCCGGCCGGCGGCGACATTCCGGATCCCAAGGTCAATCCGAAATTCGCCCATAAGCTCGCCTTCCTCGACGAGATGCGCGATCACAACATGCTCAAGCCGGCCGCCTCCGAGCGTTCGATCCTGGTTGGCGATCTCAATGTGGCGCCGCTCGAGCACGACGTCTGGAGCCACAAGCAGATGCTGCGCGTGGTGTCGCATACCCCGATCGAATGCGAAAAGCTCGTCGCCGCGCAAAATGCCGGCGGCTGGGTCGACAGCATGCGGCGGCACACACCGGAGCCGGCGAAGCTGTACACTTGGTGGAGCTATCGCGCGCCGGATTGGGCGACCGCCGACAAAGGCCGCCGCCTCGATCACATCTGGACCTCGCCGATGCTGGCCGACCGCGTCTCCGCCATCGGCATCGCCAGAACTTATCGCGGCGCCGAGCGGCCGTCCGATCATGTGCCGGTCACGGCGACGATCGAAGTGTAAGTTGCGGCCGTTACATTGCGCGTTAGAATTTTGCTGTAGCATGATCTTTTCCGAAAACCGGTATCCACTTTTCGGGATCATGCACTAGGATGCGGCAATAACGCGAGGCGCTCCTGATGCAATCGTCGATTAAGGCTTTTAAGAAATCCTGGATTCGCTTTCTCAAGTGGCAGGAGCGCTCGCGCGAACCCGGCCTGTCCGCGCTGCTGCTGATCGAAGTCACGCTGATCTTCGTCGCCATTCCGCTCGCTAGCATCGGCAAGATGCCGGCTTTCGTTCTGCCGGGCATGTTCATTCTCTTCGTGCTCGCCACCCTGGTGGTGACGTCGCGCAGCCGTTTTGCTGCCGCGGTCGTGCTGATTGCCGTGGTGCTGAGCCCGGCCGGCGCCTTCGTTCACGCCGAGCACCCCTCCTCGTTCACCGAGTGGCTCAATCTCCTGGCACGCCTGCTCGCGCTTTCGGCCGTGAGCGTCGTGATCGCGCGCGCGGTGTTCGGACCCGGACGCGTAACCTTGCATCGGGTGCAAGGCGCGGTCGTGCTCTACCTGAACATCGCGCTGATCTTCGTCACGCTCTATCGGTTCTTGAACACGCTGGTGCCGGACGC
This sequence comes from uncultured Alphaproteobacteria bacterium, assembly GCA_963821175.1. GTDB lineage: Bacteria > Pseudomonadota > Alphaproteobacteria > Rhizobiales > Xanthobacteraceae > BOG-931. The sequence continues at coordinate 142,305 of CAWGCU010000023.1, forward strand.
GTTTCACGGCTTGCCGCCAGTCGGCTCCGAATACGGTTCCGGCGCGGCGCTGCTCTATTTCAGTTTCTCGACGCTGACCACCGTCGGCTACGGCGACATCACGCCGGTCTATCCGATTGCGCGCAACCTCGCCAATCTTGAAGCGGTGATCGGGCAATTGTTTCCCGCAACGCTGTTGGCGCGGCTGATCAGCCTCGAGATCGAGCACCGCCGGCAGCCGAAGAGCGGTTGAGCAGCGCGGCGATGGACGCGCGGCCGAGCAAACGGGCTTTATCGGACCGGACCGCGGCATTGGCTTTGCTGTGCGGACTACTCGCCGCAACATCCGCTTTCGCCCAAGGGACGAATTCGACGCTGGCCGAAATTGCCGCCTATAGCGGTCCCGACCGCATCGTAAAGCTCGTCGCCGGCGCGAAAAAGGAGGGTGGAGTCAATATCTACACCTCCGAGACAGTCGAGGACGTCGGCGCGCTCAGTTTGGCGTTCACGACCAAATACGGCATCAAACTGAACGTTTGGCGCGGCAGCTCGGAGGATATTCTGCAACGCGCCGTTGTCGAGGCGCGCGGCGGCCGGTTCGATGCCGATGCCTTCGAGACCGGCGCGACGGCGATGGAATCACTGCATCGTGAAATGTTGTTACAGCAGGTCGATTCGCCGGCGGCCGCCGATCTGGCGCCCGCGGCGATCCGGTCGCACCATGAATGGATCGGCACCCGCTATAATATTTTCGTCGCCGCCTACAATACGCGGCTCGTTGCCAGCACCGATTTGCCAAAGAGCTACGACGATCTGGCCGACCCCAGATGGAAGGCCAAGCTCGGCATCGAGGCCGATGACAGCGACAGGTTCGGCGCCGTGGTCACCGCATTGGGCGAAGAGCGCGGCCTAAAACTGTTCCGCGACATCGTTGCGACCAACGGCATATCGGTGCGCAAGGGCCATACGCTATTGGCCAATCTTGTGGTTTCCGGCGAGGTGCCATTGGCGATCGCGGCTTATTTCTACAAAGTGGCGCAGTTGAAGGACCGCGGCGCACCCATCGATGCCCTGACGATCGCCCCGTGGTGGCGCGCTTCGAAGGCGCCGGCGTCGCCCGGCGCGCGCCGCATCCCTATGCCGCCGTGTTGTTCATGGAATTCATGTTGACGGAGGCGCAGGATATTTTGGCCAAGCGCGATTTCTTCCCGGCAGACGTTAGGGTCAAACCGATGCCGGCGGGGCTGACGTTCCTCGATCCGGCAAAGGCCCTGGATCAAAGCCAGAAATGGAGTAAGTACTACCGCGATATCGTGACCCATCCGGTGCATTAGATGCCAAGGCGACGCAAGCGGAAAAGGACCTGACATGGGCAAGCGCCAACACGACCCGGACAAGGAACGGGTCTTCGTTCGCCCCATTACCGGCGCCTATAGCCTCACCGACGAGCTCAAGCGCCTGCGCGCCATGCCGCGGGTGATCAAAGGCAAGGAAACCAAGCTCGACGGCGGTCCGCAGCATTTCAGCCGCCACTATGTCGAGCCCGAAGACGGCCTGTGCCAGACGCTGCACATCCATCTCGAGGAATATGCGCCGGGCGGCACGACCCAGAAGCACGGCCACGTCAACGAGGCCGCGTTCTATATCCTCGACGGTGCTGGCTACGAGATCCACGACGGCGTGCGCTACGACTGGAAGGCCGGCGACGTCGCCATCGTGCACAACAACTGCGTCCATCAGCACTTCAACGCCAGCGCCCGCGAGCCGGCCCGCGCCTTGGTGATCAAGACCAAGCCGATGTACCTGTTCATGAACATGCTGTTCCAGCACACGGTGATCAAACGGCCGAAGACGCCGTCGCCGACCCAGGGCAATTTCGTGCCGCGCGACGACGAGGAGGATTTCAATCATCCTTCCGGCAAGGTCGAGGAAGAGGTCTGAGAATGGCGTGGGACGAAACAAACGCCTGGCTCGCCGGCGCCGCCAACAAGGCGCTCTATCAAAACCTGCTCGACGACGCGACGACGCGGCCGTCCCGCGTCGCATTGCGCAAGAAGATCGTGCATCCCGACGAGATGCCATGGGAAATGTCGCGGCAGGGCTTGCTCAAGCATCTGCTCAACGAGCAGATGAACACCCGCATGGAAACGGTCGACGCCCATATGCAGGTGATTCCGCCCGGCAGCCGGTCGGGAAAACATCGCCATCTCGCCGAGGAATGCCTCTATGTGGTCGAGGGTTTCGGCTACGACTTGCACCAGGACTGCGACGTCGAGATCACCGATACCTACGAATGGAAGCCGCAAGACGAGATCAAGCGCTACGAGTGGGAAGCCGGCGACGTCATCTATATTCCGCCTTGCACCATTCATCAGCACTTCAACGGCGATCGGACGCGGCCGGCGCGCCTGATCTCCTGTACCAACCGCATCTACAAGAATTCCGGCCTCAACGATTTGGTGCAGATCGAGAACGCGCCGGAATACGACCCGAATGTGGTGCTCACGGCGGAGCTGGTGCGGGATTATCTTGAACGGAAGACCGTAGCCCGGATTGAGCGGTAGCGAAATCCGGGGTCGATGTGCGCCGCCCGGTCGTTCCCGGATTTCGCTGCGCTCAATCCGGGCTACGCTCTGTATCGCCCGCCAGCGCGGCGCGGACGTTCTCGATCTCGCGCGCCCATTGATCGGCTCGCGACGCGAGCAGATCGCGCAGGCGCTGCGCGGCGTCCGGATAGCCTTCGAGCATGCGCAGGAACATCGAGCGCGAGATGCGCAGCACGATGGAGTCTTCGCGCGCTCTCGCTGTCGCCGGCCGTTTGGTTTCCGCGATCAGCGCCGTTTCGCCAAGCAGCGTGCCCGGGCCGGCGATGATTTCGGCCTCATTGCCGCGTTCGGTCGAAAGACTGAACGAACCGCGTTGAACGATGTAACCGCCGTCGGCGGCCTCGCCGACGGTGAACAACACCTGGCCGGTTTCCACGCTGTAGCTTTCGGCCCCGATGGCGACGATGCGCAGCGCGCCGGAACCGAGCCGGCGGAAAATCGGAATCCGTTCCAGGAACGCGATGTCGTCTTCGATCGTCATGATGGCTGCGGTTACGGCACCAATTTGTAGCCGCCGGCTTCGGTGACCAGGATTGAGGGCGCGGCGGCGTCCTTCTCGATCTTCTGGCGCAAGCGATAAATGTGGGTTTCCAGCGTGTGGGTGGTGACGCCGGAATTGTAGCCCCAAACCTCCTGCAGCAGCGTCTCGCGCGACACCGGCCGCTGTCCGGCGCGATAAAGATACCGCAGGATCGCGGTCTCCTTCTCGGTCAGGCGAACTTTGTTGCCCTTGGGATTGAGCAGGATTTTCGAGCTTGGCCGGAACGTATAGGGGCCGATGGTGAAGACGGCGTCCTCGCTCGCCTCGTGCTGGCGAAGCTGCGCCCGGATGCGGGCCAGCAGCACGGCAAACCGGAACGGCTTTGTGACGTAATCGTTGGCGCCGGACTCCAGCCCCAGGATGGTGTCGGAATCGGTGTCGTGGCCCGTGAGCATGATGATCGGCGCTTTGAAACCATTCTTGCGCAGGATGCGCACGGCTTCGCGGCCGTCGATGTCGGGGAGGCCGACGTCCATGATGACGAGATCGATCTGGCCGGCCTTGGCAGCCTGTACGCCCTTGCTGCCGTTCTCGGCGCCGACGGCTTCGAACTCCTCGTGCAGCGACAGCTGCTCGGTCAGCCCCTCGCGCAGCTCGGTATCGTCGTCGACGATCAAAATCTTGCGCGTATTGGGCATTCAGTCGGACCCCCGCAGCCGCTTTGCCGCGCCGGAAGGCGCGAAGTAGAAGGGGCAAGATACAAGAGCTATCGCACCTTGGAAATCGGCGATCCGGACAAGAAACAGGCCATGAAACGGACCGCACTTCGCTCGATCCGCGTCAGCCCCCGGCCGGGCCGCAAATCGCAGGGTTGGCTGTTCGCCGGCCCATTGGCTGTGCACGTTGCGCTTGGCCGCACCGGCATCAAGGCCGATAAGCGCGAGGGCGACGGCGGCACCCCGCGCGGCCGATTTCGCCCGCTGCGGCTGTGGTGGCGCGCCGATCGCCTGCCGCGGCCGCGGACCTTGCTGCCGGTTCGCCACATCGGCCCGGACGATGCCTGGTGCGAGGACCCCCGCGACCGGCGCTACAACCAATCCTTTCGGCGCTCGGCCAATGAACCAGGCGACCGCCTCCGCCGCGACGACGGCCTCTACGACATGATCGTCGAAATCGACCACAATACCCGGCCACGCGCGGCCGGCCGCGGCAGCGCGGTTTTCATCCACGTGGCTAGGCCGGGTTTCGCACCGACCGCCGGTTGCGTCGCGCTGCGGCCGCGGGACCTCAAGACCCTGCTGAGTCGCATCAATTCGAAGACCCGAATACTGATTCAGTCTTAGTGGCCTAAACTGCGCGCCCCGAAAATCGCGGTACCGACTCGTACATGGGTGGCGCCGAACGCGATAGCGGTTTGGAAGTCCGCGCTCATCCCCATCGAGAGCAGCTTTAGCCCATTGCGGCCGGCGATCTTTGCCGTGAGCGCGAAATGCGGTGCCGGCGCTTCATCAGCGGGCGGGATGCACATCAGGCCCGCAATCGTAAGCCCGTAGCTGTCGCGGCAGGCGGCGAGGAAGCCGTCGGCGTCCTGCGGCAGCACGCCGGCCTTTTGCGGCTCAGCCCCGGTATTGATCTCGGCGAACAAGACCGGGCGCCGACCTTGCTTGGCGATCTCCTTGGCCAACGCCTCGGCGAGGTTTTCCCGATCGACCGAATGGATGGCGTCGAACAAGGCCACCGCCTCCTTGGCCTTATTCGACTGCAACGAGCCGACGAGATGCAGCTCGAGGCCGCCATCGCGCGCGCCGTGACGGGCGATCAGCGGCGGCCATTTGGCCTTGGCCTCCTGGACGCGATTCTCGCCAAACACGCGCTGCCCTGCGGCGATCACCGGCTCGATGGCGTCGGCGCCAAACATCTTCGAAACCGCGACCAGCGTGACCGTCGCCGGGTCGCGCCCGGCATCGCGGCAGGCCGCCGCGATCTGCTCGCGCACGCCGTTGATGCCTTCCGCTCGATTCATGGTTTCCATCTGGTCAACGCCGCGTCGAATGATTCAAATTTTAGCAAAACCGCGAAGACCACTTTTACGTGTGTCCCGTACTGTGGAACTCGGGGTCGAGGGTGCGTGATGCTGGACAATCACACAAAGGCGCGCAAGCCGTCATCGTGGCGGAGCAAGCCTATTTTGAGCATCCGCGCCCGCTTGCTCGTGCTCGCGCTTTTGGCCATCGCGCCGCTGGTGTTCGACCGCGTCCAGGGACTGGAATTGGCACGCAGTCATCGCATCGACCGTGCCCGCGCCGAAGTGATCGACCTGGCGCGACACGGCGCGGAATCGCAGCGCCAGATCATCTATTCCGTTCGCTCGCTGCTGCAGATCGTCGCCCGCGCCTATGCCAAGGTGCCGACCGATGCGGCGAACTGCAATCAGTACCTGACCGCGCTCACCGGCAACGTGCCATGGATCCGCGGCCTGTCGGTCGCCGGCACCGACGGCCGCATCAAATGCTCGACCGAGTCCGACGTGATCGGATTGAACGTGTCCGATCGTCCGCATTTTCAGAATGCGCTGCATTCCCGTGATTTTGCGCTGAGCGATTACCTGGTCCACCGGATTCATCAGTGGCCGAGCCTCATCGCCACGTTTCCCGTGGTCGGCGACGACGATACCGTCAGCGGCGTCGTGCTTGCGGTGATCAACCTGCAGTGGGTCGGCGAGCTGGTGTCGACCGCCACGCAGCGCTCGGGAGCTTCCGTCCTCCTCCTCGACGGCAGCGGCACGCTGGTCGCCGGCTCGACAGATCTGGAAAAACTTATCGGCGAGCCGTTCGCCGCACAGAGCTTGGCGCACGACATGCTCGCGCGCGACGAAGGCACGGTGGCGACCGAAGGCTTTGACGGCATCCGGCGCATCTTCGCCTATGTGCGCGTGCCGTGGACGCAAGCGCGCCTCGCCGTCGGTCTCGACGAGCGCGCCGTGCAGGCCGGCATCGACCATGAAACGACCGTCGCCTATCTGCAGCTGGCGCTGTTCAGCATTTTCGTCCTGCTGGTGGCGTGGTTCGGCGGCGAGCAGCTCATCGTCAAGCCGATCCGCGCCCTGGTGCGCGCCGCGACCCGCATCGGGCACGGCGATTTCCGTGTGCGCACGACGCAGGAGAGCTGGATCGCGGAGTTCGAACCGCTTGCCGCCGCGCTCGACGACATGGCGAAGAAGCTCGCTGAACGCGAGGAGGAATTGCGCATCGCCAACGAGCACCTCGAAGAGCTGGCGAGCCTCGACGGCCTCACCGGGCTCGCCAACCGCCGCGGTTTCGACCGCCAGCTCGAGCAGGAATGGCGGCGCGCCGGCGAGATCAATGAGCCGGTGGCGTTGATGATGATCGATATCGATCACTTCAAGCTCTATAACGATCGTTACGGCCACGTCTCCGGCGATACCTGCCTGCGCTCGGTCGGCGAAACGCTATCTCTGGTGACGCTGGAAAACGCCGTGCTGGTCACCCGCTATGGCGGCGAGGAATTCGCGCTGCTCTTGCCCGGCCTCGATCTGCCGCGGATCGCCTCGCTCGCCGAGGAGGCGCGCCGGTCGATCGAGGATCTCCTGATCACGCACGCCGAAGCGCCGTGCGGCTATGTCACCATCAGCATCGGCGTCGAGTCCGTGGTGCCGCGGCCGGGCCAGACTGCCGCCGATCTGGTCGAGGCCGCGGATCGCGCGCTCTATGCCGCCAAGCGGCGCGGCCGCAACCGCGTGGACGCCAATGCTCCGACATTGGTGAGCACGTCGGAGCCCCCGCCGCGGACCGTCTACGAGACGCCGCCACTGGTCGCCTAGCGGCTGGTCTCACGAACGCTTGCGCTTACTCTTCTTCGGCGGCTTCGGCGGCGCCCAAATCATGGCTTCGATCTTCATGCCGTCTGGATCGGCGAAATAGACCGCGTAATAGCTATCGCCGTAGTACTCGCCCGGCGGATCAAGCACCGTCATGTCGTTCTTTTCGAGAAAAGCGCCGAGATCGTCCACCGCCTTGCGGCTGGCCAATTCGAACGCGTAGTGGTGGAAACCGATATCGCCTTTGCGATATTTGTGCTTCCGCCCTCGCGCATCGGCGGCGGCAATCCAGAACAACGTCTTGCCGTTGCTCCAGCCGGCCATGTCGTCGTATTCGTGTTTCAATTTGAAGCCGAGAAATTTTAACAGTCTGTCGTAAAACGCCTTCGAGCGCGCGAAATCGCCGACGCTCAGAACGAGATGATCGATGCCGACGACGCGAGGCATGGGATCGTTCCAACGGCGGTTCGCCGCTTGCCTTGACGCTTTGGGCCGCCCAAAATGGCAAAGCCCATGCTAGCACAAGCGATCCGCCCCGGGACCACGCCATGCCGCGCACTTTGTTCGACAAAATCTGGGATTCGCACTTGGTCGGACAGCGCGCCGACGGCCGCGATTTGCTCTATATCGACCGGCACGTGCTGCACGAATTGCATGCGCATCATGCCTTTACCGCGCTGGAGAAGCAGGGCCGGCCGATCCACCGGCCTGATCTGACTTTCGCCGTGCAAGACCACACTGTCGCCACCAAGGCCGGCCGCAATGACGACACCAACCCGTCGGGCACTGCGTTCTTGCGGGCGATGCGCGAAGGCACGCGCAAGAACGGCATAAAACTGTTCGACATCGACGATCCGGAGCAGGGCATCTCCCACGTGGTGGCGCCGGAACTCGGCATCGTGCTGCCGGGCGCGACGCATGCGGTGCCGGACAGCCATGCCAGCACCGTCGGCGGCGTCGGCGCGCTCGCCTTCGGCTGTGGCACCAGCGAGATGACGCATATTCTCGCCACGCAGGTGATGGCGTTGAAGCGGCCGAAGCGCATGCGCGCGCGGCTCGACGGCAGGCTCGGTGCCCATGTCAGCGCCAAGGACGTGGCGCTGCGGCTGATTGCCGAGCTCGGCGTCGCCGGCGGCCGCGGTTACGTCGTCGAATATGCCGGCTCCGCGGTTCGCGCCATGCCAATCGAGCAGCGCATGACCTTGTGCAACCTCAATATCGAGATGGGCGGACGCTCGGGCTTTGTGGCGCCCGATGACGCGACCTTCACCTGGCTCGCCGGACGACCTTATCTGCCGCAAGGCGCGATGTGGGATCGCGCGCTGGAACATTGGCGCTCGCTTACGACCGACGACGATGCCGAATTCGATCGCGACGTCGTGCTCGACTGCGGCACGCTGGAGCCGCAGATCACCTGGGGCACAGATCCGAGTCAGGTGGTGGGCATTTCCGGCCGCGTGCCCGAACCGGGAGCGATGGATCCAGGCCGGCGCGCTGCCGCGGAAAGCGCGTTCGCCTATATGGGCCTATCGCCGGGCACGCCGCTCGCCGGGCTTCCGGTCAATCGCGTCTTCATCGGCTCCTGCACCAACAGCCGGCTGCCGGACCTTGAAATCGCCGCCGCCGTGGTGCGCGGCCGTAAGGTTGCCAATGGCGTCGTCGCCATGGTGGTGCCGGGGTCATCGACGGTGAAACGCGACGCGGAAGCGGCGGGGCTCGATCGCGTGTTCCGCGATGCCAGTTTCTTCTGGGGCGAATCCGGTTGCTCGATGTGCGCCGGCGGCAACGGCGACCGCGGCGAACCCGGCGAGCGCTGCGTCTCGACCACCAACCGCAATTTCGAAAATCGCCAGGGCCCAAAAGTGCGCACCCATCTCGCCAGCCCGGCGACCGCGGCGGCAACCGCGATCGCCGGACGCATCGCCGACGTGCGGCAATTGCTGTCGGGAGCGGCGTGATGCAGCCGTTCACCAGCCATACCGCCGTCGCCGCGCCGCTTCTGAAAGACGACATCAACACCGACCAGATCGCGCCGATCCGACATTCGCGCAGCCTCAAGGAAGATTACAAGACGACGCTGTTTTATCGCGCCCGCCAGCGCGACGACGGCAGCGAAGATCCGGATTTCGTCCTCAACAAGCCGCAGTTCCGCAATGCCGGCATTCTGGTGACCGGGCACAATTTCGGCGCGGGCTCATCACGCGAGTCGGCGGTGTGGAGCATGATCGCCAACGATATCCGCGTCATCGTGGCGAAGAGCTTTGCCGACATCTATCGCGAGAATTGCCTGCAGAACGGCCTGTTGCCGATCGTGCTCGCCCCGAACGAGGCGGAAGCCTTCATCGCGCGCGTCGTGCAGGTCAACGGCGAAGGCCAGTTCACGGTCGATCTGGTGACGCAGCGCATCAACGGGCCGGGCGGCGCCGATGTCGCCTTCGAGATCGCGGCGGCCGACCGCACGCGGCTGCTCGAAGGCCTCGACGATATCGGGCTGACATTCAAGCAGATGGACGACATCGTGAAATGGGAGCAACGCGCCGCCACGGCACAACCTTGGCTGCAAATGGCGCGGGACAGCCGCTAAAAAGGGGAGACGCGTGATGAGCGTGCGCAAGAAACTTCGAGCCATCATGGCGGGCAAACGTCTCGTGCTGATGCCCGGCGCCTATGACGCGCTATCGGCGCGCATCATGGAAGCGGAAGGGTTCGAGGCGATTTGCGCCGGCGGCTACGCGGCGATCGGCTCGATGCTGGCGCAGGCCGATATGGGCCAGTCCAACATGCGCGATTACGCCGATCATTACGCGCGGATCTGCGGCGCCGTCGACGTGCCGGTCTATGTCGACGCCGACACCGGCTTCGGCGGCGTCAACAATGTGCGGCAGATGGTGCGCGCCTTCGAGGCTGCCGGCGTCGCCGGCGTGTTCATCAGCGACCAAGTGTTTCCCAATCGCTGCGGCTATCTGCCCGGCAAACAAGTCATCCCGACCGAGCAGATGCTGGCCAAGGTCAAGGCGGCACTCGACGCGCGACGCGATCCGGATTTCTTCATCGCCGCGCGCACCGACGCCGCCGGCGTCGACGGCCTCAACGCCGCCATCGAGCGCGCCCGGCTGTTCATGGAGGCCGGCGCCGACATGGCCAAGCCCATGGGTGTCGATACCGTCGAAGACATCAAGCGCGTGTTGCGCGAAGTCGGTGGCCCGCATATGGCGACGCTGTCGCAAGCCGCGGGCCTGAAAAAGCGCAGCCTCGAAGAGCTCGAAGCCGCCGGCGTGGTCGCGGCGACCTTTCCCTCGATCGCGCTGTTTGCCGCCGCCAATGCGGTGCGCAATGTACTGCGCATCCTCAAACGGGAGAATTCGCTCACCGCCACGTTCGATCATCTCTTGCCGCTCGACGATTATTACGAGCTGGTCGGGCTCAAAGCGATGCTGACGCGCGAGGAGAGCTACGATAAGGCGGCCGAGGCGCTGACCCATAAGCGCGCCGCCGAATAGCGCGCATGACATTCAAGGCCGCGCCTGCGCTTGGGCTTCTCATCGCCGCGTCGTTTGCTTCCGGCGCGAGCGCGGAGGACTTTTATAAGAACAAGCAGCTTCGCCTCATCGCCGGCTTCCCGGCGGGCAATGACTACGATCTCGGCGCACGGCTCCTGGTCAAATATCTGCCTAAATATATTCCGGGCCAGCCGACCGTCATCGTCCAGAACATGCCGCAGGCGGCGAGCGTCGCGGCTGCCAATTACCTTTATGCGCAAGCGCCGCGCGACGGCACTGTGCTCGGCTCGTTCTCGCGCAACATCGTCAACGACGCGCTGACCGCACAGCCCAATGTCGAGATCGATCCGCGGCGCATGAACTGGCTCGGCGCCACCTCGCGGCCGGCGCGGGTCTGCGTGCGCTGGTACACCGCGCCGGTGAAAACGCCGGCCGATCTGTTCACGACGGAATTCATCGTCGGCGCCGCCGGCGCCACGTCCTCGCTGGCCATCCTGCCGACGGTGCTCAACAAGGTGCTCGGCACCAAATTCCGCATCGTCCAGGGTTATCAGGGCATGGGCGATTCGATGCTCGCGGTCGAGCGCGGCGAGCTACAGGGCCTTTGCGCCTCGTACCAGCAATTCCGGATCAACGAGCAGCTCGTCAAGGACGGCAAGCTCACCTTCCTGCTGCGCGCGGAGGAGGCGCCAATCCCGACGATACCCGACGTGCCGTCGATCTTCGACTACGCCAAGACCGACGAGCAGCGCCAGCTCATGCGCTTCGTGTTCTCCTCGACCGAATTCGGCCGGCCTTATGTGTTCCCGCCCGAAGTGCCGCGGGAGCGCGTCGACATCATGCGCAAGGCGATTGCCGACGCGGCGCATGACCCGGAACTGGTCGCCGAGGCCGCAAACATCAAAATGGACATGACCTTCACGCCGCCAGATCACCTGGAGCAACTCGTCGGCAAGCTTTACCAGACGCCGCCGGCCGTGATCGAAACCGTCAAATCGCTGCTGCCGAACGAGAAGTGAGACTGACGGCACGGCCCGGCACTCAATTGCGACTCGGCGGTAAGTTTTGATATCGTTTGCCGCGACAAACGGAGCGACCTTGCGGACAAAAACAGGCAGCGCGATTGCAGTACTTGCCGCGAGCGTGGCGCTTGCCGCCTGCGCAGCGTCGCCACCCGCCGACCAGCCCGCAGCAAGTGCCGCGCCGGCGACAATGCCCGCGGCCGCCGCCACACCGGCGTCGCAACTGCGCGATCTCACGCCGCAAGAGAAAAAGATCATCGTCGACGCCATCGCGCCGTCGCTCAAGGAGCCTGGAGCGGCGAAATACAAATGGACGAAATTTCCGATCGTGCCGCCGTCGGACGAGGTCAGTTATTGCGCAACGGTGGACGCCAAGAGCCCCTATGCGGCCTATAGCGGCCACCAAGCCTACATTGTCGACGCCAAGGTCGTCGGCGGCCACATCGCCTCGGCCTCCCTCGGTCTCATCACCGGCGGCAAGGATACGGCCATCGTCGCTAATATGTGCGCCACGCACGGGCTCGATCCGAACAGCGCCAGCTAGACTATGATCCAATTCGATAAATTGGATCATAGTCTAGGATTTTAGTTTGAGCATGATCTTATCCGAAAACCGGTTTCCACTTTTCGGGACCATGCTCTGAAGTTTAGGCGTGCGGCGTCCATTCCTCGGCGCTGGCGCCGGCAAGTGACTGCACGCGCGCCTCGTCGGCGGCGAGCTCGCGCGCCGGGCCGGAATAGACCACCTGGCCGTCGTCGAGCACATAGGCGTGGTCGGCGATTTCGAGACTCATGCGCACGTTCTGCTCGACCAGCAGCACGGTGATTCCTTCCGAGCGCATCTGCGCCACGATGCGGAACACTTCGCGCACGATCAGCGGCGCCAGCCCTTGCGACGGCTCGTCGAGCATCAGCAGCTTCGGATTGAGCAGCAGCGCGCGGCCGATCGACAGCATCTCCTGCTCGCCGCCGGAGAGCTGCCGGCCGCGATTCGACTTGCGCTCCTCGAGCCGGGGAAACAGCTTGTAGACGCTGGCCGGCGTCCACGGGCCCGGCCGCACCAGCGGCACCATCAGGTTCTCGTCGACGGTCAGATTGGGAAAAATCTTGCGGCCTTCGGGAACATAGCCGACGCCGAGCGCGGCGACTCGAAATGGCGGCATGCCCGTGGTCTTGGTGCCGAAGATCGTGACCTGGCCCTCGCGCGGCGGCGTCAGCCCCATGAGGCTGCGCAGCGTCGTGGTCTTGCCGGCGCCGTTGCGGCCGAGCAGCGCCGTCACCTTGCCTTCGGCGGCCTCGAGGCTGACGCCGTGCAGGATGTGGCTCTTGCCGTAAAACGTATGGAGCCCTTCGGCGGTCAGTGCGGCGGTCATGCGGCCTGACCCAGATAGGCGGTCTGCACCGCTTTGTTGGCCGCGATCTCCGGCGGCGTGCCTTCGGCGAGGAATTTGCCCTGGTCGAGCACCATGATGCGGTCGGCAAGATGGAACACGACGCGCATATCGTGCTCGATCAGCACGATCGTCAGTTTGCCGTCCTTGTGCAGCCGGCGGATCAGCTGGGTGATGTTGTAGGTTTCCTGATCGCCCATGCCGGCGGTCGGCTCGTCGAGCAGCAACAGCCGCGGCTTGAGCGCCAGCGCCATCATGATCTCGGTGGCGCGCTGGTCGCCGTGGGCGAGCTCGCCGACCAGCCGGTCGGCGCTGTGGCTCAGTCCGCTCACTTCAAGGAGCTCGACGACCCGCTTTTTGACGTCGACGTCGGCTTCTTCCGATTGCCACATGCGCAAGCGATAGCCGCTCGCCACCTCGACGGCGATTTTCAGATTTTCGCGGATCGTCAGCTCCGGGAACACTTCGGTGATCTGGAAGGTGCGGGCGATGCCGCGCCACACCCGCCGCGCCGGCAGCAGCCCGGAAATATCCTCGCCGTCGAAGATGATCTGGCCTGAGGTCTGCGAGAGAAATCCGCTGATCAGGTTGAAGAAGGTGGTCTTGCCGGCGCCGTTCGGGCCGATCACCGCGCGCAGCTCGCCGGGCTCGACCGTCATCGACACGTTGTCGACGGCGACGAGACTGCCGAAATGTTTTGAGACTTTCTCGACCCGCAACAGGCTCATGTCGCTTCTACGATGTCGCCTTTCGCCGGATGATGCCCAAAACGCCGCGCGGGAAGAACAGCACGACGAGGACGAAGAACAGGCCGATGAACGACATCCAGTTCTGCGGTCTCGCTCGAAATGTAGTCCTGCAGCACCAGGAAGATCGCCGCGCCGATCAGCGGCCCCCAGAAGCTGCGCATGCCGCCCAGCACCGCCATGATAACGAAATTGCCGGACTGGTCCCAGCGCAGCGCGCGGGGATCGACGAAGTCGTTCATCAGCGAGAACAGCGTGCCGGCGATGCTGACGAAGAAGCAGGAGACGACCCACGACATCCAGATATGCTGGTCGACCGGAATGCCGAGGAATCGCGCGCGGCGCTCGTTCTCGCGGATCGCCAGCAGCGTGCGGCCGAACGGCGAGCGCAGCAGAAACGCCATGGCGGCTGCCGAAACCGCGAAGACCGCCAGCACGAAATAATAGAACGCCTTGTTGCTGTTGAGGATGTCGAGCGTGGCAAAGCCGAAATTAAGCGGCTCGCGATGCCAGGCGCTGACGCCATCGTCGCCGCCGGTGAGCGAGAACCATTGAAAGGCGATGAAGTAGAACACCTGCCCGAAGGCGATGGTGCACATGGCGAAGTAGACGCCGCGCAGCCGCACGATCATCGGGCCGATGATGGCGGCAGCGACAGTGCCGAGCACGATGCCGGCGAGCATGCCGACCGGCGTGCTGGGCACCAGATATTTGATGGTCAAGGCGGTGCCGTAGGCGCCCAGGCCGAAATAGGCGGCGTGCCCGAACGACAGCACGCCGGTATAGCCGAGCAGGAAATTGAGCGCCATGGCGGCCAGCGCGTAGATCACCACCCGGGTGCCGAGCTCGACATAGCTGCCGGCCAGCGGCAGCCAGAACGGCGCCGTCAGCAGCAGCGCCCAGATCAGAACATCGCCGGCGCGCTTGTCGAATTTCATCAGAAGCGGCCCTCCTCACCCAACAGGCCGCGCGGCCGCACGATCAATACCGCCGCCATCATCACGTACATGACGGCTTCGCTGGCGGCCGGCAGAAACACCGTGGTGACGCCGGAGACAACGCCGATCAGGATTCCACCGACGAGCGTGCCCGGCAACGAGCCCAGGCCGCCGACGATGATGGCGATGAAGCTCGGCATGATCAGATTGTCGCCGATCGTCGGCTGCAGCCCGAGCATGCCCACGGCGAGCACGCCGGCGAGCCCGGCCAGATAAATGCCGAGACCGAAATTCAGGTTGCGCAACACGCGGGTGTTGACGCCCGAGCACCGAGACGGTTTCGAGATCGAGCGTACCGGCGCGGATGCGGATGCCGAGCCGGGTATAGTTGAGGATCACGAACAGCGCGGCGACGACCGCGGTGACCAGGATCACCATGAAGACGCGATAGCCGGTGAGAAAGAAGAACTCGCAGGCTGAGCGGGCGCGAGAGCCAGCTCGGGATCTGGTAGGGCAGGCTCTGCGCGCCCCAGATGAAGCGGGTGCCGTCCTCGATCATGAAGGCGAGACCGAAGGTCAGCAGCAGGCTGTAGAGCGGGTCGCGGCCATAAAGCCGCCGGATCAGCACCCGCTCGACCGCGATGCCGATGAAGGCGACCAGGAACGGCGACGCCACCAGCGCGCCCCAGAAGCCCACATAGGGAATGAGCGTGTAGGCGAGATAGCCGCCGATGGCCAGAAACCCGCCATGGGCGAAATTGATGACGCCGGACAGGTTGAGGATCAGCGACAGCCCAAGCGCCATCAGCGCGTAAAACGCGCCGATGATGAGCCCGTTGAAGACATTGAACAGCAGCAGCTGTGTCATACGCGAAACAACATCATCGCCGCCCGCAGATCACGCCGGCCGCCGGCGGTGCGTAGGCGATCCCCATTCCCCGACATCGATGTTTAGAACCCCCACCCCGGCTGAAATTCCAGGCGCCGCGCTTGAGGCGCGGCGCCTGGTTTATACAGCGATCAGGCCGGCCACGTCATCTTGCATCCGGTGCCTTCGACCGACAGGGCGGCTTCGTCGCCCTTGACCAGCTGGCCGACCTTGAACAGGTCCTCTTTGTCGCCGCCGGCCGGCGCCGGCTGCGATTGGCCGACGAACAGCGTCGGCATCAGCTGGTTGTCGCCGTTGCGGTAATACGGACGTGTTCGGCATCAGCGCCACTTCCGGCGGCAGCACCAGGCCCTGCATCGCCTTGGCCATCTGATCGGCTCGAGCGACTTCGCCTTCTCGGCGGCGAGCTTGCAGGTCTGGATCGCCGCATAGCCGAACCAGGTGCGCGCGGTCGGCACGTTGCCGTTGGTCCGCTTGCGGATATCGGCGACGAACTGCTCGACGTGCGGCACGCCGGGCTGCTTCCAGTACCATTCGAACACCCAGTCGCCGAACAGCGCGTCGGGCGGCAGGCCCTTGTTGACTTCGAGCTCCTGCTGCGCGCCGGCGATGTGGAACTTCTGGTTGAGCCCGAACTGCACCGCCTGCTTGAGGCAGTTGATCATGTCGTCGCCGGCGAGCAACAAGATGATCGCGTCCGGATTGGTCGACTGCGCCTTGATCAGATTGGCGGAGAAGTCGGTGGTGCCGAGCGGCGTGAAGTCGGCGCCGAGCTCGGTGCCGTTGGCCTGCTTCAAGCTCGCCTCGAAACCTTCCTGCAGCGAATGGCCGAAGGCGTAGTCCGTGGTGATGAAGTACCACTTCTTGCCGTACGAGGTCGAGCAGCAGCTTGGAGACCGAATTGGTTTCCATGCGCGTGGTGTTGCAGACGCGGAAGACGTTCCAGTGGCACTGCTTGCCGGTGACGCTGTCGGTATGGCCGCCGGGCACGATGTGGAACATGCCCTTCTGGTTGCTCTCGTTGGCCATCGCCTGGGCCAGCGCCGAGTTGATGTTGCCGATGAGGAAGTCGACCTTGTCGCGGTCGATCAGCTTGTCGGCCTTCTGCACCGCGGTCGCGGTGTCGCCGCTGGTCGAAGTCCTCGACCAGGAGCTCGACCTTGCGGCCGAGAATGCCGTTGTTGGCGTTGATCTGGTCGAGCGCGAGTTGCGCGCCGATCAATTCGTTCTTGCCGAGCGCGGCGAAGGTGCCGGTCAGCGGGTTGTCGAGGCCGATCTTGACCGGCTCGTCGGCGAGCGACTTCACCACGAACGGGCTGGCAACCTGCATGGCGCCGATCGCGAGACCGGCCTTGAGTAGCGTGCGCCGCCGAACCGGGCGGCCGATAAGATTGACGGACATGTTTACTCCCTCGGGGGTGTTTTTGGTGGTTTCTGAAGGCCGGGCGTTTATGCCTATTTTCTATCGCCCGATCAATCAAACGAATGTCGAATAACTGGCTTATAACCGCGGGAAATGCAATGCGAATGCGGCCGCCGGGGTCACCCCCACGCGACGCGACCGCCTGGGCAACTTTGTTATTTCGCCGGTACTTTTGGCTCTGACGCGAGGAATTTGTCCCATACCGCTTGCAGTTGGGCACAAGCCCCATCGAGTGGTGAGACAAAGAGCCGCTGCTTTTCGCGCGGAAGCAGAAGCAGCCCTTCGAGCTTGCCCAGCGCGCCGTTAACCGCAAAATCGATTTCCACGCCAACCGTCTGCCGCAGCCATGCCTCGACCCGGCCGTCGCGCGCGTCCGCGGTCGGAGGCGCGGCGGCCGTGTGCAAGAAATATGTGCAGGAAAGATATGTTCTGGAAAATGTGACGGGCAACATCTGTCACGGCGGCGCGTACATGGTGCGCGCGTCGGCAGTGAAGGCCTTGCGGGAGGCCGGGTCGAGATAAAACATGTGGCCACCGCGATAGAGTTTCAGTTGGGTGCGCTCCTCGCCATCGACCGGGGGCAGATGGTCGAGCACGTAGCGGCTCACCGCGTAGGGCGTGACCATGTCGCTATAGCCGTGGGCGATCATCAGGTGGAACGACGGCGTCAGCGCCAGCAGTACACGCAGATCGTCGGCGACGCTGGGCTGGCCGCGGCTCGACCCCTCGCGCCACTGCCATTTGCCGGAAATGTCCGACGCGAGGAGCGTGTAGGTGATATCGGTCTTGAAGCCGAGCTCGTCGCGCGCATAGGCGGCGAAGGCGCTGCCGTAGGCACGCACCACGCCGTCGAGGATCGGATCGGGGCCGTGCGCGGATGGCGATTCCGGATAAGGATCGTCGGAGGCAAAGGTCGCATCGTATTGGCTGACGATCTTGTGGTTGCCGATCGGGAGATTCTTGACATAGTCGTCGGGAATGAAGCCGCGCGCTTGAGCGATGACGTCCACCGGTAATCCGGTCATCTGCGCGACGCGCGCGTAAAAATTCTTTGCCGGCTCACCCTGCAACGGCGGTCCGGCCAGTGTCGACAGATACTCGGTCAGCGCGAAGTGCTCGACCTGAGCCAGCGCCTCCTTGCTGAAAGTCCCCTTGCGTTCGAGTTCCGCCGCCGCCAGCGACGGCAGTTGCAACGCGGCGCCGAGCGCGAAGCGACCGCCGCCGAACTGGAACTCTGCTTCCAGCATCGGCGACAGCATCAAAATTCCCGAAATCACGATGCCCTGCTCGCTCTGCACCGCGCGAGCGACCTTGGCGGCGCGGAAGCCGCCGTAGCTTTCGCCGAGGATGAATTTCGGCGAGCTGACGCGGCCGTTCTTGGCGACGTAAAGCGCGATCACTTTCGCCATCGACTCGGCGTCATTGCGCACGCCCCAGAACGCGCTGCCGCCGTCGGGCTTGGCCGCCCGGCTCCAGCCGGTGCCGATGGGATCGATCAGCACCAGATCGGTGAAGGAGAGCCAGGTATCCGGATTGTCGACCAGGCGGACATCGGCGCCGTTATGCCCGGCCATGCCGAATTGGGCGATGCGCGGACCCACCACCCCGAGATGGAGAAAGGCCGAAGCCGCGCCCGGGCCGCCATTGAACACGAAGGTCAGCGGCCGCGCCGCGTGATTGTCGTTCTTTCTGCAGAAGTCTTGGCCACATAGGCGGTGTAGAACACCGCGGCCGAGCGCTCGCCCGATTGATCGAACAGCGACAATGTTCCGGCGGTCGCCGTATAGGCGAGCTTGCCGTTCGGCGTATCGATACTGTGCTCGCTGACCGCGTCACCCGGCAGCAGCGACAGAACACCAGGGCCGCCCTGCCCCCGATCCGAGCCGTTCTGCTGACCTTGTTCTTGGCGATTGGGCCGGTCGCCGCTACCTCGTCCCGGATGATCCTGAGCGGCCGCTGCACCAGCAACGGCTACCAGCATGAGCGCGATGACGGCACGACGTAGATCGATCATGATTGTTTCCCGGAAATTTGCAGCGCGCCAATTCTTGCTTCAAGGGCGGCGCCTCACTCAAGCTCGATGGCGCCTTCGATCTCCACCGACAGGCTGATCCCGGCGACGGTAAGGACCACTTTGGCCGGCAAAGCCTCATTGCCTTTGAGCTTGCCGCCGCTGACGGCGGCCCGCACCGCTTGCTCGATCTCGCGCTGCGAGGTGATGCCGACCTTTTTGAGAAATTTGCGCACGCTGACGTTCAGTACATCCTCGTTCATGATCGCCTCGTGAAAGTGCCGGAAAGATGGCTGTCCTACTTACATTTTATCCATGTAGGCGCCGCAAAACGACGGCAAAAATGCCTGCCGGGAGCCGGTAGACAACAGCGATCAGATCGGCAAAGTTCTGGCCCTTCCGGTCCTATGGTTACCTTTGCGGCCGGCAAAAATTCCGCCGGCGGCATCAGAGCCGGCGGAAACCCGGCGTTGGAGGCGCCCGCAATGCCTTTTCCCCGCGCTTCGAAAGCCCTAACCCGCTTCACCGTGCTCGATTTGACCCGCGTGCGGTCGGGGCCGACCTGCGTCCGCCAGCTCGCCGACTGGGGCGCCAACGTCATCAAGATCGAGACGCCGCCCGGCCTGGAAGAGCCGATGGGCGGACCGCGCGAAGGCGGCGACTTTCAGAACCTGCATCGCAACAAGCGCAGCATGACGCTGAACCTGAAAGCGCCGGAAGGACTGGCCGCATTCAAGCGCATGGTGAAAAAGGCCGACGTCGTGGTGGAGAATTTCCGTCCCGACGTGAAGAAGCGGCTCGGCATCGATTACAAGACGCTCGCCAAGATCAATCCGCGTATCGTCTATGCCAGCATTTCCGGCTTCGGCCAGGACGGACCCTATGCGGGCCGGCCGGGTTTCGATCAGATCGCGCAGGGCATGGGCGGGCTCATGTCGGTCACCGGTCTGCCGGGGCAAGGCCCGGTCCGCGTCGGCATTCCGGTCGCCGATCTCAGCGCCGGGTTGCTGGCGGCGACCGGCATCCTGGTCGCGCTGTTGGAGCGCGAGAAATCCAAGAAAGGCCAGCAGGTCGCCACCTCGCTCCTGCAAGCGCAAATCTTCATGCTCGACTTCCAGGCCGCCCGCTATCTGGTGCAGGGCGAAGTCGCCAAGCAGGCCGGCAACAATCATCCGACCAGCGCGCCGACCGGCGTCTACAAGACCGACGACGGCTATATCAACATCGCCACCGCCGGGCAGACCATCTGGAAGCGGTTTTGCGAAGCCATCGAGGCGCCGGAACTGGCGAAAATGCCTGAATACATCGACGGCGCCGCGCGCTCGAAGAATCGCGACGCGCTTGACGTCGACATCAACAAGCATCTGGTCGGCCGCACCAGCGCGCAATGGATCGAGCGCCTGAATGCGGCCGGTTGCCCCTGCGGGCCGATCTATTCCATCGACAAAATGTTCGCCGATCCGCAGGTGCAGCATCTCGGCATCGCGCAAAGCGTGACCAAGAAGGACAAGAGCAAGATGCGGCTCGTCGGCCAGGGCGTCACACTGTCGCGCACGCCGTCGAAGCTCGTGGTGCGGCCGCCGGAGCTCGGCGAGCACACCGACGCGGTGCTCAAGGAATTCGGCTTCAGCAAGCGCGACATCGCCGCGCTGCATAAGGCGAAAGCGGTTTGATCCGAGACATTCAAAAGGAAACAAAATGACCCAGACCGACAAGATGCTCTCCCGCAAAGAAGGAGGCGTCGGTTACGTCACTTTCAACAATCCGGAGAAGCTCAACGCCGTGTCGCTCGACATGTGGGAAGCGACCAAGCGTATCCTCGACGACTTCGTTGCCGACAACGACATCCGCGTCGTGGTGCTGACCGGCGCCGGCGGCAAGGCCTTCGTCTCCGGGGCGGATATCTCAAGGTTCGAGAGCGAACGCGCCAATCTTGAAGGGGCGCGTGCCTACGGCGCCAAGTCGGAAGCGGCTTACGCCAGCATCTACGAATTCCCCAAGCCGACCATCGCCATGATCCGCGGCTATTGCATCGGCGGCGGGCTGGGCCTGGCGACATGCTGCGACCTGCGCATCGCCACCGACAATTCGCGCTTCGCGGTTCCCGCCGCCAAGCTCGGGCTCGGTTACGGCTACGTGGGCTTGAAGCGCCTGGTCGACGTCGTCGGGCCGGCCTTCGCCAAGGAGATTTTCTACACCGCGCGCCAGTTCGACGCCCAGGAAGCCCTCACCATGGGCCTCGTCAACCGCGTGGTGCCGTCGGCAGAACTTGAAACTTCCGTCAAAAGCATCACCGACATGATTTGTGCCAACGCGCCGCTCACCATCAAGGCGGTGAAATACACCGTCAACGAAATCGTCAGGGAAGACTCCAAGCGCAACATCGCGCGCACCACCGAAATGGTGGAGAAGTGCTTCACCAGCAACGACTACAACGAAGGCCGCTCAGCCTTCATGGAAAAGCGCAAACCGGTGTTTACCGGCACCTGAACGGCGCACGGCGCGCTCACTCCACCTTCAGGCCGGCCGACTTCACCACCTTGGCCCATTTCGCGGTCTCGTCGGCAACGAGCTTGCCGAATTCGGCCGGGCTCATCGGCATCACCTCGCCGCCGAGGTCGTGGAAGCGCGCTTTGAGCTCAGGTTTTGCCAGCGCCGCGTTGACGGCGGTGTTGAGCTTGGCGACGATGTCGGGCGGGATGCCTTTCGGCCCGCTGATGCCGAACCACACCGACACTTCGTAGCCGGGCACGGTTTCGCCGATGGTCGGCACGTCGGGAAGCGATGCCACGCGCTCCTTCGTGGTGACGCCGAGCGCGCGGATGCGGCCGGCCTTGATCTGCTGGATCGAGCCCGGAAGGTTGTCGAACAGCACCGGGATCTGGCCGCCGAGCAGATCGGTCATCGCCGGGCCGGTGCCGCGATACGACACGTGGGTGAGTTTTATGCCGGTCATGATCGCCAACAGCTCGCCCGACATGTGCGGCGAGGTGCCGACGCCACCGGAGGCGAAATTGATCTTGCCCGGCTGCGCCTTCGCCATGGCGATGAACTCAGGCACCGTCTTGGCCGGAAAATCGAGATTCACGTCCATGACATTGGCGAGCTTCATGGTGCCGGCGATCGGCG
The DNA here is from genome assembly GCA_963821175.1 of uncultured Alphaproteobacteria bacterium. Taxonomy (GTDB): domain Bacteria; phylum Pseudomonadota; class Alphaproteobacteria; order Rhizobiales; family Xanthobacteraceae; genus BOG-931. Next base: position 164,258 of record CAWGCU010000023.1, read on the forward strand.
TGGAGTCGCGCACGAAGTCGAACGGGATATGCTCGTAGAGCGTAGCGTTGATGGCATTGTTCGGCGCGACGAAGCCGATGGTGTAGCCGTCAGGCGCCGAGGTCAGCACGTCCTGCATGCCGATATTGCCGCCGGCGCCGACATGGTCCTCGATGATGAATTGCTGGCCGAGCTGTTCCGACAAGTACTGGCCGAGGATGCGCGCGATGGTGTCGTTGGGCCGCCGGCCGCGAACGAAACGATGAAGCGCACCGGCCGCGTCGGATAATCGAGCGCGTAGCTCGGGCCGCCCGCGACGAGAATAGGCAACAGCAAGGCCAGCAGGCGCGCTGCCTTGATACCAAAACACATCATGACGTTTCCCCTCCGCAACCGCAGGACGGGTAACGCAACTCCGGCCTACGGAATTTTCTTCACGACTTTCGTATCGAGTCCAAACACCCGCGCCGCATTGGCGCCGAGGATGTTGCGCTTGGCCGTCTCGTTGAGGAACGGCAGATCGTGGATCACGCCGGGCGTGTCGAAATCCCAGTGCGGATAGTCCGACGACCAAAGAAGCTGCGTGTCGGCCTTGATCATCTTGAACGTGGCTTCGAGGATGGAGTTGTCGTCGGGCTTCTCCATCGGCTGCGACGAGTAAAACATCTCTCGCGCATGTATTCGCTCGGCTTTCTTTTCAGAGACGGGCAGTCCGACGTGCGCATCATGTAGGAATGATCGAGCCGCTGCATCAGTGCGTAGGCCCAGGTCAGCCCGCTCTCGATCCACAGCACCTTGAGCTTGGGAAAGCGCTCGGGCAGGCCGTTGATCACCCAGTTGGTCATGTGGATCATGTTGAACCACATGAAGCCCAGCGAATGCACCGAGATGAAGCGGTTGGTCATCTGCAGCGCGCGGTCTTCCCAGCTATAGGCGGCGTGAAACGAGATCGGCTTGCCAAGCTCTTCGAGCAGCGCATAAGTCTTCATATAGGCGTTGTCGTGCACCGGCTTGTAACGCGGCGACGTCACCATGAAGCCGACGACGCCTTTCTTGTCGCCAAAATCCTTCACCGTCTGGTAGGCGGCTTCCGGATCGTTGAACGGCAGGTAGAGCATCGAGACCAGCCGCGGCTCGACGGCGAGGATACGCTCGCAGAGCCAGCGGTTATAGGCACGGCACAGCGCCACCTCGATCTCGACCTGCGGATGCAGGCCGAGAAACAGCATCGGGGTCGGGAACAGGCAGGCGTAATCGACGCCGAGCGAATCCATCCACTCGACGGTCATGGCGACGTCGCGATGCCGGCCGTCCTGCGGCACCTTCTGCAGCCGGCGCAAGTTGGAGCGGGTGATGCGGCCGCCGAGATTTTGATTGCCGACCGAACTGTTGATCATGGCGGAACGGCCGGGGCGCTGCGCGGAATCCATCACGTCGTGACGGATCACCGGACTTTCGATGTACTGAAAAACTTCCTTGTAGGATTCATTCTCGTAGTGGTGCGCGTCGACGTCGACGATCAAAAAATCCTGGTAATTGCGCGCCCGCGCCTGCTGCGCCGCGTGCTCCAGATGTTTCGCAGTCGAGTAATCGTCGAAGTTAAGCTTGCGGACTTCGTTCGGAGTTGTGTCCATCGTTCTCTCCCATTACAGAACGCATGATCTTTTCGGAAAACCGGTAACCACTTTTCCGGATCATGCGTCAGGCGACCACGTAAAGGTCGTCGCCGCGCCGCACCACCTCGAATTTCCTCAGCTTCAGCTTGCGGTCGCCCGCGCGCTGGCCGGTGGTGAGCTCGTATTCATAGCCGTGCCAGGGACAAACGAAATGCACTTCGTCGGAGAGCGTCTGGCCCTGATAGGTGCGGTCCGGTGCGATCAGGTCCACGACCTGGTTGATCAGGATTCCCTCGCAGGCCGGGCCCGCCGGAATGGACGCCAGTAGTTGCTGTAGGCGTAATAGGTGCCGCCGTGGCGAACGACGCCGATCTCGTTGTTGCCGGCGGTCACGATGCGCCGGTCGCCGTCGGGCAAGTCCGCGAGCCTTGGCGACGAACCCATTCTGCCATTTACGCACTCCCACCTGTCCGCCTGCGG
>CAWGCU010000024.1:0-57184 GCA_963821175.1 uncultured Alphaproteobacteria bacterium
CATTTTGGGCGAGTCAGTCATGCAAGGAAGAAGGCCGCCAGCGGTTCTCAGGCCAAACCCAGATCGGCAAAAGCGGCGCTGTGGTGGTCAGCCGCAGCTGGCGCGAAGCAGCAGAACACGACGCGCGCGATTCCACGCGGTGACGCCGCCAATTCAGCGGCCACCGTGCCCACAGCGATGCGGGCGGCGTGGTCCGGCGGGAATCTATAGACACCGGTCGAGATTGCGGGGAACGCAATCGAGGTCAGGCGATGCGCCACCGCCAAATCCAGCGCCGTGCGATAGCAAGACGCCAGCAACTCCCCCTCACGCTGAACGCCGCCGTTCCAGACCGGACCGACGGCGTGAATGACATGCTTCGCCGGCAGCCGATAACCGCGCGTGATCTTGGCTCCGCCGGTCGCGCAGCCGCCGAGCGTTCGGCATTCGACGAGTAATTCCGGTCCGGCGGCACGATGAATGGCGCCATCGACGCCGCCGCCACCAAGCAATGCGCTGTTGGCAGCATTGACGATGGCGTCGACCGCGAGCGTCGTGATGTCGGCAACGCAGATCTCCATGCGCGCGGCACCGACTTCGGCAATGAGCAGTGCAAGAGCGTCCGGCATCAAAACCAGTTTATCACGCCCATTCGGCCTGCGCTTCGGCCTGCAAGTCCACCGTGCTCTTCACGCCGATATCGTCGAAATGCTCGTCGAGGAAACGCCGTGCGGCGCGCTTGCCGCTGACGTGCAGCATGTCGAAGAAATCGAAGTCGGTCGAAAGCTTGCTGAAGGCGTCGAAATGGGTGCCGAAGCGGTCGAGCACGATGCGATGAACGTTGATGCGGCGATATTGCCCGGGCTCGGTGCCACGCGGCAGCTTGCCCTGGTCGATCAGGCGGGCGACGAAATCGATGGCGCGATATTCGCCGATCAGCGAGGAATTGAACGTGATCTCGTTGATGCGATTCATGATCTCGCTGGACGACGTCGGCGTCGCCTGCCGTACCAGCGGATTGATCTGCACCACCAGCACGTCCTCGGTGGTGGTGGTGCGGAAAAACGGAAAGATCACCGGGTTGCCGAGATAGCCGCCGTCCCAATAGGGCACGCCGTCGATCTCGACGGCGCGGAACAACAGCGGCAGGCAGGCCGAGGCCATCACCGCATCGGCGGTGATTTTGTCGCGCGGGAAAATGCGCACGCGGCCGGTCTGCACATTGGTCGCCGAGATAAAAATTTGCAGATCGGCATTGGCGCGTAGCGCTTCGAAATCGACGAACCGCTCGAATAAATCCTTGAGCGGATTGATATTGAGTGGATTGACGTCGTAAGGCGAGAAATAGCGCGACAGCGCGTCGAACCAGGCCTGCACCGGCGTGCCTTCGAGCGGCGTGAACGACAACAGCCGCTCCATCACCGCACGCTGCAAGGCCGGCAGGCTGCCGCTAGAGGAGGCCGCACGCCAAAACTCGGCGAGCCGTTTCTGCGCCTCATCCCGCCCGCCTCGCGTAAGGCCGTCGGCCAGCATCACGGCATTCACCGCGCCCGCCGAGGTGCCGGAAATACCCTCGATGGCGAGGCGGTCGTCGCTCAGAAGCTGTTCCAGCACGCCCCAGGTGAAGGCACCGTGGGCGCCGCCGCCTTGCAGCGCCAGATTGATGCGCTTGGGCTTCGGCGCGGCATTTTGCTCCGGCGCGCGGCCGGGCAACAACGACGAGAGTATTTTTATCATGCGGCCGCGCTGCTCACGCCGCGGTCCAGCCGCCGTCGATCGAAAGATTGGCGCCGGTGATCGCCTTCGCCGCGTCGGAGCAGAGGTAGACGGCAAGGCTCGCGATCTCGTCGACGGTGATGAACTCTTTGGTCGGCTGCGCCGCCAAAATCACATCGCGCTTGACCTCTTCTTCGGTGATGCCGCGCGCTTTCGCCGTATCCGGTATTTGTTTCTCGACCAGCGGCGTCCACACATAGCCGGGGCTGATGCAGTTGCAGGTCACGCCGAAGGTGGCGAGCTCGAGCGCGACGGTCTTGGTTAGGCCGGCGAGGCCGTGCTTGGCGGTGACATAGGCGGCCTTGAACGGCGAGGCGACCAGCGAATGGGCCGAGGCGGTGCTGATGATGCGGCCCCATTTGCGCGATTTCATGCCCGGCACGGCGGTGCGGATGGCGTGGAAAGCCGCCGACAGATTGATGGCGAGAATCTGGTCCCACTTGTCGATCGGAAATTCTTCGATCGGCGAGACGAATTGGATGCCCGCATTGTTCACCAGCACGTCGAGCGAGCCGAAGGTCTTCTCCGCCGTATTCACCATGTTGGCGATTTCGGCGGGCTTGGTCATGTCAGCCGGCGAATAGACCGCCTTGACGCCGAATTCCTTCTCGATGCCGCTGCGCTCTTTTTCGATCGCGGTCTTGTCGCCGAAGCCGTTGATGGTGACGTTGGCGCCCTGCGCGGCCATGGCGCGCGCAATGGCAAGACCGATGCCCGAGGTCGAGCCGGTCACCAGGGCGGACTTTCCTTTCAACATCGCAATCCCCAATTCATTGCGGCGCCTTGCTAAAATGACGCCTTATGGGCCTGAACTGTCGTGAACTGACGGAGTGTGGGATGCTTTTTGTTGCAGTGCAACATAAATAGCGAGCCTAGCGTCACGTTTTCGCGATTTTGGCTCAAGCCGCTACAATAGGTGCGCGATAAGGCTTGGCCCTGTCGTTGCCATGACCGAGACATGACCAGCATGCCGCGCGCGATCTTTCCCGCACCCGACCACGATCACGACCGCTGCGCCAGCAGCGCCATCGCGCATGCCGAAACGCTATGTGCGGCGCGCGCGCAACGGCTGACGCCGATCCGGCGCCAAGTGCTCGAAGCGCTGCTCGCCAGCCACAAGCCGCTCGGCGCTTACGAAATCATCGATCACTTGGCCGGCGATACGCGCCCAGCGCCGATCACGGTCTATCGCGCGCTCGATTTTCTGCGCGACAACGGCCTCGTCCACCGCATCGAAAGCCGCAATGCCTTCGTCGCCTGCGTGCACAATCACGCCGGTGAGGATCTCGTCGTCTTTCTCATCTGCGAGCGTTGCGGCGCGGTCGGCGAGGCGCCGGGCGGCGGCGCTGCCGAAGCGCTCAAAGCGTCGTCGCGCGCGGCTGGATTTACGCCGAAAAGCCCGCTGATCGAAATCGCCGGCATCTGCTCGCATTGCCGCGAACGATGACACGTTGGAATTGAACTGAACGTCGTGCCCCCGTCCCCATCGTCCCGCCCGCTCGACGCGCTCGCGATCATTGTCACGATCGGGCTGTGCCTAAGCTGGGGATTTAACAACGTTTCGATCAAGCTGGCCATCCACGATATTCCGCCGCTGATCCAATCGGCGGCGCGCTCGGCGATTGCCGCGTTCATTGTCTGTGCCTGGACGCAAGCCCGCGGCATGGCGCTGTTCAAGCGCGACGGCACATTGGGCGCGGGATTTTTTGCCGGCGTACTGTTCGCGCTCGAATTCGTGCTGATCTATCGCGGCCTGGTGTGGACCACCGCGACGCGCGGCGTGTTGTTCCTCTACCTGGCGCCGTTCTTCGTTGTGATCGGATCGCGCTGGCTGGTTCCGGGCGATCATTTTTCGCTGTCGCAATGGCTCGGTCTGTTGCTGTCGTTTATCGGCATCGTCATCGCCTTCGGCCTGCCGACGCCAGCGACCGATCCGCACCAGATGCTCGGCGATATCATGTTTGTCGGCGCCGGCGCCGCCTGGGCGGCCACGACATTGCTGATCAAAGTGAGCACGCTCAATCGCATCAGCGCCGAGAAAACACTGCTCTACCAGCTCGTAGTGTCCGCGCCGCTACTCGCGGCGGGCGCACTGGTCTTCGGCGAACGCATGAATGCCATGCCTTCGGCCATCGCCGTCGGCGCCTTTGCCTATCAGACGATTTGGGTGGTGAGCGTCACCTTTGCGGTTTGGTTTGCGCTCATCGTCCGTTATTCGGCCGCCCGCCTGTCGGTGTTCACCTTCCTGGCGCCGCTCTTTGGCGTGGCGACCGGCCATCTGATATTGAATGAGTCACTGACGCCTGCTTTCGCGCTGGCGGTGGCTTTGGTCGCGGGCGGCATCGTCCTCGTCAACCGGCCCCGGTGACGCTATATGCAGGGGGTCCTGGTCCCGCCGCATGATCGGGCAAGGCTCACAGCATTATCTTAAGGTACTGATTATGATGGAATTTTCCGGTCCCACCGCAAGGCATCAAACGGTCGCCGTCAAGGTCGGCAATGTGACGGTCGGCGGCGGCGCCCCCGTCGTGGTGCAGTCGATGACCAATACCGACACGGCCGACGTCGAGGGAACGGCCAAGCAGGTGGCGGCGCTGGCGCGGGCCGGTTCCGAGATCGTCCGCATCACCGTCGACCGCGACGAGGCTGCGGCCGCCGTGCCGCACATCAAGGAGCGGCTGCTCAAGATGAACGTCGACGTGCCGATCGTCGGCGATTTCCATTACATCGGCCACAAGCTCCTGGCCGATCACCCGGCCTGCGCCGAAGCGCTCGATAAGTATCGCATCAATCCCGGCAATGTCGGTTTCAAGGAAAAGAAGGACCGCCAGTTCGGCGCCATCGTCGAGACCGCGATCAAGCACAATAAGCCGGTGCGCATCGGTGCCAATTGGGGCTCGCTCGACCAAGAGCTGCTCACGCACCTCATGGACCAGAACGCCAAGTCGAACCATCCGGTCGACGCCCGCGACGTGACGCGCGAAGCGATGATCCAATCGGCGATGCTGTCGGCCGAGCGCGCCGAAGAGATCGGCCTGCCGAAGGACCACATCATTCTTTCCGCAAAAGTGTCTGCGGTTCAGGACCTGATCGGCGTCTACGGCGAGCTGGCGCGGCGCTGCGATTACGCGCTGCATCTCGGTCTCACCGAGGCCGGCATGGGCTCGAAAGGCATCGTCGCGTCATCGGCCGCCATGGGCGTGCTGCTGCAGCAAGGTATTGGCGATACGATCCGTATCTCGCTGACGCCCGAGCCGAACGGCGATCGCACGCTCGAAGTGAAAGTCGCGCAGGAGCTTCTGCAAACCGTAGGCCTGCGCACTTTCGTGCCGCTGGTTGCCGCGTGCCCCGGTTGCGGCCGTACCACTTCGACAACGTTCCAGGAGCTCGCATCCAGCATCCAGAGCTTCATTCGCGACTCCATGCCGGCCTGGAAGACGCGCTATCCCGGGGTTGAAGGCCTCAATGTTGCGGTCATGGGCTGCATCGTCAACGGCCCCGGCGAATCCAAGCACGCCGATATCGGCATCTCGCTGCCCGGCACCGGCGAAACACCGACCGCGCCGGTCTTCATCGACGGCAAGAAGGCCATGACCCTGCGCGGCCCGACGGTCTCCGCCGATTTCCAAAAAATCGTCATCGATTACATCGAGCGGCGGTTCGGCACGGGTGCGGGACGAACGGCGGCGGAATAACGCACTGTCGGGCGCCGCATGAGTCTCATCTCATCGACCCTGACCTTTTATTATAAGCGTATTTTCCCGATCATTTGGATTGGCGGCTGCGCTCTGATCGGCGGGATCGGCCTTTACGCCGGGCTGTCGAAGGGTTCCGGACTATTTCCCTTCGTGATCGTCATGCCGATCATTTTCGTTCTCGGCATCTATTTCATGAAGAAATATGTCTTCGATCTGGTCGACGAAGTTTTGGACGACGGCGACGCCCTGGTCGTGAAGAATAACGGCCAGGAGCAACGCATCGCGCTAGCCGATATCACCAATGTCAGTTACGCGGCGATGACCAGCCCGCCGCGCGTGGTGCTGTCGCTGCGGCATCCGACGGTGTTTGGCGACGAAGTCGCGTTTTGCGCGCCGGTGCAGATCATGACGTTCAGTCAAAGCCCATTGATCGCCGACTTGATCAAACGCGTCGAGCGGGCGCGCGAATTACATCACGGGCGCTAGATCGACGCGCACGATATCGAGATTACCGCGCAGCGGCGGGAAGCGGCTGAGCACCAACGGATCGTGGCCGGGGATGATGTGGTCGCGGTCGCCAGCTAAATCCTCGATGATGCGGAACGCTTCGAGCGCGTCCATGACATTGGCCGGAGGAAATGGATTCTGCTCGGCGAGATTTTGCCAGTAGTGCACGGCGTCGCTTGCCAGCACAACGGCACCGCGCGACGTGTGCACGCACACGATCTGCAATCCGCCGGTATGGCCGCCGACGAGATGCACGGTGACGCCGGGCGCCACGGCGCCTTCGCCGTCGTGGAATTTGACCCGCCCGGCGTAGAGATTCTTGACCAGCGCCACCACGTCATCGACCTCGGACTGGCGGCGAAACCATTTGTGGCAGATGCAGCGGCCGGTGGCCTGGGCCATCTCGGCGTCCTGGACGTGGAACGTGGCGTTGGGAAACAGATCCATATTGCCGGAATGGTCCCAATGCAGGTGCGTGATCACCACGTCCTGCACTGCCGCGGGATCGACGCCAGCCTGCCCCAGCGCCTCGGCCGGCCGATGCACGAAGCGCCGATTGCGCCGCTCCGAAGCGCCCACGGAAAATCCAGTGTCGACGACGATGGTGCGGCCCGCGCCGCGAATGACCCAGATATAGAAATCCATCGGCATCGGCCCGTCATGGCCATCGGACATGATGAAATTCTGGCTCGCCGGGCGGGCGCTTGAAGTGCCGTAGCGCACGGCGAGAATTTCGTAATGCGGCAGATCGACGGTCATCGGTGCGTCCAATCCGGTCAAGCGGGCGGCCAGGATTAAGCGTGCCGCCCACGAGCACTGTCAATCCAGACCAGCGACAACCGCAAGGCCGGATTGACCAATCCCCGATCCCAGCTACGCTGAAGCCCTTTCGCGGCGGGCTTTGGAGAATGGGATGGAAGCGACAGCGACACGTGCCGGCGCTACGGCGCGCGAGCTCAGCGGCGCCGGCATCATTGCCGCGATCAAGGCGAGCGGGATCGAATATATCCTTTCAGTGCCCGACATCGTCACCAGCGCCGGATTGCTGGCGCCGATCGCGCAGGACAAGGATCTCCGCCTCATCCGCGTCTGCAAGGAAGACGAGTGCATTGGCATCGCCACCGGGCTCGCCTATAGCGACAAGCGCGCGCTAGTCCTGATCCAGCACACCGGATTCCTCGATTCGATCAATGCCATCCGCGGCGTCGCGGTGGAGTACAAGCAGCCGATCTGCATGATGATCGGCCTGTTGCAACACGATCCCGACAAAGCGCCGAAGGAATCGCCGCGCTACGGCGTGCGCATCGTCGAGCCGATCCTCGACGACATGGGCATCGCGCATCACCTGCTCAGCGTCGACGCCGACGTCGCCAAGATCAGGCCGGCCATCGATAAAGCCTATGCCGAGTCGCAGCCGGTGGCGTTCCTGGTCGGGCGGAGCCCCAAAGTATCATGATGAAACGCGACGAATGCTTTCGCATCCTGGCCCGCCATATCACCGACGAAGCGGTGATCGCGACATACAGCTCCGCCGTCGACTGGGTCGAGGTCAGTCCGCGCCCGCTCAACTACCTGTCGATCGGCGCCATGGGGCTTGATTCGTCGCACGGCCTTGGCCTGGCGCTCGGCCGGCCGGACCGGCGCGTCGTGGTGCTGCAAGGCGACGGCAGCCTTTTGATGAACCTCGGCAGCCTGGTGACCATCGCAGCCGCAGCGCCGAAAAATCTCGTTCACTTCGTCGCCCACAACGACACCTACGAGGCGAACGGCGGCCATCCGATTCCAAATCCGAAAGTGGATTTCGCCAATATCGCGCGGTCGGCCGGCTATGCCGCGACCTATGACTTTTCCGACCTGCGCATGTTCGAGCAGCAGATCGCGCACGTGCTCGAACAAGACGGGCCGGTCTTCGCCACGCTCCACGTCGAGCCGTCGAAGCCGCTCAAATACGACTATGCGAGCCTGTACGATCCGGAGAAGCGCAAGGCGTTCAAGGCGGCGTGGCAGATGCGCGCGGCGCAAGGCTAAGGCGCCAACTCATAAAGCAAGTTGTCCGCAGCGACGCGTTCTCAGACGCGTCGAAGGGTCAATCCGCACTCGATCTGCCGCGCGGGACCTATTTCACACCGCGTCCTTGGCCGCCTTGACCGGACGCGCTCGGACGATTTTCCGAGCTGGCTTGGCCTTGAATACGGTCGGCTCTTTGGTGAAGGGATTAATGCCCTTCCGCTCCTTGGTCGCGGGTTTTTTAATGACGACAAATTTCGCAAAGCCCGGCACAAGGAAGGAGCCGTTCTTCTTCAATTCCTTATAGCCAATAGTCGCAAGCGTCTCTATGACGCCTTTGACGTCGCCCCTTTTCAGCTTTGAATGCTCGGCAATTTGGCCGATAAGTTCAGACTTCGTCATGGGCTTCGACATAGCTATCCCTCCTGATTCGGTTCCCCGGACAGTATTTGCAAATCCAGCCTGAGGCTCGTAAACGACGGTGATGTTCACAGATTTGTTGAGTTACACGCTGGGAAATAGCTCAAAAAGTCGATCACAAGCGGGCGAACTCGGCATTCAATGGCCCGGCACGACGGCATGACGAGGCGTGGCGCTCCGCTCCTTCAACTTAAAGATATCGCCCTGACCTTCGGCGGCACGCCGCTTCTCTCGGGCGCGGAACTATCCGTTGGTCCGGGCGAGCGCGTATCTCTGGTCGGGCGTAACGGAACCGGTAAATCTACCCTGCTCAAAATCGCGGCGGCGCTCGTAGAACCGGACCGCGGTTCCGTTTTCGTGCAGCCCGGAACCGTGGTGCGCTACTTGCCGCAGGAGCCGGACCTTTCGGGGGCCGCGTCCACGCTGGCCTATGTCGAGGCCGGCCTACGGCCGGGCGACGACCGCCATGCCGCCCGTCGTCTCCTGGAGCAACTCGGCCTCACCGGGCAGGAAGATCCGGCAAAACTCTCCGGCGGCGAAACGCGCCGTGCCTCGCTCGCGCGTGTACTCGCGGCCAACCCCGATATCTTGCTGCTCGACGAGCCGACCAATCATCTCGACCTGACCACGATCGAATGGCTGGAGCGCGATCTCGCTTCCCGACGCGCCGCGCTGGTGATCATTAGCCATGATCGGCGCCTGCTTTCGACGCTCTCGCGCAGCACCGTCTGGCTCGACCGCGGCCAGACGCGCCGCCTCGATCGTGGATTTGCCCATTTCGAAGAATGGCGCGATGCCGTGCTGGCGGAGGAGGAACGCGATCAGCACAAGCTCGATCGCAGAATCGTCGCCGAGGATCACTGGATGCGTTACGGCGTCACCGGCAGACGCAAGCGCAATATGCGTCGCGTCGGCCAATTGCAGGCGCTTCGGGAACAACGCCGCAGCTATCGCGCCACAACTGGGAACGCCATCATCACCACCGGTTCGGCGGCGCCGTCCGGCGCGCTGGTCATCGAGGCCGCCGGTATCGGCAAGAGCTACGATGGCCGTCCGATCGTCAGCGATTTCTCGATGCGCATCCAACGCGGCGACCGTATCGGCATCGTCGGTCCAAACGGCAGCGGCAAGACCACGCTGATCAACATGCTGACCGGAGTCTTACCACCGGACAAAGGCTCGGTACGGCTCGGATCGACGCTCGCTGTCGCGACGCTCGACCAGCATCGGGATAGTCTCGATCCCAATGTGACGGTTACCGAGGCGCTGACGGAAGGTCATGGCGACACCGTCATGGTCAACGGCAATGCCAAGCATGTCGTCAGCTACATGAAGGACTTTCTGTTCGCGAGCGAACAGGCCCGTACCCCGCTCGGCAAGCTGTCGGGCGGCGAGCGCGGCCGCCTCATGCTGGCGCGGGTGCTCGCCAAGCCGTCGAACCTTTTGGTCCTCGATGAACCGACCAACGATCTCGATATGGAAACGCTGGACGTGCTCGAGGAAATGCTGGCCGAATATCCCGGGACTGTTTTGCTTATCAGCCACGATCGGGATTTTCTCGATCGTCTCGTGAGCGGGGTGATTGTGCCGGAGGGAAATGGCCGCTGGACCGAGTATGCCGGCGGCTATAGCGACATGCTGGCGCAGCGTGGCGCAGATCTGGCGCGCGAGAGTTCCAAGCCACAGCAGCCGCGTAAAGTGTCCAGAGAAACCGCTTCGGTCATTGCAGAAGCACGGCCCGCGAAGCGACGGTTGACGTTCACCGACAAGCATGCGCTTGAAACCCTGCCCAAAACTATTGCCAAGCTGCAAGCCGAAATCGATGGGTTGCAAGCAAAGCTCGCCGATCCCCAATTCTATGCACGCGACCGCACCGCGTTCGAGAAAGTCACTGCCGCGCTCGGCGAACTCCAGCTGAAGATCGCGGCGGCGGAAGAACAGTGGCTGGAACTCGAAATTTTGCGCGAGGAGCTTGCCAACACCTGACGGGCCGGCCTCACCCGGCGGGCTTGCGTCGGTGAATGTCTTTCACGTCGGTGAAAGAAATGCCGGGATTGTGTTCGCCGGTATATTCGAGGTCGAAGGCGTTGCGTGCCAGGAAGACGAGATCGCCGTCGAAATCCTCGGCAATGGACGAGCGGTAGCTCGCCACGAATTGGTCAAGCAGCTTGCGGTCGTCCGCCGCGATCCAGCGCGCGAACTGAAACTCCGCCGTGCTCCAACCGATTTCCAGCCCATATTCGTCCGCGAGCCGTGCTTTGAGGACGTCGAGTTGCAATGGGCCAACAACGCCAACTAGGGCCGAGGATCCGTCGGTCGGCTGGAATACCTGCGCGACGCCTTCCTCGGCCAGTTGGTGCAGCGCCTGCTTGAGCTTCTTGGCCCGCATGGCATCGGTCAAACGAACCCGACGCAAAATCTCCGGCGCGAAGTTCGGTACGCCAGCAAAGTTGAGCTCCTCGCCTTCCGTCAGGGTGTCGCCGATGCGCAGCGTCCCGTGATTGGGTATGCCGACCACGTCGCCGGCGAAGGCCTCCTCGGCGAGCGCGCGATCTTGGGCAAAGAAAAATTGGGGCGCGTGCAGGCTGATGGTCTTGCCGGTTCTCACCTGCTTGACCTTCATGCCGCGGGTGAGCTTACCGGAGCAAAGCCGCACAAAGGCGATACGGTCGCGATGGTTCGGATCCATGTTCGCCTGAATCTTGAAAACGAACGCGGACGTGCCGGGTTCAGTGGCCGCGACGACCCGCTTATCGGCGGTCTGCGCCCGCGGCGCCGGCGCGATGGCGCCAAGCGCATTGAGCAGATCACCGACGCCGAAATTTTTGAGCGCACTGCCGAAAAAGACCGGAGTCAGGTGACCCTCGGCAAAGGCTCGCGGATCGAACCGCTTGCAAGCATGGCGCACGAGATCGAATTCCGCGCCAAATGCTGCCGTGTCGAGACCGGGGTTCAACGCGGTGACTTCGGCGATCGTCATGGCGCGCAGCGTGCCGGCAGAACCCGCGTCGCCGTCCAGCAAGCGCACGCCACCGGACTCCACGTCGATTGTGCCGACAAAATCGCGGCCGCGCCCGACCGGCCAGGTGATCGGCGCGGTATCGAGCGCGAGGGTCTTCTCGATCTCGTCGACGAGGTCGAACGGGTCGCGGCTCTCGCGGTCCATCTTGTTGATGAAGGTAATGATCGGAATGTCGCGCAGCCGGCAGACCTCGAACAGCTTGCGCGTCCGCGGCTCGATGCCTTTGGCCGCGTCGATGACCATCACGGCAGAATCGACTGCCGTGAGGGTCCGATAGGTGTCTTCGGAGAAATCCTCGTGACCGGGAGTATCAAGCAGGTTGAACACACGGCCGTCGTACTCGAAGGTCATCACCGAGGTAACGACGGAAATCCCGCGCTCCCGCTCGATGCTCATCCAGTCTGAACGCGTGGATCGCCGGTTGCGCTTGGCCTTGACCTGGCCGGCAAGCTGAATGGCACCCCCGAACAACAGGAGCTTCTCCGTCAACGTGGTCTTGCCCGCATCCGGGTGGGAGATGATCGCAAAGGTGCGTCGCCGCTCGACCTCGGTCGCAAAGGACGACAGAGCCGGGGCGCCCTCGGGGGCACGGATGGGCATGTTCATGGCGGGCTGGATGTGGCATTTCAAGCCATCCAGATCAAGCTTTGAGCGGAGGGCTTCTCTTGAAACAAGCTTGCCTGCGATTCCCATTACCTGCTCTTAGGACCACGCATACGTCAGCTTGGCTCTAGGAAAGAACATAGCTTTAGGAAAGATCATGGCCAACGACAACAAAACAGCCAAAGCCGATAAACCGGCCAAAGCCGATCACGCTCCAAAGAGCGAGACCGCCGCGAAGGACAAAAGCACTTCGGGTGAAGCCATAGCCAAAACCGAAGCCAAGACCGAAACCAAGGCCGAGGGCGGCGAGGCAGTTGCCGCTGCTCCTTCAGGCTACAGCCGAGGCGAAGGCCAGAAACCGGTCAGCGCCGCCTACAAGGAAAACTGGAACGCGATTTTTGCGAAGAAGAAAGCGAAGAAGAAAAAGCGATAAGACTTCTACGTTCTTAATGCTGCTTTTTCTCGATGCGCTGCGCCAGATCGTCGAGCTGATCAAGATTGCGATAGCGGATGCTGACGACGCCGCTTTCGCCGCGCGCATCAATACTGACGACCAGGCCGAGCGCGTCGGACAAGCGCTTTTCCAGCGCCAGCGTGTCGGCGTTCTTTTCCGCCGTTCGCTTGCGGGCTTGCGAACGAGGCTTGCCGCTGCGGTCCGATTCCTGACGCGCGATCTCCTCGACCTGACGCACGTTGAGGCCCCGCGCGACGATTTCTTCCGCGAGTTTTTCGGCATTGGGCTGGCCGACCAGCATGCGGGCATGGCCGGCGTCGAGCTTGCCTTTGAAGATATAGGCGCGAATTGAGGGCGGCAGTTTCAACAGCCGCAGCGTATTGGCGACATGGCTGCGGCTCTTGCCGACCATTTTGGCAATGTCGTCCTGGGTGTGGCTGTAATCTTCCACGAGCGCCCGATAGCCCTCGGCCTCCTCGAGTGGATTGAGATCGGCGCGCTGCACGTTCTCGATGATCGCAAGCTGCAGCGACTCTTCGTCGGTCGCCTCGATGATGACGACCGGTACTTCGTGCAAGCCGGCACGCTGCGCCGCGCGCCAGCGCCGTTCGCCTGCGATGATCTCGAATGCGTCGGGTGCGCCGCGGACCGGCCGCGCCACGATCGGCTGAATCATGCCGCGTTCGCGCAGCGAAGCCGTCAGTTCATCGAGCTCATCCTCGGAGAACATGCGCCGCGGATTGCGCGCATTCGGCCGCAGCGACGTGGTCGGTACTCGCCGCTGGCCGCGCGGACGCTCGGCCGAACTCTCGGTACCGACATCGCCGATCAGGGCTGCAAGTCCGCGGCCCAATCGCGATCGCGCTGCGTCCTCCGCCATCGCCGCCTTCCCTGGAGTTTCACTCACAAGACTATTCCGCGTTTACTGTTGCACGTTTCTTGATCGCCGCCGGCAATCTGATCACTTCAACTGGCGAGCAGTTCTTTTTCGCGCTGGATGATCTCGGTGGCGAGCCGCAGATAGGCTTCGCTGCCGCTGCATTTGAGATCATAGACCAGCACCGGCTTGCCGTAGGACGGCGCTTCCGAGACGCGCACATTGCGCGGAATGATGGTGTCGTAGACTTTCCGGCCCATGAATTCGCGCACGTCGGCGACGACCTGGCCCGACAAATTGTTGCGCGCGTCGTACATGGTCAGCACGACGCCGTGGATGGTGAGATCAGGATTGAGTTGCGCCCTCACCTGTTCCACCGTCTTGAGCAATTGCGACAAGCCTTCGAGCGCGAAAAATTCGCATTGCAGCGGAACCAGGATGGCGTTGGCCGCCGCCATGGCGTTGATGGTCAAGAGATTCAGCGACGGCGGACAGTCGACCAGCACGTAAGTGAATTTCGCCTGGCCGGCCGCGACGGTGCTCAGCGGCGCCAGCGCATTGCGCAGACGGAAGGCGCGGTCGCGCGCCTGGCCGATTTCCAATTCGAGCCCGGAGAGATCGAGCGTCGACGGCGCGAGATGCAGCCGCGGCACCGCAGTCTGGACGACGGCATCGCGCAGCGTCGCTTCGCCGATCAAGATATCGTAGGTCGAGTGTTGCCGATTACGGCGGTCGATGCCGAGACCGGTCGAGGCATTGCCCTGCGGATCGAGATCGATGATCAGCACTTCCTCGCCGATGGCGGCAAGCGCGGTGCCGAGATTGATTGCCGTCGTCGTCTTGCCGACGCCGCCCTTCTGGTTGGCGACAGCGAGGACTCGAGGCGGCTTGGCGAGCTGCACCTGCGGTGCGCGATCCGGCGCGGCAAAAGGAACCACTGTTTGCTCTGATAACGGTTCGTCTGACATGGCCGGCACTTCCAATTCGCTTTGCGAGTATCTCAACGACGGCGTTGGTTTGGCACCCGCCCCGGTTGAGATATTCTCTCAATTCCCGTTATAGAGACGATCCTGGCTTTGGGATCGGTCAAACTCGGTGCCAAAGACGACTGGATGCTCCAACATTTAGCGGCTTCGGTCAATTCCGCATCTACATCTTGACCCTTGGGAAACAGACCGAGCGTCCCTGTTTTCAACAACGGATACGTGGCGGTCAGCAGCGCGGCAAGTGGCGCCAGGGCCCGTGCCGTCACAACGTCCACAGGCGCGGCAAGATTTTCTACAAAATCTTCCAGCCCGACCGCATGGACCTCGGCGGGAGCACCTGTCGCGTGGACTGCTTCGCGCAAGAAGGCCGCTTTCTTGGTGCTGCGTTCGACCATGTGCACCAATGCTCCCGGCCCGTCTGCGAGCGCGCAGGCGAGCACCACACCCGGAAACCCTGCTCCTGAGCCGAGATCAACCCAGATTCGCGCCTGCGGTGCCAGCGCCAGGAGCTGAAGCGAATCGGCGATGTGGCGCGTCCACAGTTTTGGCTCGGTGGACGATGCAATCAAGTTCATCCGCTGCTGCCACTCGAGCAGCACCGCGACAAAGCGGTCGAGCCGATCCAATGTTTCACGTGAAACAGGCGTGAGCGCCAAGGCGCGGCTGCGATCCGCGGCGAGTTCAGGCGACAGCGCCACGGGCAGATTTCCTGCCTTGCCGGCGCAGATACGCGACCAGGAGCGTTAGCGCCGCCGGCGTAATGCCATCGATGCGGCCGGCATGGCCGATGGTGCGCGGCCGGTGCATTTCCAGCTTGTGGCGGACCTCGTTGGACAATCCCGGTAACGCCGCATAGTCCAGATCGTCGGGCAAAGTCACGCTTTCATCGCGCCGATAGGACTCGACGTCGGCGGCCTGCCGGCTGAGATAGACCTCGTATTTCGCGTCGATTTCGAGCTGCTCGGCGATCTTTGGCGGCAGTTCTCCAAGACTTGGCCAGATCCGCGCGACCTCGCCGATGCCGATGTCCGGATAGGACAACAGCTCGAAGGCCGAACGTCGCTGACCGTCCTTGCGCAGGGCCAGGCCATACCGCGCTGCCTCGCTCGGCGTGACGACGAGCTCCCGCGCCATCGCTCGCGCTGCATCGAGCACCGCCATCTTGGCGCGATGCGCCCTCGCCCGCACCGGGCCGACGCAGCCGAGCGCAGCGCCTTTATCCGTCAGCCGCTGGTCGGCATTGTCCGCCCGTAGCGTGAGCCGATATTCGGCGCGCGACGTGAACATGCGATAGGGCTCGGTGACGCCGCGGGTGACGAGGTCGTCGATCATGACGCCGATATAGCCTTCGGCACGGTCGAACAGGATCGGCGCGCCGCCACCGGCGCGCGCAGCCGCATTGAGTCCGGCCACAAGACCCTGCGCAGCAGCCTCCTCGTAGCCCGTGGTGCCGTTGATTTGGCCGGCGAGGAACAGCCCCGGCAGACGCTTGCTCTCTAGGGACGGCGTCAGTTCGCGCGGATCGACGTAGTCGTATTCGATGGCGTAGCCTGGCCGAACGATCCGGGCCCGCTCCAGGCCCGGAATCGAGGCCACCAGGGCCGCCTGGACGTCCTCAGGTAGCGATGTCGAGATGCCGTTTGGATAGACAGTGGTGTCGTCGAGGCCTTCCGGCTCGAGAAAAATCTGATGCCCGTCGCGCTCGCCGAAGCGCACGATCTTGTCCTCGATCGACGGGCAATAGCGCGGGCCGCGGCTCTTGATCTGGCCGGAATACATCGGCGAACGGTGCACATTGGCGCGGATGATGTCGTGGGTGGCCGGCGTCGTCCGGGTGATGCCGCACTCGATTTGCGGAGTGACGATGCGCTCGGTCAGCACCGAAAACGGCTCCAGCGGCTCGTCGCCGGGCTGCATCTGCACCGCCGACCAGTCGATCGTCGCGCCGTCGAGCCGCGGTGGCGTGCCGGTCTTGAGCCGGCCGAGCGCAAAGCCCGCGGCCTCCAGCGTGCGCGAAAGCCCCAAAGCCGGCGCCTCGCCTACCCGGCCGGCCGGGATCTGCCGCTCGCCGATATGGATCAAGCCGCACAAGAACGTCCCGGTCGTCAGCACGACAGCGCTAGCATCAAACGTGCGGCCATCGGCCAGCCGAACGCCCGTAATGCGCTGCTCGACGACGAGATCGTCCACCTCGGCTTCGATCACAGTCAAATTCGCGATCTCGCGGATCGCCCCCTGCATTGCCGCCGCATAGAGCTTGCGGTCGGCCTGAGCACGTGGGCCGCGCACGGCCGGTCCCTTACGGCGATTGAGCACCCGAAACTGGATGCCGCCGGCATCGGTGACGCGGCCCATGAGGCCATCGAGCGCGTCGATCTCGCGCACCAGATGGCCTTTGCCGAGCCCGCCGATGGAAGGATTGCAGGACATGGCGCCGACGGTGGCGAAGCGATGGGTAATCAACGCCGTCTGCGCGCCCATGCGCGCGGCCGCAGCCGCTGCCTCACAGCCGGCGTGGCCGCCACCGACAACGATCACGTCGAAGCGGGCGTCCATCAAAAATTCTCCAAGGTGCTGGCCTTGTAGCCAACACCGGGTTGACGGTCAAAAGCGGGCCTTGCGATGTTTCTTGGCGATGTTTCACGTGAAACATGCCCGGACAGAACACTCCGATGTGGTCGTTAACCAATCATTTACCAATACAAAAATCACGGAAGATGACATCCAAAATATCCTCGACGTCGACTCGGCCAGTGAGCCGGCCGAGCGTTGTCGCGGCCGCGCGCAATTCCTCCGCGATCAACTCCTCACCGTTCAAGTGATCCCGGGTTACCGCGCGATCAAGCGCCGCAACGGTCTCCTCCAACGCCCGCCGATGCCGGGCGCGGGTGATGACGGCGGATTCGGTCGACGCAAAGTAAGTCTTGGCATAGGCCGAAAGAGCCACTGTCAGAGCCTCCATGCCTACACCCGTGAGTGCGGAAATTGATAGAATGAATTCATGTTCATTATTATCCTGCTTGCCCCCACCCAAGAGGGAACTCGCGGCAGCCTGGTCGATTTTGTTCCGAACTAGCCAAATCACCGCATTTGCGAGGTTTTTGGGGTGCTCATCGATCGCTAAGCCGCCGGCCGATCCGTCAATGACCCACAGCACCAAGTCCGCCGCTGCGGCGCGCTCCCGGGCGCGCCGAACACCCTCCTGTTCCACTGGCTCATCGCTGTCGCGAATGCCGGCAGTGTCGAGCAAGGTCACCGGATAACCATTGAGGTCCAAATGCACCTCGATGACGTCGCGCGTGGTACCGGCATAGGGCGACACGATCGCCGCCTCGCGCCGCGCCAGTCGATTGAGCAGGGTTGATTTTCCGGCATTGGGCGGCCCGGCAATGGCGACCACAAGACCGTCGCGCAACCGTTCGCCGCGGCGGCCGTCGGCGAGGACGCCGCCGATCTCGTCACGCAATTGCTGCGCAGCATAAAGCGCGGGACTGAGCAAATCTTCGGGCACATCGGCTTCGTCGGAAAAATCGATCCGGGCCTCGACCAGGGCGAGCGCCTCGATCAATCGTCGCCGCCAAGCCTCGGCGCGGTCGCCGATCAAACCTTTGAGCTGGCGAAAGGCAAGCCGCCGCTGCGCTGGCGTTTCGGCGGCGATGAGATCGGCCAAACCCTCAACCGCCGTGAGATCGAGCCGGCCATTTTCGAACGCACGGCGGGTGAACTCGCCGGCCTCGGCAGGCCGGCATCCCTCGACCGTCGCCAGCGCATCAAGCACACCGGCAATCACCGCCTGCCCGCCATGAAGCTGCAGCTCGGCGACGTCCTCGCCGGTCTCGCTGCGCGGCGCCGGAAACCACAGCGCCAGCGCTTCGTCGATGATTTCATTGCTCCGGGGATCACGCACGCGCGCCAGCGCCGCCTTGCGCGCCTCGGGCAGGCGCCCGATCAGTTTCTCAAGCGCAACACCGGCGCGCGGCCCGGACACGCGCACCACGGCAATCGCCGCCGGCGGCCGGCCCGATGAGAGCGCGAAGATGGTGGAACAGTCCGGCATAACGCTCAGTTGAAAGCAATCGACGGTTCGGCGCTATCGCCACCCGAGGCCTAATTGCTACGGTGCGGCCATGTCTACTGCACCCACGTCGGCGTCGCCGCAAGCTTCGCACCAAAATCGTCTCGCCCGGGAGATGAGCCCGTATTTGCTGCAACACCAGCACAACCCAGTCGACTGGTGGGCCTGGGGCGGTGAGGCGCTTGCGGAAGCCAAACGCAGCGGCAGGCCGATCCTGCTCTCGGTCGGTTATGCGGCTTGTCACTGGTGCCACGTCATGGCGCATGAGAGCTTTGAGGACGACGATACCGCGCGCGTGATGAACGAGCTGTTCGTCAACATCAAAGTCGATCGCGAGGAGCGGCCCGACATAGATCAAATATACATGGCGGCGCTCCATCACCTCGGCGAGCATGGCGGCTGGCCGCTGACTATGTTTCTGACGCCTGCCGGCGAGCCTATCTGGGGCGGCACCTACTTTCCCAAAACTTCGCGCTACGGCAAGCCGGCCTTCGTCGACGTGCTGCGCGAGATCGCGCGGCTATTCCGCGAGGAGCCACAGAAGATCGAGAACAACCGCGCGGCCCTGATGGAGCAACTCGCAGCGACCGCGCGAAAACCCGGCACCGTGACGATCGGTGCGGCCGAGCTCGACAACGCGGCGCGCCAGCTTGGCGGCATCATCGACCCGGTCAACGGTGGCACCCGCGGCGCGCCGAAATTTCCGCAAGCCGCGCTGTTCGAATTGCTCTGGCGGGCAGGGCTACGCAACGGCGAGGCGCGCTACTTCGCCGCCGTCGAGATCACCCTCGACCACATTTGCGAGGGCGGCATCTACGATCATCTCGGCGGCGGTTTTTCGCGCTATTCGGTGGATGAACGGTGGCTCACGCCGCATTTTGAAAAGATGCTCTATGACAACGCGCAACTTCTCGAGCTGCTCGCCATCGCGCACCGGCGCGGCGGCAAGCCGCTCTATCGCCGGCGCGCCCAAGAAACGGTCGAATGGCTCAAGCGCGAAATGACGACGCCTGAGGGAGCATTCTCGGCTTCGCTCGATGCCGATTCCGAAGGCGAGGAAGGCAAATTTTATGTCTGGTCACTCGCCGAGGTGATCCGTGAACTCGGCAACGAGGACGGTGAGTTTTTTGCCCGGCACTACGACGTGACGCTGGGCGGCAATTTCGAAGGTCACAATATCCTCAATCGTCTTAAGCCAATGGAGCGCAGCGACGCGGATGAAGCGCAGCTTGCCGGCTTGCGCGCCAAGCTCCTCGCCGCACGTGCGACGCGGGTGCGGCCGGGTCTCGACGACAAAGTGCTCGCCGACTGGAACGGCTTGATGATCGCAGCCCTCGCCAATGCGAGCCTCATGTTTGACGAGCCGTCATGGCTGGACATAGCGGCGCGCGCTTTCGAGTTTGTGGCGCGCGCGATGACGCGCGGCGATCGACTCGGCCATTCCTGGCGCCAAGGCCAGCTCAAGTTTCCCGGCCTCGCGTCCGATTTCGCCGCGATGGCCCGCGCCGCGCTTGCGCTCTACGAGGCGACGGGCAAAAAACCTTACCTCGACCAGGCGCTCACCTGGCAGCATGCGCTTGATCGCGACTACGCCGACGCCGCGACCGGAGCCTATTATCTCACCGCCGCCGACGCCGAAGGCCTGGTCATCCGCCCGGCGTCGACCGCCGACGAAGCGACGCCGAACCACAACGCGGTCGCCGCGCAGAACCTGATCCGGTTGGCGGTGCTCGCCGGTGACGATCGCTGGCGCGAGCAAGCCGATCGGCTGATCGCGGCGATCGCGCCGCAGGCCGTCGAGAACCTCTACATGCACATGGCGCTGCTCAATGCCGTCGATTTGCGGCTGCGCGCGGCTCAGATCGTGGTGACCGGGGAGGGCGCCCACGCGCAAGCTCTCCTGGCAGCAGCTCGCGCGCGTCCCCCGCTCGATCGCATCGTGCTGCATGCTGGTTCGGTGCAGGCGCTGCCGCCGCAACACCCGGCGCGGGCGAAGGTCACTGCCGCCGGCGAACCCGCAGCTTTCGTCTGCGTCGGCGAAACCTGCTCGCTGCCGGTCACCGATCCGGACGGTCTCACCAGCGCCATCGATTCGGTGCGACATACTTGACGCCACGCGTCATTCAATAACCATTCATGCTCTATTGGCGCAGCCGGGGCGCAGCAAGGAGATCCTATGATGCGATACGGACTCATCTTGGTGGCAGCGCTCGCCGCAGCGGCGACCGCCGCGATATCCGCGACCGCAGCCCGAGCCGACGACGAATGGTGCGGCTATGCCACAGGCAACAAGGCGCTCATCGAGTGCGGTTATTCGAGCGTCGCCCAATGCGAGAATGCTGTCGGTAAGGGCGGCGTATGCTTTGTCGATCCGGAATACGCGCTCAAGACCAAGCGGCCCACGGCGCTGCAGCCTGTCAGTTTTTCACCTGCGCGGTGAGGGCTTTCCGAATTCGCGCAGCGCCGCACTCTGCCGCGCTGACTACCAGCCACTGAATTTCCAATTGATGCCGCCGCGAAAGATTTCGTCGGTGAGCCTCACGTCTCGGGTGACCACGTTTCCACCACCGGGGAGCGTGACAACCGGGTCGATAAAACGACCCGTGCCCAAATCAACGTGCAAGTATTCAACCTTGAAAGTCAGAGTACCCGCCGGCGCTGTCCAGACAGCCCACTCGCCACCAACACCGGCAGTCCATCCAGTTCTGACCTGTGAATCGCTGACGCACCCGCCCGGCGCGCAGACATTCACGCCCTCATTTGCAAAGGCCGCACCACCGGTTCCGTAGAAAAAGAAGCGATCCCATGCGACGCCAACGCGGCCGCGCAACGTATCGAGCCAAGTCTCCTTCGTGGAGCTTCTTGCCGCCAGGTTGAACGGCGGAATATCGTTCGTAGTCCCGCTGAGGTTGGTCCAAGAGAAGTCGTTCTCGATCCCGACCACCACATTGCTGATCTGGTAGTTGCACCCAACCGTACCGCCGAACAGGCCGCCATTGACGTTGAACTCGTCGGTAATGGGACGGCCATTGTTGGCCGGATTCACCGCGCCGACAGATATATGCTGGCTTTGCCCAAAGGACCCGCCGCCTTCGATACCCAGATAGCAGCCTGTCCAACTGAAAATCGGCGGCACGACCGGCGGTGGCGCATAGACACGAGGAGCAGGCGGCAAATCGGCAGCGAACGCAGAGCTAGTCGTTAAGGCCGCCGCAACCAAAGCGGCGCTGACCAACCAAATTTTCCTCATCTCCCCCAGTCCCCGACCTCGCACGCGCCCCCGCGGGGAATTTACCACCATACCGGGTGCACGGCTATGGCATGCACGCAACGAACCGCAAAATGTTGACCCGCAGGCATTCGCCTAGTGCCACTGTCCGGCACCTCCCCGTCCTGACGATTCCGTTTTGAAGTCAATAAGTTGAATAGATCGCGCGGGTGCCGTCCCGCCCGGCCAAATTTACAGAAAACTTACGATAGGAAAACTTCTTCGGCCCCCCGGTCATCGATGCACAAGCACCGATGACGCAGTGCCTTACGTATTCATCGAGTTCGAAGAACTCACCGTTGTTCTTGGTGTTGCGCAGCTTGTCGAGCAGGAAGTCGATGGCGTCCATGGTGCCCATCGGATTGAGGATGCGGCGCAGGACGTACATTTTCTTAAGCTGATCGGGCGGCACCAAAAGCTCTTCCTTGCGGGTGCCCGAGCGGGTGATGTCCATGGCCGGGAAGGTGCGCTTGTCGGCGACCTTGCGGTCGAGGATCAATTCCGAATTACCGGTGCCCTTGAACTCTTCGAAGATCACCTCGTCCATGCGGCTGCCGGTATCGATCAAGGCGGTCGCGATGATGGTCAGCGAGCCACCTTCCTCGATGTTGCGCGCGGCGCCGAAGAAGCGTTTCGGGCGTTGCAGTGCGTTGGCGTCGACGCCGCCGGTCAGCACCTTGCCCGAGGACGGCACCACGGTGTTGTAGGCGCGGCCGAGCCGGGTGATCGAGTCCAGCAAAATCACCACGTCGCGGCCGTGCTCGACCAGGCGCTTGGCTTTTTCAATCACCATCTCGGCGACCTGGACGTGGCGCACCGCCGGCTCGTCGAAGGTCGAGGAAACCACCTCGCCCTTGACCGAGCGCTGCATGTCGGTGACTTCCTCCGGCCGCTCGTCGATCAACAGCACGATCAAATAGCATTCCGGGTGATTGTGGGTGATCGAATGGGCGATATTCTGGAGCAGAACCGTCTTGCCGGTACGCGGCGGCGATACGATCAGCGCGCGCTGGCCTTTGCCGACCGGGGCGACGATGTCGATGACCCGTGCCGAGAGATCCTTCTTGGTCGGATCCTCGAATTCCATCTTCAGCCACTCGTCCGGATAGAGCGGCGTCAGATTGTCGAAATTGACCTTGTGGCGGGCTTTCTCAGGGTCTTCGAAATTGAGCGAGTTGACCTTGAGCAAGGCGAAGTAGCGTTCGCCTTCTTTGGGGCTGCGGATATGGCCGTCGATGGTGTCGCCGGTGCGCAGCCCGAAGCGGCGGATTTGCGAGGGCGAGACGTAAATATCGTCGGGCCCCGGCAGATAGTTCGCTTCCGGCGAGCGCAGGAAGCCAAAACCGTCCGGCAGCACTTCGACCACGCCTTCGCCGACAATATCGGTTTCGCGCGCCGAGAGTTGCTTGAGGATGCCGAACATCAGCTCCTGCTTGCGCATGGTCGAGGCGTTCTCGACCTCAAGCTCTTCGGCAAAGGAGACGAGCTCAGCCGGAGACTTGGTCTTGAGCTCTTGGAGTTTCATTTCACGCATTCAGAATGTCCTATGGAAATTAAGCCGACGGTGGGATTGGATTGCAGCTTCGCCGGCGGGCAGGCAGGAAGATCGTAGGTCTTGGGTTGTAAGGAGCTTTGGGCCCCGGACCCGATGCACCAATCGGCTCCAGTCCACTGGAGCCAGAACTCAGCTGCATCCGCCTACGTTGGGTGGGATGCCGCAAACATAAGAAAAGACCGCAGTTCTAGCAAGAGGCGAGACGGACTTTCACTAAGAACGCGTAAAATTCAGAACGGTTTCAACACCACCAGGAGCACGATGAGGATCATCAGGACTGTTGGTACTTCATTGATTATTCTATAGAATTTCTGCGAATGCCGGTTGCGGTCTTGGGCAAAATCTTTCATCCACCGGGCCAACAATCCATGTACGGCCGAGAGCCCAAGAACGAGGATGATCTTGGCCCAAAGCCAGCCGGAGGCGAACCAGCCGTAGCGAGAATCAGGGCCGAGCCAAGCCAGGGCGAGCCCAAAGACCCAGGTCGCGATCATCGCCGGATTGATGATGGCGCGTAAGAGGCGCCGTTCCATCACCTTGAAGGTTTCCGATTGCACCGAGCCCGTCTCGGCGGCGCAGTGATAGACAAACAGGCGCGGCAGATAGAGCATCCCCGCCATCCAGGCGATGACGGCAATGATGTGGAACGCCTTGATCCACTCATACATGGTTGCGAACCCGCGCGATCAGACGCTCCACATGGGAAATCGGCGTGTCAGGCAAGATGCCGTGGCCAAGGTTGAAGATGAACGGCTGACGTCCGAACGCTTCGAGGATGGCATCGGTCGCTTGATCGAGCGCCGCGCCGCCGGCGAGCAACACCACCGGATCGAGATTGCCCTGAATGGTGCGCAGCGGCTGAATGTAGTCGCGCGCAAAATTCAATTCCATCATCCAATCGAGCCCCACCGCGTCAATCGGCACGGCATCAAGATAGCGTTGCAACTCAGTCCCAGCACCACGTGGAAAGCCGATAATACGCGCCGCCGGAAATTGCTCGCGTACGCTGGCCACGATCCGTGCCGCGGGCTCGATGCACCATTTGCGGAATTCGTCGGCCGGCAGCACCCCCGCCCAGGTATCGAAGATCTGCACGGCATCGACACCGGCTGCAAATTGCTTGACCAGATAGCTCGCCGAGGCCTCGATCAGTATATCGATGAGCTTTGCAAACGCTTCGGGATGCCGATAAGCGAAAAGCCGTGCCGGCAATTGATCCGCCGTACCGCAGCCCGCGATCATGTAGGTTGCGACCGTCCACGGCGCCCCGCAGAAGCCCAACAGCGCAACCGAAGACGGCAATTCTGGTTTGACGCGTTCAATCGTCTCGTAGACCGGCGCAAGTTTGCTGTGATCGATCTCAGTTCGCAATCGTTTGAGCGCTGCGGGGTCTTTGAGCGCGTCGAGTTGCGGTCCCTCGCCAGCCTCGAACGTCACATGCTGACCGAGAGCATGCGGCACGACCAAAATATCGGAAAACATGATTGCGGCATCAAAGCCAAAGCGGCGAATCGGCTGCAACGTGACTTCCGCAGCAAGCTTCGGATTGAAACACAGGTCAAGAAAACTATTCGTCTTCTCGCGGATTGCTCGATATTCCGGGAGATACCGTCCCGCCTGTCGCATCAGCCAAATCGGCGGAACGGCACATCGTTCACCTGCCAGTGTACGGAGCAAAGGTTTGATCACAGGCTTATCCGGCACGCTGCTACCCTTACCCAAACTAAGTTTAATAGAATCTGTTGTAGTGGTATGACGGTTGATTAGACTCATACATTTCCACGCACACGTCATCCACACTCTACCCACATATTCCCGTTTCTCTTAACCGTGGCGGTGGCGCCGAGTTTGAGAGTTTATCGGCCTGATATGGGTGTTTTCGGTCTGCTCTAAGGCGGCCATCCACAATCCATCAGTTATAGGCTTCGACGGCGCTCCACGACATCACAGCGGCATGGATGTGGATGGAATTGCAGGCCTCGTCCGTATTGGACTTGCACCCCACGACAAGCCATGGCCTTCTCCCCAGTCGTCGACAGGTTGTTCCACTTTCGCTATGGCCCAAACCTCCCTATGGCCCAGGCACCAGGCTATTTTCATCTGCACCTGATTTCGGACGCGACCGGCGAGACCTTGATCACCGTCGCCCGCGCCGCCGCGGCGCAATACGCCAAAGTCCTGCCGGTGGAGCACGTGCACCCGTTGGTACGGACACAGAAGCAGCTCGACCGGGCGCTCGCCGATCTCGAGGAATCGCCGGGTATCGTGCTCTATACGCTGCTCGAGGAGAACTTGGTCGAACGACTGGAGACCAAGTGCCGCGATCTTGGCCTACCGTGCCTGTCGATCCTCGGGCCGGTGCTGCACCTGTTCCAGGCTTATCTGGGCGCCGAAACCACCCATAAGGTCGGCGCGCAACACACGCTCAATGCCGACTATTTCCGCCGTATCGATGCGCTCAACTTCACGATGATGCATGACGACGGCCAGCAAACCGACGATTTGGAGGAGGCCGACGTCGTGCTGGTCGGGGTGTCGCGGACGTCGAAAACGCCGACCTCGATCTATCTCGCCAATCGCGGCGTGAAGACCGCGAATGTGCCGCTAGTGCCGGGTGTCTCCTTGTCGCCCAATGTCGAACGGCTGTCGCGTCCTTTGGTCGTGGGTCTGTTCGCCACCCCCGAGCGGATCGTGCAAATCCGGCAAAACCGGCTGCTCGGTCTCAAGGTGGAACGCGACGACGATCAGTACATCGATCGTCAGGCTGTTACGGAAGAGATCGCCGCCTCGCGCCGGCTGTGTGCCAAGCATAATTGGCCGCTGATCGATGTCACACGGCGCTCGATCGAAGAAACCGCGGCTGCGGTCATGGCGCTGCTCGGCGAGCGCCGCCGGCACAAGGCGTCGTGACCCATGCCGCTGTGGCTCGCTGCGGCGCCGCTGGTGCTGGCTTCAAGAAGCGCGGTGCGGCGAACGCTGCTGGAAGCCGCCGGGGTTCCGATCGAGATATGCCCGGCCGACATCGACGAACGCGGCGTGGAAGCAGACGCGCCATTGCAGGCGCCGGTGGCGATCGCGGCGCTGCTGGCTCGTGAGAAAGCATCCGTCATAGCGGGGCGCAATCGCGGGCGCCTCATTCTCGGCGCCGACCAGACCCTCTCGCTTGACGGCCGGCGATTTACGAAACCGGCGGATCGGACGGCGGCCCGGGCACAGCTGCACGCCCTTTCCGGCCGCACCCATGAGCTTTATTCGGCGATCGCCTTTGTCCGGGATGGTGCTGTGCTGTTCGAACATGTCGGTGTCGCGCGCCTGACCATGCGCGCAGTTTCGGACCGGTTCCTCGACGACTATCTCGACGCGGTCGGTGAAGCTGCGACCGAAAGCGTGGGCGGCTATCAGCTCGAAGGCCTTGGCATTCAGCTTTTCGAGCGCGTCGACGGCGACTATTTCACCGTATTGGGCTTGCCGTTGACCACGGCGCTGGATTTCCTTCGCCGACACGGATGTCTGGCACAATGAGCGACGCGCGACCCTTCGTCCTGTGTCTGACCGGCTCGCTCGGCATGGGCAAGTCGACAGCGGCAAAATTCTTCGCCGAGGCCGGCGTGCCGGTGCACGATTCCGACGCCACGGTGCATGCGCTCTACGAAGGCGAAGCGGTGGCAGCCATCGAGGCCACATTTCCCGGCACGACGTCTGGCGGCAAGGTCGACCGTAGCAAGCTTGCCGCAAGGGTCGTCGATGACAAGGCGGCGCTGGCGCGGCTTGAAGCCATCGTGCATCCGTTGGTCGCCGAGGCCCGCGACAAATTCCTTGCCGACGCGCAGCTGCGCGGCGCCCCGGTCGTCGTGCTCGATATCCCACTGTTGTTCGAGATCGGCGGTGAGGGGAGCTGTGATGCCGTGGTGGTGGTCTCGGCGCCAGCCGATATGCAACGCGCACGCGCTTTCGAGCGGCCCGGGATGACCGAGGAGAAATTCGCAACTCTGTTGGCCAAGCAGGTCCCCGATGAAGAAAAGCGCCGGCGCGCCGACTTTATCGTGGATAGTTCACAGGGCTTCGATTACGCCCGGGCGCAGGTGCGCGACATTCTCAAGGCGATCGCTAAAATGCCGCGAAAGTAGTGATTCGATACGGGTATCCGGCAAGCCTGATGCCGGCGTGGGAGATTTGATGCGCGAAATCGTGTTCGATACCGAGACCACCGGCCTCGATCCGCTGCAGGGCGATCGGCTGGTCGAGATCGGCTGCATCGAGCTGCTCAACCGCTTTCCGACCGGCAAGGTGTTTCATTGCTACTTCAATCCGCAGCGCGACATGCCGGAGGGAGCTTTTAAGATTCACGGGCTGTCGAGTGAATTCCTCAAGGACAAATCGCTGTTCGCCGACAAGGTGGATGAGCTCATCGCCTTTTTTAGTGACGCCCAGCTTGTCGCGCACAATGCGATGTTCGATTTGGGCTTCCTCAACGCCGAGTTGGAGCGCGCCGGCCGCGCCGCGGTGAACCGCGAGCGCATAATCGACACGCTTGTCATCGCGCGCCGCAAGCATGCCGGCGGATCGAACCGGCTCGACGATTTGTGCGAGCGCTATGCGATCGACAATTCGCGCCGCACCAAACACGGCGCGCTGCTCGACGCCGAGCTCCTGGCCGAGGTCTATGTCGAATTGATCGGCGCACGGCAGGCGTCGCTCGTACTCTCCCAGACGGCGGCACCGGCAGCGGCGGCCGGCGTGGCAATCGTCGTGCGCGAGCGCGCCGAGCCGCTTGCAACAAGCGTGACGGATGAGGAACGTGCCGCACACCGGAGCTTCATAGCAACGCTTGGCGACGGCGCGATCTGGCGCGATTATGTCAAGTTGGATTGAGCGGCGGTGACGCCGGTGACGCCGCCAAACGCTGGCGGTACAGTTCGACGAAATCGATCGGGTTGAGCAGCAACGGCTGAAAACCACCATTGCGCACCGACGTGGCGACGATTTCGCGCGCGAACGGAAACAACAGGCGCGGGCATTCGATCAATACGAACGGCTGCAGACTATCCGCGGGTACGTTCACGACGCGAAACATGCCGGCGAAAACCAGTTCGAAGCTGTACAGCACCAGGCCGTCGGATTCCGCCTTGCCCTCCAGACGCAACGTCACCTCGAAGTCGGTCTCGCCCACGGGCGCGGCTTCGACGTTGACCTGAATGTTGATCGTCGGCTGTTGCGTGCTCGGCGCCAGTGAACGCGGGGCGTGCGGGTTCTCGAACGACAAATCCTTCACATACTGCCCAAGAACGGCGATCTGAGGCATCGCCATCTGTGGCTGGGGGCCGCCATTTGTCGTCGACATACGGTTCTCCGGCGCGCGCGAGCGTCGCCGGCTTGGCTAACACAGGGCACGGGAGCGAACAATGGCGGCCGGCGGGGTCCCGTAGGGGGGCAATAATGCCGCCGATTTCGGCGCGTCTGCCCAAATGACGGCAACTTTGCCTCAAGCCCCAGGGCAAGGGCAGCCGCGCTCAAGATACCGGCGCCTGTAATGTTGGCGCGGCGGCGCCAATCGTTTAGACTTTCGCACGGGCGCGCTGTTGTCATGTCGAGCGGCCTCTGGATGGCACCCCGCGCGTGCTTACATAACGAGTGGGAACCCGGTTCCCACATGCTAATCGTGGCTTGGGCTGTCTTTAAGGAACGTATCGTTCCGCCATTTGCGATGCCGAGAGAATGTCAAACGTGTTCGACATCTACACCATCATCTTTCTGGCGCTCGCAGTGTTCATTTTTCTGCGGCTTCGCAGCGTGTTGGGCCAACGCACCGGGCGCGAGCGGCCGCCCTATGACCCGTATTCGGCGCGCGACGCGGTGCGCAGCCCGGCAACCGACAAGGTCGTAACGCTGACGCCGCCGACGGCGGAAACCCCGCCACGCCCGGCTGAGCCGGCGCCGGCCGCGGGCGAGCGCTGGAAGGGCATCGCTGAAAGCGGCTCGGCCGTGGCGGCCGGGCTCGATGCGATCGCTGCGGCGGACACAAGTTTCGATGCGCAGCATTTCATTGCCGGCGCGCGCGCGGCCTATGAGATGATCGTCACCACCTTTGCCGAGGGCGATCGCCGTCAGTTGCGCAATCTGTTGTCGCGCGAGGTGTTTGATGGTTTCGACGCCGCGATCACCGAACGGGAAAACCGCGGCGAGACCGCCGAGACGCGCTTTGTCTCGGTCGACGGCTCGACCATTACGGCCGTGGAGCTGCGCAAAGGCACGGCGCAGATCACCGTCCGCTTCGTTTCCAAGCTGGTGTCCTCGACGCGCGACCGCAACGGCGCCGTGATCGACGGCAACGCCGAAAAGGTCACCGACGTCACCGATGTGTGGACGTTCGCGCGCGACGTCTCTTCGCGCGATCCCAATTGGAAAGTGGTCGCGACGGAAGCCGGACAATAACGCCGATGGCGGTTTATTGCCGGGTTTTTTGTCTGTTCGTGCTGCTCATCGGCCTTGCCGGCAAGTCGCCCGCGGCGCGGGCTGCGGAAACCGAGCCGATCAAATTTACCGACACGCAATACGAGCCGGCCGAAT
The DNA here is from genome assembly GCA_963821175.1 of uncultured Alphaproteobacteria bacterium. Lineage (GTDB taxonomy): Bacteria > Pseudomonadota > Alphaproteobacteria > Rhizobiales > Xanthobacteraceae > BOG-931. The sequence goes on from CAWGCU010000024.1 coordinate 29,795, forward strand.
GGGCCGACATCGACGGCTGGGCGAACGACGATCACGCGGCGGCGTTTTCGACATTTCTCGCCAGCTGCCGCGTGCTCGCGACCACGAGGCAGCGGTCGGGCCGCGACACAAGTCCGATCGCTGACGGGCTCAAGGACGTTTGTACGCGCGCGCTCGCGGCCATCCCGCTCGACGACAATGGCGCGAAAAAATTCTTCGAGGATAATTTCGCGCCGCTGCGTATCAACAAGCTCGGTGATGCGACCGGCTTTCTCACCGGCTATTACGAGCCCATTATCGAAGGCTCCAGCGTGCGGACGGATCAGTTTACAGCGCCGCTCTATCGCCGGCCGCCCAATCTTGTCGTTGCCGGGCGGCGCAAGCTCGGCGACGCCTTCCCCTCAAAGGGCGTCAAAGTGGGCCGCCGCGTCGGCCGCCGCAAGATGGTGCCGTATTACGACCGCGGCGAGATCGAGAATGGCGCGCTCGACGGCTGGCACCTGGAAATCTGCTGGCTGCACGATCCGGTCGACGTGCTGTTCGCGCAGATTCAAGGCTCGGCGCGGATCAGGCTGGAGGATGGCACCATCCTGCGCGTCAACTACGATTCCCACAACGGCTGGCCCTATACGCCGGTCGGGCGCGTGCTGATCGACCGCAAGGTCGTCCCCAAGGACGAAATGTCCATGCAGCGCATCCGCGATTGGATGGACGCCAATCCTGATCAGGCCAAAGAACTGCGGGCGCAGAACAAATCTTACGTTTTTTTCCGTCTCACCGACCTCGCGACTGAGGACGAAGCGATCGGCGCCGAGGGCGCTCCGCTGGTTCCGGGCCGCTCGATTGCGGTCGATCACGCCTTGCACGTCTATGGCACGCCGTTCTTCATCGCCGCCGATTTGCCGCTCACCAACGAAAAGGCGGTGACGAAATTCCGCCGCCTGGTGGTCGGGCAGGATACCGGCTCGGCCATCGTCGGACCGGCGCGCGCCGATATCTATTTCGGCGCCGGCGACGAGGCGGCGCGCATGGCCGGCCGGATCAAGAATCCCGGCAATTTCGTCATGCTCTTGCCGCGCGCGCTCGATCCGGTCGAAGCCGGCCGCGACATGCCGTTGCCGCCGGAGCGGCCGAGCGCGTTTAGTCTCAACGTCACCACCATGGAAGATCCCACGGCGGTGGATGTGCCGCTGCCGGAACCGAAACCAACCGTCGAACCGGCGCCAAAACCCGCCGCCGCGGCTACGCCGAAGCGAAAATCGCGACCAAAGCCATGAGCCGGCGCCGGCAATTGAGCGATGAAGAAGAAGCTTTGTGGGCCGGATTCGCGCGTTCGATTAAGCCGTTGAAGCCGGCAAAGCCGGGGGCCAAAACAAGCCCGAAGTCTTCCGCGGCACCGTCAGTCGCGAACACTCCGACGCCATCGCAGACTCGAAGCCATCCGGTCACGCCGCGTGAAACGCGGCCTGCGCCGTCGCCGCCGCTCGCGCCGCTTGGCCGACGCCTCAAACAGCGCGTCGCCCGCGGCCGCGAGCCGATCGATGCGCGCCTCGATCTGCACGGCATGACGCAGCAAGAGGCACACGCGGCGCTGCTGCATTTCCTGCATCGCGCCCAAGCCAGTGGCGTCAAGACCGCGCTCGTCGTCACCGGAAAGGGTTTGCGCAAATCTTCGAGCAGCGACGGAAGCGATATCGACAGCAGGCCCGGCGTGCTCAAGCGCCAGGTGCCAATGTGGCTCGCGTTGCCGGAATTCCGCCTGCTTGTCGTCGGTTTCGACGACGCTCATGTCGGCCATGGCGGCGAAGGCGCGCTTTATGTGCGTCTGCGGCGCGGCAAGTAGGCCGCGCTATTAACCATAACCATTGGAATTTCATACGGCGGGCAAGAATCGGTCAATGTCGTCTGCGACAACGGCGTACGCGATCGCTGGAGCATGATCCGGAAAAAGCCCGTCCTCGGACTTGATCCGAGGATGGAAACCGGTTTTCCGAAAAGATCATGCTCCACTCAAAGAGTAATCGGAGTGCGACAGATCATGTCCGAGACCGTCGATATCCAAACCAAGCCGAAGCCCGTGCGCGATAATTCCAAAGAGAAACGCACCCTCGATCAGGTTGAGAAGTGGATGGAGATGATCCGCGAGATCAGCCGCGAGCCGGCGAAGAATTAGTCGATCTTCAATCCCGCCGTCTTGATGACGGCGTTCCACTTTTCGGCATCGGCTTTCAGGAATTCCCGCAGCTCCTCGGGCGAAGAGCCGCGCGCCGCATAGGCGGAACGCGCGAGCTGCTCGACGGTCGCTGGCTCGGCCAGGGCTGCGACGATATCGGCGCTCATTTTCTTGACGATGTCAGGCGGCGTCTTTTTCGGCACGAACACGCCCTGCCAGGAATCGACCACATAGCCTGCAACGCCCGCCTCGGCGATGGTCGGCAAATCCGGCTCCGCCGGCGCCCGTTTGCTGCCGGTCGTGCCCAGCGCGCGCACCTGGCCGGAGCGCGAATAGGTCAGCAATTCGCCGCTGCCGAAATAGCAGTCGATGCGGCCGGGAATGAGGTCGATGAACGCCGGCGCCGCGCCGCGATAGGGCGCATGCGTCATCTGGATTCCAGCCTTCTGCAGAAAAAACTCTTCGGCGAGATGCGGTGCGCTGCCGGTGCCGGGCGAGCCCATGACGAGCTTGCCCGGACGCGACTTCACGTAGGCGACGAACTCCATGACGGTCTTGGCCGGGCAGGAATTCGGCACGAACATGAAGAACGGAAATTTTGCCACCAGCGAGACCGGCGCAAGATCGGCAACCGGATCGTAGTCGAGCGCATGGTAGAGCGTGGCGTTCACGGCCAGCGACGAGGTGCCGTAGAGCACCGTATAGCCGTCAGGATCGGCGTGGGCGACATAGGCATTGCCGATATTGGTGCCGCCGCCGGATTTGTTTTCGATGACGACCTGTTGGCCCCAGCGCTTCGACAGCTGTTCGGATAACACGCGGGCGACGGAATCGGTCGGCCCTCCCGCCGCCAGCGGTACGATCATGCGGACTGAACGGTTGGGCCAGGCGTCGGCCCGCGCGGCGCGCGTGATTACGTTCGGCGCGAATGCCGATGCGGCAGAGAATACAATCAGCCGGCGACGTGTAAGCACGGCCTTACCCCGGTTCGTTCGCATCAAGATTAGCCGTGATTACCTGATCATGCCACGTAGTCGGGCTGCGTCACGCTGACCGGGCGCAGCGCGCGCTAGAGGATGAACCGGCTCAAATCCGCGTTCTTGGCGAGGTCGCCGACGTGCTTGTGCACATAGGCGGCGTCGATTTTCATGGTCTCGCCGGAGCGGTCCGGCGCGGCGAACGAGACCTCGTCGAGCACCCGTTCCATCACCGTCTGCAGCCGCCGGGCGCCGATATTCTCCACGCTCGAATTCACCGCCACCGCCACGTCGGCGACGGCATCGATGGCATCCTCGGAGAATTCGAGCGTCACGCCTTCGGTCGCCAGCAGCGCGATATATTGCTTGATCAGGGACGCTTCCGGCTCGGTGAGAATGCGCCGCATGTCGTCGCGGGTCAGCGGTTTGAGCTCGACACGGATCGGCAGCCGGCCTTGCAGCTCGGGCAAGAGGTCCGACGGTTTTGAGATATGGAACGCGCCCGAGGCGATGAACAGGATATGATCGGTCTTCACCGAGCCGTGCTTGGTGGCGACAGTGGTGCCTTCGATCAGCGGCAGGAGATCGCGCTGCACGCCTTCGCGCGATACGTCGGCGCCGATGCGGCCTTCGCGCGCGCAGATCTTGTCGATCTCGTCGAGGAACACGATGCCGTTGTTCTCGACCGTCTTGATGGCTTCCTGGGTCAGTTGATCGTTATCGAGCAGCTTGTCGGATTCCTCGTTGATCAGGATGTCGTAGGACTCGTGCACGGTGACCCTGCGCGTCTTGGTGCGGCCGCCGCCGAGCTTGCCGAAAATGTCGCCGATCGAGATCGCGCCCATCTGCGCGCCGGGCATGCCGGGAATGTCGAACAGCGGCATGCCGCCACCGGCGGCCTGCACCTCGATTTCGATCTCCTTGTCGTTGAGCTCGCCGGAGCGCAGCTTTTTGCGGAACGCGTCCTTGGTCGAGGCGCTGGCATTGGCGCCGACCAGCGCGTCGAGCACGCGATCTTCGGCCGCCTGTTGGGCGCGAGTCCGGACGTCCTTGCGTTTGCGCTCACGCGTCAGCGTGATGGCGACTTCGACGAGGTCGCGCACGATCTGCTCGACGTCGCGGCCGACATAGCCGACCTCGGTGAATTTCGTCGCCTCGACCTTGAGGAACGGCGCACCGGCGAGCTTGGCAAGGCGGCGGGATATCTCGGTCTTGCCGACGCCGGTGGGCCCGATCATCAAAATATTCTTCGGCTGCACTTCCTCGCGCAGGCGGTCGTCGAGTTGCAGCCGGCGCCAGCGGTTGCGCAGCGCGATCGCCACCGCGCGCTTGGCGTCGGTCTGGCCGACGATGAAGCGATCGAGCTCGGAAACGATCTCGCGGGGGGAAAAGTCGGTCATGCGTTGCGTACCATTAAGAGAGCGCTGCCATCGGGCGTATTCACCAGGCGAGCTTTTTGGAATCCGGCCTTTTCGTAGGCCCGTACCGCGCGGACGTTCTCGGGATCGGGGTCAGTGACCACGCGCGGCGTGCCCGTTTTCAGCAAGCCATCGACAAAGCTGCGGATCAGCGCGGAGCCGTGACCGCGATCGATCATGGCCGGCTCGCCGATGAATTGATCTATGCCACGTGTGCCTAGCGGATGTGTACCGAGGCCGTTATCCGACCACGCAGTCGGATCGTAGCACTGCAGGTAGGCGAATGGACGATCGTCCGCCGTGACGACGAACTGATTCATCGCGGGGTGATCGAGGTCTCCGCTTACCAATGCGAATTGTTCATCCGGGTCGTGCCACCATTGCGCGACGTGCGGCATCTCCAGCCAACCGCGTACCGTCGGCAAGTCTGCGGCAGACATCGGACGGAACTGATACTGCGGCGCCATTGCTCAGGCGCCCTTCAACGTCTCGATGGTGACATTGCGGTTGGTGTAGACGCAAATTTCCGCCGCGATGTCGAGCGACTTGCGCACGATCGCCTCGGCGTCGAGCGGGCCGTCGACCAGCGCGCGCGCCGCGGCCAGCGCATAATTGCCGCCGGAGCCGATGCCGACGATGCCGGCCTCCGGCTCGAGCACGTCGCCGGTGCCGGTGAGCACCAGCGATACGTCCTTGTCGGCGACGATCATCATGGCTTCGAGCCGGCGCAGATAGCGGTCGGTGCGCCAGTCCTTGGCGAGCTCGACCGCGGCGCGGGTGAGCTGGCCGGGATATTGCTCGAGCTTGACTTCCAGCCGCTCGAACAGGGTGAAAGCGTCGGCGGTGGCGCCGGCAAAGCCGCCGATCACTTCGCCCTTGCCGAGCCGGCGCACCTTCTTGGCATTGGCCTTGACGATGGTCTGGCCGATCGTGACCTGGCCGTCGCCGCCGACCGCCACCACGCCGCCCTTGCGGACGGTCAGGATGGTGGTGCCGTGCCAGAGGCCGGATTGGCCGGTTTCAGGGGACTGCATGCGTTGGAAACCCTCGTTCCAAGCATGATTTAGGAATTGGCGGGTAGCAATGCAAATGCAGGGGACATTGGCGCAGCGGACCAAGCCCTGATAAAAGGCGCGCAAATTACGAGGACTGTCATGCGCAAGGCGTCCGTGAAACGGACCACCAAGGAAACCGACGTCGAGGTCGCGGTCGATCTCGACGGCACCGGCGCGTCGTCGATCGCGACCGGCATCGGCTTCCTCGACCACATGCTCGACCTGTTGGCGCGGCATTCGCGCATCGATCTCACTGTCAAGGCCAAGGGCGATCTGCACATCGACCAGCATCACACCACCGAAGACGTCGGCATCGCGCTCGGCCAGGCCGTGAAGCAGGCCTTGGGCGACATGAAGGGCATCACCCGTTATGCCGATGTCCACCTGCCGATGGACGAGGCGCTGACCCGTGTCGCCGATCGACATTTCCGGCCGGCCGTTTCTGGTGTTTCAGGTCGAATTCGTGCGCGCCAAGATCGGCGCGTTCGACACCGCGCTGGTGCAGGAATGGTTTCAGGCCTTTGCCATGAACGCGGGCGTGACGCTGCACGTCGCCACGCTCTACGGCAGCAACGACCATCATATTGCCGAATCCTGCTTCAAGGGTCTGGCGCGGGCGCTGCGGGCGGCGGTGGCCATCGATCCGCGCGCCGCCAACGAGGTGCCCTCGACCAAAGGCACGCTCGGCAATTGATTGTGGTGTCCCTCGCCTTACGTAAAGGACGAGGCTGAAAGAAACGAGAACCGGTTATGTCCGTCTACACCGTGCACGAGCCGCCGTTGCGGGCCGGCGCAGCCACATCCGACGTGGAGCGCTTTGCGTTCGTGCGCGACGGTTTCTCGTGGTGGGCTTTCCTGTTCGCGCCGCTGTGGATGCTGCGGCACCGGATGTGGCTGGTGCTGATCGGCTATCTCTTGGTCGTAGGCGTGCTCGAAACTCCGGTAAGGATATCCGGTGCGCCGGCGCTCGCCGCGAGCCTCATCGGCATTCTCCTTGGACTCCTGGTCGGGCTCGAGGCCGGTACATTGCGACGTTTCACACTGAGCCGCCGCGGCTGGAAAAATCTCGGTATCGTCAGCGGAGCCGATCGCGAAGACGCCGAACGGCGTTTCTTCGACACATGGCTGCGGCGGACGAATTCGCCGCCCAGCGGACCGCACGCGCCAGTGCCGGGACGTGCATCCGCAACGCCAAACCGGCGTGGGCCACTCGGGTCCGACGTGATTGGGCTTTTTCCCGAGCCGGGAGCGCCACGATGAGCGTGGCGATCGTCGATTACGGCTCCGGCAATTTGCACTCGGCCGCCAAAGCGTTCGAACGCGCTGCGCACGAGGCTGGCCTCGGCCAGCCCATCGTGGTGACGAACGATCCCGCGGTGGTGGCGCGCGCCGACCGCGTGGTGCTGCCGGGCGTCGGCGCCTTCGCCGATTGCCGGCGCGGGCTCGATGCGGTGGACGGCATGGTGGCAGCACTGGACGAGGCAGTGCGCCAAAAGGGCCGGCCGTTCTTCGGCATCTGCGTCGGCATGCAACTCTTGGCCGAGCGCGGTCGCGAATACGAAGTCACGGAGGGATTGGGCTGGATCGCCGGCGAGGTCGATCGCATCGTGCCGAGCGATCCGAATTTGAAAATTCCGCATATGGGCTGGAACACGCTCAATGTCGCGCGACCGCACCCGGTGCTCGACGGTCTGCCATTCGGCCCACAGGGCCGCCACGCTTATTTCGTGCACTCGTATCAGCTCAATCCGGCGCAACGCGCCGATCTGGTGGCCGACGCCGAGTATGGCGGCGCCGTCACCGCGATCGTGGCGCGCGACAACATTTTCGGCACCCAATTCCATCCCGAGAAGAGCCAAAAGCTCGGTCTCGCGCTGATCGCGAACTTTCTGCAATGGAATCCGTGATTATATTGCTGTCACCACACCTCTTAGCCGCAGACCTTGTGCCGTGATCCTGTTTCCCGCCATCGATCTCAAAGACGGCCTTGCCGTGCGCCTGCAACAAGGCGACATGGCGCGCGCGACTGTGTTCAACCGCGATCCGGCGGCGCAGGCGCAAGCGTTCGAGCGGCAGGGCTTTGAATATCTGCATTTGGTCGATCTCGACGGCGCGTTTGCCGGCAAGCCGATGAATGCTTCGGCGGTCGAGCGCATTCTCGGCGCTGTTAAAATTCCGCTGCAGCTCGGCGGCGGCATTCGCGACCGCGCCACCGTCGATGGCTGGCTCGGCAAGGGCGTTGCCCGCGTCATCATCGGCACCGCGGCGGTGCGCGATCCGGCGCTGGTGAAGGAAGCCGCGCGCGCCCATCCAGGCCGCGTCGCCGTCGGGCTCGATGCGCGCGACGGCAAAGTCGCGGTCGAGGGTTGGGCCGCAACGTCTGAGCTGTCGGCGCTCGACATCGCGCGGCGCTTCGAGGACGCCGGCGTCGCGGCGATCATCTATACGGACGTGGCGCGCGACGGCATGCTCAAGGGCCTGAACCTCGACGCCACCATCGCGCTCGCCGACGCGGTATCGATCCCGGTCATCGCCTCGGGCGGTCTCGCTTCAATCGATGACATACGAGCGTTATTGACATCGCGCGCAAAAAAACTCGCAGGCGCCATTGCCGGCCGTGCGCTCTATGATGGCAGGCTCGATGCGGCAGAAGCGCTCGCCGTGCTGCGTAGCGCTCGGGCAACAGTCTGACATGTTCAAGGTCCGCGTCATCCCCTGCCTCGACGTCAAGGACGGCCGCGTCGTCAAGGGCGTCAACTTCGTCAACTTGCGCGATGCCGGCGATCCGGTCGCGGCCGCGATCGCCTATGACGAAGCCGGCGCCGACGAGCTCACCTTCCTCGACATCACGGCGAGCCACGAGAACCGCGGCATCATGCTCGACGTGGTGCGGCGCACGGCGGAAGCCTGCTTCATGCCGCTCACGGTCGGCGGCGGCGTGCGCACGCATCGAGGACATCCGCGCGCTGCTGACCTCGGGCGCCGACAAGGTGTCGATCAACACCGCGGCGGTGACGCGCCGCGCCTTCGTCAAGGAAGCGGCGGAAAAATTCGGCGACCAGTGCATCGTGGTCGCCATCGACGCCAAGAAAGTGTCGCAGCCGGGCGAGGCGAACCGTTGGGAGATCTTCACCCATGGCGGCCGCAACCCGACCGGCATCGACGCCATCGCCTATGCCCGCGAGGTGGTCGCGCTCGGCGCCGGCGAAATCTTGCTCACCTCGATGGACCGCGACGGCACCCGGCAGGGTTTCGATATCGCGCTGACCCGCGCCATTGCCGACGCGGTGACCGTGCCGGTCATCGCCTCGGGCGGCGTCGGCAATCTCGACCATCTGGTCGAGGGCATCCGCGACGGCCATGCCAGCGCGGTGCTGGCGGCCTCGATCTTCCACTTCGGCGAATATTCGGTGCGCCAGGCCAAGGACCATATGGCCCGGGCCGGCCTGCCGGTGCGGCTCGATCCCTGATCGCCTCTCCCCGCTTGGGCGGAGAGATGCTAAGAAGCGCAAATGGCTCAAACATTCACCCTCAACGACCTCGAAAAGCGCGTCCAGGCGCGCGCGCAGGCGAGCGCCGACGTGTCCTATACGCGAAAGCTGCTCGACCGCGGCGTGGCGCATTGCGCCAAAAAGCTCGGCGAGGAGGCGGTCGAGGCGGCGATTGCCGCGGTCGGCGAAGACCGCGAGCGCGTGATCGGCGAGGCCGCCGACGTGCTCTACCATCTCCTGGTCGTGCTCCATGCCCGCGGCATCACGCTCGACCGAGGTCGAGGCCGAGCTCGGCGCGCGCACCCGGCAGTCGGGCCTCGACGAGAAGGCGTCGCGCAAGAGCGGCTAGGCATAGGCTAAGCATAGCAATGGAGCAGCGCACCGAGCAGGACGTCTCGCCCTACCGCGTGTTCTCCCGCGCCGAATGGGCGACGCTGCGCCGACGACACGCCGATGACGCTCGAGCCGGCGGAAGTCGCGCGGCTGCGCTCGATGCACGACCGGCTCGACATGTCGGAGGTCGAGGACATCTATCTGCCGCTGTCGCGCCTGTTGTCGCTCTACGTCGCCGGCGACGCAAAATCTGTTTCGCGCCCAGCAAGGCTTTCTCGGCACCGAAGACGCCAAGATGCCCTACATCATCGGCGTCGGCGGCTCGGTGGCGGTCGGCAAGTCGACCACGGCGCGCGTGCTGCAGGCGCTGCTGGCGCGCTGGCCGAACGTGCCCAAGGTCGATCTCATCACCACCGACGGCTTTCTCTATCCCAACGCCGTGCTCGACCGCGAAGGCCTGATGGAGAAAAAGGGCTTTCCGGAAAGCTACGACCTGCCGGCGCTGCTGCGCTTTCTCTCCGACATCAAGGCCGGACGCCGCCCGGTGCGCGCGCCGGTCTATTCGCACCTCGATCTACGACGTGATCCCGAACCAATGGATCGAGATCGACCGGCCCGGACATTCTGATCGTCGAAGGCCTCAACGTGCTGCAGGCCGGGCGCCTGCCGAAGGACGGCAAGGCGGTGCCGTTCGTCTCCGACTTTTTCGATTTCTCGGTCTATCTCGACGCCGACGAGGATGTGCTGCTGTCGTGGTATGTCAGCCGGTTCCTGACCTTGCGCGGCACCGCGTTCGCCGATCCGAAATCCTATTTCCACCGCTACGCGCAGCTCTCCGACGAGGAGGCGGTCGCCACCGCGACGTCGATCTGGAATCGCATCAATCTCGTCAATCTGCACGAGAACATCTTGCCGACACGGCAGCGCGCCGACTTGATCTTGAAGAAGGGCGAAAGCCACCAGGTCGAGGAAGTGGCGCTGCGGCGGCTGTGAGCAGCTACGCCGCAAGCGCCGATGCGCTCGAAGCGGCAAGCACGGCAGCGAGCCGCTCGCGGTCGAGCGGCTTGACCAGAAAACCATCCATGCCGGCAGCAAGACAGGCGTCGCGGTCCTCGGCAGAGACGTTGGCGGTGAGCGCGATGATCGGCGTGCGCGTGTCGTCGTGCTCGGCCTCGATGGCGCGGATGCGGCGGGTCGCCTCCAGCCCGTCCATGCCCGGCATGTGCAGGTCCATCAGCACGCAATCGTAGGCCGTGCCGCCCGCCCGCGCGGCAAGCCAGCTCTCGATCGCCGCGGCGCCGTTCTCCGCCATGGTCGGGCGGTGGCCGAGCTTGACCAGCAGCGCGCGCGCCAACAGCGCGTTGATCTCGTTGTCCTCGGCGACCAGGATCGAAAGCCCGCGACCGGAACGCGCTTGACTCGGCGTATCCGTAATCTCGCTTGCGGCGCCGGGATCGAAGGCGTCGTCGGGCGCGAAGCGCGCGGCGAGCGAGGCGGCGCGCACCGGCTTGATCAGATAGCCGGTAAATCCCGCGTCCTTGAGGCCTGCGAGCTCGTTGCGCATCGGCCGGCGTCACCAGCACGATGCGGCGGGGAATGACGGCAAGCCATGCGGGCGAGCGCTTCGCTCGCAACGGTACCGAGCGTGTGATCGACCAGCACGGCGCTCCAGGCCTGCTCCGGCAAAATGGCGGCCGCCACGCTCTCGTCGGGAACGATGGTGGTTCGCGCGCCCCAGCGTTGCAGGCGCCGCGCCAACAGCGACGCTTCGATCGCCGCCGGCGCGACGATGAGGATATCGTTGCCGGCGAGGTCGGGGATGGCGACCGCAGCTTCGTCACTGTCGCCGACGCGCGGCAGCGGCAGGCTGACGCGGAATGTCGAGCCTGCACCGGGAGCGCTCTCGACCGCGATAGCGCCTGCCATCCGCTCGACGATGCGTTTCGAAATGGTCAGGCCGAGGCCGGTGCCGCCGAATTTGCGCGTCGAGCTGCCGTCGGCCTGCTCGAACTCGAGGAAAATGCGCGCCTGGTCTTCGACGGAGATGCCGATGCCGGTGTCGCGCACCGAGATCGCGATCACGTCCGGCTGCGCGTCCGGCTCGACGATGATCGAAACGCCGCCAAGCTCGGTGAACTTGATGGCGTTGCCGGCGAGATTGAACAACACCTGGCGCAGCCGCGCCGCATCGCCGACCACACGCGCCGGCAGGCGCTCGTCGACATAGCAGCAGATTTCGAGACCCTTGGCCTGCGCGCGCGGCCCGAGCAATTCGACGGCCTCTTCGACGAAGGCCGCAAGCGCGAAAGGCCGCGCCTCGAGATCGAGCCGGCCGGCTTCGATCTTGGCGAGATCGAGCATCTCCTCGATGAACGACAACAGAGTATCGCCCGAGGTTTTCATGGCGTGCAGATAGGTGGTCTGCTCCGGCGACAGCGGTGTGTCGCCGAGCAGATCGGCCATGCCGAGGATGCCGTTGAGCGGCGTGCGAATTTCGTGCGAGACCATGGCCAGGAATCGCGATTTGGCACGGCTCGCCGCTTCCGCCTGATCGCGCGCATCGCCGAGCGCGCGCTCCGCCACCACGCGGTCGGTCATGTCGCGGCCGACGCTTTGCACCTCGCTGCCGCCGTCGACGCGCACCGAAACCTCGCGCCAGGCGATCCAGCGCGCGCCGCCGGGTGCGGCGATCTTCTGGTCGTGCACGCGGGTGCCGTCGGCGAGATTGGCAATGTCGCCTTGGATTTCCACCGGCAGCGCAAAAGTGGTCGCAAGCAATTCCTCGCGTGGGCGTCCGGCGAGTGCGCAGAACGCATCGTTGGCATAGGTGATGATGCCGCCGCCGTCGCGGCGCACGATGACGTCGCCCTGCGCCTCGAAGAAGTTTTTGGCGCGCTCCTGCGCCTCGCTGATCTCCCAATTGCGGTCGGAGGCCTCCTCGAGATGGGATTCAAGGCGGCGCATCTCCACCTTCATCTGGTGGATGCGCGAAATCAGGAGACCCATGGCCCCGCATGCGGCGCCGAACAAGGCGGCGACACCGATCGCAAAAGCGTTCGGATCGTAGTGCGCTCCCTGCGACATGGTGCCCGATAGAAAGCCGAACGCGATGCCGAACGACATCGTCGTCACCACAATGGCGCGGACGACGAGGGTGAAGAGCCGGCGGGTGATGATGGCGGGTTTTAGAAGGGTAACGCGCGGGAGCATGGTCCCCTATCCCCGCTCGGCATGTTGGCTGTCGGTCGCCGCCGCACTCATGCCTGGTTTATCGATGTGACGGCGACAATTTGACCTAGGAACGTTGCGCATCCCTTGCCGCCGGCAAGGCGGCCTCAGGGCGATTGGAGGGAGGGTTGACGCTTTGTTAACATCGGGTTGGGCCGGTCGATTTCGGCCCATCGACTTGGTCCCGTTGACTTGGTTCGTGTATGGATTGCGGCCGGAGACAGCAGAATGGCTAAAGTGACAAGTTCCAAGCGCGCGCGCACAAAACCCGCCGGGCCGGCCCGGCCGTCGCGGGCCGAGGCCGAGACCGCGATCCGCACGCTGATCCGCTGGGCCGGTGACGACCCCGACCGCGAAGGGCTTCGCGCCACGCCGGCGCGCGTCGCGCGTGCCTACGAGGAATGGTTCGCCGGATACAACGACGATCCGCGCGAATACCTCAAGCGCACCTTCGAGGAGACCGGCGGCTACGACGAGGTCGTCGTACTGCGCGACATCCGCTTCGAGTCCCATTGCGAGCATCACCTCGCGCCGATCATCGGCCGCGTGCATATCGGCTATCTGCCGCGCAATCGCGTGGTCGGCATTTCCAAGCTGGTGCGGCTGGTCGAGGTCTACGCACGGCGGCTGCAGATTCAGGAGAAGATGACGGCCGAGATCGCGGCTTGCCTGGATGCCGTACTAAAACCTCACGGCGTCGCCGTAGTTGCCGAAGGCACGCACCAATGCATGACCACGCGCGGCGTGCACAAACCCGGCGTCACCATGGTGACGAGCCGCATGCTCGGCGTGTTCCGTGATCACGCTGAGACCAGGCAGGAATTTCTGTCTGCGATCGGCATGCGCGGCGGCATCGGCGTCGGCAACGGCGGCGGATAGGATTTTAGTGGAGCATGATCTTTTCGGAAACCGGTTTCCACTTTTCCGGATCATGCTCTAAGCCGCCGCAGGGTTCGTCATTTTGATGTGGGGGAGACATTTGTCGTCGGCGTGGATGGCGAAAAAATTTATGCCGATATCGAGGACCGTGTAACCGAGATTATCCAGCCAGGCGGCGATGGCACTCTTGTCGCTCTTGATGGTCTCGATCAGCAGGATCGGGCGCAGATTGTCGATGCAGTGGGCGGCGCCGACCAAGGCATCCATTTCCATTCCTTCGACATCGATTTTTATCAGGTCGACGCGGGCCAGATTGAGCGAATCGAGACTGACGGTCGGCACCTCGACCATTTTGCTCTCGGAATAATCGATAGCCTGGCCGATGAACTCGGTGCCGTCGCGCTGCTTGAGCTCGAGGCTGCCGAAACTTGCGGCGGCGAAATAATTCGGCACCGGGATTTTCATCGTGCCGGCGCGATCCGCTATCGCGGCGTGAATGGCGCGGGCATTGAAGCAATTGTTGATCGCGATATTGCCGGCCAGTGCATAGTAGATGCGCTCCTGGGCTTCGATCGCCAGCACGGCGCCCCAGGCGGTCATATGTTTCGCCCACTCAATGGTGTGAACCCCGACATTGGCCCCGCAATCGATCGCCACCACGCCGTCGCCGTAGCATTGCCGGCGTAAATCCAGCGCGCGCAGCAACAAATTGACTTCATCGGGATCGTAGTGGGCGTTCTCCAGAAGCTGGAGGCCGACACCGTAGCCTTGATTACCGTCGACGATCATCTGATCGAACCGATTCACGATGAAGGTGCCGTGATCGGTCGCGGCGGTGATGAAGGCAAGCTTGCGTGGCGGTTTGGGCATGGCGGCCGCACGCGACGCCGAACGCGCAAACAGGGGTCGCGAATCAGTGCGAGACTCGGCGGTTGCGGATTCGCAGTCAATGGCGGGAGAGCGATCAAGGCCGCTTTCTAAGGCCTCACAGCTTTGTCTTAGTTAGGCCGCGCGGCGGATTTCGTCGGCAAGCGCACGATACGACAGCGCTTCGGCGAGATGCACCCGGCCGACTTTGTCGGCGCCGTCGAGATCGGCCAGCGTGCGCGCCACGCGCAGCACGCGATGATAGCCGCGGGCCGTCAGCCGCATGGCGTCGGCGGCGTCGCGCAACAGCGTCATCCCGCTGGCATCCGGCCGCGCCACGTCTTCCAGGACCGAACTCGACACTGCCGCATTGCTGCGGACATGAGGCAGGCCGATGGCGGCGTAGCGGGCGACCTGCCGTTCGCGCGCCAGCGCGACGCGCTCGGCAATTTCGCGACTGCCTTCGGCCGGCGGTGGCAGGATGAGATCGGCCGCGGTCACCGCCGGCACTTCGATATGCAGGTCGATGCGGTCGATCAGCGGGCCCGAAATGCGCGTCTGATAGTCGGCGACGCAGCGCGTGTTGGGCCTGCGGTTGCAGGTAAAGCCGGGCTCGCTGGCGCGGCCGCAGCGGCACGGATTCATTGCCGCAACCAGCATAAAGCGCGCCGGGTAGGTGACGCGATGATTGGCGCGGGCAATGGAAACCTCGCCGGTCTCCAGCGGCTGGCGCAACGAGTCGAGTGCCTGCGGCTGGAATTCCGGCAGCTCGTCGAGGAACAGCACGCCGTGGTGCGCGAGCGAGACTTCGCCAGGCCGCGCGTGCAAGCCGCCGCCGACCAGCGCCGGCATGCTGGCGGAATGGTGCGGGGCGCGGAACGGACGGCGATTGGTCAGCGCGCCGCCTTTGATTTCGCCGGCAATGGACGCGACCATGGACACTTCGAGTAATTCCGACGGCGCAAGCGGCGGGAGAATCGTGGGCAACCGCGCCGCAAGCATCGACTTGCCGGCGCCGGGCGGTCCGACCATCAAGAGATTGTGACCGCCGGCGGCGGCGACTTCGAGCGCGCGCTTGGCGCTTTCCTGGCCCTTGATGTCGGCGAGGTCGACCGCCGGACCATCCACTTCGAGGATCTTTGGCTGCGGCCGCGACAGCACTTGCGTACCCTTGAAATGGTTGGCGAGCTGGATGAGCGAAGACGCCGCGATGATTTCGATCTCGGGGCTCGCCCAGGCCGCTTCAGGTCCGCACGCCGCCGGGCACATCAAGCCTTCGCCGCGCGCATTGGCGCCGATGGCGGCGGGCAACACGCCGGCAACTGGCGCGATGGAGCCGTCGAGACCGAGCTCGCCGAGCACGGTGAAGCCCGCCAGCGCGTCGTGCGGGATGGCGCCGATGGCGGCCATCAGGCCGAGCGCGATCGGCAGGTCGTAGTGACTGCCTTCCTTGGGCAGGTCGGCCGGCGCGAGATTGATGGTGATGCGGCGCGACGGCAGCGCGAGGCCTGAGGCCGTCAGCGCCGAGCGTACCCGCTCGCGCGCTTCGGAGACCGCTTTGTCGGGTAGGCCGACGACGTTGAACGCCGGCAGCCCCGGCGCCACTTGGACCTGGACATCGACCGGCCGAACCTCGATGCCCTCGAACGCAACCGTTGAGACGCGCTGAACCATGGCAGCCCCTGTCTGATGGGCAGCCTAACGGAACTTTACGGCTCGATTAAGAACATTTAGAGAACAAAATGTAGCCCCTGCCGGCGGGCTCAGGGACGCGTCGCGGCGGCAAGTTCGCGGTGGGCGGCTTCGAGCATCTCGTCGGACAGTGGCGTGCCTTCGACGGCGCGCGCCATGGTCAAGGCGCCGACCAGGGTCGCCATGGCGGCAACGGCCTTGCGGCGCCGCGCCGCCTTGGATTTGCCGGTGATAGACTTGCCCGGGATGGACTGCGCCAAAATGTCGATCAGCGGCGCCAAGCCTTCGGCAAACGCCTTGCGCACGACCTTGCCGCTGCGCGCCGCGTCGTTGCCCAACGCGGCAAAGGCGCAGCCCTTGCCGGGGTCGTCGCGATGTTTTGGCGACAAGTAATGCTCGAGCAGCGCCGCGTAGGGGCTATCGGGCTCCGCCTCGACCAGCTTGGTCCAGTTCGTCGCGGCGCGCGCCATGGTGCGGCGGCTCGCCTGCGCGACGAGATCGTCCTTGGAGACGAAATGGCCGTAAAAACCGCCGTGAGTCAGGTCGGCCGCCTTCATGATATCGGCGACGCCGATGCCGCCAAAGCCCTTGGCGCGAAACAAGGCGCTGGCGGCGTCGATGATTCGTTCGCGATGTTCGGCGACTTTTTCCCGGCTCACCCGCATGGAGCACCTCAGCTATGCAGCGGCGTCGACCGCTTGACAAGTTATATGACGATCGTCATCAATACGCAAGCGTTAGATGATGGTTGTCATCTAACTGAACGTCAAATAAGGGAACGTCGAATATCGACGATTGGAACGGAACATGGTGTCCTCCGCCCTCGCCGCGGCGCTTGAGCGCCGCAACATCCATTACGGCTGGGTCATCGTCGCCGTCACCTTCCTCACTACGATCGTCACCGCCGCGGCGATGAGCACGCCCGGCGTGCTCATCGTGCCGCTCCAGCAAGAGTTCGGGTGGGACACCGAGCAGATTTCATCGGCGCTGGCGCTGCGTCTCATGCTGTTCGGATTGTTCGGCCCGTTCGCCGCCGCCTTCATGAACCGGTTCGGCGTGCGCGCCGTGATGGTCTCGGCCGTGATCTTGATTTCGGCCGGCATGCTGGCGTCACTGGCGATGACGCAGGTGTGGCAACTCATTTTGCTGTGGGGCATCGTCGTCGGCATCGGCACCGGGCTCACCGCCATGGTGCTCGCAGTGACGGTGGCGACGCGCTGGTTCAATCACCGCCGCGGCCTGGTCATGGGCCTGTTCGCGGCCAGCAATGCCACCGGGCAACTGGTGTTCCTGCCGCTGATCGCGCAAATCACGACGGCTTACGGGTGGCGGATTACGCTGGTCTTCGTCTGCTGCATGTTGGCTTTCGCCGGCGTCGTCGCGTTCACGCTGATGCGCGACCGGCCGAGCGATCTTGGCCTGCCGCTCTACGGCGAGAGCGTCGTGTCGCCGCCGCCGGCCACGGGCGTCGGTCTCGTATCGCTGCTCATGTCGCCGCTCCTGGTTCTGAAGGAGGTCGCCCGCACACCAATCTTCTGGGTGCTGTTCGGCACGTTCTTCGTCTGCGGCTGCAGCACCAACGGCCTGATCCAGACCCATTTCGTCACGCTATGCCACGATTACGGGCTGCCGGCGGTTACCGCGGCCAGCGTGCTGGCGATGATGGGCATCTTCGATTTCATCGGCACCATCGGTTCCGGCTGGCTGTCCGACCGGTTCGATAATCGCTGGCTGCTGTTCTGGTATTACGGCCTGCGCGGGCTGTCTCTGCTCTATCTGCCGTTCACCGATTTCACGTTCTATGGCCTGTCGCTGTTCGCGGTGTTCTACGGCCTCGACTGGATCGCGACCGTGCCGCCGACGGTCAAACTCACCGCCGATCGCTTCGGGCGGGAAAAAGCCGGCATGGTGTTCGGCTGGGTCTTCGCCGGCCACCAGATCGGCGCGGCGAGCGCGGCGTTCGGCGCCGGTTTGACGCGCACGCTGTTTGACACCTATCTGCCGGCGTTCTTCGTCGCCGGCGCGCTCTGCATCGTCGCGGCGCTGGCGATTCTCACCGTACGGAAATCGTCCGGTGCGATCATCAGCGCGACCGCGCCGGTAGCGGTGCCGGCGCGCTAGAGGGTGATGATTTTGGGGTGGCGCTTCCGCGCGGCCAATCGCAGAGGTTGAGCAATGCCGTCCCGCGATCACGTGGATGCATCTTTTGTTCAAGCTTCGTTGCGCGGGTTTGATCTTGACTTAGGTTCCTCGCCCGCCATTTCCGACATCGCCACGCCTTCCAGTAACCCATTCACGATGCCGTGGCGCCGTTACGGAAGGCCGGATGCGCGGTGACATCGTCGACCCGCTCGGCGCCGATATAGACGACGCGGCCGTCGCGCATGCGTTCAAGCTTTTCGCTGCCGGTCACGAGCATTGTTTGACGCGACGATTACTTCCGTTTGGCCTCGATCGTATCCCAGATTAGCGCCGCAATGTCGGGGCCGCCGAGATTCTTGATCGCGCGAATGCCGGTCGGCGAGGTGACGTTGATTTCCGTCAAGAAGTCGCCGATCACGTCGATGCCGACGAAGATTAGGCCACGCTCGCGCAGTGCCGGCCCGAGCCGCGCGCAGATTTCGCGCTCGCGGTCGGTGAGATCGGTGGCCTTGGGCACGCCGCCGCGCACCATGTTGGAGCGCAGATCGTCCGCCGCTGGCACCCGGTTGACCGCGCCAGCGAATTCGCCGTCGACCAGGATGATGCGCTTGTCGCCTTGGCGCACCGCAGGGAGAAATTTCTGCACCACCCACGGCTCGCGGAACATGCTGGCGAAAAGTTCGTACAGCGAACCGAAATTGAGATCGCCGTCCGCCAGCCGGAACACTGCTTCGCCACCCTTGCCGTAAAGCGGCTTCATGACGATGTCGCCGTATTCGCCGCGGAACGCCTTGATCGCCTCGAGGTCACGCGTGATCAACGTCGGCGGCATCAGATCGGGAAATTCGGTGACGAAAATCTTTTCCGGCGCGTTGCGCACATGGCTCGGATCGTTGACCACCAGGGTTTTGGGATGGATGCGATCGAGCATGTGGGTCGAAGAGATATAGGCGAGGTCGAACGGCGGATCCTGGCGCAGCAGCACTACGTCGAACGTGGTGAGGTCAACATGCCGCGGCTCGCCAAGCGTGAAATGATCGCCGGCGACGTCGCGCACCACCAGCGGCCGCACCGTGGCCGACACCTTGCCGTCGCGCAGCGCCATCCGGTCGGGCGTGTAATAGGACAGCGGATGGGCGCGGGCCTGCGCTTCCAAGAGCAAGGCGAACGTCGAATTGCCGCGGATATTGATCCGCTCGATCGGATCCATTTGTACGGCGACGTTCAGGCGCATCGGCGGGTCATGGGGCGAGGATTGCGGGGTCTTTTGAGTTGGCTTTGGCGGGTCGTTTCCTATCCGGTCAGGCGATTGGACCGGTGGCCGGGGAAGGTAAACCTGGACTTAACATCTTACCGTCAGCCTACGGACAAGAGAACCAGGCCGGGCAAACCATGAAACTGGCGAAGCTTTCGATCGCTGCCAAGCTCTATGTCATCTTCACGTTGCTGGCTACCGTCACGGTGGCGCTGGCGGCGGTCGCGATCCTCAATGCCAGCCGCCACGTGGCGCTGACCAGGCAATTCGAGTCGGCTTTCGTCGGCGCCGAGAACGTCGACCGCATCGATAGTCTGATCTACGCCGTGGTGATGGAATTGCGCGGCATTTACATGTCGCCGGATATCGCGACAGCGAAGAAATACGCAACAGGTCTTGATCGCTTCAACGGCCAGATCGGCACCGTCGTGGAGGCGTGGCAACAGTCGGTGCTGCCACAGGACGCCGAACTCTTTGCCGAATTTGCCGAGCGGGTGAAGAAATTCCAGGAATTCCGCCGTGAATTGGTCCGCCGCGGCACCGAAATCAGTCCGGCGGCCGGCCGCGAATGGGGCGATAACGACGCCAGCCGGACGGTCCGAACGGCGCTCACCAACGATCTCGACAAGCTTGGGCAACTTTACGCGAACCGATCGCGCGACATCTACGGTCAGATCGAGCACGGTATTCATGTCACCGCGCTGGAGATGATGGGACTGGGCATTGCCTCGCTGTTGCTGGCGATGTTCGGCGCGCTGGTGATCCAGCGGTCGATCGCGCGTCCCCTTGCCGCCGTCACCCGCGCTACCGAGGCGGTCGCCGGCGGCGACGCCACGCTCGCCGTGCCGTTTCGCGATCGCCCCGACGAGATCGGCGCGCTGGCACGCTCCATCGCGGTGTTCCAGGACGCGATGCGCCGCAATGTAGAGCTGAACAAAACGGTGCTCGCGGCGGCCGAGGCGAAGGTGCAGCGCCAGGAGCAGATTGCGGCCGAAACGGCGCGCTTCGGCACCGACATCGAGGCGAGCCTGTCCCGGCTCGACCGGCTATTCCAACAGATGCTGTCGGCGTCGTCGCTCCTGGCCGACGCGGCGGACCTCGCCTCGGACAAGACCGGCAGTGCCGCAACGGCATCGGGCGAAGCGTCCGCAAATGTGCGCGATATCGCCGCCGCAGCCGAGGAGCTTGCCGTCGCGGTGTCCGAGATCAATCGCCAAGTCGTGCAATCGAACGCCATCGCCACCAAAGCGGTGGGCGAGGCCGCGCTCACCAGCGATTCAGTCAAGGAGCTTAGCGAGGTGGGCCGCCGCATCGGCGACGTGATCAAGCTCATCACCGCGATCGCCGAGCAGACCAACCTGCTCGCGCTTAACGCCACCATCGAGGCGGCACGCGCCGGCGAGGCGGGACGAGGCTTTGCGGTGGTGGCGGGCGAGGTCAAGGCGCTGTCATCGCAGACGGCGAAGGCGACCAGGAGATCGGCGCGCAGATCACGGCGATGCAGAGCGCAACAGGGCGTTCGATCCTGGCCATAGCCGGCATCGAAAGGACGATCCGCGAGATCGGCGAGATTTCCGGTGCGATTGCCAGCGCTGTCACCGAACAAGGCGCCGCGACCCAGGAAATAGCCCGCAGCGTGGAAGTGGCGGCGCGCCGTACCAACGACACCGCGGACGAGGTCGTGCGCGTCGGCGAGGCAACGGAGAACACGCGCGCCAGCGCCACATCGGTCAAGACGCTTGCCGACGATCTTGCCGCCGCGGCCGGTCAAATCCGCGCCCAGGTCGATCAGTTCTTCCGCAAGCTCCGCGCCGCCTAGTCCATCCGCAGCTTGCGCCGTTCAACGGCTGGCATCGAACGCATTGGCGATGTGCCGCGGCAGCTTTCCCGGCGCCACCAGGATGACATCGAAGCGGATAAAGCATTGCGCGTCGTCGGGATGGCTTGAGAGCCAAAATTCGGCGGCGGCGATGATGCGTTGCTTGGCGCGTTCGTCACCGCTTCCGCCGCGGCGTCGAGATCATCGCGCGCCTTGACCTCGACAAAGATCAGATCGCGGCGCCGCCGCGCCACGATGTCGATTTCGCCGACCGGAGTTTTCCAGCGCCGCGCCGCGATCCGATGGCCCTTGGCGATGAGCAGCATGGCGGCCCGGCTCTCTGCCGAAAGGCCGAGCCGGAATGCCGCCACGCGCTCCGGGCGCGGCGTAGATTTGGCCGGACCGAGCGGCTCAGCGCGGCGCGCCATCACGTCGCGTCCTTACCTGTGTCCTTCGCCAGCTTAAGCGCGCGCTGATAGAGTTCCCGCCGCGGCAGGCCGGTGGCTTCGGCCACTTCGCCGACGGCGTCTTTCAGCGAGACGCGGGCCAGCAGCCTGGCGCAGCAAGCGCGTCGGCGTCGCTTAAGCTCACTTCGGCCTGCGCCGGTGGCGGCCCGATCACCAGGACGATCTCGCCGCGCAATTCGCTTGCCGCGCAGTTTTGCGCCAGCGTCTCGAGATCGCCACGCCGGATTTCCTCGTGCAGTTTTGTCAGCTCGCGGCAGACAGTCGCTTCCCGGGGTCCGAGGCCGGCCGCAAGGTCGGCCAGCGTCGCCGTAAGCCGCGGCCCGGTCTCGAACAGCACCAGGGTCGCCGGGATGCGGCCAAGCTCGGCAATGCGGCTGCGGCGCGCGACGGCCTTTGGCGGCAGGAAGCCGGCAAACAAAAACTGATCGGTGGGCAACCCGGCGACGGCGAGCGCCGCCAACAGCGACGAGGCGCCGGGCAACGTCGTGACCGCGTGGCCCGCTTCATGAGCGGCGCGCACCAGCTTGAATCCGGATCGGAGATCAGCGGCGTGCCGGCGTCGGAAACCAGCGCAATCGCTGCGCCATCGGCGAGCCGGCGCAACAGCGCGGGCCGCGCCTGCGCCGCATTGTGGTCGTGGTAAGGGGTGAGCGGCGTGGCGATGGTATAGCGGTCGAGGAGTTTTCGCGTCACCCGTGTATCCTCGCAGGCGATCAGGTCGGCGCCAGCGAGCGCCGTCAGCGCACGCAGCGTGATGTCGCCGAGATTGCCGATGGGTGTGGCGACGATATGCAGCCCCGAAGCGAGCCGCACCACTTCGGTCGGATGGCCATCAAGGACATAGCGCCGGGGCGCGGTTTGCTCCCGGCCGGGCGGTTTGCGCGGCATTTCGCTCATTGCAGCAAGTCTAGCGCCGCTAGCCGCGGCCGTCATGGTCAGGTGTTTTGGGCCGGTCGGATTTCATTATCCTTTCCATTCGGTTAACCATTCGCCCCCAGAATGACAGATTAGCGCTGCTCTATTCGCTTGGGGCGCGCTTTAGGCTGCCGAGGGAGAACCGCCGTGTCTGCGCAAATACCGCGCCATGCGTCGGTCGTCCTGTCGTCGCGGCGCCGCGCCTTGCAAGGCCTAATGACCACGGCCGGCACGCTCTTGGCGGGTTGCTCCGGCAATTCCAGCCTGCTCAATTCATTCACCTCGCCCTCGCCGCCGCCGCAAAGCGCGCAGGCGCCGCCCGGCGCCACCATCGGCACCGGCGAGGTCAAGGTCGGCCTCATTCTGCCGCTGTCCGCGGGCGGCAATGCCGGCATCGCCGGGCAGTCGATGCGCAACGCCGCCGAGATGGCGATCGCCGAGTTCAATGCCCCCAATATCCAGCTCCTGGTGAAAGATGACGGCGGCACCGCCGAGGCGGCGCGGCTGGGCGCCCAGCAGGCGCTCGACGAAGGCGCCGAGATCATTCTCGGGCCGCTGTTTGCGCAATCGGTCAGCGTCGTCGGGCAAGTGGCGCGGTCGCGCAACGTCCCGGTCATCGCGTTTTCGACCGACACCAATGTCGCGTCCGCCGGCGTCTATCTCTTGAGCTTCCTGCCGGAATCCGACGTCGAGC
Organism: uncultured Alphaproteobacteria bacterium; assembly: GCA_963821175.1. Classification (GTDB taxonomy): domain Bacteria; phylum Pseudomonadota; class Alphaproteobacteria; order Rhizobiales; family Xanthobacteraceae; genus BOG-931. The sequence goes on from CAWGCU010000024.1 coordinate 53,179, forward strand.
GCATCGTGCAATATGCCGCCTCGACCGGGAAACGCTCCTACGCCGCCCTGATCCCGGATAATCCCTACGGCACCGTGGTCGAGGCCGCCTTCAAGCAGGCGGTGGCGCGGCGCAACGGCCAGCTCGTCGCGCTCGAGCGCTATCCCCATGACAAGGCCGGCATGGCCGGGCCGATCAGGAACGTGGCCCAGACGGCGACCCGCATCGACGCGCTGTTCATTCCCGACGGCGGCGACACGGTGCCGGAGATCGTCCAGGCTCTTGCAAATGCCAGTGTCAATCTCAAGAAGATCCAGCTGCTCGGCACCGGGCTGTGGGACGACCAGCGCATCAGCTCCAATCCGGCGCTCGACGGCGGCTGGTACGCGGCACCGGACGGCGCCGGCTACCGCGGCTTCGCCGAGCGCTACCGCGCCCGCTACAAGCAGGAGCCGGGACGCACCGCGACGCTGTCCTACGACGCCGTCGCCTTGATCGCGGCGCTGGTGAAGACGCAAGGCGCGCAGCGCTTCAGCACGGCGGTCCTGACCAATCCGTCGGGCTTTCACCGGCATCGACGGCCTGTTCCGCTTCCGCGCCGACGGCACCAACGAGCGCGGGCTGGCCGTGCTGCGTGTGACGGCCTCGGGTTCGCAGATCATCGCCCCGCCGCCGCGCAGTTTCGGCAATGGAACATAAGCTAGCTTATTAAATTTAAGGCCAATCGAGAGGGTAGAGGGGCGTCGTGTGCGGCACGCGGCTCCATAGTCCTGGCATTAGGTAGCAAACTCACCTAGCAACCTATCGGCCTATCCCGCCCGCATTGCTACAATGCGGCGCATGACCTGGGATAATTTGCTACGATTTCTCGTCCTCCTAGGAGCCGGTGTGCTCTTTGTTGGTGTGCTTGGCGCATTCTACCCTAGCCCTCGCAGGCCGCGTTATCGCGTATTAGGCCGGTACAATTACGGTCGCCGCTTTATTTATGGCCGTTTATCTTCTTGCCCGTTGGCACAGCGGATGAACGCTCTCGTCGTTGGAGGCTGGTTAAAATACTAGAGGTAGCTTATAAATGGCTGTCGGGGTTCCCCACCTGAATCCGAAAAACAACCAGAAACACCGCCTTAGGCCGCCAGATCGGCAACAACCGCGTCCAGCACGGGAAAGCCGGGCAGGGTGACGCGCAGCCGTCCGTCGGTGTCGTCTCGACCAGGCCGTGCTCGTGCAGCATGGCGATGCGCGCCGGGTCCAGCGACCTGCCGGCGAGCGCCTGGAAACGCGCAATATCGATGCCTTCGGCGAGTCGCAGCCCCATCAGCAGGAACTCGTCGGCCATGTCCTCGCGCGTCAGCGTGTCGTCGGTGGTGAGGCCATGGCCGGCCGCCTCGACGCGCATGAGCCAAGACTTCCGGCCGTTTTTCGGTCGCCGTCGCGTGCCGGTCGCCGTCGATATCGAGCCGGCCATGGGCGCCAGGCCCGATGCCGGCGTATTCGTGGGCGCGCCAGTAGACCAGATTGTGCCGGCATTCGCCGCCCGGCCGCGCGTGATTGGAAATCTCGTAGGCCGGTAGGCCGGCGGCGGCGCAGATCGAGCGTCGCGTCGTAGAGCTCGCGGCCGAGATCGTCGTCCGGGACGACAGCTCGCCGGCCGCATGCAGCGCTGCGAACGGCGTGTCGGGCTCGATGGTGAGCTGATAGAGCGACAGATGATCGCCGGCTCTTGGCCAGCGCCCGCGTGAGCTCGGCCGCCACTCCGCCGCGTCTTGGCGCGGCCGCGCATAGATCAGGTCGAACGAGAAGCGCTCGAAGATCGCGCGCGCGATACGTGACCGCATCGAGCGCCTCGCGGGCGGTGTGCAGCCGGCCGAGCTCGCTAGCACGTTGTCGTCGAGCGCCTGCACGCCGAGCGAGACGCGGTTGACGCCGGCGGTCCGATAGCCGCGAAACCGCGCCGCTTCGACGCTGGTCGGATTGGCTTCGAGGCGTGATCTCGACGTCGGGCGCGACCGTCCAATGCGCCGATCGCGTCGAGGATCGCGCCGACAGTGGCGGGCTGCATCAGCGAGGGCGTGCCGCCGCCGAAGAAGATCGTCGACACGGTCCGGCCCGGAGTGCGCGCGGCGGTCGATGCGATCTCGGCCGTAAACGCGCGACGTAGCGCGGCTTGTCGATCTCGGCTGGCGCACGTGGCTGTTGAAGTCGCAATAGGGACATTTCGACAGGCAGAACGGCCAGTGCACGTAGACGCCAAACGGCATCGGGTCATTTGTCGCTACATCTTGTCCGTCTGACCAAGACACGCCTCCGCGAGCTTCAGGAAGGCGCGCGCCCGGTGCGACAGGCCTTGGCCCTTCGGCGGCAGGCCGTGCTTGTCGTCGCTCGTCATTTCGCCGAACGTGCGGGCAAAGCCGTCCGGCAGGAACATCGGATCGTAGCCGAAACCCTTGGTCGCCGCGCGGCGGCCACACCAGCGTGCCGTCGACCTTGGCCTCGAACTCCTCGCGGTGGCCGTCCGGCCAGGCGACGCACAGCGCCGAGACGAAATGCGCCTTGCGCTGTATCGGCGCGCGCCGCGCCGCGCTCGCAGCGTGATCGATGCGCGCCATCGCGGCGGAAAAATCCTTTCCGGCCCGGCCCAGCGCGCCGAATGGATGCCGGGCTCGCCGTTGAGGGCGTCGACCACGAGGCCGAAATCGTCGGCAAAGGCCGGCAGCCCCGGACGCCTGCGCCGCCGCTGCGGCCTTGATGCGCGCATTGGCGCGAAACGTCGTGCCGGTCTCCTCCGGTTCGGGCAGGCCGAGGTCGCCCGCGGATGTCGCGTCGATGCCGTAGGGCCCCAACAGCTCGCGCATCTCGACCAGCTTGCCGGGATTATGGGTCGCGATCACGAGACGGCCGGCACGCGGCGATGCCGGGCGCCGCTCACGTCACCGCCATCTTTTGCAGGTCGACCAGCTTGCCGACGCCCTTGCGGGCCAGCGCCAACAGGGCGAGGAGCTGCTCCTCGCAAAACGGCGTCTTCTCGGCGGTGCCCTGCACCTCGACGATGTTGCCGGTGCCGGTCATCACGAAATTGGCGTCGGTGTCGGCCTGCGAAATCCTCCGCATAGTCGAGATCGAGCACCGGCATGCCGTTGTGGATGCCGCACGAGATCGCCGCGATATGGTCGCGCAGCTCGTCCAGCACCATCTCGCGGGTCTTCATCCAGCGGATGCAATCGTGCAGCGCCATCCAGGCGCCGGTGATCGAGGCGGTGCGGGTGCCGCCGTCGGCCTGGATGACGTCGCAGTCGATGGTGATCTGGCGCTCGCCGAGCGCCGGCAGGTCGACGACGGAGCGCAGGCTGCGGCCGATCAGGCGCTGGATTTCGATGGTGCGGCCGCCCTGCTTGCCGGCCGAGGCCTCGCGCCGGGTGCGCTCCAGGGTGGCGCGCGGCAGCATGCCGTATTCGGCGGTGATCCAGCCGCGCGCCTGGCCCTTGAGCCAGGGCGGCAGGCGGTCCTCGAGGGTCGCGGTGACCAGCACGTGGGTGTCGCCGAACTTCACGAAGCAGGAGCCCTCGGCATATTTCACCACGCCGCGCTCGAGCGTTACGGCACGCAGCTCGTCGGGCTGTCGGCGGCTTGGCCGCAATGGCGCCCTCCTCACGGCCGGGCGCCAAGCGCCGGGTGGGCCGCTTTTAGAGCATCATGGCGGCAAAGGGAGACCGGTTTCGGGGATCGATATGAATGATCAAGGCTGCTTTCTCGGCCATGCACCCGCTAGTACTTGAATGACACGACCTTGCCCTTGTCGGGGCCGGCGCCGGCTATGCAAATCGGCGAACGATAAAGCGGCGCCAGGAAAGCCGTGTTCGGCATGTCCGCGCGTATCTTGGTGAAGAGCGGCTCGAGGCCGAGATCGACCCAGGCAGGCGGCGCCGCATCATGGTGCGCCGGCAAGAAGAGCTTCGGCTTGAACAAGGCGATGAGGCGACGTATAGTCCATTTGCGTGTCGGCGACTGCGTGCACTTGATAGGCGACGAT
>CAWGCU010000025.1:0-9182 GCA_963821175.1 uncultured Alphaproteobacteria bacterium
GGAAGATAAGGCCAAGCCGAAGTCGCAAGCGTACAAAATTTTTGCCGACATGCCGCTCACCGTCATTCCGGCCAAGCGCAGCGAGAGCCGGAATCCATAGCCACGGTATGAGCGGAACAATATCGCGCTGTGGTTATGGATTCCGGGTTCGCCGCTTCGCGGCGCCCCGGAATGACGGAAATCACATCGGCTTATAGCCGCGCTCCATGTCGACATCGATCAGCATCGCTTTGCCGTCTTTCAACGCCTTGCCGATCAGGTCGGTGGCGTCCTTCACGGTTGAGGCGCGCTGGCCCTCGATGCCGAGCGAGCGGGCCAGCCCAACGAAATCGATCGCTGGGTCGTTGAGCTCCATGCCAACGAACTTGTCGGCCTGCTCGGCGAGGCCGCGCAGCATGACCAGGCGCTGCTTGAGGATGCGATAGCTGGTGTTGTTGAAGATCACCCAGACGACCGGCAGCCGGTAGCGCGCCGCGGTCCATAGCGCCTGCACCGTATACATGGCGCTGCCGTCGCCGATCAGCGCCACCACGGGCCGGTCGGGCAGCGCGATCTTGGCGCCGATGGCCGCCGGCAATCCCCAGCCGATGCCGCCGCCGCGCAGGCCGAAGAAGCTTTGCTCATCGTCGCTGTTGATCATCGAGCGCACGCCGGGCGCGGAAGAGAGAATTTCCTCGATCACCACGGCGTCCTTCGGCAGCATGGCACCGATCGCTTCGAGCAGCGCCAGCGGCTGCACCGGCGTCTTGCCGGCCATGGCGCGGGCCTTGGCGCGAAACGCGTCGCGGTCTTTTTTGATGGCTTCGGTCGCGGATTTCAGCCGCGCGCTCGCCGCGCTCTTGGCGCTCGCGGTCATACGCGCGACGACGCCCGCGGTGATGTCGGGCAAGGTCGCCTTCGGGTCGCCGAGGATCGCCACCTTGGCCGGATAGTTCTTGCCGATCTGCCAAGGGTCGGTGTCCAAATGAATGAGCGGTAGGCCCGTCGGCCACGGATCGATGGCCGACGGCAGCGACCACGTGAACAAGTCGCCGCCGACCGAGAACAACAGATCGTGCTTGTCGAGCACCTCGCGCACGCCGGCCTGGGTGCGGGTCATCATGCCGCGATAAAGCGGATGCGACGCCGGAAACGAGGCGGTGCTCGGGATGAATTCGACATAGACCGGCGCGCCGATCATCTCGGCAAGCGCGGCGAGCTCCTTGTGCGCGCGGCTCTGCGCCACGGCGTCGCCGGCGATGATGACGGGGCGCTCGGCCTTGGCCAGCATCTCGGCAGCAGCGGCGACCGCGTCGGCATCGCCGCGCATGCGCGGCGCGATGCGCGTCGGTTCGAGCATGTCGATGTCGGCGTCGTTTTTCAAAATGTCGCCGGGCAGGGACAGGAACACCGGGCCGGTCGGCGGCGCCAGCGCGGTCTTCACCGCGCGGTGGACATAGAGCGGCAAATCCTCGGCGCGATGCACCTCGGCGGCCCATTTGACGAACGGCCGCGCCAGGGTCGGCAGGTCGGCGGTCAGCACCGGCTCGGTGACCAGGTATTCGTTGTCCTGCTGGCCGGCGGTGACCAGCACCGGCGCGTTCGCCTTCATGGCGTCGTAGAGCATGCCCATGGCATTGCCGAGCCCGGGCGCGACGTGGAGATTGAGCACCGCGAGACCGCCCGAGGCCTGGGCATAGCCATCGGCCATCGACATCAGCGCCGCTTCCTGGAGGCCGAGGATGTAGCGGATGTCGTGCTCGACCGCGAAAGCATCCATCAAGGGCAGCTCGGTAGTGCCCGGGTTTCCGAACATGACTTTGACGCCTTCCTGCTTGAGCAGGTCGAGGAAGGCGCGTTTTCCGGACATTACGGGCAAGTTTCTCTCCATCCGCTGCTGACGCTCGCGTGGCGAGCGTGGGACCTTATAGACGCCGCCTTCACCACTTCGTCGCTTTGTGCGGCGCAACCTTCTCTTCGAATTTCAGGGTGGTCAAATCCGCGACCAGCTTCAAGGCCTTGTCGCCGTGGTTGAGATAGCTGCTGAAGTTCTTTCTGCGCAAACGAAATAGTTTGCATTCCTTGGCGAACAGCAGGTCGCGATCGCTCCAATCTGCCCAACTTGTTCGAGGCAATGCAAAAAGCTGCTGCCCCGCTTCATCCAGCACGACGTGATCGATGCGATACCAGGTATCGGTTTTCTGACCGGCACCCCTAATCTGCATTTGCAAGCGGCGTCCTCCGCTGGAAACCTTCTCATACGTTATCGGTTTGACAAATTGCCAAAAGGCCTCTGCACGTCGACCGGCTCTGCGGGCTTCTCCCTTTTCAACTAATGTCCAGCCGTTTCGCAGCAGAATTGAATGGTAGATGGGGAAATCTTCGCCGCCGCCGGGACGCGATCCATACGGCGCAATGCGCATGTCTTTCTTAAGCCTGAAGCCGGGCGCCATCGCGTGGTGCTCGAGGCGGTGATTGAGCTGCACGGAATTTTCGCTCTCGAACATGCCGCCGCCGCCCCAAGTTTCGCCTTTCGGCCAGAGCGCCAGAGCCGTCAGGAACGGCGGCTTGCTGATCGCAGTCCACGAATAGAGCGGCGGTTTGAAGCTTGCGGCGAAATAGATGAGCAGATTGCCTGACGGCGACAGATCGCAACGGCGTTCGTAGATGCGCCCCTTCAGCCACTGGCCGTATTCCAATTTGTCGGTGTCGAGATGCCATTTGATAAGTAGCACCTGTTTCGAAGGGCCGCGCCGGAATATGACGGCGACTGGTGCGCGGCGCGCCACAATGGCAAAGAGGCTGCTCATCATGCACCAAAGCGGACGCGGTTGCGGAACGCACTTGTGAGGTTATGGAGTGTGCTCAAGGCGCGAATATGGATAGCTGCTGCCGTGACGCACCATCCAATCGCCGCCGATCTGACGCAATAGAATGAGGCCGTGGCTGTAACCCCTGCCGCCCTGTTCGTAGCTTATCGCCAAGTCGCAACCCCACTGCTGGGCGGATATGAACCTTTGGAACGGTAACGGCGGGCCAATCACCGCATCTGTCTCCTGGAACGGCTCGCCGACATCGGCCATCGGCTCGACTTTTGCGATGAGGGCAAGCACCGGCTGAGTAAGATCGGCCTTTCGCTTGAAAACCGCCGTTACGCTCCCGTCGCAGGTGGGATCGTCCGCGAAAGAGCGGCTTGCCAAAGTCAGCGCGCCGGACAGCGCGAGCGTTGCGGATAAAACAAGCCTAAAGCCGCCATGCACGACATAAACTCGCGTGGCCAAAGTGGTGCCGCGGAAGGGATTCGAACCCCCGACCCCCGCATTACGAATGCGGTGCTCTACCGGCTGAGCTACCGCGGCATGCCGACGGAATGGCGACCTAGTAATACCGGGGGATTATTAACGCAAGACAGGCTGCCGGCCAACCGCCGCCGCGGCTGTCGCGCCGCAGCGTCATTGAATCGCCGGGGCGACGGGCCTACGCTGGCACGAACACCAATGAATTGAACCGGGTCGGCGTGGCTTTGCGCCATGCCAGGTCTGGATAGGGAGGCTTCCATGCGGATGAAGACGATATTGCTGGCGTCGGCCGCGGCTCTGACGGCGTTCGTGCTGCCCACCTCTGCGCCGGCCTTCGCGCAAAATGCGGCGGCGCTTTCGGGCGCGGTCAGTTCCGCCAAGGAAGGGCCGATGGAAGGCGTCGTCGTCAGCGCCAGGAAGGACGGCTCGACCATCACTGTCTCGGTCGTCAGCGACGACAAGGGGCATTTCAGCTTCCCGGCGTCGCGGCTCGATCCCGGACACTACGCGATCGGCATCCGCGCCACCGGCTACGATCTCGATGGGCCGAAGGACGCCACCATCGCCGCGGGCCAAGAGGACAAGATCGACGTCACGCTCAAGCCGGCGCGGAACTTGAGCGCGCAGCTCACCAACGCCGAATGGCTCATGAGCATGCCGGGCACCGACGAGCAGAAGCGCTTGGTGCTCGACTGCAACAGCTGCCACTCCCTGGAACGCATCGTGCGCTCGACCCACGATGCCGCGGAGTTTCAGCAGGTGTTCTTGCGCATGGCCGGCTATTACCCCGGCAGCACGCCGCTGAAGCCGCAGCGATTGGTCGGCGATGCGGTGCGTCGGCTTATTCCCGCCGACGAGGCGCCAGCGGCCGCGGAATGGCTCGCCGGCATCAATCTGAGTGGACAGGATACGTGGAGCTATCCGCTCAAGACGCTGCCGCGGCTGACCGGAAAATCCACCCACGTCATCATCACCGAATACGATATGCCCAATAAGCTGATCGAGCCGCACGACGTGGTGCTCGATCACGAAGGCAACGTCTGGTACTCGGATTTCGGCCAGATGTTCGTCGGCGAAATGGACCCGAAGACCGGCACGGTCACGCAATATCCGATCCCGGTCACCAAGCCCGGTTACTCGCTTGGCACGCTCGATCTCCATATCGACAAGGACGACAATCCGTGGGTCGGCGTGATGTACCAAAGCGCCATCGCCAAGCTCGACCGCAAAACCGGAAAATTCGAGACCTGGTCGACGCCGAAGGAGTGGGACTCAGATGCCGGCCAGCTCGGGCATCTCGCCGTCGAGGGCACGCCGGCCGACAATAAAGTGTGGATCAAGAATTCCGCCGGCGGCCACATCTACCGGCTCGATCTGAAATCCAACGCTTTCGAGGACGTCGGCTCGCCAAAGGACCCGCGCACCGGCAAGCGCATCGGCACCTACGGCATCCATTCGGATGCCGAGAACAATCTTTATCTGCTCGATTTTTCCGCCGGCAACATCGTGCGGCTCGATGCCAAGACCAAGGAGCCGACGGTCTATCTGACGCCGACGCCGAACTCGCATCCGCGGCGCGGGAAGGTCGACGACCAGGGCCGGCTGTGGTTCGCCGAATATTTCGGCGATGCCATCGGCATGCTCGATCCGGAAACCGGCAAGATCCAGGAATGGAAAGTGCCGACGCCGTGGTCGTCGCCCTATGACGCGGTGGAAGACAAGAACGGCAACGCCTGGACCGCGTCGATGAACACCGACCGGGTCGCCCGGCTCGATATCAAGAGCGGGCAATACACCGAATATCCGCTGCCGCGGCCGACCAACATCCGCCGCGTCTTCGTCGACGATGCCAAGAATCCCGGCACGCTGTGGATCGGCAGCAATCACGGCGCGTCGATCGTCAAGGTCGAGCCGCTCGACTAACTACCTCCCTCTCCCCGCTGGGAGAGGGAGCGCGCATGCGCAAGCCCGGTCAAAGTTACTTCCCGTCCGCCTCTGCGCGCAGCTTGAAGCGCTGGATTTTGCCCGTCGCCGTTTTCGGCAGCTCGGCGCGGAATTCCAGCCAACGCGGATATTTGTAGGCGGCGAGCTTTTGCTTGCAGTGCTCCTGCAGCGTCCGCGCGAAGGCGTCGCTCGCCTTGTCCGGCGCTTTGAGCACGACGAACGCCTTAGGCTTGATCAGCCTGTCGTCGTCGGGCCAGCCGACCACGGCGGCTTCGAGCACGTCGGGATGGCTTTGCAGCACGCCCTCGACCTCGAACGGCGACACATACATGCCGGAGACCTTGAGCATGTCGTCGCGCCGGCCGCAGTAGACGAAATAGCCGTTGTCGTCCTCGACATATTTGTCGCCCGAGCGCGTCCATTCGCCGAGAAAGGTGGTGCGCGACTGCTCGCGGCTGTTCCAATACATCATCGCGCTGGTCGGCCCGCGCACCTGCAATTCGCCCATCTCGCCGCGCGCGGTGACGATGTTGCCGTCGTCGTCGACCAGGCGAAGGTCGTAGCCGGCGAGCGGCTTGCCGCTGGTGCCGTATTTCACGTCGCCCGGGCGATTGGTCAGGAAGATGTGCAGCATTTCGGTCGAGCCGATGCCGTCGAGGATGTCGACGCCGTAGCGCTCGCTCCAACGCCGTCCGACGTCGGGCGGCAACGCCTCGCCGGCGGAGACGCAGCAGCGGATTTTGAGCTCGTTGCGCTCGGGCGCCGCCGGGCTGGCGAGGAAACCGGCATAAAACGTCGGCACCGCGTAGAACACGGTGATCTCGTACTTCTTCAAAAGGTCGGCGACCAGATCTGGCGTCGGCCGATGCGGCAACAGCACGGTGGTCGCGCCGACCGACATCGGAAACGTCAGCGCATTGCCGAGGCCGTAGGCGAAGAACAGCTTTGCCACCGAGTAGCAGATATCTTTTTCGGTGATGCCGAGTATAGGCGCGGCATAGAGATCGTCGGTGAGTTTGAGATCGGCGTGGGTGTGCACGGCGCCTTTCGGCTTGCCGGTCGAGCCGGAGGTATAGAGCCAGAAGGCCATATCGTCGCGCGTTGTCGGCGCGGTGACGGCGTCGGTTTTGGCGGCTGCAAGCAATTCGTCGAAGCGCTGGTGCCCGTGCGCCTTGTCGCCGGAGACGATGACATGGGTGAGATGTTTGCTGGTTTCGATCGCCTTGGCGAACTTTGGCAGCAGCTCCTCGGACACGACCAGCAGCCGGGCGCGCGCGTCCTCGAGCATGAAGCGGTAGTCGTCCTCGGTGAGCAGCGTGTTGACCGGCACCGCGACGACGCCGGCCTTGATGGCGCCGAGGAACGCGGTCGGCCAATCGATGGTGTCGAGGAGGCACATCAGCACGCGCTCTTCGCGACGCACGTCGAGCGCGCGCAGCACGTGACCGAAGCGCTCGACGCGGGCCGCCAGCGCCGCATAGCTGTAGCTGCCGCGGTGATCGATATAGGCGACCTTGTCGCCGCGCCCGGCGTCGAGATTGCGCTTGAGGATGTCGGCGGCGAAGTTGTAGTCGCGCGGCACGGCGTCGACTGGCGCACTCATCTTGGTGTTGCCTCCCAAGGCATGGGGAAATTGCCCACCCATGCCCACCACAAGCCATTATGCCGACCTCAAAATCGGCCGGCAATGGCAAGGCCAAACTGCCGCTGTCACAGCGATGAAATTGCGCTATGACAGGCCGCATTCAAGCCGCCGCCGGAGCCAGCGTCATGATTTTCAGTCGCGATCGTATCCTCACCACCCATGTCGGCAGCCTGCCGCGCAACGAGACGCTGAGTGATCTCCTGGTCGCCCAGGAGGAAGGCAAGAGCTTCGATCCTAAACTGCTCGCGGACGAAATGGACAAGGCGGTCCGTCACGTCGTCGGCAAGCAGATGGAAGCCGGCATTGACGTCGGCAACGATGGCGAGCAGCGGCGGATCGGATTTCAGACCTATGTGCCGCAGCGCATGTCGGGCTTTGCCGGGGTATCGAAACGCCGCCGCGGCCGCGAGTTCGAGGAATTTCCCGAGTTGCTGAGCTATCTGGCGCGGCGATTTCCCAATCCGCCGAAGAGCCAGCAGGGCGCGCCCGAGGCCCAGGCCGACATCAAATATCGCGACCTCAAGCCGATCACCGACGAAACCACGGGCTTCAACAAGATCGCCGACGAGCTGCACGCCTTCTCCGAACGGTTCATGACCGCGGCGTCGCCCGGCATCATCTCGACCACGATGCTCAACGCCCATTATGAGTCGCACGACGCCTATCTGGACGCCATCGCGCGCGAAATGAGCAACGAATACCGGGCGGTCCACAAGGCTGGCCTCGTCCTGCAGATCGATGCCCCCGATCTCGCCATGGATCGCACCATGATGTACCGCGATCTGTCGGACGCCGATTTCGTCAAGCGCAGCGAACGCCACGTCGCGGCAATCAATAAAGGCATCGAAGGCATTCCGCGTGACCGCGTGCGGCTGCATATTTGTTACGGCAACTGGGAAGGACCGCATATCCACGACATCGCGCTCGATAAAATCCTGCCGGCGCTCTACCAGGCCAAGGTCGGCGCGCTGTCGATCGAATTCTCCAATCCGCGCCATGCCCACGAATATGCCGCGCTCAAGCGCGTACCGTTTCCCAAAGACATGATCCTCATTCCCGGCGTCGTCGAGACCACCAGCAATTTCGTCGAGCATCCCGAAGTGGTGGCGCGGCGCATCGAGGAGGCGGTCGCCACCATCGGCGATCGCGAGCGCGTCATCGCCTCGACCGATTGCGGTTTTGGCACATTTACCAGGCGGGAGTGGGTCATCGAGCCGGTGGTGTGGCTCAAGCTCAAGGCGATCCGCCAGGGCGCCGACATCGCCTCGGCGCGGCTGTGGGGCAAGAAATCCGCCGCCTGATTTAGTTCAACTTTTTCCAACCAGCATAGGACCAACACCGTGATCGATCTGTACACCTGGACGACCCCGAACGGCCGCAAGGCCTCCATCGCGCTCGAGGAAATGGGCCTGCCCTACACCGTGCACGCGGTCGATATCGGCAAGGACGAGCAGTTCAAGCCGGAATTTTTGAAGATCAGCCCGAACAACCGTATCCCGGCGATCGTCGACCGCGACAACGGTTTGAGCCTGATGGAGTCCGGCGCGATCCTGATCTATCTCGCCGACAAGTGCGGCAAGCTGTTGCCGAAGTCCGGCGAGGCGCGCTACCGCACCATCGAATGGCTGATGTGGCAGATGGGCGGGCCGGGCCCGATGTTCGGCCAGGTGCATCACTTCACCAAATACAATCCGGGCAAGGCGCCTTACGCCGAGGAGCGCTACCTGAAAGAGGCGCACCGGCTCTACGGCGTACTCGACCGGCGGCTCGCCGATCACGAATACGTCGCCGACGACTATTCGATCGCGGATATTGCGACTTGGCCGTGGGTGTCGCGCTACGAATGGCAGACCGTCGATCTCAACAAGTATCCCAACGTGAAACGCTGGTATGTCGCCATCGCCAAGCGCCCGGCGACGCAGAAGGGTTACAAGGTGCCGAAGGACGTCGGCGAGGTTCCTATACCGGCGTGACGCCGTGCTGCGAGAACGAGTCGCCTCGATCGACGCGCGCTCATGCGGCTCCCTCTCCCCGGCGGGGAGAGGGTGGGGGTGAGGGGGCTCTGACCGAGAGGCCGTACCCCCTCACCCCTCCCTCTCCCCCTCCCCCATGGGGAGAGGGAGAAGATAGGCGCTGGATGCGCTAAAAATTGCTAGAGAATTGAAACGCACATCGGCCGTCGTCCTTCGAGGCCCGCCTACGGCGGGCACCTCAGGATGACGGAATAGAGGGAAGGAGCTCCCCATGGATGACATCACCCGCGACCCGACGACGATCCGCGCCGAGGACGTCAACCCGCGCTACAATTGGGGCCG
>CAWGCU010000026.1:0-310390 GCA_963821175.1 uncultured Alphaproteobacteria bacterium
TTTGGTTTGCTCGGGCGAAGAGGTAGCGAAGCTGCGCGCCATCGTCGGCCCCAAATTGGCGCTCGTCACACCAGGCATCCGTCCGGCCGGCAGCGATCCCGGCGAGCAGAAGCGCATCGCCACGCCCGCCGCCGCGATCGCGGCCGGCGCCGATTATCTCGTGGTCGGCCGGCCGATCATCGCGGCGGCCGATCCGAAGGCGGCCGCCGAAGCGATCGTTGCGGAAATTTCCGGCGCACAAAACTAGAAGGAGAACCGTCATGGCCAAGGGTTACTGGATCGCGCACGTCGACGTGCACAACGACGACGGCTACAAGGCCTATGCGGCGGCCAATCCGGCGATCTTCAAAAAATTCGGCGCCCGCTTCGTGGTCCGCGGCGGCAAATTCGAAAATCCGGAAGGCGCAAGCCGCTCGCGCAACGTCGTCGTCGAGTTTCCCGATTATGCCGCGGCGCTGGCCTGCTATCGCTCGCTGGAATATCAGGCGAACATCAAGGTGCGGCAGCCGCATTCGCTGATCGATATCATCATCATCGAAGGCTACGACGGCCCGCAGCCGTAATCCTTTTTCGCCGCGTTTAGACGGAGCACACCGTGCCCAAGGGCTATTGGATTCCGCAGATCGACGTCAGCAATCCAGAAGGCTACAAGGCCTACATGGCGGCGACGCCGCCGGCCCATGAAAAGTATCGCGGCACGGCGCTGATCCGCGGCGGCAAGATGGAAGTGGTCGAAGGCCGTGCGCGCAGCCGCAATGTGTTGCGCGAATTTCCCGACTACGCCACGGCGCTCGCCTGCTACCGTTCCGACGAATATCAGCGCGCGCGGCCGCTGCGGCTGCCGCATTCGCAATGCGATTTCCTCATCGTCGAAGGTTACGACGGTCCGCAGCCTTCGGGTCCAGGTGCGCCACCCGCGGCCGCGGCCAACAAAGGCTATTGGATCGGCCACATCGATGTGACCGATGCCGAGGGCTACAAGCCCTACATGGTGGCCGACCAGGCGCCTTTTGGCATGTTCGGTGGACGCTATCTGGTCCGCGGCGGCAAGCAGGAAATGCCAGAGGGCAAATCACGCAGCCGCACCGTGGTGCTGGAATTTCCAAGCTACGACGCCGCGCTCGCCTGCTATCGCTCGCCCGGCTATCAGGCGGCAAAAAAGCTCCGCGACGGCAAGGCCGAATTCGACCTCGTCGTCGTCGAAGGCTACGACGGTCCGAAGTTCTGAGATCTAATCCTCCCCCTTTCAGGGGCAGGAAAAACCGCTATACCCGCCCCCAAACGGAGATAGCCGATGTCCGACATGCGGGTGGTGATTGCCGGCGCCGGCGGGCGCATGGGGCGCACGCTGATTCACGCGATCGCGACGACCAAGGGCTTGGCGCTGGCCGGCGCCGTCGATGCGCCGGGCTCCGCCGTGATCGGCCGCGATGCCGGCGAGCTGGCCGGTCTCGGGCCGAACGGCATCAAGGTGGCGAGCGACGTAGCGCCGTTGCTTAAAGCTGCGGACGGCTTGATCGAGTTCACCATTCCCGGAGCGACGCTGGCCTTTGCCGAACTGACCGCCGCCGCCGGCCTCGTGCACGTCATCGGCACCACCGGCCATTCCGCCGAAGAGGAAGCGAGGATTGCGCAAGCGAGCAAGCGCGCGACCATCGTCAAATCCGGCAACATGAGTCTCGGCGTCAATCTGCTCGCGGCCTTGGTCAAGCGCGTGGCGGCGACGCTCAACGACGACTACGACATCGAGATTTTCGAGATGCACCACAACAAGAAGATCGACGCGCCGTCCGGCACCGCGCTGCTGCTCGGCCGCGCGGCGGCCGAAGGCCGCGGCATCGATCTTAAGCAACACTCCGCGCGCGGCCGCGACGGCATGACCGGCGCGCGTAAGCCAGGCGACATCGGCTTCGCCTCGCTGCGTGGCGGCACCGTGGTCGGCGAGCACAGCGTGATCTTCGCCGGCCCCGCCGAGCGCGTCGAGCTCACCCACCGCGCCGAAGACCGTTTGATCTTCGCCCGCGGCGCGCTGCACGCCGCACTGTGGGCGCGCGGCAAGAAGCCCGGGCTTTATTCCATGGCCGACGTGTTAGGGCTGGGCGATAAGTGAAAATACGGACCGCGCCATGACGCCGCAAGACGTCAAAAACAAGCAGCGCATAATCTATCTGTTCATTGTTTTGGGCTTTGCGGGCCTGATCGGCGCGCATGAAGTGGCAGTAAATTGGCCGTCGGCCGAAGATGATATGACGATCATAACGGTGCCGCTTATTCTTGCGGCGGCTGGCACACTCTGTTTCGTCGCTGCCGGACTGTTGGCGCGCAGGCTCATGAAGGGCGGCATTTCGAGATAATGGGTGCCTCCACCGCCCTGCGCTGCCTGGACTAAATCTGCTTCTGCGCGTTAAATTCGCGGGAAAAGCCGAAGCGGCGCCTCATTCGAGTGCAGGCCATGGTCGATAAAATCACTGCGCAGCACGACGTGGAGTACTTTTACGAGCTGCTTGCGAAAGAGACCGACGAGAACCAGCGCGCGATACTAAAACGCTTGCTCGCCGAAGCAGAGAAACTGCGGCAGTCGGACGACCAACGCCCCGCTACTCCGCCGCCATCGCCGGGTCGGCGATGAATTGCGACGCCCACACCTTACGGCGCTTCAGGTTGGCCCGGTAGAACGCCTCGAATTCGGCTTCGGGGAAGGAATGGGTCGAGGGCCGCGCCATCAGTACTTCGGTCCAGGTTTTGAGTCGCGGGAATTTCTCGATTGTACCAAGCGGCTTGACGCGATCGAGGAACACATAGCGCTGCAGGAACGGCGCATAGGCGGCGTCGACCAGCGAATATTTGGCGCCGTTGAAGAACGGCCCGGCGCCTTGCTTCTCCAGCGCCCGTTCGACCCGCTCGAACGGCAGCGGAATTTTCTCGGCTGCGGCTTTGTAGGCGGCCTCGTCCTCGGCATAGCCGGTCGCCGTCACCGCGCTGGCAAAGGTCGGCACAAAATCGGTCCAGGCGCGGTTGATGGCGCGCAGCACCGGATCCTCGGGATGCAGCCGTGGCGCGATCGTCTCATCGAGATATTCGGCAATGGCATTCGACTCGAACAGCGACACCGTGTCGTCGACGCGCAGCACCGGCACTTTCTTGTGCGGCGAAATGGCGAGGAACCAGTCGGGACGATTGTCCGGCTCGATGTGACGGAACTCGAATGGGATGTTCTTCTCGCGCAGCACGATCGCCGCGCGCTGCACCCACGGGCAGGTCTTGAAGCTTACGAGCAGGTATTTTGCCATGATGTCCTCGCTGGCGCGGTCGAGCTGTTTCCCGGAAATTGTATTGTACTTCGTGCATTAAGGAAACCGCGGGCCGCTACGTGCCTACTATCCCAATCCCAGATGTGTTTTTTGTCGCCACAATTTTCACGCGTAATGGTAAGGTCGAATCATTCCGGATGCGGCCGGCAATGGGGAGGCCCAAATGGCAGACAAATACGCCTCGTTCCAGGATATGGCGAAGCACGAGACCGAGGGGGTCGATTACAAAGTTCAATACGAAATCAGAAACTCGACAGTGGCGATCGTGGCGCCTCATGGCGGCGGCATCGAGCCCGGCACGTCTGAGCTCGCCTACGCGATCGCGGGCGGCGATCTCTCTTTTTATATTTTCGAAGCGATCAAGCCGTCGGACAACCGCGACCTGCATATCACCAGCACCAACTTCTTCGAGCCACGGTGCGATAGTGTCCTGGCGTCGTGTTCCGTGGTCGTTACCGTTCACGGCCAAAACGACCCCGCCCCCATCGCCTTTCTGGGCGGCAAGGATGACGCGGCAGCGACCGCAGCGAATGCTCTGCGCGACAAGATTAAGACCGAGCTGACCAAGAGTTCATTCTCGGTGTCCCGGTCGCCCAACGGTCTTCTCGGCGCGGACAGCAAGAACCTGTGCAATCGCGGAACATCGGGAGCGGGCGTTCAGCTGGAGTTGTCCCAGGGACTCCGCGCCTCGATGTTCGATAATGTGGATCAACGCTCCGGGCGCAAAACTTTCAAGCAGCCGTTTCATGACTTTGTCGCGGCGATCAGAAATGCGATCTTTCCGCAGTAAGTTCATCCGGCTACGCGCTCGCTCCTACTGACTGCGCTGCGCGGCGTCGCTCACGATCTTGTAGGCCTCGGCCAGCGCCGGCTTCTCCTTCGAAATATCGGCGCCGACGCTGGACAGCATCTTCAGCAATTCCGCCTGCTCGTCGGCCGGCAAATTGATCAATTCGCCGCCGGCGTCGGTCCAGACCTTGGCCGCGGTATTGTCGATCTCGATGGCGCGCGATTGGAAGCTCGTGACGGTGCTGGCGGCGTCCTTCTCGACGATCTGCTGCAGATCGGGCGGCAGCGTGTCGAACCATTTCTTGCTGAGCTCGACCAGATAGAAGATCGCGGCGTGGTTGGTCATGGTGATGTATTTGGCGGCGTCAAAGAAGTGCAAGCCGCTGAGCAGTTCGACGCCGGCGACCGAGGCGTCGAGCGAGCCTTGCTGGAGCGCCGTCATCACGTCGCCGGGCGACATGGCGACCGGCGTCGTGCCGAGCCGCTTGAACGACGCCGACTGGAACTCGGAGGCAAAAATCCGGATTTTCTTGCCCTTGAAATCGGCCAGATGGCGGATCGCGTTCTTGGCGACTACCTCCGAAGGTTCGGCATAAGCGACGGCGACGCCGTGCAGCCCTTTCTCGGCGCCGAGCGCGAGGTAGAACTTCTGCACCGCAGGATCGGCGGCAACGCGGTGGCCCTGAACCGCGGAGGTCACGAGGCCTGGCGCCGCCAGCACCTCGAAACGCTCGTCGACGCCGACGAAGAACTCCGGCGGGATGATGGCGCACTGGATAGCGCCGAACTGCGTGCCTTCGATCTGCCGCGGGATCGCGCCGAGCTGGCTCGCCGGATAAATCTCGACCTTGATGCGGCCGCCGGAATCCTTCTCGACGGCGGCGCCGTAGGCCTTGGCAAATATATCGAGCGCCGCATTGAGCGTCGGCGTCGTGATCTTCATCGTGAAGGTCTTGTCCTGCGCCTGCGCCGGCCCAACCGTCAGCGCCACCACAAGCGCGCCCGCGGCCGCCACCGGACCTGCCTGCCATTGCCTGCGCGAAAAGCTCATCTCATCCTCCCTGTCGGAATAGGTTCGTTGCCTGGTTGTTTAGCGAGTTTCGTCGCGATCGCAAATCGACTGCGGGTTGTCGGGGCCGCGGCAAAGCGGCCTTTCAATCGGCACGCAGCAGCGAGTGGCCAGTCATTTCCTTCGGCTTTGGCAGTTCCATCAGTTCCAGCAAGGTCGGCGCGATGTCGGCGAGGCGGCCTTCGGCCACCAGCGCGCGGTTGCGGGCGCCGAGCAGCAGGAGCGGCACCGGGTTCGTGGTGTGCGACGTGTGCGGGCCGCCGGTTTGCGGGTCGCGCATCATCTCGCAATTGCCGTGGTCGGCGGTGACGAGCAACGCGCCGCCGGACTTTTGGATCGCGTCGGCGATGCGGCCGAGGCCCGCGTCGACGGTCTCTACCGCCTTGATCGCCGCCGGTAGGCTGCCGGTGTGGCCGACCATGTCGGGGTTAGCGTAGTTGAGAACGATCATGTCGTACTTGCCGGAATTGATCGCGGTGACCGCCTTGTCGGTGAGCTCCGGCGCCGACATTTCCGGCTGCAGGTCGTAGGTCGCGACCTTTGGCGACGGCACCATGATGCGCTCCTCGCCGCGATAGGGCTCTTCGCGGCCGCCGTTGAGGAAGTACGTCACGTGCGCATATTTTTCGGTCTCCGCCATGCGCAATTGGGTGCGGCCGGCGTCGGCGACGACTTCGCCGAGGATGTGGGCGAGCGACTGCGGCGGGAAGATCGTCTGCATGAATTTGTCGAGCTCTTCGCTGTACTGCGTCATGCCGACGGCGGCGGCGAAGTGGACGATGCGTTGGCGCGAAAAACCTGAGAAGTCAGGATCGAGCATGGCGCCGAGAATTTCGCGTACGCGGTCGGCGCGGAAGTTGAAACACAGCACGCCGTCGCCGTCCTTCATGCCGCGATAATCGCCGACCACCGCCGGAATTATGAACTCGTCGAATTTTTTGTTGGCGTAAGCGTCAGTGACAACAGCCGGCGCGTCGGGGAAGCGCGGCCCGTCGGCTTCGACGATGGCGTTGTAGGCTTTCGCCACCCGCTCCCAGCGCTTGTCGCGATCCATGGCGTAGTAGCGGCCGCACACGGTGGCGATCGAAACGGATTTCGGCAGCGCGGCGATGAGGCGTTTAATGTCGTCGCCCGCCGATTGCGGCGGCGTATCGCGGCCATCGGTGAACGCGTGCACCAGTGTCGGTACGCCGGCGTCGGCAAGAATCTTCGCCAGCGCTGCGGCGTGATCCTGATGCGAATGCACGCCGCCGGGCGAAACCAGGCCGATGAGATGACAGGTGCCGCCGCTATCTTTGAGCTTTGCGATCAGCTCGACCAGCGCCGGCGCCTGCTTGATGTCGCCGTTGGCGATCGCGGCGCCGATGCGCGGCAGATCCTGCGTGACGACCCTGCCGGCGCCGATATTGAGATGGCCGACCTCGGAATTGCCCATCTGGCCGCCGGGCAGGCCGACGTCGTTGCCCGAGGTGCGCAGGAGGCCGTGCGGCCCGTCCTGCCACAGCCGGTCGAAGGTCGGCGTCTTGGCCTGGCGGATGGCATTGTCGGCGGAATCGTCGCGCCAACCCCAGCCGTCCAAGATAACCAGCATGACCGGCCGCCGCCGCTGCATGTCGCAAAGTCCTTTCGCTCAGACAACGCCGAAACGGGTATTGCGGATCACTCGCGGGCCGTCAATCGACGCGGGCTTCTCCCCCTCCCCGCGTGCGGGGAGAGGGCGGGGTGAGGGGGTGTTGCCGCTGCCTGAGCCTGCAAGCGGTTACTGAGCCGGCGCGAAATTCCCTTTGCGCTCAGAATCGCGGAGAGGCCCCCCTCACCCTCGCTTCGCTCGACCTCTCCCCGCGCGGCGGGGAGAGGTAAAGATTACGTCGCAGCCCCAACCTGCCCGGCCTCCCAGCCGAGCATGGCGCGCTTGCGCGTGATGCCCCAGTGATAGCCGGTAACGTCGCCGGACTTGCCGACGACGCGATGGCACGGCACCACAAACGACACCGGGTTCTTGCCGACGGCGGTGCCAACCGCGCGTGCGGCGGCCGGCTTATGGATCTTGCTGGCAATATCCGAATAGGTGGTGAGGCGGCCCATGGGGATTTGCAGCAGCGTTTCCCACACTCGCACTTCCCAATCGGTGCCGATCAGCACCACGCGCAGCGGCTTATTTGCCTGCCATTGCGTTGGATCGAAAATGCGCCTGGCGATGGCTGCGGTGCGGGCGCTGTCCTCGACATAGGCGGCGCGCGGCCAGCGCGCCTTCATGTCGGCGAGCGCGGCACGCTCCTCGCCGGGATCGGCAAAAGCCAGGCCAGCCAATCCGCGCTCGGTCGCCATCACCAGCGCACTGCCGAACGGCGAGGGATGGAAGCCGAAAAAAACCGTCAAACCTTCGCCGCCCGATTTCCATTCGCCGGGCGACATCGCTTCGTGGGTCACGAATAGATCGTGCAAGCGGCCGGGGCCGGACAGGCCGACCTCATAAGTGGCATCGAGCACGCTTGCGGAATCGCGCAACAATTGCCGCGCGCCGTCGAGGGTGAGCGCCTGCAAAAACGCTTTCGGCGTCAGCCCGGCCCAGCGGCGGAACAGGTGATGCAATTCGGTCGGCGTGACGCCGGCGGCTTCCGCGATAGCTTCGATCTCGGGCTGCTCGCGCCAATGGCCGCGGATATGGCCGATGGCGCGGCGCACGACGTCGTAATCGGCGGCCGCAGCGGCTAGCGGCATCGGGTTTTGGATGCGATCGGGTGACAACATGGGAGCCTCCATTGATTGCTCCCGATCTAGGCCGTGATCATCGATCAAACCACCCGATTTCTGGGTTTTATTCCAGCACCGTCCGCGTCGGGCCGCGCCTGGCTTCGCCGAGCGCCGCCGCCAGCGCGGTGGCGAAGCTTTTCTTCTCGTCGGGGCCCAAAAATCCGGCGATCGACAGGCGGCGGCCGTGGGAGACCAGGAACAATCGCTCGATGCCGAATTCCTCGTGCACGATGCGATCGAGCCGCACCCATACCGGATTGAGCGTCCATTCGCGCACCTCGCCGCGCTGGCTGATCTTGCGCACGGTGAGCTCCGTGGCGGTCACCGTCACCTCTTCGTAGGCGCGAGCCGAGCGATAATTGGCGCGGAACGCCCAATAGACCAGCGCCACGTCGAGGCCGAAAAAGCCGAACACCGGCCAGGCGCCAAGCATCAGGAACACCAGCCCCGCGGCGAAACTGATGCCGCCGATGCACAGCATGAAGATGAGAAAGCCGGTCGAGCTCAACGACCGATGCGGCGTGACGATCGCGGAAAAGAGCGTGGGTTCGGCCGGCGGGTCGCTGGTGTCGTCGTCCATGGCGGTTATTATACCGGCAAGATGGCGCGCAAAACACCCAAGCAAAAGAAGTCTCAGCAAAGATTGAAGGCCGCCCGCAAGGGCAAGGCGGCGCAGCTTAAGGGCCGCAAAGCGCAAGTGAAGGCCGACGCCAAGGCGGCCCATGGCGAACTGCCGCAATGGACCAAAGCCGAGATCGAGGAAGCGTTCCGCCGTTTTGCCGCCGCCAATCCGGCGCCGCGCGGCGAGCTCCAGCACATTAATCCATTTACGCTCCTGGTCGCCGTCGTGCTGTCGGCGCAGGCGACCGACGCCGGCGTCAACAAGGCGACGCCAGCTTTGTTCGCGCTCGCCGATACGCCGGAGCAGATGGCAAAGCTCGGCGAAGCCAAGGTGCGCGACCTGATCAAGACCATCGGGCTATTTCGCACCAAGGCCAAAAATGTCATCGGGCTGTCGCAGCAGCTCATCGAGAAACATGGCGGCCAGGTCCCGCACGACCGCGAGGCGCTCGAAGCCTTGCCGGGCGTCGGCCGCAAGACCGCTAACGTGGTGCTCAACATCGCGTTCGGCGAGCCGACCATCGCGGTCGATACGCATATTTTCCGCGTCGGCAACCGCACCGGGCTGGCGGTCGGCAAGACGCCGCTCGACGTCGAGATGAAGCTGATGGAGGTGGTGCCGGAGAAGTACCGCCTGCACGCCCATCATTGGCTGATCCTGCACGGCCGCTATACCTGCATCGCGCGTCGGCCGTTGTGCGAGAAGTGCATCATCGCCGACCTGTGCAAGTGGCCGGGCAAGACGGTGAACGCGCCGCCCGCTTGAGAAAGTGCGTTGCATCGGGCTTGCGCATGCGAACTCCCTCGCCCCGGAGGGGAGAGGGTTGGGGTGAGGGGGCTCGGACGTATGAGAAAATCTCAGCCTCCGAACCCCCTCATCCTGTCCTTCTCCCCCGTAGCGCGTCGAAGACGCGCGTGAACGCGCTATGGGGGAGAAGGGACGCAGCGAGCGCGCTTGCGAACGTCTTCTTAGCTGCGCTCCGCCGCGATTCTCTCTTCAGCCATCGCATGCAGCGCCGCGCGGTCGAGCTTGTTGGTTGAGGCGAGCGGCAGTTCGTCGACGAACCAGACGAAGCGCGGGTGCTGGTAGGCCGGTGCGTTGGCCAGAGCAAAGCGCTTGACCGCCTCGCCGTCGAGCACGCGGCCGAGTTTTTTGATGACGAAGGCGACCGGCTTTTGGCCTTTGATGTCGTCGTCGATCGGCACCACCGCGGCTTGCGCAATATCGGGATGGCGCTCCAGCATGCGCTCGACGTCGGCGGGATAAATATTCTCGCCGCCGGAGACGAACATGTCGTCGGTGCGGCCGACGAAATAATGAAAGCCGTCGGCGTCGCGGCGGAACACGTCGCCGCTGATGTAAAAACCGTCCGGTGTGAGCGGCGGCGCGACGTCGGGGCGATTGTGATAGCCGAGCATCACGGCGGGACATTTCATTTCCAGCACGCCTTGCGCGGCGTCGCGGTTATTGCCGTCGACCAGGCGCAGAGAAACTAAAGGATGCGGACAGCCGACCGACAGTTCGGGCTGCGGCAGCCCGTTCGGATGCGGCCCGAACACCACCGGGCCGGCTTCGGTGGTGCCGTAGGCGTTGGTCACCGCGGCGCGTGGCAGCGCGTCGTGCAACGCCGCCATCAGGCTTGCGCTGACCGGCGCCGAGCCCATGCGCACGTACTCGACGCTGGAAAGATCGGTCGCCGCCAAAGCCGCGGTTTCGCGCAACATCATGGCGATCATCGGCGGCACCGCGGTGAGCCAGGTGCAGCGGTACTTTCCGATCGCCGCGATATAGGCGGGCGCGGAAAATTGCGGCAACAGCACGATGGTGGCATGCGCCGCGCAGGCGAGCTTGGCCAGCGCCAGCGCGTTCATGTGGTAGAGCGGCGCGGCGACCAGATAGCGATGGCGATCGAGGCCCGGCGCCAGTCGCGTCTCCACGACCCAGATATGGCTTTGGTGCGAAAGCACGACGCCCTTTGGCGTGCCAGTCGATCCGGAGGTGTAAAGGAACATCGCCGGCTCATCTTTCGCCGGGGTCACGGCGTCGAACGGGCCGGGATCGAGAAAGGCATCGAACGCCGCACCGAATGTCACGCTCGGAATATCGGCGGGGCAATCCGCCGCGCGCGGGGCATCGCAGAATATGAGCTTCGCGCCTGAGTCGCGGATAATGAAATGAATGGTGTCGCGCGGGAATTTGAAATTCACCGGCACCGCGACGAAGCCGGCGCGCATGATGCCGTAATAGGCGGCGACATATTCGGCGCGGTTGGCGGAGAGCAACGCGATCCTTTCGCCGCGTTGCAAGCCGCGTTTGACCAGCGCCCGCGCGACGCCGTTCGCCATGGCGTCAAGCTGAGCGTAGCTGAATTCGCGCGGGCCGTCCTCGCCCCCGAGGTCGACGATCGCGATCTTGTTCAGATCGCGATCGCGCCGGATGAGATCGCCGAGATTGGTGAAGCCGCTACGGATTGCGCGACTCCAAAAATGCCGCGAGCGCGATCAGGTCGCTGTCGGAGAGGTTGGCGACCACCGGCTTCATCAAAGCCACCGCGGTGCCGACGCGCGTGCCGCTCTTGATGTCGTTGAGCTGGCGATACATGTAGGTCGCGGGGCGGCCGGTGATCGCCGGCACTTCGCCCATGCCGCGCAGGTCCGGGCCATGACAGACGCCGCACGGCACGGTCTTGCCGTTGTCGCCGGTCGTGGCCAGCGTGCGGCCGCGGGTGACGGCGCCCTCCGGCACGTTGTCGATGAAGCCGGAATGCGGATCGCGCAGTTTTGCCTCGGTCTCATCCTTGGGCAGGACGATGATGCGATCACCGATCGGTTCCGTCTCGCCGCCTTCCGTTGCAAACCGCATACCGCCGGCGCCGACGTGACTCTTCGTGACTGTGTCGGTTTCCTTCACGGTGTTGTAGCCGGCCGTGGGCTTGAGGCCTGAGAAGTACACAGCCGCTGCTTTGATTTCGTCGTCAGACAGCACCTGCGCCATGGCGATCATGACGCCGGCGCGCGGATTGTTGCGCTCGCCGCGCTTGAACGCGTTCATCTGGCGAATGATGTAGTTCGCCGGCAGGCCGGCGAGGCTCGCGGATTCGGGATGGCCGTCGCCCGAAGGCAGATGGCATTGCGCGCAGGCGCGGCCGGCGGGTTTTGGTCCACCATGGGCGACGATCTGCGGCATGGCCGGGTGCTCGTTGGGAAACCAATCGGGCGGATTGAACGGATCGTCGATCTGGGCTTGCGTATATTGCTGCGAACTGCCCGGCACCGATTTCATCGTGACACTGTCGAGCTGTCCCGGCGGCGGCGTCACCGGATAGGCCCAGTCCGACTGGTCGGCGGCCAGCGCCGCTGCCGACAGCGCCGTGGTCAGAGCAAGTCCGATCAAGATTTTCATGGTCGTTTCCCCTCAAGTGTCATGGTGTTTTTGGCGACGCGGTCAGATAGGTGCCGCGGCCGCTGGCGATCAGCTTGCCGTCGAGATCAAAAATTTGCGCTTCGGCGGTGGCGAACTGCGAGCCGGAGCGGACGACCTTGCCGCGCATGATCAAATCGCCGGGCATAGCCACGCGATGATAATCGACGCGCATGTCGATGGTCGGCACGCCGCGGCCGGTCTGCTTGATCAGCGCGAAATCGGCGGCGAGATCGATCAGTGCGGCGAGGATGCCGCCGTGGGTGTAGCGGCGCTCGACATTGACCACCCATTCCTCGCGCCACTTCGCCTTGATCTCGATGCTGTCGTCGCCGACGGCGACAACCGTCAGCCCGAGCCACTGATGAAACGGCGCACGGATGATCAGCGCCTGCACCTGTTCGAGAGTGATATCGCTCACGGCGTCACCACCACTTTGCCGATGACTTCGCGGTCCTGGATCAGACGCAAGCCTTCGCGGGCTTCTTCGAGCGGCAGCACTTTGTCGATCACCGGCTTGATCTTGCCGGCGCCGATCAGCTCCATCAGCGCGGCGAGATTGTCGTCGTAAAAACTGTTGGAGCCGATGATTTGCAGCTCAAAACTCCAGACGTAGCGCAGATCTTCCTTCGGATCGTAGCCCGCGGTGGCGCCGCAGACCAACAGCTTGCCGCCGCGCTTGAGGCAGCGCAGCGACGGCACCCAGGTGTCGCCGCCGGTGAAATTGATCACCACGTCGACGCCGCCGTCGTAAGTGCGGCGCTGCGGCTTGCCGTATTTTTCCACCGCCCATTTCGACCAGTCGGTCTTGGTGTAATCGATCACCTCGTCGGCGCCCATGGCCTTGAGCCGCTCAAGCTTCTCCGTGCTCGACGCGCAGGCGATGACTTCGGCGCCGAGCATCTTGGCCAGCAGCACGCAGCCGGTGCCGACGCCGCCCGAGGCGCCGAGCACGAGCACGCGCTCGCCGGCTTTGACGGTGCCGTGGGTGATCAGCATGCGATGCGCCGTGCCGTAGGCGACCGGCAATGACGCCGCCTCCTCGAAGCTGACGCCCGCCGGCATGGCGACGAGCTGGTCGGCTGCGACGGCGCAATATTCTGCCATGCCGCCGTCGAGCATCTCGCCCATCAGGCCTTTCTTCTTGTTGACCGGGTTGACCAGCACTTTGTCGCCGGCCTTCCAGCCGCTGACGCCCGCCCCCACCTCGGCGATCTCGCCCGCCATATCGAGGCCGATAATCACCGGCAGCGGCACCTTGATGCCCGGCATGCCGCGCACCGTGAACACGTCGTGGTAGTTGAACGAGGCCGCGCGCACGCGGATGACCACGTTGCCTTCAGCAGCCTTGGGCGTCGGGTAATCGCCGACGACTTCGAGTTCGTCCAGGCCGCCGTGCTTTCGCAGCACCAGTGCCTTCATTGTCTCTTGCACCGCTTGGTTCTCCGAAGTTCCGCGAGAGCGGACTGTCTTTATAAAGGCATGGCTCCTTATAACGGCATGGCTGCGGTTTGTAATCGGCTCGGCTAGAATGCCTGGCATAACGGCGAAAACGACGCTCGGCGGGCGACAGAGCAATGCGTAATAGCGGCGTGCGGCTGCAGGCGGTCGAATATACGCGTGGCGTGGCCGCCTTCATGGTCATGTGGTTTCACTTCACCTATCTCCTGCCGGACGGCGCGCTGCGAGCCTCGGGCCTCTACGGCTATCTCGGCGTCGAGGCCTTCTTCGTCATTTCGGGATTCATCATTCCCTATTCCATGGACCTGCGCCATTACCGGCTCGGCAGGGACAGCTGGACGTTTATCGGGCGTCGCATCATCCGGCTGGAGCCGCCCTACATAATGTCGGTCTTGCTGATACTTTGCGTGCCTTATCTGGCCGGGTTCACGCCGTGGTTCGACGGCGGCATGACCGCGCACGACGTCTACCGTGCCGCGCTGCATTTGTTTTATCTCGTGCCCTGGGCTGGAGAAGACTGGTTCAGCGCCGTCTATTGGAGCCTGGCGATCGAGTTTCAGTATTATTTCCTCGTGCTGGCGGCCGCGCCGGTTTTGCTCTACCGGAAAAATCTCTGGCCGCAGCGCGCGTTTTTCCTCGTCGTCATGGCGGCCGGTTACGGCAGCGGCGAAAGCCGCCTGGTCTTTATGTATTTGCCGGTGTTCGGCTTTGGCTTCCTGCAGTTCGCGTTCATGCGGCGCGGCATGGCGCTGTGGGAAGCTTTAAGTTGGGCGGCGGCATTTGCGGCCGTCACCTTCACGCAAGACGGCACCTGGATGATCGGGGCGGTCATTGCGCTGGCGGCATTGAACGCGCCGTGGCCGGCCCGATGTGCACCGCTGCTGTTTCTGGGCACGATCTCGTATTCGGTCTATCTGCTGCACGGCGCTATCGGCTTCAGCGTCGATAATATCCTGAGCCGCATCGCGGAAATTCCGCCAACCGTGCAGTTGCTCGTGAAGATTGCCGCGACGCTCGCGCTCGCGACGGTGTTCTGGTGGTCGATCGAACGGCCGTCGACGCTGCTGTCGAAGAAATTCGGCCAAGCCGCCCGGCCGTTGCCGGCCACATTGGCGCCGAGCGCCGCGGGCCCCTGACTGCTCCAGCCTGCGGCCTGATTGCGCTTCGTCGGCAGGCTCATTAGCTTGCCGGGCCAGATCAAGGGAAGGCTCGTTTCATGCAGGAGAATTTCCGTCAGTTCCTCGACCGCTTGCGGCAGACCGGCGAGCTGGTCGACCTGCACCAACCGGTCGATATCCGCCATATCGCGACGCTCGTCGACCAGGCCGAGACCGCGCTCTATTTCCACAATGTGATCGGCTACGACATGCCGGTGGTCTCCGGCATCATCCGCTCGCGCGAGCGCGCCATGATGGCGCTCGGCGCCGAGACCTATCGCGAGATCGAGGACAAGCTCTCGCAGGCGATCGCCAAGCCGATCCCGCCGAAATACGTCAAAACCTCGCCGGCCCGCGAGGTGACGCTGGTCGGCGACGACGTCGATCTCTACAAGCTGCCGATCCCGATGTCGTCGATCTATGACGGCGGGCCGATGATCACCGCCGGTGTCGTCATCGCGCGCGATCCGGAGCTCGGCTTCAATTCCGGCATCTATCGTTTCATGGTCAAGGAAAAGGCGCTCACCGGCATCGACCTGGTGACGCCGAACAATATGCGGCTGTTCGTGCAGCGCGCGCTCGAGCGCGGCGAGCCGCTGCCGATCTCGATCTCGATCGGCACCCATCCGATCGAGATCACCGGCTCCGGCTATCGCGCCCCGCTCGGCGTCGACGAGATGGCGATCGCCGGCGGCATCCGCGGCGAGCCGGTGGCGCTGGCGCCGTGCCAGACCGTCGACGTGCCGTACATCGCCGATGCCGAGATCGTGCTCGAGGCCGAGGTGCTGCCGACCGGCTGGACATATCCCGAAGGCCGCTTCGGCGAGTTCACCCGGCTGATGGGCGGGCTGCACTGGAATCCGCAGGTGCGCATCAAGGCGATCTCGATGCGCAAGGACGCGATCTACTACAATCTGCACATGCCGTGGGAGAACACCTGGCTCGCGGCGCCGACGCGCTACGCCACGATTCGCGCGGCGCTGCGCACCGCCGGCGTGCAGGTCAAGGACATCAATGTCACGCTCGGCGGCTGCGCGTTTTGGCACGCGGTGATCTCGATCAAGAAGCAGCCCGGCGAGGGCAAGAACGCGCTGCTCGCCGCATTGTCGGTGATGGACTTGAAGCACGTCGTCGTGGTCGACGACGATATCGACGTCTACGATCCGGCCGAGGTTGAATGGGCCATCGCCACCCGCGTGCAAGGCGATCGCGATGTTATGATTGTTTCGAACGCCCGCGCCAAACCGCTCGATCCGAGCCTGCCCCAGGGCTACGGCGTGGTGCCGACCGGCGCAAAGGTCGGCATCGACGCCACCATTCCGGAAAACATCCCGCGCGAATATTACGAGCGCATCACATATGCCTATGCCGACCGCGCCAAGATCGACGACTATGTGGGCGGTAAGAAGGATGCGGCGGGCGAGGCTGGTGACGAGGCCGCGGTGGCGGCGCTTGGCGCCGAGATAGTGAAGGTCATCGGCAAGGAGCCGCTGTACTTCACCGACATCGCCGAAAAATTCGCGCGCTACGATTTCAACACCATCGCCCGCGCCATCGGCCACCTGCACGCGACCGAAAAGCTCTGGCAAGACCCGCGCGGTCGGCTCTGCGTGCGCGGCTCGGAGTTCGCAGCCAAGCCGCCGCGAAAATAATTTTCCTCCCCCGCTACCGCAGGGGCGGATGAGGAGTGTGCTCTGCCGGTGCGGAGCCTTCGCGCGCCGCGAGCTTGTCGCGCAGCGACTTATTCTCCGCCTCGAGTTGCGCAAGCCGGGCGCGCATCGGCGCCAGCGCCGCGTCGATCTCGGCTTCGGTGAAACGCGGCGTGATGTGCTGCGGGCAATTCCAGTCGAACGCATCGAGGTGGAACAGCAGCACGCGTTCCGGCTTCGCCTGGTAGCCGGGCGTTGCCACCGCGGCGGCTAGCTCCGGATTGTCGGCGAGGTTCTTGACTTCGACGTGGGCGAAAATTTTCAGCCGCCGGCGGTTCGCATAATCCATCAGGATCAGCGACGCGCGGCCGCCGGCCGCAACATTGCCGATGGTGATGTATTGCCGGTTGCCGCGATAATCAGCGACCGCCAAGGTCTTGTCGTCGAGCATGCGGATGAAGCCGGGCGGCCCGCCGCGATGCTGGACATAGGGCCAGCCGCTTTCCGAAACCGTCGCCATATAGAAGCTGTCGCGCGCGGCGATGAACGCCGCTTCGGCCTCGGTGAACCGGTCAAAAGTCCGCTCGCCGTGGAAGCCGGCCCAATAGTCGGCGCTGCCGTTTTCCCGCTGCGCTTCCTTCACGCTCGCGGTCGCTGCGATATCGAGAAAGCCATAGGCCATGTCCGGCCCCTCCTGAGACAGCCGATCGGCTGCGCCAATCCGTAAAGCCTAAATATGGCCCCTCTTGTTCATAGCAAGCGTAACACCAAAAACCTCGACGTCCCGCGCACCGTTGTCCCCCATGCCGGGGAGCCTGCGCGCTATTGGCGTTATCGACCGCCGTCCCTATCTGTCGGCAAGGGACGACCGGGCGGCCCACATGGCCCAACCAGGAGAACCAAGATGCCGAGCATGACAAAATTTGCGCTTGCCGCCGCAATCGTTCTCAGCGCCGCCACCGCAGCCTCGGCCGCGACCGAGCATCGCGCTCGCGGACATGCAGCCCCCTATAACGCCGTCCCCGCCATCATCAGCGATGCGTGTCAGCCGGTCGGCCCGCCTTGCCGCACCCACCCGGATGGCTGGTGACGGGCCGTAGCCCGAACGGAGCGCTTGTTCTATCTTCATCGCTCCTGCCACAGCCGCCGGGAGCCCATCATGATGCCGTCACGCTTCGCCGCCATCGGCGGCGCGATCATTGTCGCACTGCTCGGATCGCCGTCCGTCGCCGATGTTATTTCAGACTGGAGCACGGCGGTTGCGCCGCCGCCGCCGGAGCTGAAGGAGGTTACGGTCGAGCCTTCGACCACGGCTCTGCTGCTGCTCGACATCATGAAAACCGGCTGCACCGCGCGCCCGCGCTGCGTCGCCGCGATGCCGACCATCAAGCGCATGCACGATGAAGCGCGCGCCCACGACATGGTGGTCTGGTACAGCCTGGTCGGCGCGAACGGCAAGGCGACGCCCGACGACGTCATGGACCCCGCGATAAAACCGCGCGCCGGGGAATGGTATCGCCAGGGCGGGCCGGACAAATTCATGGGCTCCACGCTGGAGCCAACGCTCAAGCAGGCCGGCATCGCCACCGTGATCGTCTGCGGCAACTCGTTCCAAGGCGCCACCGTCGGCACCGCGTCCGGCGCGGCGCAGCGCGGCTACAAGGTCATCGTTCCGGTCGACTGCTCGGCGGGCGAGACCGTCTATCACGAGCAATACGCGGCGTTCCATCTGGCCAAGGGCGGCCCCGTGGGCATCACCAGCAACATCACGCTGACGCGCAGCACGATGATCAAATTTTAGGGCGCATTCTTCGTGCTTCAGGCATTCATCGACGATAGCAGGTCCAAAGGCGGAATTTTCGTGCTCGGGGGCGCCATCGCATCTGCCGAAGCTTGGGCAAAGTTTTCGGCCGATTGGGAAGAAATCCTACCGCTGGCTCCATTGGATGAAAAGTTAGAACGCAACTTCGGCTTCTACGACATCCTGCGAGCTGGCGATGAGAGAGTCCAAAATCTACCCGTATTCGCAAAGGTCATTGAGCGTCATATAAAATGTACTATTGCGTTTGTGATGACCGTCGATGACGTGGCTCGCGCGCAAAATCGAATAAAAGCCCTGGGTGTCAATCTGATATGGGGTGACTATGAAAATCCCTATTTGTTCGCTTTCGTTTCATTTCTTGAAGTGTTCCACAACCAACGGAAGGATTTTGCGGAGGTAATCAGCGTTTATGAGGATGTTGAATTCATTTTCGATGATCAGTCCGAAAAGAGCCTAATACGGAATGCGTGGGATCAGTTTCTGCTGGCGCAAGCCCCCGGCGCGGAAGTGGAACGTCTCGGTAAAGAACCTCCTCGGTTTCTCGATGATCGAAAGTTTCTGCCGCTTCAAGCTGCCGACTTCATCGCTGGATGGTGCAGATATTGTGTGGAACGCGAGATAAACCCAGCAAAAAAAATTGTAAAAATCGGCGTTTTCGAAATCGAAAACAAGTTCACGCCAATGATTCTTTTAAAGATGCCGGAAGATCATATGGCAAAGTGGCTTCTCGCAATGACGCGGCGGAATTTGCCTCCCGGAAAATTTGCCATAGACACAAAGTATCCAAACGCTTAGGCGACTTGATGACGTGCGACAGCCCGTAGGGAGGATTGGCAAGCGTAGCCCGGATTGAGTGAAACGAAATCCGGGGGCAGCCTCACCGGCTACCCGGATTTCGCGTTGCTTAATCCGGGCTACGCTCGCTGCCTCAGCGCGTCCTGACGCGAACCGCCGCGACCGCCATTCTCGGCTGCAAATTCCCCGGCTGCATGAACAGCCATTCGAAATAAGTGGTGGCGCGTTCGCGCTTCGGCGGCAGCGCGACTGCGATGTGGTCGCGGCACTCTTTCGAGCAATACGGCCGCTTGCCGAAGAAGCCGCGGCGGTGGGAGACGAGGCCGATGCTGTGATTGCAGGTGGGGTTAGCGCATTTCATGACAGTCTCCTGCGGCATGCGATGGCGGGTCCGATTGGTGGTCTATGGGTGGGACAGCCGGCGCGGGCGGAGGTTCAAACGCGTTGGCGCTTCAATTTGGTAGGAATATTTACTTGACAACAGGTGTATATTCCTACTAGGAAAGCGAATCTTCCCGCTCGCCGTAATGACGCCGGTTGACGACGCCGGCCGGTGAAGCGGGAGCGGAACTCGCGCGGCGGCGGTCGACAGCCGCAGCGGAGAACCGCGATGGTGGTGGAGCGCCGGGAGGCGCAGCGCGCCCGAAGCAGGCGGTTCGCGCAAGCGGATCATCCTGTGGCGCGCGCCACGCCCGAAGCGTGGGCGGGTGGTAACATCCGTCCGCGTGGCGTGGCCCACGACCCCGGCGCCTCCCGGCGCTCCACTCGGAACGCGCGTGGCTTTTCGTGCGAGTGGCTTTTCGTGAACTTGGCTTTGGCAAAACTCGGACGCAAACAAAACGCGCCGCGAGAACGATGAAGTCGTCTTTGCATCTCTTTGTTGATTTCACAGGAGGTGGAACATGGCGTTGATCGGTCGACATTTTGGCTTGTCTGAAACGCGCAGTGGCAGCATCTCTTGCAGCGCCGACGGTGTATTCGTCGGAGAGGTGCCGTTATTAGAACGCCCTTGCTGTCGCAACGACTTTCAGCAGTGGCAGCCGCGCCATGCGGATGACCTAAATCGCGATCTCACCAAGCGCTATCGCTTGCCCGTCGATATCACCGCGAAAGTCGGTGCTCCTATCTCGATTGCCCGAGCGCTCAATCGCGGCGACCTATTCCACGCGCAAATCGTCGCGCTGCATCTGCAGTTTCCCGATCCGCCGGCGCTGACAAAAACCGCGGAAAACGCGCGCGAGATCGTTGAACTGGCCCGGCAACTGGGAGCAAGCAATCTGCTGAAAGGTGATTGGGATCCACTGAAGCACCCGCGTTGGCCCGCTGGATCGCCAGGTAGCATCGGCGGTGAATTCGCGCCGCGCGGCAATGTCGCCGACAATTCTGTGATCGAGGATCGCGACGCCCCGGTCATTCCCGTACAAATCACCCTTCCAGCTCCGCCCGACTTGGTGATCCCGCGCGGAGCGCCTTTGCCTTGGCCGTCCGAAATCGCGCCTGCGCCGTTTGCGCCGCCGGACGTAAGCCCCATCACAATCCCGCGAAATCCCTATCCCGGCCGGCCGAAATGCGTGGCGGAGTGGGCCGAAGCAACCGAATATTGCATAGACCTTTGGACAAGCGGCCAGATGGGAAAGGATTACAATCGGGAGCAGGGCCGAACAGTCAGCCAATGTATTATGGGCCGCGTCTCGCAGGACTGCGGCGGCAATGGAGTGGACGCCTGATCATTGATCGAACGGGAACACGCTATGACGAAGGAAGAACGCTCACCCGAGGAGATATGGAAGCTCCACGAGCTCCGCCGCGCCGATCCGCAGCGCTTCCTCGAGGTTATCAATGAATGGCTGCAGGAGAACCCCAAAAACTTCCGCCCATACCTCTCACGGCATTTCGTATGGAGCGATTTGGGCGAGCCGCGGCGCGCGCTCGACGATCTGGACAAGGTCATCGAACTCGCTCCATCACAAGGAGCATTTTGCGCACGCGGGAGGATTTACCGGCAGCTCGGTGAACATGCCAATGCCATGGCGGATTTTCATCGCGGCGAAGCCATCGATCCAAAAGAATGGGAGGCTCAGGCGATCACTCTGCTGTACCAGGCAGACAGTCACGCGCATTTGGGCGACGAGGCAAGTGCGCTCGATTGTTGCGCGCGATTGCCGAACGATCATTGGACTCCCGGCCTCGACGGCGCCCCAGCCGGCAACAAGGCGGAGGTGGCCGCCGAATTGCGTCGCATCGCGGCGGACGCGCGGCGCAAGGGCGGAAGCTCCACAGCTTAGAGTGTTTTGCGCCGCCGCGCGTAAATGATCAGCGCGACCGCGGCGTTGGCCACGACCAAGGCCGCCGGCATGACGCACGTGGCAAGCGAGAGATTGTCCATGGCGAAGAACGCCGGAATGAATTTGATGCTGTTGAGCGTGAACGTGGTGATGCTGTCGGAATGCGGGCGTTGCCAGGCTTTGGTCACCGTCGGGCCGAAGCCGAGCATGTTGACGAGGGCCGCAAGCACCGCGGCGATCGTCGGCTGCCGCGACCACAGGTAAAATATGAAGATGAGCGCCGCGGCGAACAGGAAGGCCCATTCGTACCACGGGAAAGTCCGTTCGCCGCGCCAAAAGCTCATCAGGCACAGCAGCAAACAAACGATCGAGGTGACGCCCATGACCCAGCTGCCCGGCCCGGCCGCTTCATCGAATTGCACCAGATAAGCAGTGCCGCTGAGAATGCCGAAAATCAGCCACGACAGCGGATGCGGACGCGCTTCGCCGCGCAAGGTTTGCCAAACGTAGATGCCGTAAGCGATGAGCGCGATGACGACGGCGAGCGCCCCCATCGCGTCTTTGAAGGTCAGCGCAGCGCTCACTGGGCGAATAGATTATTCAGCCGCGGCCTTCGCCGCGCGTTGCGGCGGGCGCTCGCGAAAATGCGGCAAGATTTCCTCGGCGATCGCCGTCATGTTGGCGCGCGCCATCTCGTTCGGCATGGTGCCGAACTGGGTCTTGGTCAGCGACGTGTTGAAGCCGGCGAGGTCCTGATATTCGGCGAGCTTTTCGCGCACCGTTTCGGGGCTGCCGATGATCACCACGCCGGACGCGATGAGGTCTTCGATCGAGGCCGTCTTGCCGGTGACCTTGACGGCGCGCACGCGCTTCATCGAGGCAGTGTCGGTGTAACCCGGCGGCAGCAGCATCTCGGTCGGCATTTTGAGCAGATAATTCACCAGCGCTTCGAGATGCGGCTTCGCCTCCTTCACTGCCTTCTTGTCGGTTTCGCCGACGTAGATGGTGTTCGACCAGGCGAGTTGGTCGGGCGAGGCCTGGTAGCCGGCCTTGTCGGCCTCGTCGCGATAGAGCTGGAAAAATTTCGCCACCGCGGCGATCGGGCTGAGTGTCTGGCAATAGGTGTAACGCATCTTCGCCGCCCAGCGGATGGTCGAGCCGGAGCCCTGCGACGGAATCCAGATCGGCGGATGCGGCTTCTGATAGGGCCGCGGCCACGGATTGACGTAGCGGAATTGATAATGTTTTCCGGAATAGGAAAACGGCCCCGGCTCGGTCCAGGCCCGCACGATCAGATCGTGCGCCTCGGCGAAGCGCTCCTGGGAATTGGCCGGGTTGATGCCGGTGGCGTGATATTCGGCGCCGATGCCGCGCACGAAGCCGGCGATGATGCGGCCGCGGGTGAGATTGTCGAGCATCGCGTATTCTTCGGCGATGTTCAGCGGATTGTTCTGCAGCGGCAGCGCGCGGCCCAGAATGGCGATCTTGGCGTGCTTGACGCTGCGCGCCAGCGCGCCGGCGAGCACGCCGGGGATCGGCATCATGCCGTAGGCGGTCTGATGGTGTTCGTTGAGGCAGACGCCGTCGAAGCCGAGCTGGTCGGCGAACTCCATCTGGTCGAGATAATCGTGATAGAGCTCGGCGCCTTTCTCGGGATCGTAATGGCTGTTCGAGAACGTCACCCAGGCCGAGCCGTTCTTGGCGATGGCGTCGAGATCGACGTGCGCATACGGCATCAGGTGGAAGTTGAAGAACTTCATGGTTCGATCCTATGCCGCCTTCTTGCGCGCGCCCAAAAAAGTTTCCAGCGCGGCGACGAAGGCGTCCGGCTTCTCGATCTGCGGAACGTGGCCGCATTCCGGCACGATCACCACTTTGGCGCCGGGGATCGCCTTCTGATAGGCGAGCGCGTGCTCCTTCGGGAACATGCGGTCGTGGTCGCCCCAGATCAGCAAGGTCGGCACGTCGATGCGATGCAGCCATTTGGGCAGATTCGGGTCGTGGCCGCGCGGCTGCCAGGCGATCTTGGCGACCGTGGTGCGGTTTTTCAGCGTGACGTCTTCCAGCTCAGGTCGCAGCGCGCGGGCGATGATGTCGTCGGCCTTTTTCTGGTCGTAGAAGAAGTCGCGCAGCCGCTGTTCGTCGCCGCGCAGGAACGGATCGAGCTGCTCGACGCCGGCGAGGTAAAGTCCGGCGGCGCCGCAGAGCGTCAGCGAGGCCAGGCGTTGCGTGCTGCGCACGGCGAGCTCGGTGGCGATCCAGCCGCCGAACGACAGCCCGACCAGGTTCACGTCTTTGAGTTTCAATTCGTCGAGCACGTCGAGATAGAAATAGGCGAGGTCGTGAATGTTATCGAGCCAGTCCGGCGTGTCGGATTCGCCAAAGCCCGGATGTTCCGGCGCGATGACGTCGAACTTTTGCGCCAGCTGCTGCATGAACGGCAGGACATTCGCGCCGGACGCGCCATGCAAAACGACGAGCGGGCTGCCGGCCCCGCCACGCATCAGCCGGATGCGGCAGCCTCGGACCGCAAGCACCGACGTCGAAAAATCCACCATGGGGGAAGCTTGCGGTTTGGCAGGGAAGCCGTCAAGGAGGTCCGCGTCATTCCGGGGCCGCGCGCAGCGCGGAACCCGGAATCCATAACCACGGGCGGTGATTATGGATTCCGGACTCGACGCTTCGCGTCGATCCGGAATGACGGGCTAAAACAAGAAGTAACGCTGCGCCATCGGCAAAACTTCCGCCGGCGCGCAAGTGAGCAGTTCGCCGTCCGCGCGCACCTCATACGTTTCGGGATCGACCTCGATGTCAGGCGTGGCATCGTTATGGATCATGCTTTTCTTGGAAATTTTTCCACGCGTATTTTGCACCGCGTAAAGCTCCTTCTGGATGCCGAGTTTTTTGCGCAAGCCCGCCTGCACCGCGGCCTTCGACGCGAACACCACCGACGACGCCGTGCGGGCGCGGCCGAAGGCGCCGAACATCGGCCGGTAATGCACCGGCTGCGGCGTCGGGATCGAGGCGTTGGGATCGCCCATCGGCGCGGCGACGATGGAGCCGCCCTTGATGATGCAATCGGGCTTGACGCCGAAGAACGCCGGCGACCACAGCACCAGGTCGGCGAGCTTGCCTTTCTCCACCGAGCCGATGAGCTTCGACACGCCGTGGGCGATGGCGGGATTGATAGTGTATTTGGCGACGTAGCGTTTCACCCGCGCATTGTCGTTGTCGCCTTTCTCCTGTTTCAGGCGGCCGCGCTGCTTTTTCATCTTGTCGGCGGTCTGCCAGGTGCGGATGATGACTTCGCCGAGCCGACCCATGGCTTGCGAATCCGACGACATCATCGACAGCGCGCCGATATCGTGAAGGATATCCTCCGCCGCGATGGTCTCCTTGCGGATGCGACTTTCGGCGAATGCAAGGTCCTCGGCGATCGACGGATCGAGGTGATGGCACACCATCAGCATGTCGAGATGCTCGTCGATGGTGTTCTTCGTATAAGGCCGCGTCGGATTGGTCGACGACGGCAGCACGTTTTTCAATCCCGCGACTTTGATGATGTCGGGCGCGTGACCGCCGCCGGCGCCTTCGGTGTGGAAGGCATGAATGGTGCGGCCTTTGAACGCCTTGATGGTGTCCTCGACGAAGCCAGATTCGTTGAGCGTGTCGGTGTGGATCATCACCTGGATGTCGTAGTCGTCGGCGACCGAGAGGCAGCAGTCGATCGCCGCCGGCGTCGTGCCCCAGTCCTCGTGCAGCTTCAGCGCGCAGGCGCCGGCCTTGATCATTTCCTCGAGCGCCGCCGGGCGCGACGCATTGCCCTTGCCGGCGAAGCCGAGATTGACGGGAAAATCGTCGGCCGCCAGGATCATGCGCGCGAGGTGGAACGGGCCGGGCGTGCAGGTGGTGGCGAACGTGCCGTGCGCCGGGCCGGTGCCGCCGCCGAGCAGTGAGGTGACGCCCGACATCAGCGCCTCGTCGACCTGCTGCGGACAGATGAAATGGATGTGGGTGTCAAAACCGCCGGCGGTGAGGATCTTGCCTTCGCCGGCGATCACCTCGGTGCCGGGCCCGATGATGATGGTGACGCCGGGCTGGATGTCCGGATTGCCAGCCTTGCCGATGGCAAAAATCTTGCCACCTTTAAGGCCGACGTCGGCTTTGACGATGCCCCAATGGTCGAGGATGAGCGCATTGGTGATGACGGTGTCGACCGCGCCTTGCCGGTTGGTGATTTGCGATTGGCCCATGCCGTCGCGGATTACCTTGCCGCCGCCGAATTTCACCTCTTCGCCGTAGATGCAAAAATCCTTCTCGACCTCGATGATGAGATCGGTGTCGGCAAGCCGCACGCGGTCGCCGGTCGTCGGACCGAACATGTCGGCATAAACGGCGCGGCTCATCTTCGACGGCATGACACTCTCCGCATATGATGGACCCGCATGTGATCAATCCCCAAAGTTATCCCCAAACGTCTCTCGCCTGTTTGCCGGCACGCTTTAACTTGCGACCTGCCATCGGAGCGCCATCATCATTGCCAGATCGCTCGCGTTTGGTTCTGCCGGATGTGACGATCGCCAAGGTCGGGTCGGCCTGGGTGCGGAGCCGCTATCGGCAAGGCACCACATGGTAGATTTGATCCTGGTTCCCAGCAGCGGATAGCAGCGCTGTGAACGTGACGGGCGGGCGCAAGCTCGCCCGTCATGATTCTTGCCGCCAACTCTTTTTGCATCGCGTTCTGCCGCCGCGTCATTTCTTGAGCTTTCCCATGACCGCCTGGCGAAAACCGTAAATGGTTCGCGCGCCCGCAATCTCGACCAGCGTCACCTCGCGGCTCTGGCCGGGTTCGAAGCGCACCGCGGTGCCGGCCGCAATATTGAGGCGCATGCCGCGGGTCTTTGCGCGGTCGAATTGCAGCGCCGGATTGGTCTCGAAGAAGTGATAATGCGAGCCGACCTGGATTGGCCGGTCGCCACTGTTTGAGACCGTGAGCGTCAGCGTTTTGCGGCCCTTGTTGAACTCGATTTCGCCGGGTTTTATGAAATATTCACCGGGGATCATCTGCGCCTCATCGGATCGGTTCGTGCACGGTGACGAGCTTGGTGCCGTCCGGAAACGTCGCCTCGACCTGGATATCGGTGATCATCTCGGCGATGCCGTCCATCACCTGGGCGCGCGAAATGACGTGAGCGCCGGCCTCCATTAAATCGGCGACGGTGCGCCCGTCGCGCGCGCCTTCGACGATGAAATCGGAGATCAGCGCGACTGCTTCGGGATGGTTGAGCTTGACGCCGCGCTCTAGCCGCCGCCGCGCCACCATCGCCGCCATGGCGATCAGCAGCTTGTCTTTCTCGCGCGGTGTGAGCTGCATGGCGCCCTTTCAGTTCAGCCACAGCCGCGGCAACGGCGCTGCATCGAGCGCGGTGAGCACGGCAACGAGATCGCGCCGCAGCGCAGCGCCATCCGCCGCGACCAGCCGCGCTACGACGATCCCGTTCCAGGCGGATACGCCGACTTCGCCAGCAAAATGGTCCTGCATGGCGCGGATCGCGGCAGCATCGGTGTCATTACCGGGATATTTGATCACGTTTGCCACGGCCACGCCGCCGCCCGCGATAGCGCGTTGCGCGAAGTGTTGCGCAATGTCTCCGTCGAGACGCAGTGTCTCGGCAAAAACTAGCGCGCCGCCGACACGCACTCGCCAGCGATCGAAAAAATGTCCCAGGACCACCGTTTCGCCCATGGCGGAGCGCCCGAACACGGCGGCTTCCGCCAACAGCAGCTTGGCGTCGCGGGCGAGAGCGACATCGATGCTGCGCCGCAGCCGCGCCTGATCGAACACGATCGTCTCCTGCGGCAGCCATGCCAATACACCGCCAGGCCCGACGTCGAGTTTTACGCCGATGTCCGTATCCGGCCCGAGCGAGCGGTAGATTTTTTCCGTGGCAGCGGTGGTGACGGTCAGCCGCGCACCGGCGCCGACTTTGATGTCGACATCGAAGCGGTCGCCGCCGGTCATGCCGCCGCCGGTATTGACAATGACGGCTTCCAGCGCGGTTTTGCTATTTCCGTTCGGAAAGCGCACCCGCAGCGAGCCGGCTTCGTGGACTCTCCCGCGCCGGCTGCCGCCAAGCCCCGCCGCGACCGTGAACGCGATCCTGCCGACGGCGCGATTGCCGGCGAAGATTTCGTTGCGTAGCGGCGCGCCCAGCATCGGATCGCCTATCAAAAATCGAGCATCAAATCGCCATGGCGCGTTTAAGCGCGCCCTCGTCGAGATCGTCGCGGTTGCAGGAATAGACGACGGCGCCGCGGTCCATGACGGCGAAATGGTCGCCGAGTTCGCGGGCAAAGTCGAGATACTGCTCGACCAGCACGATGGCGATCTTGCCGAGCGAGCGCAGATAGGTGATGGCGCGGCCGATATCCTTGATGATCGACGGCTGGATGCCTTCGGTCGGCTCGTCGAGCAAGAGCAGCCGCGGCCGCATCACGAGCGCGCGGCCGATGGCGAGCTGCTGCTGCTGGCCGCCCGATAAATCGCCGCCGCGCCGGCGCAGCATGGATTCGAGCACCGGGAACAGGGAGAACACGTCGTCGGGCACGCTGCGCTCCTCGCGCGGCAGCGGCGCAAAGCCGGTGCGCAGATTTTCCTCGACCGTGAGCAGCGGAAAGATTTCGCGGCCCTGCGGCACATAGGCGATGCCACGCCGCGCCCGCTCCGGCGGCTTCAGCGCGGTGATGTCGTTGCCTTCCCAGGTGATGGTGCCGCGGCTCACCGGCTGCTGGCCGGCCAGCGCATCGAGGAGGCTCGTCTTGCCGACGCCGTTGCGGCCAAGCACGCAAGTGACCTTGCCCGGCTCCGCCTTGAGCGACACCGCCCGCAGCGCCTGCGCGGCGCCGTAGTGCAGGTCGATGGATTGCGCGTCCAACATGATCAGCGCCCCAAATAGACTTCGACGACGCGTTCGTTCTGCGACACCTGGTCGATCGAGCCTTCGGCCAGCACCGAGCCTTCGTGCAAACAGGTCACCTTGACGCCGAGGTCGCGCACGAACGTCATGTCGTGCTCGACCACGACGACGGTGTGCTCCTTGTTGATCTCCTTGAGCAGCTCCGCGGTTTGCCGCGTTTCCACGTCCGTCATGCCGGCGACCGGCTCGTCGACCAGCAGGAGTTTTGGGTCCTGTGCCAGCAGCATGCCGATCTCGAGCCATTGTTTCTGGCCGTGCGACAGGCTGCCGGCGAGGCGGTTGCGCACCGCAGTGAGCCGGATGGTGTCCAAAATCTCGTCGATGCGGCTGTGCTCGAAAGGCGTTTCCCGCCACCATAGCGTGGCGCGCGCGCGGTGATCGCCTTTCAGCGCCAATTCGAGATTGTCGAACACGGTGTGACTGTCGAACACAGTCGGCTTCTGGAATTTGCGGCCGATGCCGAGATTGGCGATTTCCGTCTCGTCGAGCTGGGTAAGATTGTAGACGCCGTTGAACATGACGTCGCCGCTGTCCGGCCGGGTCTTGCCGGTGACCACGTCCATCATCGTGGTCTTGCCGGCGCCGTTCGGGCCGATGATGGCGCGCATCTCGCCGGGCGCAATGGTGAAGGACAGATTGTTGAGCGCCCTAAATCCATCGAACGACACGTTGACGCCGTCGAGATAGAGGAGCGCGGTGGTGAGTGCTTCCATCGTCACTCCGCCGGCAGCGGCTCCCTGACGCCGTCTTCGGCGGCGGCCGAGACGCGGGCGCGGCGTAGCGCGGTCCAGTGATGCAAGGTGCCGACGACGCCGCGCGGCAATAGCAACGTCACGCCGATGAACAGGCTGCCGAGCATGAACAGCCAGTACGGCGCCAGCACGCCCGAGGTGAAATAGGTCTTGCCGTAGTTGACCAGCACGGCGCCAAGCGCCGCACCGGTCAGCGTGCCGCGGCCGCCGACCGCGACCCAGATCACCGCCTCGATGGAATTGCCGGGCGCGAATTCGCCGGGATTGATGATGCCAACCTGCGGCACATAAAGCGCGCCGGCGATGCCGGCCATGCAGGCCGATAAGGTAAACACGAACAGCTTGTAGGATTCCACCCGATAGCCGAGGAAGCGGGTGCGCGCCTCGGCGTCGCGGATAGCGATCAAGACCTTGCCGAATTTCGAGGTGACGAAAGCGCGGCAAACCAGGAAGCCCGCCATCAGCGCCACGCAGGAGATCGAGAACAACACGTTGCGCGTGGGCTCGGCCTGCACGTTGAAGCCGAGGATGTCCTTGAAATCGGTCAGGCCGTTGTTGCCGCCGAAGCCGAAATTGTTGCGGAAGAAGCCGAGCATCAGCGCATAGGTCAGCGCTTGCGTGATGATCGACAGATAAACGCCGGTGACACGGCTCCTAAACGCGAACCAGCCGAACACGAAAGCGAGCGCGCCCGGCACCGCGACGATCATCAGCAACGCGTAGGGGAAATGCTGGAAGCCGTACCAGTAAAGCGGCAACTCCTTCCAGTTCAGGAACACCATAAAGTCGGGCAGGATCGGATCGGCATAGACGCCGCGGGTGCCGATCTGCCGCATCAGATACATGCCCATGGCATAGCCGCCGAGCGCGAAGAACGCGCCGTGGCCGAGCGAGAGAATGCCGCAATAACCCCAGATCAGGTCGATCGACAGCGCCAACAGCGCGTAGCAGATATATTTGCCGAACAGCGCCACCAGATAAGTCGGCATATGCAGCGCCGACGATTCCGGCACCGCCAGATTGAGGATCGGCACCACGACCGCGACCGCCGCGACGATGATCAGAAAAATCATCGCACTGCGATCGAGCGAGCGAATGAGAATGTGCGAGGTCACGCTTCCACCGCCCGGCCCTTGAGCGCGAACATGCCGCGCGGCCGTTTTTGGATGAACAGGATGATGAGCACCAGGATGGCGATTTTGCCGAGCACCGCGCCGGCCACGGGTTCGAGGAATTTGTTGGCGATGCCGAGCACGAACGAGCCGACCAGCGTCCCCCACAAATTGCCGACGCCGCCGAACACCACGACCATGAAGCTGTCGATGATGTAGCCCTGGCCGAGATTGGGGCTGACATTGTCGATCTGGGAGAGCGCCACGCCGGCCATGCCGGCGATGCCCGAGCCCAAGCCGAAGGTCAGCGCATCGACCCTGCTGGTGCGGATGCCCATCGACGCCGCCATGGCGCGGTTTTGCGTCACCGCGCGCATTTCAAGCCCGAAGCGGGTGAAACGCAAAAGCCCGAGCAGCGCGACGAAGACCGCAAGCGCAAAGCAGATGATCCACAGCCGGTTATAGGTGATGGTGATGCCGCCGAGATCGAAAGCGCCGCTCATGAACGACGGGTTGCCGACTTCGCGGTTGTTCGGACCGAACGTCGTGCGCACCGCCTGTTGCAAGATGAGCGAAAGCCCCCAAGTCGCCAGCAGCGTCTCCAGCGGCCGGCCGTAGAGAAAGCGGATGATGCAGCGCTCGATCAGGATGCCGGTAAAGCCGGCGACCAGGAACGCCAGCGGAATGGCGATGGCGAGCGAGTAATCGAACAGCGCCGGATGGCTGGTGCGGATCGCATCCTGCACCACGAAGGTGACATAGGCGCCGATCATCACCATTTCACCGTGCGCCATGTTGATGACGCCCATCACGCCGAAAGTGATGGCAAGCCCGATGGCCGCGAGCAGCAGCACCGAGCCGAGCGAAATGCCGTACCAGGCATTCTGCACCAGGTTCCAAATGC
Organism: uncultured Alphaproteobacteria bacterium; assembly: GCA_963821175.1. GTDB lineage: Bacteria > Pseudomonadota > Alphaproteobacteria > Rhizobiales > Xanthobacteraceae > BOG-931. The sequence goes on from CAWGCU010000026.1 coordinate 30,880, forward strand.
CCAGCCGATTGCGGATGGCGGCGGCGGCGCTGGCGGCGGCTTTCACGACCGGCGCCGTGGTGCCTGAGGGAAGACTTTGCAGAAGCCCGAGCGCGTCCTGATCGCCGCGCTGTTGGATCACCGTGACGGCGGCGAGCTTGTCGTCGTCCTTGGCATCGTCGCTGGTGAGGATGATCGCGGCGCGCGCCTGCATCAGCACCCGCTTGATCCGAGCATCCTGCTCTTTCTCGATAGCGCTCTCGAGCGTCGGCAGCGCGCTTTGGTCGCGGGATTTGAAAACCGCCTCCGCCGCGTCCAGCCGCTTGGCCGGGTCGGGCGACATCAGCGTCAGCCCGCCGAGTGCGGCGTCGATGGTGCCGCGAAGCCGATTGTTGATGCGGACAGTGTCGAGATCGGTCGGCGGATCGCCGGCGACCGGTTGCCCGGTCGCAGGATCGGCCAGCTTGCCGTCGTCGTCCTGGATGTAGACCGCCTTGCGTTCGGCGCTGAACATGAGATGGCCGTCCTGCAAGGCGCGGATGATGACTTCCGCCCGCGGGCTGCCGCTCGCGGCGACGGCGCCGATGCCGTCATTGGTGTCGCTGAAATCGTCGGTGGTGAATTTCGCCAGCGCATCATCGATGGCCGCGGCCTGCGCATTCGCACAAGCCAATGCGAGGCCGAAGGCCAGCAGCAGCGCGGCGAGACAAGCTCGGCAAAAACGCATTGCGAAAAAATCCCGGGGAGATTACGCGGGAAGGCGGTTTTTTCGCCGCCTTCCCGCAAACTTGAACGTCAGCGTGCCGTCGTTACGACGCGCCGCCGCACTTCGACGTCACCTTGTTGTAGTTGCCGCACTTGAGCTTCACCCAATCGGCTTCGAGATCCTTCGAGCCGGGCAGGTAAGGCGACCAGGCGGCGCCGGGAATGAGCTCCTTGGTCTTGAACACCACGTTGAACTGGCCGTCGGGCCTGATCTCGCCGATATAGACCGGCTTGGTGATGTGATGGTTCGGCAGCAAGGTCGAGATGCCGCCGGTGAGGTTCGGCGCCTGCGTGCCCGGCAGCGCTTCGATCACCTTGTCGGGATCGGTGGTGCCGACTTTCTGCACCGCCTTCACCCACATGTTGAAGCCGATGTAATGCGCCTCCATCGGATCGTTGGTGGTGCGCTTCGGATTCTTGATGAAGTCGTGCCACTCCTTGATGAAGGCGGCGTTGGCTGGCGTCTTGATCGACTCGAAATAGTTCCACGCGGCGAGATGGCCGAGCAGTGGCTTGGTATCGAGACCGGCGAGCTCTTCCTCGCCGACCGAGAACGCCACCACGGGAATGTCGGTCGCCTTGAGGCCCTGGTTGCCGAGCTCCTTGTAGAACGGCACGTTGGCATCGCCGTTGATGGTGGAGACCACGGCCGTCTTCTTGCCGGCGGAGCCGAACGCCTTGATCTTGGAGACTTCGGTCTGCCAGTCGGAGAAGCCGAACGGCGTGTAGTTGATCATGATGTCCTCGTCCGCCACGCCTTTCTGCTTGAGGTAGGCTTCGAGGATCTTGTTGGTGGTGCGCGGATAGACGTAGTCGGTACCTTCCAGCACCCAGCGCTTCACCGAGCCGCCGTCCTGGCTCATCAGATAATCGACAGCGGGAATGGCTTGCTGGTTCGGCGCGGCGCCGGTGTAGAAAACGTTGCGCTCGCTCTCCTCGCCTTCATATTGCACCGGATAGAACAGGATGCTGTCGAGCTCCTTGAACACCGGCAGCACCGACTTGCGCGACACCGACGTCCAACAGCCGAACACCACCGCGACCTTGTCCTTGCTGATCAGCTCGCGGGCCTTTTCTGCAAACAACGGCCAGTTCGAGGCCGGATCGACCACGACGGCTTCGAGCTTCTTGCCGAGCAAGCCACCCTTCTTGTTCTGCTGGTCGATGAGCATCAGCACCACGTCCTTCAGCGTCGTCTCGCTGATGGCCATGGTGCCGGAGAGCGAATGGAGAATGCCGACTTTGATCGTATCCTCGGCCTTGGCGGGCAGCGCCGCCAGGAGACCAAAGGCAAGACCCGCCGCGGCGGCTAGCCAGCGGCGAGGCGGTCGCCCGGCGACCGCGCCTGTGGGATTGAGCATCGCGATGTCCTCGTGTTTGACGCGCGCGACCGGCCCGGCACCGTCCCGCAGCACCCTAAATCGCAAGGAGCGTGCCAAGCCGCGACGGGCCATAAGGGACTGGACGGACAGTCCGAATCGGCGGAGCGGAGGATCGCCGCAGCGCTGGCGCTTATTTTGAATCCGGCCCAAAGGAAAATTGCCTATTTCCTGGGCGGCAGCATGAAAGAATGAGAATGACGCTGCCGTTTCCGTAGGCAAATCTTCTGCGATAGGTTACGCCCGTTTATGCCGGAACCGGCCTCTAGCGGGTGTTCGACATCCGCCGTTTGACATCAACCTTGGAGGCGGGCTTCGATCCGGCCGCCATATACAGCGCGGCGGCAACGGACCCCGATGACCAGTTTCATCAACCGACGGCAGTTCATGATCGAATGGGGCCATTGCGATCCGGCCGGCATCGTCTTCAACAGCCGGTTCTTCGAATACTTCGATTGGGGCACCTGGACCCTGTTCGAGGCGGCGCTCGGCGTGAAGCCGCATGAGCTCGGTCCGACCTACGGCATCATGGGCATACCCTTGGTCGATGCCGGCGCGCGCTTTCTTGCGCCGGCGCGGTTCGGCGACGTTGTCGAGTTGACGTCGCGGGTGAGCGAGTTCCGCCGTTCGAGTTTCGACGTCGAGCATCAGCTCCTGGTGCGCGGCGCGCTCGCGGTCGAGGGCAAAGAGACTCGCGTCTGGGCGGCGCGCGATGCCGCCGATCCGTCGAAGATCAAATCGCGGCCGATACCGCCTGAAGTCACCGCGCGCTTTGCGTAGACGCGCGGCGGGGTTTGAACGGAGCGTCGGTTATTGCTATTGAGTTGGCGCAATAAGAAAAGCCATTGAAGCACCGCATGGCGCGCATTCTGCAGCTCACGCTCAACGGCCGCGCCCGCACCGACGCGGTTCCTGACAACGTTTTGCTACTGGATTATTTGCGGGAACAGGTCGGATTGACCGGAACGAAAACGGGCTGCGACGGCGGCGAGTGCGGCGCCTGCACCGTGCTGGTCGACGATTCCCCGCGCCTGTCGTGCCTGATGCTTGCGGCAACAGTCGACGGCTGCCGCGTCGACACCATCGAATCCCTGGCGACCGACGGCCACCTCTCCGCCGTGCAGCGCGGCTTTCATGAGAAGCTTGGATCGCAGTGCGGCTATTGCACCCCGGGGTTCATCATGGCGTCGGCGGGACTGCTGCGGCGCAATCCGCGGCCGACCGACGACGAAATCCGCGACGCGCTCGGCAGCAACATTTGCCGCTGCACCGGTTACGTCAAAATCATCGAAGCAGTGCAGCACGCCGTGGCGCTGCATGCCGCCGGAGTTTCACCGTGAATGAGATCGTGCCGGCGCATAACATCGGCGACTACGTGCCGATGATCGATGGCCCGGAGAAAGTTTCCGGCCGCGCCAAATACACCGCCGATCTCATTGCGCCGGGAATGTTGGCGGGACGGATTTTTCGCAGCCCTTATTCGCACGCCGAAATTCTTGAAGTCGACGTCTCGGAGGCGGCAAAGTTGCCGGGCGTGAAAGCCATCGTTACCGGCGCCGACTGCGACAAGACTTTTGGCGTGCTGCCGATCGCGCGCAGTGAGCACCCGCTGGCGCGCGATAGGGTGCGCTACCGCGGCGAGCCGGTCGCTGCCGTCGCCGCGATCGACGATGCGACGGCGAAGGAAGCGCTGCGGCGTATCAAGCTGAAGGTGCGCGAACTGCCGGCCTATCACACGTCTGCCGAAGCGATGGCGCCGGACGCCATCGCTATTCACGACCGAAAACCGCAAAATCTCGAGCGCGACGTTTTGTTCGAGCTCGGCGATGTCACGGCGGCCTTTGCGTCGTCCGACCTGGTCCGCGAAGGCACCTACAATTGCGCCGAGGTGTGCCAGAACCAGATGGAGATGCACGCCGCGGTCGCCGACTACGACGTGGTGCGTGATCGCATTACCGTGCACGCCTCGACCCAAGTGCCGTACTACGTGCACCTGATGCTGTCGCAAATCCTCGCCATGGACATGTCGCGCGTCCGCGTGGTCAAGCCCCATGTCGGCGGTGGTTTTGGCTGCCGTACCGAGACGCTCAATGTCGAGTTGATCGCCGCGCTGCTCGCCCGCAAGGTCGGCGGCTGCGTCCGCATCATGGTCAACCGCGAGGAAACATTCATCACCCATCGCGGCCGGCCGGAGACCGACATCAAGCTCAAGATCGGCATGCGCAAGGACGGCGTCATCACCGGCGTCGAATGCGAATGCATCCAGCGCGGCGGCGCCCATTCGGGCTATGGCGTGGTGACCATCCTCTATGCCGGCTCGATGCTGTACGCGATCTACGATCTCAACAACGTCAAATATTTGGGCAAGCGGGTGCTGACCAACACGCCGCCATGCGGCGCGTTTCGCGGCCACGGCACGGTGGATATCCGCTTCGCCTTCGAGAGCCTGCTCGATGAGATGGCGCGCGCGCTCGGCCTCGATCCGTTCGCCGTTCGCCGCGCCAATCTCCTGAGCGCGCCGACGTTCACGCAAAACGATCTGATGGTGAACAGCTACGGCCTGCCGGAATGCCTCGACTGGGTCGAGCGTGAGAGCGGCTGGCACGCGCGCAAGGGCAAGTTGCCGAAGGGCAAAGGTCTAGGTATGGCCTGCTCGCACTACATCAGCGGCGCTTCAAAACCGGTGAACTGGACCGGCGAGCCGCACGCCACGGTCAAGATCAAGCTCGATTTCGACGGCTCGATCGTGGTGCTGTCCGGCGCCGCCGATATCGGCCAGGGCTCGACCACGATTCTTGCGCAATCGGTCGCCGAAGTGCTCGGGCTCGATCTGGCGCGCGTCCGCGTCGTCACCGGCGACAGCGAAGTGGTCCCCAAGGACAACGGCTCCTATTCGTCGCGCGTCACTTTCATGGTCGGCAATGCCGCTATCGACGCCGCGCAAAATCTCAAAGCGGTGCTGATCGCAGCCGCCGCGCGAAAACTCGAAGCCAAGCCGGGCGAGATCGAGTGCCTCGGCGAGCTCTATCGCGCCGGCGCACAAGACAAAGGCCTCACCTTCAACGAAGTCGTCACCGAGGCGCTCAAAGACACCGGCACCATCACCGTCACCGGCAATTACTCGACCATTCCGGAATCCCACGGCGGCAAGAAATATCGTGGCTCGGCGATCGGCGGCACCATGGGTTACAGCTACTCGGCGCAAGTGGTCGAGGTCAGCGTCGACGAGGAGACCGGCGTCGTCACCGTCGACAAGGTCTGGGTCGCACACGATTGCGGCAAGGCGCTCAACCGCCTCACCGTCGAGGGCCAGGTGCAGGGTTCGGTGTGGATGGGCATGGGCCAGGCCATGAGCGAAGAGGCGGCCTATCACGAAGGGCTGATGCTCACGGCCAACATGCTGGATTACCGCGTGCCGACGATCCAGGATTCGCCGCCGATCGAAGTCGGTATCGTCGAGAGCATCGATCCGCACGGGCCGTTCGGCGCCAAGGAAGCCGGCGAGGGCTCGCTGGCGGCGTTCCTGCCGGCACTCACCAATGCCATCGCCGACGCCGTAGGCTTGCGCTTCAACGATCTGCCGGTGACGCCGGATCGCGTGTTTGCGGCGCTGGAAAAGCGCGCGCGAACGAAGAGCAACAAGCAGAACGGCGGTGCGTAGTGGACGCGCTACCGCAGTTCAACCTAGTCCGGCCGCGGACGCTTCCTGAGTTGGTCGCGGCGCGCGCCGCGCACAGCGACAGCCGGCTCATTGGCGGCGGTACCGATCTCATGGTGAACATCCGCCGCGGCATCGTCGCCCCGCCGGTGTTGATCGACATCAACGGTGTCGCCGAGCTGCGCGGCATCAAGGCCGACGCGGACGGGCTTGAGATCGGCGCCGCTGCCACCCTCACCGAGATCGCCACGCATCCCGACGTGGCGAAGCATTATCCGGTCGTGGCGCAGGCTGCGGCTCATATCGCCGGCCCGACCCACCGCAATATGGGCACCGTCGGCGGCAATCTCGCGCTCGATACGCGCTGCATTTTCTACAATCAGAGCGAATGGTGGCGCGACGCCAATCATCATTGCCTGAAAACCACCGGCGACATATGCCACGTCGCGCCGAAAAGCCGTGGCGTCTGCTTCGCCACCTTCAGCGGTGACCTGGCGCCGGCCTTGCTGACGCTCGACGCCGAGGTCGACGTCGTGGCGCCTTCGGGCCGCCGAACGATGCCGCTCGCCGATCTCTATATCGGTTATGCGCGCCAGGACGAGCCAGTCACCGAAACCCGGGGCGACGGCAAATATTTCCTGTCGTTGCGCGCCGGCGAATTCATCGCCGCGGTGCGGGCGAAAAACACCGCCGGCCTACGCTCCGCCTACGACAAGATCCGCATCCGCCGCTCGATCGAATATCCGGTCGCCGGCGTGGCCGTGGCGTTGCGGCGCGACGGCGACAAGCTCACGGATTTGCGCGTCGCCCTCACCGGCACCAATCCGCGGCCGGTGCGGCTTGCCGGCACCGCGGGCTTGTGCGGCGGCGCGCTCGACGATGGCGCGCTGGCCGGGCTCGACGCCCTGGTGCGCGACCAGATCATGGCGATGAAGACGACGTTTACGCCCGGCCATTACCGCCGCCGCGTCGCCGGCGTCTTGGCGCGGCGATTGGTACAGCGCTTGTTCGCGGACTAAAATTTGGCAAAGCAAAAAATCTACTCGCCGAACCAAGTGCTGGCCGCTTCATTGCTCGGCGGGCCGATGGCGATGATCTACGCGCTCTGGAAGAATTTCCAGACGCTGGAAAATCCCCACGGCATGCATCAAATATTGTTCTGGGGCTCGATCTTCATCATCGGGCTCATGCTGTTTTCACCGCTGATGCCGAATACCTGGCCGGATTACGTGCTCCCCTTCGGCTATTCGGTTGCCGGCTGGTCGCTCGCCGGGAGTTTTCAAATGTCGAAGCAGGCTATCCGGGATTCGCAAAGTTACGAATTTCAATCGGTCTGGAACGTCATCGTCGTCAGCATGGTCTTCTTGGCCGCAATGATCGTCGTCGCCTTTGCCTGGTTCTCCGTATTGGTCGCCGTCGGGCTGATCTGATCTGGCCGGCGCTGGTGCACGACCTCGTCTATCCGAGTCGGCCGTTGTCGGTTCAAAAACACACGGTCTTGACTTTCACTTTGGAATGTTCTCTATTTGTTCTCAGGGAGCATTCATTCTTGAGGGGTGCAGATGGTCTTCGCTCTTGATACGTTAGGTTATGCGAAGCATCTCCGTGATCATGGCGTACCAAGTGATCAGGCGGAGGCGCACGCTGAGGCCGCGAGGGATTTCATCATGACCGAGTTGGTCACCAAGCTGGACCTCGAAGCTGCGCTTGATCGGGTCACGCTACGAATGACCGTGCGGTTTGGCGTCATGCTGGTTGCTGGGCTCGGAGCGCTCGCGGCGATATTAAAGCTTGCGTAACAGCCCTACGATTCCAATTCCCGCAATTTGAACCGCTGGATCTTCCCCGTCGCGGTGCGCGGCAGGTCGGGCCGCACGTCGATCCAGCGCGGATATTTCCACGGGCCGGCGCATTCCTTGACATGCACGCGCAGCGTCTCGATCAGACGCTCGTCGGCGGCATAGCCCGAGCGCAGCACGATAAAAGCCTTCGGCTTGATCAGGCCGTCGGCATCCTCCTTGCCGATCACGGCGGCCTCGAGCACCGCCTCGTGCGACGCCAGCGCCGCCTCGACTTCGAACGGCGACACCCACATGCCGCTCACCTTGAACATGTCGTCGGTGCGGCCGCAGTAATGGTAATAGCCGCCCGCTTCGCGCACATATTTGTCGCCGGTAAATGTCCATTCGCCCGCAAAGGTGCGCCGGCTCTTGGTGCGCTGGTTCCAGTAGCCTTCGCCGGCGGTCGGTCCGCGCACCACGAGCTCGCCGATCTCGCCGTCGGCGACCTCGCGGCCGTCCTCATCGACGATCTTGAGGTCGTAGCCGGGCACCGGCTTTCCGGTGGTGCCGTAACGCACGTCGCCCGGCTGGTTCGACAGAAAGGTCTGGAACATTTCGGTCGAGCCGATGCCGTCGAGCACGTCGACGCCCGCCGCCGCGCGCCAGCGCTTGCCGAGATGGCCGGGCAGCGCTTCGCCGGCGGAAACGCACAGCCGCAAGCGGTCGGAGCCGGCGCCGTGCGTCATGTCCATGTGCGCGAGCAGCGAGGCGTAAAGCGTCGGCACGCCGTAAAAGATCGTCGGCCGATGGCGGCGCATGATGTCGAACACGGCTTCCGGCGTCGGCCGCTGCGGCAGCAGCACGGTGGTGGCGCCGACCGATAGCGGGAACGCCATGGCGTTGCCCATGCCATAGGAGAAAAACAATTTCGCCGCCGAGAACACCACGTCGTCCTCGCGGATGCCGATGACGTGCTGGCCCATCAGCCGCGCCGCCGCCATCGGTGTGGTGTGGATGTGCTTGACGCCCTTGGGGTCGCCGGTCGAACCGGACGTGTACATCCAGAATGCGACTTCGTCGGACAGCGTCGCCGCCACGAACAGATCGGGCTCGCCGCCCGCCAGGAGGTCGGTGAAATCGTGCACGTCTCGGCCGCGGAACGCCGCCTTGTCGTCGGCCGTCGCGCCGATCAGCACGATGGTGCGCAGGCGCGGCATCCGATCGAGCACCGGTAACAGCGCTTTCGCGAGCGATGCCGAAGCGACGATCGCCGAGGTGCGGCTATCGCCGAGAATGTAGGCGTACTGCTCGGCATTGAGCAGCGTATTGAGTGGCAGCACGACGATGCCGGCGCGCACTCCGCCCCAGAACGCCACCGGGAAATCGACGGTGTCGTACAGCAGGAGGCCGAGCCGCTCTTCCGGCCGCAATCCGAGCTTTTGCAGCGCGCTGGCAAACCGGCAGGTGCGCGCTTGCAGTTCGCCGTAGCTGAGCGACCGATCGGAATCGATGAATGCGATTTTGTCGCCAAGCCCGCGCGCGACCTGGGCATCGATGAGATCCGTGACCGCGTTGTACGGCCGGCGCTGTAGAAGGTCTTCCAGCATGAAATCGCGTCCCCCCTGCGGCCGAGTATAGCGTCCGCTTGGGTGTGGCGCGTAGCGCGCTTTCGTCCTACTTTGCGGGACTATTCCTGGAGGGGTCGCGTGCAATGCAAATGCGCCACGGACGAGCGTCACGTGATGAGCCGCGCCGGAGCGATCGCCCGCGCGCAGGCCTATTTCGACGACGGCGGCTTTGTCGCCGACCTCGGCCGCCGCGTCGCGTTCCCGAGCACCAGCCAGGAGCCCGAGCGCGCCGGGGCGTTGCGCGCCTATCTCGACGATGAAATCGTGCCGGCGCTGACGCGGCTCGGATTCACTTGCCGCATCCTCGACAATCCGCACGGGCCGCCGGCGCTGGTCGCCGAGCGCATCGAGAATCCGGACTTCGTCACCGTGCTGGTCTACGGCCATGGCGACACCATCGCCGGCCAGGATGCGCTGTGGCGGGCCGGGCTCGAGCCTTGGCGGATCGTCGTCGAGGGCGAGCGCATCTATGGCCGCGGCACCGCCGACAACAAAGGCCAGCACAGCGTCAACATCGCTGCTCTTGCCGCCGTGCTCGAAGAGCGCGGCGCGCTCGGCTTCAATTGCAAAGTGCTGATCGAGATGGCGGAGGAAGTCGGCTCGGCGGGCTTGCGCGAACTGTGCACGCAGTATCGCGACGACCTGCTCAAGGCCGATGTGCTGATCGGCTCCGACGGTCCGCGCATCGCGCCGGACGAGCCGACGATTTTCCTCGGCGCGCGCGGCGGCTATCCGATCGATCTCATCGTCGAGCTGCGCGAAGGCGCGCATCATTCCGGCAATTGGGGCGGGCTGATTGCCAATGCCGGCATCGTGCTGGCGCAGGCGCTCGCCACCATCACCGATGCGCGCGGCACGATCAAAATCCCGGAATGGCGGCCGCCGCTGCCGCAAGCGGCGCGGCAGGTGTTGGCCGGCGTCGAGGTCGATGGCGGCGAAGACGGGCCGCGCGATCGATCGCGATTGGGGCGAGCCGGGACTGTCGCCGGCCGAGCGCGTGTTCGGCTGGAACAGTTTTGAGATTTTGGCCTTCATCACCGGCACGCCGGAGCGTCCGGTCAACGCCATCCCGGGCAGCGCCCGCGCGCATTGTCAGCTTCGCTTTGTCGTCGGCACCGACGTCGATGACGTCATCCCGGCGCTGCGGCGTCATCTCGACCGCCACGGTTTCCGTCAGGTCGAGGTGCGTGTCGGCCGCGGCAGCTTCTTCAACGCCAGCCGGCTCGATCCCGCCGATCCGTGGGTGACGTGGGCGAAACTGTCGCTGGAGCGCACTGCCGGCAAATTACCGACCGTTCTGCCCAATCTCGGCGGCTCGTTGCCGAACGATATTTTCGCCGACATTTTGCGGTTGAAAACGATCTGGGTGCCGCACTCCTACGCCGGCTGCTCGCAGCATGCGCCGAACGAGCATCTGCTGGCGCCGATTGCGCGCGAAGGCTTGGGCCTGATGGCCGGATTGTTCTGGGATTTTGGCGATCCGGCTACGCCGCGGCCGCCGCATCGCGCTTGAACATTTACTCCGCCGCAACGGCCGCGTTTGTCTGCTGCGCGTGCCGTTCCATCTCGCGGCGGATGCGGACGGCTTGCGAATTATCGTCAAGCGCGACATCGGCGGCAGTGACGAACTCGCCCGCGGCGACATTGTGCATGAGCTTGACGTGATGGGCCAGCCCGATCGGCAAGGCGCCGAGTTTTAGGCTGCGCGCCGCCGGGATCAGCTTGGCATAGACGCAATAGCCGCCTTCGCCGTCGAGCATTTCGCCGGCTGTCAGGTTGCGCTTGGCGACCGTTACCGCATCGCCACGCCAGGTTTTGCAGCTTCCGGTCGGCTCGCCGCGCAACGCGACATTGAGCACCGATATCGACAATTCGAGCCCGATCAGATGATAGGGCTTGTACATCGCCGCGTAACGGCCGGTCGCATCGGTCGGCAAGCCGTATTGCTTGAAGCAGGCCGCGGCGTAGTCGCTCTGCGCCTTGAACACCACATAGACGCCCCAGCGCAGATCGCGCTCGACCGGCTCGCCGTTACGTTTGAGCGACGAGACCACTTCGACCACACCGTCGCCGGCCAGCACGCCGCCCAAAGTTTTCGGCCGCAGCACGCTGGCAAGCTCGTCGGCGCCGCATGGTGGAAAGATCAAACCATCGTGCGGCACGTCGAGATCACACGCGTTGGCGACCGCGGCCATTTCGATCGCGGATTTGGTGCCGTCGAGAAACGAGTTGAACATCTGCGAGTTCATGCCGGCGCGCTTGGCTTCTTCGGCGGTGAGGCCGTAGTGCTGCCACACGCCGTCCGGCGTGACGGTGTGATAGGCCGGCAGATATTTGGTGCCCTTGCCGGCCGCGGCGATGGTGAAACCCGCCGAACGCGCCCAGTCGACCATTTCGGCGATCAATGCCGGCTGATCGCCATAGGCCATGGAATAGATCACGCCCGCCGCGCGCGCTTTGCGCGCCAGCAACGCCCCGGCGAGCGCGTCGGCTTCGACATTGACCATGACGATGTGTTTTTTCGCGTCGATCGCCTCGATCGCATGCGCGATGCCGGCTATCGGATTGCCGGTCGCTTCGATCACTACTTCGACGCGCTCGTCATTGATGGCATCGTGCCCGCGTTCGATGAACCGCGTGCGCGCAACACGGGCTTCGTCCCAGCCGACATTGCGGCACGCCGCCTTGGCGCGCTCGGGATCGAGATCGGCGATCGCCGCGACTTCGATGCCGGCGATCGACGGCACCTGCGCCAAAAACATCGAGCCGAATTTTCCGGCGCCGATCAGGCCGACGCGGACCGGCTTGCCGGCTTCCACGCGCGCCGCGAGCATGGCTTGCAGGTTCATGGCTTGATCTCCGTAGGCTCTTTCGCCGCTGCAAGCGTGCCCGCAAAGGCGGAGAGACTTTTCTGCGCCTCGCGGTCCTTCACCGCCGCCGGCGTGTCCGCGATCAGCTTGGCGATGCGGGTGCGGTCGTCCGGCATGATATATCCCGCCCAGATGTCGCGCGTGTCGCGCAAGGCAGCGGCGATCAGCTGGGCGTTACCGGGTTTCATGCCCTGTGCCATCGCCGTAATCGCGCCGGTGATGGTTTGCGCCGAGCCGCTGCGGGCCTGCTGCAGGCCTGCGGCGCGCGTCGGCGTGCGCTGCTCCGCCGGCAGCTGATCGAGGAACAAAGTCAGCGTCGTCGCCTGGCGCGCCTCGAAGCGAATCAAAAAACTCATCGCCGTGGCGCACTGGTCTTGGTATTCGGTCATATTGCGACGCATAACCAGCTGATCGACGGGCTGGCCCGGCTGCAGGCCATATAAAATGATGCGCTTGTAGCTTTGGTCCACGGCCGCGCCCCACTGCAGCAGCCAACGGATGTCGTCCGCTTTGGCAGGCGGCAGCGCTTTCAGCGCTGCGACGTCGAAGATATGGCGAAACAAGTCGGCGGCGGGCGGCTTGATAAAGTTCGGCTCGCCGCCGGCTTTCAAAACGCCGTCGAGATAAATCCCGAACGCTTGCGCGGCGTTCTGCGCGGTGGCCGCGTCACTTGGGCCGTCCTGGCTATGGGCCGGCGCCGCGAGCGCGGCGAGGAGCAGCAACGATCCGAGAAAACGCACCCTCGCTCCTACTCCGCCGCTGCGATCGGGCCGCGGTCTTTAGTTCACGGCGAAGCAGTAGAACAGCCCGTCGCCGCCGGTGCTCTTGAGGTCGTTCTGGCTGCAGCCGCCATCCGGCCCGCGCGACGGATGCGACGAGTTCCACGACTTCGACGCATCGTCGTCACGCAAGCCCTGACGGTCGATGTGACCGAGCATGGCAGCGCCTTTGGTGCTGCTGATCCAATTGCCGCAAGTGCGATCCTCGCCGGCCGCGAACGCCGTGCCGTCCGGCTGCGTGCCGGTCAAGGCGTCATGACGGTTCGGCGTGTCGCCCCGGCCATTGATGACGTCGCCTTTTTCGGAAAGCGAAGTCTGCTTGGTCAGGTTATTCTGGCCATGCAGCTCCGCGACATCCTTGGCGACGACCACGCCCTTGGCATTGGTCCACGGCCCCTTGCCGATGCGATCGCGGGCATTGGCCGCCGGCTGGCCGTTGGCGGCCTGCGTGCTCAGATAGGCGTGCCAGGTGTGGCCGCCGGCACCGGCGGCTTGCGCGAGTTGCTGGCAACGCTGATCTGCGCCGGCGAGCCCCCCGAGATCGGCGCCATTGCCGGAGCCGGCGCTGGTGACGAAGAAGGTCATGCCGGCCTGCTGCGCGATGGTGCTGCCGCTCATGGCGAGCGCCAGCATTGCGGCGGTTGCGGCCAGTGAAGTTGCGGCCAGTGAAAAAGTCGCCCTGCAATTCATGTTTACTCTCCCGGTTACGTGTTCAAGCTTGCAAGACGATAACAAGCCGGGCGCGCGATTATTCCGCCGCAACCTTGCGCGCCAGCCACGCGCCGGCGAGCGCGTCGGCTTCGACATTGACCATGACAATGTGTTTTTTCGCGTCGATCGCCTCGATCACGACTTCGACGCGCTCGTCGTTGATGGCGTCGCGGCCGCGCTCGGTGAAACGCGTGCGCGCAATGCGGTCCTCATCCCAGCCGACATTGCGGCATGCCGCCTTGGCGCGCTCCGGATCGAGATCGGCGATCGCCGCGACCTCGATGCCGGCGATCGACGGCACCTGCGCCAAGAACATCGAGCCGAATTTTCCGGCGCCGATCAGCCCGACACGGACCGGCTTGCCGGCTTCGACGCGTGCAGCGAGCATGGCTTGCAGGTTCATGGCACGATCTCCTTAATTCTACTTCGCCGCCGCAAGCGCGCCGGCAAAGACGGCGAGATTATTCTGCGCCTCGCGGTCCGCCGCCGGCGTGTCCGCGATCAGCTTGGCGATGCGGGAGCGGTCGTCCAGCATGATATATCCGGCCCAGACGTCGCGCGTGTCGCGCAATGCAGCGGCGATCAGCCGGGCATTATCGGGTTTCATGCCCTGGGTTATCGCCGTAATCGCGCCAGTAATGGTTTGTGCCGAGTCGCTGCGGTTCTGCTGCAGGGCTGCCGGCCTGCGCTCTTCCGGCGGCAGCTGATCCTCGAGCGAAGTCAGCGCCGTCGCCTGGCGCGCCTGGAGGCGGATCATAAAGCTCATCGCCACGGCGCACTGGTCTTGGTATTTGCTCATGTTGCGCCGCATCAACAGGTCGCTGGGTTCGTTCAGCCGCCGGCCATATAAAATGATGCCAATCCGGCAGCCACACCATGTCGCTGGCTGCTGCACGCGGCAGCGCATTGAACGCCGCGACGTCGAAGATATGGCGCAACAGGTCCGCGGCCGGCGGCTTGGTAAAGTCGGGCTGGCCGCCGGATTTCGCCACGCCGTCGAGATAAAGCCCGAATGCCCGGAGGGCGTTCTGCGCGGTCGCCGCGTCACGCGAGCCGATCTGACTGAAGGCCGGAGAAGCGAGCGCGAGCAGCAGCAGGAGCGATCTGAGAAAGGGCATCTTTGTTTTTACTCCGCCGCGACGCGGTGCGAACGCGCATAGGCCAGCAGCGCGTCGTCTGCCACCGGAACGATCGGCGTAAAGTCGCGGTGCGCGATCCATTCCGGCCGGGTGAATTTGGTGATGTGGTTGGAGCAGGCGCACAGCGTCAGATAGACGATCTTGCGCGGATAGGGCGTGATGTTGGGCGGCGAGGCGTGCACCAGGTTGCCGTGGAACATCAGCACCGAGCCGGGCTTGCCGGTCGGCGCCACGATGCCGCCCTCGGCGGCGAGCCGCGTTACCGTCTCCTTGTCGAGGGTCCACAGCGGATAGGACGTGGTCAGCGTGTCGTGGCCGGCGTTGAGTACGCCCTGCTTGTGGCTCTTCGGAATAAACAGCAGCGGCCCGTTGATCGGCATCACCTCGTCGAGGAACACCGCGATGTTCATGGCGCGCGGTTTCGGCATGCCGTCGTCGCGCGCCCAGGTGCCGTAGTCCTGATGCCATTGCCAGACGTCGCCCTCGAAGGCGGCTTTGGCGTTGAGCTTGAACTGATGCACGTAGACCTCTTCGCCGAACAATTGGCGCAGCGGCTCGACCACCCGCGGATGACTGGCGAGCAGGCGGAAGGTCTCGTTGAAGGTATGCGCGGCAAAGGCAGTGCGCGGCGCGCCGGTCTTCTCGCGCCACACCTCCTGGCGATCGAGTTTCAGGATCGCCTCGGCATCGTCGCGCAACAGCGCGATCTCTTCCTCGCTAAAACAGTTCGGGAAGAACAGATAGCCTTGCTCGTCGAAATCTTTCAGCTGTGCGGGGGATAGCTGCATGGCGTTTCCAGACGTTTTGTCGTTGGCGCGCGGCGCAGCGCCGGAGCGATTGGTCGGCAATTTACCCTATCGCCTGCGACCGATCCAGGTTTGCCGGCTGGCTGCCAAGCGCGCTGGCGGGAACTTCGCTGTCCGAAGCCGGTTTGTATCGGTATATTTTCATCGGGCGCGCGAAATCCCTTGCGCCATCTCGCTTTTTCGGGCTGGAGATCAAGTTGAGCTTGTCCGGTGACCCAGGGCAGGGTCGGCCCCAAAACCCCGACCGGCTCAGGCCTTTCGCGCTGATCGCAGCGCTTGGCATCGTCTACGGCGATATCGGCACCAGCCCGCTCTACGTTTTCCAAGCCATCGCCAAGATCAATAACGGGCATTTCGACGAAACCAGCGCGCTCGGCAGCCTGTCGCTGATTTTCTGGACGCTCATCGTCGTCGTTTCGCTGAAATACGCGCTGGTGGTCATGCGCGCCGACAACCACGGCGAGGGCGGTATTCTGGCGCTGATGTCGCTGACCCGGGCGAAATGGCGCGGCCGCAACAGTTATCTCATTGCCTTCGGATTGATCGGCGCGGCGTTGCTGTACGGCGACGGCATGATTACGCCGGCAATCTCGGTCTTGAGCGCGGTTGAGGGACTGAAGCTCGCAAGCCAGGATTTCGCCCGCTATACGATGCCGATTGCCGCCGCCGTCCTGTTGCTGCTGTTTCTGGTTCAGCGCTACGGCACCGCCGTCGTCGGCCGGGCGTTTGGACCGGTGATGCTGCTTTGGTTTCTGGTCATCGCGGTCCTCGGAGCGATCGGCATCGGCAGGGCGCCGCACGTCATCGTCGCGGTTAATCCGCTCTATGCGGCGGCGTTCCTGATCCATCACGGCGTTGCCAGCCTCGCCGTCCTTGGCGCGGTATTTCTTTGCGTGACCGGCGCCGAAGCCATGTATGCCGACATGGGGCACCTCGGCCGCGAGCCGATCCGGGTCGCCTGGACGGCAATCGTGTTGCCGGCGTTGCTGCTCAATTATGCGGGCCAAACCGCCGTTGTGTTGCAAAACAGCGGCGGCGACGCCAACCCGTTTTTCGTGCTGGTGCCCGATTGGCTGCTTTACCCGATGATCGTCCTGTCCACGCTCGCCACCGTCATCGCCAGCCAGGCCATCATCACCGGCGCGTTCTCGCTCACCCGGCAGGCGATGCAGCTCGGCTGGTTGCCGGGGATGCACATCAATCAGACGTCATCGGAACAGTACGGCCAGATCTACGTGCCGTTCGTGAACTGGCTGATGATGCTGGGGACGCTGGCGCTGACGGTGATTTTCGCGCAATCGGATCGGCTCGCGGGCGCGTACGGCGCGGCCGTGTCCACCACCATGCTGATGACCACCGCGATCCTGTATCGCATCATGCGCGTGTCGTGGCGGTGGCCGGCATGGGTTGCGGTCGGCGTGTTCTCGCTCTTCATGACCGTCGATATCGCTTTCTTCGCGGCCAATACGCTGAAGATCGCCGAAGGCGGCTGGATACCGTTGGTCGTCGGCGGACTCCTTTTCACCGTCATGACAACCTGGCGCGCCGGCATGGATGCGATCCATCGCACGCACGAGCGCGACACCGTGACTATTGCGCAATTCATCCGGCGATTGCACGACCACAAAATCGAGCGCGTTCCCGGACGCGCGATCTTCCTGACGCGGCTGCGCGGCTCTATTCCACCGCTGATCGCCGATCACGTCCGCCAGTTCGGATCGCTCTACGAAGAGGCGATAGCGCTGACGGTGAGCTTTTCGATCAGACCGCGGGTGCGACCCAACAACCGGCTTCATGTCGAAAAGCTGGGCGAGGGTTTTTGGCACGTGACGGTTCGCTTCGGCTTTGTCGAAATCCCGAACGTCGCCAAGGCGCTGCATCTGGAAAAATCCAAGTGTCCGATCAATCCGGACGATGCGATTTATTTCAGCGTGCACGACAACGTGGTGGCGCGCAAGGGCAAGCCGCGGCTGGCCGCTTGGCGGCGGCAGTTGTTTTCGTTCCTGTCCCGCAACTCGATCCATCCCGCCGACCGCTTCAACATTCCGGCGGAGAACTTTGTGCAGATCAGCCGGCAGATCGAGGTTTGAGCGGCGCTCAGCCATGCGTGCGCGGCGGCTTGGCGCGGTTGCCACCCGCTGGGTTTTGGAGGAAAGTCCGGCAGATCAAGAAGTCTGCGGAGGATTCGCCGATGGAAATCATCCCGCTGGGTCCAGGCTTTGCCGCCGAGCTGCGCGGCGTGACGCTGGCCGAAGTCGCGGCCGACGATGGCACTTACGCCGCGGTGCGCGCGGCGTTCGAGGACCATTCGGTGCTGCTGTTTCGCGGCCAGGAGGTGAGCGGCGAGGGCCAGCTCGCTTTCTCGCGCCGTTTCGGGCCGCCGGAGACGACCAAGGTCGGCTCAGTCGGTACCGGCACCAATTTCGTCATCCTCACCACCATCGGCGATGACGGCAAGGTCGTGCCCGAGGATCACCGCTATGCCATGCGCAACAAAGCCAATCAGCTTTGGCATACCGACAGTTCGTTCAAGGCCGTGCCGGCGCTGACCTCGGTGCTCTCGGCGCGCACCATTCCGGATCACGGCGGCGAGACCGAATTTGTCTCGACCCGACTCGCCTTCGAACGGCTCGATCCGGCGCTGCAGAAGAAATTCGAGAATTCGTTCGCCTGGCATCACTACGGCCACTCGCGCGCCAAAGTCGCCGCCGGCCTCGCCACGCCCGAGGAGCTCGAAGCGCTGCCGCCGCAGTGCTGGCGCCTGGTGTGGCGCAATCCGGTCAACGGACGCGGCGCGCTTTACATCGCCTCGCACACTTATGCGATCGAAGGCATGGAGCGGGCGGCGGGCGAACAGCTGATCGAGGAGCTTACCGCCGCGGCGACGGCGCCGGGCAGCACTTACGAGCACAGGTGGAAGAGCGGTGACGTCATCATGTGGGACAACCGCGCCACCATGCATCGGGGCCGGCCGTGGCCCGGCAACGAACCGCGCTATATGGTGCGCACGACGATCTCGGCGACCGCGGCCGACGGCGTTGAGACTATGCGCCCGCCGTCATTGCTGGCGGCGGAATAGCGGCGGCGCGCGCAGTGAACGTTCATCTGGTCGGCAGTATCGGCCTCGACACTGTGGATGAGGTTTTCCGCACCGTCGGAGAAATCCTCGGGCCTTATCTGCGCCGCGTTCCCGATGGCGAGGTCGGCGGCCGCCGGCTGTGGATCAGCTGGCAATATCCGCTGCTGCGCGCCAGCGTGTTTTTGCGGCCGGATCCGTCCGGCGCCGTCCGGCCGACCAATCGCTTCCCGTTGCTGACCTTGGCCGAAGGCGTGGCACCCTCGGACGTGCGCTTCGGCGAGCTCGGCTATGCCCGCGAGGCGCGCGCTTCCTATCTCGATTTTGTCGCGGCGCGCGACAACGGCACCTTGCCAAAGGGCATCCGCTTTCAGGTGTGTCTGCCGACGCCGTTTGCGGTGGTGAGCTCGGTCGTCGTGCCTGCCGTGCTGCCCGCGGTCGAGGCCGCTTATGAGCGCGCCATGATTGCCGAAGTCGCGGCGCTCTGCCGGCACATTCCGCATCGCGATCTCGCCATCCAGTGGGACGTCTGCAACGAGATGGTGGTCTGGGACGGCCAGGCGAGCGACGCCGTGCCGGCGGATGTGCCGCGCGAACAGCTGATCGCGCGCATGCAGCGGCTGTGCGCCGCGGTGCCCGACGACGTCGAGCTTGGCCTGCATCTTTGCTACGGCGATTTTGGCGCCAAGCATTTCGTCGAGCCGAAGGACGCGGCGAAGATGGTCGAATTCGCCAATACGCTTGCGAAATCAATTCCGCACAAGCTTGCCTATATTCACATGCCGGTGCCGATCGAACGCAACGACGACATGTTTCATCGCCCGTTCCGCGATCTCAAGCTCGGCGAAGGCACCGAGCTTTTCCTTGGCCTCGTTCACGCCAAGGACGGCGTCGCAGGCACGCGGGCCCGGCTCGCGGCGGCGCAGCGCCACGCGCCGGAATTCGGCATCGCCACCGAATGCGGCATGGCGCGCGCCCGCTCGGAAGAGACGGTGCGCGCGCTCCTGAAAATCCACGCCGACATCTGCTCCGATAGCTAAGGATGTATGCAGTGACGGGCTTTTTCCGCATCGCGCTTTGCTGCGCCATGATCGCGCTAAGCGGCGGCGCGCACGCCGACACTTGGCCAAGCCGTCCGATCAAGCTGATCGTGCCGACCGGGCCCGGCGCCGCCACCGACGTGATGGCGCGGCTCATTGCCGACGGCGTATCGCGCACGCTCGGCCAGGCGATGTTCGTCGAGAACCTGCCCGGCGCCTCGGGTATGCTCGCCCACGAGGCCGCCGCCCGCGCCGTGCCCGACGGCTACACGCTGTTGTTCACCAACACCTCCGGCATGGCGATCAATCTCATTTCGTTCAAGCAACTGCCGTACGATCCGACGCGCGATTTCACCGCCGTGGCCGTGGTGTGCAATCTGGCGCCGCAAATGTTGTCGGTGAACGAGGCGCTGCCGGTGACGACGGTCGCCGAGCTGATCGCCTATGCCAAGGCCAATCCGGGCAAGCTGTCCATCGCCTTCGACAACACCGCGGGCGCCGCGGCGTTCGGCGCAAAGCTGTTCAACAAGCGCGCCGGCCTCGATCTGATCGAAGTGCCGTATCGGTCAGCTGCGCAGTTGGTGCAAGATGTTGCCGGCGGCATCAACCAGGTGATGATGAGCTCGATCGCCGCCGCCAATGCGGTGGTCCAGGCCGGCAAGGTGCGCCGCCTCGCGGTCACCTCGGACATTCGCTTTCCGGGATTGCCGGACCTGCCGTCGCTGCGCGAGACGGTTCCCGGCGTGGTGATGAACGGCTTCTTTGCCATCGTGGCGCCTGCCGGCACGCCGGCCGAGATCGTCGCGCGGCTCAATCGCGAGATCGGCCAGTACCTGAGTGGACCCGACATCCGGGACCGGCTGCTGGCGTTCGGGCTCGCGACCGGTGGCGGCGGCACGCCTGAGAGCAGCGCTGCCGCCATTCGCAAGGAGCAGGAACAGTGGCGCGCGTTCGGCAAGGAACTCAACGTCGAGCCGCAGTAACGGCGTCGCGCGAACGCGAGGAGACATCATGGCGCGCTACGTTTATCTGGTCGGCAGCGTGCCGATGGCGAATGCGGCGGAGGCTTTTGAAAAAGTCAGCACCGCCCTCGGCGCGCGCATCAAGCGGCTGCCGGACGGCGAGACCGGCGCGCGCGGCGATTGGATCACCTGGCTCGAGCCGGTGTTTGCGGACAATCCGGCGCTGCAAAAATCAGGCGAGTTCTTCCGCGTGCACGCAAGCGGCACCGGGCGCGAGCGTTACGCGCTCAGGCCGGGATTTCGCGCCGAGGACGTGCGTTTCGACAATTTGTTCTATGCCGACATCGCCAAACAAGCTTACGCGGATTTCAAGCGGCTGAAAGACGCCGGCAGGATCGCCGCCGGCACGAAATTCCAGGTCGATCTGGTGCCGGCGCATTCGGTCATCTGGTTGTTCCTGGTCGACGCCCTGCACGCACCGCTCGATCCGCTTTACAACGACGCGGTCAAGCGCGAGATCGACAAGATCGCTGCTGCCATCCCGCATGATGAATTGGCGATACAATTCGACGTCGCTTCCGCTGTGTTCGCGCGGCTCGAACGCAACGAGGCGTCGAGCTATGGCCGCAGCAAAGCCGAAATGCAGGAATCGTTCAGCGCCATCGTCGCCGATCTCGGCAACCGCGTGCCGGCCGCCGTCGATCTGCTCTATCACCTCTGTTACGGCAATTCGAACCATCGCCACGTGGTGGAGCCGACCGACATGGGCGACATGGTCGAATTCGCCAATCGCCTGTCGCGCAACATCAAACGGTCGATCGATCTCATTCACATGCCGGTGCCGCGCGATCGCGCCGACGACGCTTATTTCGAGCCCTTGAAACGGCTGACGCTACGGCCCGAAACCGAGCTCTGCCTGGGCCTCGTCCATTACACCGACGGCGTCGACGGCACGAAGCAACGGCTGGCGACGGCAAAGAAATACGCCGAAAAATTCTCCATCGGCACGGAATGCGGTTTCGGCCGGCGCGACCCGCGCACGATTCCGGAACTGCTGCGCATCCACGCCGAAGTCGCGGATCTGGATTAGGGCGTGAACTCGCAATAACGATCGCTTTGGGCCATGTGTGGACGGCTCCGAGTTGGCAAGGAGAATCTCACGTCGCAAGCTAGATCGGTGCAGCCATGTGTTCGGCCTTTGAGTGCGGTTCACATGACCGCTGGCCATAATGCTCTCCGCGGATCAGGTCCCGGTCAAAAGCTCGCATTCGACGATGCTCTGGCCCAAGTGGGTTGTCCCGATCGCCGGATCGACCGGCTTGCATTACGTGCTGTTCGCCCTCCCAACCTTCACATCACGCCATGGTACTCGGCGCGATCTCGTCAGACCCTCAACGCAGCTGGATAATTGTATCGTTCGCCGGTGGCCATCATAGCCCAGGCCATTCGGGCGAGCTTGTTGGCCAGCGCTATGGCGGCGACTTTAGTTGGCCGTCTTGCCAACAATGCTGCGACCCAAGGCCGATACTTGGTGCCATGGAGCTTGGCATAGCGGATGACAGCGAGTGCGCCGGCTACGAACAAGCTGCGCAGGTAGCGGTCCCCCTGTTTGCTGATACTGCCGAGCCTGGCCCGACCTCCGCTCGAGTACTGTTTGGGTACCAGCCCAATCCAGGCCGAGAAGTTGCGACCTGATCGGAAGGCCTTAGGATCGGCGACGTTTGCGACCAGCGCGGTGGCCAGCAGCGGACCGACGCCTGGAATGCAATTGAGCCGCTTGCTCGTTGGATTGGAGCGGTGCCATGCCATGATCATTCGATCAAAATCTAAGATCTGCTTTTTGAGGTTGAGCAATTGGCTGCCCAGCGCGGCAAGGCAGGCACGCACAACATCGGGAACCCGTTTGTCTCCCCGATCGGCGATGACATGCAGCAGTTCCTCGATGCCTTTGCGTCCGACTGGTGCGATAACACCAAACTCGGCAAGGTGAGCGCGGATCGCATTGATCACAGAGGTCTGCTGGCGAATGAACAGATGGCGCGTGCGATGGAGCACCAGCCCGCTTTGTTGCTCGGGCGTCTTGGTTGGCACGAACCGCATATTGGCCCTTGTAACCGCCTCACAAATTGCCTCGGCGTCGGCCATATCGTTCTTCTGCCGCTTGACGTAAGGCTTCACATACGCCGGTGGCATCAGCCGTACGCTATGGCCGAGGGCCTGCAGCTCGCGCGACCAGTGGTGTGACGAGGCACAGGCCTCGATGCCGACCAGGCAGGGCGGCAGCTTCTCAAAGAACGCCAGTACGTAGCGTCGCTTGAGCTGCCGGCGGATGACAACATTGCCCTCAGCATCGACGCCATGAACCTGGAAAACAGACTTCGCGATGTCCAGACCGACTGTAGTAATCGTTTGCATGGGTAGCTCCTCCGAATCGTGGGAGCCTTAACCAGCCCCCACTTCTTTGGCACTCTCGTGCCGGTGGAGGAGCCGTCCACAGCATCAATAGCGACCAGGGGCGCCGCAGCAAAGTGCAGCCTATTCGATCACCTCGTCTGCGAGAGCGAGGAAATTCTCCGGCAAGGTGATGCCGGTTGCCTTCGCGGTCTTGAGATTGACGACGAGCTTGTAGCGTGTCGGCTCCTCGAATGGGAGATCGGCGGGCCGCGCGCCGTCGAGGATGCGAGCTGCAAGTTCCGCAGCGCTGACCATGCATTCCTTCACGTCCGGCCCATATGACATTAAACCGCCATCCGTCACATTGGGTACGTCGTACTCGTACATCGCCGGAATATGATGCATGGCGGCGTAATCGATCACACGCTTGCGATTGAGCGTGGTAAGCCCGTCGGCAACCATGAAGATCGCATCGGGCGGATCGCGATCCATCGCTTCGAACACGCCCCCGAAGTCGTCAGGCTCGCGCACGCCGAGCGCCTGGACCGTTGTTCCAAGCGAACGCGCGGCAGTGGCGGACGCCTCATAGCGCATGCTCATGCCGAGATCATCTCGGTTCCAGAGCATGGCGACCTTGTTGACCTTCGGTACCGCTTGCTTGATCAGCGCTAAGCGTTTGCTGGCAAGCGCGGTCGCATTATCGGAAATGCCGGTGATATTGCCGCCCGGGTGCGCCAGACTGTCGATGAGATGCGTCGCGACTGGATCGCCAGCACCGAGATAGATCACCGTCGGCACATTTGCGACTTTGCAGGCGAGCGCAGTCGGAAAGCCGCCGCCCACGATCACATCGACTTGTTTGGCCTTCATGTCGCGGACCAACTCGCCAAGCTTGCTCATCTGGCCACCAGCTCCGTGGGATTCAAACTCGAGATTTTTGCCGCGCGCATAGCCGTGCTTTTCCAGCCCTTGCAGCAGGACCAGGGCGAGCGGTGACTTCTCGTCAATCGGCGCGCCCGGTGAGAGCATGCCGACACGGTAAATCCTGGATGAGGGCTGGGCGACCGCAACGCGAGGGCCGACAATCGCCGCACCGGTGAGCAGGGTGATGAATTCGCGCCGTTTCATAGGGTTCCTCCGCCCGCGCAAAAATCAATGGGCGGGAGTGCAAAATCTTAACACGAAGCGCGTTGCTGGCACACCATCGTTCGCCTCGCAGGTCCGCTATGCGTCAATAGCGGACGTGACGCCGTCAAACTGCGTTTTCCGCTTTGCTCTCGAATGCGGAGATGCCTCACGCATTTATGAGTACACGCCTAGGCCGCCTCCGCGACAAAACGATTACGCATCTTGCCGAGGCCTTCGATCTCGGTCTCCATCACATCGCCGACGTTGAGGAACGTGTTGGTGCCCTGGCCGACGCCGCCGCAGGTGCCGCAGCTGAAGAAGTCGCCGCTCTGCAAGCTGAGAATGTCGGAGGCGTATTCGATCTGCTCCTCGGGCGTGAAGATGAATTGCGAGGTGTTGCCGTTCTGCTTGATCTCGCCGTTCACGGTGAGCCGGATGAACAGGTTCATGTGGTCGCCCACGAAGGCGCGCGGCACCAGGAACGGGCCGGTCGGCGCGAAATTGTCGTGGCTTTTGCCGTTGAGCCAATCCGAGCGCAGGCCCGGACGGTCGGCGCGAATCTGCAGATCGCGGGCGGAAACGTCGTTGGTCGTCATCCAGCCGGCGACGTGATCGAGCGCGCGCTCCGCTTTGATGTGCTTGCCGGGCTTGCTGATGACGCAGGCGATCTCCGCCTCCCAATCGATCTTTTTCAGTCCGGTCGGGATCGCGATGTCGTCATAGGCGCCGGCCAGCGTGCTCGGCGCTTTCAGGAACAGATACGGATGCGACGTCGATTTTTCGCCGGTGAATTTCGGGCCGGTCGCCGGCGTCATGCCGGCGCGGATCATCTCGTCGACGTGCTCCTGAAAATTCTGCGCGGCGTAGAACATCTTGCCGGGCCGCCGCACCGGCGGCAGCGCGCGCAAGCTGCCAAGCTTGACCGCGCCGGGCCGGCCTTCTTTTTCGAGGACGGCGACGATCTCCTGCAGCGCGGCAAAGTTGGCGTCCCAGTTGTCCAACAAGCCGTCGATGCTATCGGTCGCGCTCAGCTTGCCGCCGCGCGCCGATTTGAGATCGACGACGTCGTCATCGAGAACAATGGCGGCGAACGCGGCGCCGCCTTGTTTGGCGAAAGTGCCGAGCTTGAAAGGCGTGCCGTTCATGGCTTCTTTGCTTCCGTGTAGGGATAGATCATGTCGCCGGTCTTATATTCCTTCGGCCACACGATGACTTCGTGGGTGGTGTCCTTGAACTGATCCATGCCATTGCCGGTGACATGCTGGAACTGGGTGAAGAAGACGCGCGACTTCGCCCACTCGCCGTCTTTGCCGAAGGCGATGTCGCCGACCACGGTCTTGAACGTGTGGTCGCGCATGTAGGCGGCGAGTTTGGCGTGATCGAGGCTCTTGGTGCCTTCGACCGCTTGGGCCAAAACCTGTCCGGCCGCGTAGCCGAGCGGCGGGAACGCCCAGCCGCCCGGATCGATGCCTTGGGTCGCGGCGGCGGCCTGGTACTTCGCCAGCAGTTCCTTGGTGCCGGGGAACGTCAGGCTCGGCGCCGGCAGGAACACTTCGTTGTTGACGATGCCGTTGGTGAGCGGCCCGAGCTGCGCCTTGATCGGCGTCACCAGGAGCCCGATGAAGGCGCCGCCGAACATTTTCGGCGTCAGCCCGACTTCGTTGGCGGCCCGGATGATGCCGACGGAATCCGGCGGATAGGCGGCGACGAAGACGATGTCGGGATTGAGCGCCTGGACGGCGCGTATGATCGGCGTGTAGTCGGTCGTCGTCGGCGGATATTTCTGGTCGAGGACCAGGTCGAAGCCGCCGATCTCCTTGATGCTCTGGCGCGCGCCGTCGGCGGCGTTCTGGGCGAATTCGGCGTCGGCGGCAATGATCGCGACCGTCTTCGGCCGCGGCGTGGCCGCCGCCGCGAGCTCGAAGAAGCCGTAGGCGAAGGCCTTCTGCGGCTCGGGCCCGGTCGGCAGCATCGAGAAGTACTGGTCGTAATGGAATTTGCTGTTGGCGGCATTGGCGAGAATGCCGATGGTGGTCATCTTGTGCTGCATCATGATCGGAATGGCGGGCGCCACCATGTTGGTCGCGTACGGCCCGATCACCAGGTCGACTTTGTCGACGTCGATCAGCTTGGTGTAGAGCTGTGGCACGTTGGCCGGATTGCTCTGGTCGTCATAGAACACCAGCTCGACCGGACGTCCCAACAAACCGCCGTTGGCGTTGACGTCGTCGCGCCAGATTTGCAGCGCGGTCAGCACCTGCTTGCCGATCGGCGCCACGCCACCGGTGAGCGCCATGGACATGCCGATCCGGATCGGATCGGCGGCCTTTGCGATGTTCAATGTGATCAGCGTGCAAATGGCGATAAGCGCCATCGCACGAGCTCGAGTCCAAAAGCTGCGCATAGGTTCTCTCCTCCCTTATCTTCCCTTTGGGCGCTCTGCGGCGCCGCGGTTTATTTTAAGCCGACGTTAGTCCTCCTCGATCCCCTTCGCCAGACGGTCAAGTGCCGCGGAATGTCGCCTTGCGCTTGGCGTGGAATGCCTCGACGCCTTCGCGGAAATCGTCGGATTGGCGCAACCGGCTATAGCAATGGCCTTCGAGCTCGATGGCAGCCTCGAGATTGGTGTCTTCGGTTTCGTTGAGCAGCGTCTTGGCGGTGCGTTGCGCCAATGGCGAGAAGCCGCGCAACTCTTCAACCAAGGCGTCGGTCGCGGCTTCGAGCTTGTCGTCGGCGACGCATTCCGTCGCAATGCCCCATTCGTAGGCCTGCTTGGCCGCGATGCGTTTCGATCGCATGACGATGTCCTTGGTGCGGGTGATGCCGATGATCTTTTGCAACCGCGCCGAGCCGCCAGATCCCGGAATCTGGCCGAGCCGCTGTTCCGGCAGGGCATAGAGGCAGGTCTCCGAAACCAGGCGAAAATCGCAAGCCAGCGAAATCTCGAAGCCGACGCCGAAACAGTAGCCGCGATTGGCGACGATCACCGGCTTCGAACAGCGCGCCGGCGCTGCGATATTCCAGGCGAGTTTCGACACGTGCTCGGGCGAGGCCGCGAGAAAGCCCGCGATATTGCCGCCGGAGGAGAAATGCTGGCCGGCGGCGCGCAGCACGATGACGCGCACGCGCGCATCCTCGTCGAGCGCTTCGAAGACCAGACGAAGCTGATCGCGCTGCCCCATTTCGATGACGTTGAGCGGCGGCCGGTCGAGAACGATATCGGCGCGTTCGCGGGCCGGATCGATCTCGACGCGAAAGCCGTCGAGGGTCTGCAAACGCGGATCGGAAAATTCAATCATGCGGCCGTTCCTTTGAGGGGCGAGACGGGTTCATATTCGCCGGCGACGAGCTTGCGGCGAAGCAGCTTGCCGACTGGCGATTTCGGAATCTCGGTGACAAAGACATAGCGGCGCGGGCGCTTGAAGTTCGCCAGGCCGGAACTGCGGCAGAACGCGTCGAGCTCATCGGGCTCGACCGTGCCGCGGCACTTGACGAAGGCGGCGACGATTTTGCCCCAGCGCTCGTCCGGTAAGCCCACCACGGCGACCTCGGATACGGCGGCGTGCAGCGACAGACAGGATTCGATCTCCACCGGCGAAACATTCTCGCCACCGGTGATGATCATGTCGTCGACCCTGCCGGTGACGAAGAAGTCACCGTCGCCGTCGACGAAGCCGGTGTCGCCCGTAAAATACCAGCCCTGGCGCAGCGCCTTGGCATCGGCATCGGGCCGCCGCCAATAGCCCTCGAAGGATTCATCGCTGGCCAAGAGCGCAATGATCTCGCCTTCTTCGCCGACCGCGGCGATCTCATCCACCGATTCGGCGCCAAGACGGACCACGCGCACCGTTTGATTGATGCCGGCGCGGCCGGCCGAGCCGGGTTTTGCCGGCGCGTTCTGGTCGATGGTGAAGGTATAAACCTCCGACGAGCCGTAATGATTGACAAACAGGTCCGGCTTGAACGCGGCCTGCAGCGTTTGCAACAATCCGTCGGTCATCGGCGCCCCGGCGAAGCCAAGCTTGCGCACGGAACTCACGTCACGCGTTGCGAACAGCGGGTGATGGACGAGGTCGTGATAAAGCGTCGGCACCAGATATAGGTTGGTGACGCACTCGGCTTCGATCAGCTCGAGCGCGTGCGCGACGTCGGATCGGCGCAGGCACACGAAGGCGCCGCCGATCAGCGACATGGCAAGAAGCGAGCGCACGCCCATGGTGTGATAGAGCGGCATGACGCCGAGCGTGCGCTCGCCGCGGGCGTAGAGATTCTGTGCCACATGGGCCAGCGCCGCGGCGCGCTCGGCGTGTTGGCGGCGCGGCACGCCTTTTGGCCGCGCCGTGGTGCCGGAGGTGTAAAGCATCACCGACCAGGCTTCGGCATTGACGCGCGCGGCGGCATCGGGTGCGGCGCGCGAAACGAGCTGGGCAAAAGGAATCGCCGGCGGCGGCGCCGGATCGAGGGCGATCCGTGGCAGCTTTTGCGCCAAAGCCGAGCCGGCAATGGCCGCGGCGGAAGCATCTTCGTAGACGATGGCTTTGGCCTCGGCGTCCTCCAGATAGAAGTCGATCTCGCTCGCCGTCGAGCGCCAATTCACCGGCGTGATGATGATGCCGGTGAACTGACAGGCCCAATGCAGGCTCGCCGCCTCCCAGCGATTGGTCAGCACGGTGACGAGATGGTCGCCGGGCTTGAGCCCGATGGCATCGAAGCCGGCCACCAGCGCCGAAATGCGCCGATACCATTGCGCGTAACTCAGGCGCACGTCGCCATCGACAATAGCGAGCGCGCCGGGATCGCGGGCAACGCTGCCGAGAAAGCTAAGACCTAAATCGAGCATCCGGGAAAAGCGCCGGTCGGGTTATGGTCGTTCCCGCGATGATAAGCCTTTGCCGCTGGCTGACAAACCGCCGGCGGGTTGCGTTCTTCTACCGTCGCGTCGGAAATAGCGCCGCCGGGAAATCCGCGGCGGAGCGGCGGGGCCGCTCGCGCGGCTGATAGTCAGGATGCGGATTGGCATCCGGCTCGACCGCCCGGCGATAAAGGTGCCAGGTGGCGTGACCGAGCACCGGCATCACCACCGTCAAGCCGAGGAAGAGCGGAATCGAGCCGAGCACCAACAGCGCGGCGACGATAAAGCCCCACAGCGCCATGGTCAGCGGGTTCCTGGCGACGACACGGATCGAGGTGAGCACCGCCACCGCCGCGCCGACGTCGCGATCGAGCAATAACGGAAACGAGATCGCGCTGATGGTGAGCACCAGCACGGCGAACAGGAAACCAACTCCGGTGCCGACGACGATCAGCGTCCAGCCAGCGCGCGTACTGAACACGTCGTTGATGAATTGGGTCATCGAAGCCGGCGCGTGGTAACCGAAATTGGCGACATAGATCGCCTCGGCGACGGCGAGCCAGATCAGGAAGATCGCCATGAGCAGCAAGCCGAGCGCCGCGATGGCGCCGAGCGACGGCGAATGCAGCACGTCGAAGGCATGGCTCGTGGAGCTGTCCAGACCGGCTTCGCGGCGCCGGCTCAACTCATAGAGACCGATCGCGGCGAGCGGACCGACCAGGGCAAACCCCGCTGCAATCGGAAATGCCAGCGGCAGCATGGAATTTCCCAGCGTCATTCCGATCAAAGCGATGCCGAGCAGCGGATAGATGACGCAGAGAAAGACGGCGTGACTCGGCATCGCGACAAAGTCGTCGATGCCGCGCGCCAGCGCATCGTACAGGTCGGACGGTGCTATACGGCGGATGACGAGGTTTTCGGGGCCCGTGCTCGCGCCGACAAGCATATGTGAATAAGCCATGGCGCTTCCTCCTGAACCTTTTGAGGTTAGGTCCGCGCCGGCGGCCGCGAAAGGCCGCAACGCGGCCGTTATTTATCAACCGCGATCATGCCACCGCCGTCGCCGAGATGCTACGAGCGACGCCGTGATCGCGAGGCCGTTCGCTTCACAATGCAGTGTGCGACAACGTGGTGAATTGTTTGTGCGATGCAGCGCATTGCCACGCGCGCGCGTGAAGAATGCGCTGCCAAAACAAAAAGGGCCCCGTTCCGGGGCCCTTCTAATCGGTAGCACGTTCGTCACGCCGGCGTGACCGTTCCGCTCATTCCGCAGCGATGCGCAAGTCTTGCGGCGCTTCCTCATGCTCGGGCTTCTTGCCGCTCAGCCATGACTGGAAGCGATCGAGATAGAGATAAATCACCGGCGTCGTGAACAATGTCAGGAGTTGGCTCAGCGCCAAGCCGCCGACCATCGCATAGCCGAGCGGGTGACGCAGTTCCGATCCCGAGCCGGAGCCGAACATCAGCGGCAGGCCGCTCAACAGCGCCGTCATCGTCGTCATGGTGATCGGACGGAACCGCAACAGGCAGGCCTGCCGTACCGCCTCGCGCGGCGGCAGGCCGGCACGTTCGCGGCTGATGGCGAAGTCGACCAGGATGATGCCGTTCTTCTTGACGATGCCGATCAACAAAATGATGCCGATGATGCCGATCACCGACAGATCGAAGCCGCCGAGCCACAGCGCCAGCAGCGCGCCGACGCCGGCCGACGGCAGCGTGGAAAGGATCGTCAGCGGATGGATGTAGCTCTCGTAGAGCACGCCGAGAATGACATAGACGACCACTAGCGCGGCCGCGATCAGCACCGGCTCGTTCGACAGCGCGGCCTGGAATGCCTGCGCATTGCCCTGGAAGCTGCCGATCAGGGACGACGGCATGCCAATCTCGTCGGCTGCCTTCTGAATGGCCTCAACCGCCTGGCTGAGCGCGACGCCGGGCGGCAGGTTGAACGTCAAAGTCACCGCCGGGAATTGCCCGGAATGAGAGACCAGGAGCGGCCCGATATGCGCCGTGTCGGCTTCGACCAGGGTCGATAACGGCACGAGCTGCGCGGTGCCCGGCGCCCGGACGTAGACCTGATTGAGCGTGCCGACATTGCCCTGAAGCTCGGGCAGCACTTCGAGGATGAGATAATAGGAATTGTTGGTGAAATACTGCGTCACCTGGCGCTGGCCGAAGGCATCGTTGAGCGTGTCGTCGATAAGCTGCGGCTGGACGCCGAAACGGGCGGCGGCGTCGCGATTGATGTTGATGGTGAGCTGCGGCGCCGCGTTCTGCGCGTCGCTCGCCACGTCGGCGAGTTCCGGCATGGTCTTGAGCTTGGCCATGAGCTTCGGCGCCCAGGTGTTCAGCTCGTGCAGGTCGGGATCCTGCATGACGTATTGGAACTGGCCGCGCGCGATGCGGCCGCCGACGGTGATATCCTGCGCAGCCTGCAGGAACAGCCGCGCGCCCGGAATTTGCTGAAGCTTCGGGCGCAGCCGGTCGATGATCTGCGAGGCGCTGGCGTCGCGGTCGTCGCGCAGCTTCAGGCCGATGACGAAGCGGCCGGTATTTTGCGTATTGCCGTAGCTCGGGCCGAAGAACGATACGAAGTCGGCGACGTCGGGATCCTGTTCGATGATGGCGGAAAGCTGGCGCTGAACTTCCATCATCCGTTGCGGCGAGATGTCCTGGCTGGCCTCGGAAATGCCGAGCAGCATGCCGATGTCCTGGGTCGGGAAAAATCCCTTCGGTATCATGACGAACATCACGCCGGTGATGCAGACGGTCGCCAGGAACACCAGCAGCGTCGGAAACTGATGCTCCAATACGAAATCGAGGCCGCGGCGGTAGCCGTCGAGCACCCTGTCGAACCCCCATTCGACGGCGCGATAGAGGCGGCCGTGCTCGCGGTCGTGCTCGCTGACCAGGAAGCGCGAGCACAGCATCGGGGTGAGCGTCAGCGACACCACGACGGACACTGCGATCGCCGCGGTGACGGTGATGGCGAATTCATGGAACAGCCGGCCGACGATACCGCTCATCAGCAACAGCGGAATGAAGACCGCGATCAGCGAAACGCTGATCGATATGACGGTGAAGCCGATCTCGCGCGCGCCCTTGATCGCCGATTGCAGCGGCGTGGTGCCGGCCTCGAGATGGCGAAAGATGTTTTCTACCACCACGATCGCGTCGTCGACCACGAAGCCGACGGCGATGGTCAGCGCCATCAGCGAAAGATTGTCCAGGCTGTAACCGAGCAGATAGATGATGGCGACGGCGCCGAGCAGCGACAGCGGCACCGCGGCGCCGGGAATGAGCGTGGCTTGGATGCTGCGCAGGAACAAAAGGATCACCAGCACGACCAGCGCGCAGGACAACAGCAGCGTGAACTCGACGTCTTTCACTGAAGCGCGAATGGTCTGGGTGCGATCGACGATGATGTCGAGGTGAATGCCGGGCGGAATGAGCGAGCTCATTCCCTTCAGGGCGGATTTGATATTGTCGACGGTATCGATCACGTTGGCGCCCGGCTGCTTGAACACCAGCAGCACCACCGCGACGTGATCGCGATGCAGCGCGCCGAGCGTCACGTCCTGCGGTCCGTCGATGGCCTGGCCGACATCGCGCACGTGGACCGGCGCGCCGTTGCGATAGGCGATGACGACGTTGTTGTAGTCGTCCGCCTGAATCAGCTGGTCGTTGGCGACGATGGTGAGGCTCTGCTGCTTGCCAAGGAGCGTGCCCTTGGCCACGTCGGTCGTGGCATTGGTGAGAGCGGCCCGCACGTCCTCCAGCGTGAGCTGGTTCGCCTGCAGCTTGGCCGGATCGACCTGGACGCGAATGGCCGGTTTCTGCTGGCCGCCGATGGCGACCTGGGCAACGCCGGGAATTTGCGAGATCTGCTGGGCGACGACGTTCTCGGCGAAGTCGTCGACCTTGGGCAGCGGCAACGTGTCCGAGTTCGCCGACACGATCAGGATCGGAGAATCCGCCGGATTGACCTTGCGATAGGTCGGCGGCGTCGAGATATTTTTCGGCAGGCTCGATCCGGCCGCGGTGATCGCGGCCTGCACGTCCTGCGCGGCGCCGTCGATGTTGCGGTTGAGATCGAATTGCAACGTGATGACGGTCGAGCCGAGCGAGCTCACCGAGCTCATCTGTGCGACGCCGGCGATCTGGCCGAACTGGCGCTCGAGCGGCGTGGCGACGGTGGCGGCCATGGTTTCCGGGCTGGCGCCCGGCACCGTGGCGCTGACCTGGATGGTCGGGAAATCGACCTGCGGCAACGGCGCCACCGGCAACAGCGGAAAGGCAACAATACCGACCAGCGCCAGTGCCGCCATCAGGAGCGACGTGGCGATCGGCCGGCGGATGAAGACTTCCGAAATGTTCATCAGTTCTTGTCCGCCTGATGCTGCACGCTTGGCGGCTCGCCGGGCGGTGGAGTCGGAAGTCTTAATGGCAACATGCGAGCCGACGTCGAGCCGCGATTGCCCGTTGGTCACGACGTGCTCGCCGGCGGCAAGGCCTTTGGTGGCGATCGCAATATCGTCGTTGACCATCTGCGCGCCGATGGCACGCTGCTCCACCGTATTGCCGGGCTTGACCACCCAGACGTAGTAGCCGTCAGGGCCGCGCTGCACCGCGACCGGCGGAACGGTCACGGCATTCTTGTAGGTCGTGATCAGGATGCGGATGCGGACGAACTCGCCCGGCCACAGCCGTTCGTCCTCGTTGGTGAATTCCGCCTTCAGGCGGATCGTGCTGGTGGTCTGATCGATCTGGTTGTCGATCAGCAGCAAGTGACCCTCGGCCAGTTGCTCCTTGTCGTTCTGATCGAAGGCAAGAACCGAGACGGTGCCGCGCAGCATCGCCTCGCGCACCGGGCCGAGGTTGCTCTGCGGCAGCGTGAAGATCACATAGGACGGCTTGATCTGGGTCAGCACCGTGAGCGGATTGGCATCGGTGGTGTGGATGATGTTGCCGACGTCGACCTGGCGAAAGCCGACGACGCCGTCGATCGGCGCCGTGATCGTCGTGTAAGCGAGTTGCGTCTGCGCCGCCTCGATGGCGCCCTGGTCGGCGTCGATCGAGGCTTTGAAATGATCGACCTTGGCTTGCTGCAAATCGACGTTCTGCTGGGTCTCGAAATTCTTGGTCGCCAGCGTCGTGAACCGCGAAAAATCTTTCTGGGCACTGACCAGTTGCGCTTGATCGTCGGCCTTCTTGGCCACGGCCTGATCGAGGACGGCTTGGAGCGGCGCCGGGTCGATTTTCGCCAGCACGTCGCCTTGGCGGACTTCCTGGCCTTGGCGGAAGCCGACGGAAATCAGTTGGCCGGTGACTTGGGCGCGGATGGCGACGGTGTTGTAGGCCGCGACGGTGCCGAGCGCGTCGTAATAGATCGGGACGTCGTGCTGGACCGCTTCGGCGACCGTGACCGGCACCATCGGCGGGCCGGCCACCGGGGTGGTTTTGCCGTGCCGCCAGATCACGATCGCGGCAATCAGGGCTAGCGCCGCGAGGCCTATCACAGAAAAAATAATCAGCCGGCGGGACCTGTGACCAGCTTTCAAAGGCCCCATCCAATCAACTCGATTCTTCGTCCCCCCTCGTTCAAGCCCGGAATGCATTTACTGTTCCACTACCTCACCTGTCAGTGATGGCCCTTCTTCGCGACTATGCCCTGCTGGCCTTAAGGCGCAATGTCGGGCGCATTAAAGTTAGTTAAGGTGATTGTCGCCCAGCTCGTTCCCCGGCGGCACTGTATGGAAGTCCGCATATAAATTCCAGTTTATGCGTGGCCGCCCAGAGCCGCGGCAAGGCCGTGGGCGATCAATTTTAGGGATTTCGGTAGGCCAAAGCCGGTCGTCAGCTCGCAGTCTTGAACCAGGTCCGGATACCGCTCGCGCCGACGAAACGGCCGACCCGGCGCATCTGCAAATAAACCCGGCCGGCGGCCGTTACCGCGCGCTCATGGCTTTGCAGGGCGAGGTGGTGCGTCGCCCATTTGTTCTTGTAGGAGGCGTCACCGATGCCGAGGTCGAAAGTAGCGAAATCCTGCGTGACCGATTGATCGATCAGGTGCTGCAACAAGAGATGGCCGACGCGATGGCGGCCGAACGCCGTGTCGTAGGCCGGGAAAATATAATAGAACCGGCCGCGCCCGATGAAGCCGAGATGTGCCGATGCCACACTGTCGCCGATCGTCAGCGCCGAAAGATGGCTGATTGTGCCGAGCCGGCCCGGGCTCATCATCTCGCGATAAAAGCGCTCGACGCCGGGCGCGGTTAGAAAATCCGGCGTTGACGTGCGCTGGTATTTTTGGCGCTTGAGCTCGAGCAATCGCTCCGTCACCCGTGCCGCTTCGGTAGCGGCAGGATTGACGATGAAGCGCGGCTCGCCGATTTGGCTGAGCCCCTTGGCGTGGCTTTGCAGCTTGCGCCGCAGCCGTACCACCGCACGCCGTGTATCCGTCTGATCGCGCGACCGGCTCAGCGCGATCGCATGGCCGCTTTCGCCAAAGGGCGTGCAGTCGAGATAAGTGAGCGGGTTGACGGCGCCCACGACGTCGCTTGCGATCTTCTTCAAGTCGATGACGTCGAAGCTTGGCAATAACGCCAAAACGTCCGCCCACACCTCGTGAAATTCCTGGCGCGACAGCGTGCGGTCTGCCGCCACGATCGGCGCATTGTAGTCGGCGACACCGCAATCCATGAAGCGAAGCAGCCGGACATTGAATTTGGTTTCGATGATGAGCGGCAGGTAGAGAACCGGCCGCCCGTCGGTATCCCTGACCACGACGAAGTAGGGCTCGACGCGGCTAGCCTTGCCGATTGTGTCGAGCCAAATGTCGAGGAATTCCCGCGACTGGTAGATGTACATCCGCAAATCGCGGACGTCGGAGATCGAGGGCCAATCGGCGGCGGCCAGATTGTCGCCGGCAAGAAGCTCGACCTTGAAGGAGCGTCCACGCAGTGGCAGATCAATGACAGTCACGCCTACGCTCTTTTGCTTAATGCAGCGACGCCACCACCCGACGGATCGAATTCTAACGCATGCTGCCCTGATCCGCCGTGAATCGTACCAGTAACGTTACCCCCAAGTCGGGCTCGCCAAAGCACGCGCGGCACAACATTTTAGCGTCGATTAGGCATTGGTTAATTTTGCGCCGGATTGCCGGGCGGGCAGATGCGATCGCTGGAAGTTGCTCCGCGCTCTGCGGATGTTGGGTTTTCATGCGGCGTCGAACGTTGGTTAACGCGGTCGCTTGTAGCCCGATTTATTAACGCAGCACGGGTAAAACTTCGCCGGCATGAATGTCCAATTCAACACTGATGCGGTTCACCGCAGCGCGCCGTTGCCGCCGGCCGGGCGTGCGCAAGACCGTTGCCTGTTCCTGTTGACGCCGAGCAAGGAAGAGTGCGGCGTCGAATCGTTCGCGCGCCTTTTGGTGAGCGTCTTGCAGAACGACTATCCGGACGACGGCTATGCGGTGCTCGCGGTCTCGAATCGCTGGCGCGATCTGCCCGCCGTTTTCCGCAAGCTCGCCGCGGCCGATCAAATCGTCTTCAGCGTGCCCTTGGTGGCGTGGAAAAGATTGCTGTTGCAGCCGCTGGTGGTGCTGCTGTTCGCGCGTGTGGTGCGCTGCCGGGTCAATGTCTTCATGCACGAATGGTCGGCGCTGCACTGGCTGCGCCGGCTGGCGCTCGCACCGTTCCTATTGTTCAGCCGCACGATCATTGTGGTGTCGCCGTTCATTGCCGGCGAGATCGCCGGCACGCCCTGGCTCATGGGCGCGGCAAGAAAATGCCGGCTGGTGCCCAATGCTCCGACCATCCGCCGGCCCGCCGAGCCGCGCGTTACGGAACGGGTTTTGCGTTTGCGCGAAGCCGCCAAAAACTGCGACGTGGTGATCGGATATTTCGGCGCGATCTACAAAGGTAAGGCCGCAACCAAACTGCTCGACGTCTGCAAAGACCTGCGCAAAAGCGGCATCCGCGCCGGTATAGTTTTCATCGGCAGCTTCATGAAATCGCTCGACGGCTACGAGCAACAATTCTGGTCCAAGGTTGCCGAATACGGCATCGCGGATCAGGTCATCGTCACCGGGTACATTGCCGACGAAGCGGAGCTCTATACGCTGTTCGATGAAGTCGGTTCCTTCCTGTTTCTGTTCCCCGAAGGCCTGACGGCGCGCCGGTCGAGCGTCATTCACACGCTGCAATCGGATCGGCCGGTCGTGGTCACGGCGCCGCGCTCGATGGCCGAGTTCGCGCATCATGCGGGCTTTACCAGGCTGATCGAAACCGGCGTATTGTCGTTCGTTCCCGCGGGCGCCGATCTGCGCGCCATCGCCGATCAGCTTCTGGCCGTCGCCAAGCAAGGCAAGCGCCCGGCGCCGGCGATCGATTGGGATACGTGGTGGCACGCTACGACCGCGGCGACCCGCGCGGCGATGATGGACAAGATGGTAACAAACAATCGCGAAAAAGCGGCGGCATCGGCGCTACCGTCATCGGCTTCCGGGGCGAACAGCGCACAACCACTTACGACCGGCTCCATTGTCACAAAGATAAAGAACGTGATCCGGGATTGCGTTGCGCTGGCCCTCTTCGTCCCGGCGCTGCCGTTCTTGAAATTTGCGGCGCCGCGCCGCGCGACGTTGCCGGCCGTCCGCGGGCTGCTCGATCGTGCGGGCGTTACGATCGTGGCAAATCACTACCACGAGCCGACCTATGGTTCCGAGAGCATCTTCCGCGACCCGGATGCTCCGCGGGCTCTGGCCGGCATCGATTGGAACCTCGATGCACAAGTGCAATTGCTGGCACAATTCGACTTCGGCGAAGCATTACGCTCCCTGGAAGGGCGGCACAGTGGCGGGCGAACCTTCTCCTATTCGAACGGTTATTGCGGTCCGGGCGATGCAGAGGCGCTTTACTGCATGATCAGGCACTTCAAGCCGCGCACGATCGTCGAGGTCGGCTGCGGACAATCCACGGTCGTTGCGCATTTCGCCATCGCGGACGCCAAGGCGAACGATAGCCGATATTCGTGTCGGCAGATTTGCTATGAGCCCTACGAAAATCCGTGGTTGGAAGACCTCGGCGTGGAGGTCAAGCGCGAACTGATCGAAAAGAGCGACCTGACTTTGTTCCGCTCGCTATGCCCGGGCGACATCGTCTTCATCGATTCCTCTCACGCGCTGAGGCCCATGGGGGACGTCGAGTTCGAGTTTTTGCATATCCTGCCGAACCTGCCCAAGGGGGTCATCGTCCAGGTCCACGATATCTTTTCGCCGCGAGACTATCCGGCACAATGGCTGAACGTGGAACGGCGCTTTTGGAACGAGCAGTATCTGCTCGAGGCCTTTCTGTCTTTCAACCATGAATTCGAGATCATCTGCTCGTTGAATCACCTCATGCATTTGGACCTGGCGGAGTTCAAGCACGCGTTTCCGATCCTCGCCGAACGCGGCGCCGACCCATACGTTGGTTCGTTCTGGTTCCGCAGAGTGAAGGACTGACCGGGACGCTTCGCGGCCCGTTGCAATTCGTTTCTGCAAACTTATCAGCGTGCGAGTGCGTTGCGCACGATCAATAGGCCACGGTTGACGTGATCGCGGCCTTTGGCGACGTTGAGCAGCCAGCACATTATCAAATAGGTCGCGATGCCGGCAGGCAGCAGGATGGCCAGCGCATCTTTGCCGGTCAGATCGAATGCAAGCTCCAGGCTGCGCAGCACGAACGCCATGGCCAGCGTGGCGAGCAGCACTCGGGTCATGCGAAGGAACGGCACAGGCATCGGAAACGCCCACCGCGTCAGCACCAGCGCGCTGGCAAAGCCGAAAATCTCCGCGACAAGCCGGCCCCATGCGGCGCCCACCGCGCCGAGCCGCACAATCAAGACATAGCTGACGAGGAGATTGACGACCAGCACCAGCGACGTGTTCCAGAAATAGAAGGAATTGCGTTCCGACAACAGAAAGCCGATGTGCAGATATTGAAAAGTCATGATCTGGAAAATGACCGCGATCGAAACGATCGGCATGGCTGCGGCGGCCATGATTCTGAAATCCGGACCGAGCACCACTTGGGCGATTGGGGTCGACACGACCGCGAAGCCTACCGAGGCAGGCAGCACGATTGCGAGCAGGAACTCGAAACACTCCTCGAGATGGGATCGAGCGGCGTCGCGTCCTTGTTTGGCATAGATCTGCACCGCGAGCGGGCAAAACGCGGCCGCCGCACTGATCGCGGGAATGATCAGGGCCTGCCGCACGAGGTCGGCGCCAGCGCTGAATTGCCCGGCGGCGCCCGGGCCGATCAGATGCGAAATGATGAAGCGGTCGATCACGCTCGACAGCGAATAGAGGGTGAGCGACGCGGTGAATGGAATCCCGGCCTTTGCCAGCGCAATCAGCCGCGCGCGGTCGTGGCAAATGGTGGTCCCGGTCCACACACCGGGAGCGAACACCAGGGCGGCCAGGAGATAGGCAACTGCCGACGACATCAATAATAGCACGCCGGTGTGCCCCGCGATCGAGACAGTGATACCAAAGACCGAAACCAGAACCGCACGTACCACCGTTGCCTTCATCACCGTGAAGGCCTTCAGGCGTGCGCGCATCAGGTCCTGGCCGACTTCGAAAAACCCGACCGCGAGCGCCAGCCCGGCGGCGGCCAACGCAGGCCCGCTGCCGATGCCGGCCAAGAACGCCACCACATAGGCAAGCGGCGCCAACAGGCACGACAGCATGAGTCCCGGCAGCAGGATGCCGCGAATGTCAGTGCCATCGCCGCGCGCCTGTTCGCGCATGATGGGAAGCCGCAGCCAGCTGATCATGAATGAGCTGGCGATGGCGGCGAAGCCTACGCCGAGCACATAGATGCCGAACTCGGCCGGTGCGAACAGCCGCGTGAACACCATGACGTTGATAAGACCAAAGGCAGCCGAAATAACATTGGCTGCGAAATTGACCGCGGTCTGTCCGACAAGCATGGCTTAGATTCTATAGCCCGGGTTTCTTAACCCCGGCTTTTTGGCGTTAAAACAAATTATTAACTTGATGTTCAAGCGTCCGTGCCGGCGCAGCCGTGCGGCCGGGCCTCGCGCGTTGCGGATTGGTTAACCGCTCGACCGCCGTGCGCACGTCGTGCACGGAGGTGCCGTTGAAGGACGCCGACGAGAACGCCACGCAATGCCCGGGTACCGTCTGGAGCAGGGTGTCGAGGGCGGCTGCGTCGAGCGGCTCGCGGTCCCAATAGCTGAAACATGGCGATTGCGTCGTGCAGCGATGGCGGTGCAGCAATTCGGCATCGTTGCAGACGGCAAAGCCGTACAGCATGTATTCGGAGATGGCGTGGGCGCGGTAAAGCGCGTCCATCCATTCGAGCCCGGTCACCTCTTCGATACGCGCGGTCATCGCCCGCACGGCCTGCTGATTCCAGAAAATGATATGGCCGATGAAGTCGTCGGCCGGAAATGAGGGCGGTTGCAGACCGAGCAGCTGATGGCTCGATCGCACCCAGTCGCAATGATCGAGCATTGCGGCGGTCACTTCGCGCGGCCTGATATAGAGCGGCGTCGGGTTGGGTAGCGCCATCCCCGCCAGATCGAATGGCCGGAAGAACACCACGTCGGAATCGAGCATGCAGCTCACGGTTTCCGGGACCATATGGGCGGTCGCGATTTTGGCGAATTGCTGGATGTGCCAGCCGTTGACCGGCTTACCGCGCAACGCCCACCAATATTGCCGGTTATGGCGGCGAACAAAGCGCGGCAACGACTTGAGCCAGGGTGGCAGAAGTTGCGACAGCGGCAACACCTGGCGCCGGCCCTTGCCGAACTTGGCGAACAGCGCCAGCTCATCGTCGGGCACGATGAGATAGTGATTGGCAAAAGTGCTGACGTGGCGATCGACGCTCTCGCACAACAGCGTGCAGCGCTCCAGATCGTGCGAATAGGTTGGCGTTATCAGGGCGACCGCGCTCATGTCACGCCGTTTCCCCGTTTGGCTCTTCGCCGCGCAGGATGCGAAGCGCTTGCGCGACGGTGACAAGCCGGCATCCGGCGGCCAGCGTGCTGCGCAATGCAAAAGTGAGGAAATCGGGTCGCACGCCGTATTGGCTCGGCGCGTCGTTGACGTCGTGACTGGCAAACAGCAGCCAGCCGTTGCGCCGCACCGTCTCGGTAATGAGGTGGGAAACGCAGTGGCGGTCGGTCGATGATTGTTCCAAAGCGTTGGATTTCAACACGCCAAGATCGGCGACATCGGCATTCACGCCGGGCGTCGTCGCGCGGCAGGAATCGTAGCGCACGCCGAGGTAGCGTTTGGTGGAGAACGATATGTCGCCGTACGGATAGGCGAAGTTGCTGACCGGGCTATTGCCGAGAATGCCTTGCAGGAAGAACCGATTGCGATCGAGATCGCTCGCCAGCGCTTGCTGGCTGATGCCGACAACTGGCGTGTGCGAAAAGGTGTGGCACGCGATCTCGTGGCCCTTGCCATGCAGCGCTTTCAACTGCTCGATGGTCGCAAGCCGTCCGGTGGGACTGGGCTTGCCGCATTTCTCGCCGGAGATATAGAAGGTGCCGCGGGCGTGAAATTGTTCGAGCAGGGCGGCGCCGGTGGTGCACGCCGTTGCCGCCGCGTCGTCGAACGTGAACGAGACCAGCGGCCGCGCATTGCGCATCGTCAGTTTTTTGGTCGGCACGTTGCGCGCCAGGAGACGCGTGAGCTTCCCGGCCAACATTTCATACGGCGCTTCAGCGAAGCCGGGCATGCGCGGCAGCGTGATCGGCGCGGTGAAGTCTTCGGAAGCAGGCAAGCTGGAGTGTTGTTGTGTTCGGATCATGCTTGCGACATTGCCATTTCAGGAGCCCCTGAAAGGTATAAGTGCCTGTCCGCTAATCCGTCCATCCGCGTTTGCAATTCGGCGATCGTTCACCGATCGTCGTAAATCGTTAATCCTAATTGCGCGCACACGTTAACGCTGTGCCGCGTGCCGTTAACGGCGCAAAAGCGCCCGCAGCTTTCGCGGTCAACGGTATTGCTCGTAATGCAGGTCGAATTCCGCGGCGAGGCGGCCCGCCCCGCGTGCCGCGCGGATCAGGCTTGCCATGATGGCGCGGCGGCCACGCAGGGCGGCGAGCGGCAGCGAGGCAATGCCGAGGCCGATGAGGCCAAACCCGATGCCCCAGCGCCGCAGCGTGCCGGCGACCGTTCCCAAGAACTTGCGCTCAAGACGGGTCGCTTCGGTGCCATTGCGGAACTTGCGACGCAGCACATAGCCGACCGTGGTGCGCGACGGCGGCGTGGTTTCGAGCACGTGGGCATCGTCGGCCCAGGCAAAGCTGCGGCCGTCGTTGCGGCAGCGCCAGAAGAAATCGTAGTCGCTGCCGCCGGTGAACGCATAAGCGTGCGCAAACGGCTCGTCGAGATACTGTTCCAGCACGCTCTTCCGGATCAGCATATTGCCGGCGCCATAGATCATCGATACCGGGCCGGTGGCGTTGCGGCTCGGCGCATAGAAGCCGCTCTGCGCCAGCCAATGGTCGGGATTGTCGAACACCGGAAAGACCGGCCCGCCGACGATATCGGCGTCGTATGCGCGCGCGACCCGGATCAATTCGGTGAGCCAGTTCGGACCGGGATATTCGTCGTCGTCGAGCACGGCCACGTAATCGGGCGCCGGCGTCGCGTGGCAGGCATGCGCAAAGGCGCGGTTATAGGCGTAGGTATGACCGCGGCGCGGCTCGACGATGCAAATCAGTGGCAAACGAAACGTTCGCGCGACCTGTTCGACAACCACCGCACCGGCACGCCCTTCGGCATCATTGTCGACGACGACGACGTCGATCGGGCCGGCGTAGTTCAACCGCTCGACATGGGCGAGCAGCTTGCGCAGCCCGTCGGGGCGGCGGAACGTCGGCACACATAGATAGACATGAGGCGGCGACGATTCGGTCATGGCGCGGCGACGTTCCGTGTCAGCGGAGCGCTCTCGGTTCGTCCGGTCCGCGTCAGCAACAGAAAAATCGCGTGCGGATTGGTCATGAGATAGCGGCCGGCGAGGCGGCGCGGCTCAAGATAGATTCGATAGACCCATTCCAGCCCGAGCCGTTGCATCCAGTCCGGGGCCCGCGTGTTTTTGCCGGAAACGAAATCGAACAGGCCGCCCGAGGTCTTGATCAGGCCGACGCCGTGCAGCCGGTCGCGATTGCGCGCGGCGAACGATTGTTCGGCGGGCGCGCCGAGACCGAGCCAGAGAATGTCTGGCTGGGCATGATTGATATCGGCGATGATCCGCTCCTCATCGCCATCGCGGCGCAAGTAGCCGCTGCTGTATCCGGCGATCTTGAGATTGGGATGAAGCTCACGGGTGCGGCGCACCGCCTGATCGACGACCGCCTTGGTGGCACCGAGCAGATAAATGCTGGCGCCGCGCTGTTGCGCGACAATCGCCGTGTCGTGGAACAGGTCCGTGGTCGCGACCCGCTCCGGCAGCGGCGTCTTGTTGAGAAAGCGCGACACAAAGACCAGCGGCATGCCGTCGGCATGGATGAGATCGGCGTCGAGGAAGAGATCGCGGATCCGCGCGTCGCGGGCGCACATCGAGAGCACTTGGCCGTTCGCGGACGTGAACACCAGCGGGCGTTGCGCGGTGTTGCGCCGGGCCAGCGCCGTATCGACCATCAGCGCAGCCGAACGGGCGCGGTCGATCACCGCAATGGGCAGCCCGCCGATCGTGGCGACCGGCACGTCCCACTGCGGTCCGGCGATGGCGTCAAAGCAAAGAGGGCCGGTTTGTGCCGGCATGGCGCTAAGCTCCTTGGGCCCAATAGTTATGTGCTAAGCCATGGAAAATAAAGGTTAATTGGAAATTAGGCTTAAGGGTTTGGCAGCGCCTGACGCGGCCCTAGCGCGATACCCGTGAGACCGCCAGGAGGCGCAGCCCAAACGCGGCTGCGATGAGGATCAGCCACAGCGCGCCCAATTGTGTGAATGCGGTATCGAAGCAGGATTCGTAAGCCGCGAACAAGCAAATGCGCAGGAACAGCATTTTCAGCGCCGCGCTCTCCGTCTCGTCCGGCGCCCGGTAATAGTCGACGAGCGGCAGCACGATGAGCCACAGCGTCACCAGCGCCGAACCGGGAATGCCGATGGTCAGCGCAAGGTCGACGAAGCCGTTGTGCGCGTGGCTCGCGGTATTGGCCCAGGTCGCGCCGGTCATGCCGTAAACGACCTGCTCGGTGCCCCAGAACGTGGCAAAGCCGTAGCCGGTGATCGGGCGTTGCGCCACGTGATCGATGGCGAATTTCCAGATGTCGGTGCGGCCGGTAAAGGTCGCGTCCGGCATGATCGCATCGACCACGGCGTGGATCGGCGCGATATAGATCGATCCGATCGAGAGCAGGTTCAAGGCGACCA
Source organism: uncultured Alphaproteobacteria bacterium (assembly GCA_963821175.1). Lineage (GTDB taxonomy): Bacteria > Pseudomonadota > Alphaproteobacteria > Rhizobiales > Xanthobacteraceae > BOG-931. The sequence continues at coordinate 75,245 of CAWGCU010000026.1, forward strand.
GAAGCGACAGTGCCACCGCGACACCATTGGCCGGCTTGGCTGCGCGCGCCATGATGACGGAGACGATCAACGCCAGCGGGAGCCCTGCCATCGCAGTTTTCGAATGGGTGAAATAAAGAAAAGGCAGCGCCAGCATGACGATGACGGCGCCGAGGCCGAGACTGCGCACACGGGCGACAAAAATGCCGATGAAAACGAACAACACCATCACCGCGCTGGCTTCGTTCTTATGGCCGAAGATGCCGCGCCAATCGCCAGCAAGCTCGGGTTCGATCACGTCAGAAGCCTGGTGGATCGTCAGCTGCGGCGCCAAGGCGACGCCGAGATAACAGGCAACGAGCACGATCAACACCGCCACGGCCATCACGTCGGCGAAATGCCGCGGGGTTTTTGGCACCAACAGCACCATGCCGGCGATGCCGATGGTCACCAGCGCAAAGGCAAGTCGGCGGGCGGACTGCGCAGGATCCCACGAAGTGGCGACGGTCAATGCGAACCAAAGCAGCGTCACGATGAGAATCGGCCGCACCAGAAGCAACAATCGCTGCGGCTGGTGAAACAGGTTCCACGTCGCGAGCAGCACGAACAAGGTCGAATAGCCGAGCTGATTGGCGAGGTTGCCCGCTTCGGTGACCTCGATCGGCTCATCCAGAGCGGGAAAGGGGTGGAATGAAAACCACAGCGCCAGAAATACCACCGCGATCAGCACGCTGCGGATCAGAATATCGGCGGGGCTGGTCCTTTGGACCGCAAAATCTTGCCGCGGAAGATAGCCGATATTCGCCACGAGACTTTCCTCGCTTGCGCCGAATGGAACGCAGCTTGCGGCCGCGCCGCCGCTCAGGCGGCTTCGACGCCGGTCAGCACCGCGCCCAGGATTTTTTGCGCATCGGCACCCAGCCGCGCGACGAACCTTTCGACGGCGTCATCGTCGCGCTGGTCGGCTCTCGCGACCAGCACGATATGGTCGACCAGCCCGGCGAAGAACCGGGCGCTCGGATCGCGAGCCACGTCGACCGCGGCGACGATCACCATGTCGAAGCGCTTGGTCTTGTCGAAGGCCTCTTTGATGTCGGCGTCGCTGATGCGGCGATCGCGGCGGCTGTTCGGCGAAACGAACGGCAGCAGATTGACGTTGGTCGCGCGGTCACGAACGATCACGTCGGAGAGCTCGAGGCGGCCGACGGCGACATCGACCAGCCCGGCTTCGCCTTCATCGGCGTCTATCGCCGACAGCGTCCGGCGCTTGAGGTCGGTATCGATCAGCAGTACGCGCTGGGTCGCCGCGGCCGCCGCGGCGAGCATCAGCGCGACGGAAGCGGTGTCGTCTTCGTCGTCGGCGGCAACGACGAGAACACTCGGATTACCGCGCTTTTTATGGCTTGCGCGCACGGCCTCGTACACTTTCTGGATTTCGCGGGCGAAACGCGAATGCGGGTCTTCCACCGCATCCAAGCCGAACGCGATATCGACGTCGGGCAATGTCGCCAGCACCGTAATGGCAGGCGGCGGCGCAGGCGCCTGCCATAATTTTTTGGCGAATGCGCCCAGTCTGCCGAAATTGGCCGGCGGCTTTGCTCGCGTTTTGGCCGGCCGCGGCGCGGCTTCTTCGGCCGTATCCCGCATGATGACGATGCCGACGCCGGAAGCGAAGCCGAGTAACGCCGCCGCCAAGCCGAGGATCATGCTCGGCGGCGGCGAGCTGCGGTATATCGGCCGGTCGGCCTTGGAGATGATGCGAATGTTCTTGGTATCGACCTGCTCCTGCTCGCCGGTTTCGCGGGAGCGGACGAGAAACAATTCGTAGACCGCGCGGCTTGCTTGCACCTCGCGCTCGAGCTCGCGCAAGCCGACCAGCAATTCATTGGTGCTGACCGCGGTATTCTTGAGCGCATCGACCTGGCGCGACAGCATCTCCTCGTCGGCTTTGGCGCGCTCGTATTCGGCGCGATCGGACTGCGCGATGCGGTTGACCTCGTCTTCGATCAGCTTTTGCAGCCGCGCCCCCTGCGCCTCGATCTCGATGACTGCGGGGTGACGTTCGCCGAGCGAGGACTTCTGCTCGGCGTCGCGGCGCATGATTTCGGCATATTGGCTGCGCAACATGCTGATGGTCTGCGACTGCACCGCCTCCGGGAAAGCGCCGATCGGCGTTTTCGAATGCAGCACGCTTTCGACCTGGTCGAGGCGCGCCTTCGCTTCCGAAACGCGCGCGCGCGCCAAGCTGAGCTGGGAGTTCAAGCTCGTAAGTTGCTGCTCGTTGACGAGCTCCCCGTTGGCGCCGACGATATTGTGGCTCGCCTTGTAGGCCTCGACCCTTTGCTCGGCGTCGCGCACGCGGGTCTGCAGCTCCTTGAGCCGCCCCGTCAGCGATTGCGAGATCTGCCGTGCGGCGTTGGATCGCACTTCGGTCTGCTCAGCGAGATAGGTTTGCGCGATGGCATTGGCGATGCGAGCGGCCTTTTCCGGGTCTTCGCTGGTGACGCTGACGTCGACCACATAGGTGCGCTCGGAGCGTTTCACCTGGACCCGCCGTTGCAGCTCGTTCAGCGCCGCGAGCGGGCCGTATTTCTCCGCCAAGGCGCCGCGCATGAATTCCGGGTCGCGGTCGAGGCCTTCCGAAGCGACGACGCGGCGCAGCACGTTGTCGGAGGCGATCACGCGCGCCTGGCTCTCGACCTGGAGCACGGCGGCATCGCTTTGCGGAATGGTCGGCGAGATGTCGTTTTGGACCGCGCGCAGATCGGTCGGGTCGATGAGAATTTGCGTCGTCGCCGTATATTTGTGCGGCACCAGGAGCACGAATAGAGCGGCCAGACCGACCGCAACCACCGTCGACAGCAGGATCGTGATTTTGCCCCGCCACAGGACGGACCAGATTTTCTGGACGTCGATCGGAGGAAGAGACGCAAAGCCCAGGCTCAGATCGCGCCTTGAGACCACCGCCGACGGCATATGACTCGACGCTTCAAACATTCACTCTAGTCTCGCACTCTAATCTCGACGCCGCTGACGGCTGGCCGCGTACATGGTGGCCCGCCACGTTCGCCATCAAGGTCACGCCACTGTGGCACGACCGCGCAACGCGACATGGTTAATCAATTCATAAAGACTTAAGGTTAACGCCGCGTGTATTCGGCGTGTCCGGCCGTCAAAATAACGGCCTCGCCGTCCGACCGGCGCAGCGCGTGGTCAGCGCAAAAAGCGGACAATGGCGCCGACGACGATCAGCAACGCGACCACCGGAAGCAAGAGCAAATCGCGCCGGAGAACACCAACAAGATCGCCGCGGCGAGGATGGCGAACGCCAAGGTCAGCACGGCGAAGCCAAACGGCCCGACCCGCGCGACATAGACGCGATGCATGCCGGCTGTCTGGTTCTGCCCGTCGGGGCGCCAGGCAGGTCGCCGCCAGTCGAATCCGCGTCCTGGTCCGCGTTCTTGGCGATCCGGCGGAATGATCTCCGGCTCGACCCGAGGCAGTTCCGGTTGGTCCTGATCGTTTGCCATGGGGGGCCGCTTCGTGGGTTGTTCGCCGGGACTTTATCTAGGTTTCGGCGCCGCGGCCACAAGCGGCGCTTTGCCGCTAGGCTCGCTCACGCACCGGCGCTGACGCGGCTTTCGATGCGGTCGAACCGCGCCAGCCGGTAGACGGCAATCGAGACCAGCCAGCTCACGACGAAGATCGCGATGATGAGATAGCCGAGGCTGCCAAAATTGTCGTTCAGCCTGCCGATATAAAACCAGAACGGCCCTTCGAGATTCAATCGGTCGGCCAACAGGCCGAGCGCTTCGATGCCGCCGATCAGCACGGCGACCAGCACTGAAACAAACGTGATCGTCAGGTTGTAGTAGAGCTTGCGGATCGGCTTGGTGAAGGCCCAGCCATAGGCGCCGAGCATCAGCACGCCGTCGGTGGTGTCGACGAGCGACATGCCCGCGGTGAACAGCGCTGGAAAAACCATGATCGACCAGATTGGCAATCCTTTCGAAGCTTGCGCCGCGGCAATGCCGAGCACGCCGATCTCGGTCGCGGTATCGAAGCCAAGACCGAACAGGAAACCCAGCGGATACATGTGCCAGCTGCGCGAGATCAGCCGGAACATCGGCCGGAACAGGCGGCCGAGGATGCCGCGCTGCGCCAACAGATGATTGAGGTCTTCCTCGACAAAGGCGCCGCCGCGGCGCACGTCTTGGAAAGTGCGATAGACCGACAACAGAATGACGAAATTGGCGGCGGCGACGACAAACAGAAAAGTCGCCGAGACCAGCGTGCCGATGGTGCCGCCGGCGAGCTTGAGCCCGTCGAAGCGGCCTTGCAGCGCGCTGGTGGTCAACGCAATGACGGCGGAGGCGAGCACGACGACGGTCGAATGGCCGAGCGCGAAGAAGAAGCCGACGCCGATCGGCCGCTTGCCTTCCTGCATCAGCTTGCGCGTCACGTTGTCGATCGCCGCGATATGGTCGGCATCGACCGCGTGGCGAAGACCGAACGCATAGGCCAGGAAGGCCGTGCCGACCAGAACCGGATAATCGCGAAACGCGATCAGCGCCCAAACCCACGCCAGAACATTGGCGGCGATCAGCAGGCCGTAAATGCCGGCAAGCTTGCCGCCAAGCTCGGAATCCCGGTCATTGAACAATCCGAATAAGGTTTTACGCATGATTGTATCGGCACGACGCCCGGCGCGAGCGGTAGCGTATCGATACGACGCAGCCCATGAGGCCGCAAGAGCACGTGAGCGAAATTTATATAATCGTCATACCCGCGCGGGACGGACGCCGCGACAGCGATCCCCGATTATTCCGGCTGAATACCGGCAGCCTTGATGACCGCGCCCCAGCGCTGCGTCTCGGCTTTGAGGAAATCGCTCATCTGCGCGACCGTGCCGCCGCCGGGCGACAGGCTGAGTTGCTTGTAGCGGTCGAGCAGTTCCGGATCCTTCATCACCTGGTTGGCCGCGTCGTTGAGCTTGGCGACGGCGCCGGCCGGCGTTTTCGGCGGCGCGGTCAGCGCGTTCCAAGTGTCGGATTCGCAACCGGCCACGCCGGCCTCTTGCAGCGTCGGCACGTCGGGGATCGACGCGACCCGCTCTTTGGTCGCGACGGCGAGAATTTTAGCCTTGCCCGCCTTGTTGAGCTCGATCGACGTCGCGAGCTCATTGAACATCAGATCGACGTGGCTTGAGATCAGATCGTTGAGCGCCGGCGCGGTGCCTTTGTACGGCACGTGAACGAGTTGGATATGCGTGATCGTCTCGAACAGTTCCGTGGTCAGATGCGAGGTGGTGCCGATGCCCTGCGAGCCATAATTGAGCTTGCCCGGATTGGCTTTGGCGTAGGCGATCAGCTCCTGCACGGTGTTGGCCGGGAAGTCGGGCCGCACCAGGAGCACGTTCGGGACATGCGACATGATCACGACCGGCGTGAGCTGCAATGGATCGTAATTGAGCGATTTGTAGAGGAAGGGATTGGTCGTGATCGGCGCCGGTTGCGATGCCAGCAAGGTGTAGCCGTCGGCATCGGCGTGGAACACCGCATCGGCCGCGACGCTGCCGGCGGCGCCGCTCTTGTTCTCGACCGGCAGCGGCTGACCCAATACGGCGCTCATCTTGGCGGCGACGATCCGGGTGACGGTGTCGACCCCGCCGCCCGCCGGCACCGAGACGATGACCCGGACCGGGTGGTCGGGGAATTTGCTGTCTTGCGCGCCGGCGGTGGCGGCCGCAAGCATGCAGCCTAATCCGGCAATCGCCACATATCTCAGCATGGTTTTGGTTCCTGAATTACGGCGCGGTGTCGGCTTGGCATAGCGCAGATCGGCGGCGTCGTCCCGCGACGCACTGCCACCCCATCGCATAGCGGTCTTGGCATAGCCGTCCTGCCGGACAGCGGTTCACAAATCCCGTAGCGGCCCATAGGATCGCGCCCCGACAAGGGAGAGGCGCGCAATGAGCAAGCTCGATTTCATTCTCGAAGAACTGGTGACCGCCAATCGCATCCTGGCCAACGAGGGCATCGTCGATTCATTCGGCCATGTCAGCGCCCGGCATCCCGACAATCCGCAACATTATCTCCTCTCGCGGGCGCGCGCGCCGGAGCGCATCGAGCGCGACGACATCGTCGAATATACCTACGACGGCACGGCGATCGACGAGCGCGGCCGCGCGCCTTATCTCGAGCGCTTCATCCATGGCGCGATCTATGAGGCGCGCGCGGACGTGCACGCCGTGGTGCACAACCACTCGCCGAGCACGATCCCGTTCGGCGTCACCGAGAAGAAACTGAAACCGCTGCTGCACATGTGCGCCTCGATGGGTCACGAAGTGCCGGTCTGGGATTCCCATGACAAGTTCGGCGACACCGCGCTCCTGGTCAGCGACATGGCCATGGGCCGCGACCTCGCCAAGCTCATCGATGCCAAGCCGACGGCGCTGATGCGCGGCCACGGCGCCACCGTGGTCGGTCGCTCGGTGCGCCATGCGGTTTTCGTCTCGGTCTATCTCGAGCTCGGCGCCAAGCTGCAAATGCAGGCGATGCCCATGGGCGAGATAAAATTCCTCACCGCCGGTGAGGTCGACAAGATCGCCTCACGCGTGACTGCCTATACGCTCAACCGCGCCTGGGAGAATTGGGCGCGCCGCGCCGGGCGCGAGATGCAGCCGGAAGCGTAGCGCCGGTACGCGGCAATATGACGTTCGCGCCCGAGCTACCGCGCTGGCGGTTTTTTTGTATTCTGTGAACATCCGCGCCGCGATGATACGGGGGAGACCATGCGCCTGCGTTACCTGTTCGCTCTCGCCTTGGGACTGATTGCGGTTTCGGCGGTCACCTTCATGGCCTCGGCCGAAACGAAATGGCCGAGCCGGCCGGTCCGCTTCATCCTCACGCTCGGCGCTGGGAGCGGCTCCGACATCGGCGCGCGGCTATTGGCGGACCGCCTTTCCCAGCGCTGGGGTCAGCCGGTGATCGTGGAAAATCGTCCCGGCGGCGATGCCATCGTGGCGATTAACGCCTTTGTCACGGCGCACGACGATCACGTGCTGCTGTTCAGTCCCACGTCGTCATTCACGGCGCACGCCTACCTGCACGATAACCTGCCTTATCAGCCGAGCGACCTGGTGCCGATCACGCGGGTGTCCAACACCATCATCACTATCTCGGTGCCAGCGAGCTTGAACGTCAGTTCGTTGAAAGAGCTCGCCGCCATGGCGCGCGCCGAGCCGGGCAAGCTGAACTGGGCCGGCGTCACCGGCGCGCTCGATTTCGTCTTTGGCGGCTGGCTCAAGCAGGAAGGCTTGAACATCAACAAAGTGCCGTACCGCAATCCCGTCGACGCCGCCAACGATCTCGCCGAAGGTCGCGTGCAAGTCTACGAAGCGGCGCTGGCGATCGTGCGGCCGCAACTGGAGTCCGGCAAGATCAAACTATTGGCGGTGACCAACTCGGTGCGTGCGCCGACCCAGCCGAACCTTCCCACGGTCGCGGAAGCGGGTTATCCGGCGCTGACCATCGACGGCCTGGTTGGATTGTTTGGGCCGACCGGCATGCCGCTCGAGCTGCGCCAGCGCATCACCGCCGACATCCGCGCGGTGGTCGATCCGACCATCGAGGATCGCCTGACCATCACCGGGCAGCTCACCAATATCGGCGGGCCGGAAGAGTTCGGCAAATCGATCGACGAGCAGCGCGCCAAGGTCGCGGCCTTCGCCAAAGAGCTCGGCATCAACCCGATGTAGTTAGCCGGCGTGCTCGCTGTCCATATGGGCGAGCACGGCCGGCATGTAGCGCGTGCCGGCGACGGCCCCGGTCGGCACGGCCTGCTCGATGCGCGCCAGATCGCCCGGCGATAGCTTCACGTCGAGCGCGCCGAGCGCTTCCTTGAGCTGGTCGCGGCGGCGGGCGCCGATCAGCGGCACGACGTCGTCGCCACGCGATTTCACCCACGCAAAGGCAAGCTGCGCCGTGGTGGCGTTCTTCTCGCGCGCGATGTTGCCGAGCGCCTCGACCAGCGCGATGTTCTTCTCGAAGTTTTCTTTGAAGAAACGCGGCTTGCGGGTGCGGATCTCGCTCGCCGCGGTCCGCGCCGCCTCGGCGCGGTCGCTGATCAGGCCGCCCGAGAGCACGCCATAGGCGACCAGCGCGATGCCGAGCTCACGCAAGGTCGGCAGGATGTCGCGCTCGATGCCGCGAGAAAACAGTGAATACTCGATCTGCAATGCGGCGATCGGATGCACCGCATGGGCCCGCCGCACGCTGGCGGCGGAGGTTTCCGACACGCCGATGTGGCGCACATAGCCGGCTTTCACCATGTCGGCGATGGCGCCGATCGTATCCTCGAACGGTACGTCGGGATCGACGCGGGACGGCTGATAGAGATCGACATAGTCGGTGCCGAGCCGGCGCAGCGAATAGGCGAGATAATTCTTGGTCGCGTTCGGCCGGGCGTCATCGCCGAGGATTTTCAGATCCGGCCCGCGCATGGAGCCGTATTTCACCGCGATGAAGGCGCGCTCGCGCTTGCCGCCCTTGAGCGCCTCGCGGATCAGCATTTCGTTCTGGCCCATGCCGTAGAAATCGCCGGTGTCGATCATGGTGATGCCGGCCTCGATCGCGGCATGGATGGTGGCGATGCACTCCTTCTCGTCGGCCGGCCCGTAGCCGCCCGACATGCCCATGCAGCCGAGCCCGAAGGCGGAGACAGACGGTCCGTTACGGCCGAGTTCGAGTTTTTGCATCGCTGCCTCACCTGAAATGAAAAACGGCGGTCTCGCGACCGCCGTTTGTAAAGATCGCCCGATCGGGAAGCAACGTCACTCCGCCGCCAGCCGCACTTCCGGGGCTGCGGCTCTGACGTCGGCGTCGACGTGCTTTTCGTATTTGACGAAATTGTCCTGGAACATGCGCACGAGCTTGCGCGCGGTCTCGTCGAATGCGGCTTTGTCCTTCCAGGTCTTCATCGGATAGAGCAGATGCGGCTCGACGCCCGGCACCGAGGTCGGCACCGCGAAACCAAAATACGGATCGGTGCGGTAGCTGGCGTTCTTCAGCGAGCCATCGAGCGCGCCGGTGACCAGCGCGCGCGTCGCCTTGATCGGCATGCGGCGGCCGGTGCCGTAGATGCCGCCGGTCCAGCCGGAATTGACCAGCCAGCAATCGACATTGTGCCGCTTGATCAGGTCGCGCAGCAGGTTGCCGTATTCCGACGGCGGCCGCGGCAGGAACGGCGCGGCGAAGCAGGTGGAGAATTCCGGTTCGACCCCGACCAGGCCTTTCTCGGTGCCGGCGACCTTGGCGGTGTAGCCCGACAGGAAGTGGTACATCGCCTGCGCCGGCGTCAGTTTTGCGATCGGCGGCATGACGCCGAAGGCGTCGGCGGTGAGGAAGATGATGTTCTTCGGCTGGCCGGCATGGCCGGTTTTCGACGCCAGCGGCATGAATTCGATCGGATAGGCCGAGCGGGTATTTTCCGTGAGCTTGTCGCTGTCGAAATCGCAGACGCGGGTTATGGGATCGAAGACGACATTCTCCAGCACCGCGCCGAAGCGATTGGTCGCGGCGTAAATTTCCGGCTCGGCCTCCTTCGACAGCTTGATGGTCTTGGCGTAACAGCCGCCTTCGAAATTGAACACGCCGTTTTCGCTCCAGCCGTGCTCGTCGTCGCCGATCAGGGTGCGGTTGGGATCGGCCGACAGCGTGGTCTTGCCGGTGCCGGACAGACCGAAGAACAGCGCGACGTCGTCGTTCTTGCCGACATTGGCCGAGCAATGCATCGGCATCACGCCCCGAGCCGGCAGGTAGAAGTTCAGCGTCGTGAACACCGATTTCTTCATCTCGCCCGCGTAGGACGTGCCGCAGATCAGGACAATCTTGCGGGTGAAATCGATCGCCACCATGGTGTCGGAGTTTTCGCGGCCGCCGTGCCGCTTGGCCTCCGGCTTGAACGACGGCATGTCGACGATGGTCATGTCGGGCGCGTAGCCCGCGAGCTCCGCCTGTTCGGGACGGATCAGAAGCTGACGGATGAACAGCGAATGCCAGGCGAGCTCGGTGAAGACGCGAGCCTTGATGCGGTATTGCGGATCGGCGCCGCCATAGAGGTCTTGAGCGAAAAGCGTCTTGCCCTTGGCGTGAGCGATAAAATCGTGGAGCAGATTGTCGAACTGTTCTTTGCTCTGTTTGCGGTTGCCGTCCCACCACACCGTGTTCTCGGTGGTCGCGTCGACGACGGTATGTTTGTCCTTGGGCGAGCGGCCGGTGTGATGGCCGGTTTCGGCGCAGAACGCGCCACCTTGCACCAGTGAGCCTTCGCGGTTGGCGATGGCGTGCTCGACCAGCATAGTGTCGGGCAGGTTCCAGTGGACGCCGGCGAGATCTTTAAAGCCGAATTTGTCGGCGCCGTGGGCGCCGTTCCTCGAACCCGTTTCCTTCACCTAAGCCTCCGCCTTTTGGCCCGATCGTACGACACTTTCGCCAACTGCGCCGAGCCTTGTGCGCCGAGCCTTGGCCGCGAACTCTTGGCCGCCGATTTACGATGCCGAATATATCCCGCCCGCCGGCAAGCGTGCGACCCTATATCGAGCCTCACAGCTTCTGCCAAGATCAAGTCAGCCTCAAGCCTAACCGGATAGCATTGCACGCATTCCCGTGTTGCAGCGCAGCGGACGCCGGCTCGTTTCGGGCAGCACGGTTACGTTCTATTGCCGGCGCTTTTTTGGCAGAGAATGCCTAGCCGGCCCGCGCCTTGGCGGCCAATTCCACCACCACCTTGCGCAACTGCTCGGCGTTTATGACACGCTGCGGAAACGGCAGGCGCAAGGTGGCGTCGCCGCGCGCCAGGTCGAGGCCGTCGGGGTCGAGCCCGGTGAGCCGCCAGGGCCCGTCTTCGGCGGCCATGAGCTTGGTGGCGTAGAGCCGCACCGCTTCGGCGTGGTCGTCGTTCATGTGGGTGACGGCACCCTCCTCGGCGTTGATCAAGTTTTCGGCGTCGGCGATATCCGTCATCACGTCGGCGCCTTTGAGATCGGCGGCGCGGGCGAAGCCGCCGTTGAGGTGGGCCGAGACGGTTTGCAGGCGCCAGAACGAGAAATCGCCGAAGCCGGCGTAAAGCTCCGATTTCGGATGGCGGGCGAGGAAGCGGCGCCGCAGCCGCGGCAATTCGGGGCCATCGCGCGCGATTTGCACGAAACTGCCGAGCAGCGTCAGGCGCGGATGCGCCAGCGGGTCGCCCTTGCCGGTCGAGGCCAGCAGCAGCGAGGCGCGGCCGTCGACTTCCAGATTGGCGGTGTGGGTGGAGAGCCGGGAGACCAGGATCAGCGGCGAGCCGTCGACATCGGTCGCGACGTTAACCAATGACGCGAAGGGATGGCCGGTATTGCGGTCGATGGTCGCAAGCGCGCCGGCCCGCGTCGCCCGCAGCAGGCCCTTGGCCACCGCTTTTGGGTCGAAATCCGGTGCCGGGGCGTTTTCCGGCAGGCGGTTTGGCATGGCGCCCGGCAACGGGCCTGCCAAAGGGCCGCTGCCATCGCTCTCAGCCATGTTTCGTCCTTTCCAGTTCCTTTCCCATGTCTCTCCATCTCACGGCAATTGCCCCTATTTCGCCTTGTCTAGTCACACTTCCGCCCCCACATGAGGCTTGAACGTTGTTGGGGCCGGGCAGGTGTGATGCTGCGGCCGACTTATGTTAGAAAGCCGTCATGCCGACAATCGCTCTGGTGGACGACGACCGCAATATCCTCACCTCGGTCTCTATCGCGCTCGAGGCGGAAGGCTATCGCATCACGACCTACACCGACGGCGCCTCGGCGCTCGACGGCTTCAAGACCACGTTGCCCGACCTTGCCATCCTCGACATCAAGATGCCGCGCATGGACGGCATGGAGACGCTGCGGCGGCTCCGGCAAAAATCCGACCTGCCGGTGATCTTCCTCACCTCAAAGGATGAGGAGATCGACGAATTGTTCGGCCTGAAAATGGGCGCCGACGACTTCATCCGGAAGCCGTTTTCGCAGCGTCTTCTGGTCGAGCGGGTGAAAGCCGTGCTGCGCCGCGCCGCGCCCAAAGACGGCGTCGCGCCGAAGGAAGCCGACAGCAAGGTGCTGGAGCGCGGGCTGCTGCGCATGGATCCCGAGCGCCACACCTGCACCTGGAAGAACGAGCCGGTAACGCTCACCGTCACCGAATTTCTCATCTTGCAAGCTCTGGCCAGCCGGCCCGGCGTGGTGAAAAGCCGCAACGCGCTGATGGACGCGGCCTACGACGATCAGGTCTATGTCGACGACCGGACCATCGACAGCCACATCAAGCGGCTGCGCAAGAAGTTCAAGGCCAGCGACGACGATTTCGATATGATCGAGACGCTGTACGGCGTCGGCTATCGTTTCAAGGAATAACGCGTATTTTGACGCGACAGGCCATGAACTGCCGGACGTTGATACCGGAGAATCATGGCCCCTGACTGGGCGGCTGACGTGCGGTAGTAATAGCGTTTGGCTCCTCATACCTTCTCTGTAGGTGGAGGGAAGAGCCGATCGAAACCCCGGCAGACGACGTGCTTGATCGACTAGCAAAAACCGCGAGCGCCGATGAGGCCCACGCACCGGCCGAAGCCGAGGCTCATAGCGAGGCCGACGCTCACGGCGAAGCGCTGCCGCGCGTGCGCTGGCGGGCGCTACGCCGGGTCGGCGGTTGGCTGCGGCGTGCACTCCACTTCTTCACCGCGCAGAGCTCTTCGAGCGTCACCCGCCGCATCGTCTCGCTCAACGTCGCCGGACTGTTGGCGCTGTCGATCGGCATCATCTATCTGTCCCAGTTCCGCGCCGGCCTGATCGACGCGCGCGTCCAAAGTTTGTTGGTGCAGAGCCAGATCATCGCCGGCGCGATCGCCGCCTCGGCGACGGTCGAGACCGATTCCTCGATCACTATCAATCCCGACACGCTGCTCAATCTGCAGCCGGGGCAAAGCTATGGCCCGTCCGAAGATGCGCTCTACGGCATCGATTTTCCGATCAATCCCGAGCGCGTGGCGCCGATCCTGCGCCGCCTGGTTTCGCCCACCAAAACACGCGCGCGGATCTACGACCGCGACGGCGTGCTCTTGGTCGACAGCCGCAACCTGTTCGGCCGCGGCGACATTTTGCGTTTCGACCTGCCGCCGCCGACGGCCGAAAAACCAGGCGTGTTCGAGCGCGCCTTCCTGGCGGTGCGGCGCTGGCTCGGCCGCGGCGACCTGCCGCTTTACCGCGAACTCGGCGCCGAAAACGGCAAGGGCTATTCCGAAGTCGGCCAGGCCTTGAGCGGCCAGGATTCCAGCATGGTGCGCATCAACGACCGCGGCGACGTCATCGTTTCGGTCGCGGTCCCGGTGCAGCGCTTCCGCGCCGTGCGCGGCGCGCTGATGCTGTCGACCCAAGGCGCCGACATCGACGACATGGTGGAGGCCGAACGGCTCGCCATTCTCAAGGTGTTCTTGATTGCCGCCGCCGTCATGGTGGTGCTCTCGATCCTGCTGGCCGGAACGATCGCCGAGCCGGTGCGCCGCTTGGCGGAAGCCGCCGAGAGCGTGCGCCGCCGCATCCGTTCGCGCGTCGAGATTCCGGATTTCACCCGCCGGCGCGACGAGATCGGGCATCTCTCGGGCGCCTTCCGCGACATGACCAATGCGCTCTATAGCCGGATCGAGGCGATCGAAAGCTTTGCCGCCGATGTGTCGCACGAACTGAAAAATCCGCTCACGTCGCTGCGCTCGGCGGTGGAAACGCTGCCGCTCGCCAAGACCGACGAGAGCCGGGCGCGGCTGCTCGCCATCATCCAGCACGACGTCAGGCGGCTCGATCGGCTGATCTCCGATATTTCCGACGCCAGCCGGCTCGACGCCGAGCTGCAGCGCCAGGAATCGACGCCGGTCGATTTCGCCAAGCTTTTGAGCACGCTGGTCGCGGTCGCCAACGAAGTGAAGCGCGACGACGGCGTCACGGTCACGCTCCGGTTCGAAGGCGGTGTCGGCCGCGCATTTTTGGTGCCGGGGCACGATTCGCGGCTCGGCCAGATCGTCGACAATCTGATCGAGAACGCGCGTTCGTTCTCGCCGCCGAACGGCACGGTGCGCGTCACCTGCCGGCGTGTGAAAACCAACATCGAGATTGCCGTCGATGACGACGGTCCGGGCGTGCGGCCCGACGTGCTGGAAAAAATCTTCGAGCGTTTTTATACCGATCGCCCGCACCAGGGATTCGGCCAGAATTCCGGCCTCGGCCTCTCCATCTCCAAGCAGATCGCCGAAGCTCATGGCGGCACCATCTGGGTGGAAAACCGCACCGGCGCGCTGGATGCCGACGGCATGCCGACGGTGCTCGGCGCGCGCTTCGTCGTGCGCTTGCCGGCGATGTGATGGCGCAACTTGCAACGACGGTGCACGCTTCGGCCGTGCTGGTCGGCGCGCGCGCGGTGTTGATCCGCGGGCCGTCGGGAGCGGGCAAGTCGCGTCTGGCGCTGGCGCTCATCGAAGCGGCGCGCGCGGGGACTTTGCGGTTTGCCAGGCTGGTCGGCGATGACCGCGTTCATCTTGAACCGGCCAATGGGCGGCTGCTGGTGCGCCCGGCGGAGGCGCTGGCCGGCCTGATCGAGGTCCGCGGCATCGGCATCCGGCGGTTCGATCACGAGCCGTGTGCCGTGGTCGGCCTCCTGGTCGATCTCGCCGCGGCCGATGCCGAACGATTGCCGGAAACCGAGAGGCAACACGCCGCTATCGCCGGCCTAAGCTTACCGCGACTCGCCATCGCAGCCGGTGCTGAGGCCTTGCCGGCGGTCCTGGCGTTCATTACCTCAGGCGGGTTCGAAGGCGCCGTTTTGGCGTTTAAGCCGGCCTCCTGAGCATTTCAGCCCGCCTGGCACCCATTTGGTTGGAGATTGGTAACCTTAACGCCGCTACACTCGGCTGCTGCTTCGCTACGCGACGTCTCATTGGCCGATTCGGCGTTTGCTACCGCAATGCAACAATCGCCAAAATTCAGCGATAATGCCCCTTGCGCTGGGGCTTTGGATGGTCAAGATGAGCACCCTTTCGTGCGGTGCAACCGGGACGCGCCCGCGGGGAGTTTCATGATCGGCGTTGTGCTTGTGACCCACGGGCGGCTGGCTATTGAGTTCCGCTCGGCATTGGAGCACGTGGTCGGCCCCCAGGGTCAGATCGAGGCTGTCACTATCGGCCCCGACGACGACGTCGAGGAGCGCCGCAAGGACATCATCGAAGCGGTCAAACGGGTTGACACCGGCGACGGCGTCGCCATCCTGACCGACATGTTCGGCGGCACCCCGTCCAATCTCGCCATCTCGGTAATGAGCCGGCCCAAGGTCGAAGTGCTCGCCGGCATCAATCTGCCCATGCTGGTCAAGCTCGCCAAGGTTCGCGACGAATGTCCGCTGGCCGAAGCGGTCGCCGCCGCCCAGGAGGCCGGGCGCAAATACGTCACCATCGCCAGCCGGGTGCTCAACGGCAAATGAACGACCGGGCGCTCGGCAGCGAAGATGACTGCACGGGCGACCTACCGGCCCTCCGCGAAGGCGCCGTCGTCCGCGAGCTCACCATCTGCAACAAGAAGGGACTGCACGCGCGGGCCTCCGCCCGCTTCGTGCAAACGGTCGAAAAATTCGACGTCGACGTGCGCGTCATGCGCTGCGGCGAGATCGTCGGCGGCACCTCGATCATGGGCCTGATGATGCTCGCCGCATCGCCCGGCACCACCATCACCGTCGAGGCGACCGGCAAGGAAGCGGCCGAAGTCATCGCGGCTTTGGCGGCGCTCATCGAATCGCGCTTCGGCGAGCAGGATTGATCGATCCGCGTTTCGCTTATTTCAATTTTTGAGGGAGCCGGCCAATGGCAGACGACAAAACAACAACCAGTCCGGCCGCGCCGGCTCTGAACGAGCAGCGCACCGCGACCATCCGCTATATCGATCGCCCGGAAATCGACGAGGTTTTTGCCGACAGCGTGACCGGTCTGCTCTACGACGGCCAGACCTTGCGCATGGAATTCGCGGTGACACGGTTCGACGAGATCAAGCCCAATACGCCGATCAGCGGCCGCCGCTATCCGGCGTGCCGCCTCGCGCTGTCGCCCGCGGCAGCGATCGAGCTCATCAACCGCATGCAGCAGGTCGCGACCGCGCTCACCCAATCCGGCGCCGCCAAGCCGGCGTCGCGGCCGGGCACGGCGTCGTAAATCGCCTTTTTATCGGTGTGAACTGGCCGCCGACTTGAGATCGGCGACGAATTGCCGTTACGCCGCGCAGTTGCGGCGCCCCTTCGGTTCAAGAAATCGACATAAAGGTATCTTTATGTCTTTATTGCCGCGGCCGGCCTGACCTGCTATAGCCCTGCCCAACGTCGGCCCGAGCGCCGACCCAAAGCTAATTCCAACCAAGGATCGCCATGAGCACGTCGACCAAGCCTAAAACCGCGCCTGCCACCGACTACGTCGTCAAGGACATTGGCCTCGCCGAGTGGGGGCGCAAGGAAATCTCCATTGCCGAAACCGAGATGCCCGGCTTGATGTCGACGCGCGAAGAGTTCGGCGCCAAGCAGGTGCTGCGCGGCGCCCGCATTGCCGGCTCGCTGCACATGACCATCCAGACCGCGGTGCTGATCGAGACGTTGACGGCGCTCGGCGCCGACGTGCGCTGGGCGTCTTGCAACATCTACTCGACCCAGGATCACGCCGCCGCCGCGATCGCTGCCGGCGGCACGCCGGTGTTCGCCGTCAAGGGCGAGAGCCTGGTCGAATATTGGGACTACACCCACCGCATTTTCGAATGGTCCGACGGCGGCGGCCCGAACATGATCCTCGACGACGGCGGCGACGCCACGCTGCTGTTGCATCTCGGCATGCAGGCCGAGAGCAATGCGGCGGTGCTCAATCATCCCGGCAACGAGGAAGAGGAAGTGCTATTCGCCGCCATCAAGAAGCGGCTGAAGGAACAACCCGGCTGGTACACCAAGACCGCCAAGGCCGTGAAGGGCGTCACCGAGGAGACCACGACGGGCGTGCATCGGCTTTATCAGATGGCCAAGGAAGGCCGGCTGTTGTTTCCCGCCATCAACGTCAATGACAGCGTGACGAAATCGAAGTTCGACAATCTCTATGGCTGCCGCGAATCGCTGGTCGACGGCATCCGCCGCGGCACCGACGTGATGATGGCCGGCAAGGTGGCGATGGTCGCCGGCTTCGGCGATGTCGGCAAAGGCTCAGCCGCCTCGCTGCGCCAGGCCGGCTGCCGGGTCATGGTCTCGGAAGTCGATCCGATCTGCGCGCTGCAGGCGGCGATGGAAGGCTACGAAGTGACGACCATGGAAGACGCGGCGTCGCGCGCGGATATCTTCTGCACCGCGACCGGCAATGTCGACGTCATCACCATCGAGCACATGCGCAAGATGAAGGACCGCGCCATCGTCTGCAATATCGGCCATTTCGACAGCGAGATTCAGGTGCATGCGCTCAAGAACCTGAAATGGAACAACGTCAAGCCGCAGGTCGACGAGATCGAATTCCCCGACGGCAAGCGCATCATCCTGTTGTCCGAAGGCCGCCTGGTCAATCTCGGCAACGCCATGGGGCATCCGAGCTTCGTCATGTCGTCGTCGTTCACCAACCAGACCCTGGCGCAGATCGAGCTGTGGACCAATCCGGGCAAGTACGAGAAGAAGGTCTACACGCTGCCGAAGCATTTGGACGAAAAGGTCGCGCGGCTGCATCTGGAAAAAATCGGCGTCAAGCTGTCGAAGCTTAGCGACAAGCAGTCGACCTATATAGGCATTCCGGTCGAGGGGCCGTTCAAGGCGGATCAATATCGGTATTGATCCTCGTCATTCCGGGGCGCGGGCATAGCCCGCGAACCCGGAATCCATAACCACAGGTCAGCGAATATGGATTCCGGGTTCGCCGCTGTGCGGCGCCCCGGAATGACGGCTTTCACCTTGCCGCACACCGACGCGGGTGTTATCTGCGCCGCATGCCCTCGACCCCAATCGCCAACATCCGCAATTTCGCGATCATCGCCCATATCGACCACGGCAAGTCGACGCTGGCGGACCGGCTGATTCAGCTCACCGGTGGGCTCGAAGCGCGCGAAATGGTCGAGCAGGTGCTCGATTCCATGGATATCGAGCGCGAGCGCGGCATCACCATCAAGGCGCAGACGGTGCGGCTCAAATACCGCGCCCGCGACGGCAAGGATTACATCCTCAACCTGATCGACACGCCCGGCCACGTCGATTTCGCCTACGAGGTCAACCGCTCGCTCGCCGCCTGCGAGGGCTCGCTGCTGGTGGTCGATGCCAGCCAAGGCGTCGAGGCGCAGACGCTCGCCAATGTCTACCAGGCGCTCGACAACAATCACGAGATCGTGCCGGTGCTCAACAAGGTCGATCTGCCGGCCGCCGAGCCCGACAAGGTCAAGCAGCAGATCGAGGACGTGATCGGGCTCGATGCCTCGAACGCGATTTTGATCTCGGCCAAGACCGGCGAGAACATTGCAGAAGTGCTGGAAGCCATCGTGCACCGGCTGCCGCCGCCCAAAGGCGACGCCGCGGCGCCGCTCAAGGCGCTGCTGGTCGACAGCTGGTACGATCCCTATCTCGGCGTGGTGGTTCTGTTTCGCGTCGTCGACGGCGTGATGAAAAAGGGCCAGCGCATCCGCATGATGGGCACCGACGCCGCTTACGAGGTCGACAGGGTCGGCGTGTTCACGCCCAAGAGAGTCGAGCTCAACGAGCTCGGCCCCGGCGAGATTGGCTTTCTCACCGCCTCGATCAAGGAAGTGGCCGACACGAGGGTCGGCGACACCATCACCGACGAGAAGAGGCCGGTCGCTGCGCCGCTGCCCGGCTTCCGCCCGGCGATCCCGGTGGTGTTTTGCGGATTGTTCCCGGTCGACGCCGCGGACTTCGAGAATTTGCGCGCGGCGATGGGCCGGCTACGCCTCAACGACGCGAGCTTCTCCTACGAGATGGAAACCTCAGCCGCGCTCGGCTTTGGCTTCCGCTGCGGCTTTCTTGGCTTGCTGCATCTCGAAATCATCCAGGAGCGGCTGGAGCGCGAATTCAATCTCAACCTGATCGCGACCGCACCGTCGGTGATCTACAAGATCAAGCTGCGCAACGGCCAGCAATTGGAAATCCATAATCCGGTCGACATGCCGGACCCCAACCACATCGAGGAAATGCAGGAGCCGTGGATCGAGGCGACGATTTTGACGCCCGACGAATATCTCGGCGCCGTGCTGAAACTGTGCCAGGACCGCCGCGGCGAGCAGAAGGAGCTCACCTATGTGGGCAACCGCGCCCTGGTGAAATACAATCTGCCGCTCAACGAAGTGGTGTTCGATTTCTACGACCGGCTCAAATCGGTATCGCGCGGCTACGCCTCGTTCGATTATCACCTCACCGATTACAAGCCGTCCGACCTGGTCAAGCTGCAGATGCTGGTCAACGCCGAGCCGGTCGATGCGCTGGCCATGCTGGTGCATCGTACCCGCGCCGAGAGTCGCGGCCGCGCCATGGCGGAGAAACTGAAAGAACTGATCCCGCCGCACATGTTCCAGGTGCCGATCCAGGCCGCGATCGGCGGCAAGATCATCGCGCGCGAAACCGTGCGCGCCTTCCGCAAGGACGTCACCGCGAAATGCTACGGCGGCGACGTGTCGCGCAAGCGCAAGCTCTTAGACAAGCAGAAGGAAGGCAAGAAGCGCATGCGCCAGTTCGGCAAGGTCGATATTCCGCAGGAGGCGTTTATTGCGGCGCTGAAGGTGGATGTTTAAGCGACAGAGCGCGTGGTATTAACGTCGTCACATTAGCGCTCATCTCGATCCGATCACCGAAATCCAATTGATATGACCCCCAGCTTCGACATCATCATCGTCGGCGCCGGTGCGGCGGGTTGTGTGCTGGCGAACCGGCTGTCGGCGCGCTCGGGTTTGAGCGTGCTGCTGCTCGAAGCCGGCCGCGACACACCGCCCGGCGCGGAGCCGGCCGATGTGCTCGATAGCTATCCGCGGTCCTACTACAACGACGCCTATTTCTGGCCCGAGCTGAAGGTGCATTGGCGGCGTAAGGACAACTCGCCGCTGGCCGGATTTTCCCAAGGCCGCGGCATGGGTGGTGGCTCGACGGTGATGGGCATGGTCGCCTATCGCGGCACGCCCGACGATTATGCCGAATGGCAGGCGCTCGGCGCGGCCGGTTGGGGCTGGGACGACGTGCTGCCCTATTACCGCAAGCTCGAGAACGATTTGGATTTCGACGGCGCGCTGCACGGCAAGGATGGGCCGGTGCCGATCCGCCGCACCAACACCAACGATTGGGCGCCACTGTCAAAGGCGGTGCACGCTTTTGCGCAAGAACGGCAGATGCCGTTCATCGCCGACATGAACGCCGATTTCCGCGACGGCTATGGCGCGGTGCCGATGAGCAACTGGCCGCTCAAGCGCGCCTCGGCGGCGATCTGCTATCTCGGCACTGATGTGCGCCGCCGCGCCAATCTCAGCATCCTCACCGAGGCCACGGTGACCGGCCTGGTGTTCGAGGGGAGTCGCGCTACCGGCGTGACGGCCAGGATCGGCGGCGAGGAGAAAGCGTATTATGGGCGCGAGATCATCATCGCGCTCGGCGGCATCCATTCGCCGGCATTTCTCATGCGTGCGGGGCTCGGGCCGGCGACGGCGTTGCGTGACCTCGGCATTGCCGTGCGCGCGGATCTCCCGGGCGTCGGCGAAAACCTTTCAAATCATGCCATCGTCTTCATCGGCTTGCTGCAGAAGCTCGGCAAGCGGCAATCGAAAAATATTCGGCCGCATCCGATGTCGGCGTTTCGCTATTCCTCCGGCCTGCCCGGCGCGCCGCCGGCCGACATGTATCTCAACGTGCAGTGCAAGACCTCATGGAGCCCGCTCGGCCACCAGGTCGCCAATCTGGCGCCGTCACTGCTCAAGCCAAAGGCGCGCGGCCGTGTGTCTTTGGTCTCGGCCGATTCGGCCGTCTATCCGCGCGTCGAATTCAATTTCACCGGCCACGAGCTCGACCTGAAACGCTTCATGCAGGGCTTTCGCCTGTGCATCGATATCCTGGCCCACGATGCGGTGCAGGCCATGACGCGGCTGGCTTTTCCGGTCAAATTCAATGACCGGCTGCGGCGGCTCAACCGCATCACGCCGGCCAACCGGATCAAGAGCGCGGCAATCGCGGCGCTCATCGACATGGTGCCGCCGCTTGCGGCGCCGGTCTTTGCCACGCTGGCCGACCGGCGCGTCGATCTTGCGGCTTTGGCCGAAGACGACGCCGCGCTGGCCGATCACATTCACAACAATGTCGCCGGCACATTCCACCCGGTCGGCACCTGCCGCATGGGCGCGTCCGGCGATCGCGACGCCGTGACCGATCCCGCCGGCCGCGTCCACGGTGTCGAAGGTTTGCGCGTCATCGACGCCTCGATCATGCCGACGATACCGCGCGGCAACACCAATATTCCGACCATCATGGTGGCGGAAAAACTTGCCGACGCAATGCTGAGCGAAATCTCGGCTACTTGATTCGGATTATTTGGGCACGCTGACGTAAATCTGTCCGTCGCGCACGGCGACTTTCACCGGCGTCAGCCGCACCGAGGCGTCGCCGGGGTGGCGGCCGGTGTCGAGGTCGAATTCATAGCCGTGCCAGGGGCAGACGATGTGGCGCTGCTTGCCGAAGCGCAGCCCCGCGCTCTTTTTGTCGGGGGTGATGATTTCCTCGACCTGATGGAAGATCTTGCCCTGGCACACCGGGCCGCCGGCATGCGGGCAGACGTTCTCGTAGGCCAGCACTTTGCTGCCGGTGCGGAAGATGCCGACTTCGAGCTCTTCCACGGCGAAGATTCGATAATCGCCGTCGGCGATGTCGGTCAGCTTGCCAACTGCGATTTCTTCCATCGGACTTCCCCCTTAATCATTCAATCCCCGGCGGGCGATGAAACCAGATCGCCACGTCGAACATGTTGAGATCGGCGGCGCGGATCATGGCACACGCCGTCACCACCGTTTCGGTCGCCGTCACTGCGTGTTGCGGGAATGGCACGACGTCATGGCCGCGCCGCTCCACTTTCGCCGCATAGACTTTCACCGCGGCGGTCAGCACCTGCTGCAACGTCTTGTCGGAGATTGCGTCGGGCTCGCCGCGCTTGAGCGCGTCGCGCGCGGCCGTGCAGAAATCCGCGGGATTCACGCCGTTGCGCGCAACGCGACGGCTTGGCTTGCCGCCGCGTTTGGCCGCTTTGCGTTGCACCGCTTTCGGCATTTCAACTCAAGCCGTTACCGGCTCGCGCTGCGCCGGCGCCTTACTCGGCTTGATCTTGAGCTGCTTGTGCTTGGGCACTTCGAGATTGAACAGCCGCGCCGAGTTGAAGCCGAGGATGTTGCGCTTGGCCTGTTCGTCGAGGAACGGCAGCGTCGTGATCGAGCTCGGCAGGTCGAAATCCCAGTGCGGCCAGTCCGACGCGAACAACAGCTGCGTCTCGGCCTTCATCGCCTTGAACGTCGCCTCGGTCAGCTCGATGTTGGAACGCTCCAGCGGCTGGCTCGAATAAAACATCTCGCGCATGTATTCGCTCGGCTTGCGCTTGAGCAGCGGCGCTTCCGAGGAACGCATCATGTATTCGGAATCGAGCCGCTGCATCAGGAAAGGCACCCAGGCGAGCCCGCTCTCGATCCACACCAGTTTGAGTTTCGGGAAGCGTTCCGGCAGACCGTTCATGATCCAGTTCGTCATGTGGATGATGTTGTAATAGACGAACGAGATGGCGTGCATGGAAATAAACTTATTGCACTGCTGCATCGACTGGTCGCCCCAGTGGAAGCCGGAGTGGAACGCCAGCGGCTTGCCGGTCGCCTGGATGGCGGAATAGAGCGGCATGTAGCTGTCGTGATTGACGGCGCGGAAGCGCGTCGAGGTCACCGAGAAGCCGATGATGCTCGGATTGTCGGCATACATCTCGACGGCTTTCACCGACGCTTCGGGGTGGTTGAACGGCAGATACAGCATCGCCTTGATACGCGGATCGTGCGGCAGCACTTCCTCAGTCAGCCATTTGTTGAAGGCGTTGCCGATCACGACTTCCATCTCGACTTGCGGATGCATACCGAGAACGAGCATCGGCGTCGGGAACACCACCATGTAGTCGATGCCCATGGAGTCCATGGCGCGCTGCACCAGCGTCACCTGGGCGTGGGTGCGGCCGCCAGGCACCGCTTCGCCGAGGCGCTGCTGATGCGGGATGCGGCCAAACACGTCTTGATAGAGCATGCCGGGCGTCGAATTCATCAGGCCGGGCGAGCCGCCGCGCTCCTTGAACGCGCGCGCCATCTGCTTATAGACGTCGCTCTCCATGCGATCGACGACGTCCGACCAGAACGCCGTCTCGGTGACGTGGGCATCGACGTCGACGATGAAATAATTGTCCGCCCGCGCTTCCTTGGCGGCGTGAGCGAGGATCTCGCGGGTGTCGGTCGTGGTGCTGATCTTCGGCAATTCGGTGACGCGCGAAATGCCTTTGCCGTTTTTTCCGTTGCGCGGCGTCTTGGTCAGCATCGATGTCCTCCACCCTTGGAGCAGCTTTTGTGATCGGGCCCGTGAAACACGGCCATTGGAATCTGGCGGAAAGCTAGCAGCATTCGCCCGCGATGGACATGGCAATTTGCCCTCAACTACCACCGGTTGCCCGGATCAGCCATGCCGAAACGTCCGAGCGCGGCCTCCCATCGGCACGCGCCGCAGTGTAGCTTTGCGGCCAAGAAAGCGGGAGGGACCATGAGCTACCAGGATTTGCTTTACGGCGTCGACGGCAAGGTCGCGACCATCACGCTGAACCGGCCCGACCGCATGAACGCGCTGTCGCGCAATCTCGAGGCGGAAATCCACCGCGCGCTCGACGAGGCCGATGCCGACCGCAATGTGCGGGCCATCATCCTCACCGGCGCCGGCGCGGCGTTTTCCGCCGGCTACGATCAGCAGGCGGCGCCGGCGTCGGGCGTGCGGCCGCTCGATCCGCAGGGCAAGAGCCACGCCGAATACATCGAATTCTGGCAGCGCCTCGACGGCAGCCGCGTGAACCACTGGGAGCATATGTGGAACCTGGGCAAGCCGGTGATCGCCGCGGTCAACGGCTGGGCCATGGGCGGCGGCTTCTGGTATCAGCTTGCCGCCGACATCACGATCGCCTCCGACAAAGCGACATTCGCGCAGCCGGAAGTGCGCCAAGTTTCCAATACCAGCTATCTGCTGACGGCATTGTGCGGCTGGAAGGCCGCCAATCGCTGGGCGCTGACCGGCGACCATTTCGACGCCCAGGAGGCGCTACGCATCGGCATGGTCAACGAGGTGGTGCCCCATGACGAGCTGATGCCGCGCGCCCGCGCTTTGGCCAACCGCATCGCGCTGGTGCCGGAGCCGTCGATCCGGCTCAACAAGGCCATCGCCATGCAGGGGCTGCAGGCATCCGGCGTGCATGCGGCGCTGCTGCTCGAAGGCGCGCTGAGCGCGCTGGCGCATTCCTCGCATAACGAGGATCGCCAGCGGCTGTTCGAGGCGCAGCGCACTGGCGGTCTGAAGGCCTATCTGGAAGCGCGCGACGGCCCGTTCCATCCCGAGCCGATGGGCCCGAAGTCAAAACCGCGCGTCAAATGAGACGTTTTATGCGTTTCGCTTTGGCGTTGGTCACAGCGACCTTGCTCGCCATCACGTCGTCGGCGCAGGCCGAGGAGAATTGGCCGCAGCGGCCGGTGACGATCGTGGTGCCGTTCCAGGCCGGTGGCTCGGCGGACCTGCTGGCGCGCATCCTGCAGCAGCACATGGAGGCGGATTTCCATTCGCCGTTCGTGGTCGAGAACCGTTCCGGCGCCGGCGGCAGCGTCGGCACCGCTTACGTGGCGAAGGCGCCGAACGACGGTTACACGCTGCTGCTCGGCACGCTCAGCGGCAACGTGCTCAACGAATTCGTGTTCAGCAAATTGTCCTATGACCCGGAGCGCGATTTTCAGCCGATCTCGCTCCTGGTGCATCTACCCAATCTGCTGGTCGTCAATCAAAAGGTTCC
The DNA here is from genome assembly GCA_963821175.1 of uncultured Alphaproteobacteria bacterium. GTDB lineage: Bacteria > Pseudomonadota > Alphaproteobacteria > Rhizobiales > Xanthobacteraceae > BOG-931. Next base: position 100,358 of record CAWGCU010000026.1, read on the forward strand.
AGTAAAAACCGTGCCGGAGTTGATCGCTTATCTGAAGGCCAACGACGGCAAGCTGAATTATGGCTCCTCGGGTGTCGGCACCTCATCGCAGCTCTCGGTGGTGATGTTCGAGCTCGCCACCGGCACGCACATGACGCACGTGCCATTCCGCAGCACCACCGACGAATTGACCGCCATGTTGAGCGGCAACGTCGATCTCGCCATCGACAGCATGACGACGCTGTGGCCGCAAGCGCAGGCCGGTGCGGTGCGGGCGCTGGCGGTGACGAGCGAGGCGCGCCTCGCCAGCGCAGCGGACCTGCCGACCATCGGCGAGACCATCAAGGGTTTCTCGGTCTCGGGCTGGCAGGGCCTGTTCGCGCCCGCGGGCACGCCGCGCCCGATCGTGGAAAAACTCTCAGCCGAGGTGAAGCACGTTTTCGAGGCGCCGGACGTGGTCGCGACGCTGACCAAAGTCGGCGGCGAGCCGGCACCGATGACCCCCGACGCTTTTGCGGCGTTCATCGCTACGGAGCGGCCGAAATGGCAGGACGTCATCAAAGCGGCCGGCGTACATATCGACGCGAATTGATGCGGCAAGCCGGAAACGAAACTCGATGAGCTCGGTCGGCCTAATCGGTTACGGCGGCATCGCGCGGGACGTGGTCGCGGCGTTGCGCGAGGCCGGCGGCACGAAGATTGCCGGCGTGTTGTGCCGGCCCGGGATGGCGGCGAAAGCGCGCGCCGCGCTCGGCGATGTCGCGGTCGTGGAATCGCTTGCCGATTTGCTGGCGTTGCGTCCGGATATTGTCGCCGAAGTCGCCGGACAGCAGGCGGTGGCCAAGCATGGCCCGGACGTGTTGCGTCGCGGTTTTGATCTCCTGGTGATTTCCGTCGGCGCGCTGGCCGATCCCGCGCTGTTGGGCCGTCTCAAGACGGCCGCGCGCGAAGGCAAAAGTCGCATGCTGCTGCCGGCCGGCGCCATTGGCGGTATCGATGCCATTGCGGCGATGCGCCTCGGTGGGCTCGATGTGGTGCGCTACCGCTCGCGCAAGCCGCCGGCGGCGTGGCGCGGCTCCCCCGCGGAAAAGGTCGCGGACCTCGACAAGTTGACCGGCCGCACCGTGCTCTATCGCGGCACTGCCGGCGAAGCGGCGCTGCTCTATCCGCAGAACGCCAATGTGGCCGCCGCGGTGGCGCTCGCCGGGCTCGGGTTCGAAAGAACTGAGGTCGAGCTGGTCGCCGATCCGGATGCGCCGGGCAATGTGCATGAGATCGAAGCCGAGGGCGCCGCTGGGCGTTTTGCCATCCAGCTCCAGGGCAAGCCGTCGCGCAGCAACCCCAAAACCTCGGCACTCGCGGCGCTCAGCGTCGCGCGTGCGCTCATCAATCTGGATGCTACAATCGTCATATGACCGTCCCGACAACGCGCCGCGCCACCAACGCCTTCATCGGCAGCCCGATCGAGCGGCTCGAGGATTTGCGCTTTCTCACCGGGCGCGGCCAATACACCGACGATCTTACAGACGACAAAATGCTGCACGCGGTGATCCTGCGCAGTTCCGTCGCGCATGGCCGTATCCGCTCGATCGATACGGCGGCGGCCCGCGCGCGGCCCGGCGTCCATGCCGTGATCACCGCGGCCGACATCGGCGAGATACCAACGATCCCGTTGCGGCACGACCCGCTGCCGTCGTCCATGCGTTATGTGCAGCCGATCATCGCTGCAGATAAGGTTCGCTTTGTCGGCGAGCCGATCGCCGTCGTGGTCGCCGATAGCGTTGCATTGGCCGAGGATGCATTGGAGGCGATCGCCGTCGATATCGAGCCGCTTGCCGCGGTGGTCGACCGCGACGCTGCGCGCAAGGACGATGTTTTTTTGTTCGAAGATACCGGCAGCAATGTCGCTGGGACGATCACGGCGACGCGCGGCGACACCGATGCGGCGTTCAAAGATGCGCCTTACGTGCGCCGCGAGCATTTCAAGGTGCAGCGCCAAGGCGCGGTGCCGATGGAGCCGCGCGGCCTCGTCGCCGACTGGGACGCCACGAAACAGCGCGTGACGGTGTCAGGCGTCTGCAAAGTGCCGTTCAACAACCGCCGCGCACTGGCGCAGATGATGAAGCTGCCCGAGAGTTCGGTGCGCATGCTCGAATACGACGTCGGTGGCGGGTTTGGCGCGCGCGGCGAGTTTTATCCGGAAGATTTTCTCATTCCGTTCGCGGCGCGCGTCGTCGGCCGTCCGGTGAAGTGGGTCGAGGACCGGCGCGAGAATCTGATGTCGCTCAGCCATGCGCGCGACGCCGCTTGCGATCTCGAAATCGCCTGCAGCCGCGACGGTATCATCCTTGCACTGCGCGGCCACGCTTTTACCGATCTCGGTGCCTATGTGCGCACCAACGGCGCCACGGCGTCGCGCAATATTTCCCAAATCATGTCCGGGCCCTATCGCATCCCCCATGTGCGCATGGACGTGACCATGGTGGTGACCAACAAGACGCCGTCGGGCACCTATCGCGGGCCGGGGCGATTTGAATCGGATTTCTGCCGCGAGCGGCTGTTCGACATGGTGGCGGCCGATCTCGGCATCGACCGGGTCGAATTCCGCCGCCGCAATCTGATCGCGGAAGCCGACATGCCCTATGCGCTGGCGAAAGTGCATGTCCTCGACATCGTCACCGAATGCGACAGCGGCGATTATCAAATCACGCTCGATCGCTGCCTCGCCGAGTTCAACTGGACCGAGCGGTCGAAGCTGCAAGGAGCACTGATCGACGGCCGCTACCACGGCATCGCCGTCGGCTGCTATCTCGAAGGCGGCGGCACCGGGCCGCGGGAGAATGCGCGGCTGGTCGTCGAAGCGGATGGCAAGATCTCGGTGTATGTCGGCTCGTCGTCGGTCGGGCAGGGCGTCGAGACGGTGTTCTCGCAGATCGCCGCCGACGCGCTCGAACTGCCGATGGAGCGCATCAACAATGTGTTCCACGGCTCGACCGATTATGTCACCGAAGGTTTTGGCTCGTTCTCGTCCCGCTCAATCGTCATGGGCGGCAACGCCATTGTCGATGCCGCCAACCGGCTGCGCACGCTCATCCGCGACGTCGCGGCGCAGCGGCTCGGTTGCGCAGCGAACGAAATCTCATTCGATAACGAGACGGTTGTCGGGCCAAACCGCGCCACGCTCGATCTCAAAGCGTTCGCCGGACTTGCCGCCGACGGCACGCATGCCAGCAACAAGCGGACTTATTCCTATGGCGCGCATGCCGCCTACGTCTCGGTCGATCCGAGAACTGGTCAGGTCGCATTGATCGACTACGTCGCCGTCGAAGACGTCGGCCGCATCGTCAATCCGCTGACCTTGCACGGCCAATGCGTCGGCGCCGTCGTGCAGGGCTTGGGCGGCGCGTTGCTCGAGCACTTCATCTACGATGAGGACGGCCAATTCCTCACCGGCTCGTTTGCCGATTACCTGATGCCGACGGCGAGCGATTTCCCAAGCATTCGTGCGGTGGCGTTGGAGCAGAAGCCGTCGCCGCTAAATCCGATGGGTACCAAAGGCGCCGGCGAGGGTGGCATCATTCCGGTCGGCGGCGTCGTCGCCAACGCCGTCGTCGCGGCGCTGGGCTCGCTGGGTGTGCAGCCGCACGAATTGCCGCTGACGCCGCCGCGGGTGTGGCAGTTGATACAGGACGCATCCTCGCGTTAACGTGCCCGCATGAAACTCCCGCCCTTCGAATATGCCTGTCCGACCACGCTCTCCGACGCGGTCGCGCTCTTGGCGTCGCATGACGGCGAGGCCAAGCCGCTGGCCGGTGGCCAGAGCCTGGTGCCGATGATGGCGTTCCGCGTCGCTTCGCCATCGTTGCTGGTTGATCTGCGCAAGCTCGCCGAGCTGCGACAGATCAAGATCGCGGACGATGGTGTCACGCTCGGCGCCATGGTGCGTTGGCGCGACATCCTCGACGACGCGCGGTTGCGCAAGGCGCATCCGCTTTTGGTCGCGGCGGTCGAACACGTCGCGCATTATCAGATCCGCAACCGCGGCACTGTCGGCGGCAGCATTGCGCACGCCGATCCCGCCGCGGAGATGCCCGGTATCGTCGTGACCTGCGAGGCGAAGATTGCAGTTGTCGGCAAAGCCGGTGCGCGCGTCATCGATGCGGCGAATTTCTTCCAGGGCCCGCTGATGACCGCGTTAAAACCCGATGAGATCATCACCGAGATCCGCCTGCCGGCATGGCCGGCAAAGCGCCGCTTCGGCTTTCAGGAATTCGCCCGCCGTCGCGGCGACTTCGCGCTGGCCGCGGCGATGCTGCTTTACGATGAGGAAGGCGGCAAGGCGCGCAACGCACATGTCGGTGCTATCGGCGTCGCCGACCGGCCGTTGCGGCTTCCGGGCGTTGAGCAAGTTCTCAACGGCAACAAGATCGATGAGGCCGTCATCGCCAAGGCGGAAGCCGCGGCATCCGCCTCGGTCGATCCGGATGACGATATCCACGCCAGCGGCGCCTATCGCAAGGCGTTGATCGGCGTCATGGTCGAGCGTGCGCTCAAAAACGCGGCGGCGTAGCGAACAAAACCATGCCGGTAAAATTCGAAGTTAACGGCAAGCCGGTCGAGGTCGAAGTCGAGCCGCGGCTGACGCTGGCCGATTGCCTGCGCCATCATTTGCGGCTGACCGGCACCCATGTCGGCTGCGAGCACGGCGTGTGCGGCTCCTGTACGGTGCTGGTCGACGGCGCGGCGGTGCGCTCGTGCCTGTTGCTCGCGGTGCAGGCCGAGGGCGCCAAGGTGGTGACCGTCGAGGGCCTGTCGCTCGAAGAAGGATTGACGCCGCTGCAGGCCTCGTTCCGCAAGCATCACGCGCTGCAATGCGGCTTCTGCACGCCGGGCATGATCACGACGGCCCATGCGCTGCTCAGCGAGGAGCCGGATTGCGACGCGGATCGGGTTCGCGAAGTGCTGTCCGGCAATCTGTGCCGCTGCACCGGCTACATTTCCATCGTCGAAGCCGTGCTCGACGCGCGCTCCGCCTATAAGCGCGACGGAAAAGGCGCATGAGAACGGTCAACGCGTTCGTCGGCCAGCCGATCGAACGGTTGGAGGATTTCCGTTTCGTCCGCGGCCGCGGCCAATATGTCGACGATCTCGCGCGCAAGGATATGCTGCACGCGGCGATTCTGCGCAGTGCGGTCGCCCACGGCCGCATCCGCGCCATCGACGTGTCGCATGCACGAAAAATGCCCGGCGTGCATGCTGTCATCACCGCGGCCGATCTCGGCGATTCCATTCCGTTGGTGCCGATGCGGCTGCAGCCGATGCCGGAGTTCGAAGCCTTCGGCCAGCCGGTCATGGCGCGCGACAAGGTGCGCTATGTCGGCGAGGCGCTGGCCATGGTGCTTGCCGACAGCGCCGGCGTTGCCGAGGACGCGCTCGGCGCCATCGAAGTCGACGTCGAGCCACTGCCGGTCGTGGCGAACTGGCAAAGTGCGGCGAAAAACGAAACGTTGCTGTTCGAAAATAAAGGCAGCAACGTCACGATGAAATTTCGCGCCGTGCTCGGCGACGCCGCGGCGGCGTTCAAAGACGCACCCTATACGCGACGTGAAAGTTTCAGCACCCAGCGCCACACCGCGCTGCCCATGGAGCCGCGCGGCCTGCTTGCCGAATGGGACGCGGCGAGCGGGCGGCTGACGCTGTCGGGCGCCGCCAAGGTGCTGTTCGCCAACCGCCGCATCCTCGCCAAACAGCTCGGTCTCGCCGTCGATGCCATCGACATGATCGAGTACGACGTCGGCGGCAGCTTTGGCGCGCGCGGCGAATTCTATCCGGAGGATTTTCTGATTCCATTCGCGGCGCGCCACATCGGCCGCCCGGTGAAATGGACCGAGGATCGCCGCGAGCATTTGATGACCATGAACCACGCCCGCGAAGCGGCGTGCGACGTCGAGATCGCCTGCGCCCGCGACGGCACGATTCTCGGGCTACGCGGCCACGCCTTCGTCGACATGGGCGCTTATATGCGCACCAATGGTGCCGTCGGTGCGCGCAACATCGCGCAATTCATGTCGGGAGCGTATCGCGTTCCCAACATCGATCTCGACGTTTCGCTTTTGCTGACCAACAAGACGCCGGTCGGCACCTATCGCGGACCCGGCCGTTTCGAAACCGATTTTTTCCGCGAGCGCCTGCTCGACATGGCGGCGCGCGATCTCGGCATCGATCAGGTTGAGTTCCGCAGGCGCAATCTTGTCCGTGAAACCGACATGCCGTACACGGTCGCGAGCATCGCGCCGTTTCCGAGCAAGGACGAGCTCGATAGCGGCGATTATCAGGTCACGCTCGAGCGTTGCCTCGCCGAATTCGGCTGGGCCGAAAAGGAAAAGCTCAAGGGCAAGCTGGTCGATGGCCGCTACCACGGCCTCGCGGTCTGCTGTTTCATCGAAGGCGGCGCCGCCGGGCCTAAGGAGAGCGCGCGGTTGGTGCTGGAAACCAACGGCACGCTGACCGTCTATATGGGCTCGTCCGGCGTCGGCCAGGGGCTGGAGACAGCGTTCGCACAAATCGCCGCCGATGCCATGGACATGCCGATGGATCGCATCAACCAAGTGTTCCATGGCTCAACCACGTATGTCAGCGACGGCTACGGCTCCTATCACTCGCGCTCGATCGTGATGGGCGGCTCGGCCGTGCTCGATGCCGCGACGAAACTGCGGGCGGCCATGAGCGCGGAAGCGGCGCGTCGATTGAATTGCGGCGCCGCCGAAGTCGTGCTCGCCGACGGCCGCGCCACCGCGCCCGACGGCAAATCGGTGTCATGGGCGGAGCTGGCGCCGGAGCCGCTGTCGGTCGAAGGCGCGTTTTCCAACCACAAGCACACCTGGGCCTATGGCGCGCATGCCGCCCATGTCGCGGTCGATCCGAAGACCGGCGCCGTTGCGCTCATCGATTATGTGGCCGTCGAGAACTGCGGCCGCATGATCAACCCGCTCACGCTCAAGGGCCAGCTCGTCGGCGCGGTGGTGCAAGGCCTCGGCGGTGCGTTCATGGAGCATCTCGCCTATGACGAGAACGCTCAGCTGTTGACCGGCTCGCTCGCCGATTATCTCATTCCGACCGCGAGCGATTTTCCAAAAATCCGCGGCTATATGATGGAGTCGCATCCCTCGCCGATCAATCCGCTCGGCGCCAAGGGCGCCGGTGAGGGCGGCATCATCTCGGTCGGCGGTGTCATTGCCAACGCCGTCGCCGATGCGCTCTCATCTCTCGGCGTCGAGCCGCGCGACCTGCCGCTGTCGCCGTCGCGGGTGTGGCAACTGGTGCAGGACGCGCGCAAGTAACTCGTCTTCGCGGGGCATGACATCGTCCTGTGCTTGGAATAGATTCAAGCTCAACACGCACGTTCAGGAGCAAGCCATGGCCGTTGCCCGTCATCCGCGCCCGAAAGAACTCGAAGGTGTTCCGCTCGAAGAGATTATGAAAAAATACGTCGGCCGCTTCAAGGACAAGACGCCGGATTGGGCCGCCTTCGAGGACGCCAAGATCGAAGGCTATAAGCGCGCGCAGCATCGTTTCATCGGCGCTGGCGGTTCCGGCAAGCACGACGATCCGAACATCATTCCGGCAGGCAATTTCACGCTATCGATCGTCTATGTGAATCCCGGCCAGGGCAATGCCGCGCACACCCACGAAGTCGAAGAGTGCTTCTTCGTGCTGCAAGGCATTCTCGACGTGTTCGTCGAGGACGAAAGCGGCAAGCGCGTCACCACGCGGCTCGGCCCCTGGGAGTGCATCGCCTGTCCGGCCGGTGTGATCCACGGCTATCAGAATGATTCGCTCGCCCCGGTTTACGTACAGATCATGCTCGGCCGTGGCCGGCCCGATCCCATGGGCTATTCCGACGGCGATCTCTACAAGCGCCGGGATGCGCATTTGAAGGCGGTGTAGGTGATCTTCGCGAAACGGCCGGCCGTTGCGCTCGCGGGATTTCTGACGTGGCTGTTGTGCTCGCCCGCCGTTGCGGCAACGCCGAGCTTTCCCTGCTCCGGTAATCTCACGTCCATCGAGAAGGTAATTTGCTCGGATGACGGCTTGGCGTCGCTCGACGTTGCGCTTGCCGCTGTATACAAGAGCAAGCTCGAAAACCCGGGACCACGGGATTATTCGCTGGACGATCCACGCGACGCGATCCCGATGACGCAGAAAGCCTGGCTCGCCCATCGCAACAGTTGCGGCGTCGACAAGGCCTGCATCCGCAAGGCCTATGTCATCCGCACCACTGCGCTCACGGCCGGGCCGAATACGAGAGATACGCCTTGCAACGACACCGTCGGCGCCAAGCATGCCGCTATCTATGTCAAGCAATGCATTGCGGTTGCGCCGGAAACACATCCGCCATGCAACGCGCTCAATACCTGCGAGATGATTATCTCGCACAATATCTACAGGTGTTTTGAGCTCGGCGACGGCGCGCCGAAATTCTGCGCCGCCTATCCGCCGCCGCCGTAAATCGTCAGACCGGGATCGCCTGAAATTTGGTCGAGAAACCGTGCATCCGCTGCGCACCGGTCGCGGTGATCTGCACCGTCTCGGCAAACACGCAGCCGGTTTCGCCGTTGCGCCAAGCCGGATCGTAAAGGTCGATATTGAAGGCGAACACCATGCCGGGGCGGAATTCGTCGCCGACGACTTTCAGCGCGTCCTGGTCGGCGCGCAAGGCGTGAAAGCGGTAGCGCGGATATTCCAGCGAGGCGAGGCCGTGGCCGTGAATGCCGGTTTCGCAGATCGCAAGCTTGCGTTCCTCGATGGTCTTCTTCACCGCGCCCATGGCCGCTGAGATTTTGCGGCCCGGCCCGAACTCCTCCAGCCCGCGCTCGTAGGCGGCGACGCAGCCGTCATAAATTTCGCGCTGCTTGGCCTCCGGCTCGCCGAGGCAGAACGTGCGCTCGACATGGGTGAAATAGCCGCCGATTTTTGGATGCAGCTCGCAGATGATGACGTCGCCGCGCTCCATCTTGCGCGTCGTCGGCACGCGGAACGGATGCGGATAAGGGTAGCGGTCGCAGGCCCAAAGAAACAACGTCGGCTCCTCGCCGCCGTGCGCCAGCATGGTTTCCACCATGCGGCCGTAGACTTCGCATTCCTTGACGCCGGGCCGCGCGGTGTCGCGGCACGCCGCCAGCATCAGGTCGCCGAGCTCCGCTGCCTTGGCGAGGATGCCGAGCTCTTCGTCGCTCTTGATGGTGCGTACCTTCTCCAGCATGTCGTCGAGATGCACGAGCTTGGCGCCGGACAGAAGCTCCTGCAGGCGTAGATAGACGCTATGCGGCAGCCAGCCGTCGGGATCGAGCGGACCGGCCAAGCCATCCATGCCGATGCGGCCGCGCTCGAGTTTCAGTTCCTTGATGCGCTCGGCGACGCTGTCCGCCCAGGTACCTTTGCGGGCGCGGATGTCGCCGACCCAATCCTGCGCACTGCGCCAGCCTTCGAGAAAGGTCGGCATCAGCACGAAACAGGTTGGATCGCCCTCGCGCGGGAACACCAGTACGTTGAATTCGGCATTGCCGCCGACCGGGCAGAGATAGCGCGCATTGGCGATGCAAAAGTCCCACATCAGCGGCCAGCCCCAGAGCACGAGGCAATCGAGGTCGCGCGCCGCCATGTCCTTGCGCACCGCAGCCCAGCGCCGGTCGCGCTCGCGCAGTGAAAGTCGAGGGAGTTCGAGAACGTTGCGCATGTGTTGCCTCGTTACGCCGCCTGCAGCTTCAGCCGCTGCAGGCTTTCGAGATAATCGGCGATGCCGCGTTCGAGATCGTATTCGGGCCGGTAGCCAAGCTCTTTCTGCGCACGCGAAATGTCGTAGATGCCGTGCATCGGATAGGGCGAGCCGAGGAAGTTCAATCCCGGACCGACTTCGATGACGGCATTGGGCAAGTGCCTGCGCAAGATTGCGGCGACGTCCTTGAGCGTGACGCCGACGCCGGTGCCGATATTGAACACGCGGCTGTCGAGGTTTTTCGCCATTGTCGCGAGATAAATGCCGAGCGCGGAATCCTTGTTGTAGATGAAATCGTCCTTCTCATCGCCGCCTTGCGCGATACGGAACGGCTGGCCGCTGGCCGGCTGCTCGATGATCTGGCTGGTCACGCCCATATTGCCGTGGCGCGCGGTTTTGCCGGGGCCGTAGGTGGTGGCGAAACGCAGCACCACCACGTCGAGGCCGAGCGAGCCCCAATACAGCGTCGCGTTCTCGCCCATGAGTTTTGCGGAATCGTAGATGCGCTTCGGGTCCTTGGGATGATCCTCGATGACGGGCTTGTAGGTCGGCGAGCCGTAGTCGCCAAGGAACGGCCCATAGACACCCTTGGCGCTGGTATAGACGACGCGCTCGACATTGGCCGCCCGCGCCGCTTCCAGCACATTGACTGTGCCCATCACATTGATCTCGACGCTTTCGGCCGGATGCTTGGCCGACAGCGCGCTGATATAGGCGGCGGTGTGCACCACGTGGGTGATGCCGCGCGATTTGAAAACTTCGGCAAGCCGCGCGCGGTCGAGAATGGAGCCGAGCTCGATATCGACCTTGTCGACGATATCGCGGATCAGCGATTCATCGCGGTGGCGCGAATAGAGCACCGGCCGGTGGCCTTCGCGGACGAATTTGCGGCTCGCTTCCGCGCCGATGACGCCCATGCCGCCGGTGATCAGAACGCGCATGGTCTTCTCCCTGTTGTCGTCGTGCGCCGCTAACCGAACGTCGGCACGAACAGCTTCTCGATCGGAATAGGCTCCGGGATCAAACCCTGCTCGACCATGTAAGTCACCAGCGCTTCCAGCGTCGGCCGGTTCGGCTCGACGCCGTACGGCCAGCAATCGCCGCCGAACAATTCGTCGATCTCCTGCACGTCGTCCGGCAGCCACGGCAGCATGTAACGCAGCGTTCCGGAATAGCGCATCTTTTCCCGCGCCCAGTCCTTCGCCGCGTTGAACGCGTTGTAGAGGCTCGTCGCCACGAACGGGTTGTTCTCGTAGACGTCGTTGCGGATGACGACGAGATGCATGATCGGAAAGATTTTTGTGCGCCGGACATAATCCTTTTCCTGCGCGCGATAGTCGGGAATGAGCCGCACCACGTCGGGATTGCGTCCGAACGCCCGCGGCATGTTCGAGCCGATGATGGCGTGGATTTCGCCTGATTCGAGCAGGTCGCTCAGCGACTTGCCGCTGGTGTTCGGCTTGAGGTTGACCGGCTTGAGCATCGGCATGACGGAGGGATTGCCGTAGAGGCCGGGCTCGTTGATGGCGCCCTGGATCCATTCGATCTCGTCGAGATCGATGCCGAGGTCGTGCTGCATCAGGCCGCGGATGAAGATGGCGGCGGTCTGGGTGTAGAGCGGCACGCCGACGCGCTTGCCGGCGAAATCCTTGGCCGACTTGATGTGCTTGCGGTTGACGATGATGAAGCTGTGGCGGAACACCCGCGAGGCGAATACCGGCAGCGCCACGAACGGCAGCTTCTTGGCGGCATAGCGGGTGATGAATTCGGAGCTCGACATTTCGCAGGCGTCGAATTCCAGCCGGTTGGACATGCGGTCGAAAATCTCGCGCGGATTGTCCATGACCAGGAAATTGAGATCGATGCCGTCGGCTTTGACGTCGCCGGTGTGGAGCGCGAGCATGCGATCGTAGAGGCCGCAGGCGAAGGTGATCGGCAGGGCGGACATTTGGGTATACCTACTGTGCAGGAATTTGGAGGCGGGGCGCTCAGCTAACCACATCCGGCCGGCCGCGTGGAAGCCGCAAATCGCCGATGGTCATGCGTCTGCGGCAGAGGCGACGGCGATGTTGAGATAACCGTCGATCTCGGCGCGCTGGCCGGGATAAAGCACCGTGGTCGACGTCTTCTCCTCGATGACGGCGGGGCCGTCGATGATCGCGCCCGCTGCAAGCGCAGAACGGCGGAATACCGGTACTTGGATTGCGTCGGTTGCATTGAAGTAAGCCGTGCGCGTCTCGTGTGGTATCGGCGGTTGCAATGCTCCGGGCGCCGCAAGCGCTCCGAACTGCGGTTTGGGAATCGCTCCAACCGCGGTGACCTGAAAGTTGACGATCTCGACCGCTTCGGATTCCGCCATGTGGCCGTAGCGGCGCCGGTGCGCCTCGTGGAAGCGCTTGCCTAGCGCCGTGAGATCGGCGTCGCTGTTCAGTCCGGTGACGGGAACGCTGACTTCGTAAGACTGTCCGCGATAACGCATGCCGGCGCTGCGCAATGTCGTCAGTTGCGCGCGTAAGAATTGCTCCTGCATCAAATCCACTAACGCTGCTTCTTCCATGCCGGCAAAAATCCGTTCCAGCTCGGCAGGCTTCGCCGCATCGAGCCGCGTGATGCGGGTGAAACTGCGGGTCTGGTGCACGTCGGTGACCAGCATGCCGAAGGCGCTGAAGGTGCCGGGATCGCGCGGAATGAGAATACGGCCGATGCCGAGCTCGGCGATGATGCGGCCAGCGATGGTCGGGCCCATGCCGCCGAACGGCACCAGGGTAAATTCGCGCGGGTCGTAGCCGCGCTCGATGGTGATGGTGCGCATCGCCATGGTGACATTGGTGGCCAGCACGGTGAGGATGCCCCAGGCCGCTTCGACCGCCGTCAGCCCGAGCGGCGCCGCCACGCGCGACACCACCGCCTCGTGCGCCTTCGCGCTTGAAATCGGCATGGCGCCTTCGAGCAACGCGCTTGGGCTGAGATGGCCGAGCACGACCAACGCGTCGGTCAGCGTCGGCTCAATTCCGCCGCGGCCGTAGCAGGCGGGACCCGGATTGGCGCCGGCGCTTTGCGGCCCGACTTTGAGCACGCCGAGATCGACGGAGGCGATGCTGCCGCCGCCGGCGCCAATGGTCTCGATATCCACGGTGTGGGTGCGCAGCGGATGCCGCGCCACCGACACTTCCGATTTGAACAGCGGCCGGCCCGGCAGCACCGCCATGTCGGACGAGGTGCCGCCGGTGTCGAAAGTGATGATGTTGTCGATGCCCTTGATGTCGCCGAGGTGGCGGCCGCCGATGACACCGGCGACCGGGCCGGACATCACGGTTTCGATCGGCGTGGACGCCAGCATGCGGGCGCTGGCGGCGCCGCCGTCGGATTTCATCATCAGCGCCCGCGAACGCGGGAAGCGCCGTAGCGACAGCGCTTCCAGCTCGCGCAGATAGCGTGACACCGGCGGGCCGATATAGGCATTGGCGACGGTCGAGGCGGTGCGCTCGTATTCGCGCCATTCCGGATTGACCTGGTGCGACAGCGACACATAGAGGTCCGGCGCGATATCGCGGATGATCTTTGCCGCCGCCTGCTCGTGGGCCGGATTGGCGTAGGCGAACAGAAAGCACACCGCGACGGCTTCGACGCCTTGCGCGATCAGCTTGCGGGCGGCCGCGGCGACGTCGTCCGCATCAAGCGGCTCGATCACGTTACCGGTAAAATCGAGGCGTTCGCGCACCTCGTGGATGCGGTCGCGGGTCAGCAGCATTTTCGGCGCCGGCGCAAAAATGTTGAACACTTCGTCGCCGCGCCATTGCCGGCCGATCTCGTAGACGTCGCGGAAACCGCGGGTAGTGATGAGGCCGACGCGTGCGCCCTTGCCTTCGAGCATGGTGTTGAGCGCTGCGGTCGAGCCGTGCAGGATCAGCGACACAGCATCGGCGCCGAACTCGGCGGCAAGATCGCGGGTGATGTCTTCCATCACCGCGGCGGGCTGCGCCGGGTTGGACGTGTATTTGCGCACGGCGACCAGTGCCGCCGCGTCCTCGTCGAAGGCTGTGACATCGGTGAAGGTGCCGCCGACATCGATGCCAATGCGCAATTTCATGTGTTGGCCTTGGTCCGCAGCTTCGCGGTCGCGTCGGCATCCACGCTCAAGTCGTCCTTGAAGGCGACGCCATAATCGTCGCGTGCCGCTTCGCGCGAGACATAGCCGCGCACCACGTCCTCGCGCACCCGTTCGGGTGCGCGCGCGCGCGGATCGCCCCAACCGCCGCCACCGCCGAATTCCATCGACAGCACGTCGTCCTTCTTTAGCCGCAAGCCGGCGACTTTGGAGGTCAGCGGCCGCGCCGCTTCGCCGGTGGATTTCAGCGACGCGGCCGAGACGTGCGCCGGCTTGGCGCCGAAAATTCCCGGTGAAGAGAATTTGAAACGGTCGGTGCGCAGATTGATCACCGATTCATCGCCGAGGATGCGCCATTGCCGCCGCACGCCGAGGCCGCCGCGGAAAGTGCCGGGCCCGCCGGAATCCTGCGCCAGCTCGTAGCGCTCGATGCGCACCGGAAACTCGCTTTCGACTGCCTCGACGGGCGTGTTCATGACGTTGACGACCAGCTCGTCCATGGCGCTGACGCCGTCGCCGTCGGGCCGCGCCCCGGTGCCGCCGCTGAGGATTTCATATTGCGAATACCAGCGGCCGGTTTGCGGATGTCGCCCGGCGCTGGAGATCGAGCCGCCGGCGGCGCTGCCCGGTGCCGGCACCCTGCCGGGCACGGCGCGCGCCAGCGCGCGGATCGCGACCGAGGTCGTAACCTGGCTCGGGCGGACGTACATGTTCACCGGCGCCGGGAAGCGCGGATTAAGCAGCGAGCCTTCCGGCGGATACGACACCTGCACCGGCCGCGACAATCCGTCGTTCACCGGCAGGTTCGGGATGAACACCATCTTGACCAGGCACTGAATGAAATTCTTCGACACGAACGGGCGCAAGTTGATCGGCCCGCGCGCCTGTGTATCGCTGTCGAGAATAAAGTGTAGCATGTCGCCCTTGACTTCGAGGGTCGCCGAGATGCGGTAGGACTTGTTCAGGTCGATGCCGTCGTCGTCGAGGTAATCGGTCTCCGGGCCATAAAGCCCATCGGGCACTTTGGCGATTTCCTTGCGCAACTCGGTTTCGCAAATATCCATCCAGCTCTGCCAGCAGGCGAGCACTTTGTCGGTGCCGTATTTGCCGAACAGCTCGGCGAACCGCGTGAGACCATAGGTGTTGGTATTCACCTGCGCGGTGATATCGCCCCAGGTGACTTCCGGCGTGCGGGTGTTGGCGCAGATCACCCGCTCGATGTCGGTGAGCAATTGGCCGCGCCGTAGAATCCGCAGCGGCGGAATCAGCAGACCTTCCTGGAACAGATCGGTGGCGTCGCCCGCATTGGTGCCAGGCACCTTGCCGCCGAGATCGGGCTTGTGTGCGGTATTGCCGATATAGCCGACGAGCCGGCCGTCGACGAACATCGGCGTGATGATGCAGACGTCGGTCGAATGGTTCTGGCACGCCTGGTAGGGATGATTGACGATGAAGGCGTCGCCCGGCGCGGCGTCGGGAAAACGGCGGCGGATTTCGTTGACCTGGGCGGCGAGCGGCCCGATATGCAGCGGCTGCGGAATGCCTTGCGCCACCATGCGGCCCTGCGCGTCGAAGATCGCGAAGGTGAAATCCTGGCTTTCCTTGATGATGGTGGAATAGCCGGTGCGCAGCATGTTGAGCGTCAGCTCGCGCGCGATCTGCAAGGTCGACTGGTAAATGACTTCGAGGTCGATGGCGTTCATTGCTTTACGGGATAGGCCTTCGCCATCTCAACGAAATAGCCGTCCTTTTTCAAACCTTCGATGATGCTCAAGTCGACATAGTCGTTGACATTCTTGCTGCCGACTTCCAGGCCGATAGCCTGAAGCTGGGCGATCACGTTATTAGCGCCGGCGACCGACGGCGCGGCGTCGAGCGGCATCAGCCGCTTGAAGTCGTTATAGGTAGCGTCGATCACCGTCGGATCGCCGGTCTTGTATTTTTGCGCGATCAGCGCCTTGGCTTTATCTACGTCGGACAGCGCCAGATAGGCGCCCGCAATGTACGCCCGTATGAAATGCGTGAGCGCGTCGCGGTGCTCTTTAAGATAATTGTTGGTGACCACGACGCCATCAAAGATCCACGGCGTGTTGGTGGCGGCGAGATCGAGCAGCGGGACAAATCCCTTCTGCTTGGCCGCGGTGATGGTGGGCTCGAGCAGCGGCGCGGCGTCGATGCGGCCGGCAAGCAATGCGCCGAAGCGTTGCGATGAGCCGCCGATCTGCGACACGGTGACGTCGTCGCGCTTCAGCCCGAGCCGCTGCAACGCGATGCTCACCGCCACGTCGGTCTCCGAGCCGAACGTACTGATGCCGATGGTCTTGTCCTTGAGATCCGCCGCGGTCTTGAGCGCCGGCGAGGCGAAGATCGTGATCGGAATGGTGTTGGCGGTCGAGGTGACGAGCCGCAAATCGGCGCCCTGTTTGTTGGCCTGCACCACCGGGGCGAGACCGACATGCATGGCCTGGATTTCGCCCGACAACAGCACCTGCACGCCACGGCTGCCGCCTTCCATGCTGATGGATTCGACTTTCAGCCCCTCCTTGGCATCGAGACCGGCCGCTTGCGCCATCCACACCGGAAAGATGGTTACGACCGGCGCGGAGATGCCGATCTTGAACGGTGCGAGATCGTCGGCGCGCGCCATCGGCGCGATGAGCACGGCCGCCGCCAGGATCGACCAACGGCTCAACACCTGCATGACGCGCTCCCTGACGTTGTTGGCGCAAGCTCAAGCGCAGTATCGGCACCCAGGTCAAGCCCGCGTAGGACGCACGTCCTCCTCGATCAACCCCCAGATGCGATCCTCCAGCGCATGAAAGCGCGCCTGCCGCTTCACGCCGATCGGCCGCGGCCGCTCGATGTCGACCGCGATGCTGTCCTTGACCTTGCCGGGGCGCCCGGAGAACACCACGACCCTGTCGGCGAGATAAATCGCCTCGTCGATCTGGTGGGTGATGAACAGCACGGTCTTGCGCGCCTCTTCCCAGATGCGGGTGAGCTCTTCCTGCATCAGCTCGCGGGTCTGGGCATCCAGCGAGGCGAACGGCTCGTCCATCAGCAGGATCTTTGGATCGACCACCAGCGCGCGGGCGAGGTTCACGCGCTGCTGCATGCCGCCGGACAATTCGTGCGGGTAGTGATGCTCGAAGCCGGAGAGCCCGACCAGCGCGATGAGTTTTTTCGCGCGTTCGTCCGCCTCGTTGCCGCGGACACCGAGACATTCGAGACCGTAGCGCGCATTGCCGAGCACGGTGCGCCAAGGCAGCAAGGACGCGTCCTGGAACACGACGGCGCGGTCCGGACCGGGCCGCGTCACCACCTCACCGTCGACCAGGACGCGGCCGCCGGTCGCCACGATCAAGCCGTCGACTACGGACAGAAACGTCGTCTTGCCGCAGCCCGACGGCCCGACAATGGCGACGAACTCGCCGTCCATCACTTGCAGATTGACGCCGTCGAGGGCGACAAGCTCCGTGCCAGTGCGCGGCTGCGCATAGGCGAGCCGAATGGCTTGCGCTTCGAGTTTCGGGGTCATGCCGCAACCTGCGGACGCCAGACCTCGACGCGGCGCTCGATGCGGCGAATGAGCTCGACCAGCGCCACGCCCGCGGCCGCGATGGTCAGCACGCCGACGAACACCTTGTCGGTCTCGAAGCGCGAGCCGGCCTGGTTGATCATCGCGCCGATGCCGGCTGCGGAGCCGTAGATTTCGCCGACCACGATGCCGATCATGCCGCGCCCGACGGCAAGCCGCGCGCCCGCCAGCAGGAACGGCACCGCGCTGGGCAGGATGATGCTGCGGAAAAGAAGCGCGTCGCCGGCGGAAAAGCTTCGCGCGACGCAGACGAGCCGCGCATCGACGGTGCGCACGGCGGCCAGCGCGCTGATGGCGATCGGCAACACCGCGAGCAGGACGATGATCAGCACGCGCGACGCAAGCCCGGTTCCCAACCAGAGTATGAGCAGCGGTAAGAACGCCACCTGCGGCGTCGCATTCAAAGCGGCAAGGAACGGCTCAACCGCATAGTTGAAGCGGCGGTACCAACCGGCGGCCAGCCCGAGCGGAATGCCGATCGCGAACGCCAGCGCAACGCCGAGCGCGAATTCGAGGCTGCTCCAGCCAAGATCCTTCCAGATCGCGCCGGTGACAAAGAACATGTCGAAAGCCATGCGCGCGATCCGCGTCGGCGATGAAATGAAGATCGGTTTGAGCTGGAATCGCATCGCTTGTGCACCGAGCAGCGGTTGCAGCAGCGCCGCCCACCAGCCGCGCTCGAATCCCTCCCATAGGATGAGGAAGAGAACGACGCCGATGGCGCCGAGGATGGCGCGTTCGTGCGCCAGATAAAAACGCCTCACGTTGCCGCTCCCACGCTCGGACGCCAGCGCTCGAACCGCCGTTCCAGCCGGTCGAGCAGCGCGACGACGACAAGCCCGGTGGCGGTGAAGATCAACACACCGAAGAACAGAGTATCGGTCTGAAACATATTGCCGGCTTCGGCGATCATATGGCCGAGGCCGGCGGTCGAGGCGTAGAGCTCGCCGACGACGACACCGAGCAGCGCGCGCCCGGCGGCATATTTCAAGCCGGTAAAGATGAAAGGCACCGTTCCCGGCAGGATGATGCTGGCAAATGTTTTTACGCGCGACGCCGAAAAGCTCTGTGCCATGATGAGGAAGCGTGCTTCGTTAGTTTTCACGCCGGACAGCGCGCTGATGACGATGGGGATGACCGCGCCGAGAAACACCACCGCGACCTTCGACCAGATGCCGATGCCGAACCAGATGATGAGTAGCGGCAGCAAAGTCACCCGCGGCACGGCATTGAGCGTGTCGACAAAGGGCGCGACAATGTAGGACAGGCGCCGCGAGGTGCCCATCAAGAGCCCGAGCGGAATGCCGATCACGATGGCGGCGACATAACCCAATATGAATTCTCTGGCGCTGACCCTGACGTCGTTCCAGAAATCCGGATCGGCCATCAGCGCCGCGCCGGCTTGCGCGATGCGGGACGGCGAAGAAATGAATAGCGGATTGATTGCGCCAGAATCGGCGCACAATTCCCAGACGAGCAGGAACACCACCAGCGTGCCGCCGCCGATCAACAACCGTTCGAAATTCATCCCTTTACGATAAAGGCAAAAGCAATGGCCGTGAATGAGCGATTCGATTTTTCCGGGCGTAGCGTCGTCATCACCGGCGGCGGCAAAGGCATCGGTAAGGTCTATGCCGAGGAATTCGCCAAGGTCGGCGCACGCGTTATCGCCGCCGATATCGATGCCGTTGCCGCCGAGAATGTCGCCGCGGCGCTACGCCAAGCCGGCTTCGAGGCTCTCGGGCTCGGTGTCGATATCGCGAGCGAAGACTCGACCAAAACCATGGTGCAGGCGACGCTCGATCGCTTCGGTGCGATCGACGTGCTGATCAACAATGCCTCGCTGATGAGCGTGCTGCCGCGCCGCTCGTGGCTGGAAATCCCGGTCGAGGAATGGGACCGGGTGATGGCGGTCAATCTGCGCGGCATGTTCCTGTCCTGCCGCGCGGTGTTCCCGGCGATGAAGGCGCAACAGCGCGGCAAGATCGTCAACATCTCGTCGTCACGGGTGTGGGAAGGCGCACCGAATCGCCTGCACTACACCACGTCGAAAGCCGGCGTCATCGGCTTCACCCGCGCGCTGGCCCGCGAAGTCGCCGAGTTCGGCATCACCGTCAACGCGCTCACCCCGGGCATGACGCAAAGTGAGACCCAGGTCGCATCATCGTCCGGTAATTATCTCGCTTCGCGCGTCGCCGGCCGGGCCATCGAGCGCGTGCAAGTGCCGGCCGACCTGGTCGGCGCGGTGATGTTCCTGTCGTCGCCGGCGAGCGATTTCATGACCGGCCAGACCGTCAACGTCGACGGCGGCAAGTCGATGCATTAGCCGTCACTTCAGCCGCTTCGCGGCCTCCTGGATCATGCTGAGGTCGGAATGCGCCTTGACGTCGAAGCTTGCTTTGACGAAGCCCAAATCCTTGGTCATGTCGACGTTCTTCTGCAGGGCATTGAGATCGGGCCGCATGTCGGGGTTGCGGTAATAATCGGCCTTGGTGAACAGCCAGCCGAACCGCTCCGGCGGCTGCTTGGTGATCCGCGACGCGATCTCGGCCACCGCGTCGTGGTTCTTCGGATCGAGATACCAGCGCTCGATGCGCATGGTGTCTTCCATGAAATCGACGATAGCCGCGCGGTTCTTGTCGATGAACGGCTTTCGCATCGCCCACATGGCGAATTGCGACACCCCGATCGCGTCGGTGATGGAGAACAGCGGGTGCGCGATCTTCTTCAATTCGGGGTCGAGCGCGAACGGCAGCACGGTTGGAATGATGTCGACTTTCTTTTCCGCCAGCATCGCCCGCATGCCGGGGAACGGCGCCTCGACGATGGTGTAGTCGCGGTTCGCCTCCAGGCCGTGCTTGCGCAGCATGGCGCGCGAGGCGACGTCGACGCCGCTGCCGGCGGCGTTGGTGGCGATCACCTTGCCCTTGAGGTCCTCGACTTTCAGGATTGGGCCGTCGGTGAGGACCTGAAAATCGTCGGCGCGATAGCCCGGCGCGCCGTCCTGGAACTCGTCGGCAACGACACGCAGGTCATCCATGCCGGCGTTCTCGATCGCGATCGGCAATGTGGAATAGGCGAGGTCGCCGATTTCCAGCTCGTTGTTGGCCAGTGCCGTGATCATCGGCGGCGTGCCGGCATAGCGCGTGCTCTCGAACACGTAGGATTGGCCGAAGTGAACGGCGAGGTCCTTTTTCTCCAGCCAGATCGAGGCCCAGTTGGCTACAGGCGCCACCCAGGAGCCGCGGATTTTCAGTGGTTCTGATTGAGCTGTGGAGACGGCACTGAGTGCCAACACGCAGAAGGCGGCGCAGCCAAGTTTCGTAGTTTGCATTATTTCCTCCAATAGACGTGGATGGCGGTGGCATAGGCGAGCGAAGCGACGCCGTTCTTCGAACAGCTATGACCGGTCATGACGCCGCGGTATAAGTCGCAGCGTTATTTCAGGCGCTTGCCCGCCTCTTCGACCATGCTGAGATCGGAATAGGCTTTGACGTCGAAGCTTGAGGTCGCGTAGCCGAGCTCCTTGGTCATATCGACGTTCTTCTGCAGCGCGCCGAGGTTCGGCATCATGGTTGGTTCGCGATAGACGTCGGTCTTGGTGAACACCCAGCCGAACCGCTCGGGCGGCGCCTTGACCAACTTGGCGGCGATCTGCGCGGCCTCGTCGTGGTTCTTCGGATCCAGGTACCAGTGCAGGATGCGCTGGGTATCTTCCAGCCAGTCGACGATGGCGGCGCGATTCTTGTCGATGAACGGCTTGCGCGCGTCGAACATGACGAATTGCGTGACGCCGACGGCGTCTTTGGCTGTGAACAATATGTTCGCCATGTTTTGCAGCTCGGGATCCAGCGCAAACGGCAGCACTGCCGGGATGAGATCGACCTTATGCTCCGCGAGCATCGCCTTCATGGCCGGGAACGGCGCCTCGACGACGGTGTAGTCGCGCTTGTTCTCCAGGCCGTGCTTGCGCAGCATCGCCTTCATGGCGATGTCGACGGCGCTGCCTTCGGCATTGGTGGCAACGACCTTGCCCTTGAGGTCCTCGACCTTCTTGATCGGACCGTCCTTGAGCACGTCGTAGCGGACCGACCAACGATCGTCGACGCCGTCCTGGAAGTCGTCGGAGATCACGCGGGTGTCTTCCATGCCGGCGTTCTTGATGGCGATCGGCAGCGTCGAATAGGCGAGGTTGCCGATTTCCACTTCGTTGTTGGCGATCGCCGTGATCATCGGCGGCGTGCCGGCAAAATGCACCGGCTCGAAGATGTAGGACTGGCCGAAATGCTGGGCGAGGTCCTTCTTGTCGAGCCAGATCGAGATCCAGTTCGACACCGGCGCTACCCAGGCGACGCGAATTTTGACCGGCTCCGCGCCGGCATGGCCGCTCCCAAGCGCAAGCAACGCCAGGCTCAGCAACCCGATTTTTGCACGCATGATCTCCTCCCAGGCTTCCGGCATAGTGGGCGCAAAGCCCGATCCGGCGCAAGGCTACGGCTTGCCGCAGTGACCGGTGTTGCCGTCCACGACCCCTGGGTGCAAGCTGATCGGGATCGTCGGATTTGCGACAGGCCATGAAGCCGTGACGCACGACCCGCTTTACAACTCCATCACGGAGACTGCATCGACGGACGATCCGTCGCTGCATCGCGTTCTCATCGTGGGCGGCGGTGCCGCAGGCCTGCGGTTGACGTCGCTCCTCGGCGCCACGCTTGGCCGCAAACGCAAGGCCTCGATCACCTTGCTCGACAAATCGCGCATCCACGTCTGGAAGCCGCTGCTGCACGAGATCGCCTCCGGATCGATGGACAGCGAAACTGATTCGCTCGAATTGATCGCGCATGCACGGCGGCGCCACTACCGCTATCGCATCGGCGCCATGATCGGGCTCAACCGCGCCAAGCGGCAAATCTATGTGGCGCCGAGCCTGGACGAGGAGGGGCAGACCGTCATTCCGCCGCGCGTGCTCGGCTACGATACGCTGGTCATCGCGGTCGGCAGCATGTCGAACGATTTCGGCACGCCCGGCGTCAACGAATACGCCATCATGCTGGATACGGTCGATCAGGCGGCGCGCTTCAACCGGCGCATGATCAACGCCTGCCTGCGCGCCAACGCGCAATATGAGCCGCTGCGGCCGGGCCAATTGCACGTCGCCATCGTCGGCGCCGGCGCCACCGGCGTCGAGCTTGCCGCCGAGCTGCACAAAACGATGCGCGACATCGTCTCCTACAATCTCGACCGCATCAATCCGGAGATGCACATCAGGATCGATCTGATCGAAGCAGCGCCGCGCATCCTGCCGGCGCTGCCGGAAGAGCCTCGCCACCGCGATCGCCGACGTGCTGCATGGGCTCGGCGTCAACGTCCGCACCGGCACGCGCGTCATGGCGGTGCGGCAGGGCGAGGTGGTACTGGCTTCAGGCGAGGTGGTGCCGGCCGAACTCATCGTCTGGGCCGCCGGCATCAAGGCACCGGATTTCCTGCACGAGATCGACGGGCTCGAAACCGACAAGATCAATCGCCTGGTGGTGAAGCCGACTTTGCAGACGACGCGCGACGACAACATTTTCGCCGTCGGCGACTGCGCCAATTGCGTCCTGCCGGGCATGACCGAGCCGTTGCCGCCGCGGGCTCAGGTCGCGCATCAGCAGGCCAATCTGATGGTCAAAGCCATCAAGGCCCGCCTGCGCGCCGCGCCGCTGCCGCAGTTCAAATATCGCGACTTCGGCTCGCTGGTGGCGCTCGCCGAGTATGGGACGCTCGGCGTCCTGTTTCATAACGTAAAGGCCCAAGGACTGCTGGCGCGGCTCGCCTACCTGTCGCTGCACAAACGGCATCTGCAGGCGCTGCACGGTTCGTTCAAGGTCGCGCTCGATACGCTGGTCAAAGCGTTGACCCGCCGCACCGAGCCGCGGATCAAACTGCACTAGCACCTTGCAGTCGTTCAGTTGTGCTCGGCGGTTTCCTGGTGCCACGCCAACAGCCGGCGGCGGATCAGCGCCATGGCCTTGATCAGCACATAGCCGACGATGGCGATCTCGACGATGCCGGCGAAGACGCCGCGGGAATTGGCAAAGCGCGAGGCACTCATCATGGCGCCGCCGAGCCCGTAGCCGCCCATCGCCATCTCGGCGACGATGGCGACGATCAGCGAGATCGGCAGCGCCACCTGCAGGCCGGTGAGGATTTGCGGCAGCGCCGCCGGCAGCATGATCTGCCACATCAATTGGCGCTCGTTGGCGCCCATATTGCGCGCCGACCAGAGCAGCTCTTTCTCGACGCTGGCGATGCCGCCGAGCGTCGCCGTCACCACCGGAAAAATCGCGTCGAACACCACGATGGAGATTTTCGACACGTCATAGAGGCCGAGCCAGAGCATGATGACCGGCAAAAACGCAATCTTCGGCATCGGGAAACCGACCGAGATGATCGGATCGAAGAACCAATGCACCCACCTGATGCGCGACATGGCAGCGCCGAGCGCGATGCCGCCGATCGTGGCGATGACAAAGCCCGTCATGGCGCGATAGAGCGTCAGCCCGAGATTGATCCATAGATCGCCGCCGACGGCGTCGGCATAGATGCGTGCGACCACGGCGGAAAACGGCGGCAGCATGAACGGCGTCACCTTGCCGCTGCGCGCGAATAATTCCCAGGCAATCAGCATCACCAGGATCGAAAAGATGCCGGCGCCGAACCGGAACACGGCATCGAGACCTTTGGCCCGGTCGTGCGCGAGGTCGCCCGGCTCGGCCGCCAGCGCCGCCTGGTCTTCTATTCGCGCCATCGCAGCAACCATTGCATGAGGAGCTGATAGATCCGGTCGGCGGCAAAGCCGAGGAACGCGACCGTGAGCACCACCGCGTACATGCCTTCGTAGGAGCCGGTCGAGCCCGAGATAGCCGATCAGGTAGCCAAAGCCTTTTTGCGACACGATCAACTCGGAGCTGACCAGGAGAATGAACGCCAGCGCCAACGCGGTGCGGATGCCGTTGAGCAATTCCGGCAACGCACTCGGCATCACCACGTCCCACATCATGCGCAGCGGGCCGGCGCCCATGCTGCGCGCCGACCAGACCAACGCATGATCGCTGCCACGCGCGCCGTTATAGGCACCGATGGTGACCGGGATCATGCAGCCGAGGAAGATCAGCAGGATTTTCGAGCCGTCGCCGAAGCCGAGCCACAGCACGGTCACCGGAATCAGCGCCGATTTCGGCAGCGGATAGAACAACTCGACCAGCGGATTGACAAACACGTCGAGCAGGCGCACCCGCGCCATCGCCATGCCCAGGCCGCCGCCGACGATGATGGCGAGGAAAAGTCCGGCGAAGGCGCGATAGAGCGAGGCGCCGCCATTGTCGATCAATTCCCCATCCTTGATCAGATCGACCCACGCGGTCGCTACGCTGCTCAGCGGCGGCAGCGCCAGTGACGAGGTGATATTGAGCCGCGCCGCCAATTCCCACGCGACCGCGAGCAACAACAACGGCAGATAACGGGCGGCGGTTCGCGTCACGCGTTCTGCTCCTGCGCCTTGATTGCCTCGTCACGCACCAGATTCCAGATTTGATCAACTTTCTCGACAAACTCCTTGCTACGCAAAATGCTCGGGTCGCGCTTGCCGAATTTGGTGTCGACGATGGCCTTGATCTGGCCCGGCCGCGCCGACATCACCGCGACCCGTTCGGCAAGGTAGACCGCCTCCTGCACGTCGTGGGTGACGAAGATCACGGTTTTGGGCGTGCGCTGCCAGATACTCAAAAGCTCGGTCTGCATCAGCGAGCGGGTCTGCGCGTCGAGCGCGCCGAACGGCTCGTCCATCAACAGAATGCTCGGGTCGAACGCCAGCGTGCGCGCGATCGCGGTGCGCTGCTTCATGCCGCCGGACAATTGCGACGGATAGCTGTCCTCAAAACCGCGCAAGCCGACCAGATTGATGAAAGCCTGGGCGCGCTTCTCGCGCTCGGCGCGCGGCAGGCCCTGCCGCTCCAACCCATACAGAATGTTGCCGCGCACGGTTTTCCAGGGGAACAGCGCGAAATGCTGGAACACGATGCCGCGGTCGGGTCCCGGCGCCGTGACCGGCTTGCCTTCGACCAGGATGCGGCCGGCTACGGTCGGCAAAAACCCGCCGACCAGATAGAGCAGGGTGGATTTGCCGCAGCCTGACGGCCCAAGCAAAGCCAGGAATTCCCGCGGCCGGACTTCGAGCGACACGTCGGAAAGGGCGAGCACCGTGCGCCCGCGCGCCGGGCGATAGGTGTGGTTCACCCCCTCGATGACGATCTGGCTTTGGCCGTCCATCAAATCCCCGCGCCTCCGCCCGGTTACGGGCGCCCCGAAAGATTGCCCATATTAAACGATCCCGCGAAACCGGATATATCTTGACTTACAGGGACCTGTGCCGGAAGCAAAGCCGATGGAACGCTCGTTCAAGAAGGAAGTGGATGCACTACGCCTCGGCGACGGCGAGACGTTTCGCGGCGAGGGCATTCTTGCGGTCACCAAGGCGCTGTTGCAATCGGGCGTTAGCTATGTCGGCGGCTACCAGGGCGCGCCGGTGTCGCATCTGCTCGACGTCATGGTGGATGCCGAGGATCTGCTGGCCGATCTCGGCGTCCATGTCGAGACCTGCACCAACGAGGCTGCCGCGGCGGCCATGCTCGGCGCCTCGATCAACTACCCGTTGCGCGGTGCAGTGACGTGGAAATCGATCGTCGGCACGAATGTGGCGGCGGACGCGTTGTCGAACCTAGCCTCGCCCGGCGTGATCGGCGGCGCGCTGATCGTGCTCGGCGAGGATTTCGGCGAGGGCGCCAGCGTCATCCAGGAGCGCTCTTACGCCTATGCCATGAAATCATCGATCTGGCTGCTCGATCCGCGGCCCGATCTGCCGACCATCGTCGACATGGTCGAAAAAGCTTTTGAGCTGTCCGAGGCGAGCCACGCGCCGGTGATGCTCGATCTGCGCGTGCGCGCCTGCCACGTCACCGGCGAATTCATCGCCAAGGACAACAAGCGCGGCGCCTATAGCGGCCAGCATCGCCTGGCCGGCCCGCCGCGGTTCGAATATGGCCGGCTCGCGCACCCGCCGGTGATCTTCACCCAGGAGCGGCTCAAGGTCGAAGAGCGCCTGCCGGCGGCGCAAAAATTCATCCGCGAGCAAAAACTTAACGAGGTGATCCCGGGCGAGGTGAACGAGATCGGCATCATCGTGCTCGGCGGCCTCACCAACAATTTGTTGCGTGCGCTGGCGCGGCTCGATCTCGCCGATCTCTACGGGGCCTCGCGCATTCCGATCTATGTGCTCAACGTCGCCTATCCGCTGGTGCCCGACGAGGTGAAAGATTTTTGCATCGGCAAGCGCGCCGTGCTGGTGGTCGAGGAGGGATCGCCCGAATATGTCGAGCAGCAGATCAATATGATCCTGCGTGGCGTCGATATTCCGACGCGCGTGCTCGGCAAAGGCTGTCTGGCGCGCAGCGGCGATTATAATTCCGAGGCGTTGCTGCGCGGCATCGCCGCGTTCCTCACCCAGACGCATCCCGCCGGCATCGATGCCGATGCGGTTGCCAAGCGCGCGGAGGAATTTCTCGCACACAAGCCCGTGGCCGTGGCCGACGCCGGCGACATCCCGGCGCGGCCGCCGAATTTTTGCACCGGCTGTCCGGAACGGCCGGTATTTACCGCCATCAAGCTGGCGCAGCGCGAGATCGGCCCGACCCATATCTCAGCCGACATCGGCTGCCATTCGTTCGCGACCTTCGCGCCGTTCTCGCTCGGCAATTCGATCCTCGGCTACGGCATGTCGCTCGCCAGCGCCGCGGCCGTCGGGCCGAACATGGCAAAGCGTTCGATCTCGATCATGGGCGACGGCGGTTTTTGGCATAACGGCCTCATCACCGGCGTCGCCTCCAACATGTTCAATAAAGGCGACGGCGTGCTGATCGTGATGCAGAACGGCTACGCCTCGGCCACCGGCCAGCAATATCTGCCGTCGAGCGCCGCCAACCGCAGCGGCACGCCGACCGGCATCACCATTGAAAAAACCTTACGCTCGCTCGGCGTCACCTGGCTGCGCACGGTGCGCAGCTACAGCGTCGCCAAAATGGCCGAGACGCTGAAGGAGGCCATGCGCACGGCCGAGCGCGGGCTCAAGGTCATCATCGCCGACGGCGAGTGCATGCTGGCGCGGCAGCGCCGCATCCGCGCCGCGGACGCCGAGAAACTGAAACGCGGCGAACGCGTGGTGAAGACGCGCTTCGGCGTCGATGACGAGATTTGCACCGGCGATCATTCCTGCATCCGGCTGTCCGGCTGCCCGTCGCTCACCGTGAAGCCCAATCCCGATCCGCTGCGAACGGATCCGGTGGCGACCGTGATCGAAAGCTGCGTCGGCTGCGGGCTGTGCGGCGAAGTCGCCCACGCCGCCGTGCTCTGTCCGTCGTTCTATCGCACCGACGTCATCAGCAATCCGAATTGGTGGGATCGCGCGCTGTTTCAATTGCGCAGCAGCGTTGTCGGTTGGCTCGGTGGCGCCGGCGAAACTGCTCCCTCTCCCCAGCGGGGAGAGGCACAGGCGGCCTCCGGCCGCCGTTCTTTAGATGAAGAACGCCGACGCGAAGCATCGGCTATGGTGAGGGGGCTCGGGCCTATCGGTAATTCTGCCGGCGACTCCCGAACCCCCTCACCCCAACCCTCTCCCCTCTGGGGAGAGGGAGTTCGCATCAGCGAGCGACAAGGGAACGTACGTCCCCTCACTGTCCTGATCGCCGCGCTTGGCGGCGAGGGCGGTGGCGTGCTCACCGATTGGATCGTGGCGGCGGCGGAGAGCCAGAATTTTCCGGTGCAATCGACCTCGATCCCGGGCGTCGCGCAACGTACCGGCGCGACGACCTATCACATCGAGCTCGTGCCGACGCCGGTGAGCAAGTCCGACAAGCGCCGCCCTATCCTGGCGCTGGCGCCGGGCATCGGCGACGTCGATCTCGTCGTCGCCAGCGAATTGATGGAAGCCGGCCGCGCCATCGCCGGCGGCTTCGTCACGCCCAACCGCACCGCGACCATCGCCTCGACCAGCCGCTCCTACCTGGTGGTGGAAAAGATTGCGATGGGTGATGGGCGCTACGATCAGCAGCGGCTCATTCAGTCAGTGGAGAAGAATTCGAAAAGCACGCTGCTGCTCGATCTCGAAGCGATCGCGCGCGAAAGCGGCGCCATGATCAGTGCGGTGATGCTCGGCACCATCGCGGGCGCCGACGCGTTGCCGATTCCGGCCGACGCATTCGAAGCGGCGATCCGCGCCGACGGCAAGGCGGTCGACGCCAATCTGCGCGGTTTCCGCGCCGGCTTCGCGGCAGCGCGCGGAGGCTCGCATTTGCGCGCCGATCCGACGAAGCGTTTCCTGGCGTCGACCGCTTCGCTCGCCGATCTCGAAGCTGAGATCGCGCGCATGCCGGAAGCGGCGCGCGCGTTCATGACCGAAGGCGTCCGTCGGCTCGCCGCTTATCAGGACCTCGCCTATGCGCGGCTCTATCTGGATCGCCTCGGGCCGATCCGCGATGCCGATGCCAAGGCCGGTGCCGACGGACAGCTGCTGGCGGAAACCGCACGGCATCTCGCCGTGCGCATGTCCTATGAAGACGTGATCCGCGTCGCCCAGGCCAAGATCGACCCGGCGCGCTTTGCCCGCATCGCCGCACAAATGGGCATCAAGCCCGATCAGCCGTTCGCCGTCACGGAATTCCTCAAGCCCGGCGTCGAGGAATTCTGCTCGATCCTGCCGCCGTGGCTGGCGCGGCGCATTCTTGCGCTGGCCGAACGCCATGCAAAATTTGGCGGCGCCCATTGGGGCATGGAAATCAATACCGCATCGATCTCCGGCTTTCTGCGGTTTTACATTCTCGCAAAAATTCGCCGTTGGCGGCCGCGCAGCTGGCGCTTCCAGGAAGAGCAGCGCGAGATCGAAAACTGGCTGAAACTCATCACGCGCGCCGCGCCGCTGTCCGCCGCATTGGCAATCGAGATCGCCGAGTGCGCCCGCCTCATCAAAGGCTATGGCGACACCCACAAGCGCGGCAGCGACAATTATCGCGTCATCGTTGCGCAAGTGATTGAACCCGCACTCGCCGGTCAAATTCCGGTCCGGCAAGCCGCCGACGCGATTGCCAGCGCCCGCACCGCAGCGCTGCTCGATCCCGAAGGCGAGGCGCTGTCGAAATGCCTCGCGGAATTATCGTCGCCGCCGGCCCACGCCATCGCCGCCGAATAAGCAACGGCGAGCGCGCAGCGCCGTGAGCCGGCTGTTGCCCAATTCGTGCCGGTGCTAGCCTTGCCGCATAGCGCCGATCAACGGCGAACGTTCAGGGAGGGTCTCGTGAAAGCATTCATCACGGTGTTATGGCTTGCGTCGAATCTCGCCGCAGGAGTCGCCGTCGCGCAAACCATGCCGCCGAACGACGCCGGCGTGACCATGGGGCATTTGCATCTCAACTCGGCCGACGTCGAGGCCAACAAGAAGATTTTTGTCGGCATGGGCGGCGCGGCGATCAAAATGGAAGGGGCGCCGCTGCAATATGTCAGATTTCCCGGCGTCATCGTGATCCTGAACCTGCCAGGGGGAGCGCCGCCGTCGAGCGGACCCACCGAAGGCACCGTGATCAATCACGTCGGCTTCCTCGTGCCGAACGTGCAGGACGCCGTCGCCAAGTGGAAGGCTGCCGGCGTTGCAGTGCTGCCCGGCAACAATGGCAGGGTCGACCAGGCCTTTGTCGCGACGGCGGATGGCTTGCGCATCGAGATTCTCGAGGACAAAAATCAGACCGCGCCGATCGTATTTCAGCACGTCCATTTTTTCGTGCCGGAGGCGGCGATACCCGACATCCAAGCCTGGTACGTCAAGAACTTCGGTGCGCGAGCCGGCGTGCGGGGGCGGAATCAGGCCGCCGATGTTCCTGGCGCCAATCTGACATTCTCCAAGACCGATTCGCCGACCGTTCCCACCAAAGGGCGGATCCTCGACCACATCGGCTTCGATGTGATGGACATCGAAGCGACTGCGAAAAAGCTTCAGGCCAATGGGCTGACGCTCGATCGCGCCATCGAGACGTTGCCGAACGGCGTCAAGCTGCTGTTCGTCCACGATCCGTGGGGCACCAATATCGAGGTGAACCAGCGGCCGCATCCGCTTTAGAGCATGATCCCGAAAAGTGGATACCGGTTTTCGGAAAAGATCATGCTCAAAACAAAAAATTCGACGCGGCTTCTCAGCCCCATGCTGCCCGAGCGGTCTGGACGCAAAGCGCCAGCTTGGCGCGCTCATCGGCTTCGCTCAGTGGATTGCCGGCGACGGTAGAGGCGAAGCCGCATTGCGGGCTGATAGCGAGCCGGTCCTTGTCGATGAAGCGCGCCGCTTCGTCGATGCGTTTGAGCAGATCGTCTGCCTTTTCGAGCGTGGCGCTTTTCGAGCTGACGAGGCCAAGCACGACGCCTTTGTCCGGAGCAACGAACCGCAACGGCGCAAAATCGCCGGCGCGCGCGGTATCGAATTCGAGCAGGAAATGGGTCACGCCGGTGACGCCGAACAAGGCCTTGGCGATCGCATCGTAGCCGCCCTCGGCCAGATATTTGCCTTTGAAATTGCCGCGGCACATATGCACGCCGACCGCCATCGCCGGCGGCGCCGATGCGATCGCGTCGCCGAGCGCCTCGACATAGAGGCTGGTCAGCCGCGCCGGATCGTTGCCATCGGCGGTCACCCGTTGGCGCACGACCGGGTCGCACAGCATGGCCAGCGCGACTTCGTCGAGCTGGATATAGCGGCAGCCGGCTGCGGCCAGCGTGGCGATCTCGGCGCGATAGACCGCGGCGAGATCGCGGAAGAATTTTTCCGGGCTGTCATAGACGCCGGGAATCGCATAGCCGCTGCCGCGCCAAAAATGCATGGTCGAGGGCGCCGGCAGGGTCGCTTTTGGCAGCGCCTTGGTATTGTCGCGGAGAAAGCAGAATTCGTCGAGCGCGATCGGCCGGTGCCGCGCCACTTTGCCGGTCACCAGCGGCGCGGTGAAGGTAAGCTCAAGCCCTTGCTCGTCGCGGAAGGTGAAGCGCGACTCGCTGACGCTCAAGCCCTCGGTGTGCTCGACGAAGCGGCTCCAGTACGACGCGCGGCGGAATTCGCCGTCGGTGACCACGGCAAGCCCGGCGTCCGCTTGCAGCGCGATGGCATCGCGGATCGCCGCATCCTGCGCGGCGACAAAGCCGGCTTCGTCGAGCGCACGATCGTTGAAGGCGCGATAGGCCTGCCGCAAAGCCGGCGGGCGCAACAGGCTGCCGATATGGTCGGCGCGGAACGGCGGGCGATGCATGGCGTGTTCTCTCGCGGCGAAATCCTTCTAGCACTCGTCGGCGGCCGTTGAATATGATGCGGCAGGGAGGACCACCATGACGGACCGCGCGGTGCGCGCCGAGGCGACGCGGCGGACTTGGCTCGAGACCATCGAGCGCCACCGCCACGACCGCGATGCGCCGGGCTCGGCGAATTATTGGTCGCCGCGCCTCGATACCGCGTCGCGCGACGAAATCCGCGCCATCCAGGACGACAAGATCGCCGCGGTGGCGCCGTTCCTCTACGAGAACAGCGATTTTTATCGCCGCCGTTTCGACCGGCTCGGCCTCGTGCCGACCGACCTGCGCAATGTCGACGATCTTCAGGCCAAGTGGCCTGTGGTCGACAAGCTGGAAATGGCCGAAGACGCCGCGACGCAGCCGCCTTACGGCACCTATACGGCGATGAGCGAAGCGCTGTGGGCCGAGCGCGGCTGGATGATGTTCTCCTCATCCGGCACCACCGGTACGCCGCGGGTGTTCCGCTATTCCCATATCGATCGCGAATTATGGGCCTGGGCCAATGCGCGGGCGCTGCACGCCATGGATTTTCGCCACGGCGACACGGTGTTCATGATCACCGGCTACGGCCCCCATGTCTGGGCCTGGGGCGTGCAATATGCGCTGGCAAAAATGGGCCTGCCGACCTTGCCGGGCGGCGGCATGGACGCTCGCGCTCGCGCCAATATCGTGATCCGCTTCAAGCCGACCATCGTGCTGTGCACGCCGTCCTACGCGCTGCATCTTGGGCGCACCTTGCAGGCGCTCGGCACCGATCCGCGCTCGACCGCGGTGCGCACTTTGTTCGTCGCCGGCGAGCCCGGCATGAGCATCGCCGCCACCCGCGAGCGCATCCAGGATTTGTGGGACGCGCGGCTGGTCGAATTCTACGGCTGCACCGAAGCGTCGCCGCATGTCGGCGGCTTCTCCTGCCCGCATTCGCAAGATCCCGGCGCCCCGGTAACCACGCATCTGCTCGAAGACGTCCAGGTCTGGGAGACCATCGATCCACAGACGCGAAAGCCGCAGCGCGACGGCGAGCGCGGCCTCACCGTGTGCACGAATCTCAATTCCGAATCCTCGCCGCAACTGCGCTTCCTGGTCGGCGATTACGCGACCTTCGATCGCAGCCGTTGCGCGTGCGGGCGCAATCACGTGCGCGCCGTCGGCTCATTCGCCGGCCGCGCCGACGATTTGATCAATCTGCGCGGCATCAAAATGTTTCCGGGCCAGATCGAGCACGCGGTGCGCTCGGTCGCCGGCATCGGCGACGAGTTCGAGATCGTGCTCGCGACCAACGACGACGGCCTCGACGTCATGACGGTACGTGTCGAGCATCAGGCCGGCGACAAGATTGCCGCGGCCGTGGTGGAAGAAATCCGCAGCCGCTGCGAGGTGCGCTCCGCCGTGGAAGTGCTGGCGCCAGGCACGCTGCCGCGCACCGAATTCAAGGCGGCGCGGGTGAAGGATCGGCGCGGCAAATCCTGAAAGTAACCGCTTGGTTAAACCGCCCCACGCAACGGACAAAAGAAGGTTCCTTCCACCTCGACGATGTCGTCCTGATTGAGACGGCTCACCTCGACAATGGTGCGCGGCGGATAGGGCGGGGTACCCCAAAACTCCTCCTGGATTTTATTCACCAGCGGCCGATAGCGGTCCATGTCGATGACATAGACCACGGGGCGCACCGCATCGCGCAAGCTGCCGCCGGCCGTTGCCACGATCGTCTGCATATTCAGAAAAGCTTGGCGGATGCGGGCCTCGTCGCCGTCGACCAGTTTGTTGGTCGCGGGATCGATGCCGCGCATGCCGGCGACAAACACGAAATCGCCGGCGCGCACGCCGAGGCTCCACGGGCCGGTCGGCTTGATGGCGCCGGGCGGCGCGAGAAATTCAATGTCGTCCGGCGGCATTCACTGAACCCTTACGCAATCGGTCGATGCGCGTGGTATCATACAGCAAGCAATTCGGGCGCATTCTCAGTTTAGTTTGAAGCGTGCGCAAGTCATGCGGCCCGGGCACGCTCGGTGCCGGTCAGGATGGAGGCAACCCATGGCACGGGTCCCAGGCGATCTAGCGGGCACGGTCAAAGCACTCCGGCCCTTCGTTCCAGCTAGAAACTTCGAGATCAGCAAGCAGTTCTACGCCGAATTGGGCTTTCGCGTTGAACCGCTGGGCGATCAGATAGCAGCAATGCACCTCGGATCGCATTCGTTCTTGCTGCAAGATTACTATGTCGAAGTGTGGGCCGAGAACTTCGTCATGCATATGTTTGTCGATGATGTGGACGCCTGGTGGGAGCATTTGACCGCGTTGGATATTGCGTCTCGCTATGGCGTGAAAAGCCCGCGAGCGCCAAAGCTGGAAAGCTGGGGCTTGAACGTGGCCTATATGTTCGACCCGGCCGGCGTGCTTTGGCATATCGCCGCGTTACCGGCGAAGAACGCGGCCCAACAATCAAACTGAGACACTACCGGGCCATGCGTGCCCTTGCCGTCCGCCGCCTCGCTTCGCTATTCTGCACAAAGCGCGGGCGTAGTTCAGTGGTAGAACATCAGCTTCCCAAACTGAATAGTAACCACGCCAAGCGATTGCAATTGCTGATTTTGCTCGATTTCCCTACATAACCTAGCCATGAACAAAGCCCGATCAAAGCCCGATTGCTCCGGGTAGATTTACGGGTAACTTTGGAGGCTAGACCATGACTGGGCGCGGCTTCAAAACAACGCCGGCCGATATGCACCGTGTCGCCGCGCTGCCGGCCACGACGACGGCTAAGAAAAGCTCGGCCCGATTGTCAGATAGCTACATTGACACGATTTGGGATCAGTTGCGGGACAAGCCCGACGCCTTCCCGATCTTGATCCGGGATACCGAAACAAAGGGCTTTCAAATCCGCATAGGACGCCGACGGCTCGCGTGGCAGTTTGAGCATGAACGCAGCGATCACGGGAGACGGATTTACACATGCAAGGCGGTAGGCTTTTTTGACCCCGGCCTGCACGCCGGCCGGACCATTCATCGCGAGGCATGGCACGTCGATTGCGACATGGCCCGCAAGGCCGCGACTATCATTGCCGGGCAAGTCCTACAAGGCACCGCGCCGGCCGCCAAGCGCGCCGGGGTTAAGTTTGCGAGCGCCTTCGCGGAGTATGTCGCCTACCTGGAACACAAAGCCCGTGAGCGCGGCAAGCCCGCTCGTTGGGCTTACAACGTCCAGGCGCTCGGCAATAAGATCATGCTGCCGCAATGGGCGCGCTGGACCCTAGGCGAAATGGGCGAGCGGCCTGACGCCGTGGCGGACTGGCACAAGGTGACGGTCAAGCGTCACGGCGCCACATCGGCCAACCATTGCGCCCGGGTCATTCGGGCGATGTATAAGCGCCGGGCTGGCCTTGACCGCACTCTAAACGTCGCATTCCTGCCGACTAGCGGCGTGCGACTCGCGAAGGAAAAGGGCGAGCAAAAAGGCATGATGGCCGCTGGCTTCCCGGCATGGTTCGCGGCGTGGTCCAGAATTCCGAACGACACGCGCCGCGGCTATCATTTGGCATGTCTCTTGACCGGCGCGCGGCCGGGCGAGCTTGCCCGGACCCGCTGGGAGGACTTTGATGGCACGGCGCACGTGCTCACCATCGGCGATGCGAAGGCCGGCAACACAATCGAAATTCCGACAACCCCTGAGATTGAAGCCGCGATCAAGCTCGCGGCGGCGGACTCGACGATTGTTTACAAGTCGCACGGCAAGGAATTCGTCCACAAAAAGAACGTCGCGCGCGGCTCGGATGATTTTATCTTCGCCGGGTGCCAGTTCATTCAAGCTCGCAATCGCACTGAGTTGCCGACCATCGGTCACGCCCTGCGGCGTACCTATAAGACCATCGCGACGGATCATTGCGGCGTGCCCGATGACATATCGGCCGCGTTGCTCGGCCACGTGCCGGAAGGCATGTCGCAAAAGTATCTAATACGTTGGGCACGCAATAGCGGTCCGGCCATCTTGGACGCGCAAGCTAAAATCTCGCGGACCATCATGGCGCTACTCAAAGGCGGTAAAGCGAAAAGGAAGCGGGCAGCCTAATCGGCCTCAACCCATCCGAGATGCTGCGGTTGGCCGGGAACGATCTACAATTTCTTGGAGGCAGGCTGGCACCCCGAGACATCGTGTGCTCGGTCGTTTGCGCGCTTCGAAATTTCATATGAGTTCCCGTCGACGGGTGATGTCACGAGACCAGGAGCGCGTACTCGACAAACTTCTAGGCTAAGCAAGCCTCGACCTCAGGGCCCGCTGCTGCTGGCGGCGAGTGCCGCGACAATGCCGGCGACAACCGGGCTGAAGTTGCGCCCGTCCGGATTGGACAGATCGATTGGCGAAGGCTGCGCGGTCGGATCCACCGTTGGCGTGGTCACGCCCGGTGTCTGCCCGTTCCACATCAGGTCGATTTTGCCGAGCCCGCCGGCTTGCAGCGTGCTGCGGACCAGATCGAAGCTCTGCCGTCCGTCATAGAGCTGGACATAGGACGGATGATCGGCGTCGACCGGAATGCCAAGGCGCGTCGCCATCAGCGCGCGTCGAAAATCGCGAATGCTGGGAGAGCGGCCATTCACCACCTGCGTGTCGGTCAGCACCAGATCGCTGCTGCCGTCGAAGGCGAGCCCGCGGCGACGGAAGCTCGAGCCGCCGACCAGAGCCCAAGAATTGTCAACGATCACGACGTGACTCTCCACGCGGCTGTAGCGGCCGGGAAATCCAATTGGATGGAACGAAACCGTCTGCGCGGGGGAGAGTTGAAACGGTATTGGCGGCGTTGCGCCCGGCATGCCGATTAGGATGTTGTAGCGATCCTGCACTTCGTCCGCGGCCAAGGTCTCATAGCCGGTAGCGAAATCAGCGTAT
Organism: uncultured Alphaproteobacteria bacterium; assembly: GCA_963821175.1. Classification (GTDB taxonomy): domain Bacteria; phylum Pseudomonadota; class Alphaproteobacteria; order Rhizobiales; family Xanthobacteraceae; genus BOG-931. The sequence continues at coordinate 137,103 of CAWGCU010000026.1, forward strand.
TTTGGTACACAGATGATCACCCGGAGGCCCGGCAGCATGCTCAATCGGTTCTGCAATAGGGCAATCAGATCGAGCGCGTAGGTCGGTGGCCAGGGTGGCGGGGTGCTGCCGGCCGGAGTCGCGGAGGTGGCTGGCTTCGTCGTGTCCATCGTTGAACAGAAGCCGGGCGTTTCGATGTAGACAAAATGCCGGGCGGTATTCAGCGCGCTGCCCAGCGCCCACTGCGTATCGCGGCGTCCATAGGTGGCACTGGAGAGTTCGCGGATCACCTCGGCGGCGATCTGCATCGGCGCGCCGGAAATCGCAGTTCCGAGATCGCCCGCCAGCGTGTTGAGGGCGTTGGTTATGTCCGTGCTGCCGCCTAGCGCGCTGGCGAGGGTGGACGAGCCTTCGGTCACCAGGTTGCCCTGGCTAATCACCTGCGCCACAGCCTGCGCCAAGCTGAAATTGTCTAGCACGGGCTCCAACTCGGGTGTTTCGCAGAACGGCGCGATGTTCTGCAGCACCGCGCCGGCGAAGGTGCCGCTGTTACCGGAAGTCTGTCCGGGCGAGAGCGCGGGCAGCGCCGCCGGCTCGGACCAGGCGGACTGGCCGAGGGTCGCGACACGCCCGATGATGTTCTGGGCGCGCCGCAACGCATGGCGGGCGATGTCGTAGGCGAGCGGCCCGCCGCTGGTTTCGGCACCCGTCACGATCGTTTCGCGACCGCCATACCCGCCCGGCTCGCCCAGCCGAGGCAGAGCGCAGACCGCCTCCTTGGCAATGCGGCCGCCGCCGATCACCCCGGTCCATTTGCCGCCCTTCAGCCCCGCCGCCAACAGTTCGCGCCGCGCCATTGTAGGCAGACGCGAGGCATCGCGCGGCGTCGTTTCTCCGGTGAGTGCCTCCGCCCAGCCCGCGAGCGAGGTCGGAGGCGGTCCCGACGACGCGGTACCTAACCCGAGGATGCCTGCATGGCAGACGCCCTGGAAAGTGGCGGTCGTAGTGCCGTTCGTACCAGGATTGAACGACGGGGCGGCGACTGAACCGCCCTGGGTGATGTTGCAGGACAGCCCGCCATAGATGCGCGCGCTCTGGTTCGGCAGCACGCCGATCATATCGAAGTTTAGTGTCGCGTTCGGCGGCACGACGATCTGCGCCGCGGTGAGGCCGGGCATGGCGAGGCCCAGCGGGTCGGTGAGATAGATCGCCAGCGTGCCGCTGGACGGTACCGCACGCCCTTGCCCGTCGCCGCGCAGTGCCGCCGCATTGACTCCGAAACGGCGCGGATAGAGCCGGATCCAGGCGCCCGTCATGTCCGGTTTCGCGGCGGCGCCGACCGGGAAACCGGCGAGGGTAACGGTCACATCGGCTTTTGTGGCGTCGGCGGCGTTGGGGTTGGCGAAGACCGCTGTCACGGTCAGCGCGGGGGACCACGCCATCGGCAGCGCCGCGCTGGCGCTGACCGTCGCGTTGCCCGGAAATGTCGGCCACGCGGCGGCGGTTCCGGGTGCCGTCGGCAGACTGAACGCGCCGTCCAGCACTTGAGCGACCGCAAGTGTGGGATTCGCGCCGGCCAGCGCCTGGCCGACCGCGCCCATCACGTCATTGCCAGCGGCGAGCAGTGAGATGGTTTCGTTGATCCGCACCGGGATCGGCGGCGTCACGCTGGCAGCAGGATCGGCCGGGTTCGCGGCACCGATCAGATAGGCATTCAGTGCCACCAGTCGCAGGGTGAAGAAATCGCGCTGCAAGGTGATGCCGGAGGCCGGGGCGGGCGGCGTGAAGCTTGTGGTCAGAGCGCCGCTGGTGGCCGGGCCAAACACGGTGTGGCCGGCCGGCGGCTGACCGCTGCCGGAACCGGTGCTCTGCACCCCGATCGCAGTGCTGGCCGCGACGCTGAAGACGCCGACCGCGGGCGCCCCGGACACCGCCGTCAGATTCGTCAGCAGGCCGCTGGCGCCGGTGGCCGGCGTCCCGTCGGGGCCGACCAGACGGACGCGCGTGCCGCTAGTGGACGCCAGGGATGAAAGGTAGTTGCCGAGCGCCGGCGAGGCGCTGGGTGTGCCGGCCTGCAGCAGCTGAAATTTGGTCATCAGCGCGTTGAATGCGGCAATCACCGCCACCGAGTCGATCGGCAGGCCGTCATTGTCGAAAATCCAAAGATCGCCGCCGAAGCCGAGCGAGATTCCCGCATCGGCGATGCCGCTCGTCTGGTTGGTGGTCTGGCCGGGGAACGTGGTCTGGGTGGGATAGAAGAAATAACGCGGCACCTGACGGCAGGGCAGACCGTTCGCCTGTTGCGGCTGCGCCGTCGAGGCGGTCTCCAGTACGTTGGCATAGAGCCAGCACAGCCGCAGCCAGGCCGTTTCGAACATCGTCAGCAGAACGCCGCCCGGAGCAGGCGGGGTGGTGCCGCTACCTGGTGGAGCGCCGACCGCATCCATCTGCGCCAGGCCGTAGGAATTCAGCAGTGTCACCGGCATGGTCGCGCCGGTTGACGGATCGATGATCTGAATTGCGGTTGTGCAGGGCGCAGCCCAGTTGCCCGAGGCGAGCGTGATCTTCAACGGATCGACAGTGTCGTCGACACTCGGCGTGCCGCCGCCGCTATCCACCCAGTCCTGCGCCAGGATCGGCATGGCGAGGCCGAACGCCTTGATGCCTTGGCTCTGCAGCGCGTTGGTGACCGAATTCGCATCCATCCCGACACCTCTGCTGCTTAGAAGACGGTGCTGTTTTGCCGACCGAGCGGATCGGTTAGGCGCAAAGAATAGTTGCCGACCTCGCCTGCGCCGGAGGGGACGAGTGCAGACAGGATCCATTGTCCGGCGGCGGTCGGTGCGGTGCGCGCCAGCGCCGGCTGCACTGGATGCGGCAGGACGATGGGGCCGTGCAGTCGCGGCGGCAGCGCCCCGTGCGGCGGCGGCAGCGAGAGGCTGGTCTGCGCTATCGCGTCCGGCGCCATGCTGAGCAGCGTCGATTGCACTAGGCGGCCGGGATTGGCCGGGTCAGGGTCGGCGCGAAGCAGCTCCACCAGCGATGGCCCCAGCGGACTCGGCGGGATCGGCAGATCAGTTTTGAGCACGATGAGTTCTGCCCCGCCTCCCACGGTGACGACCGGTGGCGTGATCAACGGCGGGTTCGGCGGCGGATTGGTGCCGGTCTGCACCTGCGAGGGCAACGACCAGCCGGAGTAGATTCCGTTCGCGGTGTCTTCGGGCCCGATCGCGTCGACCCGGTAGTAATACGGATACCAGCTGGATCCTGCCGCGAGGTCGACGACACATTGCCCAATCGCGACGGCGGACGGCCTCGCGGTAGGCTGGGTCAGGCTGGGCAGCGTCGGTTGGGTATGGGCGCGCCAGCCTGGATCGTCGGTGTCGATTTTCGGCGGTCCCATCAGGCCGGCATCGGTAGCGAGTGCCGGGTCGCGCACGCGATAGACGCGATAAGCGGCCGGCACCTCGCCGGACTGAACATAAAGGGCGATCACCTCGATGCACGAGCCATTGGAGGGCGTCGACACGACGCGCAGTTGAAGGCGGGGCTGGCCCGGAACCTTCCGGTAGGGCACGCCGAACACGGCGATCTGCGGCGGACGCGCAGCCTCAATGCCCTGCGAGCTGACCGCCGAGATCATGTAGACGTAGAGAATCGACGCCTTGCCCGGCAACTCGACTTCGTAGCTCGATCCGTGGATCGGGTCGGTGTTGAGGCGGGAGAAGGAGCCGAGCGAAGCCAGATAATTGTCGGCCACCAGCGTCTTCAGCGTCTGGCCGCGTTCGACCAGGGTCGCCGTCGGATCCGGGTTCGGATTGGCCGGCGACAACAACTGCAGGAGCGCGCTCTCGGTCGCTTCCCACACCATGTAGCCAACGGAGGGGTCGGCGGTCCATTGCAGGATGCCATGCGCCTTCTGCAACGCGTCGGGCAGCGCGGTCCAGTTGATCGCCGGTGGGTTGAAGTTGACGGTCGGCGGCAGCGGGTTATTCACGCGCGCGATGCGGCCGATATACGCGGGAGTCGGCGGGTTGGTAGTCGGCGCATTGGGGTCGATCGGGCTGCTCCATTCGCCCGGACGGATCCGCTCGCACGCGGTTGCGTAGACTGCCAGGTAGAGCCTGTCGTGCACTCCGAAATCGAGATTGACACCTTTGGTGATGGTGACGCGATAGCGCATCTGTTTCGTCGGCGGGTCGCCCGGCTTAGGCGGGTCGTTGGCCAGCACGACTGTCCCGGTGTGCGCGGAGTCGATCGTCGGCAAAACAAGATCCGGCGGGATTGTCGCCGGGTCGTTCGCGCCGTAATCCCAGGTGAGTAGCAGCGGCGCTCCAGGCGCCCCGTCATTGCTCAACGCCAGGCCGGAAAGATAGGCGGGGCCGAGGTGAGTGTGCGCGCCGACGAACCGCCCGGTTATGCGGATGACACCGGGCGAGCGATCCGTCCAGTCCCAGGCGACTTCGATCGAGAGCGTGTAGGGGACGACCGTGCCGCTGGATGGCAGCTTACCCACGGAAAACACGATCTGGCGCAACCCGGGCTGCGTCACCGCCGCGGCGGCGAGGGAAACACTGGCCGGCGTCCAGGGTGACCAGCGCCCGAACACGTCGATGCCCGCCGCCAGGTATTTCGTCACGGCGTTGCCGGTGATCGGCAAATGGCCAGCAGCGTCCTTGAAGTTCGGCAAAGCGTCCGCGGGCGACTCGCCGGGCACCGGCTGCGGAGGGGCAAGGCCGAGATACGGGTTGTAACCAAACATCGGGGACTTGCGCGGCGTGTTGAGCACAACGGCGTGGCCTGGCGCGCGGCTGGCGAGCAGCCCATAAGCTTGCGGCGGGCTAGGCGGCTGCCAGGTGAGTTCGACGGCGATTTGTGCTGCCGTGTCGCGACTAACCACCGCATGCGTCGCGAGCAGGGACGCGGAAAAATCGTCGGCGGTTTGCACTGCTGCGGCCGGCTGTGACAGAGCAGCGAGCAGCATCTGAAAGCCGCCCGGCAGGACGTAGGGCGCCGAGACCATATAGTCGAACACTTCGATACCCACGGCCCGCGCCGCGAACAGCGTGGTCGCTCGATCGGTGTCGCCGCGCGTTTGGCCCACAGTATCGAGTGAGGGCAGGTCGATGGTGCCGTAGCCGAGCGCGGTCGCCGCGTCGGAATCAGTGCCGACTCCGATCATCGTGAGGCCCACCACCTGGATCTTCGCGGTGCTCGGATTGGTTGGCGTCGGCGTCAGACCCGGCGGCAGATTGGCCTGCGTGACGCCGGCGATGTCCACAGTCTCGATATATTGCGATTGCATTTTGGCGGCGCTGGAGTCGACGGTTGTCTCCAGGCAGCACGCGATCATCGAGAAGAGATTGCCGGCGGAGCGCAGCCGCTCGACATAGGGCACTGGCAGCGAGGGCGGCCAGAGCGGCAAGGGGAAACTCGGATCGCCGGTGGCGGGCGGCGGGTCGCGGCAGAGATCGGCAATCAGCAGGCGCTCTATTGCCGCGGTGTAGCCGGTGGTCAGCGCCGCCTCGTAGCCTTGTGTCATCGCGCTGTCGTAATGCGTGCCGAGTTCGCCCGGCTTGACCGGCAGGCCGACCACCTGGATGCGCTGCCAGCCCGGCAGATTGGCGTAGTCGTCCTGGTTGACGCCGAGGATCGAAACGATAGTGCCGGTGCCGTAGACGCGCAGGCCGCCAATGCCTGGATTGACGAACAGCCACGCGCCTGAGGCGACAAGCTGCACGCCAAGCTCGGGGATCGGATTGCCTGCGTAATCGTAGCCGGTGAAGGAGAGCGCCTGGTTCGCGGCGAGCTGCACGGTGAAGGACACGAAATACATCAGCCCGGCCCCGGTGGGGAACGGGATGTCGATGAGACCGTCGATCGAAGTTGGCGCCGCCAGCAGGCTGCGAATGAATTGCGCGGGAATGTCGGTGCGGGCGCGGCGGAACAGCTCGAAAGGCCGGCGAGGGATACCCAGATTCGGCGTCGTCACCCAGCGCAGCGCTACCGGCACACCAAACGCGGCAATGCCGAGATTGGGTGCGACGGAGGCAATGTCGGCACCGCGCCGATAGGCTTCGATCAGCGCCGTGGTCTGCAGGGTGAAGAGTTGGGGCCAAACGACGCGGCTAGACATGATCGGACTCCCACGGCGCATGCGCGTCGATCTCCAGCGCGATGATGGTCGCTGCAGAATCCGAAAGGCCGAAGACCTGGCTCGCCGGTCGGTGCAGTTGCAGCGTCACGGTCTGCGCGCCGCTGCTGCCGCTGGCGAGAATGGCGATCGTGCGCGTCCCCGAAGTCGAATAGACGAAGTGGGCGACGGCGTTGCCGCCTTTCTCATGCACCTCCAGCGCCGTCGCGGATGAGATCTGTACGATCGTGAAGCTAGGATCATTCGAGTTTGCAGGCACCAGCTTGGGTTCCTGGCGCGTACGCCAGAGTGGCTCGGTGCAATCGATCATCAGGGCGTAGGGCACGTACTGCCCGCTGCCTTGACCGGGTATCCAGTAAATGGTGATCGCGTTCTGCGCGGCGGCCGGCAGCGCCTGTTCGCCGACACTCAGGAAAGCCGCTTCGATTTCCTGATCGGAGCGCTGCATCACGGTGCCGCTCACCGGCGGGCTGAACGACAGTGGTCCGGAGAGATGGCGGTGGCGCACGCGGCTGCCGCCGATCTCGGTCGCCAGGTCCGCGAGCGAGGCGTATTTCGAGGTGGTGAACCGCGTGCGGTAGAGCGGAACGATCGGCTGATTGGCCGGCTGCGGCGTTGCCGGGTTGGTGACGATGTCGAGCGTATAGGCCATGCAGGGCCGCAGCGTTACGTCGGCGGTGAACTGCTGATTCTGAAAGGAACTGACGGCGCCGACGCAGGGCAGTTTGCCTTCTTCGATGAGGTTCAGCAGCGAATCGTAGCCGGCCGGCCCGAAACCGGGAACCGACACAGTGTTGCTGACCGACGCAGTGGTCTTGATCGAGCTGGTCGGGTCGTTCAGTCCATCCGCTGCATGCAGCTCCAGCACCAGTCCGATAATTGTAAGCCTTGAAAAGCTGGATCGCTTCCTGGTCGTTGAAGACGATGGTGACGGGATCATCGAAGAACACGTTCAGCTCGTTGTTGGCGGGCGACGACGACATCACCCAGGGGTCGAGTTTCGGCGGAGGCGCGCTGTCGGTCTGAAAGGTGAAGCCCTGCTGGACGCTGTTGTAGGAGTTGGTTGCGCCGCCGGCCTCGACGGTTTGCACGTCGTACTCGACGGTGATCGTGTAGGTAGTGTTGGGTGCGAGCAGCGGCACCGGCGACCCGCCGTCGAGATAGCCCTCGAGCGTGCTGATCTGGCTTGCCTGCACCTGCTGGCCAATCGCCGCGCGCTGCGCCTCGGCCAGCGAGCAGACTTCGACCGCACCGATCACCACCGTCGGTGCGGGCATGCACGGGTCCGATCTCCGCGATCTCGATAGTCGTCGTCTGGGCGAGCGGCGCGAAGCTCACGTAGAGCTTCGCCAGCGCGGGCAGGCGCAACTCCATGAAGAGCGAGAGCGGATCGATCTCGGCGAACCACGGGCCGGACGGATCGGTCCATTCCAAGGGCAAGCCGATCGTCCCAGTCGACCGGCGTGGGTTCAAGCGATGCCGAGCAGTTGCTCGCGCAGCAAGCGTCCCGGCCGCGTCGCGCTCGCGGATCACCACGTTGTAGGCGACCGCCGGCAGAATGCGATGTGCTCTGAACACCGAGCGTGGCAGCAGCTCGCGGGCCGCGCGCAGCAGCGCGTTGCTCGCGACGAGCGTCCGCCGCGGCGATCGCGGCTGCGGTCGGAAGAACAGCGGATGCACCGCGAGATAAAGGCTGACTCGCTCGGCCTGCCCAGTCTCGAAGCGCGACCCAGCGCCAGTTCTCGGCCACCGCGAGGAGCCGCGCCTCGATCTGGCGGATGGCGGTCAGCGCCTCGCGGCCGAAGGTTTCGATGAGCCCCTGCTCGCCGTTCTGCAGCAGCGCCGTCACGATCAGCTCCGGCAGTTCGAGGCCTCGTCGCAGCGGTTACGGTGGAAGTCGCTGGCCACCCCGATCACCTGCGCCGGCTGGACCCAACGCTGCCGAGACAGCGGACCAAGGGCGCCAAACAGCTGCGGTCGCATTGGCCAGCACCGGGCCGGTGACCTGCAGAGTGGTTGGTGGCGGTGCGCTGCGGTTCGTGTCCGGCGGATCGGGCTCGGCGAGGCCCATCAGCGTCCAGCCGGCGATCGCTCGGTCCCAGCCTCTGGCCGCAGAAGGTCCACAGCACGCAGGCGGGCGGCGCAACCGGCGTGCAGAGCCCGCCCCAGATCGAGGTGAGCTGGTTGTTGAGCGTCGTCGAGCGCTCCAGCGCGTGGCTGGCAAGGTTCGGATCGCGGCTGAACAGGGCGAGATCGACGCGGGTCGCGGTGCGTGTCGTTCTGCGAGGTGTTCTTGCGCCAGACCACCGGGGGGCATGGGCAGCCGCGTCGGCAGCGGCGGGGCGATGGTGAGGCCGTGAGCGTGTAGGTGGCCGTCCGCCCGCCGCCGAGGCTGACCTCGGTGCCGCCGAGGCTGGTCGGCAGCACCGCGCACTGCGGCAGCGGGCTGGTGAAGGTGTTGGCGCCGATCGTGCGACGCGTCGGCCGCGAAGCTGAACTGCAGCACCGGCACGGTGTCGATCGGCACCGGATCGAGGTTGCTGGCGGCGGCCGCCGGCGGCAGGGTGGACAGTCCGTGGGCGCACGGTCATCGCCGCGCTGCCGAGGCTGGCGTCGATCGGCCGCGAGCCGCCCTGGCCGGACGGGATCACCGGCGCGTAGCTCTGCAGGTACATCTGCGCCGATCAGCGGCGGCGGCAGCGGCGCGAAGGTGCCGCTGGTGCCGAACTCGACGCAGCCGGAGATGCTGAAGAAGAAGAACGAGACCGAGCCGCAGACCTTGACGTGCAGATAGAACGGGTTCGGCGCCACGATGGGGAAGTCGCCGGAGGCGCCGATGCTGACGATCAGCAGCTTCGAGCTTGCCCGACAGGTGGATCTCGCCGACGATGAACAGATGCGGCGAGAAGGAGACGCCGAGATCGGCGCCGACCACCACCTCGAGATAGATGTCGATGTCCTCGCTGCCCCAGATGATCGAGGCGGAGAACCCGACCGCGACGGCCACGCCCGGCAGGCTGAACGTCGTACTGGGCGGGAACGGCGTGATCGCCTGGCCGCCGATCATGAAGTAGCCGGAGCCATCGACGATGCCGAGGATGTTGGCGCTGATCGGCGTCTTGATCGTGCCGAGCCAGACATGCCAGGTGTCGGGATCGTCCCAGCTGAAGAAGATCGAGATCGGCACGCTGATGCTGATCAGCTCCTCGACCTCGAGGTTGATGCTGATCCCGAGCGTGATCTGGCCGAGGTTGAAGTCGATGATCGAGGATGCCGAGCATCCCGACCGTCAGGCTGTCGGTATCGACGCCGTCGTCGCCGCCGCCGGGCAGATCGGCGAGCGATCTGCAGGTTGACGGTGATGATGATCTGCGGGCCCGGGCAGTTCCAGGATGAAGCATGCCGCGCAGGGTGAGCAGGAAGCCGTCGACGGTGCCGAGCAGCGCGCCGACGCCGAACGCCCAGCTCGCCGATCTGCGGCACCCAGTTCTGGTTGCCGTTGGTCGACCGAGGTTGAACTGCGGCTGGCCGCCGGCGTTGATCAACCATTGCAGATCGGGACCGATCACGTCGCCGGGCGACGACGGTCGGCAGGTTGCGCGTGTAGTGCATGCCGAACAGGCCGAACAGGCCGAAGATGCCGAGGCCGGACGTGCCGAGGATGATCGGCGTCGGGAAGTCGACCTCGATGCCGAGGAAGACCGCGGTGGCGTTGCGCGCGACCGTCGCTGACGCGGGATCTGCTGATGCCGACCGAGGCGGCGACGCGCAGGCTGATCGGCACCAGCGTCAGGTCGAACCCGCCCTCGAAGCCGCCGCTGTCTGAGATGTTGACGCTGCCGCCCCCGGTGATGACGTCGGGGATGTTCACGTGGATACCCGAGGGCAGGATCATCGGCACGCCCGACCGGATAGACCGGCGCCTTGATCTGGAATTCGTCGATGGTGATGACGCCGAGATCGACCTTCATCACCAGGTCGGCTTCGATCGTCAGCGGGTTGAACTGGGCGATCCGCGCCTCGGCGATCTTCAGCAGGTCGCCGAGCCCGTCCGGCAGGTTGAACAGCGAGGGATCGCTGAGATCGAGCGTGTAGCCCTTGCTGGTGTCGAACACGAACTTGAAGGCGCGGCGAGCCCGAGAAATCCAGGCTGAAGCCGAAGGCGTTGTAGCGGACGCTGAGGTCGCGCGTGGAGTGGATGCCCAGCGGGTCGATGTCGATGCGGAAGCTGACGCCGTAGTCGAAGGTGAGCGCCGCGGAGGTGAATTCGCCGGAGCTCAGTCCGAGGGCACGTTCTGCCGCATCACCAGCGATGCCGCCATATAGCGTGATCGCGAGGTGTTGATCCAGCCGAGCCCGCCGATCGCCACCGGCGGCACCGAGGCTGACGCCGAGATCGGCCCACTCGCCGGCGCTGCCCGGGTCGATCGCCGTGGTGGCGGCGTTGAGGATCGGCGTGAAGATCATCAGCGCGCCGAAGATGTTCTTGAAGGGGTCGTAGCTGCGCTGCCGGCCCGTTCTGCATCTGCAGCAGGCCGGTCGTGTCGGCCGGGCCGGCGCCGAGCGTCAGCGTCTCGGTGAGATCGCAGGTGGCGGGGTCGTAGGTGACGGTGAGCGAGAAGTCGACGACCGTCGTCGCCGCGTGCGGGTTGGCGGTGGAGGCATTAGGCGAGGCACCATTGGGCGAACTGAGGCCGAGCGTGTTGCTGCTGTTGTTCTGCGCCGGCAGCGTCTGTTCGGTCTGCTTCTGGAAATCGATCTCGCCCGAGATTTCGAGCAGGACCGGAAGGTTCTTCTCGATCCGCACGTTCAGGCTCAGCCGCTTCAGCGAAACCGGCTTGCTGCTGTTGGAGCCAGCCGGCGGGGTTTGTGGCGGCGGGGTCGCGGCCTGCTGCGCCGCCGCCTGCTGGGCGGCGGAGGCGGCGCGCGCGAGGTTGCCGGTGATGGTCACCTCGGCCTGGCCCTGGACGGCGGTGCCGCTGATGACGGCGGCACGGTCGGTGGGATCGGAGGTGCGGTTGGCGCCCTGCGCGGCCGTGCAACCATTGGCCGTTCCGGCGGGGACGGTGAGCGTCGGGAACGCCGCCCCGATGATGCCGCGCGCCACGTCTAGCCGGCGCTGCGACAGGGTCTGGCTCAGCTGTGTACGATCGGAGTAGCCCTCGTAGCTGTCGGTCGCCGAGATCTGGATGGTGTCGAGCTGCGTCTGATCGAGCGCAGCCTTTATCCAGCCGACCAGCGCGTTGGCGCCGGTCCGCGCGAGGCCCAGCGTGGCGGCGGACATCGGCGTTCCGGCCGGCACTACATTCCCAGTGAAGATGGGATCCTCGGGCGAAGGCGCCCCGGCGACATAGCTGCTGACGGCGTTGTCGGCTTGCGGCCCGTCGAGGTTGAACAGAAGGGTGAAACTGTCCGGCACATTGGTCTGCGCGGGGAAGACGATGGAGAAGTTCACCGTCTGGCCGGGATCGACCTCAAACAGGATCTGGCTGGTGGAACTCACCTGCACCGGCATCGAGGCGCCGCCGGACGGGGTGAGCGAGGCGGTGGGCGGCGCTTGGCTGCCGATGGCGACCAGCGTCTCGACGGTGCTGTCGGTGGAGGGCGTGAAATTGATGGCGTAGCCGGCCGGCAGGTCGCTGGCGTTGTCGAGCGTCAGTGTCGCCAGCGCCACGGTGGCGTTCACTGTGCTATCCTGCGGCGCGCCGTTGGGCAGGTTGCCGGTGATCGTTGCCACCGTCATCAGCATCGTGTTGGTGTAAACCAACGAGCCGGCGTCGGTGATCTTGATGACCAGCGTGCCGCTCTGCGTCGTGGTCGGCGGGGTGGTGAAGTGCCCCTGGTTGTTGGTGGCGTCCCACAGATCGACGTCCGCACCGCTCTTCGGCGTAAAGGTCAGGGCGTAAGTGTAGGGCGGTGTGCCGCCGGTCACCTGCAGCTGGATCACCACGTTGGGAGGCGCGCTGACGGTGCCGCCCTGGAACGTACCGGGCTGTCCGTCCACCGGTACGCTGTCGTTGAACTCGACGGGCACGCCGCCCGCCACGAAGGCAATTGTCACCTGCAGCTGGTTGCCATTGGGATCGGCGGGCGCCACGGGCGTGTGCGAGGCCGGATCGAGCGTCAAATCGATTTCCGCCTGCAGCCAGACTTGCCCCTGAAAGGAAATGACAGCGTCCGTCACCAGGACGTTGAAGGCAAAATCCTTGTCAGCGTCGGAATAGAAGAACTGCAGTTGCTGGATATAGACGCCGGTGAAATCGTCGCCGATGCCGAACAAGTCCAGCAGCTGCGGCGGCGTGGCGCCGGGGGTCAGATCGAGCAGGATGTTCTGCACGCTGAACGCCACCCGGCCGCTGCTGTGCAGGGCCAGCGGCGGGTTCATGGTGACGAGCTCGCCAGCACCGAGATCGCTCGGTGCGTCGAAGCCGGAATTGCCCCATGCGGCGAGGCTGAAACTCGGTGCCTGAGAAAAATCTTCCGGCTGTTCGTAGACGAGTGTAATTTTCGGCAGCAGGATCTCGACATCCACCGCCGCAGAGGTGGTGTCCTTCACCACGTGGAAATTGGCGTCCATTTTGCCGGGCGACCAATCGTTGCCCATGTGGAAGGTCAGCAGAGAGACCAGCAGCTCCAGCCGGAATTGCAGTCCCGGATAATCGGAGTTCGTGAGCGGCCCGGTCTTGGAAGGCGTGAAATTGCTGAAATAGGTGCCGAGACCGAGGCTGCTGATCACTGGCGCGTTGACCACGCTTTGCAGCGCTGACGACCCGTTGCGCCAAGTGCGCAGACGGAACTGGAAGCTGATGTCGTTCCAGTTGAACACCGCGCCACTCGGGTCGGTGTGTTGGGTCACCGGCGGCGGCGAGCCGGGAGCGGACGGAAAGGCGACCGTGCCGGTGTAGAGCACACCGCCCGCGTAGGCGGCGCCGACGCTAGAATCGCTGGTCATCGTCAATTCGGAGACGACGAGGAGGGACAGATACTGGTCGATATAGCTCGGGAAACTGAATCCCGCGAGGAATTCAGGGGCGAGGAGGTCGTAGAGCGTCAGCGGCCGAACGGTTCCCGACATGAGACACCTTTCGCCGTTCCGTCCCGACCGTGGGGACCGGCGCTAATGGTGTGTCGCCCATGCTAAGCGCTGTCGCGATCAGTGTAGGAATTGGACTGATGCAATCTCCAGCAGTCCGAGATTATCGGATCATGCCGCGAAGTCAATGATCTGATCGGAGGGCTTCCACGCACACACGAAGTGATGGGTGAACTTCATTGTGCTAATAACCCATAATAGATTTTTGTGGGCTGATTATCATAACTGCGCTGCTAAAGGCGAAGCAGGTTGCGAAGCGAAAGCGGGCAGCCTAATCAGCCGTCCGTTTCATTCTCTATCTGTTGTTTTCAATGATCCGATGTAACCACCATTGAACGCCGGGTGGCTTGGACAGGTTGCGAACGACCGCACTCGCGGGTTCCGCCGACGACTTCGGAAAACTCCTCACTCAACCACCCCTCGCTCTACAGCGAAAGCAATGCATGATTTTCAGCGCTAGGTTTCCGCAGAACTCATCAGTTCCACATCAGAATACGTGTTCGCCGCAATCACTCTGACCGCTACGCCATTCGCAGTAAATACCAAATCTCCATCCACTACGCTCAAGCTATCGGCGATGACATTTACCGACTGATTGTTCGTGCGCGTTACCTTCCAAGTGTGTTGAGCCGGGCCCCGCTTCGACTTTTTCGCTTTCGCCACGCGCATCCTCCGCTGTGTTATACTGACTAGCTCATATGACGTTCACTGCCGAACGGCAACAGGAACACCGCGACGCTTTCATCAAAGACTGCCGCAACGAGCCTGGGCCGCTGCCTGCCGTACAGAGTGGATCGGCAAACAGCTCGACAAACTCGTCGAGGATTATGCCAAGCTGAAAGCAGAGGATGAAAAGCTCGAAGGGAGATCGCGACGCTCGAAACGGCAGTGGACTATCACACGGTAGAAAATCGCGCCAAGCGCAAAGCGCTACAATAGCGCCGCAACGTCATCAAAGGCGAGATGGAAAGCCGCGCAGCGGCGGCTGAGGCGTTGAGTTTTAGTTTCCTTCGCTGGGATGTGCGTCCTGGCAAGCCCACACTTGCAAACGTGCAAGCTGATTCATCACGCAGACCGAGCCACGATCTGATTCGAGACCGCGCATCCATCGGGCGCGCGAGCGGACCTTATCCACAAGCTGCCGGCCGATTACCCCATCTTTGCCGTGACAAGCGGAAATACATAATGTGCCGATCGGCCTTCATCATGGCCGCGCAACCGTGAATATTAATTCAGAGGATCAATAGATGGCCAGACTTTCTGTAACCGTTGCATGCGCGGCTTATGACCGGACTTGGCCATTGATCTGCAGACGTGTGCCGATTGAGGGCTGCGAGGTCAACTACTTCGTCATCGATCCTTCGGAAGCATTTGTTCGGGCTTACCGTTCCCAAGATTTCGACATCACCGAGCTGTCCGCGAGTTCGCACATTCTAACAACGGCGCGCGGCGACGCACCCTACATAGCGGTTCCGGCGTTCATTTCTCGACTATTCCGGCATTCTTCTTTCTATATCCGCACAGACCGCGGGATTCGGTCTGCAAAAGATCTTCGCGCCAAAACGGTAGGAGTGACCGAATACCAGATGACCGCAGGGCTCTGGGCACGAGGACTCCTCTCCGACGATTACGAAGTTCGATCACAAGAGATTCATTGGCGGCGCGGAGGAATGGACCAGCCTGGCTTAACTGAACGAACGCCAATCAAGCTAGCACGCGACATCGACCTCAAGGAGATTCCTGAGGGCAAAACGCTTTCCGGGATGCTCATGGACGGCGAATTGGATGCGATGATCGTCGCGCGAGCACCTGCACCGTTTCTTCAAAACGCCCCGAACATTGCTCGGCTTTGGCCGGACTTTAGAACGGCCGAGGAGGAATATTTCAAGCGTACCGGCTTGTTTCCCATCATGCATCTTGTCGGCATTCGCCGGTCGCTCGTCGAAAAACATCCGTGGCTAGGGCCCAGCGTGCTGAAAGCCTTCAGCGCCGCCAAAGCGATCGCGCTAGAGGAGATGCAGGACGTCGGGATCAGCCGCGCTAGCTTGCCATGGCTTCCGAGCGACTTAGCGCGCTCGAGAACGATCATGGGTCCAGACATTTGGCCATACGGCTATCAAGCTAACAAAAAGGCAATTGACTGCATGCTTCGCTGGTCAGTTGAACAAGGTCTCTCGGATCGAGCAGTGAGCGCCGAAGAGCTATTTGCGCCGGGAACGCTGCAGGATCTGTAGAGACCACTTGACAGCAACAACGGGACGGCCTGCGCGCCATTGCAGGTGCGATCTTTTCCTAGTGTGATCCAACCCGTCAGTCGGTGTAGGTACGCGCGAGTTGGCGGTTGAACTCGTCATTTATCAAGTAATGCAACGGCCTCGATCTCCAACATCAATTCGGGATGGGATAACCGGCGAACTTCAACCGTGGTACTGGTTGGAAGCGTTTCCCCGAAGATTTTGCTGCGTTCCTCGGGGTATTTGAAGAATTCATCGATGTCTGTGACATAGGTAGTGGTTTTGACGAGGTCTTTGAAGGTTGCGCCCGCCACTTCCAAAGCAATTCTCATGTTTTCCGCCACTTGCACGATTTGCGCCCGCATGTCACCGGCGCCGACGACGTTGCCGTCCCTGTCGCGGGACAGTACCCCAGCGATAAAAACAAATTTTTTGCCTTCGGCTATGACCACTTGGGAGTAGAGGGCATGTCCCTTCAGCTTTCGCTGAAAAAGTTTATCAGCCTGAAGATATTGAGCGGGCATCCTTGGCCTCCTCGTCAGTTTAGTTGGATTCACGCCAGGAAGGAAACTGATCGCGTATCGCAAGCATCGCCTTGTCGAGCACCAACCCGACCGCCAGCATGGTGACTATGTAGGCAAAAACGGTCGGGCTCTCGAAAAAGCGCTGCGAGTACATCAGGGCTGCACCCATGCCGCCACCTCCCGCCACCATTTCTGCCGTGAACGCGGTAATCAACGCGACGGGCACCGCTACGCGGAAAGCCGCAAAAATTCGCGGATAGCATGCCGGAAGAATGACGCGCCACATGATCATGGGCTGCGAACTGCCGAGCGAAAGCGACGACCAGATCAGAAGATGGTTGACCGAAATAGCCGCGCTGTAAGTCGCGATTAGAATCGGAAAGACTGACGAGAACGCGACCAGAAGAACCTTCGACAAATGGTCAATGCCGAACCAAAGCACGAATATCGGCAGAAAGGCGATCTTCGGCGCTGGAAAAGCGAGGCTAACGAACGGGTCAAGGAACCAGCGGATCAATGCGCTCCGCGCCATTGCGATTCCAGCCGCCACTCCAACGACACTCGCGATCAGGAGGCCCGCAAAGGCTCGAAAGAGGCTGACTCCCAGATCGATCGGTAGCGAACGGTCAGCAATCCCATCTCTCAACGCAAGAAGTACGGCCGAAACCGAAGGCAGGAAGAGCTCGGGCACCAATTTCGCCCGCGCGACGCTTTCCCACGCGATTAGGATTACGCCAATAGACAGCGTCGAAAGAGCGTAGCTCCGCAGACCGGCTTTTGGCTCGGCCGTGTCACCGCTCATCCGAACGCTCCGATTTCGGAGCCAGCGTGCGAACTCGTGCCAGCGCAGGCATCGAGCGCTGACGTACAACAATGCGCGATCGGCAAGAAACGCTGCGATCACGACGCTCGCCACGGCCGCGAACATGTAGTCATACGAGCCGTTCTCGCCGTACATGAAGATCAGGCGGCCGATGCCCGTTGTGGAAGCGATCATCTCGGCGGAAATGGCGACCACAAAGGAAAAGCCGAGCGCGATGCGCACGCCAGTGAAGATGTCAGGCAGGGCGTAGGGCAGGAAAATCTGCCAGAGGATTTTCCGCCGATCTGCGCCCAGGGACTGCGCGCTCCAGACCGCGACCGCGGGCGTGGCGCAGACGCCGTGATAGGTTTGCACAATGATCGGCAGCAGGCAGGTCAGGTAAACCGCAAGGATCCCCATCGCGTTGCCGATACCGACCCAGAGAATCAGCAAGGGCACAATCGCCGTCTTTGGCAACGAATAGGTCGCGCCGACAACCGGAGAGACGATCGCTTTGAAGACCCAGGACCGCGCCATGCCGATGCCGAGCCAGACCCCTGAGAGGGTGGCGAGAAACAGGCCGGCGAAGGCGCGAAATAGCGTCACGAAAAGGTTGTCGCGAATTTCGTGCCCTGACAGCAGGTCGCCCAGGGCCCGGGCTACCGCAGCAGGCGCAGGGAGAAAGGCGGTATCAACCCAGTGAAAGCTCGCCGCAGCCTGCCAGACGACCAGCACAATCGCTATCGGCGATAGGCGCAGGACCGCCTCATTGATCGATCGGATCATCACAGCTGATCTGCCTAAGCCCGGGTTGGGGTCGCAGCCTGCTGGCGTACGGCAAGCCACACCTCGTTACGCACGCGATTGTATTCATCGGATAGAACGATAGCTTCGCGTGTTCCATTCCGGTCCAGATTGACAGGAAACTCCTCAACGATGCGGCCCGGCCGAGCTGACATCACGCAAATCCTATTGGAAAGATACACAGCCTCGTTCACGTCGTGGGTGACCATAAGCACGGTCTTGCGCATCTCCAGCCAAATACGAAGCAACTCGTCCTGCATTGTCTCCCGGGTCAGCGCATCGAGCGCGCCGAATGGCTCATCAAGCAGAAGGATCGACGGATCGCCGGCGAGCATGCGTGCGATGGCAACCCGTTGCTTCATGCCGCCCGATAACTCGCGGGGATAGCGGTTCTCGAAGTTCCGCAACCCAATCACATCGATTAGGCGATCGGCAATCTCGTCGCATTGTTTGGCTGAAAGGTTTTGCAAACGAGGGCCATACAAAATGTTTCGACGGACGGTAAGCCAAGGAAAAAGGGCGTATTCCTGGAACACGATGCCGCGATCGACGCCTGGGCCGTCGACAATTTTGTCGTCAACTAGCACCGTGCCGTTGGCTGCAAGAAATCCTCCGACAATATAGAGAAGCGTGCTCTTGCCACATCCTGATGGTCCCACGAGCGAGACGAATTCGCCTTGCTTGACCTCAAGATCAGTGCCCTGAAGCGCCAAAACCTCGCCGGCATCCGAATTGTAGGTTTTTGAGACTGCGCGGACAGTTATTTTGCTGGTCATTACGTCGAGCACGGCCGCGGCAAGAACTGCATCTTGATGTATTTCGATGCATCGATCCGTTCGCTGATCAGCAGGTTTTCGACCATCGCGTCTATTGGCTTCTGCAGCGCCGGCACCGATACGCAGCCGTTGCGATCACGATAATAGTCCTTGCCCGGAAGGAGAAAATAGGTCGCCAGGACATCTTTCGAAGACTTCATGAAATTGGCAACGATTTCGAGCGCCTTCTCACGATTAGCCGGATCGTAGTACCAGGCAAGACCGGTCACATAGTCCTCGACGATAGCGCGAAGGACGTCTGGTTGCTCGCCGACGAACTTGTTGGTCGCCACCATGAATGCAACCGAATTCGGTCCCAGAACTTCCGCGCCGGTAAACAGCGCGCGCAGGTCTCCCTTGGCGGCCTCACCAGGAAGGAATGGAATGACCAGAACGCCGCAATCGACACGTCCCTCCCGGATCGCCGGCGCAATATTTGCAAAGGCGACCTCCACGATCTGAACGTCCCGGCGGGGGTCGAGACCAGCGCGCTTCAGCGCAACGCGGAGCAGTATGTCAACGGCGGAGCCGAACGCATTGATGGCGACCTTTTTGTCTTTGAGATCCGCGATGGCCTTGATGGGCAAATCTTTGAGCACAAAGAATGTGTTCGTCGCAAAGCCCGGATGGCCGTCCTGATAGACGTCGGCAACGATCGATATGCCGTTGGGGATGGCGTTTTTCGCGATTGTGGTGGCGAAAGCCGGCGACGAAAGAGTTGCGAGTTCTACCTGTCCCGCCGCGAGCAACTGCGCCGCCTCAGGCGAACCGCGCGTATACGTAATGTCCAGCGTATAGACCTTCCCGTAGTGCTTGAGCACATTCTCCTGCAGATAGTCGAGCCAGACGCAGGTGTTGATTTCGTTCGGCCCGATGCCGCCGCCGGTCGCGTAGCGCACATTCAAAGGGGCGGCTTGAGCTTTGGGGATTCGGAGCGAAGTTGCCGCTCCACTCGCGACCGCTGAGAGACCGGCCAAGACCATGCGCCGCGTCGCTCCCGAGCTCCTCAATTCCGCATGTTCATTGGATTTCGCCATGATCTACCCCGTTTGATTGATTTGGTTTCGCTATTCGACCACAAATTTGCGGACACACAAATCCGTATCTAGGTCATGTCGCGTACTCGCGTGGCCAGGACGTGCACACACGGACGGCGGGACGAAAACCCAAACGTTGTCGCTTTACGAACTATAGCAATTTTCCTATACCACACAATGAATCTTTGGCCGCAGTTCGCCGACACGATTTGGCGTGAGAAGGAGCCACCCTATGCTCGATCTTCCGACGACCAGCAAAACTCGCCCGCCCGTCATTTTTGACGAAAGAATTGCCGAACAGATCGTGCGCTACGGCCGCATGGTCGTAAAGCGCGGGTACATCCACAATTCGCTCGGCAACATTGCAATACGGGTTCCATATGCGGGCTATCCACACGGCGTAGCCTATACAAAACATTCCACCGTTTCGCTGGAGGAGATGACGATCGGCAACGTCGTCATCACCGACATTCCGACAACCGATCTGCTGCACGGCACAATTCCCACCAGCGTTGGTCACAAGCTAACCCGAGAGATTTTCCGGCTACGCCCGGACGTCGGTGCGGCCATCCATGTTCATCATGACGAGACGCTCGCCTGGCTTGGCAGCAAGCCAGATCGCGAGATCAAGGCGATGTCACTGGAATATCCCTACGTGATGGCGAAGCCGCCCTGCGTCGTGCCGTCTCACCTTGATGTGGAGCAGGACGTAGGCCCGCTGGACCAATTCGTGCATGGCACCAACGTTCTGGTTATGATTCGCCACGGCATCACGGCATTCGGCCGCGACGTTTCGGAGGCCTATCATCGGCTCAACACACTGACCTCAGAGATACGTCGCAACGTGCTGATGGAAATTCTCTGCAAGGCGAATGGCACCGAGGGCCAGTTCCTCGCGCAAAAAGACGTCGATTGGATGTATAGCGTTGCGGAGACCGTGATCTATCCGACTAAATCTTAGGTCAGCCGGGCGTCGAGATTGGTCTAATGAATCGCGCCATTGTCGAAATCGAGCGCTTGCGCGCCGGCGGATAAGGTCAGCGCCGGCGGGCCGCCCGGTGCGGCGACCCGACCTTTTTGGAATCTGCCGTCGCCTAGATCGCCGATGCCCCCGGCAATTCGACTTGCACTAATTCTTCGACCAGGCCGCGAAGCTTGATCACCTTCGGATCGTTGCTGCCCTCGAGTGCCGCTAGCTCATCGGCCACGCCGCGAAACGCGTCGGCAAGCCTTTGATCGGTTCGAATCGCCGCGTCCTCATAGCCCGCGTTGCTGAGCGCGTGCAATTTCTCATCCGCCGCGATCAGGCGGCGCGCGCTCATGACGGCTTTGCCGAACGCGTCGATTTTCCGTTCCTTACTCTTCTTAGAGCGCGCGAAGTCGAGAGCGTCGCCGAGGTCGAAGGCTGCCGCGTGGAAGGCCTTATCGGCTTTGTCGATTCGATCTTTTTTGCTCATGTCGTTTTCCTTTTCGATGTGATTGAACGTGCGGCATAGATCGCGCCGTACTCGCGCGCCGTCAATGGGCTAGTTCCTTTTTAGAGTAATGTTTGCGGGTTAATGGCGCGCGCCGCGTCGCGCTGATCGGCGAGCGGACACATTGTCGTGGGTGACGTGTTTGTTCGAGTCTTCGACGCGTGTTCTTTTATTTTCTGGCGAGTTTCCTTTTTTCTTTTTAGCTTTTTCTTTTTAGCTTTTTCTTTTTATGGAAAATCGAAGCGGGCGCACGACCAGGAGCCATGTCAATTTGCCCAATGTCCCCTCCGTTGCAGACTGACCCCGTAGCTCGCGCCGACACGGCCCACCGGCTCACTATCCTTATGAGCCTCGCTCGGATACGGATCGAACAAACACGCACGGGCGAGTCGCTGCGCTCGATTGCGGGGCATCGTGGGTCATGCGTTCGACGCATCCCCGGTTAACGGCGCACGCCGGCAGGTTGCAGACACTTTGAACTAAGCGCGAAGCGTCCCACGGTGGCACACCTTACCCCGACCTACCCGGAGGCTCCGGGTATTGACCATAGATGTGCCCGGTTTTGTTGGGTTGAATTACAGCTACGTTGGCTGGAAGTCCCTCATACCGAGGTTAACTCCGCGGCCCCCCGCGCGGAGCGCTGGGCCAACCAATAAAATCAATGACTTAGAGTATGATTTAGCGGCACTAGCGGCATTTATTAGCGGCAGTTTGCCGGATCAAAAATCGGCGAACAGAAACCATGTCGCGCGGTTGCGCTCACTGGAATTGGTGCGTGTGTTAGATTGCGCAGCGGCCGGGACTGCAATCCCGGCCGCCACTTGAACCGGCGCGTTCAAGGGTGCCGTGAGGCGACCACCCGACCGACACCGATCCCGCGCCGAACCTACGGCCCCTGCAAGGGCCGTTCAACCGTGAGGCACTTCAATGAGGAAGCTCGATTTCCCGCGCCTTCGCGCGTGGGATCAATGCCCGCTATGTGGAAACGCTAAGCCCCGTGGCGGTCTGTGCTGTTGGGAATGCTTCAACTCGCGCGGCATTGATGGAGGCGACGCTAATGGGGCAAGGCAAATCGGTCCAGATGGCCTGCCGTGAGGCTGGCATCTCGGAACAGAGTTTTTATCGCTGGCGCAAGGAATACGGTGGACTTCAGGTTGAACAAGCCAAGCGCATGAAGGACCTGGAGAAGGAGAACTCTCGGCTCAAGCGCTTGGTTGCGGACCTATCGCTTGAGAAGCAGGTTCTGGCGGATATCGCCTCGGGAAACTTGTAAGCCCTGAACGACGCCGGCAGGCTGTTGCGCAGGTGCGGGAGAAGTATCAGCTCTCGGAGCGTCATGCCTGCCGGCTCGTTAGCCAGCCACGTGGTACGCAGCGTTATGCCGCGATTGTTCGTGCTGATGAAGACGCGCTGACGAGTGCGATCATAGCGCTGGCCTGCGAATACGGCCGCTTTGGCTATCGCCGGATCACCAGGCTGCTCAACGATCGCGGATGGGACGTTGGCACGGATCAACGTATCTGGCGCCGGGAGGGGCTAAAGGTTCCCAAGAAGCAGAGGCCAAGGGGCCGTCTTTGGCTCAACGATGGCTCATGCATCCGGTTGCGGCCGGAGCATCGCAATCACGTATGGAGCTACGACTTTGTCGAAGCCCAGACGCACAACGGACGCAAACTCCGCCTGCTGACCCTTATCGACGAGTTCACGCGCGAATGTCTGGCGATCAGGGTGGCCCGCCGCATCAACAGCTTCGGCGTCATCGTGTCATTGGCCGACGTCATGCTGGTACGTGGCGTACCAGAGCACATCAGATCCGATAACGGCCCGGAGATGACCGCCAAGGTCGTGCGGCACTGGCTTGCCCAGCTCGGGGCTAAAACCCTTTACATCGAACCCGGTAGCCCCTGGGAGAACGGCTACTGTGAATCATTCAACGGAAAACTACGTGACGAACTACTGAACGGTGAGATCTTCTACAGCTTGAAGGAGGCGCAGATCGTCATCGAGCGCTGGAGAAAAGACTACAACACCATCAGACCACACTCATCGCTCGGATATCGACCACCGGCACCGATGGCATTCAACCCGCCTCCGCTAACACTGGATCAGGTCGTACCAATGCAATAATCTCTCTATCGCCCTGGTCCAAAATATCCGTCAGGTCACGCACACGACGAACTTCTTATACTCCATGGTCAATACCGAAAGGGTATCAGCGTCTTCGCTCAGGAGAATTTTGATCCATTCTGGCGCTCAGCCAGAATGTATTTGACGAACATCCGAGCCTCAGTCGAGGCAAGCGGAAACCTTTACGGCGGTCGCGAGTATATTGGCTGCGGCTGCCAATTTCACTTCCAACTAATTATGAGCGGGCTCACTCGACCGGCGGCGTGTTCGGCGGGAAGTAGCCGACATCGAACATGGCGGGCGGTGGCATTTTTGCCCGTTCCGCAATTTAAAATGTGATGAATTTTCCCAAGCGACCGTTAGTTTATTTCAGGAAGAATGCTCTTTTGAAGTGCATATATCAATCCGCCGTTGAAGAGGTCGATATGGCCGAGAATATTGAAGCCATTAATACTCTGCAGGCCGCACGAAAAACGCTTGTCGAGGAGCGTCGCGCACTCTCAATCGCGATGGCATTGGGGTACAGACGGCGTCGTACTGACGATGCTCATACCAATGGGATGCGTGAGAGTTTTGTCAGCATCCAAAGCACGATTGAGGCCATTGATCGAGCGATCGCGCATGAGAGACTAATCGAAACAGAGCCGGCGGAAATGTCAGTGGTTCCAGAAATTGTATCCGATACCTCAATCGTCGCGGTTGGCTGAATTTGGCGGCCGCGGTGATTGGCGTGTTCCGCATGGTTTCTGTCGGGTAAGGACTTTTCTTCGATTGCTTTGATCATTTTTCAGGTTCTGTGAGCGCACAACAATGCCAGGCGCACAGTTGCGCCTGAGGGAAACAGCCCCCAATGCTGGATATGACTCCTATCGTCCTGTTGATTACTGCGTTCGTTTTCATTGTTGGAATGGCGGTGACACTCCGAGATGCTCGGCGCCAGTGAAAAAAGCCCTGACCGTAGTTAGCCGATCAAAACGCGATCGAAGCCACCGAGGGTGCTAATCATGGCTCAACTTATTAGGCAGTTCTCCAGGGATGAAACTGCAGCGACGGCTATTGAATATGCCCTGATCGCGGGAGGAATTGCACTTGCAATTGTCGGTGTCGTGCAGGCGCTCGGCACGCAGGTACAGGTCCCCTATGCCACTGTTTCGGGCGCGTTAAAGTAAGGCCGGCCATTGGTTTTGATCGCACTCAATCGTCCCGACTGCCCGAACTTGGCGGCCCGGGAATGTCCTTCAACATCTGCCGCAGATCACAATGGAATTTGATCGATCAGCGTCGAGTCATCGTCCGACGCCCGCGAACTAATGACCCGCTTTGAAACCGGCCATTTCTGCAGCACGTTTTCGGCAGCCGGCTTGAGCAATTCGAGGCCGCCCTTGCCGCTCAGCCACGGCTCGTAATCCTTCTCGGCTAGCAGTACCGGCATCCGGTCGTGGACCTCGGCGACGAACTTGTTCGGTTCGGTGATTATCATTGTGCAAGATTTGAGCGGCTTATCGCTATCCTTGTCCTGCCATTCGTCCCAAAGCCCGGCGATCGTGAGTGCAGGCGAGCCGTCTCGCGCCGTGAAGTACCAGGGCTGCTTGCCGCTAGGGGTGTCCTGCCACTCGTAATAGCCGGACACCGGAATGAGACAGCGGTTGCGCTTGAACGCCGACCGGAACATCGGCTTGGTCGCCACCGTCTCGGCCCGCGCGTTGAACGTGGCGAGCTTCATTTCCTTGAGCGGCTTCGACCACCACGACGGGATAAGGCCCCAGCGCATTCGCTCAAGCCGGCGCTTGCCGTCCTGGTCGACTATGGTGTCGATGGTCGTGGTCGGGCAGACGTTGAAGCGGGCACGCGTGTTCACCGCCGGCTGGCCGAGCGTCAGCCGATACAACGCGACGATTTCTTCCCAGGTCAGTTTGTAGGTGGCACGTCCGCACATGGCTGTAATATAGCTCAGCGCCGCCGAGCCGCCATCGTTACGGCGCGGGGCCGGCCGAATGCTCGCCCCGCGTCGCTAGGGGACAATACCTTAGCTTGCGCACGCCGTTAGGACGCAGATGGAGCACCGCGACCTGTGAAGGCGAAATGCGCCGGTCCGCGGAGAGGGTAGCCGTCCAGCCTGGTGCGAGTAACTGTTGCACCGCCGCGACTGCTTCTTCGCACCGGGTTGCGGCAACCCAATACTCGGTCCGGCTATCCTTAGTCGCCGCAACAATGTGAACGTCGCGAGCCCATCTCTTGCGCATGTCAGAAAATCTCCGCAAATCGACGGGGCTGCAAAGGCGGTTCTTGTCAAAGTGAAACCCCCAGGCGGGGGATTGCTTGGGGGTTTCTGCCTTGAGCTAAGGCAACTCAGGCGCATTGGGGTGTCGGGGGATTGGGGATACGCCGGAGCGACGGTGACACTAACAACGCTCTCTCACTTCCAGTTGATCTATATCAAGCATCTAAAAAATACGTCGCTTAGGATAGAGGTGGGCAAATCAGGAAGACCAATGATGCCCTGGCCGATACCAACCTACGCAATAATTGCAGTGGCACTCGCAGGTTTAGCGCTTGGGGTCTATTTGGCCTATGGGCTATTTGCCCTCTAAGCCACCTCAGCTATAGGCGCTCAATCCTCGCTGCGGCCTCGGGAGCCGTGTCCGCAGCAACAGTCGTTTCACCCTGTTCCTTCGCCCGTCGTGTTATGATGCAATGCCTAACCAGCTCGGCGTGGTCACCTCGGGTAGGGTAGGCAATGCGACGGCGCATCTTCATCAGGGCAATAGTTGGTTCGGGCGTAAAGGCAGGAATTATTTTTTGCCTAATGGCGTTGTTTGCGTGCCACGTTGCCGTAGCTGCCGAGCACAAGAGCGTAATGTTGCTTCATTCTTTTGGGCCGTATTTCAAGCCCTGGAGCGAGTATGCCCAAGACATCCGCGCGGAATTGGGTCGGCAATCACAGTGGCCGTTAGACATCATTGAGAATTCGCTGGTCTCGTCCCGTTTCAGCGATGAAAACCCCGAGGCTCCGTTTGTAGCGTATCTCAGTGCCCTGTTTGCCAAACGCCCTCTTGACGTGATCGTGAGCATCGGCGCTCCCGCAGCAGACTTTGTGCAGCGACATCGGCAGCAACTTTTCCCCACCACTCCGATGGTGTTCACGGCGGTGGACCAACGTCGAGTCCAGTATACTAACCTCACCAGAAACGACGTCGCGGTCACGGTGAACATCAACTATTTGTCAGCCTTCGAGAACATCCTGCAAGTATTGCCGGACACCAAAAACGTGATCGTAGTTGTGGGGACTTCTCCGATTGAGAAATTTTGGAAGGAAGCGATCGGCAAGCAGCTGGAACCTCTTAAAAGCCGAATAACGCTTTCATGGACGGATGAATTGCCATTTGAAGAGCTGTTAAAACAAGCCTCCGCGCTCCCGTCGCACACTGCTATTTTCTGGGAGTTGATGATTGTCGATGCGGCGGGCGTCGTACACGAAGGCGACCACCCATTAGAACGACTCCATGCCGTCGCTAACGCCCCGATTTTTTCTTATGACGAATCCTTCTTCGGTAGCGCGATCGTAGGTGGCCCGCTTCTCTTGGTGGCCGATACCAGCCGACTGACGGCTAACGTTGCCATTCGCGTCCTCAGTGGCCAGCAGGCAGGCGACATCAAGGTATCACCCGTCGAATTTTCAGCGCCAAGATTTGACTGGAGGCAATTGCAGCGCTGGGGCATCAGCGAGAAAACCCTTCCGCCGGGAAGCAAAATCCTGTTTCGTGATCCGACGGTATGGGAGCAATATCGCTGGCAGATCGCCTTGATCTGCGCCGTGGTCTTGCTACAGGGCGCGTTGATCTTCGGCCTGCTATTTGAGCACCGTCGCCGCCAGTTTGCAGAAGTGCAAGTACAGCAGCGCTCTGCGGAGCTCGCTCACATCAACCGCTATTCGATGGCGGGCGAACTTACCTCAACGATCGCGCACGAACTCAACCAGCCGCTTGGCGCGATTTTGAACTACGCCGAGACGGCGAAATTGATAATCAAATCCCCAGCCCCCGATCTCGACGAAATCGGAGAACTCCTTGGCGACATTTGCCGGGATGACATACGCGCCAGTGAAGTCATTGACCGATTGCGGAGCCTTCTCAAGAACGCACCACTTGAGCTTAAACATATTGATCTTAACGAAGTTGCCCGCGAGACTATTCGGTTTCTTTCGGCGTTGGCTGTTGCTCGGGAAGTTAATTTGAGCAGTCTAATTAGCCGGACGCCGCTTCCCATTAAAGGCGACATAATTCAACTGCAGCAAGTCGTCTTGAATCTGATCGTCAATGCGATGGATGCGATGTCAGACATGCCGACCGCTGAGCGCAGGATTGTGGTCTCGACCGCGCGTGACGGCAATTTTGCTGACCTCTCCGTATCGGATGTCGGTCCGGGCATTCCCTCTAAGGATCTCAAGAAGGTGTTCGAGCCGTTTTTCAGTACAAAGCCAAAAGGCATGGGTGTGGGCTTGTCGATTGCGCAAACCATTGTCGAGGCTCACGGCGGGCAGCTATCGGCACAGAACCAAGCAGGACGCGGCGCGGCGTTTCACATCAGGCTACCACTCGCCGCACTGCCGAGATGACTGCTGGTCCTTTTCTGCCGCGGCGTTCGTCAATCTTCGTGTCCGTTGGCATAACTGCCGCGTCGGCTTATCAAAATCCGGCGGCGTGTTCGGCGGGAAGTAGCCGATATCGAACATCGCCCGGAGCAATTCCGCTTCCGACAGGACGGCTTGCGCCTTCGCGACCAACGGGATGCTCTTATGCGGCAATGGCTCGGTTATCGTCGTCGTTAGTTATCTGCCGGTCGGCCAACGCCGCTTGAGTCCAGGTGCGCGCAAGATCAAGCAGACCCCGCCTTTCATCTTCGGTTGCGGCGCTGGAAGCGGAAATGATCGCCTCTTTGGCGTATTGCCAAAACTCGTCCGCATTCGACATGGCACCCTCACAGTCCCGGCGTTGGGCTGCCCCCTACCGGTTCCATGTCTACAACCGTCTTTGTAATTATTTGCTGCGGTTATGCCCTCAAACTTAAGCTAACTGTACCTATTTCTTCTTCGACATCAGGGCGCATAGTCCTATGTACGCGTGAGGATGTACACACTGTTCGGTGCGAAGCCGGAAATTCAACTGCAGGGAAACGTGGATTGCATCGCGTTGTACGTAACTACCGTAGCTGTCGCGTTGAGGTACTGAGGATGGGAACGCGCATAGTTGGTAAAGGCGCGAATGAGCTGCGAAAGGGTGGTGGTCGGCTCGGTGCACGCACCAAGTAACCTTTGGCCCCCAGGGGCTGCCAAGGTGGAGTACTGCTGTACCGCGCTCATGAAGTACCAGCACTCATCATTCGTTGGGCTCGGTGAAAACGAAATATTGTCGCCCACGAATGTCATGGTGCGTTCGAGCCCTTCACAGGCTTGTAGCAATTCGTTCGCGCTCTGCGCTCTCGCAGACGAACTGCAAAACAGCAACGCTACGCAAAGGGTACCTGCTATTGCTCGCATGGTTGGCATCCTTGGCCATCCGGCGAGAGCCAACGCGGCGCGCGTCCGCTGGTCGGATCCGACAGGCTCACACCCATATGCTTGTATAAGTGAAGCTTGTTGCGCAAGCCGCGGACCGAGATGCCGAGTACATTGGCAGCGTGGGTTCGATTCCCACCGCGCCAAGCCAACGTCTCGCAAATGAGGCCACATTCGACCGCCGTGATGGTGTGGCCGACAAGCTTGCGAACGAGATCAATTTCGTCTGGTGAGAGACCAGCTGAGCGAAAAAAGTCATTCGCCACAGGTGGCGCGTTTTCGCGCAGGACATCGGGCATAACCGCCTCCCGTAAAGACCGAGCTTCCAGCTTGAAGCGGTCGAATCGAGGTGCAGCCCCCTACCCAAACACCAGCGTGCGCCTGACGTGGTTAACGAAATCTTAAAGTGATCGGGGTGGCGGGAAGCGGCGGCTTTGGTCACCTGTTATCGCTAGGGCGTTCTCCGTATCGATGTCGTCCATGTCCGCTTCTGACAAGATCCGCGAGCGAGGTTTTCGCTTCGCGCGGGATCTCGCGCCGGACGCTTTGCCACCCGGCCTCGACCGCGAGCAACTCCTAAAGTCCATCGGCGGTCACTGCCTTGGCCCGGCGAGCTTGTAGTGCGCTATCGCCGCGAGCCTTGATTACTGCGACGGTCATTGCCTACATCTGACAAGCCGAATAGTACGTCTGTTCCCCCAGCCCAGACTCTGGGTTCCCTTGCGCACCACGATCCAAAATTTCATCACGTCAGCCGCATCGTAGATTTTCTTAGAGAGATTTCCGGAAGACCCCGTACCGTTGCGGTAACTGACAGTTATCGTGGAGCCGACCGAGGGTCTGGCGCCGTGAAGGCCGTTACCAAATCTGATGCTTCCGCTTTGTAGATCCAACACAAAAACCGCATCATCCGGTTCGGCATCCCGTAAGCTCGAAACAGGCCTCCACCGACGATGATTTACGCTTACAGAGATTTTTGCCGCACCCAGTCGTACCATCGTTTGCCTCGACTATTACCCTGACCGCGCTCTCGCTACGTCTTCCTTGGCGCAGCCAGGCTCACCCTGCGGAAATGGATTAGCCGATTCCTGGCAACAGGCGGGATTACGCAGACGAGGCTTGCCCATTCTGATCCTTCACGAAAAGTTGCCGAATGGAACTCCAGTTTCCTCCTATTGCATTTGATCCTGCACAGCCTTCGTGCCGCTACGACCTCTCGGGTCCAACGGAACTCGGCTGGGTTGCGCGAATTCTCACTGCTGATCAGCCCGGCATAACGGCCCAAGCCTTTGCCCGGGAATTCATGAAACCGGTGAGATGCAAGTAAAAGGTCATCAGTGCAATCACCGATTTGAACGCGCCGGGATTGTGGCGCACACAGTCAAAGAGAGTGCGCCAGAAATAACGCCTGAGTTCCGGGCGCTTGACCGACATGCGCCACATCACACGGCAAAATATGGTGAAGTCGTGCAGACGTCCCTTGAATGACGACATGATCATGTGCTTGGGAATGTCGAGAGTGCGGCCGACGAATTTAACGCGCTCGAAAAAAGCGTCTGGCCGATAAATATTTTGCAGCACGGCCTTGTAGTCTCGCAGTATTTCGCGCCGTGGCCGCAAGGTGACGAAATTCAAGCCGCCATTGAGCGGATCACCCGTGGTATCCAATAGCGTCGGCGTCAAGCGGCCCTCCTTCTCCAGGCGGCGCGTCAACTGCGTGTTTGGCAACGCGGTCATCAACACCACCATGCACATCGGGATGCCGGTCGCCTCGATGCATTCGATCATATCCTTGGCGACGCTATCCTTCTCGGTGTCGAAACCGACAATGAAGCCCGCGGTAACGAACATGCCGGCCCGGTAGATTTTGTGCACGCTTTCGGCAAGGCTGCGCCTGGTGTTTTGCTTCTTCTGGGTGGCAATGAGGGTTTCCGTATTGGGACTTTCGATGCCGACGAACAGCGCGAAGAAATTCGCGTCCCGCATCATCTTCAAGAGCTGGGCGTCATCCGCCAGATTCATCGAAGCTTCGGTGGAGAACTTGAAGGGATAATTTCGCTCGTGTTGCCAGCGGTGCAGTTCGGGCAGGAAGCGCTTGAGTGCCTTCTTGTTTCCGATCAGGTTGTCGTCGACGAAGTCGACATGACCGCGGTGACCCATCCGGTACAGCGTGTCGAGTTCGGCGAGCATCTGTTCGTTGGTTTTTGCCCGCGGTACCCGCCCATAAAGCTCGATAATGTCGCAAAATTCGCAGTTGAACGGACAGCCGCGTGAGAACTGAACGCCGACATAAATGTAATGCTCGCGCTTGAGCAGGTCGAAGCGTGGGATTGGGCTCTTACTGACGTCGACTTGGAACTTTTCCGCCTCGAACACGCCTTTTTTGGAACCGGTGGACCACGCCGCGATGAACTGATCGATGATTCCTTCAGCCTCGCCAAGGACAAGAAAATCCGCCTCACCATAGATCTGCGGGCTGGACGTGGGGGCGGGACCGCCGACGACCACCGGCTTGCCACGGGAATGGCAAAGCTTGATCACCAAAAACGTGTCTGCCTGTTGCGGAAACATTCCGCCGGTCATGACCATGTCGGCCCAGTCGATATCGGCCTCGCTCAGTTCCTCGGCGTTCCGATTGATCAGCCGAATATTCCAAGCCGGCGGCAGCAGTGCTGCCACGGTGATCAGGCCAAGCGGCGGCGCGGGACAGCGCACACCGGCGATGTCGCAGACCTCCTGAAGGTTCCAGAATGAATGAGAATTGAACTTCGGAAACACCATGAGGACGTTCGGTGCCGTCAATATTTTGTTTGGGTCGCGCTCGCTGTCGGTCTTAGAGCGACCCGATTGCTGATTTGCGGACGCAATTGGGAGCGTTTTTTTCGTCTCTCCAAAATGGATGCCCATAGAAGCACTCGATAAAAACTGGATACTTGCGGCCTAAACCGACACCCCCCAGATCTTTGGGCGATGGAAGCCCGCGTATCCTTTCACAACGCAGTACCGTTTGCCAGCCATGTCCGCCACCCTCAATTTGTTGCGGAAGGCGGCCTTGGGTCGACAGCGTCAACGCGGCCGACGACCAATATCGACATGCTGCGACCTATTCAGGATGTCAAGCCGACGCTTAGGGTCTCAATAGCGACCATTCCGCGCCGCAAAAAAACGCGCTTTTGCGTCGTCTGGCCGCTAAAGTCCTTCCCGTTTAGCCGTTGCGATGGAGGCGGATTCTTATGACGCTCGAAAACTTTGCGTTGCTGTCACCACGCGGCCGCTTAAGCCTAGCCGTAACCATCTTTGCATTGATCGTTGCCGCGATATGGGCTGTCGCGCATTTTTTACAAACCGCTCCGCCCCGTCACATCGTTCTGGCTTCGGGACTAGAAGATGGCCTGCTCCACCAGTACGCGAAGCGCTATATCGAAATACTAGCTCGATCCGGGGTTACGGTAGAAGAACGAGTTACCAATGGCCCAGGGGACAATCTACGGCTGCTGCAAGATTCACATTCCGGTGTTGACATCGGTTTCACACAGGGCGGCATCGCAACATTTCCCGAGGCCAATAACGTCAGAATGCTTGCGAGCCTCTACTACGTGCCGATGTGGATTTTCTACCGGAGCACGGACACGCTCAACCAAGTCAACGAGTTGCGCAATCACCGGGTTTCTGTTGGCGTTAGCGGCAGCGGTGCTCACTCATTGGGGGAGACTGTATTCGCGCTTAATGGCCTCACGAGCGACGATATGGCGATGCAGCCCCTAAGCAATGATGCTGCACTGCTCGCACTGCAATCGGGAAAGGTCGACGCGGCAATCTTTGTCGATGGAGTGGAGAACCGGGCCGTCTGGACTGCGCTTCACGATCCAACTTTGAGGTTGCTAAGTTACAGCAGGGCTGAAGCCTATCATCGGCGGCTCAGTTTTATCACTAAACTGACGTTGCCACCCGGCGTGATCGACTTGGCGAACAACATTCCGGAGAAAGAAGTCGAGCTCATTGGCACCAAAGAGATGCTCGCAGCCCGCAACGGCTTCCACCCCGCGCTGGTCCACTTGTTGGTAGATGCCGCACGCGAAATTCACGGCAAACAGGGTCTTTTCGAGGAGGCTGGTGAGTTCCCGGGAACGACCCAGGTCGATCTCCGCGTCTCGACTGATGCCGATCAGCACAAACGTTTCGGGCAGAGCTTCCTCTATCAATACTTGCCCTTCTGGGTTGCGACATTGGCCGAGCGGGCCATCATCATATTGCTCCCTTTGGCTGCGGTTCTGCTCCCACTTTTCCACTACCTTCCCCAGTTGCTCCGTTGGCGCCTCCGGTCGCGGGTCTATCGATGGTACGGCGAGTTGGCTCTGCTCGAGCGAGATGTAGCTGCGCGCATGGACACTTTGCCCATGGAGAAGTGGCTAGCTGACTTAGAACGCATTGAGCGAGCGGTAGCCCGAATACACACACCTGCTGGATTCGCGAGTGAGGCTTATACGCTGCGCGGACACGTTGGCCTGGTCCGTCGCGCCATAATGGCGCGGGACAGTGCGCTGCGTAAGTCACGGTAGGGAAGCGGCGGCCGGGCATGCCGCCCAAACCGTAGTTCCGAGATTTGTTTAGCGGGTGCGCACGCCAGCAATAGAAAATGGCCCGATCGAAAAGAAGAATGCGCGGGTCGCCAGCCCTGAACGGAATGTCCAGCGAACCGAGAAGCAAATCCGCAGGCTGCCTATCTTGTAGAAGCCGACGCCCGCGCTGCCCGACCGGGAACAGGTCGCTCTCGGCAACTCAATATAAAAATACAATTAGGGCAGTTTCTCGACCGTCAGCGCATGAAGCCGCTCATTTGACCCGGCGGCGTGTTCGGAGGGAAGTAGCCGACTCGAACATCGCCCGGAGCAGTTCGGGCTCGGACAGGACGGCTTGTGCCTTCGCAACCGCGTCTGCGCGGCCGAGTGCTCCACCCGCGTTTGTCAAAATAAAACCCCCAGGCGGGGGGGGCTCATACACGCCTGAGGGTCTACTCCGGGCGCGCACTGGGTGGAGCGGACGCCCGAAATATCGACGGCATCCGAAATACAACACAGAGGTAAGCAGAGGCTTTCGGCAAGCTGGCAACAATGTGGCGTTGTCGAGAGCAATTCTGTCAGTTGGAACCACGCCGCCGGGCCGGCCAGCTGCTTGCTCCTCTTAGCAATGGAAAACCCGGCAACTTTTGACCCATTGCCGCGTTTGTGCTGCGAGGCTCCGATGTCAGTTTATCCACTCTTCCGCGGCGTTCGCCCCGGAACTCCAGGCCAGTGAGCTGAATGGAGGCAAAACATGGATATGCCGCGTCGTCTTGGGGCCGAGTTCTTTGGAACCTTTTGGCTAACATTCGCTGGTTGTGGTAGTGCGGTGCTAGCCGCGAGCTTTCCATCTCTTGGCATCGGATTTTTGGGCGTCAGCTTTGCTTTCGGACTGACGGTGCTGACCATGGCCTATGCGGTCGGCCACATTTCGGGCGGGCATTTCAATTGCGCGGTCACGGTCGGGCTATGGGCCGGAGGTCGCTTCAAGGCCGCCGACGTTCTCCCCTACATCCTCGCGCAGGTGGTTGGTGCCATTGCAGCTGCTGCGTTACTCTACGCGATCGCCTCGGGTAAACCCGACTGGGTTCCCGGCGGGTTTGCGTCCAATGGATACGGCGATCTCAGCCCCGGAAAATATAGCCTGGCATCGTGCTTTCTGATCGAAGTCATTGCGACCTTCTTCTTCTTGTACGTCATTATCGGTACCACCTCGAAAGGCGCGGCGGTCGGTTTCGCTGGCATACCCATCGGGCTTTGCCTGACGCTTATTCACCTCTTCCTGATCCCGGTCACTAATGCCTCGGTCAATCCTGCTCGAAGCACCGGCCCAGCGCTGTTTGCCGGCGGAGCCTATATAGGGCAGCTCTGGCTGTTCTGGCTGGCACCTATCCTCGGTGCGGCGATTGCCGGCGTGATCAGCCGCTGGCAGCACGATTTGCCGGACGTCTCGAATTGAACGCAGCCAAGTGAGAGTCGCAATAAGCCAGTTTATGGCCCGCTAAAAGCCTAGTCGGCCTTCATGACATTGCGTTTTCTTTCTATGTGGCAGGCGGGACAGAAGGTGGCCGGCGTTCAATCGTCCCGGCTGGCCCGAGTTCGGCGCCCTTCGGGATGTCCTTCAATATCTGCCGCGGCACGCTTGGCAATGTGTGCTCAGCAATTGGCCGCGCGTCAATGCGGACGGTACATAATACTGGAGCTGCCAGACGATGATGGTCTGAGCTTCGGCAACTCAAACGTTAAATTGCGCGGTCGATAGACAGGCGGCAAATTCGCGTCGTCGTCGCTCACTATGGCCATAACGACCAGCAATTTTTTCTCTATATTCAAATATTTTTTCGCGGACGGGCGCTGGAAGCTGTAGCGAAGCCAACATGCGATTGATTGTACGGGCTGAAAGGCCCGAGCTTTTATGATTAGGCTTCAGGACGCTCCACGCCGTGCTTCGAGGCAACCCGAGCACGTCGGTTTGCTCGTCCAGCGTCGAGAATCCCGTACGCGTGAGAGCTGTTCGTATTTCTTGAATTTTAATGCGCTGTTGCGCCTTTATTCCTGTGGCCGAATCCGGACACACCCGCGCAAGGCGAGTAGATGTCTGAGTAAGCTCGCGCAGATGCTGGATGATTTCGGAAGGCATGGTCATCTTGTATTATAAGCGCCCGATTGAAACTCGCTTTTTTCGGACAACGTTTTGCTCTTTAACGCCTTCCAGTGGCGGCCGCGGAATGTCCTTCAATATCTTCCGCGGCACGCTTGGCAATGGCCTTGACGAATGTCCTTGCAATAGCCGTGCCATAATTGATCACTTTTACCGGGGGCGATATTGACTGCGCCGTCGCATAGCCTTCCGTCCAAGCTGGCCAGCGCCGCGCCGCAACCGAGCGATGACGCCGACGCTGCCGACGCGGTGGATGGCTATTGGCTCAAGTCCCAACTGATCCAGATGAACGCCCGGTTTCGCGACGCCATGACGCGGGCGGCCAACGCCGGTCCTTTGCCGCCTTCACCAATTCGGCGCCCCGGTTGAGCGTTTACTCGATGTGGCGGGACGGTCCATCGCGGCTCCGGTTGCGCCGTCGCAACCACGTCACCGAGACGGCAGACTGAAAGGATTTATGGGAAAGTTCCGCTTTCGCGCTGCGGCCTGATCGTGAGGCGACGCGATCATGCGAAGCAGCGCTTTTTTCCCGGCCTTCATAGCTACGCCGCGCGTGGGATAGGATTGGGTACTGCGCTTGACGCGCTTTAGCTCCCTGACAGAGTAAATTTTCCAAATGTAGGCATAAGACGGCCCAATACAGTGCCTAACCTCTATCCGAAAATCGGGAGAATCAGTTGTTATGTCCACAATACGCACCTAATCCCCACTATGGGATTCGACAAGCGCAAATTGGAGGACCGGCGCCGGCAAGAGGCCGAGAGGAAGCGGCTACACGCCGCGCGACCGAGCGGCAAATCCTTTAGGATGCCGAGCACCTGGTCGCCGTGTGGAACGAGCGCCAGGCCAAGCGGATGCCAATGCTGTTCTCGCCGACCATCGGCGCCGCCATCACGGCCGGCTATTGGTTCCTGCGGGCGCGCTGCCCGGCCTGCCGCACCACCGGCGACCACGGGAGAGGTCGTAGGTTCAATTACCCAGCATTGATTTCAAAGGCTTATGGCCCATGCGGGCGCGCCCACGTTTCGCCCAAGAAATCGCTGTCGGCGTCATATCAAGGTCACAGTCGGCAAAAATGATAGTGGGACTCATCTTTGCGATTTTGCTGGAGCGTAAGTACCTTTGTCCGTATCGGGAAACTTCTTCGTCGTGACGCCGTTGGATTGTGTGCCGGCCATATCACAGGGAGAATTTCATGCGCACCCGAATCATTCATCTGATCAATCCGAAAACGGATTCGCTGACGACGCGCCCGATCTACCTGAATCGGGCGCTATACTCTCCGCTCGCCGGCCTCCTCGCCGTCGCCGCATCCATTCCACGCGACCGGTACGAAGTGGTACTGACCGACGAGAACATCGAACCGATCGACTTCGATTTGAAGGCGGACCTGGTCGGGATTTCCGCAATGACCAGTTATGTCAACCGCGGCTACGAAATTGCCGACCAGTTTCGCGACAAGGGTGTGCCTGTGGTCATGGGCGGCGTGCATCCAAGCTTTATGCCTCAGGAAGCATTGAAGCATTGCGATGCCGTTGTGGTCGGCGAAGTCGAGCTCGTGATCAACAAGCTGCTCGACGATCTCAAACAAGGGGCGATGCGTGGCACATATAAATCAGACACGCTGCATCCGATGACCGGGATGCCGATGCCGCGCTACGAT
Source organism: uncultured Alphaproteobacteria bacterium (assembly GCA_963821175.1). Taxonomy (GTDB): domain Bacteria; phylum Pseudomonadota; class Alphaproteobacteria; order Rhizobiales; family Xanthobacteraceae; genus BOG-931. The sequence goes on from CAWGCU010000026.1 coordinate 174,084, forward strand.
CTCTTGAAGAAGAACCGTTACGTGAACTGCACTTTCGTCCAGACTTCGCGCGGCTGCCACCAAGGTTGCACGTTCTGCGCCGAGCCGCTGATGAACGGCCTGAAATTTCGCTACCGGCCCGTCGATGAGGTGATCCACGAGATGGAGAATTGCGGTTCGCGCGTCGTTTCCATCAATGACGCCGATTTCTTCGGCACACCGGAGCGGCCGAAGGAGGTCATGCGCGCGCTGAAAGGCCGCGGCCTGCAATGGCAGGCCGGCGTGACCTCGAAGCTCGCCCAGGACGACCGCATGCTCGAGCTTGCAGCCGAGAGCGGTTGCACCATGTTGAGCATCGGCTTCGAATCGATTTCCCGCGAGACCCTCAAAAGCGTGCACAAGCATGTCAATCGGCCCGAAACCTTCGTCGCCCTGGTCGAAAAGTTGCACTCCTACGGGATCATGGTGTTCGGCTTGTTCATGTACGGCTTCGACGGCGACGACACGTCGGTTTTCGACGAAACCGTCAATTTCAACATCAACGCCAAATACGACGCCTGTGCCTATTCGGTGTTGACGCCGTATCCGGGCACGCTGACGTGGTACGAGATGAAGAAGGCGAACCGTATCGTCTCCTTTGACTGGGAGAAATATGACCAGGGCCACGTGGTGTTTCGGCCGGCTCAGATGTCCGGCGACGAGCTTCGCCTCGGCCAATCGCGGACCTACGAGACATTCTATTCGCTGGCATCGATCGCGAGCCGGTTTCCAACTCGTGGCCCACGTCATCGTACCCAATGGCTGATCTATAACACGTTCATGCGCAGAGCCTCCAAGACAGACGCAAAACGCATCGTTGCAATCGCGCCGCCCACGGAAGCGCCGGATACCGCCCCTATGCCTCCCATCTTGCCGGTCAAGCGCGAATGGCGGGCGGCCGTGCTCGAGGCAGCAGGCGGGCCCGGGCCGCACCTGCGCTGAGGAGACGGGCCGCCGCGACCTTTTTGACGCGACGATGCAGGTGGCCGAGGTGAGACAGGAAGAACTCAATCGAACCTAAGTTGGTCTGCTGTGCCTCGGAGATCAAAAATGTTGACTTGTCGCGCGGTGGCGGCGGTAGCGACGCGACCATAACTTCTCGTTGATAGCCCGAACGAGGCGTTGCTAGCGCTATGGCCATCACCGCGGCGAACGCAACAGACCTGTCGCCTTCCAGCACGAGCCTGAATGGTCTCGACGGAATTCGATGCGCTCGGCAAGCCCGAGCGCGCGAGCAAATTGCGCTCTATCGCTATTCAAGCGGCTGGATTGTTGCACCGCGGTAACCGACTTCAAGGGCCAACGGCAGACATGCTTGGCTCTTCTCCGCAGTATGGTAATCGACGTAGACTGATATTTAGACCATCGCCGGAAAGTCGAATTAGGGACGCGATATGGTTCCAAGCGAACTTGTGGCAGCCTGCAAATTATATGCCGCTGCCTGTAATGCTTCGGCGCATAAACTCACGGATCCGGATCGCAGGAAGATCCTCCTCGAGAGAGCGCAGGCTTGCCTCACGCTGGCCGATCAGGTTGAGAAAAAAACCGTCTCGTCCGCGCTGTTCGCCCGCGTCGACGAGGTGGTCGAATGAACCTTTCGCAGCGCGTCAATTGACCGTGCCCCCGGCGTTGGCCCCTTGGTATCGCTGACCTATCGCGCCACCGTCGACGTACCCGCTCGGTTCCGTAAATCCAAGGCGGTCGGGGCGGTGTTTGGACTGACGTGCGCCAAGTATCAATCGGGCGAGAGTGAACGCAGCGGCAGAATATCGCGCTGCGGCGACGAGATGATGCGGGTCATGCTCTACGAAGCGGCTCAGAGCATGCTGCGTTCGACAAGATGGTCGTGGGTCAAGGCCTGGGCGATGCAGATCGCCAGGCGCCGTGGCATGAAAAAGGCGATCGTGGCTCTGGCACGCCGGTTGGCCGTGATCATGCACCGCATATGGGTTGACGGCACCGAGTTCCGATGGATCCGGGAAGCCGCAGTGGCATGAGTACCGTACAGGATCAAATCCAATAGAAGGAAACTCGAGCTCCACCGCGCGGTGGAAAGATGTCCCTCGCGGGACGATGGATGAGGTGAGTTCGCATGTCCGCTTGGACCTGCCGTTCGTCAAATGGCAAGGCCGCGGTAAAGATTGTTCCACCTCGTTCTCGAATCCCATGATGGAAGGGCCTTGGTGCCGAGTCCGGAGAGAAGCACGAGCCCGCGAGCGACATCGACACTGCAGCGGTGGATAGTCTGAAAGTGCTTGATCGCAAACGGCCGATTAGAGAAGCAGACATTGCGCACTTTTGTGAGCGCGTGGAGAATATCGACTCGGTGGGCGACACACAGGCTATAGCCCGGAGCCGATAGCCCGGAGCAGCCGGAAGCGCATCTCGCCGTCGCTGCTCGTGAGCGAGATCACGAAACGCACCCGCCCGTGGCTTGAGGTGTCGGCATAGCCCGCAAGCGTGCTTACCCCCTCCATGGTGCCTGTCTTGTTCATGCCGCCGTCATGGCCGTGGAGCATGTCGGCGTGGGGCGCGAAGAGCTCGAGCACTTTGGCGAGACCGCGAGCGCTGAAGCGGTTGTTGCGGCTGATGCCCGAGCCCTCCTCGAGATGGATGGCCGCCGCAAGGCCGTGGGCGGTGAGTATTTCGTTCGCGACCTGGAGAGACTTCTCGAGGCTGACTGGCCCGCCCAGGCGATGCCCGCCGATCTCCAAAAAGACCTGGTTGGCGACGTAGTTGTTCGAGGCGCGGAGCAGCTCGACGAGAATCTTCGAAAGGGGTCGCGATTGCCGGTGAACATAGACCGGGTCCAATCTCTCGGGTACGGTTCCGGTCGAGATCTTGCCCGTCACGCTACCACCAGCCCGCTCGATGAACGCGGCGATCAGCTCGCCGGCATACTGCAGGCTTACCGTGGGGTCCTGGTTCAGGCTGATGCGTCCGGTTCCGTTAGGACCCCGCGCCCGAAACTGGGTGATCGCGAGCGGGGTGATCGGGGTCTGCTTTTCGGCGGAGCGTACCTTGTTGCCGCTGCGTACAGCGTAGATGGTGTTGAAATTCACCGCTAATGCGGAGTTCAGCGCATTGTAGGCCTCGTCGGTATCCTCGATGCCCGGGATGCGGAGGTTCGAAGGGTAGTAGCTCGGGTCGAGCACGATGCCGTTGATCGGCTCCTTGCCAATTACTGCGACCAGCGCGACCGCGAGCGGCGCCAGCTCCTCCGAGATCAGGAAAGGATCGCCGCCTCCGCGCACGTAGAGCACCCGCTTGTCGTCGAGGTAGAAGCGGGTTTCGAAGCGGTAGTCGCCGCCCAGAACCTCCATCGCCAGCCACGCCGTAACGATCTTGGTAACTGAGGCCGGGACGAAGGGCTCATCGGCGTTCTGGGCCACCAATTCGTTGCCCGCTGCATCCACCACAAGCACCAGCGCCGTCGGAGCGAGGGCCGCGACCTGCTCCCTGACACCAGCCAGAGCCGGCGCGGGTAGCAGGAGTAAAGCGAGAGCGAACAGGCGAAACCACATGGCGGCTCCAGGCCGGCGCAGCGTCAGCACTTTGCGGACCTGCAAGTAATACGTGAGTCAGTCAGATCGCAAATCTCGGACTCGCCACCTCACCGATTCAAGGGCGAGTTGAAGAAGGCCCGCTCTTCGGAGCGGCCTTAGCCTATCCGGATAAGTACGGTGAGGCGTCAAGCTCGTTCGCATAGATTTAATATTTTGTTTTCCAACTGAACCTAAATTGTCAGTGGCGGTCGACCTTTGCCGTCATCTCACCCAAGTCCCTATCTAGCGATGTGATAATTCAGAATAGGGGCTCGCGTGCGCTATCACTTTACTCTTCGTTTGCACACTATGTTGCGCGCCATGCTAGCGTCGGTCTTGATTACTGCCGCGATAACTCTTGCTGGATGCGGCGGCACACCGGTAGCCGGCGGCCGACACATACAACCACTGTCGGAACGTATGCTGGCCGAGCTCAAGGCCAAAAACATGGAGAAGAAATCTCCGATCCTGATGCGCATCTTCAAGGAGGAGGCTGAGCTTGAGGTTTGGAAGCAGGACGACAGCGGGCGTTTCGCACTCCTTGGCACTTATCCGATCTGCCACTGGTCGGGCCAGTTGGGCCCAAGATCAAGGCCGGGGACCGTCAAGCGCCGGAGGGCTTCTACACCATCACGCCTGGCCTGATGAATCCCAATTCCAGCCAATATCTCGCGATCAATACAGGCTACCCGAATGCATACGACCGAGCGAACGGTCTCACCGGCGCTTTCCTGATGATCCACGGCGGCTGCTCATCGGCCGGGTGCTACGCCATGACCGACGAGCAGATCGCGGAAATCTACGCACTTGCACGCGAAGCATTCCTTGGCGGGCAGACGTCGTTCCAGCTGCAGGCCTATCCATTCCGCATGACCCCGCTCAACATGGCCCGCCACCGCAACTCGCCGCACATGGCGTTCTGGGAAATGATTAAGCAGGGCTATGATCGTTTCGAGGTCGCACACCTCGAACCACGGGTTGAAGTATGCGAAAAGCGCTACATCTTCGACCCTGAATCGACGGACAACTTTAGCCCTGCGGACCGTTGCCCAGCCTACAACGTTCCGGAGGACATAGCCGCCGCAGTACGCGAGAAGCAGCGCCGCGACGACGTTGAGATTGCCGGTCTGATCGACCGTGGCATTCCGACCGTGCCGATTACGACGAGCGTCGACGGCGGTATGAATCCGGCCTTTCTGGCGGCTGCGAAATAGCACGGGCGCATGTTAGCCCAAACACCGCATCGACCGGACTTGGATTTGCGGAAGCGAGCCGGAATGTCGACGGTAGCGCGATAGGTCAGCGATACCAAGGGGCCAACGCCGGGGACCGTCATCAGGCGCCGGCACACCTCATCGTTCCGCACAATGTCCAGCAAGCGGCGGTGCAGGATGCCAAGCTGCTCATGAAGTACCCGCCGGACAATGAGGAGGGGCTCCACCAGTATTGCCAAATCGGGCAGGTTCTCGACCAGCTCCTTGATCCGTCCCTCGAACTTCACGTTGCCGACCATCCCGACCTTGAGGCCGAAGTTGCGCAAGGTGCTACGCAGGTCGTTCTCGATGGCGATCGCCTTCGCCTGCAGCAGCTTGCGATGGGTCAGCAGCATCCGCAGCTTCTGACTGCGTAACGTCTTCACATGCACGGGGCGGTAAAGTCCCACCCGCATCATTTGCGCGATGCCGCGGGCATCGTTGCGATCTGTCTTGTTAATCTGCGCCTTCAGCACCGCCCGCATGTGCCGCGTCTCAACACAGATCACCGGCAAGCCCGCTTCAGCGATAGCGCTGTAAAGCCACTGCGACAGCGGCCCGGCTTCCAATCCAATCCGCTTAAAGTGGTAGTCGGGGTTCCTCAGCACCGCCAACAACGCTTCCGGCTCGCTCGCCACCTTCACTTCCCGAACGATCTTGCCCGTGTCATCCACAATGCAGACGCTGGTCTCCTTGACCGATACGTCCAGTCCAGCAAAATGGTCCATGCTGCGCTTCTCCTTCTGATGCTTGAGGCCGTAACCACGGACCTCGTTTCACCATCAGCCTGAAGCGCAGCACCCAAAATCTTCAGCTATCCACAAGCTCGCCGGCCGATTACCCCATCTCCTGACCCAATGCGACCATTTGCGGCCATCAATTGCCGCACTGCGAAAGGTTACTCGATCACCTTGTTAGTGGGACGGCTGTCGAAAAAAGTCCAATCTGACAATTAGTTTGCGGTTGGAAAGCTGAGCCAGCGCCACGAAGGCTGTGCCAATCTCGCTTTCGGTTCCGCCGTTGAGTGCGCAGCTCGCCGATTAAGTTCAATAAGCGCTGAGCAGGTCGATCTTGGCATTGGCCAGGATCAGCCGCTTGGACAGGATGGCGGCGAGGTTGCGGGCGATGCGCTCAGCGGCGTGGGGGTTTTCCACGCGGAATTTATTGAACTCTTCGATCGGCAATTCCAGGCATTGCACCGCGGTGTCGGCCCAGACATCGGCCGAGCGCCGATCTTCGAGCAGCGCCATTTCGCCGAATTCCATGCCTTGGTCGAGGCTCGCGAGCCGCACGCCGCTCGGTAGCTTTACGCTGACCATGCCGCTCTGCAAGAAGAACAGCGACGATGCCGGCTCCTCGGCGGCGACGATGCGCTGTCCGGCCGCATAGCGGCGCACCGCGCCGAGCGCCGCCAGCCCGGTAATCTCGTCATCGGTGAGGCCGGACAGCAGCGCTTGTTCTTTCAGATGGGTGCTGTCCTTGAGCACGATATAGCCGCCGTAGCGGAAGATGATCTGGTCTTCCGCCCATTCGAGAGCTTCGTCGAGCACCGGAAAGGTGCGCACGCCGGCAATCTCGGCGATGAGGGGCTGAATGACGGCCCAGATCTGCGAGCTCGGCTCGATGCCGGTGAGAATCGCCTTGGCGGTACCGGCGGTCAGGCTGCGCAGGATATCGGCGAGCAACAACCCGCCGGCGCTGGTGATCGAGGCGACGCGGCGGAAATCGACGATCAGGAGCGGCGTCGGCTTTTCCGCGAGCTTGCGCGACACGTAGTCGATGGTCGCGAATGTGAGCGCGCCGACCAGCTCGATGACGCGGACGTCGTCGTGACGCTCTTCCAGGATCTGCTGATCGCGCGGCTGCCGGCTGCGTCGCGAGGCAATGCCGCCGATGTCGTAGTCGGCGATGATCGAGGTGCGCACATCCCCCGAACGATTGAGCATGTGCAGGCCGAAATGGGTCGACAGCATCTCGCAGACTTTCAGCCCGCGCACGCTGTTGCCGTGATCGTCGAGCGGCGGCGAGAAGGTGCCGAGCCCAAGCTGCGCCGGCAGCGCCGCGACAATGCCGCCGCCGACGCCGCTCTTGGCCGGCATGCCGACGCGATAGACCCACTCGCCCGCATAGTCGTACATGCCCGAACTGGTCATGATCGACAGCGTGCGCGCCACCGTATAGGGCTTCATCACCGCTTCGCCGGTGACCGGATTGACGCCGTTATTGGCGAGCGTCGCGGCCATGACGGCGAGATCGCGCGCGGTGACCAGCACCGAGCATTGCCGGAAATAGACGTCGAGCACCGCGTTGACGTCGCCCTCGACCACCGCATAATTGCGCAACAGATAGGCGATGGCGCGATTGCGATCGCCGGTCTCGCGCTCGGAGAGAAAGACCTGCTCGTCGACGCCGAGCTCGCGGCCGGCAAAGCGGCCGAGCGCTGCGCGGATGAATTCGAACGCTTCGGCGCCTTTGGCCTTGTGGATCAGACCGGAGCAGGCGATGGCGCCGGAATTGACCATCGGATTATAGGGTCGGTTGTCGGGGCGCAGCCGGATCGAGTTGAACGCATCGCCGCTCGGCTCGACCCCGATCACTCCCTCCACCCGCTCGGCGCCGAACATTTCCAGCGCCAGCGCAAAGACGAAGGCTTTTGAGATCGACTGGATGGTGAACGGTACGGCGCTGTCGCCGACCTCGTAGACGTGGCCGTCGATGGTGGCGAGGCTGACGCCGAAATAGCGCGGATCGACCTTCTTCAGCTGTGGAATGTAGTCGGCGACGGCGCCGCTGTTGTCGCCGCGGAATTGCCCGTGGCAGTCGATAAGAAAGCGGTGCAACGGCGACGTGGCCGTAGGCAACGCAATGCCGCCGGCGCCCGGCAGATCATGTGAGTGCATTGTGGGTGTAGCCCCCGGTAGCGATTTATGCCGCCTTCCGGAATGGCCGGCAAGTTAGGGAATGCCGGTCAGGCCTGCGACACTGAGCCACGCGAGTCGTACACCGCGCGATCGGCATAGTGGCTGTCGCGCGGTTTTGCACCAGGAAGCTGCATGCGGTCGTGACCCCTGGGTAGGCCAAACCGGCGGCGGCATCAGTGAAATTTTGCCAGTCGCTACGATTATACGCCGCCTCGTTGTCGAGGCAGAGGCAGTGCTGTCGCGATCGCCGACCCTGAAGAAAATGTCCTCGCTGCAAGCTGCCGCGGAGTAGTTTGTGGGCACACCATTCGGCCGCTTGTCGATGCGGTCGCTATTGGGGGCAAAGCCGCCATCCAGCCACAATGCGCAAAACGACGCGAATGACCCATCACGTCATTTCAGCCGGACTGTTTGCTGTGGTGCACAACACCGCGGTTCTTGGACGCGTGCTCCTTCTCTAGGGCCTCCAGCCAGCATATGCTTGGCCAGCCCGCCTCGGACTGCACGTCGGCGCTTGCGCTGTTAATGAAAGGCGGCGAGTTGGCAACCAAAGTTTGTGATTGCCCCATTAGTGACAGATCGCTCACAGTGCAGTAGAGATGGTAACGTGCCCAGTTGAAGAGATCCCAATAGCTTTTCCCGCGGCTGGTGATAAATCTAGATCTCGTCCTCGGACCCACGGCCCGCGATCATTAATTCGAACAATTACACATCCGTTGTGGCAAACATGAACACGCGTGCCGAACGGCAATTTACGATGGGCTGCTGTCATCGCCGCACAATTCAGACGCTCACCATTGGCCGTGCGACTACCGCATAGGCCGTCACTTCCGCCATAGATGCTTGCCATCTCTGCACGCCCAATATTACATGCAAAAAGGGACATGGCTGCCGCAATGGCAGCCAAAGAAACAGGTCGCTTCAAGGCTCTTCCCCGTACGGGTGATGCCACACCTGACCTTCAGATCAAAAAAGATAGAGGCAGAAATGCGGCCAGATTGACTGCCTGAGGTACAGAGGCCATTGCTCTCATGACCTGCCACACTCGGGACGGTTTGAAGAGCTATGCAAATCATCGCTTTCCGAATTCCAGTGCGGGAACACGCAGTCTGCGTTTTCTCTTTATGTTAGTTTACAGGGCGCTCACGCATTGCTGCTCTGCGCTGGCCGCACCCAGATTCCGGGTCATTTTTGAACTTTTGACCGGAGCGGATTAGCGAAGCGGATATCGCGCGACCATTGCAATCGGTCGCTCGGCAAACGATCATAGTGGCCCCGCCCGCTGATTCTCAATTTAGGAGTATCCGATGAGCGGTTTCAAATGCAGGACGACAAGCTTCATCGGTGCTATCGTTAGCGTTGCACTGATCCTGCCAAATGTGCCAGTTGCTCGGTCGCAAACAGTCGCCACGCAGATAGATCAGCCAAATCGTGTTTTGGTTACATATGTGGCACCCAGAAGTGTCGATTTTCAGAAGCTCTATGATCTCTTAAGGGATCGTCGTGCTCTAGAAAAGATACAGGAGATTTTAAGTCCGTTTCGATTGCCTGAGGAGTTGACCATCAAGCTTACGGAATGCGGTGCTGTAAATGCCTTTTACAGGCGAGAAAGCTCCAAGCCGACGGTAACCATCTGCTATGAGCTTTTGAAGCGCATATCGGAATCTTTGCCGAAGCAAACCACCGCCGCCGGAGTCTCGCCGGCCGATGCAGAAGTCGGGCAGTTTCTCTGGGCTGTTTTACACGAGGTCGGACACGCAATTGCCGATATTTTTGATCTGCCAATATTTGGACATGAGGAAGATGCCGCCGATAATTTTGCAACATACATCATGCTGCAATTTGGCAAGGAACCGGCACGGCGATTGATCGGAGGAGCCGCCTGGGCGTGGAGGGCGTACTTGGGAGATTACAAGAGGAATCCCGTAGTGCAGAAGCGGATAGCCGCCTTTGCGGATGAACATGGTCTGCCCGAAGAGCGCTTCTACAATCTTTTGTGCCTGGCCTTCGGTGCGGACCCGACGTATTTCACTGATCTGGAGGGTTATTTACCACCAACGCGGTCGTCGAGCAGTTGCTCACGTGAGTACAAAACGCTGGCTCATGCGTTTCACAAGGAAATCAGCCCGCATATCGATCAGGAAATTGCGAGGCGGGTGTTGGATACAAACTGGATTCCGGACCCGGAGTCGGAAGCTGTTCCTCAGAAATAACGAAGCGTGACGCGCCTCAGCGCCGTTCTCAAGCGAATACGATAACCAAATGGCGCGGCGGCTTCTGGCCAGACCAATCGACTTCAGCACCCTTGTCTAGCGAAATCGGACCACGGGCCGACCGCGCCCGAGCTGAATTTTACGCCGAACCTGCCTGAGTTTGCCGCAGCGCAAAATGTCGCGAGTGGCCGATTTTGTTGCAGAAGTCAGTTTTGAAGGGTGCGTTTGGGGCCGAGGTTTTTTGGACTGAGCCGCGTCGATAGTATTGCGTCAGCCCTGTCGGCTCGACGAAGCTGACGTTTTCGAACCCCGACGCTGCACACTGAACGCTGTGCTCAGGCAACGCAGGCGACGGACGTCACTGGCGGGGGACGAACCACGAGCTTGGCTAGTCGCCTTAGATTTTGCGCGATGGCCGCCAGCGTGAACTCGAACTGTGCGCCGCTCGGGCCGCGAAGCCGCAATCGATCAAGCCGCAGGATGCGCTTGAGATGCGCGAACAGCATCTCGACCTTCTTGCGATAACGGCGCGATTGCGCGAAGGCTTCCGTTTTGGCCAGCGCGCGGGCGGTATCGCGCGCGGCCTCATTCACATCGCGTTTGATCTGTCGCACTGGCACGTTTGGGCAGCACTCTGCTTTGAGCGGGCAGGTGCGGCACTCAGGCACGGAGCCGATATACCGGAGCGTATGATCGGCGCCGACATGGCCAGTTGTGGCCAGGGTCTTGCCCGCCGGGCATGTATAGGTGTCGCGTACCTGGTCGAAGACGAAGTCCTCACGCGAGAATGTGCCGTCCTCGCGCTGCGATTTGTCGATGACCGGGACATGCGGCGCGATCCCCTGCTCGTTGACCAGCCAATCGAGGTTGGCGGCTGAGCCATAGGCGGTGTCGGCCGCCAGCCATGCGGGCTTGATGCCGAAGCAGGCTTCGGTCCGCTCGATCATGGTCTGCGAGGCGCCGACCTCGGCCTGGCGGATGGCGCGCGAAGCCTCGACGTCCATGATGACGCCGAACTTCACGTCGATCAGATAGTTGTCGGCGTAGGCGAAGAACGCCGCTCCTCGCATCGCGCCCGTCCATTGTGCGGCGGGATCGGACGGCGAGACGAACTTCGGCGTGACGTCGCTTGCCGCACCAAAGGCCGCGTCATCAAGGGTTGCCAGATACTCCTGCATGGCTCGGCTCGCCGTCTCGGGACATGTCTTTTGCCATTCTGACCCCGGGATCGAGCGATGCTTGTTGGCGTCGGCCGCAATCAGGCTTGCATCCACTGCAAAACCTTCTCCACCGACCAGACCGGCTCTAATGCACGCGCTCACAACACGCTCGAACACGCTCCGCAAGATGGCGCTGTCGCCAAACCGCTCGTTGCGCGCACGCGAGAACGCCGAATGATCCGGAACCTTGTCCTCGATCGAGAGCCCGCAAAACCAGCGATAGGCGAAGTTCACCTGCACCTCACGGCACAGCGCCCGCTCCGAGCGGATTGCGAACACGTAGCCGACGATCAGCATCCGGATCATGAGCACCGGATCAATCGAGGGCCGGCCAATCTTGGAATAATAGCTCGCCACCTCGGCATAGACCCACGACAGATCGAGAACCGCAGCAATCGCGCGCACTAGGTGATCGTCCGGCACCGCCTTATCAAGACAGAACGAATAAAAAAACTGCTCTTGGTCTCGGTTATGCCGCCCCATCATCGTCCGCCTCCACCCTCGATTCACCTCAGCGACGGTGAATCACGGGTCGCAGCCAACTTCAACGGACTTCTGCAACAGAATCGACCCTTAGCGTCATTTCGCGGCAACGCAGCATATGGTCGCTTTCAGGGGCATAGCGACACTGACACCCGCGACTCTGCATACCGGCGGCGGCAGCACCGGCGGCAGCAAGGGCGGCTGTTGTGTGATGCGCGGCGGACTAATTGACTAGCGCGCCAACCCAAGCCAACAATGCTCTGAGCTGGTCTTGGAAGGCCACGAAATACAACACGGCCGTCAGTGGCGCCATTACTAGCATCCATTCCTGCATGGGCGTAACTCACAAAGTCACCCTCAGCAGAAACTTGGGCCCAATCTCCTAGGATTTCATTTCAGTTGTCGCTCACCATTTTCTAGATTGTCCTGCAAAACTGCAAATGAGTTGACGCGAAGTGCGCGATCTTTGCTTCCGTCCTCGTCGTGCTCATCGTTTGCTCTAATCTTCGGCCGATTTACTGAAAAACCGAGACAGCAGGTTAATGACTCTCCAATTTGTTCGTGTGAAAACCATCACGTGTAGTGACAACATCAGCCTCGGGAGCCATCCAATGAGCAAGCTTCTTTCGCGTTTTGTGAAGGACGAGTCGGGCGCCACGGCCATCGAATATGGCCTCATCGCCGCGGGCATCTCGGTTGCGATCATCGCCACCGTGCAAGCGCTCGGGACGAACTTGAACACCACGTTCAGCAACGTTTCCACCGCGATCAAATAAGACCAAATAGGACGTGCTGACCTGAAACCCCGGCGCAAATGCCAGGGTTTCTTTGCTTTGCCGGCTCAGCCAGTGCCGGCTAAAATACATTGATTCGATCAGAGAGACTTGGAGCTGCTAAAAATGGCGAAAGGTGCTGTGAAGTGGTTCAATCCAACAAAGGGCTATGGGTTCATCCAACCAGCTGACGGCGGCAAGGACGTGTTTGTGCACATCTCCGCTGTTGAGCGCGCTGGGCTGAGCACGTTGAATGAAGGCCAATCGGTTGAATACGAGATCGTGGAAAATCGGGGCAAGTCGTCCGCAGAAAATCTCAAAGTTGCTCGATGAGATTAGCCCGCAGCCGCGCCGCGCTCATCCGCCATACCGCATAGCGAAAAACAAGAAGCCCACGCCCACGCCAACGGCTACCGCGATCACGACGGCCGCGGCGTAGGGGAACCAATCTCTGTCCTTATCCTCGGTCACGCGGCCATTGTAGCGGATTCGCGATGACGGCTGCGGTTAACATCGATTGTGGATAACTCAGCGCGCCTTTGACGCGGCGCTCAATCCGCCGCATCCTTTCGGAGCGAACTAGTAGAGCAGCTTCAGGGGTGCGCCATGTCTGTAGTTACTGACAATATCTTCAAGTCTCGCGGATACGGACGAGGGCGCCAGGTTGCGATCAAGCGCGATGGCAAAGATTTCGTCGTAGCGTACCAACCCGAAGACCATGTTATTTTCCGACATCATGACCAAAAAGCATTGAGAAACGTTTGTAGTAAGCTTCGGTGGGAAATCTTGGAAGAAAAGTCGTTTCCGCTAGACCTAGATGATATTCATTCTTATCTGAGCGGATCAGAGTGAGCCGGCGCTTTTCTGGGCGCGGCCTATGGCGGATTTGAACCGCGCCGCGCTCATCGTTGCATTGCTGATCGGCCGGCTGCGGTGAGTTAATTAAACGGCGAGTCGTTGAAGATCGTCCGTAGAACCACACCCGGTTTATGTCGGGTTTTCGTGACGTCGATCATCAGAAATCAATAGCAATGCGTAGTCCCAGTGCTCTAATGATCGACGGTGTTAGAGGTTTGCGGCCATTAAGAATGCTATTGAGCTTAGGCCTATCAAGGCCATTTTTTTTGCCCAGGCCGCTTGGCTGCCGGCTTGCTGTACCTCAAATCGGAGCAGGGAAAGCACATCCTCGGATTCAAAGATGCGTACGCGCCTTAGGGGTGGTTGGTGGCTTTCCACGCGCGATCCTTTACTCCGTATCGGGAACCAGTCGGAGATGTGGTGCCGGATTGCTGGTATGAATTGCCTCGCCGAGTTTTCGTAGCTGTTGCAAAAGATCAGCCGCGTCCAAATCTAAAGACACGAGCTCTTCCTGTGTTTTTGCCGCGTCCATTTTGCGACCCAGTTCTACCGCCCTTTTTTGCAATAACTTCAAGGCAGATTCAATGCTGTCCAGGGCCACATTGAGTTTATCAAATTCCGACCGGCGCATAACGGGCCTGTTGCTGTGATCTGAGCCAAATCCCGCCTTGACGCAGCGAGTCGGCGTGGCGCATCAGATTGCGCAGCGGCCGGGTGCTTCAACACCCGACCGCCACTTGCCACAATGCACAGCGTGAACTGCGCATCATGACCAATTCCCCAGATATCATGAGTCTGCGCGGCTCCTGCCAGGGCGTTTGTGGCTATTCACAAACCAATGGGAGCTAAAGCTATGCATAACCTATCCCGCCGTCACCTTGTGACCGCCGCAGCCGCGTTGCCGGCGCTTGCCGGGTCGGCGTTTGCAGCGGACCACCCAGACGCCAAGTTCGTCGCGCTCGGCGAGCGGTTAAAAGTAGCCAACGCGGAGGCGGACAGGCTAGGAAAGCCAGTTCATCGGTTGCACGGGGCCTGTATGAAGGCGGCCCGCTTTGAAGAAGATTGCGAGCCCTACGCCGAGTGCTTTGCCCGATTTGACGCGAAGTCAAAAGAGACCGGATATTCCGCCGCTTGCGATAAATGGAATGTCGCGGTCGACGCGCAGGTCAGAATTGCGCGGGCAATTTTGAAGATCCCGTCGAGTAGCCGCATCGGCGACGGCATCCGCGTTATGGCCGCGATGGTCGATCACCAAGACATCCCCTGCCAAAAATCTCCGATGCTCTGGAAAATGGCTGTCCGCGTCGGCTTCGACCTGCCGGCTTGGATATCGAAAGACTTGGGGCGCATGACCAGCCGCGCGCGCGAGGCGGTGCGGTCATGACAGTCGCTCTCAAGTTGATCGAATCGTCACGGACAAAGAGATGGCCGGAACACCGGATCATCTCGGCGTGCGTCCGCGTCGCATCAATCATCGCGGGCGCCTTCGCTGCTCATGATATTGCCTCTGCTTCGCGCGGGACGTTAAAGCCTTCATGAATGAGTTAGTGGGGAACGATCCGTAGCCTTCAAGATAGCGCGGGGCCGGCCGAATGCTCGCCCCGCTTGATCAGCCAATAGGGCAGGCGTAGTCTTGATGCGGGCGGTCCCGGCACGGCTACCGCCCGTTTCGAACCAGAACTTGAAGCCCCGCGCCCCTCCAGGTAATCGGGGCTTCTTTTTTGGCCTGCTGCGATGCTCGCCCCGCGTCTGGACTTTCGCGGTATATGTAATGCAGATTATTTCATAGGGACTCACGGGCGGTATCGGCACCGGCCAAGGTCCGAGGTTCATGCAATGAAGTACTTATGGCTGGGTGGAATTCTCGCGGCGGTCCTGCCTGGGCTCGCCTGCGCCCAAGGCCCGATCCCGGATCCCATCGCGCCGAACAATTTCGTCGTCACGCCGGCGCCCGGCGGCGGCTACAACGCGCTCGGCTACGATTCACACAAGTGGACGTATTGGCAGACCCAGACCGATCCACGCGGCAACATGTACGGCTATGACGTGCACGGAAACTATTGGACATATGAGCGGCGCACCAATAGTTACCGGTATTACGGCACGGACCCGCGTTGGCAGGCGCGCTGTTACGCCAACTTTTTCGACTTTTGCTGATATCTTTCCGGCGACAGCAATCATTCATTCGACGGCGGCGTGTTCGGCGGGAAGTAGCCGACATCGAACATCGCCTGGAGCAGTTAGCTCAGCGCCCCGAAGAGGAGCAATGTGGCCCCAAGCGCCGTTAGCAGACCCCACCACCCAGCCAACTTGTACACGCCCAGCAACATCATAAGCGCCCCGGCTGTTACGATAGCTGGTTTAATATATTTTTCTGGCATCGGTGCACAAATGGAAAGCCGAATTGAGAAAAGAGGCCCCGACCCAGGAGGGTTGCGAGCGGATCGGGGCCTCTCTGTCGCCAGCCCCTGGTATCGCCATTCGTTAAACGGCGGAGTCGGCGGCCTTTGGCGCCCGGCGCTCTAATCTTAGCCGCTCATGGCAAAAAATAGCAACCGCCGGAATCGCACCAGCCGCTCCATCCTTCATCGCACAGGCGTCAAAGCTTCTTGTTCGGTGCCCGCGTAGCCTTGCAGCCAATGGCTACAAGCGCGATCATTGCGATAAGAAAGATTCCCAGTTCCAGCTTGTCCACCATGCTCCATCTCCGTCGCCCCGGCATGGGTGTGGCATCAAGTTGTGTCCGGTAACTCGGGTAGCTTAGCAACGCGCGGCCATTGACACTCGCGCTCAATCGTCGCGCTAGCCGAATTTGGGGCAGCTAGGGCGGTCCAAGAACGGTTTCGAGGGCGTATCCCATTAAACCCAATCCACCAATCAATAGAACGCCGCCAACAGTCTCCATAGTTTTTCGATGTTCGGGGTAGCGACTTGCCATGTACGCAATGGCTGACCCGAGTAGTAAGCTGATCGCGCTCAATCCAGTAATCATCACTGACCACGTGATACAGAGACTAGCGAAACTTCACCGTCTTAATTTCCGAGTATCCGCAAGCCAGACACTCGTACACGCGCTTTTCGCGCCCCGATTCCACTGGCTCAATAAGCCCAAGCCGCATTGGCGCTTTGCACCTGGGGCACGGGCCAAAGACGAGCTTCGCTGGCTGGGCGACTTTAGATGGTTCCGGCATATCGCCACTTTAGAGGTTCGCGCCGCTGATGGCGATCTATCTATCAGCACGAGGCGGCCATCGAGATGCTCTTATGCGGCAAAGGCTCAGCTATCTTGGTCGTTAGTCATGTACCGGTCGACCAACGCCGCTTGAGTCCAGGTGCGCGCAAGATCAAGCAGACCCTGCCGCTCATCTTCGGTTTCGGCGCTGGAAGCGGAAATGATCGCCTCTTTGGCGTATAGCCAGAACTCGTCCGTTTTCGACATGGCACCCTCACAGTGCCCCCCAACAGGTTCCATGCCTACAACGATCTGTGTAATTATTTGCTGCGGTTATGCCCTCAAACTTAAGCTAACTTTCGCAAAAGGGAGGACGACAGCCGGCAAGAGGCTGAGGCCAATCGGGACGCTTACGCAACGCTACTTTCGGCACGCGATAATTCGTCCTCGTCGAGGTGTGTTCCGACGAACTTGCGCGGACTGACAGCAAGCCGGCGGTCACGTCCTGCCAGCTCGCGCATTGCAAAGCCGCGACCCCAGACCGTCTCGATGTAGTCCTTGCCACCCGAAGCGTTGGCGAGCTTTTTCCGTAGCTTGCAAATAAAAACGTCGATGATCTTTGCCTCCGGCTCGTCCAAGCCGTCATAGAGGTGGTTCAAGAACATTTCCTTGGTGAGCGTCGAACCCTTGCGGATCGCAAGGAGTTCGAGAATTTGGTATTCCTTGCCGGTCACATGCAGGGGCGAGCCGTTGATCTCGACCGTCTTCCTATCGAGATTGACACATAGATCGTCAGTGGTGATGACCGACTGTGCATGTCCCCTGTAGCGTCGCACGATGGCGTAGATGCGCGCGACCAGCTCATCCCTGTGGAACGGCTTGGTCATGTAGTCGTCGGCCCCGAACCCGAGACCTTTGATCTTGTCCTCGATGCCGGCGAGGCCGGACAGGATCAGGACTGGTGTCTTCACCTTCGAAATGCGCAGCTTGCGCAGCACCTCGAAGCCCGTCATGTCCGGCAGGTTCAGATCGAGGAGGAGGATGTCGTAGTCGTAGATCTTGCCGAGGTCGATGCCTTCTTCGCCGAGATCCGTCGTGTAGACATTGATCCTTTCGGACTTGAGCATCAACTCGATCGATTGCGAGGTGGCGCTATCGTCTTCAATCAGTAATACGCGCATATCAGCCCCCCTGGCCTGGTTCAGATAGGCTCACACCCATATGCTTTGTATAAGTGAAGCTTGTTGCGCAAGCCGCGGATCGAAATGCCGAGTACATTGGCAGCGTGGGTTCGGTTCCCACCCCGCCAGGCTAGCGTCTGGCAAATGAGGCCACATTCGACCGCCGCAATGGTGTGGCCGACGAGCTTTCGAACGAGATCAATTCCGTCCGGCGAGAGACCTGAGCGAAGAAAGTCATTCGCCACAGGTGGCGCGTATTCGCGCAGGACATCGGGCATAACCGCCTCCCGTAAAGACCCAGCTTCCAGCGTGAAGCGGTCGAATTGAGATGCAGCCCCCTACCCAAACACCAGGGTGCGCCTGACGTGGTTAACGAGATGTTAAAGTGATCGGGGCGGCGGGAAGCGGCGGCGCTCGGTCATAGCCGGAGTATTTATTCAGCCGCAATCTTGTAGTGCTCCGGTATTTGACGAGTTGCCCGACTAATTGCCTTTGCGCGCCAGCGAGCGAGCTCTGCCCGCTCTTCCCCATCGGCCACGACTTTGTAGTGGTTGGCTATTAGAACGAACCGCGTTCGCACATTGGCTGGCAATGACGGATCGGCTGCTGCGTGTTCATACCCCGCAGCGCGTTTTCGCGATTCCCGCATTCGCATAAAATCGTCCAATACCGACATCTGACGCAACCATACTGACGCTCAAGTCGATGGGGTTTGAGTTGGTGATTTAGGGCGTCACGCGCCTCGCCCATTTTTTAATTTTTTCCCCGGCTACAAAAAAATCGGGTCAAGGTCGCGAAGCAATAAATCGGTATGCGATAGGATCCTGGCGGGCGTCCGCTTAGCTGGCCATGCGGCGCATGAAGGCCGGAATATCGAAAATGTTTTCATCGAAAAAATTTCGCGCAGGAGAAGAGCGGCCGTACGGATCGAGGCCCTGCGAAGCCGCATGGCGCGCATATTCCGGAATTGGCTTTGCCGGCCGCCCTTCGGGGTGGTGGGCCGCTGGGAGTGCCGGCGGACTTCTCTAATTGCGGCAGCGGTGCATTACGCCCGATGTGACGGCTGACCCTGCCGGCGAGTTCTGTGAGTAAGCTTTCCGCTGGTTGCGTCTGGCACGTCGGATCGGATTTATCGATGCCGGTCGCCACCACTGAAACGCGCACGATACCTTCCAGACCTTCATCGAATGACGCGCCGACGATGATGTTGGCGTCCTGGTCTGCCTCTTCGCGAATGCGGTTGGCAGCTTCGTCGACCTCGAATAACGACAGGTCCTTGCCGCCGGTGATGGAGATTATGAGGCCACTGGCGCGCTTGATCGAAGGATTCTCGATCAATGGATTGGAGATCGCGGCCATGGCGGCGTTGAGCACACGCTTCTCGCCAGAAGCCTCGCCCCTGCCCATCATGGCCTTGCCCTTCTCGCGCATTACGGCGAGAACGTCTGCAAAATCGAGATTGATCAGACCTTCCTTGACGATAAGGTCGCTGATGCAGGCCACCCCCGCATAAAGCACCTGATCGGCCAAGGCGAAGGCATCGGTGAACGTGGTATTCTTGTTGGCCACCCGGAATAGGTTCTGATTTGGGATGATCAGCAGGGTGTCCACCACCTTAAGCAATTCTGCGATGCCGGCTTCGGCAAAACGCATGCGGCGCTGGCCCTCGAAGTGGAATGGCTTTGTGACTACACCAATGGTGAGAATGCCAAGCTCACGCGCGGCCTTGGCAATAACGGGTGCTGCCCCGGTGCCGGTACCGCCGCCCAAGCCGGCAGTAACGAACACCATGTGTGCGCCGGTCAAATGATCGCGGATCACATCGATTGTTTCTTCGGCTGCGGCGCGCCCCACTTCGGGCTGCGAGCCGGCTCCAAGGCCTCCGGTCACCTGGGTGCCCATCTGAATGACGCGCTTGGCCATCGACATGGTGAGCGCCTGTGCGTCGGTATTGGCGACGATGAAGTCGACGCCTTGCAGCCCGGCCGCGATCATGTTGTTGATAGCGTTGCCGCCGGCGCCGCCGACCCCAAATACGACAATACGCGCCTTCATCTCGCGAATATCGGCGTTATTGGTCATGTTTGCCTCCCGGTGCTCCGACAGGAATGAGGGGGCACGATTTGCTACCTGCATGCCTCGCGGTCTGCTTCCACTATGGTCGCGGCCGCGGCAAGGTGTCCAAGTTGGCGAGCAGCTTGCCCATGGGTGTCGGTCGAGCCGGCAGCTCGGCCACCAGTCCGCAGCGCCGCCACCTCACCTTAGGATCGGCGCTCTTGGTTGACAGTTGGTTAATGCGTTGGCGGGCAGTGCGAAGGCGATATCCCGGACATCAAAGTGGCGCTAGACATGCTGAAGCTTGCCGAGCAAGTTCTTAAAACTAAGACTGAAGATTGTGAGCCGTCCAAGTTTGTCGGGGCTCGGCGCAGCAAGTATTGGAAGCAGCGATGGCAGAACGTAGGCCGGTTTTCAGCACTAAAGACCACCGCGCTCAAATTGGCTATGTCGAGGCCGATGAAGCATTCGACCTTTCCGGCAGACTGCGCTGTACCTATAATGCGGCAACCGGCAACCTTCACGACACAAATACTGGCAAGATCGTTGGCCATGTGTCGTTAGCGGGTAACTTCGTTGGTTCGAGCTGGATGGCCCACGAACTGTTTGGAACTTCCAGCAACCCTACGATTGTTCCCAACGTCTCCAACATCAGGGAAATATCAGACCTTGGCGCGCCCGGACAAGAAACCGAACCCGTTGCCATGGCTGAGACGAGTGAAAATCCAGAAGATGCTCCCAACGTTCCCAACATAACGAAAATCCCAGACCCAGGCGCGCAACGAGAAACCGAACCCGTTGCCATGGCTGAGACGAGTGAAAATCCAGAAGATGCTCCCTACGTTCCCAACATCACGGAAATACCAGATCCAGGCGCGCCCGAACAAAAAACCGAACCCGTTGTCATGGCTGAGAAGAGTGACAATCCAGAAGATGTTTTGGATCGTGCAATTGAGATGGTTCGAAGCGCACTTAAGGAAAAGCCGCCGCCGCGTCAGGAATAATGCGGAGTGCCTAACCGGCTGCTACTCATGGCGAAGCGCCTGGACTAGAGAGGCCCAGCACGGACCCCGAATTTTACATTTTTTCCTCGGCTTCAAAAAAGTAGGATCAAACAACGGTTGCTATACACCCAACAGCAGACATTCGATTGCGGCGAAGTATCGTTCGCGATGGGGAATCCCGGCAATCTGCCAGTGCAATTGCCGACAAAGTATCAACTCATAGCAAGATGCGGTCGATGTAGGATGCTGCCTCTCGCACCGTTTAGAGCTATCGATCCCGTATGAGATCAGCCCGCCGCTCGCGGCGTCTGCGTCGCTCTGCGACATCTCCAAAAGGCCCAGCGCCGCTCCAGCCACAGTCGCCGGCATAAGCAGGGCCATTAAGAATGAACGAACAACTTTTGCGTTTTGGCGCATCGTCGGCCTTCGCGGTCGGCACAGTTTGTGGATCTCTGCCAAATATCGCCAAGCTGCCGGAGCCTCATCTGCGCTTCCTAGCCCGGTCCCGTCTAAAGTTCCGCAATACTACTGGTTGGGTACGATGCCCGATTGGGGCATGGAGTGGAGAATTATTGAAAAATGGCAACGTCACCGACCCGTGAGGTCGCGGCTTCGTGACTGGCCTGAGAGAGCGAAAAAGAGAACCCTCCCGGAGGCGGGAGAATCATCATGACTTACTACAGTCCACAACTCATCCAAACGATGCGTGACGCACTCGATGCGGCGATGACTCGGGTTCCCATGAACCATGCAACACCGGGATTAAAGGCACATCTGGCTGAAGTCATTCTGCAGGCTGCCGCGCAGGGTGTGACAAGCTACGATAGCCTGGTAGCCGCGGCATCCGACCAGATTCAAACGATTATCTCGATGCTCACATGATTGAAAAAAGCACCACGGAATTCTTCGGCCGCGTACGTGGTTGCGAGGGCGCACGCTATGTTGTGGAGTTGAGTTATTGGGGGCGATATTCGGCGTCTAATTGTACTAGGAATGTACCTTCTAATGCGATACGCGATTTTGCCGGAACGCCAATCTGCAAATCAAAACGTTGCTTCTAGCGGGATTGCTGCTCGGTTCGCCGCATGTGGTCAAAAATAACTTGGGTCCAAAGGGCGACCCATGTGGTTCCGCCGCGTGCTCAACTCAATGCAATGACACCGAGATTGCCATCATCGTATGGTGCGGTCCCCGGCGTACCGTGGCGACGTTTGCAACAGAACGATCCGTTTCGTGTAGGGAACTTGCAGCAAACAATCCTGTAGTAATCGTCTGCGCTAAGACTGCGCCGCCGTAACCACATGAACTGGGACGCGCACTGACGGCCCGCGGCTGTTTCCGGGCGCGAAAGCGACCAGGGCATCTCCGCCAATTGAGGCAGCCTCTGGTATCGCGCAAGATGATGAATTAGCGCACGACCGGCAAACCGGGCGTTCTTTCGGCCCGCTAGCAGCGCAGCGTCGTGTAGCACGCCGATTGCGCCGATTGGCACCTGCAATACTAACTGCACTGCCCGGATGACCAACGCGGGCTTGCGCTTGGTCAATAGTCAAAACAATGCCTGAGATTGCTGAACGTTCGACCGATATCGGCATTGCACAAAGCACCGTACGCAATGGGGCCTTAAGCGACCGATGCACTGAGCAAGCCGCTACTCTCGACGAAAAGCTCAACGTGGCAACGGCTGTTAATCATTCGTTAACCGAATATGCGCAGTTTGTTAACCAATCAGAATCCCTGAGCATCGGACCGGCGCAGTATCGAGTTTCATCGCCAAAGCGGCGGACGAGGTCGAACCACCCTACGCCGCCGACCGGTTCAGGCCTGGCTTGCGGGGAGCACGCTGAAAGGCTCAGCAGTGAATACCATGAAAGTCAGATAATATGGGCCAGGTAGCAGATGATATGGGCCAAGTCTTGGTCGTAACATCAGGCAAAGGCGGAGTCGGCAAGACGACGTCCACGGCCGCACTCGGTGCCGCTCTTGCCCATGACGGCCAGAAAGTGGTGGTCGTTGATTTCGATGTTGGACTACGCAACCTCGACCTAGTGCTAGGCGCCGAGCGGCGCGTCGTCTTCGATCTGATCAATGTCATCAACGGCTTCGCAAAATTGTCCCAGGCGATCATTCGCGACAAACGTCTCACGAATCTCTACCTGCTTCCCGCGTCGCAGACTCGCGACAAGGACGCGCTGACCGAAGTGGGGGTCGCAAAGGTCATCGAGGAGCTGCGGACGAAATTCGACTGGGTCATCTGCGACAGCCCAGCCGGAATCGAGCGCGGCGCGACGCTGGCGATGCGCTATGCCGATGCCGCAATCATCGTCACCAATCCAGAAGTATCATCGGTGCGAGATTCCGACCGCATCATCGGGCTGCTCGATACTACGACGGCAAAGGCAGAGCGCGGCGAGCGCATCGACAAACACCTGCTGATCACTCGCTACAACTCTTCGCGCGTCGCGCGCGGCGAAATGCTGGCGATCGACGACATGCTTGAAATTCTATCGTGTCCCCTTCTCGGCATCATTCCAGAAAGCAAAGAAGTGATGCGCGCTTCCAACGTCGGATCGCCTGTGACGCTCAATAACGCCCTAAGCGCGCCCGCCCGCGCCTACTTCGATGCCGCGCGCCGGCTCAAAGGTAAGAATATTCCGATGCTCGTTCCCAGCGAAAGCAAAGGGTTTTTCAACACACTATTCGGACGGAAGGCAGCGTGAGCCTGTTCCATTTCTTTCGACGCGGTTCAGCGCCTATAGCGCGCGAGCGCTTGAGAATTCAGCTTGCGCACGATCGCATCGAGTGTAGCCATCCCGATTTGCTCGGCGTACTGCGTGAGGAGATTCTTGCCGTTATCGGCCGGCATGTCTCGTTCGAACCCGACAATGTGCGGATTAGGCTGGGGCGGTGCAAATCCACGTCAATGCTCGCGGTTGACATCGAGATTCCGAAAAATCGCCGACGTGGCACCCCGACCTAATTGGATGACGTTCCATTCCGAACTCCATAACAATGTACCAACAACAAACCAATGGGTGATTTGATGCGCACCATTGCATTCCTCACGCAAAAAGGCGGAGCGGGAAAAACCACTCTCGCGGCATCTCTCGCTGTTGCCGCCGCAGGCGCGGACGAAAGGGTCATCGTACTCGACCTTGACCCGCAGGCTTCGTTGGCCCGCTGGGGCAAGCGCCGAGAGTCCGCGAATGTGCCAAGCAAGGTCATTATCGATCAGCTCGAGGGCGAACGTCTCCCGCGACTCCGCGCATTTCTCGAAGGGCTCAACGACGCTGGATTCACGCTCGCGATTCTCGACACCGCCGGTGCCGACCGCGAGGCCGCCCGCATCGTGACGGAGACCTCAGATCTTTGCCTTCTGCCAGCGCGCCCAACGCGCTTAGATGTAGAGGTGACGGCTGCGACTTTTCGCGCTTGCTATCTGGCAAAGCGGAAAGCCGCGTTCGTCCTCAACCAGTGCCCGCCGACCTACCGCAGTTCGCGAGCGAGCGACGCAGCAAAAGCCCTGTCGCAGCTAGGTGTTCTGGCCGAGCCTATGTTGTCTGCTCGCATCGATTTTCAGGATGCGATTACCGCCGGTCTCGGTGTGACCGAGTACGCCCGCGGCAGCAGGGCGGCGCAGGAGATCGAAGCGTTTTGGGGTTGGATTCGCGCCCAGTTGGACGGGTCGGGAAGTGAAAACCTTGTCCATAATCGATCAGTTCGATGGGTGGCCGCGTAGCGGGCACAATTCCCGGTGACCGCACGATCACTGGGCAAGATATCGAAGCGCGGCAATCGCTACCTGCACGTATTGTTCGTGCAGGCGGCCTGTCCATCGCCGACGAGATGATCGAATGATTCTTTCGCGATGCGGTAAATCATGGTCACTGCGCTCTCTACAGACTTCTGCGCTCTCTGCAGGAGATTGTCACATGCTTCGTGCCGTGCTCGCCGTTGTCGCCATTGCAGCTGTCACGGCAACGATGCCGGACCGGGTTAAACCGTGCTGCACAAGCGCGAATGCCCAGACGCAAACTATATCGCCTGAGCCTACGAATTGGGATCACAATGGGTCCGTAATGTATTTGGTAGAAAACGGCTCATCTCGCGAGTTCCATTATCAAAAGCCCCGTCCAGGGATGTTGGAGGCAGGAGCACGTCCGGGCTCGCTTCTGTTCCGCGGTCAAGTCGACAACGGACAATACGCGGGAACAGCATATATTTTTGACCCGCGTTGTGGCGCAGTCCCTTTCCAAGCTAAGGGACCGGTCCTCGACAACGATGAACGGATAATACTTACGGGGCAGATGCCGAAAGTCGGGCGAAACTGTCGTACTTACGGATCTTATACCGGTAATTTGGAGTTCAGACGATTAAAACCAGCAGACGTAGCTCAATCGCAAGAAGCACCGGAGGCGACGCAGGCGCTAGGCGTCGAGCAGTCAAAATCTGAGCCGCAGTCGGGGACAGGCACAGAAAACTCGCGGAGTCGGGTCACCGAGCCCAAGGTCTCCGCTGGTACTCCGATAGCACGGCTGCCTGTGACAAATGGGACTCCCTCGGCAGCGAAAGGCCTGGATAAATACATATGGGCAGTCGTGCTCATAGCCGCGATCTTGTTCGTTTCGGCCGCGGCAATGCTCGCGGCCGCCTAAGTATTGTGCACCAAAGCAGGCAATCGGCTGAAAAGTCGCTAATGGGATGGCCCGGCCGTGCTCCTGCCCCGCCAGCGATTGAAGCTGGCCAGGGGCGCCAACGACGAGGAGCACGCCATGTCTCAAAATCTCAACGACGCGGTTGCCGTCATCGGCATCGATATCGGCAAGAACTCGTTCCGTATCGTCGGCCTCGGTAGCCGCGGCGCGATCGTTCTGCGCCAGAAGTGGTCGCGTGGCAAGGTCGAGGCCCGGCTGGCCAACATGCCGCCGTGCCTAATCGGCATGTAGGCTTGTGTTGGTGCACATCATCTTAGTCGGAAGCTTAGGATCTTCGGTCACGATGCCAGGCTGATGCCGGCAAAGTATGTGCGCCCGTACTCGAAGGGACAGAAGAACCGACTTCCGCGACGCCGAGGCGGTGCAGCGGCCAACGATGAAGTTGGTGGCAACCAAGACCGCCGATCAGCTCGACCTACAGGCGTTGCACCGGGTGCGAGAACGACTGGTCAGCCAGCACACTGACATCATCAATCAGTCCCGCGCCTCGTCTTGGAACGTGGCATTGCGGTACGACAGGGACAGCGCTTCTTGCGCGCCGAGTTGCCGCGCATCGCAACTCACTTTCACTTGTCGCAAACTCATGCGGATTTGGCCCAATATTGGGCGGTCTCGCTCGAGGATCGCCCTTACTGTGGGAACTAGGGCTGTACTTACATTGCGTCGTCGCATTAACGGTCGCTTTGGCCCATGTATGAACGACGCCCGCGGTGAACTCACGCGATAATCACACCTATCGGTAATGTGGTCAGATCATTACGTGTGGTGATCTAGTGATCGGGAGGGCGAACTATTTCGCTGTTGCGCGAAAACAATACAGCAAAGCCTTCAGCTTTGTTTGGTCTGAGTGAGGAGTAACGTCACTCGCTGATGGTCTTGACGACGCTCGATTCGGAGCGCGCGTTGTTGCTGGTCGAGTACTTATCCTTTGCCCGAACCATCTCGTCGTAGTTTGCCAGCGTCGTCACGGGATCTTTCGGTACCATGTGCACGATTTTGTAGCCACCCGCCTTGAGCTGGCGCAGCAGTTCGGGCATGGCCTCGGCCGTGACGTGCTGGAAATCATGCATCAGCAGAATGCCCTTGCCGTTCTTGGCAAGCGCGGTCATCGCCGATTTGACCACGTCTTCCGGCCTGCGCAGCTTGAAATCGAAGGTGTCGATATCGGTTGAGAAGATCGCAATGTTGCGCGTGCCGAGATAGGGCATCAAGTCACGCGGTTGCTGCAAATCGGGAAACCGAAAGAATGGCGCGGCGGTTTCCCACCGGAATCTTCAATGTCCCGATCTATCGCCGTCCGCCGGATCTGGTGCCGCCGCTAAACAGCACCGGTCCCGGCTTTCCCAACAGGGGACGGTCGTTACGGCGGACGACGCGCGGAGAACTGGTACCCTACTATGATCGTGGCGAGATCCTCGACGGCGCCCTTGATGGACAGCATCTTGAGATTTGCTGGATCAAGGATCAAACGGACGCGATGTTGATCCAGATCCGGGGGTCGGCACGCGTGCGCCTCGAAGACGGAATCATGCTGCGCATCAAATACGATGCGCACAACGGATATAGGTCTGGGTCTCGATGGTGTTGCGCAACGCTTTCTCGATCGAGCCGGCGGTTTTCCGTGCCGCTGTTTTCGTGGCGTCGGCGACGTTGAAGGCGCTGTCGCGGGCCTGGCCATAAATGTCCCCGGCGGCGTCCTGCACCTCGCCGGCAACGTTGGCGGCCTGCTTCCTGGCATCGCCGAAAGCGCGGTTGAAATCGGAGTTTTGGGTACGGGTCTCTGGCATAGTGAACTCCCTAAGAAAAGGCTTCCCCGCGACAACGCCAGAGCCGCTCAAAAGTTCGGCAACCGGAACGATTACGGCGTCGCGGGGGTTGTTCGGACAGCCAATTCGGCGAACGAGGACCGTGCCGTGGACGAACCGAAGCGACAACAGCCCGAAATCCCGACGCCGCCGCCTATGACCGAGCCAAAGCGCAGCCCGCCCGAAACCCCCGACATTCATGCGCCGGAAAAGAACAGCCCCGCCACGGGAGAGAGTTGATGTTTCACCATCGTTCATCGAGGTTTGATTCTCGCGTCTCCGCCATCGCGGGTCACTTACGCGCCATCGAAAAGGAACTCGGCGGAATTGGACAAAGCGCCGGTCGGCGCGCCTCCACCGGTGCATACGCGGCCGGTAATCAAATCGCTGACGCGATGGGGCCGATATTGAACGATATTGTGGATCGCTTCAGTCGTGGTCAGCGAGTGGCGGTTGACCAAGCTACGAGTTTAAGCGACGACGCCATCAACGCCGGTGCTCAATTTGGCAACGACGCTCTAGAGCGAATTGCGAGGCAGGCTAAACAACGCCCAATGGCCACCCTTGCGGTCGCAATGGGCGTGGGACTTTTAATCGGATTTGCCGTTCGTCCAAGTTAGCCCACTGCCTGCGGACTCTTCGGCGATGAACCCTTGCGGCTTTTTGCTAAAGTTTTTGATTTCGCGTTTACGCAAGCACTCTGACTTGAGCCAGCGGAGTGCTGTGCGCCGTGCGGCAATAATTTTTTTCAAAATTATAACGAACTTGGATCAATTTAGGAGCTTCGGCTTTACAATTTTGAAAAATCGCTCCACGATAAGCGCGCTAACCACGTGGGGTCTCCAAGCTGCCAAGCGTGCCGCGGCAGATATTGAAGGACATTCCACGGCCGCCAATGGAAGGCGGTAAAGAGCAATACTTTGTCTGAAAAAAGCGAATTTCGATCGGGCGCTCATTATACAAGGCCGCAATGTTTGAGGTGATCTACTCCTAGGGGGCTATTATGAACAACGTTATTCAATTTTCGCGTCCAAGAGCCTCCGTGGAAACCATCAAGGCGCGCATAAGACTGGGTACTTGAAGGTTTCTAGGCGCCATATCGCAAGCGCTGTTTATGAGGCGCTCGGTAGAATGCGAGATGATTTATCGCGCGAGCAGACTACCTGGGAGCACGATCCCCACCCGTCGCTTGATGCTTGGGCGGCACAGACCGGGCCCATTTTTGCTGTGACGCGCCGCACAGCCTTCTCTGTCAGATGCGGCTACTTATTACATGATGCCTCACCGGCGCTGGGATCATAGGATACGACCAGCGTTCATGGAGAGATTGCCATGAAGCCCTTTGCCTGCTGCGCGACTGCCCTATGCCTGATGCCCGCGTGCCTTATGCCTTTGACGCCGGCCCGCGCGCAAAATCAGGTCGTGGACGACCTCAAGGGCAAGATTTTCGATGCGCGCAAGGCGGAACGGACCTTCGTCGGCGGGTTGAAATTCTGCAGCGAACTCGACGGCAAGCATTTTTATTTCCAGGCGCGAGATCGCGTCCTCGATCTGGAGGAGTATCACCGCTCGCTGGGCAATCTCACCAAGGAACGGGTCTTTAATCCCGAGAAGCAACGGCCGTGGACCGAGCGGGATGCCGCCGAACGCTGGGACTTGGTTCAAAAACAAGCGGCCCGCGACCAAGTCAATTGTCAGCTCGTGGCAAGCCTTCCCGCGCTCGAAAAGCGGCTCGATGAGCTGGAAAAGGAAGTGGCCGAGGCCAGCAATGTGTCCGGGGCGTCGCGCGCTACCAAAAAACTGTCGACGCCGCAAAGCGAATGAGCAAGTCAGTCTGGCCGAATGCGCGCGGGCACGACGGCCGGAACTCGTTCTCATAATAGACTACGTCAACGCTGCTTGTCGTGATCCCGCACGATGAAGCACGCGGAGCCCTCCTTGATCGACCAGGGCGGCGGGAAGCGGCGGCGCTCGGTCATAGCCGGAGTATTTATTCAGCCGCAATCTTGTAGTGCTCCGGTATTTGACGAGTTGCCCGACTAATTGCCTTTGCGCGCCAGCGAGCGAGCTCTGCCCGCTCTTCCCCATCGGCCACGACTCTGTAGTGGTTGGCTATTAGAACGAACCGCGTTCGCACATTGGCTGGCAATGACGGATCGGCTGCTGCGTGTTCATACCCCGCAGCGCGTTTTCGCAATTCCCGCATTCGCATAAAATCGTCCAATACCGACATCTGACGCAACCATACCCAACTGCTTAAATGGTACCCGCTGCTGGGCAATGCCGCCGCTCTCTGCGCAGTTATCCCCAGGCAGAGATTGGAATTTCGCAAGGTGTGACATCTCTGCCACCATGGCGGACAGCAGACATTGCGACTATTCGCTCACCGTGTTGTCAGTGATCACATAGCGGGTTGCGGTTCCTTTTCGGCTTATTACATAACTCGCCCCCACCAGACGTTCGAGTTCTGACGACCGTCGATCGAAATTGCGACCACGCCCGCCGGCTCCCTTTAACTCCTTCAAAATCAGGATCTCCGCGGCAGTTAAATTGACCTTGATGGGGTCCTTAGCGGTGCGTCGAAGCGCCGTAAGATGTGTGCAAAACCTGACAATATGAGGCACATCGAAAAAACCAACACCGGCACGCTTGGCTTTGGCAATGTTCACCGCGATGCGTTCCGGATTTCAGATGGACGGACTAAATTATTGATGCATCCGACCTTTCAACTCTCGTGCCTTTCCCGCCGGCCCTCTTCTTATGTAGCTTCGACGCTATTGCTGTCTTGGTTACTCGATGCGCATTTGCACGCTGACCGGCACATAGGGCAGTTAAAAGGGCTTGGGTAGCACGCGCGGTCATGCGCCGTATCGTCGCGCAGATCCCGGGTCACAGCGGCCGATGCATCCGTCCGAGCAACCAGCCGATGCCAACCGCAACTAGGGCGGTCGTGTAAGGCTGGGTTTCGATGGTGCGACGTAACCACTTCTCAAGCGCAGCGGCACTGTCTTGGGCTGCGCCGGCTGCATCAGCCGCGTTGTCTCGGGCTTGGCCGTACAAGTCCCGCGCGGCGCCTGCGGCCTGGTTCACCAGCCCTTCGGTTCGCATTTTGGTATCGCCCGTGACGCGACCGATACCTTCCTCCACTTTGCCGCCTACATTCCTAGCGGTCCCTGCAATGCGATTTTCGTCCATGGCCATTACTCCTGATTAAAGGCACCATTCTCGGACCAACTGACTGCAACGCGGGAAGGTTCCGGATTGGACTTGGAGCAGGATGATTGACTTGGCATCCGTCCAGGGACGATTCGGCCATGGGCTTCAACAAGCGCAAATGGAGGATGCCCGCCGGCAAGAGGCCGAGAAGGAAGCCGCTGCTCGCCGCGCTACAGATCACCAGATCCTCGAGGATGCCGAGCAGCTGGTGACCGCCTGGAACGAGCGACAGGCCAAGCGGATGCCGATGCTGCTCTCGCCGAGGATCGGCGCGGCCATCATATGCACAGCACGAAAATATAGATTTTGGCCGTCAAGGCCGCCTGCGTATTCGGCGGGAAGTAGCCGATATCGAACATCGTTATTTCGGCCGGCGCGTAGGCCGCGACCGATCGGAACGCTTACGCGGTACCATGGCGGCGCCTGGTCGCTGTTTGCGTACAGCTAGGCCATCGGGCTGGTCAAGAGCGACATAGACGACGCCGAGACTGAGCGCATCAATAATGCTCCACGTTGGTAGGCGTTTGCCAGCGAGCACTAGATTCAGATGCACCCGGTCCAGGCCGGTCAGTTTCGCAAACGCAGTTTGGCCGCCAGCACTTTTCACACTCAGACGCAGGCGTTCAACCACGTCTTTGTCGTCAAGCACAGGAACCAATCGGGACATTTGCCTTCTGCCACGCGCTCGCAGATTTTAAACGCCGGATTATCGGTACTCGTGCGCGCAAAAGGATACGCCGAAGTGAGAAAAGAGACCCCGATCCAGGGTCCCTTGCTCTCACATCAGTTGAAGTTGAACAGATAATTGACTCCGAAAGTGAGCGTCTGGACGTTACGACCGCCATTGGTGAAAGTGTCGACGACGCCGAGCCCGGGGACCGTTACGTTAAAACTTGCATTGTTCAGCGCCAGGTAATCGTACTCCACTTTGGCCGTCCAGTTCGGCGTAAATGCATATTCGACACCGGCGCCCAGGAGCCAGCCAACATTGGTGTTGCCGTTGTTAAGCGCGACCGAGGCGCCCGTTCCAACGTTGGTGACGGCAAAATTGCCGGCGCCGACCCAACCGCCGCCTGCTTTGCCGTAAAACAGCGTACGATCCCACGCATATCCGAAGCGGGCAGCCAGTGTCGTTTCCCATCGATTGTTGGCGCTCACCCGTAAGTTTGCAGCTGGGGTGCCTAGAGTGGGGTTGGCCGGTACCAACGTTCCGTTACCCGAATTGTTGTTGTTGGCAAACCAGTCGAAGTCCGCCTCGGCACCGATGACGAAGGCGCCAATTTGGTAATTGCCGCCGACTTGGCCGCCGCCAAGGAACGATGCCTGATTACCATTGGTGAAGTTCACGCCGAATACACTGTCTACGACGTTACCCCGGCTCCAGCCGCCGCCAACGTTGCCGCCAATATAGAACCCCGTCCAACTAAACTGTGGGGGCGCATAGACCGGCGGCGCCCTATAGACCGGCGGTGCAGGCGGTAAATCGGCAGCGTTTGCAGCTAGCGACATACCCAGCAGCAGCGACGTTATTGCACTCGCGCAAAGCAGCCTATTCATGGTCGGGCCCTTCCTTCTGTCCAACCGCAATTTCTATATCCCAAATGTGTTCTAGACGCCTCCTATGAGCAGACGTCGACAAATTTCCGCCGACTGTTGCAAAATCGCAACGGAATGGAAATAAGCCATTGAAAGACAAACCGAATCGAATAGAAAATCGCTCGATTGGCCGCGGCGCGGCCGTGACCGCCCTTACCCCGACGCTGTAGTGCCGATCCAGCCGGCCGAACGCGCCATTCGCAGAATTGGTGTGCCTATCGAAGTCGAGCGTTGCCGAGGAGTATTATGAGTGGGTCACTGTTGTTACCATTCCCTAGAGGGGTGGTAACAGTAACGCCCTTCCTCCTCTGCCTCTCTCCCCCTGCCTGGCACTTGCCATTCGTAGCCGCTGCCGCAGAACCTCCAAATTGGAGGCAGCTGAAGGCTAACTTGCCCGTTTGCGCGTCCCAAACCCGAAAAATCTGCGATTGACGGCAGCCGACCCCCTCCGACCGAGGACCGAGGCTCCTGATTTAAGGCCAGGGGCCAGCCGTTGCGGCATCACTGGTGTCGTGAGACAGTTGAGGTCGTGAGTATTGTGTGTGGGGTGTGAAATGTCAGAGCTCGATGTTGTTGAGGCCTTTCGGAAAAGCGCCGAGCTTTTTCGAAGGCAAGTTTCGATCAACCGCGATGGCGAAGATTTTGTCGTGACGTTTCTTCCTCAGAACATCGACGCCGCGCGGCACAGTGAAGTCGCTGAGCTGCGGAAGATGTGTCATTTCCTGCGATGGGAGATCGTGAGCGACGCGTCCGTGGTGCCCGAACTCGACACGGTGCCCGAGCTCGGTACGGTGCCTGATCCCGACGATATTAGGACGTGGTAGTGAGTCACGGCACGGCCGGCCCCCGGGCATGAGAGCCGGCCGGCTGTCGCTAACCCGGTCGGGGGGCTGCATAAGGATGTGACCGGAGTAGCGCAACCGAAGCAACCTTGTCGGTGAGAGATTCGCGCGGCGACAATAAGTCGGCATCGCGACTGCTGTGTGTCCCTGGGAACCGCTTGGCGGTTCGCTGCGACCATTGCTCGGCAAGACGTGAGAAAGATGCCAGAAAAATTTATCAAGCCAGCCATCGTAACAGGCGGGGCGCTCATGATGTTGTTGGGCGTGTATCAGTTGGCTGGCGGGTGGGGTTTGTTGACGTCGCTACGGCCCGCGTTCGCCTTGGTCTGATGGCCGCGTCATGAGCCGTGACGCTAAGGGCCGTTTCATCAAGCGCACTGCGCCAAGTACCAGCGTGCCTGCGGTGAATCATCTCCCAAGTGTGGGAAATAATTTTCCGCCGACCTTCAGCTCCTCGCTGCCGTACTTCGCTGCGCTGCTCCTTGCTGCCGTGGCCTGGTACTACGCGGCACCCTTCGTCGTGCTGGCGCCAATCATCATCTCACCGTTCCTCCTCCTGGCCTGGTTAGAGCCGGGTTATCCCAGGACAGCGTTCATCTTCTACGGCTTCTTGAGCGGCTTGATCTCCGGAATTTTCGGCAGCCGTGGCTACTATCGCCGTCGCTGGTGGTGAGCGACGCCGATGGGCAGACCGTGTAATCCTATTGTCAGTTCAATGCATCACTTGGCGACGTTCGATCCTACCATGCGCCGCGCAAACTTTGACGTCGTGATCTGGAAACTGGTCTCTGAGTAGCAATCCTGCTCTTAAGGCATCCAAAAATCGTCGATGATGCGATTTTGCCTGCCCGTCTATTTGGATGACAAAGTACTCGTCAGGCTGACTAAGAGTCGCGATGTCGTCTTTCATGACACACCCCTTTCTCTTTGCTCTGAGACCCCGAGGGTCCCAGAGTTTGAGTTAATTTTGTCTTAAAAACGGCTGTACCTTTAGGTTCCCGTACGAAAATGCAGCTTTGTTGCCTAAATGGTACAAATGCGATCGGCTGAATTCCGCGCCACTCCTCATCCTCATCTCCGTCATCGTCGGACCTTTCGTCCTGCTGTGGTGGCTTGAGCGCACCGGTCACCACAGGGCGGCGTACTGGCTCTACGTCATCCTGACAGGCGTCATCGACGGAATCTTCAACCGTCGCAGTCGGTGGAGGAGGTGGTGAATGCGGGGAGCATCAACCCAAGTCGCGGCACAATCACGCCGCTTGCAGCCATTTCCGCTTCACGGCGAGCAGATCGGTGCGGCGGCTGGTCAACAGCTCGAGCATGGTCTTGGCGTATTTTTGCGCCTCGCCGGACTGCGTCGCCTCGTCCTGGAGGCCGGCGATGGCGTCGTCGATCTCGCGCAACTCGCGCTTGATGGGTCCGAGCGGATCGAGTCCGGCATGAACGCTCAGTCGTTCATAGGGAGCCGGCCCGCTGCGGGTTTCTGACCCCAGCTTGACGTGACGGAGTGCGAAAGCGGATTGCCTCTGATTGATGGCCATTGGTTCTACATTTCCCGATGTTAAACGGTACCTGTCGGCACTCAGATAAGAAGCCGACGGTGGCGCAACTTGTGTTTTTAGGACAAATTTTTACTCGGACCTGCCAACCTTAGTTCGGTTGCTCGCAGTTCTGCGACAGCAGCAACGTCACTGCGGTATATCCGCTTTAATTGGCGCTCGGCCGAAGCGTTGCGTCGACAGGTTGAACCAGCCCCCATGTGTGGACGGCTCCGAGTTGGCAAGAACTTTCTTCACGTATGCAGCATTGGTCGGTGCGCCCATGTGTTCGGCCTTTGAGTGCGGTTCACATGACCGCTGGCCATAATGCCCTCCGCGGATCAGGTCCCGATCAAAAGCCCGCATTCGACAATGCTTGGGGGCATCTGGGTTGTCCTAATCGCCGGATCGACCGGCTCTGCGTTACGTGCTGTTCGTCCTCCCAACCTTCACATCACGCCGGTTGTCTGGCGCGATCTCGTTTACGCCGCAAGCGCGACGGGTTCCTTGTAGCACTCGCCCTTGGCCATCATCGCCCAGGCCATCCGGACGATCTTGTTGGCGAGCGCGATGGCGGCGACCTTCGTCGGCCGTCGTGCCAGCAATGCTGTGAGCCAGGGCCGATGCTTGGTGCCATGGATCTTGGCATAGCGGATGACGGCGAGTGCGCCTGACCTGACTGGACCTTTTTGGACCAAGCGGATTGAGAGAAACTGTCTTGGAAGGAGGTTGGTCATGGCGAAGAGGAGACAGCTAATTCTCCACTGCCGCGGAGCCTCTAGTGGATCAAACCTGACATTTGAATCCCCGAGGGGATTCCCGGCGGACTCGATACGTGCGAGTCTGACGCATGCGAACCGGAATTTCCATCACTCTAAAGCCCGCTGATCGCCGCCGCTTGGTCACTCTCGCGCGAGATCGCAATGCACCGCATAAGCATGTCTGGCGAGCTGAGATTGTCCTATTGAGTGCTGTCGGCGTCGGCACCAATGAGATCATGCGCCAGACCGGCAAGTCGAAAACCTGTGTGTGGCGCTGGCAGGAACGCTTCATGCAGGCCGGTTACGACGCCCTGCTGCGCGATAAGACGCGGCCGTCGCGCATCCCGCCACTTGGGTCGGGTATCGCTGAGCGTGTCGTGACGCTCACCCACACCGATCCGCCCGCCGAGGCGACCCATTGGACCGCTACCATGATGGCGAAAGTAGTCGGTATCAGCCCAAGCTCCGTCCAACGCATCTGGCGCGCGCATGGTCTGCAGCCGCACCGGGTCCAGCAGTTCAAGCTCTCCAACGACCCTAAGTTCATCGACAAGCTGCGCGATGTTGTCGGGCTCTATGTCGATCCGCCCGCCCATGCCATCGTGCTCTCGGTCGATGAAAAGTCGCAAATCCAGGCCCTCGACCGCACCCAGCCCGGCCTGCCGATGAAGAAAGGCCGCGCCGGCACGATGACCCATGACTACAAGCGCCACGGAACAACGACGCTGTTCGCTGCTCTCGACGTGCTCGAAGGAAAGGTCATTGGCCGATGTATGCAGCGCCATCGTCACCAGGAGTTCATTCGCTTCCTGAATGCTATTGAGGCTCAGGTGCCGGCCAGAAAGTTTGTGCACGTGATCCTCGACAACTACGCCGTCCACAAGCATCCGAAGGTGCGTCAATGGCTCAACCGGCACCCGCGCTTCGCCTTCCACTTCACGCCCACCTCGTGCTCGTGGCTCAACGCAGTCGAGGGGTTCTTCGCCAAACTCGCCAAGCAGCGCCTCAAGCGCGGTGTCTTCCGATGTGTGGTCGATCTCCAAGCCACCATCAACCGCTTCGTCGCGCAGACCAACCATGATCCCAAACCCTTCACCTGGACTGCAGATCCAGACAAAATCATCGCCGCTGTCAGGCGTGGGCACCAAGTGTTAAATTCCATCCACTAGCTGCTTGACCCCGATCCTTCTTGGTAGCAACAGCTGCCTGACGTCCGTTGAAGCCGTTGACCTGGCCACGTGAACCGATATCGTCATCGCCTCGGAGATGTCGCCAAACCGAATTTCCACATAACCGAGCAGGAGGAAGCGATGATAATGCACGTTGGACGCTGGCTCCTTCGAAGCCGGTTAACTTCTTGCCACAACTGTGGATCCAAGCGCGTCAGTGGTATCGGACGGGCGCGCGTCCTCTGTGCGGCGCTCATCGCGAGCCTGATCACCACGGCCGGACCGCTGATTGCCGCGGCGCAGAACGGCACGCCAACCATTCATCGTCCGCCGGTCGCGATTGGGGAGGCGCGGCAGCGTGAGGCCTGGCGGCTCGCAATTCAGCATACCCCCCTGCCGGGCAAGGGCTGTTTCTCGGCCGCTTATCCGGCGACGAGCTGGCACGCAGTGCAGTGCGATAAGCCGGCGCCAGG
Organism: uncultured Alphaproteobacteria bacterium; assembly: GCA_963821175.1. Lineage (GTDB taxonomy): Bacteria > Pseudomonadota > Alphaproteobacteria > Rhizobiales > Xanthobacteraceae > BOG-931. The sequence continues at coordinate 210,895 of CAWGCU010000026.1, forward strand.
CCCGTTTCGGCCCGCACGCGGTGTCCGGCCCCTGGTTGTCGGCAACGGCAACGACGCCACGGCCCAATCATCGGCAACCATATCATCGGCTGTCGGGTCGTTCGATTCCGTGACGGGAGTGACGGGCGAAAAGGACGTTGGCGCGAACAACAATTATTCGCTGCAGCTCAACTCGAATTCCAACCTTACCACCCCGCTTTGCAACGGAGCGGCCGTGCCGAAAAATTGCGGCGGCTGGCAGCAATTCCTGTTCTCCAACATGCCGGACTCAATCAACGCCCGCTCCAGTTGCACTCACTTCGGCGGCGCATGTGTTTACATGCAATACTGGCTGCTCAGCTACGGCAATTCATGCCCGTCCGGCTGGCAGGCTTTCGGATCGGACTGCTACAGAAACAGCGACAATGCCCTGTCCATCGACCGCGTGCCGATCGAGGATCTCGGGAAGGTCAAACTGACAGGGACTGCGGGGGGAGCCTCCGACGTCGTCGCTTTCACCTCGACTGACGGCATCGCCTATGCCCTCAGCGAAGATTCCTTCCTTAGCCTGAACCTGAGCTGGCAGCAGACCGAGTTCAACGTCGTCGGGAATTGCTGTGTCACGCAGGCCGGGTTCAACATTGGCTCCACTCTGGTCGTGCGCACGAGCATCACCGACGGCACAGCGCAAGCGCCAAGCTGCGTGACGAACGGCACCACGGGGGAGACGAACAACCTGACCCTGTTCGGCCCCTGCACCTCTTCCGGTGGAACGTCGCCCGCGATCGTGTTCACGGAGCGATTTCTCGGAGCGGCGGCCGCCCAGCAGCCGATTTCCATTGTCGATTACCACAACCAGCAACATTTCACGTATACGGCCGCGAGCGGTGAGATATGGGATGCGTATTCCTGCCCGGATTGCGAAGATGCGCCCTGGCACCTGCAGAAAATCAATGACGGCGGTGCGACGACCGGTCCGGCGGCCGTCTCCGCACCAACGGCCAGCATCTACGGATCGGCCGATCAGGACCACATCGCGTACCTGGCTGGCAGAGGCGAGATCTGGGATGCGTTCTATTGCCCGAACTGCAGCGGCGGACAATGGCAGCTGCAGAAGATCAACCTCGGCGGGGTGACTAGCGGCCCCGCCGCCGTCACGTCTCCTTCGGTTGAGGAGTATATCGGCCACAATCAGGACCACTTTGCCTACGAAGCGGCGAACGGCGAGATCTGGGATGCCTACTACTGCCCCCAGTGCAGCGGCACCCCGTGGAAGCTGCAGAAGATTAACCTGGGCGGGATGACGAACGCGCCGGCGTCAATCACACAACCGGTCCTGTCCACCTATGTCGGGCACGATCAGGAGCATTTCGTCTATCTGGCGGCTAATGGGGAAATCTGGGACGCTTTCTACTGCCCCAACTGCAGCGGCAATTCGTGGCGGTCACAAAAGATCAACCTCGGCGGCGTGACAAACGGACCGGCGGCCGTTACCGCGCCGTTTGTCGATGTCTATCTGGAAGCCGACCAGCAGCACTTCGCTTACCTTGCCAGCAATGGCGAGATTTGGGACGCCTTCTGGTGCCAGAAATGCGGCAGCGGCCAGTGGAAGCTGCAGAAGATAAATCTTGGGGGAGTCACAAACGGCCCGGCCGCCACGTCTCGGCCTTCGATCAGCGAGTACCTGATCGGGCAACCGGCGAACGGCGTTCACAATCAGCAGCACTTTGCCTACGCCACCAAGGGCGGAGATGTCTGGGACGCCTATTATTGTCCGCCGTGCGGCGGAAACGGATGGAAGCTGCAGGAGATTACCGCGGGCGGAGTGACGAGCGGACCGCCGGCGGCCTCTTCATTGCCGCCTTCGGTCAGTGTCTTTTCGGAGCATGACCAGCAACACTTCGCCTACGTGACGGCCTCCGGTCAAATCCGGGATGCATGGTACTGCGGAAACTGTGGCGGCAGCAGTTGGAACCTCCAGCAGCTGGCTGGACCTTAGAGTCTTCTCTGATTGGGGTTGCTGAGGTCAAGCCGCTCCTTTTGCGTATGGTCGAGGCGCCGCTTGGGAGAATGGGGTATTATGCGGAGCGCAGCGGCAATAGGTGGGTCAACGAGTAGGGCGGCAGGAACCGGCGGGGCATAGTTCAAACGGGGCGGGCTGGGCAAATTAAGCAAATAATCGTGAGTTGGCGCAGGTCGGCAGACAGGGTGCCATGCAGGGCTTATAGGAAAAGGCAGCTAACCCGATCCCCATGTCCCCCGACATGTCCCCTGACCAGGTTAGCTACTTCCCACGGCCGGCTCTGTCCCCAGAGTCGGCCGCACCTAGTTTGCGGCGCCAACGGCTCCGCGCTTCATCGTTTGCTAGCTTGGTAATCCCCGATATTCCCACGACACCTCGCAGCCTGTTAGGCGATCGTGGCTTTTGCAAGGTAAGAACTTTCGATTGATTGGGCTGCGCGCGCTGTCCCTGCCGCGAGAGACTACCGGGTAGAAAAATAGAGAGGCCCGGCCATCAAGACCAAGCCTCCTACATCAGTCCCCGGGTGCTCAAACTTTTACCCAAAGTGTCTACGATTATGAGACGCCGCAGCTCGCGAGCAATCAAACAGCGTTAGCCACCGTTGCCATGCTGTGATCGACAGGCAGTAATCGCATCGGCAATGCCGCGGTGAGTTTAGCTTTACCCCCGTCGCCATAGGGGCCGCTTTTAGCTCGAAGGCTGAGCCTGTCGAGCATCCTCTTGGGCTTGGCGCCGCCTTTCCTTGCGCCAGTCGCGCGTCAGGTCGGCATAGATTGTCGCGTATGGATGTGTTCAGATTGATTTGGTGCTTGGCGGCCCTGCGTTCGCTTTATCAGTGTGCGCCATGGAGGCCCATCGCAACGCGCGGGCGATCACGCCCGACCGCAATAAGCACGGCCGCAAACGCCACGGTTAATACGAGTATCAGATCTGTTTGTATGATCGATTTGTACATTGTGTCCCCCGGTATCGGACGAATCCCCGAAGCGCGATGGTGCAAGAGAGACAAGGCCTCACCGAGGCTCAAACTCGCCAGCTTTCGGAATTTGCGTAGGCGAACCGACGGCAAATTTGTGATCGTCACAATTGCGCGAGCAATTACGAATTGCTCATCTCGCAAATTCAAGGAGTTAAACAATTCGCATTCACATTGTGTGGAAAGCGACTGGATTCCGTTCCCCCGCCGCTCTCTTCGGCGGCGCTTCTTTGCGGCCCGGCCGAATGCTCACCCCGTGCTCACCCGCCGCCTTTTTTGCCGTGGCCATTACGGCGCCAGAATTTTCCGGGCAACGGCGGGGGCGAGAAAGCGCGCGCGTCGATGGCTTCAAGGGCCATGAGCAACGCCGCCGATGCTGTTGTCGCATCGACACCGGTTACAAATCTCCAAATTCTTTTGCGACCCGTGATCACAGGCTGTCCGCTTGATCGTGAAATTGCTGCCCGCCACTTGCCGGGATCTAGTTGAAAAGCGTCGACAACAAATCCCTGATACTCCATGCCGCCTCCGCCCGAATGTCCGCGGTATTGAGGTACGACGCAGGGGTAAGCGGATGCTTTCCGTAGGCAGGCAACAATATGGCCTTATCGAGAGCAACTCTATTAGTTGGAACCACGGCGCCGGCCCGGCACGCGCTTGTCCGGATTAACCACACGCCAGTCATTCTTGACGCCCGTCGTTAATACTTTGTTAGGGTTCCGGCCTTGCCCCGAGGCAGGTGCGCCTGAGCTCATGACAAATTTCCGCAAGATCAATTCACCGATCGCGCTAGCCACATGCGGGATGTTCCTTGTGCCGGAGCCCCTTGGCGCCTGCCTTTTGCTGGCGGCGGCCATTTGGTGGCTGTGGCGGAAAGCGGGATGCCCGTGCCGCGGTATGTTGTCGTCGTTCGGGGAGGAAGTTAGGCGCCGCCTGCACTGGCCCGGCGCTCATTCGACCGGCGGCGGCATGTTCGGCGGGAAGTAGCCGACATCGAACATCGCCAGGAGCTGCTTCGGCAGCGGTAAATCTCGACGAGGGAAAGAGACCCCGACCTTTTGTCTCGGGCGGATCGGGGCCTCCCTGCCGCTTCGCGCTGGTCCACCTGGCATCGCCGTGCGGTGAGATACGGCGGAGTTGGCGGCCTTTGCGCTGGCCATCTAATGATAGCTGGAGCCAACCCTAACCTCAATCGGAATGACCTTTAAAGACGACGTTCATCCCACCAATAAAAAACCCCGACATCGCGGTCGGGGTTCTGAGTCAGCAGGTATGTATCAGCTACTATTTGAGCGCGGTGGAAACGCTGCTGAACGTGGTGTTCAAGTTCGTACCGAGCGCCTGTACGACCGCAATGATCGCGACCGCGATGCCAGCGGCGATGAGGCCGTATTCGATGGCGGTCGCGGCCGAATCATCTCGGATGAATCTGGTAATGGACTTTGTCATTGACTGCTCCTCACCTTGGTTTACCCAGCCGGGCGTCGGTTCTGTCGCCTACACGCCATGGTGCAAGAAATCCCTTTCGCCAGGGTAAACCTGACAGCAGACTTTTCGTGACATATCGACAGGGCTAACGATTCATTGCTGCCACCTCAAGCTCGCGGCGTACTTGCGCAATCTAGTGCAGCAGGTCCGGCAGCTTTGCGATATTGGCAGCGATCTGCCGCGCATCTTCGCGCGTCAGCAGCTTTGCTACCAATCGCTTGCGGGGGTCGTCCTCGAAATAGACATAGGTAAGCGCTTGTCCGTTTCGATCCCACACGATGATGCAGCCGTCGAGTTCTTCGACGGACCATGGGGGTGGAAAGCTGTCGGGCATGGCGCAACGTCCCACATACGGGCGTTCGCCATTGTGCCATGCGTCACACAGCGGGGCCGAGGTGATTCCAGAATATGCAACGCCAGTGATTTATTTGGTCAATCGTCGCGACCGGCCGAATGCTCGCCCCGCGCTGGCTGTGCACGGTGGACTTGGCGTGGCCGCTTTTAGGGTCACTACTGCCGCGCTTCCGGTGCGGTTGCGAGGTAGTTCATGACCCATCGCGTCACTTCGCCACTACTAATTACCGCATTGCGAAAGGATCGCTCGACCACGGTATCGTAGTCGCGCGGCAAGAAGGACACCTCGAGCTAAAACCCACGGCAGGTTTTGCGTCTTGGAGGTTTTGCGTCCTGACGCGCTTGAGGGACCAGACGTACGCTTTCGAAGACTTTCTACTGTTCCTTGGACGAGCGGGACCAACCATGGCAACGAGGCAAAAAATGATCATATTGCAGTCTCGTTCGTGCCGGCGTGTGCTAGCGGTTCTATCGGCATATGGCGTTGTCATGTTTGCATCCTTGACGCCCGCAGCCGCTGACATCATTTCCAGCACAGCGACGCTGCCGTTGCTCGGCGTTCCCTACGCATCGGCTACCGGCGTCGGCTGCTTGCCCGCCGCGAACGTTTGCGTAGGGTCCGGAAATCTTATCTTTGACTCCGTCGTATCCTCGATCTTCAATCCGCAGGGTCAAGACATCGTTGCGAACGTATCCTTTGCGGGCACCCTTACGACACTGACCAATGCACCGATTGGGCCGGTGAATCTTTCCGGCACCATCGAGGAGGAGGTGTTGGGCCGGACATTCTCGAATGAGCTTGGCTCCTGGCAAATTGATCTCCTCGCATTATCTTTGAGCGGACCGGTCCTCGGCAACACACTGACCCTGTCGCTGGACCCAAGTAACGCGTCGACTGGTGACGCCTCGATCACGCCCATCGATACAACACACTTTGGCATCGACAGTTTCTTCGATGTTTTCGTCGAATTGACCCTCGACTCGACGACGCCATTGATCGCCCAGAGCGGCCCTATACAGTTTTCGCCGGTGTCGGCGGTTCCTGGGCCCATCGTTGGTGCAGGACTTCCGGGGCTGATCTTCGCGGGCGGCGGCCTTCTCGGCTGGTGGCGACGGAAGCGGAAGGCTGCGGCGGTCGCATAACGATCTCCGCGAAATGTCAGGAGCCGCCCGGCATGCGTCCGGCGGCTCTCTCATTTGCAATGTGGCTCATGATCAAGAACCCCGCGAGCCTGGCGATGCAGCGCGTGCGGGAGGCCACCGCGACAGAGTACCCAGTCGTTGAAGCTCCGTGCGCGCGCCTTGTCGGCCACGCCCCGCGCATCGCCCCCGTTTCCGCAATCGCGGCTCCGCTTTGGAGATATTGAAGGACATTCCGAGGCCGCCGAATACGGCCAGCCGCGACGATTGAGCGCGAGTGTCAATGGCCGCGCGTTGCTAAGCTGACTGGGTTACCGGACACTGCCGCGGCACGCTCGGCAGCTTGGCAATGTTTACCGCGATAAGGAATGCCTCGTCGCGAGTGAGCAGCTTGGCCGATGAGCGCCGGCCCGCCTCGTTCTCGTAATAGATATACGCCAGCGCCTGCTTGTCGTTGTCACGCACGATAAAGCAGGCGGAGCTTTCCTCGATCGACCAGGGCGGGGGGAAGCGGCGGCGCTCGGTCATAGCCGGAACATTTATTCAGCCGCAATCTTGTAGTGCTCCGGTATTTGACGAGTTGCCCGACTAATTGCCTTTGCACGCCAGCGAGCGAGCTCTGCCCGCTGTTCCCCATCGGCCACGACTCTGTAGTGGTTGGCGATTAGAACGAACCGCGTTCGCACGTTGGCTGGCAATGACGGATCGGCTGCAGCGTGTTCATACTCCGCAGCACGCTTTCGCGATTCCCGCATTCGCACAAAATCGTCTAATACGGACATCTGACGCAACCATACTGACGCAACCCCACCCAACGGCGCTTGTATGCTACTCCCTGCTCAGCATCACCGTCTCTCACTGCGCCAGTTATCCCCCGGGCCGAGATCGTAATTACGCGGGGTGTGGCATCTCTGCCACCAGGGCGGACAGCAGACGTGGCGATTATTCCCTCACCGTGTTGTCGAGAGCTATCCTACCCTTGTCAGTGATCACATAATGGGTTGCGGTTCCTTTGCTCGGCTGCCGGCTTACGTAACTTGCCCACACCAGACGTTCGAGTTCTGACGACCGTTGATCGAAATCGCGACCACGCCCGCCGGCTCCCTTCAACTCCTTCAAAATCAGGATCTCCGCGGCAGTTAAATTGACCATGATGGGGTCCTTAGCGGTGCGTCGAAGCGCCCTAAGATGTGTGCAAAACGTGGCAACATGAGGCACACCGGAAAAACCAACAGCGGCACGCTTGGCTTTGGCAATGTTCACCGATCAACCATGGCGGCGCCGCGGAGGCAGTTTGCGTATAGCTAGGCCGGCGGACTGACCGAGCGCGACATAAACGATACCGAGATTGAGCGCTTTAAGGATGCTCGACGTCGGCAGGCGTTTGCCAGTCAGCACGTGGTTCAGAACCGCTCGGTCCACGCCTGTCTGTCTCGCAAACGCACTTTGGCCGCCAGCGCTCTTGACACTCGAATGGAGCAATTTCAGCACGTCATCATCATCAAACACGCGCGTATAAGAGCCCAACATCACAACCCCCCCAACACACAGAGGTAGAACGTCCTTATTGGGGCGGATTATATTCCCGGAATGGGCTTCAACAAGCGCAGGACGGAGGACGCCCGCCGGCAGGAGGCCGAGAAGGAAGCGGCTGCGCGCCATGCGACCGATCGCCAGATCCTCGATGATGCCGAGCAGCTGGTGACCGCCTGGAACGAGCGCCAGGCCAAGCGAATGCCGATGCTGTTCTCGCTGACCATCGGCGCGGCCATCATGGCCGGCTATTGGTTCTAGAAGGCCATCTGGGCGTTCAGCTAATCGCATTGCGCGGTCGGCTTCCTGACTCATCAGGTGGCGGCCGGAGCGATAATCATCTATCGTGCCAATTCGCGAAGGAGACTTTGTCCATGAAGCTCCGAATTCTCGTTTTGGGAACTGCTCTGCTCGCTGCAACAGTTGCATCGGTTTCCAGCGCCGCCGCAGCGGGACGATTGGGGCGGCACGGTGGCGGGTGGCATGTTGGTTTTGCCGACGCTAGCTGGCATCCAGGCGGTTGGGGCTGGGGTCCCGTAGGACTTGGTCTTGTGCCCGGAGCAATGATTGCGCCTTATGACGCTTGGCTTTCGGCGGCCGAACACTATGGCGACTACCGAGGCTGCGGCCATGGCTGCGGGTACGGATACGGCTATAGTTACGGATACGGAAATCCAGGCGACGGTCACTGGCGCTAACAGCGCCGTCTAAAACCAAGCGGGCCGGTGCAAAACGCGTAGGCGAACCAAACGCGCAGCATGTGCAGCTCTTTATTCTGTATCGGAAACCAGTCTGAGATGAGGGGCTGGATTACTGGTGTGAATGGCATCGCTGATTTTTCGTAATTGTAGCAGCAGCACGTCCGCTGCTAAATTGACAGCCGCTATTTCCTCCGGCGTTTGTGCTGCTGCTCGTTTACCGGTCAATTCATCCACCTGTCTTTGTATTTCGTCGATGGCAAATTGGGCGCGATCGAGCACTGCATTGATTTTATCAAGTTCTGTCTCTCGCATTGCGGCCCTCCGTCCCATGATCTAGGTACAAACGTCCCTTGACGACACTCATTCTGCATCCGTTCGCATTGCCCGTTTGTCAGATCAATCGCTTAGGCGTTGTCGCGTGTAGAGATCCGTTCACGTTCACAAACCGTTCCGGTGGATAACCCTGTTGACGACGACTCTTCAGCGCAGCCCATCATAAGTGCGCAGCGACCGGGTGATTTCAGCACCCGGCCGCCACTTGCCATCCACAGCCAACAGGGACGGCCGTCAATGGCCGATTCCACAAATATCATGAGTCTGCGCGGCTTCTGTATCGGCAATGGTGGTCGGATGCAGGAACGCGCGCTCTTAAAAGTAATGGCGCGAGGAGGCCGAATGCTCCCCCCGCTTGCTCTGCCTATAGGGCGGGCGTAGTCTTGGTGCGGGCGGACATGAGCATGGCCACCGCCCTATGCGAGAGTACTTGAAGCCCCGCGCACTCCTCCAGGTAATCGGGGCTTCTTTTTTGGCCTGCTGCGATGCTCGCGCGTCTGGACTTTCGCGGCATATGTAATGCGGATTATTTCATAGGGACTCACGGGCGGTATCGGCACCGGCCAAGGTCTATCGAGGTTAATGCAATGAAGTACCTATGGCTGGGTGGAATTCTCGCGGCGGTCCTGCCAGGGCTCGCCTGCGCCCAAGGCCCGATCCCCGATCCCATCGCGCCGAACAATTTCGTCGTCACGCCGGCGCCCGGCGGCGGCTCCAACGCGCTCGGCTACGATTCACACCAGTGGGCGTATTGGCAGACCCAGACCGATCCACGCGGCAACATGTACGGCTATGACGTGCACGGAAACTATTGGACGTATGAGCGGCGCACCAATAGTTACCGGTATTACGGCACGGACCCGCGTTGGCAGGCGCGCTGTTACGCCAACTTTTTCGACTTTTGCTGATATCTTTCCGGCGACAGCAAACATTCATTCGACGGCCGCGTGTTCGGCGGGAAGTAGCCGACATCGAACATCGCCGCAGCAGCTCGGGCGGACAGGAACGTCTGCGCCTATTCGATTACTTCATCGGCACGTGCACTGATTGTGGGAGGAAATGCCAAGCCGAGTGCTTTAGCGGTTTTTAGGTTGATGACAAAATCGAAGCGCGTGGGCAATTCGAGCGGCAGGTCCGCCGGCCGAGCGCCGCGTAGGATGCGGACAACAAGTGCGGCGGCGCGTTCGCCGATATCGCTCTGATTGGGGCCATACGAAATAAGACCGCCGTCGTGCACGATTGAACTATTCTCGAAAATCGACGGGAGGCGATTGGCGCTTGCAAATTCCACGACGCGCTTGCGGTTGAGCAACGTAAGAGCGTCGGATACCATCAGGATCGCGTCAGGCCGCTCGCTCATCATCGCCGCGAAGGCGTCCTCGAAATCGTTGGGCTCGCGCACACCCAAGGCTTGAACTTTGACCCCGAGGACATGGGCGGCGTCTTCAGCGGAGCGGTAGCGCAACGTCATGCCTAGATCAGCTGCGTTCCATAGCATAGCTACACGCTGAAGATTTGGTACCGTATCTTTGAGAATCTCGAGGCGTTTTGCGCTGAGTTCAGTCGACAGCTCCGTCACGCCGGTGAGGTTGCCGCCGGGCCGAGATACTCTCTCGACCAAACCTGTGGCGACCGGATCGCCCGCGCCTAGGATGACAACCGCAACGTCTTTAGCGGACACTTTTGCGGCTAGTGCCGCGGGAAAGCCGAATGTAACAATGACGTCGACATTAGCGTCCTTGAGTTCAGCTGCCAGACTATTGAGCCGGTCAAAGTGGCCGTCGGCAAACCGCTGCACCAAAACAAGGTTCTTGCCTTCAACGATGTCTTGGGCGGCCAGATCCGAGAGCAAGGTCTTGCGACGCTCGTCAGTCGCACCAACGGCTGGGCCGCCGGCGAGCAGCCCTACGCGAAAGATTTTGAGCGCCTGCTGCGCGCGCGTCGCTATCGGCCATGTAACTGCCGCACTGCCCAGCGTGATCATGAACTCCCGCCGTTGGATGCCGATTGTCATTGGAGCCCTTTTGGCCATGTTCCCCTTGAGCAAGGGAGCGTTACCACGCCGGTTGATTGCTTTCGTGTTCGTTGTCGGGAGGCAAAGCTGCCGCAGGCATCTTACAATTTAGTCGTCGTGCCGAACGGAAGCTGCATTTCGTTCTGCGGCGGATCAGGGCGCCGGCGATGCCAGCGGCTTGCCCTTCTCTATGACAAAGGTGTCGATCAGCTTGGTACCCGATACCGAGCACCCGTCGTGGGGCGTCTGGGGCGACGTCTCGTATGAGTCGCCCGCCTTAAAGGTCTGTTCGGGCTTCCCTTCGACTTTGAGCACGAAGTCGCCCTGTAGGACGTAACCGCTGTCGATCCCCGGGTGGGTGTGACGGCCCGAACAAGCGCCCGGCGCAACCTCCACAATCGCCGTCACGGTGGTATAGCCCGCGGGATAGTCGATGCTGCGAAGGACGGTGCGCTTGATGGCAGGCTGCTGTGCGATGGCAGATACCACGATAGCCGGTACGGTTACGCATGCGATGGCGAGGACCTTTATCATCGGGAATAAACTCCCCACGGAATGAGATCGTCGCCCCGTTGTAATTCTTCTCCAGCACCCGCGGGGGAGTCAAGTATTAGCGAGCGCGACAGCTTAGTGATGCGCGACCATTGACACTCGCGCTCAATCGTCGCGGCTGGCTGTATTCGGCGGCCGGGGAATGTCCTTCAATATCTGCCTTAGATCACAGCGGAATGCGATCAATCAGCGTCGGGTCATCGTCCGGCGCCCGCGAACTGTTGACGCGCTTCGACACCGGCCATTTTTGCAGCACGTTTTCGGCCGCGGGTTTGAGCAATTCCGAGCTTGCCGCTCAGCCACGGCTCGTAATCCTTCTCGGCGAGCAGCACCGGCATCCGGTCGTGAACCTCGGCGACAAACTTGTTTGGCTGAGTGATGATCATGGTGCAGGTCTTGATCGACTTGTCGGCTTCCACGTCCTGCCATTCGTCCCAAATGCCGGCGATCGTCAGTGCCGGCGAGCCGTCCCGCGCGGTGAAATACCAGGGTTGTTTTCCGCCCGGCGTGTCCTGCCATTCGTAATAGCCAGACACCGGGATCAGGCAGCGGTTGCGCTTGAACGCCGACCGAAACATCGGCTTTTCCGCCACTGTCTCGGCCCGCGCGTTGAACGTGGCGAGCTTCATTTCCTTGAGCGGCTTTGACCACCACGACGGGATAAGGCCCCACCGCATTCGCTCAAGCCCGCGCTTGCCGTCTCGGTCGAGAATCGTGTCGATTGTCGTGGTGGGACATACGTTGAAGCGGGCGCGCGTGTTCACCGCCGGTTGGTCCACCGTCAGCCGATACAATGCGACGATTTCTTCCCAGGTCAGCTTGTAGGTGGCACGCCCGCACATTGCTGCAATATAGCGCAGTATCGCCGCGCTGCCATCAGTACGGCGCGGGGCCGGCCGAATGCTCGTCCCGCGTTGCTGGCAGCCCATATGACGCGGGGCCGCCCGCGCTTGCCCGGCGCACGTCATCGCCGTGATCGAGGCTGTCTTTCCGCGTGCGGCTCATTGAAATGGCAGCGCAATCAGAGCAGCGCCGCCAACTTGATTACTGTTGCCGTTCAAATTGATCTGATTGTTTTGGTACGTATAAATCGTGCCCCCTGTTTGGTTGAGAATGCTTTGAAGGGAATTGCTCATGATGGCAGAGCGGCCAAGCACGATCCTTGGGTGATCGCCAGACCCCGAGATGCCGATGAAATTGTTGCTGATATTGCTATTGTCGATCGCGACCGCCAGCGCAGACGGTCCGGTAATGGAAATTCCAGAATTTAGGCTTTCGCTTGCTATGCTGTTAGATATGGCGACTGCAGTTGATCCGCCACCAAAGTTCGTAGTGATCACGATCCCAGATTGATTATTGGTGGCCACGACATGATCGATGACCCCGTTCGCGGTGGCGGTTGAGCCGTTTACCACATCATAAAGGAGACCGGCCCCATCGTTTGATAAGTTGGTGTTTGTGATGACAAAACCGACTGCACCGGAGCTCGGCAGTATGTAGATACCGGCGAAGGTAAAATTCTGTACGACACAGTCCGTGATGGTCAAGCTGACGCCAGAGTTGAACACGATGCCGTTGGTGATGCCGGTGATTCCGGCCCCATTGAGCGATACGCCGTGTATGGAGACGTTGCCGCTGACGGCATTGATCGTGATCCCGTTTCCGCCTGGTGGCGGTGCGATGTAGGACCAGCCTTGGCCTTCGATGGAGACGGCCTGGCTGATAATGATCGGCCCGTATCCGGCCGGGTCAAGCGCATCGACTTCGCCTCCGGCACTCGTTGCGTTCGCCGCGGCTTGGAAATGCCGGCACGGCGCGGCGAAGCTACACGGATTGCTGTCACTGCCTGCCGCCGATACGAAGGTGCGGGGTGCCTGGGCTTGTGCGGATACGGCAGGCAGAACGGCGAGCGCGAGCGCCGCCGCCATGACGATGGTAGTGCGTGTCATTGGATAGCCCCTCTGGGTTGCCCAGCGTGCGGATCGCACGTGGGGGCGAGTCTAGCTCAGGGAGCGGGTTGGGACCTAACCGATCGGCGGCGTGTTCGGCGGGAGGTAGCCGATCGGCTGGTCGGCCGATGTAGGCACGCTTCTTTGATGCGGCTATCTTGTATTCCCGCCACGGTTGATTCAAGATTGGCGCCGGGGGGGCCTGGGAGGAAGCCGTGACCGAGTTGACGCCCGAACAGGCCAGCGAAAAATGCCACAAGCATCTAGTAGCCGGCCTTCGACTAATTCGTTCCGCCGAACGAGTGACAGCCATTGCGAAGGCTTTGCGGGAAGTAGAAGCGCGAGAAGAACGACGCCAGTCTGATGACGGCCAGCGGCACTTAGACAGCTAGCCTTACCCGACATCCTTAATCGTCCCGGCGGGCCGAATTTGGCGGCCTCGGAATGTCCTTCAATATCTGCCGCCGCACGCTTGGCAGCTTGGCGATGTTCACCGCGATTAGGGAATGGGCAGGGCATTACTCTCAATTCCGGTGTCAAGACGAATTGCTCGAACAGATTCACCTTTGCCATCACGTCGGCGCGGGTGCGGCCTTGCCGCTTTCGATGTGGCGCAGTGACCGGCTGAAGAGCACAATGCTTGGCGTTACAACTATGCAATAACGCGGAGCGTACCCCATGCCCACGCCCGTTACGTTTCTGAACTGCCGCTTTCTGGTCGAGATCGACGGCATTCCAGCATCCAGCTTCGCGGAAGTCATCCTTCCAGACGCTTGTGCAGCGATCGCGGAGTATCGTGAGGGCAATGAGAATACCTCGCAGAAGTCCGCAGGGGCAGTGAGCTACGGCAATCTCGTACTGCGAAGGGGCGTCACCACGACTAATGAACTTTCTCAATGGTGGCAGAACGTCGCTGATGGAAAGACCGATAAGCGTAACTTGAGCGTCACGCTATTGGACGAACAACTCAATCCGGTGAGGATCTGGCAGATTACGAATGCCTGTCCGGCCCGCTATGCGATTGCGCCCCTCATTGCGATCGATGGCAACGTCACGCTCATGGAAACACTTGAGTGCGCGGTTGAGGCATTCTCTACGGTGTGACGCTCATGGGATTCAACAAGCGCAAAATGGAGGACCGGCGCCGGCTGGAGGCCGAGAAGGAAGCCGCGGCCCGCCGCGCGACTGATCGCCAGATCCTAGAGGACGCTGACCACCTGATCGCCATTTGGAACGAGCGCCAGGCCAAGCGCATGCCGATGCTGTTCTCGCCGACCATCGGCGCCGCGATTACGGCCGGATATTGGTTCCTGCGGGCGCGCTGTCCGGCCTACCGCACCACCGGCGATGTCGACCTGCGGCTGCTCGATTGGCACCGCGGCGCGGCCGTGACGGCTCTAACCCCGGCGCTGTCGTGCCGTTTGCCGAGCTCGTTTGCCTGTCGAGGTCGAGCGTGACCGAGGAATATTCGCGGAGCGCAGCGGCAATAGGTGGGTGAGCGAATAAGGTGACCTCAGTGGGTGCGCAATGCCTGACGGATGCGCCGCAGCATGCTATCGTTCCCGCAGAATATCGTAGTCAAACGAGGAGGGAGCGACAATGGCGACAACACATAAAGGCGAGTGTTTTTGCGGGGCAGTTCATGTCGAAGTTACCGGCGAGCCGGAAGCGATGGGATATTGCCATTGTCGATCATGCAGATCTTGGTCTGGTGGCCCAGTCAATGCCTTCACTCTTTGGAAGCCCGACGCTGTGCGAGTCACTGCGGGCGCTGAAAACGTCGCCATGTTTCAGAAAACAGAAGTCAGTCAGCGGCAATACTGCAAGAAATGCGGCGGCCATCTTATGGCCAATCACCCTCCACTAGGATTGGTCGACGTGTTTGCAGCGACGCTGCCAACGCTAAAGTTTGCCGCGGGAGTTCACGTCAACTACGCCGAAACAGTGCTGCCGATGCGAGACGGACTCACCAAGTTGAAGGATTTTCCCAAAGAGTTTGGCGGCTCAGGCGAAGTCGTGCCGGAGTAACAGAGCGCAGCCGCAATAGGCGCGTCAACGGACTGCCCGTGGTGGAAAGCGCCCCCACTCAGCGGGAATGCCGCGGGTTTTGCGCCGGGCGCGGGCGTTGCCATCGCTGCCTACCTTGCGGGTGCACCGTGGTCTGTTGACCATTGACGAATAAGCGATAGCCTTTTCCTTGGCACTCGTCGCACACAGCTCCGTGTCGCAATCCCGAGCCATGGCACGCCTCGCACGGCGCAGGCAGTTTTTCATTCATTCGATTGGTCTTGTTTCTGTCGGTCCCAAAACAAGGGCCCTTGGCGGTGGTCAGTCCACCGAGGGCCCCGACGCCAGCACACACCCGACTGCCAACGTTCGTGCACGCAATAAGTTGTCAAAAGGTTTATCTCGCCAGGGCGGCGTCACCGCGCTGGCTGGAATTGTTGCCGTTGGGGCTAAGCGCCTCGGCGCGGACTTCAGCCACTTTGCCCTCGGGACGGGCCGAAATGCGCTAATTTGTGATGCAGGTCACGGCCAAATTGATTGAGCGCGCTACAAACGTAACCGTGGGGGAAGTTATATTCCGGGATGGAGAGTACGATGACAAAGATCAACTTTCATCTTGCAGAACAACCCCGAAGTGGCTTGCACTGGAGCGACGTTAGGCACGAGATCACAGCGTGGTGGCATTCTACCCGTTCGCTTCACGAATTGGAGCGCCTCGACGACAGGTGCTTGCAGGATATGGGAATGTTACGTTGTGTCGTAGATTTTGAAGCTGCCAAACCGTTTTGGATGGCCTGATAGCGTGGGCATATCTGCGCGGCTGATTAGCCCGCTACCTTTTCACGTTCGGTGATTTTGTCGCCCAAAATCTGTTCCAGCCTCTGTCGTTCGGCCAGATTCATGTTTTGCACATGCTCTGCATATGCCAGCATTTTCCGCGCCAAGCTGTCGTCCTGACCATCGCGCTCTAAATCGGCGATATCCTTTCGTGCCGGGCAAGGCTCCCGTCGCCTTCCGCCGCTTGGTTGTGGACGCGCGCGAGTTGCCTCAGAATTTTTTCACGGTCGATAAACATTTGGCGGGAGCCTCCTGAATCAACAACTTCTGCCCCCATTTGAGCGGACCGCTCGTTAACAAGATGTTAATCTTTCAGGTTCGAAACCGCGTTATCCATTCTCGTTGCCTTCAACGCGCGCGCGAGAGGCGAGCGGGGCGATGCCGGCGGATTTCTTCGACCGGCGCGAGCCGCCCTGGGCGGCAGATGGTGAGGTCGACGTCGCGGCCGTCGCCGATTCCTTTTTACGCATTGCGGATCGGCGCGACGATGGAGCTCGGGTGGTCGCGGCGACCGACGATGACGCACGATGATGATGTCGGCTTCGCCTGGTCGGCGGCGAGCGCAGCGAGCTACGGGGTCATCGATCAACGCCAGCCAAATTCTGCAGCATTGACATGGGGCGCTTGGCCTCGCTCGTTTTACGATGTCTGGTCGGGGTGCAGCGCGCGGCTCGGAACGATCAGCAGAATCTGGCCGCGTTATCCATTCTCGTTGCCTTCAACGCGCGCGCGAGAGGCGAGCGGGGCGATGCCGGCGGATTTCTTCGACCGGCGCGAGCCGCCCTGGGCGGCAGATGGTGAGGTCGACGTCGCGGCCGTCGCCAATTCCTTTTTACGCATTGCGGATCGGCGCGACGATGGAGCTCGGGTGGTCGCGGCGACCGACGATGACGCACGATGATTCCAAAAGAACGTCTACGCGTCAGCAATTGGATTGTGCAAAGACTCTATAATTATGCAGTCAACCAAACCGTCGAACTCTGACTTCTGGCGGTCTTTCAACATGTAGTTGATCCAACCCGCGTTCGCACCGTCGCGGACAAGAATTCGGCCATAACCCCACTCGACTTTCGCCCAACAGTCGCGGATTAGGTTTTCAAGGGCAATACCGTCGAAGTGCGAGGGCAATTCAATCGCGCAATGAATATGCCATCGACCTGACGTGCCACGGTCACATGAACGTAATGCGCGGGCACGGACCTCGCCTTTTTCAAGTACGGGTAATACGCGAAGGCTTTTGCCGTATCGACGAAATGCCGCTCCATATACTGCTCTGTTGAGTAGGTTCATGAAGTGCCGAAAAGCTTGTCTGCACCGATAGTCGTCCATCTTTACCCAACCGCCGCTGTCGGGCTGACGAGCTTGCTTCAAGGTTAGGGTGACGTCGCAAAATGCACCCCAGCTGCTCGTATCGAAGAAGTGTGATTTGGCGGATTCAAAAGGATCAGATCTAACTTCCATCCGGCCGAGGATTAGCACGCCACCATGTTGCAGCGCCAGCTGCTACTTGTCTCGCTGATGATTTTGCCCGCTATGTCAAAGACGATGGAGCTCGGGCGGTCGGGGCGACCGACGATGGACGATGATGATGTCGGCGGCGCCTGGTCGGCCGCCGCCGCAGCGACCTACGGGGTCATCGATCAGCGATGGTCAAATTGCGTCGCACTGCATGGTGCGCTTGACTTCACTCGCGCAACGCTGGGCGCCCGTCTCGGCACCGTCTTGTCAGCCGAGGATGAAGGTGCGTCGGACTATTTCGGCGCGTAAAACCAATCGGCGCTCACTTGACGCAGTCGGTCTCCGGTGACAGCCATCCTTGTGCCCGAGCATACGCGACGATCCGGCGAATTTTGACTACAGATACTATTTTTCCGTCGATAACCGTGCTCATGCTGCGGCCTGCTTTCAAGTCACTGTCGAGCAAGTGATAAAAGCAACGTCGGTAGAATTCTCCCATCGGGTGTAATGGCAAGCGGCGCACCGGCATCAGACTCGTGGCTCGGACAATGGCAGGCGCACATATCAGTGAAGCGATAGCGCCGAAGATGCCTCTGCGCGTCATTCGGTAGTCTTGGCGGCGATTCGGTAGGAGCGGCGCCGAGGCGTTGGCCGGCACATGGAGGCTACTGGATATCATCACCCGGCCCGACACGAAGCGATTCTGGCAATCCAACATTGGCTGGAACCCAGCCCACTTCTCCAGTAGGCCATTTTGCCCACCGGCATCCTGTAACGGGGCTCATCACCCAGGCGCCTGGGCGACAATTCGAAAGTCGCAACTTGGCACCCTGAGCATCGATCATGGCCTTAGATCCGCGTGGACGATCCTCGTGCAGACAAGGAAGAGTGAACAGCACAGCAGGAATACGGACTTGATCAATAGACGGCAGAGGCTCCCTTGCAGGGCCGTGCCGTCCGTCCATCCACTCCACCTTGGTAAGAACATAATCAGGCACCTCAGACCAAGGTATACCGGCCGAAGTTACATCACCCGCCGTCGCGTTATTTGGTTTTCGCTTGGACATAAAAATATTCTCCGCCCGAGCGACGCTACGACTCCAGACCGACCCGCATCTGGAATCGCTCGCGGTCGCGGACGAACTTATCGCTCGGAATCAACCGGTCTTTTTCTGACGAACGCTTGTTCGTTCGGCCGGCCTTGCCACGGTGTCCTTGCCCTTCTTGCCTGAAATGGGAAGCAGCATCTCGCTTTGTCCCTGGATGCGCTTGCGCCCCTTCTTCGGCGGAGCGGATGCGGCTTTATCCTGTGCGATGCTGCGGCGGAGCGCATCCATGAGGTTGACAACATTCTGCGGCCGAGGCGCGGCATGCTCGCGCGATACCGGCAGGCCAGCCTGTTTCTCCTTGAGCATATCGACCACAGCCTCTTCATAATGGTCGACGAACTGTGCCGGGTCGAAGTCGGCCGCCTTGCTTTGGAGGATGTGCTCGGCCAGTTTGAGCATATCCGGCTCAACCTTCACGTTCGGGATGTCGTCGAAGTATTCTTCCAAATCCCGAATCTCGTACGGATAGCGGAGCGTGGTGCCCATCAGCCCCTTGTCCCAGGGCTGGAGCATGATGACCCGTTCGCGTTTTGCCAGCACGACACGGCCGAGCGCTACCGTCCCCTTGCCGCGCATGGCGTCGCGGATAACGGCAAATGCGTCCTGCCCGACCTGATCGTTCGGGGTGATGTAGTAGGGGCTGTCCAGATATCGCTCGTCGATTTGCTCGCGCGGAACGAACGAGTCGATTTCGATGGTGTGGTTGCTCTCGATCGCAATGGCGTCGAGTTCGTCGTCGTCCACCGGGATGTAGGCGTTCTTGGAGTACTCGTAGCCGCGGCCCTTGTCGGGGCCTTCAACTGGCTCACGCGTGATCTCATCGACCAGCTGCTGCCGCAACCGATTGCCGGTTTTCTTGTTGATCTGGCGGAACGATACCCGCTCGGTCGATGATGTCCCGCTGTATAGGGCGATGGGACACGAGACCAGCGAAAGCTTGAGGTAGCCTTTCCAATATGGACGTGCGGGGGCCATGGGTGTCTCCTTTGGCTTGCGGGTGCCACCTCGGCACCAGCCGCGTTTACGGACCACCTTGCTAGGAGAAGCGCAGGCTGGTGCGGGCCAATCCGTCGAGGCCCGGCTCTTGTACGCTGTCCGTGATGTAGGAATGGGATTTCTCGGAAGCGAATCAGTTCGCTTGAGATGGTTAATGAGCCATTTTTCTCCTCTCCGAGGCTGCCTTGGATCTGCCGGCCGGTCGCCAAGACCCCTTGCGCGAGTGACGCTGGTCATTTCCACTTGGACGCCGAGGTAGCGTTGACAGAACAGGCAATCGTTCAATGTGGAGTGATCACTATGATCGGACAGATTTCTCCACGCATTGGCGGGCGGATTTGATCGAACCGGCAACAAGCCAGTCCGCTAAATCTCCATAGCCCGAACTCGTGACCGGTAGGTCAACGCGGCCGGGACACAGGATATCAGAACATAATGACTCGTAGATATGACGTGGAGACAGTGCCAGGCACAATGTAGGGAACGATAACACCAACCAATTATCACTTGGACACGATGCTCGAAGCGACCAACAAAATTGGAACGGTATGCGCAGGCCAGCGCCTTTCGGTGTGCCGCGTCATCGACATTCGGAATATAGCACGCGAGGAGCGCGGCTGTTGCGCAACCGTCGGGACTCGTTAAGTTGACGTCGCCAAACAAAATTTACCCGGAGTAATCGGCCACGCTTCAAGATCTTTCCGGGTATGCTCCGGGTAGAAAAGCCCAAGGCAAGCATAAAACAGCGATTTTGCGGGCGTAGTTCAGTGGTAGAACATCAGCTTCCCAAGCTGAGTGTCGTGGGTTCGATTCCCATCGCCCGCTCCAACCTACGCTGCTTCGCAGCTTCGGTTGGCAAGCCAACCTAAATCCAGCGAGTTGCCCGCCGTAGCTTAGCGAAGGCAGGCGGTTTTGTGCGGCACCGCAACGGAATTGGCTTCCCCGCCGCAATTTGCCGCTGATTTTTCTCTTTGATCGGCCCGGCCACACCGGCTAGTCTTGCCCACAAGAGCCTCGAAAGGCTCGTTCGGGATGGAATACGCGGGGTGGATTCTCATGGATCAGAAAGCTGACGAACGCTCGGGCTGGAGCTGGTGGTACCTGCTCCTCATCATCCAATTCGTCGCGGTGCTGTGGCCGCCGTTCTACAACGCGGTCGAGCCGTCGTGGGCGGGCATCCCGTTCTTTTATTGGTACCAGATGCTCTGGGTCATCATCGCGGCCGTTCTGACCGCGATCGTCTATTTCGCGACCGAAGACTAGATCGGTCCCGCGCCATCGCGGGATCAAACAACCAGAAACTCAAGAAATAAGACGCAAAAGCCGGGGGAGGCCTGCCGTGCAGGAAGTAAACTGGACTGCTCTGATCATCTTCGTAGCGCTGTTCGGCTTCATCACGTGGCTGGGTTTTGCCGCCGCGCATTGGCGCAAGGGCGATCTCGATCAGCTGCATGAATGGGGCCTGGGCGGCCGGCGCTTCGGCACTGTCGTCACCTGGTTCCTGATCGGCGGCGACCTCTACACGGCCTACACCTTCATTGCCGTTCCGGCGCTGGCCTTCGGCGCTGGCGCCATCGCCTTCTTCGCGGTGCCATACACGATCATGATCTATCCGATCCTGTTCCTGGTATTCCCGCGGCTTTGGCATGTCTGCCACAAGCACAATTACATCACGCCGGCCGATTTCGTGCGCGGCCGCTTCGGCAATCGCTGGCTGGCGCTGGCGGTGACCATCACCGGCATCGTCGCCACCATGCCCTATATCGCGCTGCAGCTGGTCGGCCTGCAGGTGGTGATTGGGGCCATGGGCGTCGGCGGCGCCGCCGGTACTTTTGCGTCGGACCTGCCGCTGATCATCGCCTTCATCGTCCTCGCGGCGTTTACCTATTCGAGCGGGCTGCGGGCGCCGGCCTCGATCGCCATCGTCAAGGACATCTTGATCTACATCACCGCTTTCGCGGCCGTGATCGTGGTGCCGATCCAGCTCGGCGGCTTCGGTCATATCTTCGCGGCGGTGCCGCCGGCGAAACTGTTGCTGGCGACGCCCGGCGCCAACACCACCGGCGCGTACGGCATCTACGTCACGCTCGCGCTCGGCTCGGCGCTGGCGCTGTTCCTCTACCCGCATTCCGTCACCGGCATCCTTGCCGCCTCGAGCGGGCGCGCCATCCGCCGCAATGCCGCGCTCTTGCCCGGGTACTCCTTCATGCTCGGTCTGTTGGCGCTGGTCGGCTTCTTCGCCATCGCGGCGGGTGTCGGCGCCATGCCGGAATTCGCCGCGGGCTTCAAACAGTTCGGCAACAATTTCGCGGTGCCGGCGCTGTTCCTGCACAGCTTCCCGGCGTGGTTCGTCGGCATCGCCTTTGCCGCGGTCGGCATCGGCGCGCTGGTGCCGGCGGCGATCATGTCGATCGCCGCGGCCAACCTTTACACCCGCAACATCCATCGCGAGTTCATCAACAAGAATCCGACCGACAAGGAAGAAGCGCAGATGGCGAAGTGGGTGTCGCTCATCGTCAAATTGGGCGCACTCATTTTCATTATCTTCGTGCCGACGCAATACGCCATCTACCTGCAGCTCCTGGGCGGCATCCTGATCATCCAGACGCTGCCGTCGGTGATGCTCGGCGTCTATACCCGCTGGTTCAACGATTGGGCGCTGCTGGTCGGCTGGGCCGTGGGCACCGGAACGGGAATTTGGATGTTCAACGCGGCGAATTGGACCCCGAACTTTCCGCTAGCCTTCGCCGGCCATACGTTCCCGGGCTACTCTGCGCTCTACACCGTCATCCTCAACCTGGTGATCGTGATCGTGCTGACGCCGATCTTCAACGCCATGGGCGGCAAGCAGGTCGACGAGACCGCGGCGGCCGATTATCACGCCTAAACCGGCAACTCGAAGCCGGTTCGGGAACCCCGCCGCGGCAACGCGGCGGGGTATTTCGTATGAGGCGCGGGCAATCCTGCCGCCGCTCCGGTGCAACCCTTCGCCGCTAGCCCGGCCGTCCCGGACGTGGCAGGATTGTTGCGAACATCCGGCACAACGAATTCCCGGGGAGAGCATATATGGCTTGGACGAAAGTAACCGATATCGCCTACGGACGGCTCAAGTCGCCCGATCTCGACGTAGCGGAGGAGTTCCTCACCCGTTTCGGCATGCACCGGGCGGAGCGCACCACCAATGCGCTCTATATGCGCGGCACCGATCCGGCGCACCACATCCACATCACCGAGAAGGGCGACCCGAAATTCGTCGGCATCGCCTATTACGTCGACAACGAGGATGACCTGAAGAAGCTCGCCAAAGCGCCGGGCGCCTCGGGCGTCGAAAATATCGACGAGCCCGGCGGCGGCAAGCGGGTGCGCCTGACCGAGCCGAACGGCTACCAGATCGAGGTAGTGTGCGGCATCGAACAGGTCGCACCGATCCCGGTGAAGCGGCAACGGCTGAACTCGGGCGAAGCGCCGACCGCGCGCGCCGGCGAGTTGATGCGGCTGCCCAGGGGCCCGGCCCACGTCAAGCGCATCGGTCATGGCGTGATGATGTCGTCAAAATTTCACGAGACCGTCGGCTGGTTCCGCGAGACGCTGGGCCTGATCTGCTCGGACGACGTTTACGCCGAGAACAAGGACAATCTGATCGGCTCGTTCAACCGCTGCGACCGTGGCGACACTTACGTCGATCATCACGTTTTCTTCTGTCTCAATTCCGAAATGACCGGCTTGAATCACTTCTCCTTCGAGGTGCCCGACATCGACGACGTCTGCATGGGCCACGAGTACCTGAAAGAGAGCGGCAAGTACGAGCACATGTGGGGCATCGGCCGCCATGTGCTGGGCAGCCAAGTCTACGACTACTGGGCCGATCCGTGGGGCCGCGTCCACGAGCATTGGGCGGACAGCGACCGCCTCAACCTCGCTAACGGCTCCAATCTCATTGCCGCGGAAGAAGCGCTGCGGTCGCAATGGGGCGAGCGGCCGCCGGAGAAGTTCATCAATCACGTGAGCATATAAAATCTTCTCCCCTCCCTCTTGTGGGGAGGGGTGGGGGTGGGGGTGGGGGGCGCGAGGTAAGTTGCGAACGTCGACGTTCGCGCATCGCCTCCCGACCCCCACCCCACCCTCCCCACAGGGGGGAGGGAGTGGAACCTCGGAGGTTGAGCAGCATGCCCAAACAGAAAATCACCGGCTCGTTCGTCGCACTGATCACGCCGTTCAACAAGGACGGCTCGGTGGATTTCGCGGCGTTCCAAACCCTGCTCCGCTTCCAGGAGCAGCACGGCACCAAGGCGGTGCTGATCATGGGCTCGACCGGCGAGACCTCCATGCTCTCCCCCGAGGAGAAAAAGAAAATCATCGTTGAGACGGCGAAGATGAAGTCGGGAAATATGCCGATCTTCTTCGGCTGCACCGGCAACAACACCAAATCGACCATCGCCAGCGTGCGCTTCGCCAAAGACAACGGCGGTGACGGCGCCATCCTCGCCGCGCCGGCCTATATCTGCGCGCCGGAAGCCGACATCGAGCGGTTCTTCCTCGACGTTGCCGACGCCACCGACCTACCGCTCGGCATCTACAACAATCCGCCGCGGGTGAAGAGCGACCTCAACTGGGACAACCTGATCCGCATCTTCAAGCATCCGAACTACGTGGTGCACAAGGAATCGACTGCGCGCGTCGGCCAGGTGGCGCAAGTGCTCGCCGCCAAGCCGGACGTTTCGGTGATGTGCTGCGACAGCCCCAATCTCGGCCTCGTGGTGCCGACCATGAGTTTGGGCGGCCACGGCACCGCGAACATGACCGGCAATATCGCGCCGGCCGAATTGGCGACGATCTCGACGCCGTGGACGAGCTATGCAGAGGCTGAGAACTTCAAGCGCGAATATCTGCGGCTGTTGCCGCTCCTGCACTTCACCTATTCGGCGATCAATCCGGTCGCGGTGAAGTCGCTGATGAAGGCACTCGGCATGCCGTCAGGCGACCTGCGCAAGCCGCTCACCGGCCTCGACGCCGAAGCGCTCGGCAAGGGCTTGCGCATCATCGCCGATCTCGGGCTCGACAAGGCCTACGGCTATAAGCTTAAAGCCCTTTCGGCCGTGGCAGCCTGACGCGCGAAGTGGACCTCGGCATAAGAGGCAAAAGCGCGCTGGTCTGCGGTGCGAGCCGAGGCCTCGGCAAGGCCTGCGCGTTGGCGCTGGCGCGGGAAGGCGTCAGTCTCACGATCGTTGCCCGGACACGCGATGTGCTTGAGCGCGCTGGCGCTGAAATTGCGCAGGCGACCGGCGCAAAAGTTATCACTGTCGCAGCCGACCTGACCACGCCGGCCGGCCGCGCGGCCGCGGTCGGCGCCTGTGCGGCTCCCGATATCCTGGTCAACAATTCGCAAGGGCCGCTGCCTGGCAATTTCCGCGACTGGTCGCGCGACGATTGGATCGCGGCGCTCGACGACATGATGCTGGGCCCGATCGAGATGATGCGGCTCACGGTCGACGGCATGACCGCGCGCAGGTTTGGGCGGATCATCAACATCGTGTCGCGCAGCGTGAAAGTGCCACAGGCCGAGCTTGGATTGTCGAACGGCGCCCGTTCGGGGCTGGTCGGCTTCGCCGGCGGTCTCGCCCGGCAAGTGGCGGCGCGCGGCGTCACGGTCAACAATCTCCTGCCGGGCATATTCGACAGCGACGCCCAGCACCGGCACATTCGCGGCATGCTCGAAGGCACCGACAAGACATTCGAGCAGGTTTTCCGCGAACGCGCCGCGGCGAGCACGGCGAAGCGCTACGGCGATCCGGACGAGCTCGGCGCGTTTTGCGCGTTTCTCTGTTCAACCCATGCCGGCTATATCACCGGCCAGAACCTACTGATCGACGGCGGCAGCTACCCGGGAGCGTTCTAGTTGGAAAAGGAAATGGTCGTGAGGCGTATTATTGCAGTTGTCCTGGCCTTTGCTGTTCTCGCATTCGCGCCGGCGGTGTCGGCACAAGACTATCCCACCCGCACGGTAACGGTGATCGTGCCGTTCCCGCCGGGTGGCTCGGTTGACGGCGTGGCGCGCATCATCGTCGATCAGCTCAATCAAACCGTCGGGCCACATTTCATCGTCGAAAACCGCGCCGGCGGCGCCTCGGGCAATGTCGGCGCCAATGTCGTCGCCAAGGCTGATCCGGACGGCTACACGCTGCTCCTCACCGCGTCGCTCCACGTCGTTAGCCCGTTTTTGTACAAGAGCGTGCCGTTCGACGTGGTGAAGGATTTCACGCCGGTGACGTTGATCGCCGCCGGCCCGTTGATCGTCTCGACGACGCCGAGCGTGCCGGCGAACAACCTGAAGGATTTTTTCGAGCTCGTCCGCAAGGACCCGCAGAAATATACTTTCGGCACTACGAGCATTGGCTCGGCCAGCCATCTGGTGATCGAGCTGCTCAAGCGCGAGGCCCATGTCGATACGCTGGTCATCGCCTATAAGGGCACCGGCCCGGCGCTGACCGACCTGATGAGCGGGCAGATCCAGCTGCTCGCCGATCCGATGCTGTCGTCGTTGCCGCAGGCCCAAGGCGGCCGCATCAAGGCGCTCGCCATAACCAGCCTCAAGCGCCAGCCCGCGGCGGCGGACATTCCGACGGTCGAGGAATCCGGCTTGCCGGGTTTCGAGTTCGTGTCGTGGTACGGGCTATGGGGACCGAAGGATTTGCCAGCCGACATCACCGCGAAACTGCAAACCAGCGTCGCCAAAGTTCTCGCCCAGCCCGACATCAAAGCGCGCCTGACCGCGCTCGGCTTCGAGGCGATCGGCTCGACGCCGGATTATTTCGCCACATACATCGCCAGCGAAATGGAGAAGTACGGCAAGATCATTCGCGACGCGAACATAAAAGCCGAGTAGCTTTTAGTTGGGCGGAGCTGATCCACGTCATAGGTCCCAACATCGGAAGCTCGTCTCCGGCTTGCTCCAGAACATCCGCTGCTCATGGACCAATAGGGCGAGGTCCGCTGGAGATTGCGAACGCTTGCACACTTCTTTTGCAATCTCTTTGTACACCCTGGTTTCCGGATAGGGCAGCACGTTGAGATCCTTGATCGCCCACCGCTGGATGTTCACGACATTGGTATTGGGCGAGGTATGGACAAAGTAAGCCTTGATGCTCGCCGGCAAGGAGTCCCTGCCTTTGTCGGTGGCGTAAATGGTTGCTTCGGTCAGATTGCCGGAATAGAGCGCCGACGATAGGTAAGAATCCCACAGATTGAAGAAGCTCAGAAACGGCAGGATCGCGAACAGGACAAGCACGCCGACGTGATACGGAGATCGATTGCCCCAAAATATATCGCGGACGGTGAACTGCTGCTGGCCGGTGAAAAGCAGGAGATCGAGGCCCGCCATGGCGGCCGTCCATGGCCAGATGATGTTATTCCAGTTTTGGCCAAACGGTCCGAACATCGCGAGGATGAACACGTGCATGGAGATGGCAAGGATCAACGAGATTCGCTGATATTTCTTGGTTAGCAATCCCAGGCCGAAACCGATTTGGATGAATGGAGCACCAATTCCCAACGCATATAGAAGGCCGCGGGAGCCGGGAAAAACGCTGGTGATTGGCTCCACGATCCATGGAAAATCATAGTTGATGAAATTGAGATTGAGCTTCTGCAGGCCGGAGAAAATATAGGTGGTCGCGACGATCAATCGCGCCAAGTTGAGTGCCCGCTCCCGGCCTTTGACGTCGTCACTGTCCCAGGAGAACTGCGCCAGCGCAGCGAGCAGAAAGCCATATTGAAAGACCCACGGCTGCCAGCGGGTCTGATCCAGGAGACAGAAGACAACGACGATGCCCAAAAACAAGAAAATGAATTTCTGCGGTCTCGCCGAAACCAGGATCGCGCCCGCCAGGATAAAGAGCGCCGCATAAAGGAGCAGGTCTGCCGGATAGATGGACGACGGCAGGAAACTCAGCGGGGCAGCCAGAGGGTAGGTTCGCGGCCCGATCCACAGGCGAGAGGACATCGCCAGCCCGACGCAAAAAACCAGCGCGATCATTGCTTTCAGCCAAAAAGCGCGGCTGGCCGCGCCAAACAGGAAGCGGCGGTTTTTCGCAACGACGTTGTAGCCGATGGGTAATAGCGGCCGGATAACCGGGAGCTGCCCGAGCGCCGCTAGCATCCGCAGACGGGGGTATTGGCTGGCGATTTTCAGAATCGCATGCGCGCCGCGATAGGTCTGGCCGTCACGGTCGACGACATGGATTTCCTTTTCGACGGCGCCTGTCGCGAACGGCATCGACTTTTGCTTGTGCATATCCCGCAAGTCGAACGCGTCTTGTTGAGCGGAACGGCGAACCGCGTTCGCGAGTGTCGCGCACATCGGGCATTTTCCATCGTAAAATGCCGTGATCTGGTTTGTTGTTTGATCGTGTGCCACAACTAGAACTGCCCGCGCCCGCGAAACCAACGCAGCCTGTTCATAGAACAATTTGCGCGGCAAGCAGCTTCCTGAACTATCCGCCATCGCCCTTGGTAAGTTGGCAGACTGCGAGCGAAGGCTCAGTGGTGTGGCGCTGCCATCAATAATAGATATCGGTCATAACGCTCAAGATATGGAATGAACTCAATGCCGGTGTGCCGATACCCGGTATGGCCGCAGCAGCGCTACATCTTCGTCACGCGCGCGTGCAGCAGCGCCGAGCGGCCGCCGCGGACTTCCTTGAGGCAGCGCGCGATCGCGGCCGGCACGTCGGCGGGGTCGCTGATCTCTTCACCATAGGCGCCGAATGCCTCGCCGACCTTGGTGAAGGCGACCTTGGGTGCGAGCTCGGATTCGAACTCGCTTGCCGCCTTGGCCTCGCCTTCCGGAAACACCCGCAGCGTCGACTGCTTCACCGCGTTCCAGCCGGTATTGTCCATGACGATGGAAAAAATCGGCAGCTTGTATTGCTGCGACACCGCGAATACCGAACTCGGATTGCCGAAATAAAATCCGCCGTCGCCGGAGATTTGCACCATCATCCGGTCGGGCGCGGCAAGCTTTGCGCCGAGCGCCAGGCCGCCGGACCAGCCGAGCCCGCCGCCGCCGGAGCGCATCGTGGTGTTGGGCCGGCTGCGCGGAATTTGCAAAAGCACCGCGCCCGCATTGGTGACGCCTTCGTTGAAGATGATGGCATCGTCGTCGAGCACTTTGCCGAGTTCCGCCATCAGGTAATGCGGATTGATCGCGCCGGGCTTGCCTTTGTCCGCCGCTAGCTTTGCGGCGCGCGCAGCGCGCTCGTCGCGTAGCGCCTTGATGCGCTTGAGGCGCTCCGCGGCGGCCGCCTTGAAGCGCGGCGTTGCCTTCGCCTTCAATTCCTCCAGCACCTGTTCGAGGATGCGCCCGCTGTCGCCCTGCATGCGCAGATTGCCGGGGAACGTCCACATCGGCGAACCGGGCTTGAGTGTATCGATGTCGATATGCGCCCAGAACGACTTCTCATGCGTCTTCACGTCGCTCGGAAACCACGGCACGTCGACGTCGACCAAAATGCCGACGTCGGCATCTGGCACCGCCTTGTCGGGAGAAAAGCCGACGAAGCACGGGCTGTCGTGGGAGATGTTGTTGGTCATATTGGCTTCGTAGACGGCAATGCCGGCGAATTGCGCCAGCGCGTCGATCGCCTTGGAGGCATGATCGTGGCGCCCGGCATAACCGGTGATCAGGATCGGATTTTCCGCCGTCATGAGCTTGTCGGCGAGGGCGGCAACGAGTTTTGGATCGGCGCCGCCGCCGCCAGTGGCGGCAAATTGATCTTCGGAATAGCTGCGGATCTCGTCGGTCGCCCAGCGCTGCGTCAGCGTCTCGCGCTGCATCATCAGATAGACCGGACCGCGCGGCTCGCTCTGCATGATCGAATGGGCGCGCCGCAGCGCTTCCTTGACGACGACTCCCGAGGGTAAGGTCCATTCCCATTTCAGATAGGGCCGCACCAGACTCGCCTGGTCGAACGGCTCCTGGATGAAGTGCACGTAGGTGTCGCGCGAGCCGACCAATTCGTCGTTGACCGTGTAGGGCGCCTTGCCGGCCATCAGCAGGACCGGCAGCCGGCTGCGGTAAAGGTTATGCATGGCGTTCGCGGTATTGGCGGTGCCGACGTCGACATGGACCAGCACGCCTTGGCCGCGGCCGGTGACGAAGGCGTAGCCCGCGGCCATGTGGGCGGCGGTGTTCTCGTGCGGACAGCGCACCACGCCGGGCATCGCTTCGCCGCGCTGCTTGCGATGCGCCATCTCGTTGATGATCGGCGCGTGATCGGTGCCGAAATTGCAGAACAGATAATCGATGCCAATTTCACTGAGGCCTTCGAGGAAATAATAAGCCGTGGTGTAATCGGGAACGTTGGTCCGGCGTGCGGCGGTCGTGGACATGGGGACGCTCGTTTCTGGGAGTTTGTCGGGGTTGTCGGGTGTCAGGCCACTTTGCGCTCGACGGCGAGGCCGTCGAGATGGGCCAGAACGTCTTCGACATGCATCACGTCGGCATATTTGTGATGCAGGTCGAACAGATTGACCTTGTGGCTGATCATCGAGCGGTCGTAGGTGCATTCCTCGACCACGACGTTGTGGAAGCCGTAGGAGAAGGCATCCACCGTGGAGGCGCGCACGCAGCCCGACGTGCTCTCGCCGCAGATGATCAGCGAATTGATCCGTTGCTGCTGCAGATGCGCGATCAGCGGCGTGCCGAAGAAACCCGAGGCGCGCTCCTTGTAGATCACAAGCTCGCCCGGCTGTGGCTTAAGCTCCACCTTGATGTCGTAAACATCGTCGCGCTGGCGGTCCATATTGCGGTTGGTCGATTGCACGCCGCCGGTATCGACATGGCGGGTGGTGTAAAACACAGGCACGCGGGCGCGGCGCGCCGCGGCGAACAGTTTTTGCGTGAGCGGCAGCGCCTTCCAGGCGTGCTCGCCGCAGGAACCGGAAAACTCGCGATCGACCTCGCGGACCGGGCGGTTCCCGCCCAGATAAGCCTTGTTGTAGAGGTCGATGGCGAGCACTGCGGGATTGTCGCCGACATAGGTTTTGCGCCGATAGGCCTGGTAGATCGCGATGGTGTCGGCGTCGATGACGTCTTTCCAGCAATGATCCTCGAAGTCCCGCGCCATGGTCGGTTCCGCCTCCGCGTTCTTGATCGTCGGTTCCTTATAGCACCCCTTTTTACCGCCGTCCGCGCACGGGCGCGAGGCGGCGCCGCGCCCGGTGAGCGTTCAGTTCCCGTGGGGAACCGAGCCGCGATGCAAAAAGAAACAGCAGAAACCCTACGATCGTTTTGCGAATAAACTTAACGTATCCTCGAAGTCTTGCCATAATACGGCGGCAGGGTCGCGTGCGATTGAACGGGGAGAGGGTACCGATGAAATGGCAGGCCGCTTTGGCCGGCGCGCTGGCGTCGGCAGTTGTGAGCTTCATGGCGTCGTCCATCGCGGCGCCGTCCGTCGCCTTAGCGGAGATCCGCATCGTCGGCGATCCGGGCGGTGAAGTCACCTCCTACATCCGCAAGTTCGAGGCGGCGCGCGCGTCCGGCGAGCATATCGTCATCGACGGTCCATGCCTGTCGGCGTGCACCTTGCTCACCGGAATCGTACCGCGCGACCATGTCTGCGTTACCCAGCGCGCGGTGCTCGGGTTCCATGCCGCCTCCTATTACGATGACGCGTCGCGCGAGCTGGTGCCGACCCGCGAGGGCAGTGCGCTGGTGATGCGGCTCTATCCGGCGCAGATCCGCGCCTGGATCGGTCATCACGGCGGCCTGACGCCAAAACTCATTACGCTGCGCGGCCACGAGCTTACGACGCTCTATCAGCCCTGCCGCTAAGTCAGCCCTGCCGGTAGGTCAGCCCTGCCAGTAAGTAGGTGGTCCGGGACGTTTGCGGCAGGCGCGACACCGGTTGTCGCTCGTCGGGTTCCGGCATATGTACGGGCTAACCGGAATTTTGCCGATGCCCGAGACCGTCGCACCCCGTTCACCTGCAATGTCGCGGCCGCTGTTGCTGGTCGGCGCGGTGGTTGCGTTTGCGCTCTTGGGCACGGTTATGCTCTGGGCGCATTACGGGGCGACGGTCTTTTTCGAAACCATCCGGGCCGGCCTTGCCGCATGCTTCGGATGAGCGGAGAATGCCGGTGAACGACAAAACGTCCCGCGTCGCGCTGCTGCTCGCCGCCTTTCTCAGCGGCCTCGTGCTGTTCTTCGGCGCCATCCTGGTTTTCAGCAAACATGTGCCGTCGCCGATCGGCCACGCGATCGCCGGCGTCGGCGGGCCGTTTCATCTCGAGGATCAGAACGCCAAGCCGGTGACCGACCAGGACATGAAGGGCCGCCCGTTCCTGGTGTTCTTCGGCTTCACCCATTGCCCCGATATTTGCCCGACCACCCTGTTCGACGTGTCGCAAGTTTTGAAAAGTCTCGGGCCCGACGCGGATCGCGCGGGTGCCTTGTTCATCACCGTCGATCCGGACCGCGACACGCCGGCAGTGCTCAAGGACTATCTGTCCAATTTCGATCCGCATCTGCGCGGGCTGACCGGCGATCAGGCGTCGATCGATGCGGCGATCAAGGCGTACCGGGTCTACGCCAAGAAAGTCCCGCTCGACGGCGGCGACTACACGATGGATCACACCGCGCTGGTCTATTTGATGGACAAGAACGGCCAGTTCGTCGCGCCCTTCGACCTGAAGCGAACCGCAGACGCGGCCGCCGCGGATTTGCGCCGCTACCTTTAGAGCATGACCCTGAAAAGTGGATACCGGTTTTCGGATAAGATCATGCTCAAACAAGACGCCAAACGACCGCGAAAAACGCTCCACGACCCGCGTGATCAGCCCAACGCGCCGGCTTGGCGGGTCATGCGTGGGACGCATACGGGGCGAAACAATTGGCGGAAAACTTGCAACCCGGGATTGCCTGCGGAATTAAAAAGAGACAGGACTGGAGACGAGGGGCACGGAGGTTCGTAATGTCCATAAAATTTCCTAATCCCACCGACAAGTATGTCGGTAGCCGCGTTCGCATGCGACGCCTCATGCTGCACATGAGCCAGGAACGGCTCGCCGATCAGCTCGGCCTGACGTTCCAGCAGGTCCAGAAATACGAAAAAGGCACCAATCGCATCAGCGCCAGCCGGCTGCAGGAAATCTCGCATATCCTCGAGGTTCCAGTGCCGTTCTTCTTCGAAGGCTCGCCGCAATCTTTCGGCGGCTCGCGAAAGAGCGGCGACGGCCCGTCGCTGGCCTACATCACCGACTTTCTCGGCAATGCCGACGGCCATGCGCTGGTCCGGGCCTTCATAAAGATCAAGAACGCCAGCCTTCGGCGTTCGGTGGTTCGCCTGGTCGAAGCGATTGTCGCGTCAGGCGATTCCTGACAGGCGTCGGACCGTCAGCGGTAAGCCGGCACCTATCTTCACGTCAACAAGTTGTGGCATGATGGCGCACCCCCCGACGGGGCGTTCGAGCGCGGTGTCGCGTCATGAGATTGCAGTGCCGCATCAGGAATTTAGCGTTGTATTTGCGGTCCGCCGCGCGGCTCGTGGTGTTGTGCCGTCCCGTCCTCATCCAGGCGGCGCCGGGCGCCTGCTTCCAGGGCAAGAGCTTCCAGGGCAAGAGCTTCCAGGGCAAGAGCTTCCAGGGCAAGAGCGTGACCCTCCCGGCGCGGCGCGGTGGGGAAGAGAGCTGAAATGCACCGACGCTACGCCAAAAAGAACATTCCCATCGAATTGCTCAGGGCGCTGGTCACCATCGTTGATACCGGCAGCTATACCAAGGCGGCCGATGCGCTCGACCTGACGCAATCGGCAATCAGCTCGCAGATCGCTCGTCTCGGCCGGCTGCTTGGCGGCAGCATCTTCGCCAAGGGGCAGGGCAATATGACCCCGACAAAGCGCGGCCTGCTCGTGCTGCAATATGCGCGGCGCATGCTCGCCATGAACGACGAGCTTCTCACCTTTGCCGGGCCGAATTCGGCGCCGCGCCAGTTCGTCATCGGCTTGCCGAGCTGGCTCGGACACCAGCGTCTCCTTGAGATTTTCGAGCGCTGTTCGGCGAGCCCGACCGGCGAGCTGGTCAGCTTCCGCTGCGACCGGGTCGAAAGGCTGCTCGGCGACCTTCATGTCGGCTCGATCGACGTCGCCTATCTGTGCAACGCGATCAACCCGCCGCGCATTGCGGTGGCGCAATGGTCCGAGCAGACGGTGTGGGTGAAGTCGCCCAAGCTCACGCTTTCTCCCGGCGCGCCGATACCGCTGATTAGCTGGCCGGGAACGACCGGCGATCGGGTCGCGGTGGAATTGCTCGAGGACAGCGGCATGCATTTCTTTGTTGCGTTTTCCGCTCCCGAATTCTCGGCGCGGCTCGCCGCCGTCGCGGCGGGTCTCGGCGTGCTGACGATGCAGGCGCGCAATGTCATTCCCGGCATCGAAATCATACGCGACGGCTTGCCCGAACTGCCGCCCAACAAGGCCGGCATCTACGCCCGCGACGGGCTCGAACTGGAACGGCACGGACCGCTATTGCGGACGTTGACGGACTTGTTGGTGCCGCACCCTTTATCTGAAAGCGCATCTGCGCAGCTGGCCGGCAAAGAACTTGCTGGCAAAGAACTTGCCGGCAAGGAACTTGCGCCACCGCCGCGCGCGCGGACGCACGAACTGCACCGCGCCAGATGAAATCATTCAAACCGGCCGATATTGATAAGGTATCAAAAACAAAAATGTTTGCAGCCTCGTGCAAATAAGCCGCGGCTCATGCAATATGGCGGAACGTCTTGCAGATGCGAAGTCCCTCGCCGCCCGCCGTCTCTTGGTCGCTCATGTCTGCGCATCGTTTCAGACCCATCAATGTCGGCGATAAGCCGCGTCCGTCCGCCCGATATATCGGCGAGCTGACAAGGGAGTTGGCGCGTCTTGCGCGCACCGACGGCTGCGAGACTTTGTCGTATCTCTTGGAGCTGGCCACCATCGAGGCCGAGCTCATGGGCGGGCTGCCAGAAGGGCAGAGTCTTTCTTAAATCCACGTCCTGTTTCCGTGTTTTGCATTGCCGTCCGGTCGTTGCCCGGCCGCGCATGGTGTAGTCGCTTCAAATTGAAGCGCTTTTCAGCGCACGATGTTTTCGGCAAATCTGTCTTTCCCTTTCCCCGATCATGCTCTAAGCCCCGGCTCAGCGGGCCGGGGCGCGAGCTTCAAGATCCCGCCGTGGTTCGGCATTGACGCAATCTGAAATGGCAATATCTCGCTACCGCATATGTTGGCGTGCAATTTCGCCCCGGCTGCTGCTTTGCATTGCCGGCGCGCTGTCGCCTGCTGTTTTCGCCGCGCCGCCGGCGGCGGCGCAGGACAACGGCACCGTCCAGCAGCGCAGCGTTGCGGTTCCTGGCTTCTGGGACCCGCGGCGCCGGCCCGAGCGGCCCGACCTCAGCCGCCTCCAGACCATCCGTTTCCTGACCGAGACGGACTATCCGCCGTTCGACTATGCCGGGCCGGACGGCAACCCGGCCGGCTTCAACGTCGACTTGGCGCGGCTGCTCTGCGACGAGATCAAGGTGACCTGTACCATCCAGGCGCGCCGCTTCGACACCCTGCTCGACGCGCTCGCCGACAATCGCGGCGACGCCGTGATCGCTTCGATCGCGCCCACCGCGGAGACGCGCCGCCGCGCCGATTTCACAGATCCGTACTACCGCACGCCGGCGCGCTTCGTGGCGCGCATCGACAGCGGCATCGGCGACGTGCTGCCGGAACTGCTCGAGGGCAAGAAGATCGCGGTCGTCGCCGGCACCGCGCACGAAGCTTTTCTCAAGCAGATGTTCACCGAGGCCGAGTTGCGGACTTATCCCAATGCAGACGCCGCGCGCGCGGCGTTGCGCAACGGCGACGTCGATCTGTTGTTCGGCGACGGCATCGCGCTGGCGTTCTGGCTCAACGGCACCGATTCTGGCGGCTGCTGCGCGTTCCGCGGCGGCCCATTCCTGGAAAGCCGCTTCTTCGGCGAGGGCATCGGCATCGCGGTCAAGCGCGGCAACGACCTATTGCGGCAGGCCTTGAACTGGGCGTTGTTCCGGCAATGGGAGAAGGGCAGCTTCACCGACCTGTGGCTGCGCTATTTCCCGATCAATCCGTTTTGATGCCGGCGCTTTTGATGTGCAGCCAATAAAGCTCTAAAGGTAATCGCATGTCGACCGCCGTAATCGAAAACCCCGCGAACTTGCGCGAACTGGCCGAGCAGTCGCACGCCTGGCCGTTCGAGGAAGCGCGCAAGATCGTGGCGCGGCTGAAGAAGACACCGAAGGACGCGGTGATCTTCGAGACCGGCTACGGCCCCTCCGGCCTGCCGCATATCGGCACATTCGGCGAAGTGGCGCGAACCACCATGGTGCGTCACGCCTTTCGCGTGCTGACCGACGACAAGATCAGGACCCGGTTGATCGCGTTTTCCGACGACATGGATGGTTTGCGTAAAGTTCCCGACAACGTGCCCAACAAGGAAATGGTGGCGCAGCATCTCGGCAAGCCACTGACCCAGGTGCCCGACCCGTTCGGCACTCATGACAGTTTTGCTGCGCACAACAATGCGCGGCTACGCGGTTTCCTCGACCAATTCGGCTTCGACTACGAGTTCATGTCATCGACTGAGTGCTACACGTCGGGGCGATTCGACGCGGCGCTGCTCAAGGTGCTGGAGCGCTTCGACGCGGTCATGAACATTATGCTGCCGTCGCTGCGCGATGAGCGCGCCGAATCCTATTCGCCGTTCCTGCCGATCTCACCGCACACCGGCATCGTGCTGCAAGTGCCCATCGTCGCGCACGACGTCAAAGCCGGCACCATCACCTACGAAGACCCTGAGAGCAAGGAGCGCGTTACGACGCTGGTCACCGGCGGACGCTGCAAGCTGCAATGGAAGCCGGACTGGGCGATGCGCTGGGTCGCGCTCGGCGTCGATTACGAAATGGCCGGCAAGGATTTGATCGATTCGGTGAAGCTGTCCGGCGAAATCTGCCGCGCGCTCGGCGGCACGCCGCCGGAGGGTTTTAATTACGAGCTCTTCTTGGACGAGAATGGGCAGAAGATTTCCAAATCGAAAGGCAACGGGCTCACGATCGACGAATGGTTGCGCTATGCCAGCCCCGAAAGTTTGTCGCTTTTCATGTATCGCGAGCCGAAGGCGGCGAAACGGCTCTACTTCGACGTCATCCCGCGTCACGTCGACGAGTATCTGCAATTCCTCGATGCCTATTCGCGGCAAGGCGCCAAGGAGCAGCTCGGCAACCCGGTCTGGCACATCCACAGCGGCGCGCCGCCCAAGGGCGACAACCCGGTGCCGTTCGCCATGCTGCTGTCGCTGGTCACGGCCTCGAACGCCGAGAACGCCGAGACTTTGTGGGGTTTTATCGGCCGCTACCGGCCGGGAGTGACGAAAGAGACGCATCCGCATCTCGCCGCCATGGTCGAGTATGCCATCCACTATTTCCGCGACTTTGTGCTGCCGGCGAAAAAATTCCGCGAGCCGAGCGCGGTCGGGCGCGCCGCGCTGATTGATCTGCGCGATGCGCTGTCGCAGCTGCCGCCCGACGCGCCGCCGGAAGCCATTCAAGACGTGGTCTACGAGGTCGGCCGCCGCGAGCCGTTCTTGGACCAGAAAAAGAAGGGCAAGGACGGCAAGCCCGGCGTCTCGCTCGACTGGTTCAACATGCTCTATCAGGTGCTGCTCGGCCAGGAGCGAGGCCCGCGCTTCGGCTCCTTCGCCGCCGCCTATGGCATCAAGAACACGATGGATATGATCGACGGCGCGCTGGCAAGGTCGGCGTGAATTTTTCTTTCATCCTCCCCTGCAGGGGGAGGTGAAACAATAAACATGACCGCCGCCTCTTATCTCCTCCTCGCCGTCACCATCCTCTTAAGTTCCTTCATCTCCGGCGTGTTCGGCATGGCCGGCGGCATGATCCTGCTCGGCGTGCTGCTCAATTACTTCGACGTGGCCAGCGCGATGATTCTGTTCTCGATCATCCAATTCTGCGCCAACGGCTGGCGCACCTATCAGTGGCGGCACTACGTGCGCTGGCCGATCTTTTGGAAATACGTGGTTGGCGCGGTGCTCGCCTTCGCCGCCATGTATTCGGTCAAGTTCGTGCCGGACAAGATGATGGTCTATCTGAGCCTCGGCCTGATGCCGTTCGCCATCGAGGCGCTGCCGCGCGATTGGCGTCCGAACATCGAATGGCGCGGCGTGCCGTTCGTCACCGGCGTGCTGACCACCATCATCCAGGTGCTGGCCGGCGTCGGCGGCCTGTTCCTCGACATCTTCTTTCAGAAGAGCATGCTCGACCGCAAAACCACCAACGCCACCAAGGCGACGGTGCAGTCGCTCAGCCATATCGTGCGCATCGCCTATTTCGGCACCGTGTCGGGCATGGCGAACGTGCCGAAATGGGCGCTCGCCCCGGCCATCGCGCTCGCCATCGCCGCGACCTCGCTGGCGCCGTTCGTTATCGAGCGCATGACCGACCACGGTTTTAGGCAATGGACGCGGCGCATCATCTTCACCGTCAGCGTGGTCTATCTGTTCCGCGCCGGCGTGTTGTGGTGGCACGGGTGAGCCGCAATTTTCCCTCCCCTTTTCAGGGGGTCCGGTTCACTGGCTCGCCCACAAAATCCGCGCCACCCACAGCACGTCTTCGGTGGCAATGGTGCGGTCGGGATGTTGCGCGTTGAGCGATTTCAGCTCGATGGATTTCGCCGTGGAGCGCTTGAGCTCCTTGGCCATCACCTCGCCGTCCCTGGTCTTGACCACGACCCGGTCGCCGCGGCGGATCGGCGCTGCCGGCGACACCAGGATCACGTCGCCATCGCGATAGGCCGGCTCCATCGACTGGCCGGACACTTCGAGCGCATAGGCGTGGGTGTCGTCGACCGCCGGAAAGGCGATTTCGTCCCAGCCGGCGCCGGCCGGGAAGCCGCCATCGTCGAAATAGCCGCCGGCGCCGGCCTCAGCAAAGCCGAGCAGCGGCACCCCGCGCGCCGGCGTACCGGCGCCCTGGATCAATCCGACAAACGCCTCGATGCTGGTGCCTGTCGCCACCAGCGCTTTGCTGATCGATTCGGTAGACGGCCAGCGTGCGCGGCCGGCCGCCGTGATGCGCTTCGATTTGTTGAACGTGGTTGGGTCGAGGCCGGCGCGGCGGGCAAGGCCCGAGGCCGAAAGTCCGGCCCGCGCGGCGAGGCGATCGATCGCCGACCAGACTTGCGTGTGCGTGAGCATGACGACCCCTTACAACCCCGCCGATGATAGGAATTATTGCCTCAGGGCTCAAGGGCCGATAGGGTCGCGCCGCTTACGACGCGTAAATGGATCATCAGTGGCGACGATTTATAAAATCTGCGAGCAGGATGAGTGGCGTGTGGCCGAGTCCGATGGCGCATTTCGCGGGTCGGGCGTGGACCGGCGCGACGGCTTCATCCACTTCTCCACGGCGGCGCAAGTCGGCGAGACGGCTGCCAAGCATTTTGTGAAACAGTCCGGCTTGATGCTGGTCGCGGTAGACAGCGATGCGCTCGGCCCGGCGCTGAAGTGGGAACGCTCCCGCGGCAATGATCTGTTTCCGCATCTTTACGCCGCGCTGCCACTGACGGCGGTGCGCTGGGCGCGGCCGTTGCCGGACGAGATCGACGGCCGACGGATTTTTCCGGAGCTAAAACCGTGATCGGTTTGCTCGATCGCCTCGCAAGGCCGTTCCTGCGCGTGCTGGACCCGGAAGACGCCCACGGGCTGGCGATCAAAATGTTGAAATTCGCGCCACTGCCGCCGGCGCCGCGCGATGACAAGCGGCTGGCGCTGCGGGTATTCGGGCTCAATTTTCCAAACCCGGTCGGCATCGCCGCGGGCTTCGACAAGAACGCCGAGGTGCCCGATGCGCTGCTGCGCCTAGGCTTCGGCTTCGTCGAAGTCGGCACCATCACGCCGCTCCCGCAGCCCGGCAATCCGCGACCGCGGCTGTTCCGGCTCGACGCCGATCACGGCGTCGTCAACCGGCTCGGGTTCAATTCGCAAGGCGCCGATGCCGCACTGCGGCGGCTCGCCGCCCGCAGCAACGCCGGCGGCGTGGTCGGCATCAATGTCGGCGCCAACAAGGATTCCGCCGATCGCGTTGCCGATTACGTGCAGCTGATCGAGCGCTTCGCCGCGGTGGCGAGCTATGTCACCGTCAACATTTCCTCGCCCAACACGCCGGGCCTGCGCAATCTGCAGCAGGCGTCCGTGCTCGACGATCTGCTGGCCCGCGTGGTCGATGCCCGCGAGCGGGTAGCGCCGAACGCCGGCCCGACGCCGGTGCTGTTGAAGATCGCGCCGGATCTGTCATTAGGCGATCTCGACGACGTCGTCGGCATCGCACGCTCGCGCCGAGTTGACGGCATGATCGTCGGCAACACCACCGTGGCGCGGCCGCCTGCTCTGCTCGAGACTGCAATCGCCAAGGAGGCCGGCGGCCTGTCGGGCCGGCCGCTCTATCCGCTCGCCAACCGCATGTTGGCCGAGACCTATGTCCGGGTGGAGGACGTGTTCCCGCTGATCGGCGCCGGCGGTATCGATTCCGGTGCCACCGCGCTGGCCAAAATCCGCGCCGGCGCCAGCCTCATTCAGGTTTACTCCGGCCTGGTGTTCCGCGGCCTGGGGCTGATCGCCGAAATCAAGAATGCGCTACTTGAAGCGATGGAAGATGACGGCCAGGATACTTCTAAGGAACAGGGTACGCTCAAGGAATTCATCGGCGCCGATGCAGCTGCCGTCACCGCCGAACCGTGGCCGAAATGACATGCAAAACTTTTTCGGGAGGACGACATGATCGATTGCTACACCTGGATAACCGACAACGGCTACAAGCCGCGCATGATGCTGGAGGAAACCGGCCTGCCCCACAAAATCATCCCGGTCGATCTGCGCAAGAAGGCGCAGATGGAGCCGGACTTCATGAAGATCAGCCCCGGCCACAAGATCCCGGCCATCGTCGATCATGACGGGCCGGGCGGCGCGCAGGTCACGGTCTGCGAGTCCGGCGCCATCCTCAAATATCTCGGCGAAAAATCCGGAAAATTCTATCCGAGCGAGGGGGCGGCGCGGGCCAAAGTGGATCAATGGCTGTTCTACGGCTCGGCGACCTTCACCACACTGGCGCAGCAGTTCGGGCACTGGACCATACGCTCGCCGATCAAGGCGCCGCCGGCGCAAGAGCATTACGAGGCCAACCTGCGCGACATGCTCGGCATCCTCGACCGGCACCTGGCGTCACACGAATATTTCGGCGGCGCCTATTCGATCGCCGACATGACCATGTATTCGGACGTGCACATCCATGGCGTCAGGGACATCGGGCTCAAGGATTATGCCCACGTGAAGCGCTGGCATGATGCGGTTGAGGCGCGTCCGGCGGTTCAGCGAGCCTGGGTGCCGTTTGCGGCGTGACGCGAGTTTCGTTATTCCGCCTTGAAGTCGAGATCGTGGATCAGCTGGGTGAATGTTTCGGCCTGCCGTCGCAGATGAGCGTCGAAGTCGGCGCCGCATTTCGGATTGGGATAGAGCGCTTGCGCCACAAGCTTGGTTTTGACCTGCGGCGCTGTCACGGCGGCGCGAAACCAATCGATCAGTAGGGCGACGGTTTCCTTCGGCGTCTTGGCCGGCGCCACCACGCCGAACCAGACATCGGTCTCGAAATCCGGGTAGCCGGATTCCGCGACCGTGGGCAGGTCGGGCAGCGGCTCGATGCGTTGCGGCGCCATGGTCGCCAGCGCGCGTGCCTTGCCGGCGATAATGTGCTCGCCAATTTCCGACCAGTTCAGCACCGCGGCGGTGACGTGCTCGCCGAGCAGCGCATTGATGGTGGTGGCG
This sequence comes from uncultured Alphaproteobacteria bacterium, assembly GCA_963821175.1. Lineage (GTDB taxonomy): Bacteria > Pseudomonadota > Alphaproteobacteria > Rhizobiales > Xanthobacteraceae > BOG-931. The sequence goes on from CAWGCU010000026.1 coordinate 252,233, forward strand.
CCGCCCGGATACGGCACATAGGTCAGATTGGCGCCGGCCAAGCGTTTGAGCCGTTCGATGCCGATATGCTGCGTGGTGTTGGGCCCGACGCTGGCGATCGACAGCTCCCCCGGTTTTACGCGCGCCGCGTCGAGAAGCTCGGCCAGCGTGCGATAGGGCGAGGCGCTGTTGACGACGATGATTTGCGGCGTCGTGACCAGATAACAGATCGGCTCGAAACTTGCGATCGGATCGTAATTCACCTTGCGCAGGATGGCGCTGATGAGCGTGCCGTTGTTGTTGATCAGCAGAGTGTTGCCGTCGGGCGGCGCGCGCGCCACCGTTTCGGCGGCGATGATGCCGCCGGCGCCCGGCTTGCTCTCGACGATCATGGTCTGCCCGGTGGTCGAGGAAATCTGGTCGGCCAGGAGGCGGGCCAGGAAGTCGATGCTGCCGCCCGGCGGCACGCCGAGGACGATGCGGATCGTCCGTCCGGCCTGTGACCATGCTTCGTGATTGGTTCCCGCGCTCGCCAGAACAAGCAATGCCAGCGTGCCGATCGTCGCGCCAAAAAATCTCCGCATGACCATCGTCCTGAGAATCCGTGCCAGCCAACCAACCGCTTGCGGGAACCCAATATTTCAATAACACGGCCGCCGGCCGCTTAGAACAATGGCGCCGGTCGCGCGGTCTGCCATGCCGCGGCGCCTGAGCGCCCGCCGGAAATTCGTCCAGCCCCCTCGTCTTCGGGTTGAATATCGCCGGCGGCTGCGGTGTTATAGGGCGCGTGCTAAACGGCAAGCTGCGCCAAGCGGCGGAAGGCGGCAACGGGAGGGACGTCATGACGGCAGGCGAAGCGAAATTGATCTTTCCAGGTTTGGCGGGATTTTATGGATCCTGGCGTGACATTGCCTACACGCTCGTTCGCGTGATCATCGGCTACAATCTGTTCATGCACGGTTGGGTCAAGGTCACCGGGGCCGGACTTGCCGGCGTCAGTGGCTACATGGCCAAGCAGGGATTGGAGCCGTCTTCGGCATTTGCAATCGCCGCTATGGTCCTGGAGACAGTCGGCGCCGCTTGCATTGTGCTCGGCCTGTTCACGCGGTTTTTTGCCGCGGCACTCGCCATCGAACTGGCCATCGCTTTCCTGGTCGTACATTTCGCGGCGGGATTTTCGGTCGGCAAGGGCGGCTACGAATACGTGCTGCTGCTCGGCGTCGTGCTGTTCGCCATCGCGATCCGCGGCGGCGGGCCGTATTCGGTCGATCGGCTAATCGGCAAAGAACTATAGCGCCAAAGAACTATAGCGATCTTTGCGCGTCAGCGCTGCGCAGGCGGAATATTCCTGATGCGCAGCGCGTGCGCCGCGATGTCGTTGCGGCTGTAAGACAACGATACGCGTTTGGTCGAAGGCGGCCGCGTGGCTACGGACAGTCCGGGCCGCCATTCGGTCGTCGGACGAATCGGCCGCGACTCAAAACCGCCGCCGCAGTTCGGGCAGACATTGAACAGCACGTTGTCGACGCAGTCGGCGCAGAACGTGCATTCAAAAGTGCAGATGCGCGCCAGCGTGGACGCGGGCGGCAAATCGCGGTCGCAACATTCGCAGTTCGGGCGTAACTCCAAGGCCATGGGTCTCACCTCTAGACTATGATCCAATTCAATTGAATTGGATCATAGTCTAGAATTTTGATTGAGCATGATCTTATCCGAAAACCGGTTTCCACTTTTCGGGATCATGCTCTGGCGCATCGCCGCCGCTCCCGGCGATGGTGCCAGCACCGGCTCGAGCGCGGGAACGAGTCTTCGCTTCTCGCGCCGCGGTGCCGGAATGGCGCGATAGACCTGTTTGGTCGCTTCGACGATGTGCACGCCGGCAAACGGCGAGGCCAGCGTGGCGCCGGCGCGCTCCCACGCCACGGCAGAGCGCAAGAACCAGCCGCGCGGGATCGGCGGCACGTAAAGCGCCTCGTCCCAGCCGGTCGGTGTGAACCAGGTTTCGCGAAGCAGCTGCATGATTTGGGACCGCGAATAGGGCCGGCCGTGTCCAAAAGGAGTGCTATCCATGCGCGCCCAAACGCCGCGTCGGTTGGGCACGACGACAAGCAGCCGGCCGCCGGCGGCGAGAACGCGCCAGACTTCGCGCAACAACCCGACCGGATCGGACGACATTTCCAGCGCGTGCACCAGCAGCACGCGATCGACCGCGGAATCGGTCAGCGGCAGCTCATCCTCCTCGACCAAAGCGGCCAGCGCCGGCCGGCTCGACGGCCAGCGCACGACACCTTGCGGCGCCGGCATCAAGGCAAGGCAGCGCTCGGCCTCCTCGCGGAACAGGCCCAGATAGGGCGTCGCATAGCCGATGCCCAATACCCGCAGCGCCTGGGTATCCTTCCAGCGCGCGCGAATGCCGCGGCCGACAAAGCGCCGGGCCACGACACCGAGGTGCTGGGCGTAGAAATTGCGCAGGTCAACGACATCCATGGGGTCAAAATAGCACGGATTGGGCCGCGGTTCCGGCCGCTATCCGGTCTTGGTTGACCCCGTGTTGCGTCGGCATTCGCGAAGGCGGATGATCCCGCCCGAGGGCTCAACTGGAAAGACCACATGGCCGCGCAGATCTATTTGTTTCCCTGCCTGAAGGACAATTTCGGCGTGCTCATCCACGATCCGGCAAGCGGCGCCACCGCGGCGATCGACGTGCCGGAGGCGGCGCCGGTCGAGGCCGCGCTCAAGAAGACCGGCTGGCGGCTGAGCGATATTCTGGTGACGCACCATCATGCCGACCACACCCAGGGCATCGGCGAGATCAAAAGCCAGCACAAATGCCGCGTCGTCGCGCCGCGTGCCGAGGCGGCGCGCATCGCGCACGTCGACGAAACGGTGGGCGAGGGCGATACGGTGCGCGTCGGCGGCTTGCAGGGCAAGGTCATCGACACGCCCGGCCACACCGCTGGCCACATCTCCTATTTCTTTCCGGCTGACAAGCTCGCGTTCGTTGGCGACACGCTGTTCTCGATTGGTTGCGGCCGGGTGATCGAAGGCAATCCGGAGATGATGTGGCAGTCGCTGCTCAAATTGCGCAACCTGCCCGACGACACGCAATTTTATTGCGGTCACGAATATACCGACGCCAATATCCGCTTCGCCAAGACAATTGAGCCGAACAACAAGGCGCTCGCCGCCCGCGCCGAAGAGGTCAAGCAGCAACTCGCCGCCGGCAAGCCGACCATTCCGGCGACGATCGCGGCGGAGAAGGCGGCCAATCCGTTCCTGCGCGCCGATGACGCCGAGGTGGCAAAATCGCTCGGCCTGTCCGGCAGCCCGGCGTGGCAAGTGTTCGCAGAAATCCGCGAACGCAAGAACCGGTTTTGAGCAAAAACCTCAGCGCCCAAACCTTGACTGCGGATGAGGTCGTCCGGCTGCTCGATCTGAAACCGCATCCGGAGGGCGGGCATTTCCGCGAGGTGTTCCGCGATACGCGGCAGGTCGAGAGTGGGCGCTCGGCGTCGACGGCGATCCATTTTCTGCTGGCGCGTGGCGAGCGCTCGCATTGGCATCGGATCGATGCGGTCGAAGTCTGGCATTGGTACGCCGGCGCGCCGCTCGAACTCGAAATTGCGCAAAACGAGGGACGCATCGCGCGCGTGACCGTCGGCAACGATCTTGCGTCAGGCGAGCGCCCGCAGGCCGTCGTGCCGGCTCACGCCTGGCAGGCGGCCCAAACCCTCGGCGACTGGACGCTGGTCGGCTGCACCGTCGCACCGGGTTTCGACTTTCCCGGGTTTGAGTTGGCGCCGAAGGGCTGGTCGCCCCATTGATCCGATGTGGACGTTGCGCCTACTGCGAAGGCGTCGCCAGGCTCGCCACGGTCACTTCGCCATCAGTGATGTAGTGGTTGACGCGTTCGGTGGGCAGGCGTTGACCAGATCGATACGTATTCACGTCCACGACAACGCGATTTTGCGTCAACTCGGCAATGATGTAGTCGCGCTCGGCGTTGGTATCCGAATCGGTGGCGTGGGTGATCTGGAATGTGAGTTTGGTCAAGGAGAGGCCGGTATCTTTGGTGCCGGCTCCGACCCAGAGAACACGCTCGTGGTGCGGTGGCCGGTCGGTGTTCAGCCAGAAGCCGGCTGTTCCCACCGTGGCCTCGGCACCCGTCAGGCTCGATGCCCAGAAGCGAATGTGATGGCGCTTTCGCGGGCTGTTATCGATCGCCTTCTGGAAACCGATGTCCTGGCCGCGTCCGAACAGATAGAGGGTGCTGAATGGCGCGGTCGGATAGGGCGAGTTGAAGACGAATGCCCGGACCATGCGCCACGAGCTTGTCAGACACAATCGATCGGCCTCCGACCAGCCTGTGCACCGCAAAGGCGGCCTGCAGCTGCTGGCGCGTTCCGATCAGCACGAGATTGACGGGATCGCCGGGCAAACCGTCGCCGGTAATCGTGAAACGAGGCACACGTCTGCGCAGCAGGATTTTGAGGCCGAAGCGAACGACTCGCGGCAGGACAATATATGCGGCGATGCCGTAGGTGAGGGCCACGGCCAAGATCGTCGGCAGCCTGTGGTCGGTCAATCTGAAGACGAAAACGATCAACCAGACGCTAAGGATGCCCAACCCGAAGACGAGCAGGCGGCGTAACAAACGTTTCAGCAATCTCACGATCCAGTCACCTAGAGTTTTCGTTTAAGCACGATCTTATCTGAAAACCGGCATCCATCCTCGGATCAAGTCCAGGGATAGGCATTTTTTGGATCATGCTCTAGGCGAAATACTGCCCGCCGTTGGCCGTCAGCGTCGAGCCGGTGATCAGCCCGGCATCGTCGGATGCAAGGAACACCACGCAGCGCGCGATTTCTTCCGGCTCACCCAGGCGGCCGATCGGGATGGCCGGCAGGATGCTCTTTTCCAGCACGTCCTTCGGCACCGCCTGCACCATCTCGGTATTGATGTAGCCCGGGCAAATGGCGTTGACAGTGATGCCCGCGCGCGCGCCCTCTTGCGCCAGCGCCTTGGTGAAGCCTAGCTCGCCGGCTTTGGCGGCGGAATAGTTTACCTGGCCGAACTGGCCCTTCTGGCCGTTGATCGAGGAAATATTGACGATACGGCCGAACTTGCGCTCGCGCATGCCCTCGATCACGTTGCGGCACATATTGAACAACGAATTGAGATTGGTGTTGATCACCGCCGTCCATTGCTCGGGCTTCATGCGATGCAGCTGCGAATCGCGGGTGATGCCGGCATTGTTGACCAGTACGTCGATCGGCCCGAGATCGGCCACGACTTGTTTGATACCGGCTGAGCAGGCGTCGAACGAGGAGACGTCCCATTTGTAGACGCCGATCCCGGTTTCCGCCTTGAATTTTTGCGCGGCCTCGTCATTGCCGCCGTAATTCGCCGCGACCGTATAGCCGGCCGCCTTGAGCGCCTTGGCAATCGCGGCGCCGATGCCGCGCGTGCCACCCGTCACCAACGCAACGCGGGGCATGATTCCCTCCCTGACTTCGTCATGGCCGGGCTCGTCCCGGCCATCTACGTCTTGTTTGTTAGACCTTAAAGGCGTGGATGCCCGGCACAAGGCCGGGCATGACGATTATTGAGCGTTAGATCGCCGCGCTCACCGTTCCACGCACATCGCGATGCCCATGCCGCCGCCGATGCACAAGGTGGCGAGGCCCTTCTTGGCATTGCGCTTCTGCATCTCATGAAGCAGCGTCACCAGTACGCGAGCGCCCGAGGCGCCGATCGGATGGCCGATGGCGATGGCGCCGCCGTTGACGTTGACCTTGCCGGTGTCCCAGCCGAGGTCCTTGTTGACGGCGCAGGCCTGCGCCGCGAACGCCTCGTTGGCTTCGATGAGGTCGAGGTCGCCGACAGTCCAGCCGGCCTTCTTGAGCGCCGCGCGCGAGGACGGGATCGGGCCGGTGCCCATGATCTTCGGATCGACGCCGGCCTGCGCCCACGACACGATGCGCGCGAGCGGCGTCTTGCCGAGCTTTTGCGCCTCGCTCGCCGTCATCAGCACCACCGCGGCGGCGCCGTCATTGATGCCTGACGCATTAGCAGCAGTGACCGTGCCTTCCTTGTCGAAGGCCGGCCGCAACTTGCCGACCGCTTCGAGCGTGGTGCCGTGCTTGGGATATTCGTCGGCATCGACCACGACGTCGCCCTTGCGGCTCTTGATCGTCACCGGCGTGATCTCGTCCTTGAACTTGCCGGCCTTCTGGGCGGCCTCGGCCTTGTTCTGCGACTTGACCGCGAATTCATCCTGCTGCGCCCGCGTAATCTGCCACTGCTTGGCGACGTTTTCGGCGGTGTTGCCCATGTGATAGCCGTTGAAGGCGTCCCACAGGCCGTCCCGGATCATCGTATCGATCATCTGGAAATCCCCCATCTTCACGCCCGAGCGCAGGTAGGCGCAGTGCGGCGCGACGCTCATGGACTCCTGGCCGCCGGCGACCACGATGTCGGAATCGCCGTTGAGGATGGCCTGATAGCCGAGCGCCACCGCGCGCAGCCCCGAGCCGCACAGCTGGTTGACGCCCCAGGCAGGCGTTTCCACCGGAATGCCGGCGGAGATCGAGGCTTGGCGGGCCGGGTTCTGGCCCTGCCCCGCGGTCAGGATCTGCCCCATGATCACCTCGGAGACGCGGGCGCCCTCGACGCCGGCGCGCTCGAGCGCCGCCTTGATGGCCGTCCGACCCAGTTCGTGGGCGGGCACGGTGGCGAAGGCGCCGTTGAAGGCGCCGACCGGCGTACGCGTGGCGCTGACGATGACGATGTCGTCTTTCATGGGAAATCCTTCCGGAAATAGGGTTAGGTCACATTAGCGCGGTTACGCGCGTCTTCGGCCAGCCCGGGCTGACCGCAGGCTCTTTCATATATGTCATAAGGACGTGGCAGCCCGCCGACAAGGCGCCAGGGGGCCGCATCGCTGCCATGCCGGGACGCCCGTCCTTGTGCACCACACAAAACGGTAGCCGCGCCCGGCGAAACCGCCTATTTTGACGGCAATCCCGCGGGGTTGCCGCCAAATGACCGATACCACGACCAAAACCGCCGAGCCGGTCACGATCAAGAAGTACGCCAACCGGCGGCTCTACAACACCGGCACGAGCACCTATGTGACGCTCGAAGACCTCGCCGCCATGGTCAAGAGCGGCGAGGATTTCGTCGTCTATGACGCCAAGACCGGCGAGGACATTACGCGCTCGGTGCTGGCCCAGATCATCTTCGAGCAGGAGAACAAGGAAGGGCAGAATTTGCTGCCGATCGCGTTCCTGCGCCAGCTGATCCGGTTCTATGGCGACAGCATGCAGATGCTGGTGCCGCGCTATCTCGAAGTCTCCATCGAGTCGCTCACCCGCGAGCAGGAGAAGTTCCGCAATCAGATGGCGCAGGCCTTCGGCGGCAGCCCGTTCGGCGCGCTGGAGGAAACGGTGCGGCGGAACATGGAAATGTTCGAGCGCGCCTTCGCCATGTTCACGCCGTTTGCGCGGCGCGAAAGCGGCATCGCGCCCGAGCCGGAAAAGCCGGCGGCTAAAAGCGGCGGCGAGATCGACGATCTAAAGCGCGAGCTCGACGAGATGCGGCGCAAGGTCGACAAACTGACCGGCGGCAACGATTGAACTCGCAAAGGCCCTCCGCGTTGATCTGGATCAATGCGTCGAAGCTGAGCAGTGCTAAACAGTGCGGCGTGAGCGAGGTGGTGTGATGAGGAAAATCGTAACGGCTCTGATTGCGGCGGTGTGCATCGCGGCAACCGCGATGGCGTCATCGAACACCGCGCAAGCGCGGTGGGGCGGTGGCGGCTGGCATGGTGGTGCCGGTTTTGGCGGCGGCTGGCGCGGCGGTCCGGCCTTTGGCGGTTGGCGTGGTGGTCCCGGCTTTGGCGGCGGCTGGCACGGCGGCGGCGGCTGGTATCCCGGTTTGGGCATCGCTGCCGGTGTCGCCGCCGGCGCGATCCTCGGCGGCGTGTTGGCGGCGCCCTACGGTTACGGCGGCTATTATCCGAACGGCTATGGCGTCACGCCAGGGTATGGCTACGGCGGCGCGGCCTTTTACGGCTACGGTGGTGGCGGCTACGGCTACGGTGGTGGCGGCGGCTGTTATCCCGCGCAAGTGTTGGGGCCGTACGGTCCTCAGTTGGTCCAAATTTGCCAGTAAGATTTTCGACTAAGCAGGTCTGTTACTAAATCGCTGGTTTGAGGCGCCGTCCTAGACGGCCTTGGCCAACGCCGCGCGCCACGGCCGCTCGGTCGTGGCGAGGCCGATCAACGCGCCTTGCAGATAATCGCAGCCCCAGTCCTGCAAGGTCTTCGCCGCCGCCTCGTCCTGCACCCACTCAGCGACGGTGCTCAATTTCAGCCGCTTGGCGAGTTCGACCAAAGTGCGCACGAAGGCGCGGTCGTCCTCCGAGCGCATCATGTCGTGCACGAAGGCGCCGTCGATCTTGACCATATCGACGCCGAGCTTGCGCAGATTGCGGAACGAGGTGTAGCCGGCGCCGAAATCGTCGATGGCAATGCGGCAGCCGAGATCTTTCACGCGCGCGACGAAGCCGCGGGTTTCGTCGATGTCCTGGATCGCCGCGCTTTCGGTGATCTCGACGGTGAGGCGCTCGGCGACGCCTGAGTGCGAGCGCAACAGCGAGCCGAGGCCGGCCCACCAGTCGGGATCGGTGGTGGACGCCGCCGAGACGTTGAAGCTCGCCTGCAGCGCCGGCGCAGCAATCATCTCGTCGACCACGAGCTCGATCACCCGGTGGTCGAGGAGGCGCACCAGGCCGAGCCGCTCGGCGATCGGCACGATGTCGCCGGCCGCGATCAGGCTGCCGTCGGTGCGCCGGATGCGCATCAGGCACTCGTAGAATGCCGGCCGCCGATCCGCCGCCTTAACGATGGTCTCGTAGGCGAGGAAGATGCGCCGCTCGTTGAGCGCGGCGACGATCTCGTCGGTGGCGCGGACGTTGTCGCGGCGCAGCGCCTCGCGCTCGATATTGGGCCGGTAGGCGAGGAACGAGCCGCGGCGCCGGGCCTTCGCGGCATCGAGGGTCTCCTGGGCGCGGCCGAGCACTTCGGCGACGCTGCGGGCATGGCGCGGCGCGGTGACGCCGCCGATGGTGACGGTGACGGCGATCGATCCGGCCGAGGTCGGCACCATGTCGTCGTGCACGCCGGCCAGAAGCCGCTCGGCGGCGATCGCCATGTCGTCGGGCGTGCAATCGCGCAGCACCAGGCCGAACTTGTTGCCGGAAAAACGTCCGAGCGTGTCCTTGCCGCGCATGCGGCTGCGCATGCGCCTGGCGACGGCGCCGATCACCTGGTCGGCGATGTCGAAACCGTAGGACTCGTTGATGCGGGCGACGTTGTCGATGGCGACCAGCATGAAGCCGCACGACGAGCGCAACCGGATCGCTTCGTCGATGGTGTCTTCCAGCACTTCGGTCAGATGGTGCCGGTTCAGCTCGCCGGTGAGCCCGTCGTAGCGGGCGAGATAAGTGAGCCGGCGGACGTGCTCGTAGCGCTCGTTGATGACGCGGACGACGCCGTGAGCGCGCACCGGCTTGCGGTCCGGGCCGGCGAACCAGCGGCCGATATCCTCGACCCACAGCCGCGTGTCCGACGTCGGGTCGGGACGGATGCAATATTGAATCTGATAAGCGACGCCGCGGCCGTCGTCGCGCTTGTCCGATTGCATGACGGCGTCGAAGCGCGCTTGCGCGTTCTCGGCCTCGAGCACCTGGGCATAGGCGCGGCCGGTCGAGACCGCGGCGACGTCGGGGATGAGCAGCACCGCGGCGGCATTGGCACCCCAGTGCAGCGCGTCGGTGTCGATGCGCCATTCGTAGGCCACCTCACCGACCGAGTTGAGGATTTCGGCCGCGTCGATGCCGATCCGGTCCGCTGTGCCGGAAGGGATCGAATCTTGCTGGCCGACGTTGGTCAAAGTCGCCTCTTTGGAATTGCTGCGGGCGACGAAAGACGCCTTTACCAGGCCAAATTAGCGCTGGAGCCTAAAGAATTCGGAAAGTGGCGCGGCACGCCGCTTGCGAGGTACGGGGAAACTCCAGTCAATGTCCCGTTTCGGGACAGGGAGGCGCCCGTGAGCAACGCTCTCGTTCCTTTGGCGAACGCCGATCGAGCCGACACCGCCACCAATGTGCGGGCGACCAGCCGCGCCAACGCGGACTTTGTCGCCCACCTCATCGCCACCTCGGCGCAAGCGCCGCAAACCCGCGCCCGCCGCCGCGCCAATTCCGAGGACGCCATCGCCGCCTATGACGCACTCGGCCATTGGCCGACACCGGCTGGCGGTAAGCTGGCGCGTTCGCTGTAAATTTCCGCTCCCCACAAGGGGGAGGGCGAAGATCACACCGGCCGCTCTGGGCCTTCGATCTCGATCTGGCGTGGCCCGCTGCGCATGCCGATGACGAAGCCGCCGAGCACGTCGACCAGCGCGATCATCATCAGCAGAAAAAATGTCGATGTTCCCGCCTGCTTCACCAGTAGGAATTCGACAAGCATGGCGATGAAGAGCGCCATCGCCAGGATGTGGTCCATCACCGAGCGCATGCCGAGGCGGGTCGATTTGATGATCTCGATCCAGAGCAGAAAAATCGCGAAAGCGATGAACAGGTCTTCCCAGGTCAAGACCCACTCCTGACCCGACATCATGTGCACGGTGGTGACGGCCGTGGTCCAGCTCACGCCCGTCAGGAACGCAATCATGTTGTAGATGGCGAAGGGAATGAGAAGGAGCGGAAAGCCAAGGGCGAACATGGCGCGCGTCTTCCTTCCGGGAAAAAGGCTTACGCCTCCGCCTTCTTGCTCAGCACCTGCCGGCCGCGATACATGCCGGTCTTCAGATCGATGTGATGCGGGCGGCGCAATTCGCCGGAATCCTTGTCTTCGATATAGGTCGGGGCCTTCAACGCATCGGCGGACCGGCGCATGCCGCGCCGGGACGGCGATGTTTTTCTCTTGGGGACGGCCATAGCGTCGCTCTCCTAAAGCTCGGATCGTCAGGGATTGCCGGGCTTATAGAAGATGGACGCCCCCCGCGCTAGGGGGCGCGGCCCCTTCGCTAAGGGGCGCGGATGCAGGCGTCGAGCCCCGGAAAGGCCTCGGCCCGGCGCTCATAGACGCCCGAGAGCTGGCGCACCAGGGCACTCGGGACGCGGGCGCTGCGTCGGCCCGGACTGGGCAGGATGGCAGCCAGTTCCGCCGCTTCGTGGGCGTTGAGATTGCGGGCGGATTTGCCGAAAGCGTAGCGCGCGCCGGCCTCGGCGCCGAACTCGCCATTCGGCCCCCACTGAGCGATATTGAGGTAGATTTCCAGCACCCGGCGCTTCGGCAGTACCAGGTTGAGCCAAACCGCCAGCGGGATTTCCAACGCTTTGCGGATGAAGCTGCGGCCCTGCCAGAAGAACAAATTCTTGGCGGTCTGCTGGGTGATGGTCGAGGCGCCGCGCTCCCTGCCAGAGTCGTCATACTGTGCCAACGCCTCGCGCATGGCGCCGAGGTCGATGCCGCGGTTGTGGCAGAAAGTGCCGTCCTCGGCACCAATGACGGCGAGCGGCAGCGCCGGCGAGATACGATCGAGCGGCACCCACACACGCTCGACCCGCGCCCCGATCGCCCAGCGCCACAGCATCGGCGTCGAGACCGGATCGACGAATCGGTAAAGCGGCGCGATCACATAGGGGATGAGAATCAGAACGGCGATGACGATCGCGCCGACGACCGCTATGCGCCGCAGGCTCGGCATTGAGGAGCGTTTTGCTTTGGCGGGCGGCATCGGGGTGGGATTGTAACCTGCCTTCGTGGCATTGCGAGATGCGAAGCGACGCTCGCAATGCCACGTTTACGATGCTAAATCTCGACAATAAAAGCGGGAGGCCAATGTGGCGAAAGACGCCGTCGTTTCCCAGGAGCTGGCGGACAAATTCCGCACCGAGAAGGATTCGGCTTACCTGCGCTTCGTGCGCAACGACGGGCTCGACATCATCAGCGCCCACTACGTGCAAAACCTGCGCAATGTCGAGCTGAAGCCGTGGCCGCGCCGCGGCACGGGCGCCAAGGGCGTGTTCATCAATCACGAGGCGTCGCGCTTTTCCAACGACTGTTATGTCTGCGAGATCGCGCCCGGCCAAAAACTCGAGCCGATGCATCATCTCTACGAGGAGATGCTGCTAATCCTGAGCGGCCGCGGCTCGACCACGGTGTGGAACAATGCCGGCGCCCGCATCACCTTCGAATGGAAGGAAGGTGCGATCTTCGCCATTCCGCTGAACTGCTCATATCAGCATTTCAACGGCTCCGGCCGGGACGGGGTGCGGTTCGTGGCGGTGACCAACGCGCCGTCGGTGATCAATCGCTACGACGATCTGAATTTCATTTTCAATTGTCCCTACGATTTCAAGAACCGCTTTTCCGGCGAGCCGGATTATTTCAGCTCCAAGGGCGAGCAGGACGGCTTCCTGTTACGCACCAATTTCGTGCCCGACGCCGTCAACCTGCCGCTGATCACCGCCCGGGAGCGCGGCGCCGGCGGCGGCCATATCCGCTTCAACATGGCGCGCGGCACCATCGCCAGCCACATCTCGCAATTCCCGATCGGCACCTACAAGAAGGCGCACGCCCACGGCCCGGGTGCGCATGTGGTCATCCTTTCGGGCGAAGGCTATTCGCTGATGTGGCCGGAGGGCGAGGAGCCGCAACGCTTCGAATGGCAGGTCGGCACCTTGGTGGTGCCGCCGAACATGTGGCTCCATCAGCATTTCAATTCCGGCCCGACCCCGGCGCGCTATCTCGCCTTCAAGCACTGGTCGCCGCGCAACGCCCAAGGCGTGCCTATTTCCTGGATCAGCCGCCGCCTCGGCGGCACCCAGATCGACTACGCCGACGAGCATCCGAAGGTGCGCCAATTGTTCGCCGACGCGCTCGCCAAACACGCGCTGGCCCCACGCATGGACGATGTGTACGCCGCCGAGGTTGGCAACCTGCCGCCGCAGGCGGCGTAGCGAGCGAGCAAGAACGATGTGTCGCTTGCTCGCGGTCGTCGTCTGTCTGGTTGTCGCGACCACGGCCTCTGCCGAAACCATCGCCGACATCGCAAGCCTCTCCGGTCCTGACCGTACCCAGCGCTTGATCGATGGCGCCAAGAAAGAAGGCGTCGTCACGCTCTATTCCTCGGCGGTGACCGACGACTCGAACGCCATCGCCAGTGCCTTCGAGAAAAAATACGGCGTGAAAGTTCAACTCTGGCGCGGCAGCTCGGAGGATATTTTGCGCCGCGCCATCACCGAGCATCGCGGCGGCCGCGACGATGTCGATGTCGCCGAGACTGCGGGAACGGAAATGGAAGGCTTGCGGCGCGAGCAGTTGCTGCAGGAGATTTCGTCGCCGGTGTTTGCCGATCTGATCCCGCAAGCCGTGGCGCCCCATCGCCCATGGGTGACGTCGCGGCTGAGCATTTTCACCGCCGCGTTCAACACCACGCTGATCAAGTCCGAAGACGCGCCGAAGACCTACGACGACCTCACCGATCCGCAATGGAAAGGCAAGCTCGGCGTCGAAGCCGACGACGGCAATTGGTTCATGTCGATCGTCGGCGCCATGGGCGAAAACAAGGCGGTGGCGCTGTTCCGCAAGATCGTCGCCGTCAACGGCATGTCCTTACGCAAGGGCCACACGCTGTTGTCGAACCTCGTGGTCGCCGGCGAAGTGCCGCTGGCGCTGACCGTCTATGGCTATCGCATCAACGAATTGAAAGCGAAGGCTGCGCCGATCGACGGCACCGTGTTGCCGCCGGCGGTGGCGCTGCCGACCGGCATCGCGGTGTTCGCGCATGCGCCGCATCCCCACGCCGCAGCGCTGTTCATGGATTTCTTCCTCGCCGACGGCCAGCGCATTCTGCTCGAACGCGGCAACGTGCCGACCAACCGCACCGTCCAGGAACCGCCGCCGGGTCTCGCCTTTGTCGACGTCGCAAAATTTCTCGACGAGGGCGACAAGTGGACGAAGTTGTTCAAGGAGGTTTTTGCCAGTGGCGGGCGGTGAGGATCACTCGGGCGCGCGCGAAGCACCGTCCCAAGTTCGTCCCAACACGCGCAGCCAATTGCGGAAGCATAATTTTTCGATCAGCGGCTCGCCAAATCCGCGCTTACGCATCGCCTCCACCAGATTTTGCAATCCGGCGGCGTCGCCCAATTCCGCGGGGATCGTGGCGCCGTCGAAATCGGAGCCCAAGCCGACACCGTTCTCGCCGGCATATTCGAGCATGTGTTCGATGTGCTGGATCATCAGGTCCAACGGCGTGTCCTTGTCCTGACGGCCGTCAGGGCGCAGGAAGCTCGCCGCGAAGTTGACGCCGACGAAGCCGCCGGATTGGCCGATTGCGGCCAATTGCCGGTCGGTCAGGTTTCGCGAATGCGGGCTTATGGCGTGGGCGTTGGAGTGTGTGGCGACCAGCGGCGCATTGCTGATCGCGGCGACGTCCCAGAAGCCGCGCTCGTTGAGGTGCGACAGATCGATCAGAATCCGCAACCGGTTGCAGGCGCCGATCAGCGCCTTGCCGAGCTCGGTCAAACCGGGGCCGGTGTCGGGTGAAGACGGACAGCGAAACGGCACGCCATGGCCGAACGCATTCGGCCGGCTCCACACCGGGCCGAGCGAGCGCAGTCCCGCCTCGTACAGTACGTCCAAGATCTCGAAATTGGCGTCGATCGCTTCGGCGCCCTCGATATGCAGCACCGCTGCCAGCACGTCGTCGGCGAGGCAGCTTTCGATGTCGCTGACAGTGCGGCAGACGCGAAGGCGCCCCTGCGACTCCCGCTCGATTCGGAACAGCAGCGACGCCATGGCGAACACGACCCGCTGCGCCTCGGCCGTGTCGACCGCAGGCGGCGCAGCATCACTGGTGATTGGCTGGGACGGTGTTTCGCCGTTGGAACTGCTTTTCCGCGGCGAGGGGACGAAAATCGCGAACAAGCCGCCGGCAAATCCGCCCTGGCGCGCCTTGGGCAAATCCAAATGGCCCTTGTCCTCGCCTTGCAGGAAGGCCGCGACCGGATCCCCATCGGCGCGCCGGTTGAGCCGCAACAGCACGTCATTGTGGCCGTCAAAGATCGGAATGCGTTTTGCTGAGGCCACTTGTCAGGCCGCTTCCGCCGCCGGCAGCGGTGGCTTGCCGCGGATGAGGTCGGCGCCTTTCTCGGCCATCATCAGCACGCAGGCATTGATGTGGGCGGAGACCAGATCAGGCATCGCCGAAGCGTCGCAGACGCGCAAGCCTTCGATGCCGCGCACCTTCAGATCGGAATCGAGCACGGCGTCGGGGCCGATGGCGCAGGTGCCGCAGGGGTGATGCGCGGTGATGACGACCTTTTTCAGCCAGCCGTCGATCTCGTCGTCGGTTTTGACTTTCAGCCCCGGCCCGATCTCATCGCCGCGATAGGGATCCATTGCTTTGTTGAACGCCACCTCGCGCGCCAGCTTGAATCCCTGGCGCAAGGTCGGCAGATCGTTCGGCGCGGTGAAGAAGCGGTAGACGATGCGCGGATGCGCGAGCGGGTCAGCCGAGCCGAGCAAAAGCTCGCCGCGGCTGTCGGGATGAAGAAGCGTCGGGCGGATGCCGAAGCCGTCGAGAAACGGCGGGCGCACCAACGGGAACCAAAGATGCGGTGTCGCCGACGTGCCGCGGAACATGAACTCGACGTCGGGCACCGACAATTCCGGCCGCGTCTTGATGAAGGCGTGCAGGCCGCCCGGCACCACAGTGCCCGGCCCGGTGCCGAACAGATACGCGCGGATCATGCTCACCGCCATGCGGTCGAACCGCATCTCGCGGTGGAACGTGCCCGGCTGCGGCCGCGTGTAAGTCATGTAGGCGCCGAGATGGTCTTGCAGATTCTTTCCGACCGGCAGATCGGCGGCGACATTGATGCCGAAGGAACGCAGATGCGCCGCCGGCCCGATGCCCGAGAGCATGAGAATTTGCGGCGAGTTGAAGGTGCCGGCAGCGACGATGACCTCGCGCGCGGCTTCGGCGCGCACCGTCGCGCCGTTCTGGACGTATTCGACGCCGGTGGCGCGTGTGCCGTTGAGCGTGACGCGCGTGGTGTGCGCATTGATGGCGACGGTGAGATTTTTCCGGTTGCGCGCTGGTTTAAGAAATGCGTTCGCCGACGACGAGCGCCAGCCGTTGCGGATGGTGAACTGGCCGCGGCCAAAGCCTTCCTGCTGCTTGCCGTTGTAATCGGAGGTCAGCGGATAGCCGCAGGCCTTGGCGGCTTCGAGCCAGGCTTCGTAAAGCGGATCTTGCGTCCGCGCGAATTCGGTGCCGAGCGGGCCCGAGCCGCCGCGCCAGGTGTTTTCGCCTTTCTCGAAGGTCTCGCAGCGCTGGAAATAGGGCAGCACGTCGGCATAGGACCAGCCGCGCGCGCCCTTCTGCGCCCAGCGGTCGTAGTCGCCGCGGTTGCCGCGCGTATAGGCCATGACGTTGATCGACGACGAGCCGCCCAGCACCTTGCCGCGCATGGCCTCGATGCGGCGGTTGTTGAGGTTCGGCTCGGGGTCGGTCTCGTAGCCCCAGTCGAACATGCCGTAATCGTGCATGCGGCCCATGCCGAGCGGGATGTGGATGTAGGGATGCCAGTCGCGGCCGCCGGCCTCGAGCAGCAGCACGCTCGCGGACGAATCCTCGCTCAGCCGATTGGCGAGCACGCAGCCGGCGGAACCGGCGCCGACGATGATGTAATCGTAGCCAGGCATTTCACTCCCCTTACGCAGTCCGCCTGTGTACCGGCGGTTTCAATCCCGCGCGTAGCCGATCAGCGGTTTCTTCTTGCGGCCGAGCAGGATCAGGATGGTCGCCACTATCCCGAGCACCACCCAGGTTGGCAAATCGAAAATTTTCTGCAGATAGGGGTCCCAGGCAAAGGCGAGTTTCTGCTTCAGCCAGTTTTGCACGAGGTTGAGGCTGTTCTGGTCGACGATGGCCCAGGCATCGCTGACCTTCATGGTGATCAATTGCTGGTTGGCGATGGTCTTGGTGCCGTCATAGACGAAGAAGATGAAGGCGAGCGCCAGCAGGCACAGGCCGATGAAGCGAAGCAGGAATCTGATCATGATTGTGCCGGTGGCGCGGAAGAGGCAAGTCTGAAACAGGTCTGAGGCAGGCATTACTCTTCTGCGGCCGCTTCTTCAATGCACCGGATGTGCGGCTTTTTTTGCGACGCGACGGCGCGGTCACCGCTCCCTTGAGCATGAGCCGCAGGTTTCGCTACAGTTCCATGCTAGGCTTCTTCGGCCCGCAATCTTCCGGCCGGGCGCCAGCAGTATGGAGTTGAAATGGCTTCCAAAAATGGCGGCAGCGGCCGCGCCAACCGGCCGACTTTCACCGACCAGGAAGCCCTGCTGTTTCACAGCCAAGGCCGCCCCGGCAAGCTCGAAGTGGTCGCCACCAAGCCGATGGCGACGCAGCGCGACCTGTCGCTCGCCTATTCGCCGGGCGTCGCGGTGCCGGTGCTGGCCATCGCCGAGGACGAGGCAAAAGCCTACGATTACACCACCAAGGGCAATTTCGTCGCCGTGATCACCAACGGCACCGCCATTCTCGGGCTCGGCAATCTCGGCGCGCTGGCGGCCAAGCCGGTGATGGAAGGCAAGGCGGTGCTGTTCAAGCGCTTCGCCGACGTCGATTCCATCGATCTCGAAGTCTCGACCGAAGATCCCGACGAATTCATCAATTGCGTAAAGGTGCTCGGCAAGAGCTGGGGCGGCATCAATCTCGAAGACATCAAGGCGCCGGAATGCTTCATCATCGAGCAGCGGCTGCGCGAACTGCTCGACATCCCGGTGTTCCACGACGACCAGCACGGCACCGCGATCATCGCCGCCGCCGGCCTGATGAATGCGCTGCATCTCACCGGCCGCGACATCGCCACTACGCGGCTGGTCTGCAACGGCGCCGGCGCCGCCGGCATCGCTTGTCTCGAGCTTTTGCGCTCCATCGGCTTCCGGCCGGAAAATCTCATCCTCTGCGACACCAAGGGCGTCATCTACGAAGGCCGCAACGACGGCATGAACCAGTGGAAGTCGGCCTATGCGGTGAAGACCTCGGCGCGCACGCTGGAGCAGGCGCTGATCGACGCCGACGTGTTCTTCGGGCTCTCGGCCAAGGGCGCGGTGACCCAGGACATGGTCAAGATGATGGCGCCGCAGCCGATCATCTTCGCCATGGCCAATCCCGATCCGGAAATCACCCCCGAGGAAGTCGCCGCCGTGCGCACCGACGCCATCATGGCGACCGGCCGCTCCGACTATCCGAACCAGGTCAACAACGTGCTCGGCTTTCCCTACATCTTCCGCGGCGCGCTCGACGTGCGGGCGCGCGCCATCAACATGGAGATGAAGATCGCGGCGGCGCACGCGCTGGCCAATCTGGCGCGCGAGGACGTTCCCGACGAAGTCGCCGTGGCCTATGGCGCGCGGCCGAAATACGGCCCCGATTACATCATCCCGGTGCCGTTCGATCCGCGGCTGATTTCCGAGATACCGGTCGCGGTGGCGCAAGCGGCGATGGACTCCAACGTCGCGCGCAAGCCGATCAAGGACATGGAAGCCTACCGCGCGCAGCTGCGCGGCCGGCGCGATCCGATCGCCGGCGTATTCCAGCGCGTGTTCGAGCGCCTGCGCCGGCAGCCGCGCCGCGTCGTCTTTGCCGAAGGCGAGGAAGAGCAGGTGATCCGCGCCGCGGCGTCGTTCGTGCATCAGGGGCTCGGCACCGCGCTCTTGTGCGGCCGCGAGCGCCGCGTGCGCGAAACGGCGGAAACGCTCGGCGTCGAGCTCGGCGGCGGCATCGAGATCATCAATGCGGCGATGTCGTCGCGCAATTCGGCCTATGCGGCCTATCTCTACGAGCGGCTGCAGCGCCACGGTTTTCTGCAGCGCGACTGCCAGCGCATGGTCAACCAGGACCGCAATCATTTCGCCGCCTGCATGGTCGCGCTCGGCGATGCCGATGCCATGGTCACGGGCGTGACGCGCAATTTCTCGGTGGCGCTGGAAGACGTGCGGCGCTGCATCGATCCGAAGCCGGGCCATCGCGTCATGGGCGTGTCGCTGGTGCTGGCGCGCGGCCGCACCGTGCTGGTCGCCGACACCGCGGTCACCGAAATGCCCGACGCCAACGAGATCGCCGAAATCGCCATCGAGGCGGCGCGGGTGGCGCGCTCGCTCGGCTACGAGCCGCGGCTGGCTTTGCTGGCGTTCTCGACCTTCGGCCATCCGCCGGGCGAACGCTCGCAGCGGGTGCAGGAAGCGGTGCGGCTGCTCGACGAACGGCGCGTGGATTTCGAATACGACGGCGAGATGGCGGCCGACGTGGCGCTGAACATGGAGCTGCGCGAGGCCTATCCGTTCTGCCGGCTGTCGGGACCGGCCAATGTGCTGATCATGCCGGCGTTCCACTCCGCCTCGATCTCGACCAAGATGCTGATGGAGCTCGGCGGCGCCACCGTGATCGGCCCGATGCTGGTCGGCCTCGACCGCTCGGTGCAGATCGTGCCGCTGTCGGCCAACGACGCGCAGCTCGTCAACATGGCGGCGATCGCCGCGTTCAATGTCAGCGGCTGACGCCAGGAATGCAAAAACGCAAGCTTGGCAATTCGGGCATCGAGGTTTCCCTCGTCGGCCTCGGCGCCAATAATTTCGGCGGCCGCACCGATCTCGAAGCCTCGCGCCGTGTCATTCATCGCGCGCTCGATCTCGGCATCACGCTGATCGACACCGCCGATATCTACGGCAACAAGGGCGGCTCGGAAGAAATTCTGGGCAAGGTTTTGGGCGCGCGCCGCAAGGATATCGTGCTGGCGACCAAATTTGGCTTGGTCATGGACGATGCCGGAAAACTGCGCGGCGCATCGCGGCGCTATATCGCGCAGGCGCTCGAAGCGAGCTTGCGGCGGCTGAAAACCGATTGGATCGATCTTTATCAGCTGCACCGGCCCGATACGCAGACGCCGATCGAGGAGACGCTGCGCGCGCTCGACGAATTGGTGAAAGCCGGAAAGGTCCGCGCCATCGGCTGCTCGAATCTTTCCGCCGCGCAGCTCGAGGAGGCGATGACGGTCGCGCAGCGCCATGGCCTGACCTCTTTCGTCACCGCGCAGGACGAATACAGCCTGCTGGAGCGCGAACTGGAAAAAGATCGCCTGCCGATCATGCGCAAGCACGACATGAGCCTGCTGCCGTATTTTCCGCTGGCGAGCGGATTGCTGACCGGCAAGTACAAACACAACGCGCCGCTGCCTGCCGGAACCCGGCTCGCCAGGAACCCGCCGCGCCATGCCGATGAGTTCCTCAATGAGCGCAACTGGCGCATCGTCGATGCGCTCGACGCCTTCGTCGCCCGGCGCGGGCATACGCTGCTCGAGCTCGCCATGAGCTGGCTGGCGAGCCGGCCGTACATCCCGAGCATCATCGCCGGCGCGACGCGGCCGGAGCAGGTGGAACAGAACATCGCCGCCGTCGGCTGGGCGCTTTCGGAGGCCGATCTGGCCGAGATCGACCGCATAACGCTTTGCTTCGTGTCGCAAATTCGCTGCCTCGGATTCACGAGGTCGAAACCTCTATCCGCTAGCGTTATGACGACAGCCATGAAGCACGTCATGCCCCCAACACCGTTCGCGCTCGAGATCAGCGGTCTCGTCAAACGCTTCGACCGTCCCGCGGTCGACGGCCTCGATCTCACGGTGCGGACCGGCGAGTTCTACGCGCTGCTCGGCCCGAACGGCGCCGGCAAGACCACGACGCTGCGCATGATCGCCGGCCTGCTGCGGCCCGACGCCGGCACGATCAGCGTCGCCGGCATCGATGCGCTGGCCGATCCGGTGGCGGCGAAGCAGATCATGGCGTGGATCTCCGACGAGCCGATGATCTACGACAAGCTCACGCCGCGCGAATATCTCGAATTCGTCGCCGGCCTTTGGGGCATCGCGCCGGCGCTCGCCGAGGAGCGCGCGCAGGAATTGTTGTCGTGGCTCGATCTGGCGCCCCACGCGCACGAGCGCTGCGAGGGATTTTCCAAGGGCATGCGGCAGAAAGTGGCGCTGGCCGGCGCGCTGGTGCACGACCCGCGCGTGATCATTCTCGACGAGCCGCTGACCGGGCTCGATGCCGGCTCGGCGCGCCAGGTCAAGAGCGTGCTGCGCGAGCGGGTCAATGCCGGCGGCACCATCATCATGACCACGCACATTCTCGAAGTCGCCGAACGCATGGCCGACCGCATCGGCGTCATCGCCCACGGCAAGCTGATCGCCGAAGGCACGCTGGAGGAGCTGCGGCTGCAGGCCGGCAGGACGAATGGCGGCGCGAGCGACGGCGCCAGCCTCGAAGACACATTCCTCGCGCTGGTCGCCGAGCAGGCGCAAGCGGCATGACGCCGGGCACCGCGGTCTGGTTCGCGCGGCACGAGTTGCGGCTCGCCTGGCGCGACTGGCTGTCCATGATCACCGCCGGCCGGCGCGAGCGTCTGCGCCGCGTCGTGATCGCGATCCTCGTTTTCGCGATCTTCATGCACTTCGTCGCCTATTGGATGGTCGGCCGTTACGCCGACGCGCCGATCGACAAGCCGATGCTGGTGACGATCACCGCAAGCTGTGCTGCTGTCGTGGCTGTTGATGATCTCGCAGGCCATGGAATCGATGACGCGCGCGTTCTATGCGCGCTCCGATCTCGATCTGATCCTGGCGTCGCCGGTTGCGGCGCAAAGGCTGTTTGCCGTGCGCATCGCCACGGTGGCGATCTCGGTCGCGATGATGGCGATTCCGCTCGCCGCGCCGTTCATCGATATTCTGATCGTGCGCGGCGGCTTGCGCTGGATGGGCGCCTACGGGCTGATCGTGGCCATGGGCGCTGCGGCGGCCGCGCTCGCGGTCGGCTTCACGGTGGCGCTGTTCCGCATCATCGGTCCCAGGCGCACGCGCCTCGTGGCGCAAGTCGTCGCCGCGGTGATCGGCGCCGCCTTCGTGATCGGGCTGCAAGTGGCGGCCATTCTGTCCTACGGCACGATCTCGCGGGTCAGCGTGTTGCAGTCGAGCGCCGTGCTGACTCACGCGCCCGATCTCGACAGCATTGTTTGGTGGCCGGCGCGCGCCGCGATGGGCGATTGGCTTGCGCTCATCGGCGTGCTCGCCGTGAGCTTTGCGCTGCTTGTTGCCGCCATCGCGCTGGTCTCGCCGCGCTTCGGCGAATATGCCATCGCGGCCGCCGGCGCCGGCAGCGGCCAGCGTCAGTCAAACACGGCGGCAGAGCGCATTCAAAAAAACTTCGCCGCGCCGCGCTTTGCGCCGCAAGGAATGGACGCTGCTGCGGCGCGATCCGTGGCTGGTGTCGCAGACCTTCATGCAGATGCTTTATCTGATCCCGCCCGCCGTGCTGCTGTGGCGCAGCTTTGACGACGGCAACGGCGCCTATAATCTGCTGGTGCCGGTTCTGGTCATGGCGGCCGGCCAGCTCGCCGGCGGTCTCGCCTGGCTGGCGATCTCCGGCGAGGACGCGCCCGATCTCGTCGCCACCGCGCCGGTGCCGGCAAGTTTTATCCTGCGCGCCAAGGTCGAAGCGGTGCTCGGCGTCATCGCTGTCGTATTCGCGCCGATGGTTGCGGTCCTCGCCATGCTCTCGCCCTGGCACGCGCTGGTCGCCAGCGGCGGCATCGTCATCGCCACCACGGCGGCGACCGCGATCCAGCTCTGGTTCCGCAGCCAGGCCAAGCGCAGCCAGTTCCGCCGCCGCCAGGTCTCCTCGCGCGTGGCGACCTTCACCGAAGCCTTCTCGTCGATCGGCTGGGCCGCGACGGCCGCGGTCGCATCCGTAAGCCTCGTGCTCGCCATCGCACCCGCGCTGATTGCGCTTCTGGTCGTGGCCGGCGCCTGGATCATGAGCCCGCGCACCGCCGCGGCGTGATCGACGCTCGACGGGGCAAACCCGAGTGTGATTAAACTCGTCCCCAACCGGGCGATATGCGCCTGCCGGGGACGTGAATGAAGAAGCAGCCGAATTGGGTCTGGCCGAACGACAAGCGCATCGCCGTCGTCTTCAACGTCTGCCTCGAAGCCTGGTCGGACGGCAAGGCGCCCGGCATCAGCCCGATGGGCAATCCGCTGCCGGCCGGCGTGCTCGACACCATGGCGATCTCCTGGGCCGCCTATGGCGTCGAGGTCGGCATCCACCGGCTGATGGACGGTTTTGCCCGCCACGGCGCCAAGGCGAGCGTCATGACCAACGCCGTCATCGCCGAGCGCGCGCCCGACACGGTCAAGGCCATCGCCGAGCGCGGCCACGAAGTGCTGTCGCATTCCTACGCCATGGACGTGATCCCGGCGCTGCTGTCCGACGAGGACGAGCGCAAGAACATCGAGCGCTGCACGGCGCTGCT
This sequence comes from uncultured Alphaproteobacteria bacterium, assembly GCA_963821175.1. Lineage (GTDB taxonomy): Bacteria > Pseudomonadota > Alphaproteobacteria > Rhizobiales > Xanthobacteraceae > BOG-931. The sequence goes on from CAWGCU010000026.1 coordinate 275,664, forward strand.
CGAAAAAGCCTCGGGCCAAAAAATCGTCGGCTGGCTGTCGCCGCGCGGCACCTCGAAGCTCGACCACGCCGAAACTGCTCGCCGATGCCGGCTATCGCTGGTACGGCGACGTGTTCGACACCGACCTGCCTTATGTCGCCAACCACGGCAACAACAAGATCGTCGCCATTCCGCTGTCCTATGACGTCAACGACATGCCGTCGATGAAATACGGCCATCCGCCGCGCATGATGCTGGAATCGTTCAACGAGGTGATCGGCATCGCCCGCGCCCGCGACGACGAGTTGCGCATCATCGACGTCACCAGCCACGCCCATATCTTCGGCCATCATCGCGGCGCGCATTTCTACGAGCGCATCATCGAGCAGGCGATGACGTCGCCGGATATTTGGGTCGGCACCCGCGCCGAGATCGCCGATCACGTGCTGAGCGTGACCAACGCCTGAAGACACAAGACAAAACCTGCCGGGAGAAGCACGCCGTGATTCCATTCGAAATGGTGGAGCCGAAGTCGCTCAAGGAGGCGATGTCGCTGCTCGATCCGGAGGAGCCGACGATCCGTGCCGTCGCGGGCGGCACCGCGCTGATGCTGATGATGAAGGCCGGCGTGTTCCAGCCGACGCGGCTGATTTGCCTGCACGGCATCGAGCCCGAGCATTCGCGCATCACGGTCACCGGCAACGCGCTGCGCATCGGCGCCATGGCGACGTTGAGCGACGTCGAGCACGACGCCAATGTTGCCGCGCGCCTGCCGGTGCTCAAGCGCGCGATGCGGACCTTGTCGAACGTGCGCGTGCGCAATGTCGCCCGCGTCGGCGGCGCGCTGGCGCATGGCGATCCGCACATGGATCTGCCGCCGGTGCTCGCCGCGCTCGGCGCGCGGGTTTCGATCGCCGGCCCGAACGGCAATCGCGAATTGCCGGTCGAGGCGCTTTACTCCGGCTATTACGAGACCGTTCTGGACAAGAACGAGCTGATCACCGCGGTGACCGTGCCGGCGCTCGACGGACGCAAGGCGGCCTATATGAAAGTCACGTCGCGCACCGCCGACGATTGGCCGGCGCTCGGCGTTGCGGTGTCGTTCGCCCATAAGGACGGCACGATCCGCGATCCCATCGTCGTCGTCAGCGCCGCGACCGAAAAAGTCACGCGCATGGCGTCGGCCGAGAAAGCGCTGCACGGCGCCGCGCCCGACGACGCGGCGCTGGCGCGTGCCGGCGAAGCGGCGGCCGCCGAGGCGCAAATCCTCGCCGACGCTCACGGCTCCGCCGCCTACAAGCGCGAATTGCTGCGGGTTTATGTGCGACGCGCGGTGCGCCAGGCGTTGGCCGAAGGCGCGCAGTAAGGTGCACTGATGAAGCAGGTCGGGCGAGATATCCCGCGCCTCGAAGTGCGCGCCAAGGTCACGGGCCGCACCGAATATGTGCACAATCTGCGCCTGCCCGGCATGCTCTACGGCAAGGTCGCGCGCTCAACGGTGCCGCACGGCCGCATCCGCAACATCGACACGCGCGCCGCAAAGGCCGTCGCCGGCGTGTATCGCGTCGTCACCGGCGAGGATATCCGCAAGCTGATCGCGGAGCCCTATTACGGCCCGGCGTTTCACGATCAGCCGATCCTGGCGCTCGACAAGGTGCACCATGTCGGCGAGCCGGTCGCTGCCGTGCTGGCGAGCGATCCGCATGTCGCCGAGCGCGCCGCGCAGCTGATCGAGGTCGACTACGACGAGCTGCCGGCGGTCTATGACGAGGTCGCGGCGATGCAGCCCGACATCGTCGTCCATGACATGCTCAAGCCCGCCGGCACGTTTGCCGATCTGAAACACCTCAAGGGCCGCACCAACACGAATATCGCGCTCGACTATCACTTGCGGCGCGGCGACGTCGACGCCGCCATGTCGCGCGCGTCGCGTGTCGTCGAGCACACTTTCAAGACGCAGCAATGCCTGCATCTGCCGTTCGAGCCGTTCGTCTCGGTCGCCGAGCCCGGCGACGGCGCGCTGACCATCCACACCTCGAGCCAGACGCCGTCCTTCGTGCGCACCGAGATCGCGCGGCTGTTCGGCTGGCCGGAAAATCGCGTGCGGGTGAAGGTGCCGTATCTCGGCGGCGGTTTCGGCGCAAAAGTCTACGTCAAGCTTGAAGCGCTGGTCGCGGCGCTTGCGATGCTGGTGCGCCGGCCGGTGAAGATCGCGCTGACCATGGAAGAGCAGTTCTACATGATCACCAAGCATCCGACGACGTTCCGCATCAAGAGCGGCGTCGACAAGGACGGCAAGGTGGTCGCGCGTGCCTGCGAGGTGTTTTGGAATGGCGGCGCTTATGCGGACATCGGCCCGCGGGTGACGCAGAAATCCGGCTTCACCGCGCCTGGGCCGTACGACATCGACAATATCAGCATCGATTCCTATTCGCTCTACACCAACCGCACGCCGGCCGGCGCGTTGCGCGGTTTTGGCATTCCGCAACTGGTCTGGGCCTACGAGAGCCACACCGACCTGATCGCGCGCGAGCTCGGCATCGATCCGGTCGAATTCCGCCGCAAGAATATTTTGCGCGAGGGCCGGCCACAGGCCAGCGGCACGGCGATGCAGGACGCCGCCATCGCGGAAGTGCTCGAGACAATCGCCGCGCGCATGGGCTGGAGCGCGCCGTTCGATCATGGCGCCGGCACTGTTCGCCGCGGCCGCGGCGTCGCCATCGGTTTCAAAGCCTCGATTTCGCCGACCACGTCGGTGGCGATCGTGAATGTGTCGGCCGACGGCTCGACGACGCTCTACACCAGCACGGTCGACATGGGGCAGGGCTCGGACACCGCATTCGCCCAGATGGTCGCCGAGGTGCTTGATCTGGACTCCGAAGCCGTCCGCATCGTCCATCCCGACACCGATGTGACCCCCTATGATATGGGCACGCTCGGCTCGCGCTCGCTGTACCACATGGGCAACGCGGTGCGGCTCGCGGCCGAAGATGCGCGCACAAAACTGCGCGCGCTTGCCGCCGAAGCCGGCTTGCCCGCAGGCACCAATTATCCGCCGGCGGAGATTTTCAAGAAGCGCTACGGCATGCAGGCCGGTAACGTCATCGGCACGGCGAGCTTCGTGCCGACCTATAAATCGCCCGATGCGCAGACCGGGTTGTCGGACAATGTCACGCCGTTCTGGATGATCGGCGGCGCCGGCGTCGAAGTCGAGGTCGATACCGAGACCGGCCACGTGCGCGTGACAGAACTCGTCAACGCCGCCGATTGCGGCAAGCCGATCAATCCCGGTGTGGCGCGCACGCAGCTTTCCGGCGCCGCGATCATGCAGCTCGGCTTTACGCTGTCCGAAGATATGAAGCTCGACGGCGGCCAGGTGACCAATGCTTCGCTCGCCGACTACAAGATCCCCGGCATCCGCGACGTTCCGCCGATGGAGAACGTATTGGTCGAGGCCGAGCAGCATTCCGGCCCGTTCGGCGCCAAGGGACTCGGCGAGTCCGGCACCTTCGGCGTGTCGCCGGCGATAGCCAACGCCATCCACGACGCCGTTGGCGTCCGCATCACTGAACTGCCGATCACCGCCGAAGCGGTGCTGCGCGCCTTGCGCGCGCAAGCCGGCCGGCCACTCGAGGACGAATGATGAGCATGCGCAGCATCAATTTCACGCTCAATGGCCAAGAAGTCTCGGCCGACATCGAGCCGCATCGCAACCTGGTCGAGCTGCTGCAGCGCTTCGATCTGTTCGGCGCGCGCGAAAGCTGCGGCCAGGGTCTGTGCGGCTGCTGCACCGTGCTGGTCGACGACAAGGCGGTGTCGGGCTGCCTCTATTTCGCGCCATGGGTCGACGGCAAGAGCGTGACCACCGTGGAGTCGCTCGATGCCAATGGTGCGCTGTCGATCGTGCAACAGGCCTTCATCGACTGCGGCGCGTTCCAATGCGGCTTCTGCACGCCGGGTTTTGTGCTGATGGTGCATCAATTGCTGAAGGAGCATCCGAACCCGAGCGACGACGACATCGTTCATTATCTCTCGGGCAATCTCTGCCGCTGCGCCGCCTATCCGGAAATCATCGAGGCGGTGAAGGTCGCGGCGCGGCGCTGACGCGTAGAATCAGCTCGCGTTCGTTTTTTGCACCCAAAAGAAATACATATTGCCGAAGGTCAGCGGGTTCATTTGCTCGAAGACATGCCACGACCCCAGATCGCGCATGGCGTCGGCGTCTGGAAACCGCTGCTGAAATTGCCGCACCACGTCGGGCGGAAGCTGCTCAAAGCCTAAAAACGTCAAACGATTTTCGTCGAGAAATTCCTCGATCTGCGGAATCGTGAACTGGTGCTCCATGACGTTGAACAAAAGATCGCGGCAGCCGCTGGTGCTGGAAAAGTCGCGAAACGGCGGCATGCCGGCGCGCTGGATCAATTCCTGCCGGCAGGTGCGAATATCGTCGGCCGTAGCGCGATAGCCGCGCTCGGCGATGAACGCGCGTGCCGCGGCCAGCGATTGCCGCGCTGTGGCGCTATAGAGGCCGACCAGCATCAGGCCGTGCGGCCGCAACAGCGACAGCAGCATCCGCCATCCGGCTGCTGGATCGGCCAGATGGTGTAGCACGCCGACCATCTCGATGACGTCGAAACGCCGACCGAGCGAAGCAAACTTGAGGATGTCGGCTTGGCCGTATTCGATGTTGGTCAGACCCAAGGCGCGGGATTTCCTACGGGCATAAGCCAGGCTGGCGCCGCTGATATCGATCGCCAGGATGCGCGCCTTCGGAAATCGCAGTGCGCTGTCGATCGAATGCGAACCGGTGCCGCAGCCGGCGATCAGAATGTCAACGCCGACGGTGGTTTGCGGCCACGACAGCGGCACGATGTTCAACCGGTCGCGCAGAAAGTGCACGACCGTGGTCGGCTCGATTTGCGGAATTGCGGTCCAGCGCGGGTAAGGACTTTCCTCGTATTGATTTTGAACTTGCAGCGAGACGGCGTCGTCGATTGGCGTCAGCGCCGGAATATCCTTGCGATCGGATGCTTCCTCAAGCGGCTCGCGGATCTGCCGCGTCAACAGCCGCTCGATGGCTTCTGGCCATGCACGCGTGAGCAGCGACGGCGCGTCTGGCAGTCTATGCAGCGGCAGGTAGCTTGCCGCGACGATCAGATCGAGCCGGCTAATCTCCGCGCCGGCTCCGAGCGCGGCAGCGATGCGATCCTCGACTTGCCGAACGTGCGTCCGCTCGATGTCGCCGAACGCAAACACATACTCGTTGAGGAAACATTGTTGCGCCAAGGCGCAAAAAAATCCGAGGCCATCGTCATCGACCGGTTGGCGGTCGCCCTCGATCGCTTTCTGCAACAATCCGTGACGGATCGCGGTGAGCAAGCGCTCCAGCTCGAGATCATGGACGATCTTCGACTGCAACAACGCCAGCAGCATGGCTTCCCGCGCCATCGCGCCTGCGCCTTGAGCGCCGAGCAATGCGGCAAGCCCCAACTGTCGCGGCCAGGCGTCGGCGAGACGCTTCAATGGCGCCGTTACCGCTGCGCTTTGCTTGACGAGGATCTCCGGATCACGCAGCCCGAGCGCCATGGCGTGGGTGAAATGCGCAACCGCCTCGTCCGTGCGGCCGAGCGCCTGGTAGGCGATGGCGATATTGTCATGGGCGGTGGCATCGGTGTGGTCGAGCTCGATCGCCTGGCTGAGCAGTTTCACCGCCAATTTGTTGCGGCCGCCCTGCTGCACCACGTCGCCCAGCAGCACGAGGCTGCGCAAGTGGCGGGCATCGCGGCTCAGCGCCAGGCGGCATAGGTTCTCCGCCTGGACGAACTCGCCCTTGCGGTAATGCGATATAGCCGCCGCGTAAACATCGTCGGCCGTGGCGGCTTGAAAAGGGCTATGGGTCGCTGCCGGCGACAGCGGGAATCCGGCCAGTTTGGCCGCGGCTCGCCGTGCCTTTCGGTTCATTTTCGTAGTCTTTTCAATAGACTACGGCATTGATCCGGCGCGGCTATCCGGCTGAAGCTTGGTAACGCCCCCATAGGGGCATGTTTATACTATTTTTATATCGATGTCAGGCGAAATTCAGCGCTTCGATAAATCGCTGCTTGATTGCATGACCGTCGCGGATCGGTAGCACGCGCGGCACGTCTTCTTCGCTGATGCGCGCACTGACCAGGATCGGACCTTCGCCGGTGTGCAGCAACTTGCGCACGTCGGCGGCTTCCTCGATGCGCGAGATCGCGCGGGCGTGCTTGAAGCGGCAGGCGAGCGCGGTGGCAACGAGGTCGATGCCGGAATGGGTGTGGCTCGCCTGCATGCCGGTCTCGCCGTAATGGGCGTTATCGAGCACGACGATCGCAAAATTCTTTGGCTGCTTGACGCCGATTGTGGCGAGGCTGCCGAGGCCCATCAGCATGTCGCCGTCGCCGGTGAGTACGGCAACACGGCGCTCGGGTTGCGCCAGCGCCAGCCCGAGCCCGATCATGGCGGTGCCGCCCATCGCGCCCCAAAGGTAGAAGTTGAGCGGATGATCGCCGGCCGCGGCGACGTCGTAGGTCGCCGAACCCAGCCCGCTGACGACGAGGAGATCGCCGCGGTCGATCAGCAGTTGCCGCACAAAATCGCGCCGGTCGAGCATCATCGCGTCCATTGCTTGCGGCCGATCAGCCGTTGCGAGAGCAAAATCGCGACCTGCAGATTGCCGTCGAATGCCATGTCGCAGCCTGCACCGACGATGTCGTCGACGGCATCGGCGTCGTCGATGCGGTAGGTGAGAAAGCCGGCGAGCTTCAGCACGTCCTCGGTGATCGCGCCCATCGGCACTTGCCACGGATTGAACTCGCCGAACTCGCCGCGCATGGTGACCAAGACCACGCAGCCGAAGCCACAATTGCGCAGCAGCGAAAACATATTGATGCAATTGCCGACGCCGCTCGATTGCATCAGCAGCGCCGCGCGCTGGCCGCCGAGCGCGGCGCCCGCGACCAGGCCGACGCCTTCTTCCTCGGTGGTCAGCACCACGTCGGCGATGGAGTTATCGGCCCGGCACAGTTGGATCAGCCGGCTGTGGCCGGCATCCGGCACATAGCCGACCTGGCGGACGCCGACGCGGCGGAAATGGCCGTAGATCGCGTCCGGCCAGGATGGCTTTATGTCGGTCGGCGTGTGCAACTTGGCTCTCACAGGTCTTGCGTGAAGGCGAGGCTTTGCAAATATCGCACTGCTGACTATGGTGCGCCATCCCCTAGAGCAAAATCGCTTCTGATTGAAGCGATTTGTGCTTTAGCATTTTGATGGAGCATGATCTTTTCGGAAAACCGGTGTCCACTTTTCCGGATCATGCTCTAATGCCGAAAACCGACAATGGAGACGGCTCATGGCTACCAGGCTTCGCCACATCGCCATCATCGTTCCCGATCCGGAAAAGGCCGCGACGTTTTTCGAGCAGGCCTTCGGCATGACGCGGGCCGGCACCGCGCGCCGCGGCATCTATATGTCGGACGGCGTGATGAACGTGGCGCTGCTCAAGACCGAGGGCAACGAGAAGCCGGGCCTTTATCATTTTGGCATGTGGGTCGACGATCTCGACGAGGCGGAGAAGAAGGTCACGCAAGCCGGCGGCACCTATCTCGCCGGTCGGCCGACCTCACCGAATTCATTCTACGAGGCAAAATTTCGCGACCCCGACGGCGTGGTGTTCGATCTCACCCATCACGGCTGGGCCGGCGCCACCAAGGAAGTTACGGCGAAGGCGTAATTGCCCATTTATCCCGACCGCATCGTCGTCGTCGGCGCAGGCCCCGTCGGCCTGTGCCTGTCATTGGCATTGGCGCAGGCGGGTTTGCAGGTCTGCCTGGTCGAGGCGCTGGGCGACGATAATTTCCTCGAACAGGTGCCGCGCGCCGGGACCAACCATCCCGCCACGCTGGAAATGCTCGACCGGCTCGGGCTTTACCAAAAGCTCAAGCCGCGCGGCATCATTGCGCCGGTGTTTCATTACTGGGACCGCCGCGAAGGTAAGCTGGTCGCCGCGTTCGATCACGTGCATCTGAAAAACGACACGCGCTTTCCCTATGTGCTGCAATGCGAGCGCATCAAAATCGTCGAGGAGGCGCTCAAGATGGCCAAGGCGCATCCCAATATCGATTTGCGCCTGTCGACGGAATTCATCGCCTTCGCGCAGGATGGCGACGGCGTGCGGGCGCGCGTGAAAAATCCCGCCGGCGAGGAGGAGACGATCGAGGGCCGCTATCTGGTCAGCGGTGAGGGCGCGCGCAGCATCGTGCGCAAGGACCTCGGCATTGCGTTCGAGGGTTTCACCTATGACGACCGCACGCTCAACATCGAAGTCGCCTATGATTTCCGCCGGCACGGTTATGCCGAGCGCAATTACATTTCCGATCCGGCGGAATGGTCGAACTTGTTTCATTGGAAAGGCCCGCCGGACCGCTGGCGCGTGCATTTCCCGACCGATCCGCGCGCCGACGAGCTTGAACTGATGCGGCCGGAAGCGTTGCAGGCAAAGCTGCAAAGCTTCCTACCGACCGGCAAGCCATTCGATATCGTCGGCAGCAATCTTTACGTCGTGCACCAGCGCGTGGCGCAGAAATTCCGCGCGGGCCGCGCCATTCTGGCCGGCGATTCCGCCCACGTGAATAGCCCAATCGGCGCCATGGGCATGAACTCGGGCATTCACGACGCCATCAATCTCGCCGACAAGCTCATCGCCATCGCGCGCAAGGAAGCCGACGACGGCGTGCTCGACCGCTACGAGCGCCAGCGCCGCCATGTCGCCGTGGCGCACACGCAGGCGCAGACCATGCGCAACAAAAGACTTTTGACCGAGAAGGATCCGGCGGTGCGGCAGCGCAACCACGACGAGTTGCGCCAAACCGCGGAAAATCCGGAGCTGGCACGCCAATATCTGCTGCGCACGGCGTTGTTCGAGAGCTTGCGGGAAGCCGACGCGATTGCGTGACGGCATGGGGACGACGATGAGGCGCGTGGCGTTTTTTGCACTGCTTATGACGCTGGTTGCGGTTCACGCCGCCGCGGCGCAATCGGCAAGCTGGCCCGAACGGCCGATCCACCTGATCGTGCCGTTTCCGGCCGGCAGTAGCTCCGACATCGTCGCCCGCATCGTGGCGCAGAAGCTCGGCGAGCGGCTCGGCCAGCAGCTCGTGGTCGAGAACAGGCCCGGCGCCAGCGGCAATCTCGGCACCGAAGCCGTCGCACACGCTGCCGCCGACGGCTACACGCTCGGCCTCGCCAATACCTCGACCCATACGCTGTCGCCCAGCCTGATGGCGAAGCCGACCTATGATCCGGTCAAGGATTTTGCGCCGGTATCGATGATCGGCGCTTCGCCGTTCGTGCTGGCGCTCTATCCGGATGTGCCGGCAACGAGCGTGCAGGAACTGGTCGCGCTCGCCAAAACAAACGCCAAGACAAAGCCGCTCACATTCGCCTCAGCCGGTCCGGCGACGCTGGCCAATCTCGCCGGCGTCCTGTTCGCCAAGACCGCGCATATCGAGCTGACGCCGGTGTCCTATCGCGGCAGCGGCCAGGAAATCCTCGACGTCGTCGCCGGCAGGGTGGACATGGCGTTTGCGACCATTCCGCCGACATTACCGCTGATCCGCGAAAGCAAAGTGCGCGCCATCGCGGTCACCGGGCCGCAGCGCAGCCCGGCGCTTGCGGATGTGCCGACCGTCACGGAATCCGGGCTGCCCGGTTACGAGAGCGTGCTCTGGTGGGCGCTCTATGCGCCGGCCGGCACGCCGGCGCCGATCGTGACGCGGCTCAATGCCGAGGTGAATGCGATCCTGCACGTCAGCGCCGCCATCGACGCGTTGGCGAAACTCGGCGTCGAGGCGCAGCCGAGCACGCCGCAGCAATTTGCCGACCGCATCGCAGCCGACCTCAAGAAGTGGCATGACGTGATTGTCAGCGCCGGGATTCAGCCGCAGTAACGTTTTTTCCGACGCTTGACGCTTCCCGGCGGCGGTAGGATGCTGGCTGCTAATACATCGCCCAATCCGGCCCCATTCGACAAAGGGAGACTCCCATGGCTGCTCGGCTTCGTCACATCGCGCTGTCGGTTCCAGATCCCGACAAGGCCGCACAATTCTTCGAGGAAGCATTCGGCATGAAGCGCGTGGGCAAAGCCGGCATCGGCTGCTACGTCTCCGACGGAACGATCAACGTGGCGCTTTTGAAATACGACGGCGACGTTCCGGGCTTCCACAAGGGCTATCACGGCCTAGTGCATTTCGGCATGTGGGTCGACAACCTCGAAGAGGCTACCAAGAAGGTGACCGATGCGGGCGCTACCCATTTCGGCGGCAAGCCCGACGACAATCCGCATGCCTTTTACGAGGTCAAATACAAGAACCCGGACGGCATCATCTTCGACCTGACGCATAACGGCTGGCGCGGCGCGGTGAAGGAAGTCGTTCCGGCTGAAGTCGAGAAGGTGCCGGCGGAATAAAAAATCAGCGCCGCCACGGCAACGCGTCGGCGCGCTCGACGAAAAACCACGCACCCTCGCCGAGCTCGGCGGGAAAAGTTGCGACGATGCCGTCTTCGATGGCGCGCCATGCGAGGCCGGCTTGATCGATGGTGGCCTCAGCTGCGCCGAGCGATTGGACGCGTAGCGCATAGCCGACAATGAACGGCAGCGTCGTAAACGACACTTCCGGCAATTTCTCCGTCGCTCTGTCATGGCTGACGAGATACACGCCGCCGCGATCGAGGCGCAGCAGCGCGCCGCCGGGTGTCCGCGTCACCGCGCCGCCGGTGAAACGTGCAAAGCGCTGTGCGGCCTCTTCGACATCGGCGACGGCGATGACGACGTCGATCAGGCCGATGGCGCTGTTCGGATGCGCGAGCCAGCGCTTCTGCCACACCGTCTGCTCGGTGTGGTGGGTCAGCATCTGGATGCGGCCTTCCGGCATCACGCCGGGTTCGACGCGGGCGATGGTAAAGGCCGCGGTGCCGGGGCCGGTTGCGGTCTCGACCGGGCGCGACATGTGCACCAGCGGTCTTACTGGAAATCCATTTGCCGCAAGACGCCGATGCGCCTGCTCCGCGTCGGCGACGGCGAAGGCGGCGAGATGCAGTCCGGCGTGACGCGCGAGCGCCGCATCGAATTCGCGGCTCAGCGGCGTATCGGAGGTCTTGAACAGCACCTCGACATAGCCGCGCGAAAACATGGCGGTGACGTTGCCGGTTCCGGTCGGGCTCATCCCGCCTGCGGGATTGGGGCTGACCTGAATCGAGACCGGCGTCGGCGCGAAGCCGCAGCGCGCAAAGGCGCGGCGCGCCGCTTCGGCGTCATGAACGAAATGGGCGAGATGATCTAAAAATACCTCGTCGCCGACGGGAAGCTGGCGGTCGGTGTCCGGTTGTGCGGACGGCGCGGCCAAGTCGTCACTCGGACCCGGCAATGCCGGCGGCCTCGACGACCTTGCCCCAGCGCACAATCTCCGCCTCGAGAAAGCGCTGCAATTCGTCCGGCGAACCTTTGCCGATCGGCAGCATGCCGAGATCCTTCATGCGCGCGCGCACGTCGTCGAGCCCGACAATCGTGTTGAACTCGGAATTGAGCTTGATGAGAACGTCCTTGGGCGTTTTCGCCGGCGCAATGACCGCCTGCCACGCGGCGGCATTGTAGCCCGGCACGCCGGCATCGGCGAGCGGCGGAACGTCGGGCAGCGTGGCGAAACGATCCTTGGTGGTCACCGCGAGCGCGCGCACCTTGCCGCCGTTGATCAGCGGCAGCGCCGGGCCGAGATCGCTGAACATGAGCTGGATATAGCCGCCCATCAGATCGTTGAGCGCCGGCGCCGTGCCGCGATACGGCACGTGCGTCATCTTGATGCCGGCCATGTTGCAAAACAGCGCGGCGGCCAGATGATGGAACGCGCCAATACCGCCGGAGCCGTAGCTCAGCGGCCGTTGCTTGGCGAGCTTGATGAGATCGTCGACGCTGGTCACCGGCAGTGACGGGCTGACCACCAGCACGAACGGCACCGAAGCGATCAGCGCCACCATCGCCAAATCCTTGGCCGGGTCGTAGGGCAGCTTCTTGTACAGCGTCACGTCGATGGCGAGCGAGGACACCGTCATCGCGATGGTGTAGCCGTCGGGCGGCGAATTGACGACGAAGTTGGTCGCGATCACCGTGCCGGCGCCCGGACGGTTCTCGACCACGAACGATTTGTTGAGCCGCTGTTCGAGCTTCTGGCCGAGCATGCGCGCCAGGATGTCGGTGCCGCCGGCGGGCGCGAACGGCACGATGAACATCACCTGCCGGCTCGGATAGTCCTCGGCATCTTCGGCCCGCGCCAAGCCGGCCGCAAAAGCCGGCAGCGTCACGGCGAGCAAGGTGCGGCGCGACAGCATTGTCATCGGCGTTGTCTCCCGAACTCGGCCTTGGCGACCCTGTTTGGCCTTAAAGGAACGCCAACGGCTTGGGTTCTGCAAGGGACATAGCGCCGCTTCGCGGCGGTATTGCTTTTCTTGACAAGGGGCTAGGGCTCCCGCCATAAGGACGCCGGTTCCAGCGCATTTCGGTGCCCTCTAGGCACCCGCGCCGGTAACCATCAGCAGAAACGACTGCAAGAAGCCGGTCCGGACGCAAAAATCCGAGCACCGGGATCGAACACAAGGACGAAAAAGATGTTCGCGGTCTTCAAGACGGGCGGCAAGCAGTACCGGGTCGCCGCCGAAGATGTGCTCAAGGTCGCCAGATTGAAGGGCGAGCTGGGCGAGATCGTCGAGTTCGGCGAGGTTTTGGTCGTCGGCGGTGACAGCGTGACGCTCGGCGCGCCCATGGTCGCCGGCGCTACCGTCGCGGCCGAGGTGCTGGATCACGCGCGCGGGCCGAAGATCATCGCGTTCAAGAAACGCCGGCGTAAGAACTCGCGCCGCAAGCGCGGCTTCCGCGAGGAATTCACGCTGATCCGCATCACCGAAATTCTGACCGACGGCAAGAAGGCGAACAAGGAGGTGCAGCCGCGGCCGAAGCGCGCTCCGAAGCCTGCGGCCGAAGCTGGCGCCGAGGCGGGCGAAACGGCGGCGGCAGCGGAAGGCGCCCCAGCGAAGAAAGCCTCGGCCAAGAAAGCGCCGAAGTCTAAAGCCAAGGCGCCGGCGGCTAGAGCGAAGAAGCCCAAGGGCAAGCCAAAGAAATGATGCAAGGTGGTGATGCTTTTGTCACTTTTGCGGTATAGCTAGGACGCAAGAAAGGTTCGGAGACCAGCGATGGCTCACAAGAAAGCAGGCGGATCCTCACGCAACGGCCGCGATTCGGGCGGCCAGCGGCTGGGAATCAAGATTTTCGGCGGCGAAGAGGTGGTCGCCGGCAACATCATCGCGCGCCAGCGCGGCACCAAATGGCATCCGGGCCGCAATGTCGGCGTCGGCAAGGACCACACGTTGTTCGCGAAAATCAACGGCAAAATCGAGTTCCGTACCAAAGCCAAGGGCCGCGTATTCGTATCGGTACTTCCGATGTCGGAGGCAGCGGCCCAGTAATACGGTGGATCATATGAGGTCCGCCGGCATCCAGTCGCCCGGCGGACCCGAATGGGCTCCGAGATAAGGGGGACCGGCATGCCGGTCCCCCTTTCGGTTTTTGATGGAGCCATTCCATGACTCTCTCGGAACAGGTTTTTACGCCGGCGCGACGGGACGATGTTGTTCCTGTTCTCGCCACCGCGCGGCTCGTGCTGCGTGCGCCACGTCGCAGCGACGTCAAAGCGATTGCGACACTCGTCAACGACCGCCGCATCGCCGCGAATACGGCGCGGATTCCGCATCCCTACGCGATCGAGGACGCCGAGCAGTTCGTCGCCGCCGTCAACAAGCGCGAGGGCGAAGCGTGCTTCGTCGCCACGCTCGACGGCGCGCTGATCGGCGGTTGCGGCGTGGATCCGCGGGAAGACGGCCCCGAGATCGGCTACTGGCTCGGCGTGCCCTATTGGGGCCGTGGCTTCGCCACCGAAGCCGTGCGCGCCCTGATCGACCACGCGTTCGGCGATCTTGAGCACGAAGCGCTGATATCCGGCGCGCGCGTCAACAATCCGGCCTCGCGCCGGGTGCTGGAGAAGTGCGGCTTCCAATGGACCGGCGTGCGGCTGTCGCGCATCCGCGCCATCAACTCGGCGGCGCCGATCGACCGCTTCCGCCTCGATCGCGGCTTGTGGGCGTCGTTGAAGAGCTGGGGAGGCGTGAAGCGCGTGGTGTGAGGACGATCGCATCCGGCAGCCGAGGCAAGCCGGGATTATCCGGCGGGCCGTGACGTTATGGCGTGGCGGCGCGTTCAAGACCGGCGGCGGATTTCATCGGCGTGGCGGGCGTCGGATGCAAGTAGACGGATGCGAGCTTGCGCGTCAAAGCGCGGCCGAAGTAGCCTTACGGATTCGACGGTGTGAGGCCCTCGCTGACCTCCCATTGCGTGACGGCCGCTTTCGCATTGAGGAAGGCTTCTTCGAGATCCTCCCCCGGCAGCATGCTCCGGTTGAACAGCGCATCGCCGAAATACGTCCACTCCCTTTCGTTCGAGCACCCGAACGAGGGATGGGTGTCGTCGGCTGCCGTAAGGATGATGCTGTCATCGTTGGCGAGCGGCTTGAGAAAGACGCCCGAGTAGCAAGCGGACACGATGACGATTCGGTTGGTGATGCCTTCACCGTCAAGGACTGTCGCGACGTCACGGGGCGAAAGATCGGCATAAACCTCTCCCTCCAGCAGCAGTGCAACGCCATCGGGGGAGCCGTGGGACGTCATGAATAAAAGCAAGATATCGTTTTCGCGATCCATCACGCGTGCAACCGCATGAACCGCCGCGGCAAAATTCTGTAAAGATGCTATTGGCGTGTTGCTGACGGTATCGAGACGATTGACGAGACGGATGACATGCCCGTCGACGGGAAGTATCTGCGACAAGGATTTGATGCCGCCGTCAAGTTCCTTGACGAACACATCCTGCGCCGACCATCCGGCAACGCCGATGGCGTAGATGTTGGTCTTTCCGGCGGTACGGGGTGCGAGATAAGACGCTTGCGCTTCCAGGAGAGCCGGCTGGGCAAGCTCGACTTGCTCGCTGTCGACAAGTCGCGGTGCCGGCACGTTGCTATCGGGCGAATACCCTTTCAGAGCGGCCGGGATGAATTCCCACAAATTGGAGGTCCGCCGATCGAAACTCGCACCACGGAACGTTGGCTGATAAGGCAGTGCGAGGCCTGCGACCATCAAAGCCAGCCAGAGTCCAATGGCGCGTGGGATACGACCGCTGCGTCGTTCGGGCTCGACGCTGCGCATGATCGCGCAGACGGCTCCGACCCACCAAACGCAGCAGACGGGCTGTGCCACGAGAAAGGCCGCGGTGCGGTGGCGGTTCAGCCACGACATGAAGTCCGGAAATTCGAGATGGGAACTCGCGTGCACGGCGATAAAAATCGAAATCGTCGCGCTAAGAAGGACCGAAAACGCCATGATGGCGGAAACGAAAGTGACACGCGCCTCTGAGCGGACAAAGAATGCCGTCGTCGCCAAAACCAGTGCCAAGAATGCAATCGATGCGTTAAGCCCGTAGGCGACGAAGTGGACGCCTTCGCCGGCGAAAAAATATTCAAATACCAATCCCGACGCGAAGAAGGCGACGGAATACCCGATCAGCGAAAGCAAACTGCCGGCGCACGGCTGGGGCGTCGCCTTCCAGACCGCTGCGCGCAGTACTATCTTGGGAATACAACAAAGCTTGGCCATTGCAAGCTTTCCCGCTCGGCGCGCAGCCTAGTGGGAAGCAACTAATAATTTATTCCGGCATTAGGCCAAGTTTTGAATATGCCGTTTACCGAAACAACGTGATACAGACTGCATCATGAAATTCCTCGACGAAGCTAAGGTCTACATTCGCTCCGGCGACGGCGGCAACGGCTGCGTGTCGTTCCGGCGCGAAAAATTCATCGAATATGGCGGGCCGAACGGCGGCGATGGCGGCAATGGCGGCGACGTGGTGGTGGAGACGGTCGATGGGCTCAACACCCTGATTGACTACCGCTACCAGCAGCATTTCAACGCGAAGAATGGCCGCGGCGGCATGGGCAAGGATCGTCACGGCGCCACCGGTGCCGATGCCGTGCTGAAAGTTCCCGTCGGCACGCAAATCTACGAAGACGACGGCGAGACGCTGCTCGCCGATCTCACTGCGCTCGGCCAGCGCGTCGTGCTGGCGCATGGCGGCAATGGCGGTTTCGGCAATGCGCGTTTCAAAAGCTCGACCAACCGCGCGCCGCGCCACGCCAATCCCGGCCAGCCCGGCACCGAGCTCACCATCCGGCTGCGGCTCAAGCTGATCGCCGATGCCGGCGTCGTCGGCCTGCCGAACGCCGGAAAATCGACATTTCTTGCCGCCGTCAGCGCCGCCAAGCCGAAGATCGCCGATTACCCGTTCACCACGCTGCATCCGCAGCTCGGCGTGGTCGACGTCGGCGGCCGCGAATTCGTGCTCGCCGATATTCCGGGCCTGATCGAAGGCGCCCATGAAGGTGTCGGCCTCGGCGACCGTTTCCTCGGCCACGTCGAGCGCTGCCGTGTGCTGTTGCACCTGGTCGACGGCACCGGCGAGGACGCCGGTGAAGCATACAAGACGGTGCGCGCGGAACTCTCCGCTTACGGTCAGGGCCTGACGGACAAGCCGGAGATCGTCGCGTTGAGCAAGGCCGACGCCATGAGTGCCGACGAGATTAAACAACAAGTCGCGCGACTGAAGCGCGCGGCGAAAAAGATGCCGCTCGTGGTCTCCGCCGTCAGCGGCGATGGCGTTGCCGAAGTGCTGCGCGCCTTATGGAAGGTGATCGAAACGGCGCGCCGCGACGGCGTCGAGACGAGCGCCGCTGATGCCGCTTGGCATCCTTGAGGAGATTCGATGTCGTACACGTTTGTCCTCGTCCACGGCGCCTGGCACGGCGGCTGGTGCTGGCGGCGCGTCGCCGACCGGCTGCGCGGCGGCGGCCACACGGTTTTCACGCCGACGCTGACCGGGCTCGGCGAGCGATCGCATCTGCTGCGCGATGGCATTGACCTGAAAACCCACATCACCGACGTCGTTAACGTGATGAAGTGGGAGGGTCTGAGCGACGTAGTGCTGTGCGGCCATTCCTACGGCGGCTTCGTCATCTCCGGCGTGGCCGAGCCGATGGCGCCGGCGATCCGCTCCATCGTGTTCCTCGACGCTTTCGTGCCGCGCAACGGCGAGAGCGTGCTCGATTTGACCGGGCCTGCCGTGCAGGAGGGCGTCCGCAACGCGCTGCAACGCGGTGATATCGTGATCCCGCCGCGGGCCGCCGAAGCCTTCGGCGTCAACGAAGCCGACCGCGCCTGGGTGGATCGTCTATGCGTCGGACAGCCGATCGCGACTTTCACCGACAAGAGCGCGCTCACCGGAGCCCGCGAGCGCATAGCGCGCAAGAGCTATATCCGCGCCAAGAGCTACGCCAATCCGGGGTTCGACCGGGCGTTGGACGAGGTGCGCTCCGATCCGTCGTGGCGCAGCTACGAAGTGCCGAGCGGCCACGACGTGATGGTCGACATGCCGGAGCGGCTCACGGAGATCCTGCTGGAGGTCGCGGCGTGAGTGAGGGGGCGGTCTCAAATGATCGTGTGACGCACCTTGGCCGAAACCCACTCGCTGACGATGACGGTTGCGATGATGATCAGGAGAATGAGCGACACCTTGGTCCAGGCGAGCGTGGTGATCGCTGAGTTGAGCGGCAGGCCGATGCCGCCGGCGCCGACAAGGCCCAATACCGTCGACTCGCGGATGTTGATGTCCCAACGGAACACTGAGATGCCGGCGAACGCCGGCAGCACTTGCGGCACGATGCCGTATGCCGTGACCTGCGCGCCACTGGCGCCGGTGGCGCGTACCGCCTCAACCTGACTCTCATCGATCTCTTCGATCGCCTCGTAGAGCAGTTTTGCGCAGAAGCCGATCGAGCGCAGCCCAATCGCCAGGACGCCGGCGAACACGCCCGGCCCCAGAATCGTGACCAGCATCAGCGCCCAGATCAGCGAATTGATCGAGCGCGATGACACGATGATGAACAGCGCCGCCGGGCGCACCAGCGCCACGCTCGGCGTGGTGTTGCGCGCGGCACAATAAGCCACCGGCACCGCCACCACGATGCCGATTGCGGTGCCGAGGGTGGCAATATTGATGGTGTCCCAGAGTGGCCGCCCCAGCTTGGCGATGGAGCCCCAGTCCGGCGGCACCATGCGTACGGCGAGATCGGCCGCTTGCGTCGGCGCGTCCGTGACGAAGGCCCAGATCGTCTTGTCGGAGATCAATTGCCAGCAGTAAATGAAAATCGCCGCCGCAACGAGCCACGCCAGCCAAATCGCGAACTGCGCGCCGCGCTCGCGGCGATGCCATATCTTGGTTCCGTGCCTGAGCGCCATCGCCATCACTGCACCCAGCGGCGGATGTAGCCGGACGAATATTCCAGTGCCATCACGATGCCGATGATGACCAGCAGGATGGCAGCGGCCGAAGGGAATTCGTAGCGAGCGAATGCGGTATCCAGCGTCGCGCCGATGCCTCCGGCGCCGACGATGCCGATCACCGCGGATTCGCGGAAGTTGATATCGAAACGGTACAGGCCGAGCCCGATCATGCGCGGCATCACCTGCGGCTGGATGCCGTAGTTGATCCATTGCAGCCAGCCCGCGCCGGTCGAGCGCACGGCTTCGGCTTGCGAGAAATCCATGTCCTCGATGTCTTCGGCGAGAAGCTTGCCATAGAAGCCGATGGTAGCGAACGACAGCGTGACGACGCCGGCGAAGGGGCCAAAGCCGAACAGCTTGACGAAGAAGATCGCCAAGATGATCTCCTGGAAGCTGCGCGATACCGCGAGGATGCCGCGGCAGACATAATAGACCGGCCGCGGCGCGATATTTCTTGCAGCACCGATGCCGACGGGAACCGAGATCGCGATGCCGATCGCCGTCGCGACCACGGTCATCCAGAGGCTCTCGAGAATGCCGTTGACGATGTCGTCGCGGTGGCTGGTGAAGTCCGGCGGAAAGAACGCCGCGAAGAACCGCGCGCCGCGCGGCAGGCCTTCCCAAACCCGGGGCCAGTTCACCTCGGTCGTGCCCAAGGCCAGCGCCAGATAGACGACGGCGCCGATGCCGAGCGCCCAGCGCAGCCACGCGCGCTTGATCAGCGGCGGTTTTTCCCAGTGGCGAGGTACGGTCGAGGCGATGCTCATGGCCGACTACGTCAGCCCCGCCATACGATCGCGATGCGGCAGGCGGGTATCGAGGGCAATGACGTTGTCCGTGCGGTCGGCTGCTTCCCCCGCGTCGTCATCGATTTTGCGGATCGTGGCCGACCAGTCTTCCTCGCCGTAGATTTTCGTCAGCACCTCGGCGGTGAGGCCGGTCGGTGGGCCGTCATAAACGATTTCGCCAAGCTGCAAGCCCACGATTCGCTCGGCGAACATCTGCGCCAGCATGACGTCGTGGATGTTGATGATGGCCGAGAGCTTGCGCTCCCCGCACAGTTCCTTGATCAGCCGCATGATCTGGCGCGATGTCTTCGGATCGAGGGAGGCGGTCGGCTCGTCCACCAAAAGCAAATCGGGATTTTGGATCAGTGCCCGGCAGATGCCGACGCGCTGCCGTTGGCCGCCGGACAACTCGTCGGCGCGCTTGTCGGCCATGTGATCGAGCCCCACGCGCGCCAGCAGCCGGAACGCCTCGTCGATGTCGGCCTGCGGAAATTTTCGCATAAAGCTTTGCCAGAAGCCGACATAGCCCAGCCGTCCGCTGAGCACGTTCTCCATCACGGTGAGACGTTCGACCAGCGCGTATTCCTGGAAGATCATGCCCATGCGCCGGCGCGCGCGGCGCAATTCACGGCTGCCGAGCGTCGTGATCTCGATGTCATTGAGCATGACCGTGCCGGCAGTCGGCTCGACCAGGCGGTTGATGCAGCGGATGACGGTCGATTTGCCGGCGCCTGACGGACCGATCAGCGCCATCACCTCGCCGTCGGGTATGTCGAGGTCGAGGCGCTTGAGCGCGAGGTCGCCGGTCCGGTAGCGCTTCGTCAGCCCCTTGATCCGAAGCATTCGCGGCACCCCCGACCGTCTGCCGATCGCTTACTTGGTCGATCGATTATTTGCAGGTGTACTTGACGCCATTGGCCGCATCGATCTTGCGGATGACGCTCCAGTCCTTCTGATAGGTGATCGGGACGAAGTGGTCCTGTTCCTTGAATTCCGCCTTCAGCGCCGAGCCTTCCCACGGGAAGGTGAAGAACGCCTGCTTGATTTTCTCGACCAGCGCCGGATCGAGATTGTAGGCATAGCCGTAACCGGTGGTCGGGAAGGTGTCGGACTTGTAGATCGATCTGATCTTGGCGCGATCGACGACGTTGCGGGCGAACATGCGGAACATCACCTCGTTGGCGATTGCCGCGGCGTCATAATCCTTGTTGGCGATGCCGATCACGGAGTTGTCATGTTTGCCGGAGAATACCGCGGTGAAGTCGCGGTCGGGCTCGAGGTTGAATTCCGACTTCAAGATCGCTAACGGCGCCTTGTATCCGGAGTTCGAGGTCGGCTCGGTGAACGCCACCCGTTTGCCCTTGAGGTCTGCCGGCGTCTTGATCGGGCTGTCGGCCGGCACGATGATTTCCATTTCGTAGCCGAACTGGCCGGAGTTGGTACCCATGATGGCGAACGGCACGAAGCCCGCGCAGTTGACCGCAATCGGATTGGAGCCGGTGTTGAATCCGGCGATATGCAGACGGCCGGAGCGCATCGCCTCGATCTCGGCGGCGTTGGACTGGACCGGGAAGAACACGACCTTTTTCCCGGTCGCCTTTGCCAGGTAGTCGACGAAGCCGTCCCATACCTTGGCGTAAACCGCCGGGTCCTCGACCGGCGTATAGGCGAAGATCAACGTCGACGGGTTGACCCAAAGCTTGGGATCGGTCGGCGCATCGGCGACGAGATCGCCGTCGCGATCGCAATAGGCCTTGTCGAGATCGCCGCGCGGACAGTCTTGGGCATGGGCGAAGCCGATCAATCCGGCGCCGAAGACGAGTCCCACGCAAAATGTCGCGATGGTTTTGATGTGGCGCCCCATGGTCTCCCCCTTCGGCTCCAGTGCCAAAAGCCTGTGGCGATCCGGATCGTTTGGTCACGCCCGGCAGCTTAGCCCACAATGCGGGAAAGAGAAATTGAGCTTCGTCTGTAAAACGGATGCCGGAGCAGCTTGCCTTATGCGTGCGCGGCGGAATGCGAGGAAAATTTCAGCGTTCCGTCGCGCGCAACACGCGGCAAAAGGTCGATCTCCCAGGCCAGATATTCGTTCATCGCCGCCTTGGTATCGCCGCTGCGTTCGTAGGGCTTGCGCCATTGATCGACCGCTTCGTCCGCCATGCGGGCTTCCGTCGATAAAACGTAACCGGCCGCGCGCCATGCGGCGTTGCCGCCGGCAAGGACGCGCACAGGGACTTTCACCAACGCCTCCGCTTCGGCTGCCGCCAGGCGCGCAAGGGCGCCGTCTTCGGACGTCAGCACCAATGTTTCGCTGAGCGGAATTTTTGGAAGCGCGCGGTGTAGCCGGGTGCGGATCGCAAACCAGGCGTCGGGAATGTGACCCGCGAGATAGTCCCGGCTCGACGCCAGATCGACGACGGTCGCCGCATTGCGCGACAGCAGCGCGTTGAGCGCGGCGCAATCGATGGCGCTGCTTGACTGCGTCTCGCCGTCAAGTGTTGCCGTTTTGGGCGATCCCTTTTCCGATCCGGACTCGGCCAATATGAAAACATCCTTCCAGCCCATTTGGCGCAGCCACGATCCGGTCATCGCCGCGCGCACCTCGGCGTCGTCGATCAGCACAATGCGGGCGCCTAGCGTGCCGACATATTGGTCCGTCGCCTGCACCAGCTGGCCGCCTGGCGCCGAGACCGCGCCGGCGACGTGGCCGGCCGAGTATTCGGCGGGATCGCGAACGTCGAACAGGTAAAGCGTCCGCGTCCCGTCCTTGCGCCAAGCTTCCAACATGGCGCGATCGATACGTTCGACGCCGCAGCTTTGCGCAACCTGCAGCGCCGCCGTTTGCGCCCAGTCGAGCGTTTTTGGCGAAACGTCCGGCGCGCGCCGGTTCTTGCCGCTGTCGCAGGCGAAACCGGCAAGGCTCCAGCCCATGGTGCCGTTGCGCAGCGCCACCACCTTGTTCGGCACGCCGGCATTGATCAGCGATTGCGCGCCGATGATGCTGCGGGTGCGGCCGGCGCAATTGACGACGATCATGGTATCCGGCGACGGCGCGATCTCGCGGGCACGCAGCACCAGTTCGGCGCCCGGCACATTGACGCCGGTCGGGATCGAGACGCGCGAATATTCGTCGAACGGACGGCTGTCGAGCACGACGATGTCGGCCCTTTCGCGCAACAGCTGCTCGAGCTCCGCGGCCGCGATGCTCGGCGTGCCGCTTTCGTGCTCGATATATTCGCCGAACGCCTTGCTCGGCACATTGACGCCGGAGAACAGCTCGTATCCGGCCGCCGCCCAGGCGTCGACGCCGCCGTCGAGAATGGCGAGGTCCGAATAGCCGTTGCGGGCAAGGATCGTTGCGGCGCGGCCAGCGGCACCGTCGCCGTCGTCGCACAGCACGATGCGGGTCGCGCAGCGCGGCACCAATTGGGCAAATTTCAATTCGAGCCGGCTCAGCGGGATCGAGCGCGCCAGCAGCAGATGACGCTGCGAAAAGATCAATTCCTCGCGGACGTCGACGAGCGCAAGCTCGCCGCCGTCGCCGATCATGCGCCGCAGATCGGCCGGACTAACCGGAGATGCGCTCACCGATGGCCGTCACGTCGCCTGTTGCGGCGTCATGGGATGTACGGCGCCGGTCTTCAGGTCGAAGCGCACGCGATTGATTTTGTCGAGGTTGGTCCCGGTGACGCGGACGAAGCGCGAATAGTCGGGATAATCGATCGAGTGAATCTTGCCGTCCTGATAGATGCCGGCCTTGCCGGGTGTCAGGCGGTATTTCTTCACCGGCTTGAGCTTGACATGCGCCTCGTCGCCGCCGTTGTCCTCGCGCTCCCATTCGATCATGTCGGTGTAATGGGTGGCCTGGCCGTAGATCGCCCAGGACGCGCCGTGGTCGTGCGGCGGCGACACCCGCGCTTTGTCATTGATATGGGCGAGGATCTGGAAACCGAGCTTCGGGTCCTCGTAGAGCACATGCAAGCCGCGTGGCGCGTCCTCGCAATGCTTGCGGACAAAATCCGGATTTTGCAGCAACTGCTCGAGCCGCGTGCGTACTTGCTCGCGCCCGTCGGGGCCCGGATCGCGCGAAAGAACGGAACGGCAGTCCGATATGAACTGATCGAGCTCATAGGCCATGGCGTCACTCCTGGCAGGATGATTTCCATCCATTTTCGCGCATCGGCGGGCTGAGCGCCAGCGTCACCTTGCCGGTTTGGATTGGGCCTACGAGCCGCTACATTACGGCCCATGTTCGGACTGCCACGGATCAATGATCGGCCGCGCAATGTGCGGCTGGATACGCTGGTTCGCCTGCGTTGGCTGGCGGTTTTGGGCCAATTCGGCGCCGTGCTGGTGGTCCATTTCGGCCTCGAATTCGAGGTTCCGATCTGGGCCTGCCTTGCCGTCATCGCGCTGTCGGCGCTGCTCAATGTGGCGCTGCGCATCGGCTTCCGCGAGACGCAGTGGCTCGAACCCGACCGTGCCGCCTGGCTGTTGGGTTTCGACATCGCCGAACTCGCGGCGCTGCTTTACCTCACGGGTGGCCTCGAAAACCCATTCGCCTACCTGCTGCTCGGGCCGGTGCTGATCTCGGCCACCGCGCTGCCGCCGCGCATGACACTTCTGATCGGCACCTTCGCCATGGTCTGCGCGACGGTGCTGGTCTTCGTTCATTACGACCTGCCGTGGGACAACGAAGACCCACTGCAATTGCCGGAAATCTACATGGTCGGGGTCTGGCTCTCGATCCTGCTCGCGATCGGCTATATCGGCGTCTATACGTGGCAGATCGCCGAGGAGGCGCGCCAGCTGTCCGATGCCCTGGCGGCGACCGAGCTGGTGCTGGCGCGCGAGCAGCATCTGTCGCAGCTCGACGGCCTTGCCGCCGCCGCGGCGCACGAGCTCGGCACGCCGCTCTCCACCATCACCGTGGTGGTGCGGGAAATCGAGCGGGCGCTCGATCCGAAATCGCCGCATGCCGAGGACGTCAAATTGCTGCGCGAGCAGGCGCAGCGCTGCCGCGAAATTTTGGCCAAGATCACCGAGCTTCCCACCGGCGAGCCGTTCGACCGCACCCCGCTGTCCGCCTTGATCGAGGAGGCCGTCGCCCCGCACCGCAATTTCGGCATCGCGATCGGCGTGACATTGCCGCCCGACCGCACCGACGAGCCTTCCGGCGCGCGCAATCCGGCGATCCGCTATGGGCTGGGCAACCTGATCGAGAACGCCGTCGATTTCGCCCATCGCCGTGTCGAGATTTTCGCGCAATGGACCGGCGAGGAGGTCAGCATCATCATCAGCGACGATGGGCCGGGTATCGCGCCCGAAGTGATCGACCGCCTCGGCGCGCCCTATGTGACCCACCGGCGGCCGGGGCCGCGCGGGCCGGAAGGTGACGAAGATGCAATGTTCGGGCTGGGCTTGGGCTTTTTCATCGCCAAAACGCTGCTAGAACGCTCGGGCGCCAAGCTTTCGCTGACCAATCAGGCCCCGCCGCTGCACGGCGCCACCATTAGCGTTACCTGGAGCCGGGCCGATTTCGAACGGCCGTTGGCTGCGCCGCCTCTTGAGCCGGCAGCCCAAGCCTCCTAATTGTTATGAAGGCATTGGCCGGTCGTTGATGCAGGGGGCAGGAGTTTATTGCGATGGAGCTTGAGATTGCCATGACCACTGCAACGGCCGCGGCGCTGCCGAACGAGCGCTCACTCCTGATCGTCGAAGACGACAAATCGTTTCTGCAACGCCTTGCCCGCGCCATGGAAGGCCGCGGCTTCGTGGTGACCACGGCTGAATCGGTCGCCGACGGGCTGTTGCAGGTCGAGAAGGCCGCGCCCGCCTTTGCGGTGGTCGACATGCGGCTCGGCGACGGTAACGGGCTGGACGTCATCTCGGCGATGAAGAAACGCCGGCCGGAAGCGCGAGCCATCATCCTCACCGGCTACGGCAACATCGCCACCGCGGTGAATGCGGTAAAGCTCGGCGCGGTCGATTATCTCGCCAAGCCGGTCGATGCCGACGACGTCGCCGCGGCGCTGCTCGCGCTCGACAACAGGAAGATCGAGCCGCCGGAAAATCCGATGTCGGCCGATCGCGTGCGTTGGGAACACATCCAGCGTATCTACGAATTGTGCGGCCGCAACGTTTCGGAAACCGCGCGCCGCCTCAACATGCACCGCCGCACGCTGCAACGCATCCTCGCGAAACGGGCGCCTAAGTAACGTTAGACTTTTAGGCATCTCATTTACTGGCGGCTAACCGGATTAGCGCCATTGGGCGTAAATAGCCCGACATTTCTGCAGTCGTATTAAGTCAAATTTTGCAAGTGCAGCCTGACACTGCCGACGACCAGAAACGGGTTTGTAGGCAGGGACATGATGTTCGAACAGCAAAGCCCGCTCGGCTCGGACCAGGATTTTTCCGCGATCATGAACGCGGCGCGGCATACCATGCCGCGGCTTCTCGTCATCGACGACGACAATCTTCATCGCATGATCATCTGCCGGGTCGCGGCCAAGGCCGGCTTCCTGCCGGCAGGTGCGGCGAGCTACGACGAAGCGGCGAAGCTGGCGCGGGAGACCGCGTTCGACTGCATCACGCTGGATCTGTCGCTCGGCAATCATGCCGGCACCGAAATGCTTCATCACCTGTCTATGCTCGGTTCGACGGCGCCCATCATCGTGGTCTCCGGCGCCGACTATGCGACCTGCAAGGAGACCGTGAAGGTCGCCGAGATGCTCAACCTGGATATCTGGGAATGCATCCCAAAGCCGGTCGATCTGGTGATGCTGCGTCACTTCCTGGAGCGGCTCAAAGCCTCCTGGAACACTGTGGCAGTCGCCGCGTAACGCTTAAGCTTCAGAATTCCCCGGCATAAGGTCCTTGCGGATCGGCCAGCGCCTGCAGGCGCAGCGCCGCCGCGTGGGCAAAGCGCAGCATCATGCTCTTGCGCGTCGCCGCCGGCAGCCGGTGTTCCGGCGCCTCGCACACGATCGACGCACCAAAAGCATCCGCCACGATAAGACCGGCGTCGGCGGGGAATATCTCACACGGCACTTCGGTAATGGTGGCGAAAAACAGCCGGTCGCAATGCAGCCGGTAATCCATCCATTTCTGGTCGGCACGGAAATCGGCCACCGACGATTTGATCTCGACAATAATGATCTCGCCGTCGCCGCCGAGCGCGACCAGGTCGGCGCGCCGGCCCGACGGCAGCGGCAATTCGCTGACCACGCAATAGCCGAGCGCATGCAGGTAGCGGGCGGTACCGCGGGCGATAGCAAGCGCGGTCTGCGACTGCCGGCCGTCGACCGGCAAAGCTGCAGCCATTGAGCTGAGAGTCATCGCCAGGATTCCAGGCAAAGGCGGATTCGACAGCGGACGGTACGGAACCTTACGCACGCCACGCACTCCGGAAAACGCTGTACAACCGAGAACTGCCGATACACGGCAGGCCTCATTTTGGCGTACCGGCGCGGTCCGGGAAAGCCCCTGCCAAGGCCGCGCGCGAGGCGCCGATCACGCCGCGTTCGGTGATGAGACCCGTGACCAACCGCGCCGGCGTCACGTCGAAACCGTAATTCGCCACCGCCGAGCCGTCGGGTACGATGCGCACGGTCTCGATGCGGCCGTCGGCGGTGCGGCCGGTCATGGTCGCGACCTCGTCGGCGCTGCGTTCCTCGATGGGAATTTCGGCAACGCCGTCGGCAATCGTGAAATCGATGGTCGGCGACGGCAGCGCCACATAAAACGGCACATTGTTGTCGCGCGCCGCGAGCGCCTTCAGATAGGTGCCGATCTTGTTGCAGACGTCGCCATTGGCGGTGACCCTGTCGGTGCCGACGATGACGAGGTCGACCGCGCCGTGCTGCATCAGATGGCCGCCGGTATTGTCGGCGATCACGGTATGCGGCACGCCGTGCCGGCCGAGCTCCCAGGCAGTGAGCGAGGCGCCCTGATTGCGCGGCCGGGTTTCGTCGGCAAAGACGTGAATCGGGATGCCCTTGTCGTGCGCCAGATAGATCGGCGCCGTCGCCGTGCCGACGTCGACCGTCGCCAGCCAGCCGGCATTGCAGTGGGTCAACACGTTGACCCGCTCGCCCGGCTTCTTGCGCGCGGCGATGGCTTCGATGAGCGGCAGGCCGTTGCGGCCGATCGCGGTGTTGATGGCGACGTCCTCGTCGCAAATCTCGGCGGCGCGCCGGTAGGCGGCGGCGCTGCGGTCGGCGCGCGGCCGGTTGCGGACCGCGGCCATCATCTCGTCGAGCGCCCATTTGAGATTGATCGCGGTCGGGCGCGTGGCGAGCAGCGTCGCATAAGCCCGATCGAGCGCTTCGTCGGAGGCGTCGGCGCGTAACGCCAGGCAGATGCCATAGGCTGCGGCCGCGCCGATCAACGGCGCGCCGCGGATCACCATGGCGCGGATGGCCTGGGCTGCTTCGTCGAGCGTGACGAGGCGCGCGGTGGCGAAGCGATGCGGCAGCACGGTCTGATCGATCACGCCGACCGACCAGCCGTCCGGCTCGAGCCAGATGCTGCGCATTGGTTTGCCGTCCACTTTCATAGCGTTCCACTAGCAGATTTCGGCTGACTGTCGAGTATCCGACGGAGCCTTGCTCATCGGGCAAGCTTGCCGCAATCTGATGCGGAAAGCTGGGAGCCGCCGATGGCCGCCATCGATTACGAAGCCGAATATAACAACCGCGCCCGCGTGCCGGAGCATGCGGAGATTTTCGCCCGCTGGACGCGCGATGCCGAGCTTTATCGCGCCGAAACGCTCAAAGAGGGCCGCGCCGAGCTCGGCCTGTCTTACGGCGATACACCGCGGCAATATTTTGATCTGTTCCATGCGGCGGCCGGCGCCGCCGCCCCGCTGGCGCTGTTCATTCACGGCGGCTATTGGCGCTCGCTCGATCCGTCCCTGTTCAGCCACATGGCGCGCGGCTTGAATGCGCGCGGCATCACGGTCGCCGTTGCGGGTTACGATCTGTGCCCGATCGTCACCATCGCCGACATCATCGAGCAAATGCGCCGCGCTTGTTTGTCCTTGTGGCAGCGGCTCGATCGGCCGATGCTCGTCATCGGTCATTCCGCCGGCGGGCATCTCGCCGCCGCCATGGTCGGCACCGACTGGCCGTCGCTTTATCCCAAGGCGCCGGCCGATCTGACACCAGCCGGTTACGCGATCTCCGGCTTGTACGATCTCGCGCCGCTCCTTGGCTTGAGCACGAATCAGGATTTGCGGCTCACCGCCGAGGATGTGCGCAAAGTCTCGCCGGCATTTTGGCCGGTTCCTCCCGCCCGCACCTTGGATTCGGTCGTCGGCGCCCTCGAATCCAGCGAGTTCAGGCGCCAGAGCCAGCTCATCGTGCAGGCGTGGCAGGGCGCGGCGAAGACGCGTTATGAGGAGATCGCCGGCACCAACCATTTCACCGTGTGCGATCCGCTCACTGATCCGCAAAGCGCGATGGTCGCGCGCATCGCCGAACTGGCGTTGCAGGTCAAGGCGTAGCGCCCGGGCGCTACTCCGCCGCCTTCTTCAAAATTTCGTCCGGCGTCGACGAGACGACCTCGACATATTTCGGCACGAATTTGTGGCCCTCGATGTATTTGATGAATTCCGGCTTGATCTCGTTGGCCAGGATTTTGCGGATGCGGGCGTGCTCTTCGATGTCGGCCCATTCGGCGATCAGGAAGAAGCGCTGCGGATCCTCGGTGTCGCGGCACAGCACGCCGTCCTTCACCTGCGCCGAGGATTTATGCATCGGATTGCAGTCCGAATAATCGAATTCTTCGAACAGCCGGATGAATTCGTCCTCTTTGCCTTTCATCACGCGAAAATCGTAGATGTGCAGATAGTTGCCTCGGGTGGCGAGCGGTTCCTGCGCCATGATCGGTCTCCTAGCCGGGTTGCCGCAAGCCTACGCCCGCGCATAGCGCGCCGCAAATCCGTTGCAACATGGGGGCACTGGGCTATGCTGAAAAGGCCCGCATGACGGTGCCGTGAGGACGACCGCAATGACTTTGCAACTGTCGAACTTCCCGCACGATTACGTCTGGCCCGACGACGATCTCTCCGTCATTCCCGACTGGGTCTATACCGACCAGGCGATTTACGAGCGCGAAGTCGAGCGCATCTTCCACGGCCCGACCTGGAACTATGTCGCGCTCGAGGCCGAGATTCCCAACGCTGGCGATTTCATCCGCTCCAATGTCGGGCCTACTCCGGTCGTGGTGACCCGCGCTGCGGACGGCTCGATCCATGCGTTCGAGAATCGTTGCGCGCACCGCGCTTCGGAATTCTGCCGCGAGCTCAGCGGTTCGGCACAAGAATTCATCTGCCCCTATCATCAGTGGACCTACGATCTGCAAGGCAACCTGATCGGCGTTCCGTTCCGCCGCGGCATGGCCGGCAAAGGCGGTATGCCGGCCGATTTCAGGATGCAAGACCATGGACTGCGCAAGCTGAACGTCACGACCCATCGCGGCGTCGTGTTCGCGTCCTACGCCGACAATATGGAATCGTTTCCCGATTATCTCGGGCCCGAAGTGTTGCGCGAGTTCGAGGCGACCTTCGACGGCCGCAAGCTGCGCCTGCTCGGCCACTACCGGCATTCGCTGCCGGGCAACTGGAAGCTCTATCACGAGAACCTCAAGGACCCGTATCACGCCACCTTGCTGCATACGTTCCTCGTCACCTTCGGCCTGCTCGTCGTAGGCAACCGCTCGCTGATGCTCGCCGACAAGAGCGGCCGGCACGGCGTCATGGCGTCGGCGAAGTCGGATGCCAAAGCCTTGTCGGGCGAAGCCAAGAAGGAAATGCGAAGTTACAAGGAAGGGCTGACGCTGCACGAGCCGCGGTTCATGGATTTCATCGAAGAGTTCGACAGCCCATGGTCGGTCACCATGGCGACGATTTGGCCCAACCTGATCGTGCAGCGGGAAATGAACACGCTCGGCGTCCGCCAGATCGTGCCGAGCGGTCCGCATGAATTCATCATGAAATGGACCATGTTCGGCTTCGAAGGCGACGACGAGGAGATGACCCGGCATCGCCTGCGCCAGGGCAATTTGATGGGGCCGGCCGGCTTTCTCGGGCTTGAGGACAACGAGGCGATCAAATTCGTCCAGGACGGCATGCAGCGGGTGCCGAACGGCAAGCATCTAGTCAAGCTCGACCCCGAGCACACGGGCACCGCCGATACGCTGATCTCCGAAGCCGCCATTCGCGCCATGTACAAGCATTGGCGCGAAGCGATGGGGCTTTAGAGCGATGCTCGATTCGCCAAAATCAATCGCCAACGACCGGCGCATCGAAGCGCTGCTGCTACACCGCGAGCTCGACGAATTCAACAGCGCGTATGCGGCGGCGCTTGACGAGCAGCGCTTGGCCGATTGGGCGGAGATGTTCACCGACGACGCTTTCTATGTCGTGATCTCGCGCGAGAACGCCGACCGCAACATGCCGGTCGGCCTGATCTATTGCGAGAACAAGGGCATGCTGCTCGATCGCGCCCACGCGATGAAGACCGAGATGTTCGCGCCGCGCTATCTGCGCCATATCATCGGCAGCCCGCAGGTTTTGGGCGAGGAGCCGAACGGCGATATTCGGGCGCGAGCCAATTATGTCGTCGTGCAAGTGTTGTTCGATCGCCCGGAGGCAAAACTGCATCAGGTCGGCGTCTATTACGACAAATTCCGCCGGGTCGGCGACAGCCTGAAACTCGCCGAGCGGCGCTGCGTCTACGACAACTTGCTGGTCGACAACGCGCTGTGCCTGCCGGTCTGAGTGCCGGCGCTTTCAGAAAATTTTCAAGTCGGTTGCGTCACGGTTTCCGCCGGTGGCGTGCGGCCGAGCAGTGCGCAGGCCGATGCGGCAAGGATCAAGGCGAAGCCGACAATATCGGTGGCGGTGGGCCGCTCGCCCAGCACCAGGACCGAGGCAATGACGCCGATCACCGGGCTGCCAAGCACGCCCAGCGATGCCGTCATGGCCGGCAACCGCCGGATGACCGTGAACCACAGGCCGTAGGCGAGGCCGGTGCCGAGCAGGCCCGTCAGCATGGTCGCCACCACGCCGTCGACGTGCGCGGCATGGAAATCCGGTCCGCCTTCGAAGATCATCATGCAGGCCGCAATGACGAAGAACGCGATCACGATCTGCCAGAGCGCGACCGCCATCGCCTCGGCCTCGATCCGCGCCCATTTCAGATAAACGGTGCCAATGGCCCAGCTCACGCCGGTGGCAAGCGCCAGCACGATGCCCAATGGAATGCCCGCCGCGGCCAGCGGATAGATCAGCACCGCAAGCCCCGCGGCGCACAGGGCGACGGCAATCGGCTGCATGCCGGTCGGTCTCTCGCCGAGGAAAATCCAGGCGAAAAGCACCGCCCAGATCGGCATGGTGTAGGCGAGGATCGCCACCCGCGAGGTTGCGGCGCCGAGCTGGGCGAAGGTCGAGAACACGCTGAAGCTG
The DNA here is from genome assembly GCA_963821175.1 of uncultured Alphaproteobacteria bacterium. Classification (GTDB taxonomy): domain Bacteria; phylum Pseudomonadota; class Alphaproteobacteria; order Rhizobiales; family Xanthobacteraceae; genus BOG-931. The sequence continues at coordinate 307,410 of CAWGCU010000026.1, forward strand.
GCGACGTTGAGGAGCGATGACACGACGACATGCGTCCAGGCCTTTGCGTCGGGAAGGCGCAAATTGCTGCGCCTGATGAGGCACACCGCGAACAGCGCCAGTCCGCCGACCAGCGTGCTGAATGTCCGCATGGTGAACGGCGGCACCTCGTTGAGCGCGATGCGCATGATCGGCCAGGTGACGCCCCAGACGCAGCACAATACGACCAGCATCAGGCGCGCGCCGGTGTCGTCGCCGCTCGCGGCGTCAGTGAGGGTTTCAGGATTTCTCACGGCAGTCTCAAGGTGCCTGCGGTCCGGCGCCGAGGAACCAGTCGAGGATCTGCTCGCCGGTCCAGAACAGGACGTCTTGTTTCTTGCGGATGTGCTCGATGACGCGGCGAAAATATTTGACCCGGTGCGGCGCGCCCATGATGTAGGGATGAATCGAGATCGCCATCACGCGGGCCGAGTCGGCGGAATCGGCATAGATCTGCTCGAACTGATCGAGCGCGCGGTCGGAATATTCCGACGCCTTGTGGTGCTGGATCAGCATCATGGCGACGTCGTTGCATTCTTGCGTATAGGGCAGGTTGACGATCGGCTTGCCGCGGGTTTTCAGCCACACCGGCTGATCGTCGAGCACCCAGTCGGCGACATAGCCATAGCCTTCCTCGACCAGGAGATCGGGCGTCTGCCAGGTTTCGGTCAGCCCGGGGCCGAGCCAGCCGCGCGGCGGCTTGCCGGTGGCCTTCAAGATCACCTCGCGGGTTTTGCGGATATCGGCGCGCTCGTCCGGCACCTTCTGCATGTTGCGCTGGGTAAAGCCGTGGCCCATGAACTCCCATTTGCGCGCCACCGCGGCGCGCACGATCGCCGGATAGGCGGCGAGCGCCGAGCCGTTGATCGCGATCACGCCGGGAATTTTGAACTCGTCGAACACCTTGACGAAGCGCCAGAAGCCGACCCGGTTGCCGTATTCGTGCCAGGCCCAGTTTGGCACGTCGGGCATCGGCGAGCCGCCGGCCGGCGGGGTGAGCACCGTGCGCGGCATCGGCTGCGTCGCATCCCATTCCTCGACATTGACGATGACCCACACCACCATGCGGGCGCCGTTCGGCAGCAAGAGCTTTGCGCGCTCGATGATCGGCGAATAGTCGAGCCGGTCGGTCGGCAGCATCGGGCCTTTTTTCGCCGGCTTGGGTTTTCGCTGCGGTGTCTTCGGTCGTTTTGTCATTGCCGAATTATGCCCTTTTCGCCCGCAGATTTATAGCGCGCTACCGCGGTGCCGAGCACGGTCAGCACCACGGCGCAGACGCACAGCGGCACGAACGCCGTCCACGGCACGCCGGTCGCGTCCCACAGCGCGCCGCTGATGGTCGGAACGACGATCGCGATGGCGTAGCTGATGGTGAACATGCCGGCGGCCGTACGCGCCACATCGGCCGACGCGCTCAAAAGCGGCGGCAGCGCCAGCGTCGCGATCAAGGTGATCGCCGTGGTGACGCCGATCGAAGCCGAGCAGACGAAGATCCACAGCGTCGACGGGATGAACATCAGTCCGAGAAAGGAGACGAACAGGATCGGGCCGAAGATCAGGAACGGCCACGCCTGCCGCTGCATGCGGTTCGCCATCGTCAGCAAGATGATCGGGGTGACGATCTGCGCACCGTTGAGCCAGGCCAAAGCGGGGCCGAGCAGTTCCGGCCTGCCGTGGCTGGTGAGGAAGTCGCCGAGAAAAGCATTGGTCGAAAAATACGCGGCGTTGTTGCTGCCTAGGGCCACGCCGAGCAGCCAAACCAGCGGACTTTTCCAATCCGGCCACCACAGCCCGCCGATCGCCGCATTGGCGACACCGCGCGAGTCCGTCTTCGGGCTCAACAAAAAGAACGCCGGCGCGATCAACAGCGCCGGCACCGCCCAGACGACGAGGTCACGCCGCCAACTGCCGCCGACCAACGGCAAGACGACCGGGATGGTGAACACGGTGGCGAACATCGCCCCCATCAGCATGCCGCTCGAATAGGCGATGGTGCCGAACGCAATGTGGCGCGGCAGCCATTCGCGCACCAAGGTCGGCATCGCCGGCTGGATGATGGCGACGCCGAAGCCGGTGGCGATCGACGCGGCGTAGAGCGTGGCGACGTCGACCGCGGCGCCGCGCGCGCCGCCGGCCAGCGCCGCGATCACCATGCCGAGGATCACCGCGAGGCTGGTGCCGATGCGCGCGATGAGCAACGATCCCGGCACCGCCGCAATGGCGAACAAGGCCAGCGGCAGCCCGATCAACAGCCCGACCTGGGTCTCCGACATGTGCAATTCGTCGTGCACCTGCGGGATCACCGGCGCCATGGCGAGGATGGTCATGCGCATGGCGACGCCTGCGAGCCAGAGCACGAACATGAGCCTGATGAGGCGGCCGACAGGAAGGCCGTCCCGGCTTGCGGCGGAGGTCATGGAATGGAAACCCGGCGTGGGCCGGCAACCTGCCTCAGCGGGCGCGATGGCGCAAGAAACGGCGCCGCATCGCTGTTTTGCGCTTGCGAGCGTTATGGAACAAATATAGAACATTGCCCGAAGGAACCGTCATGTCCGACCTCGCGATGGCGCAGCGCACACTTCGCACCACGTTCGGCTTCGAGGCCTTCCGGCCCGGCCAGGGCGATATCGTCTCCGCCATTCTCGACGGTCGCGATGTGCTGGCGGTGATGCCGACGGGCAGCGGCAAGTCGCTGTGCTATCAGCTGCCGGCGCTCATTCGTGACGGCCTGACTATCGTGGTGTCGCCGCTCATCGCGCTGATGCGCAATCAGGTGGCGCAATTGCGCGGCTACGGCGTGGCCGCGGCGGCGTTGAACTCCGCGAACGACCCGGCGGAGAACCGTTCGATCCTCGATCAGATCGCGCGCGGCGAATTGCGCCTCGTCTATGTGGCGCCGGAACGGCTGTTGAAATCGGACACGCTCGATTTTCTCAAGCGCGCCAAGGTCGCGTTGCTCGCTG